>NZ_JBIOAV010000003.1:0-599654 GCF_043952005.1 Haladaptatus sp. CMAA 1909 | reverse complement strand
GGCACTGTCTAGTTTAGCTCCTCCTCGACAGGCGTTCGGTTGTTGAGCGATTGATGCGGTCGCTGATGGTTATAGTAATGCACAAACTGTTCAAGCCACTGCTGGACGCTTGGCCGACTGCCCACCCACGACGTATGGAAGCGGTCGACGCGCTGTTTGAGCGTGTGAAACCACTTTTCGATCAGGTTTCGCTCCGTGTAGTCGAGCCGACCGCTCAACCCAATTCGAAAGAGGGCAGTCCGATACCCGTAGCCATCAACGAGAAACACGGTGCCCGAGAGATCGTGTTTCTCGGCCAATCCAGACAGAAACGCAGCCGCCGAATCAGTGCCATGCCGATCAAACACTTCGATACCAAGCAGCAGCTTTGTTTCGGTGTCTATTGCAGCGTACACCCAAGACCATTCACCGTTAATTTTGACAGCGGTTTCGTCCACCGCGACCCGCGTCGGCGTCGCCGACGGCGGGTCGGAGACGCTGTCAGCCAGCCGATGTACCCACTGAAAAATCGCTTGATGTGACCGTTTAACGTCGAACAGTGCTAAAATTGCTTTTGTCTCCCTGAGTGAACAACCAGTCGCATGGAGACGGACGGCGAACGCCCTGACGGGCGTCGCCGTCCGTTCGTTCTCCCAAGTTTCTTCTAAATCCGCGTCTAAGCCTTCTTCGAGCAGGTTTGCGAGCATCTCTAGGCAAGTTACTCAACAACCTGCTCATTCCTCAAGCTGGCTTAACTAGACAGTGCCATCGTCCTGATGATGAAAAAGTATTGATTGTTCCGAAACGAAACAAATCTGGGAATTCGTATTCCTATCATGAATACGAAAATGGATCGCCTATTTGCGGTGGCTCTGGTGGAACACCCATCGAGGATTACATTCAAATCACTCGCTGCGAGGCAAAACGACGTGCCCGGTCACCGTACATGAGCTGTCTAAAAATCACTGACGCAGATTCTCGATCATAATCCACCACTTGTATCATTGATAAAAATTGTAAAATACCCGAAGTCGCCGCGTTGATATCGTTTCCGGAACTCTATGTTTGCAAGTGGTTTCTATTCGTAATTTCACACCTTCTCGATGGTTTGTTGCCTATTGTAACAGATATATAAGATATCTATAATTCTAAGTCTTCAGTACTCAGTTTTCCATTGAGATATTTCCTCCCTTTGTCAGTAATCTCATAATATGTCTCTGTTCCAGTAGCAATTTTCACTAGTCCATGTTCTTTCAATGGATCCAACGCGCGCAAGACTGTGCGCCGAGAAACATCTATTTGCTCCTTATATGAGAGATTATAGTAGATGACTCCCGATGGGAGAGCGTAGTCAGTATCAGCAAGTATCTCAAGTACCGGGTCGGTCGCTTTATTCATCCATGATGCCCGGTTTCTCATGAAACCTCCTCAATTCTCCTCATTATTACACTCACCGATTCATAGAACTGATGTCACAAAATGGGGCCAATTTGGCACAACAGTGTGACAACCTTTATTGGGGATCAAGGTCATAGATAAAGTAACGACTGTGCGGTGGGTCTGTCTACGCCAAAACTTAGAACGGACACGTGTTGCACCACGCGCCCGTCGTGCGGTCGTTCGGAGAACCGCATGCCCCTATACACGCACACGGGACAAAAATGTCTCGTCCGACTACCGTACCGTCTACAAACCAACTCCCTCATTGACGGTGAGATCCAATGAGTGACTCGCACCCCACACCACGCCCGGATTGCTGGGTCACAACGCACAAAGACTCCACGTGGCGAACCACACCGCTCAGCGACGGCTTGCTCGCGTTCTACAAACCGTGCAAGATCTGCTTTCCTGATGGCAAAATCGATGTGGAGACCGTCGTTCGAAGCGGCTGTCACGGCAACGTACTCCATCGCGGTGCGCCAGCGAAACCAGAGGTGACCGACCGATGAGCCAGTCCGAGCGGGTCACTGTAGACGACCACAGACGCTTCTGGTCCAACACCAACTACCCATCTCAAACCCTCACCGAATTACTCGACCATCTCCGCTCACCCTACCAGCACACCCCTGTCACACGGGAGGACGGCCAATGATCGACCAACACGCCGTCCTCGCGTTCAAACGCGGGGATCCAATCCAGATTCACACTGGTATGCACACGCTCATAGGTGTCGTCTACCAATGCGATCACTACGACCCCGTTCTCACCTGTCGTGGCCCCGAACCCGGCGAGCATGTTCTGTACGTTGTGACACCCACAAACGACCGCTACAGAGTACAGTATTGCTACTACGAGGAATACGACCACACCCAAACAAACCTCGATCGATACGGTCAGACACCGACTGGACGATACGCTTGGCTTCGAACGAACGCCAACGTCCAGGACATCGACAACCCAACGGATGGTGAGCAGGCATGAGGACCGAGACACTACCTCCGGCTGATCCAGAGCACACAGAGCTACGCACGTACCGCTCATCCGATGACTGTGTCTTCTCCTCGAATTACTCACCGACGCACCTCGTCGAGGCGATTCCACATCACTCATCTTCGGTTATTCTCCTGGCATCACTGATTACCACGACACAGCGCACCACATACCACTACGCCTGCACGTCCGAATCCAACGCCGATCCGCCAATGACCGTCATCGAGGATATTCATACGACCCACGAGAACCCAGATTGTATTGACACCTCCACAACCAGTACCAATTGTCCACCCTTCCTCACACCCGAACACACCGCAGGTCCAGTGGAGGTGTATGCCGATGTGTGATGCCAGTACGCCCGCTGTTGGCACGAGGGACGAACAGTCTGTCAATAACCTTGCCGAACAGATCGAGATGCTTGCCGACCGCATTCACGACCTCGAAGCAGAAGTCGCCGAGAAAGACGAGCGAATCGCTGATCTTCGTGTGACTGCCGAGCAAAACACCACCCGAATCGAGGAACTTGCACACCGCATTGACGAGCTAGAAACCACGACGACTGAAGCAAACGCCCATCGAGAGGCGATCATCCGCAAAACGGAGGCCAGTGACGAACGCATCGACGAATTGCAAGCCCGCGAGTTCGAGAAAGGTGCTCACCTACTCGCACATAACGTTGACGCTGACCGTATTTTCGTCGAAGGAAACAAGCTCGAACGCATCACAAAAGACGACAGTAACACCTACTTCCGGCTCCCTGGTGAAGAGGATGTGCTCGGTCGCGGTGGTGCAGTGGCCCATTCGACGGCAGATCTCCTGCCGATCCAGCGATTTGCCCGCTATGATGACGACATGCTCGCCTCCGTCACGAATCGCAAGCCCGACGAACTGGCAGGCAAGGCGTGGCGCGAACGCGACGATGCAAGCCGCTATTCGTTGTGGTCGAAGGGCAGTGGTGAGATTCGGGCCTATCTCGATGCCTCGGATCTCGCCCAGTGGATTCGACTGAAAGAATCCGGCGTAAGCAAGAAATATTCACAAGAACTCGCTCGTCGAACCATGGATGCGATGTGCGAACTCTCGAAGCATCGGCTTGGGATGACCAAACGCGAGCGATCCAAGGATGGATTGCGGTATCGAGAGACGCGTCTTGTCTTGAAAACTGACGTCGAGCTTCCTGGTGAAATCTCGAACAACACGAACGACAGCCCGGCCACAGACGAGGCTGCCGGAGAGTAGCGTGGCCAGGACGAAATCGCACCCAAGTGGGTAACAACACTTCCACGACCACTCACACGAACGCGGTTATGGACGTCCCGAATTGATACAGTTCGGGGCTGACGCCGTATGGCTACTCGTGAGTACGACAGTTGTATCGGCGTCTATCGGCTCAAAACCAGCGGGAAGAGGAGAGCGGGTACCGGCCACCGCGTTTGTGGTCGGAAGCGATTCGGCCGCTTTGAGAAGATCGTCGTCCGTTCACCATCAGCGTGGCTGAAATCCTCGTGTTCGTGGCAAAGCGAGTACGCTATCGGAATTCAAATTCCCATACTGGGTGGGACTTCTGAAAGACGACGTCTTTCATCTCCTCGCGAGGAACCAGCAGGCACTTCGATGGCCGCTCGTTCGCGCTCGCTGAACCCGCTAATCGTATTGATCACTCATATTCGACCCAAATTTTCCCCATCCGGTCATAGACCCACGGGACGACAACCCGTGTGAACACGGATGGTAACCCCGGTGGATACTCTCGATTCACCCCGTCGTCATGGGTTGCTTCCGGTGGGCTATGGAAATGATCCATCGAATATTCCTCACTCTCGTGGCGATCCCAGCGACAGAGCCACTCCTCGCCAAAATGATCTTCAAGGTAGGTGATGTGGAAATCACCGTTGATATAGGATTGGACCTCGATATACGCCTCTCTCACATACTCCTCTGGGTAGTGCTTGTCATGAAGCGAGATGACGATCGAATCCGGCCGATTCTATGGAAACACGGAAATCGTCTCGACCCACTTCTCTGATCCGAGAACTGATGCGATTTCCCGCAACAAAGCACGATTTAGTGTCCGCTTTCGCTTCCCGTTGACCACACTCAGACGACCCCTTCACCAACCGTGCTATCACGGTTGACACGGCGGAGATCGTGGATCTCCTGTCTGACTGCCTCCCAATTGGTAATGTCTAACCAGACCTGTTCTGGATCCCCGTACTCCGAGTAGTCTAAGGGATCGATGTCATCGGGGTTCTCGACATCATAGGTCTCCTTGTACGTTTCATTTTCGGCGAGCAATGCTCCAAGCCGGGATTTGTATTCCTGTTCGCTCAACTCTGCTAACCGGTTCAACCGCCGCCACTCGAAGTATGCTTCGTTCCGTTTGAACGTTGCTGGATTCTCTGTCACGCGTGTCAAGAGACCAATCTCGGCAAGGCGTTTGAGATGCCGACGAGCAGCATTCGCAGAGCAATCCGCGCGGTCAGCAATCTCGGTGACACGGGTTGGGTCGGAGAGTTCGAGGGCGATTCTGTAGACTTGCTCGTCTGCAGGGGCGTCCTCTAGTCGGTCGGCGAATTCGGTAGCAAAATCTGTTTCAGGTGGTCCCCGTTCGTTTGAATCGCTCATGCGAAGAAATACGAGCTAGAACGCAATATATCTATTAACGACCATCTGCCGTCATGCTGTTGGTATGATGTACTAACAGTTGCAAAAAGGTTCTTTGGTCAACCGTTTCGGATGTGGCCCCCATGCTTTCCGTGAATTAGTCAGACATTCCCACGCGACCATCGGTCTGATAGTCTCGGGTGGTCAGATGGGTGGCGGCCGGGGGCCATGGCTTCGATACCTGCCGTCGTCATCCGAAAATCTTCGATTTGCGTAATCGCAAGAGACTCTGTCTTTCGAACGACACAGTTCAACGAAATCCACTCTCTCCACTATAGATATTCTCACATAGCCATCATCTGAAGATAGGCTCTAATATCCCGACTGCAAGCACTAGATATGCTGCCGTACGATACGGACCCCGAACAGCAACTCACTATCGAAGCCATCGCCAGAGCACGGTATGATGGTGATATCGATGCGGCATATCGCGAGGTCTTGGAAACTGGTCTCGACCATACTGCTATCCCCGCACGACGTGCAATCGACAGCGCCGATGGCACTCTCGACCACGTCTATTATATGACTGCACAGAATCGAAAGAGAGCCACACTGTTTCATCGCTTTGTAGCCCAATATGGTCGACAATTGGTGACCTTCGGCGACTCTGGGGGGGCGACGATGACCGTAACTGCCTTCCTCGAAGAACTCATGACCGTCAGTCAGTATGGGGGTGTCGATCACAAAGTAGCGTCGTTCAGTATCGCGGACTGGGATCAACAGTGGTACGGCTGGGGATTCGCTAACTTTGCAACCGCACTCCGTAGTACAGCCGATCGCACCCAACAAGCAAAGTACGAATCAGACGTTCCGGAAAACGTCTCGCTGGTCTTTTCTGTCAATACAGTCACGGTCCTCGTCCAGTTCACCCATGATCGGACACACACCCCTGCACAGGCCAAAGACATCCGTATCAAGATGTACGCATCGGGCGAACCATTTGAGCACCGAAAGACGCTGTCGACGATCGTCCGTCACTTTGGTGGGTCACTTGGTGCCATTACTCCCTTCGATGCACGGGCCAGCTGGACGCTTTCCACACTGGTTGAGCCGTGCGCCTATCTCACCGACACCGATGGTAACTGGGTGACAAAAATCGTCATCGATCTCGCCGACGTCCAACTGAAGACCACACCAGATATGACTTTCACACCGATCCTCCCAGAACGCGCCGTTGTTCACCTTTCCTCTTATAGTTCGGTAGCGACTGCCCCCACCAATCGCTATCGAGTAGATCACTGCACCATCGCACGCCTCGACGGTGGGGTGTGTAACGTGGCATTGAGGGGTAACTGGCGTACACGGAAGTAGGGACATGGAACGGTCGGTGATGAAAGCCGTTAGATAGTGATCCGCAGGAGTTTCATATAATAGATCCACTCTAGATATGGAAACTCTGGGGCAGCGGTACGTTAATCGAAGTTTCATGCATTTCCGAAAGCGACTGATTTGTTATCAAGATATATATAGTTGTTAGTATGTGCTACTAACTAAAATACACTCTCACTCTAAACAATCTTTGATTGACATTCTTGACATACAACGGGTACAATTGTCCGCCTTGGACTGGAACTATGGATTGGAGTGACCGGTATCAGGACTAACAGGAGAGAGAATGGTGAGAAGGAACAAGAACTAGGAACGTATCTCGAACCCTTCGAACTGGACAAAATAGAGTTTCTATTCATCTACTAGCGAATCGATGTACTCTTCGAGTACGTCATAGACTTGCCCGAACTCGGGGAGGTCTGCAACCAGATCGGGGAGCGTTTTCTCCCAGCCATCATGGATTTCATCCCGTTTCTCCCTTGGAAGGCCCTCTTGGAGGTCGATGTCCAAACCGTCGTGCGCACACTTCCGCGTAAATGCTGGTAAAATAACCGAGTCTTCAACGTCCGCCTCCGTAAGCATCCGATAGAGGTCGTAGTAGTCACGAGCTTTTGACCGCTGATAGAGCGCTCGCAACTTCTCTGCGAAGATCTCCTCAAGACTGTACGCAGTCAACCAAATTCGGGGATATCCTTGTAGCTATGGAGATGGTCTATCGAAGCGAACGCAACATATTCGTCGATCATGACGTCTAAACTCGTCGTGTTCTTCTGACCGAGAACAGCATTGTACTGGATATCGATATCGACGTAGTGTGTTGGATACTCCTCCTTCTGCAGTTCGCGGTGTTTGGTCACTTCGAAGTCGATACCCGAGGTTCTAGCCGTGTCCTCCAATGCGCCTTGCAACTCTGTTTTGCTTCCATCGTACTCTCCTTTGACACCAAAATCAAGATCTTCCGAATAGCGCCACGTTTCTGGGAAGTACAACTTGCTGAGAGCAGTTCCACCTTTGAACAGCAGGTTGCCGCCGTAGGGGCTTGTGTAGATCGTCCACAGAATCCAGGAATTGACGTAGTTCTTCTCTGCGTAGCCGAGGCGAACATCCAGTTCTCTGGCGAGCCGTCGTAGTTGAGCTTCGGAAATCATGAAAATTCACCCGGAAGGAAGGATTCGGGGCCGACGTTTAGGCGAAGTTGGTACTTGCTATCGTGTGTACCCTTGGCTTCTCTCGTCGGATCGAGTAGTGGGTATCCAGTCGTGAAGTTTTCGACGAGGTCCCAGTACTCTGGAAGGTTGATGTCCAACTGGTCGGCGAGATAGACGATTCGTTTCATTGCGGCACCATTCCCAATACGTCGAAGATATTCAACGACTCGTTCCCACGAACATCGCGTTTCGACAGCGTTCTGCATAGCCTTCGCAAGTTCACCGATACCGCCACAGAACTCCGGGTGGTCAGAGCAATCGACCAGCGTCTTTTCGATACTCGAAATATTCACTTGGTTCGACCCAACCGCAGTCGGTTGATAGCCAAAGAACTTCTGTTCAGTGACCGATACCGGTCGGTACGTTACCCCGTGGATTTCATGCTCTTGGGCGCGCTCTGTCGTTACGATGTACACCGTCCGGGACATCTGCTCCGTAAGTCCGTGATGATTCAGCGCGCTCCAGTATCCGATGTACATCGGCTCCACAAGTGCGGACGCGATCACGAACTCGTGTTCGGTATAGACGGCGTTCTCGCCCGCAGAGAGTGGCAGGATGAGATACTTTCCGTGCACGATCCGCTCCAGCCAGCCTTTCTCCTTGAGCGCATACGCCATGTCTTTCGCCGACTTCCGAGAGATGTCGAGGACTTCTACGATATCGCTGATGGTGATTACTTGCCGGCTTTCACTTGCGAGCCGTGATAGTGCCTGCGACTCACGCGTCGACAAGCTCTTTCGTCGAGTTTCTTCGTTGTTTGTTGGCCCCATAGCCGCTCAGTGTACATAGAGTCTAAATCCAACCATGAATAAAGGTATTTGTTGAGAGTTAGCTTGACGAAAGTCGTTGTAGGGGCCGCTCAGCTTACATAGATTCTAAATATGAACGGGAATTAAATACTTTGAGATCCTGGCTGCGGCCAGAGAACCGGTTGCGGGGGAAGACGATGATGCATTCTTCCATAGCTTGTGGATGACGGGATGGATTCTCATTAGATTTGCAGTTGCTACGTTCTTACTCCATTGCATTCCGTTGGATGACATGAAATATCTCATATATTGTCTCGACATTCGTATTGGGGCCGGTTTCCGCTCGGTGGGTTACAGTATCAGTTCGTGCGTCACGTGGTGAATAAAGAAGACATAGTAGTGGACTGCGGGATTTTATCCGCAGGAAGACACAAGTACAATACAACTACCTCAAACCGTAACTCTCAAACAAGGTATCTGGCCTCGACGTTCCCTCCTCGGTCGTGGCTACCGGCCGAAGGCCGGGAGCGGTGGGTGGGGAGGTGGGCGTGGGTGGCTGGTCTCAAAAAAAGAAAACCTCGCCCGTCGCGCTATTCGATTCTCCCCACTGCACGCTCCGTTTCGAGGACTCCCTGTCGTTCTGCCCGACCGTGCCTCTCTTCGTAGGCATCGTACAATTCTCGAGAATAGCCTGCGACGACACTTTTCGACGTCGGACACACCTGACTCACCGCGGTGGCCACATCTGCCTGAGTTACTGACTTTCCGTCCGTCAACCGGTCTGCCGCATACACGGCCGCGCCCGCAACGGCCACCCGCGACGTTCCTGGCCCAACTGGCTTTGTATCGGCCACCGCCAACAACTGCTGTCCCAGTCGAGCAAACGTGAGCACAGCTTGCGCATCTAGCCTGTCGTCTAACGCGGCCAACACCACATCCAGTGCCCGCACCTGCACTGGGGGAAACGTCTCGACCAGTTCACACTCGATCCGAATTTTCCGTGCTGCTGCACACGCTCGTTCGTATGTCGATTTCGCGTACTCCACGACCACGCCAGTCTCTCGTGACAGCTCTGCTCTTCGCGCCGCCAACAACACTGCCCCAGCCGCCAGTGATTCCCAGGCCATCCGACCACCCGGCAGTCGTCGCTCGGCCGCCTGTCGCATCAGCAGACACGCATCCTCACAAACATACCTCGGCAATCCAACGTTCTCACCGATGCTCTGGACATCCCGCAAGCTCTCGTTCAACCGCCGATCTCGAGCGTCCATGCGCCTGTCCAACCGACGTAGTCGTCCGAATCGCCGTTTTTGTTCGACCGAAAGTGGCCGTCCATTGCCATCCCGTCCGAGACTGAATCGCGACCCGAGTCCGTGATTTACTCTGAATACCGTTGTTGGCTCAATCGCCCATTCCTGGGGACCGCTTCGACGCACTGGCCCGTGCACGCTCGGTGACACTGTTTGGTTTATTTCATCTACTCTAACGACCAGGCCACACGCCTCACAGACCGTCTCGATTCCCGCTGTGATTACCCGCCGCCCACATTCCGGGCACCCGCTCGTCTGGTTATTCGATTGTCGATACGAACCTTCTTTACCGAAGCTGTTGCTAGTACTCATTGGAGTTCTAAGCTCCTGAAGGCGCGCCTCACCGCGTCTTTTCCGACACTCACCCTCACGTGAGTTCCAACTCTATCACAACTCGACCATCACCTACGCGCGCTCGCTTGCGCCTTCGCGAGCGCCCCTGGGCGCGAAGCGAGCGCGCGTTTTCGAAGGAACATGACCAGCACCGCGCGCCGACCCGCCCGGAGCAAGCGGCCAGCTTTAAGCCGTTTCTCGTGTCCGGCCCGCGAGGGGCGCAACCGAAAACGCGCTTAATGCTGGCGTCGAGACCAGATTCACTTTAGCCCGGAACGCCGAGCTTGCTCGGCGCAGCCCGGAATGGTCAGTCGCGAGCGACGCGGAGGTCTCGTGAGCAAAGCGAACGAGACGTCGGTGAGCTGTGCTCACCGGACGGCGGCAAGCGGCGAGCGGGGCGTGCCGGAGAGAACCACCAGTTAAACAACGAGCCCCAAATCTAGAGCATCCACTCCGGGTGGGGATTGAAAGGGGCCGTGCGATCGACGAGCGAGACGACGTTCCCGCGAGCGAACGAGCGTGAGAGTGGGAAGCAGCGAGAGCTCCGCTCTCGCCAACCAAGCTCCGCAACGCAGTGAGAAGCAGCGAGGCACAGCCGGCGAGCGTGCGGGGGCTTTCGGAGGTATCGACAATCCAATACCCCTTACTAGTGCCCCACAAGTCGTCTTGTAGCCTGCGACCGTCTCTTCTCTCTCCTACGAGAGTCGAAAAGTAGTATAATCCCACTTTATCGATCGACGTGCAATTGCTGTGAAACAGACTAAATCACTATAAGACTACCTGTGCGTCGAATCCGACGATAGTTCCCCGCGTTCGTAGACGACGGACTTACAACTGAGACCATCACCATCGGAACACCTCTCGGAGACGATCGATCACCCCTCCGGTGACCGCAAAGACCGCCTCCATCTCGTCGTCGGTGAGTTCGAAGTCAAAGACGTTGAGATTTTCCCGCCTATGTTCGCTCCGGGAGGGTTTTGGGATCGCGATAACATTCGACGGCTGAAGTAACCACCGCAACGCGACCTGTGCGCCGGTCTTGCTATACCATTCGCCGATCGTGATGAGCGTTTCGTCGGTTGCAACGCGGCCCTTTGCCATTGGCGTATACGCTGTGAGACTCACGTTGTGCTGGATGCAGAACGTAAGCAGGCTGTCCCGGCGATGGTACGGATTGTATTGCACCTGGTTCGTGACGATTGGCGTCCGTGATGCCTCCATCGCGGCTCGCGTCTGATCGATCGAAAAGTTGCTCACCCCAATATGATGCACGTAACCACGGTCTTGTAAATCGTTCATCGCTCCGATCGTGTCTGTAATGTGTACACGATTATTTGGCGCGTGGATCAACAGCAGGTCGACATACGTCGGGTTGAGTCGGTCGAGACTTGCCTCGACTGAGGACACCACCTTCTCGGACGCTACGTTCCCGCGGTTGAGTTTCGTCGTTACGAAGACATCCTCCCGGTCGACAGCAGCAGCGGTAATACCTGCTCCGACCGCGTCTTCGTTGTACATCTGTGCGGTGTCCACGTGGCGGTACCCTAACTCTAGGGCCTGCTCGACAGCCAGACGTCACTCTCGGCCAGTCATCGGGGCAGTTCCAAGGCCGAGTACGGGAATGGTTGCATCGTTGATAGTCACGATCTCTGTCGTCGGTGCTATAGCCTAGTTACGACGTGTAGCGACACGTGTGTTCGGGCGACATCAAACAAGACCAAGAGAGGTATGAGTGAGCTATCTACTCAGGTAGACTCTTCGTCGTCTGTACTACTATCGTAGGCCTCATTGAAGTCCCATTCACGGCGGAGAAGTTCCTCAACACCATGTTCGAGAATGACCTCACCGAGGGCGGTTGCCCTGTAATAGGTATTGAGACCGCGACTGTCCCGTTCAGTCCGAATACGCTTTTCTATGAGCCCAACATCCCGGAGCTTGTTGAGGTGGTAGTGGAGTGTACTGTCGTCGATATCCATTACCTCGTCAAGGTGTGTGGGAGACATTTCGCCGCTATGGACGAGTCGATAGACAATCTCGAACCGAGTTCGCTCGCCGATCGCAGCCTGCATTGCGAGGTACTCGTCGAGAGAAAGCACGCTTGTCTCTGGAAGAAGGTCGGCAGGATCTTCGGGTGCATCCTCGCCAGCGCGCGTGTTTTTTGTTGCCATCTTGGTGTAGACTACGAGAGGCCATGTCTTAGTCCTTGTCAAGCCGACATCTACTGAAAACACGCATCTTTATAATAGATGCATGATTCGGTTCAAGTGTAATGGCGGAAATTAAGCGGGACACCATTGCCAGCCGCCTTGGAACGGTCAAATACGACCGATTCCTTCTGTATCTAATGGGGCCATACAAATCATTCAATTTAAACTACGTTCTGAGTGATGACGAACTCAAACGGGTGGATGTTGCAGAACTCCCTGGACCGTTTCGCCGGTTGTTCCAGAACAAAGACACAGTCGACGAGGCGGAAGCACTCTTACGTCGAGTGCAAGGAGCGCTTCGGACAACTCTAGGCGTGAACGTATTCTTGGCAGTCGATCTCGATATCGACACAGATGAGATCGACGCGGTGACACAAAGTATCGAGTATTCACGGTGTGCCAATGCAACGGTGTTTGTTGTCCCGTTTCTCGGACACAACTTTGGAGTCGGTGAAGAAGCGGGCAGCGTCTTGGAGAATCTCGCAGGGAGTCACGGTGATAGAATCGTCTTTATTCATGAAGCGAACGTAACCAGCGAGATGATTCGGTCGGCACGTACACGATGGGATTTACGCGTCGAAATCTACGAGACGGAAGAAGAACTCACTGATAGGATTCGATTATTCGTCAGTACGATCATGAACCGCGAGCGATTCGGCGATTTAGAATTTCTCGAATGAACAGAGAGCTAGCCAAGAGATAGTGTAGGCTCAGCTCGTCCCACCCAGTTGTGTGGTCGCCAATCAAGCACTGGAGAGAGCATCCAAACCCAAACTGGGTGGGAATAAAAAGAGGCGGGCACTCAACTAGCGAGCCAATGTTCTCACGAGCAAACGAACGTGAGAGTGGGAAGCAGCGAGAACGCTGCTCTTGCCAGCCAAGCACCGCAACGGAGTGAGAAGTAGCGAAGCACAGCCGGCGAGCGCGCGGGGCTTTCGAGGGTCCAGAAATACAGTCGGATTGATTATGTATCGTGGTGGTTTTGCACTCGCTCACCAATCCAGTCGAGGACGGCAAAGAGAACATCTAGATGATGATTATGGATAGAAGAAAAGGACTCTCTCCGCTTTCATTAACTGATCAATGGCCGCTCAGCCAAAGAATCCAATGCCAGCACGAATCAAAAAGCGCACTTTTGCATCTCGACATTCATAGACTCCTTCTCGACTGATCGGTCACCTGTGTCGAGGTCACGTTCCAAGACCCCGCGGTCAAAACGATGACACAGTACGTTTTCGAGTGATGCCCTCGTCTGCTTTCTGTTGAGGGGTACTCGTCGTCAGGATAGCTACGGTTTGTTAGTATGAACTACTAACCAACGCACGATCTCTAACACAAAAGCGATAGCAAGGACCCAAGCAGCAATCTGCAGCCTGCGAAATCTTCCTCGTATCTATTCCCTGCCGCGAGAACTGCATAAACGAGAGTTGGTTAGTGGCCGTCGGCCTCCTCGACGCGGAGTGGCCCACCGCACGCATTACAGCAGTACTGCTCCGGGTTCCGGACAATCGAACTCGTCGATGGAGACGGTGTACTGGTGGCTTACGGGGTTTGCTTAGTTCTCGTTGATGACTTCAACGATTCCATGGGCATGGATATTGAAGAAATTGATCTACTGGAGAACCCCTCACTCGTGGTCGTTCCAGACTTCACCAATTCGGTCGTCCACGCGCTCGAGAATGGAATCTATGACGGCGACAAAGTCGGTCGGAAAGTCTCGGTCAACAGCATCTTCGGTACGTGCTTTCGGTGGTAGATGGAAATGGTCTCGGGAATTATGCGGATTGTCGTGTCGATCCCACCGACACATCCACGCAGTGCCGCCTCGGTCCTCCCGATAGGTCAAATTGAAATCACCATTCGTGTAGACACGGATCTCGAATACAACTTGTTGAATTGTGCCAGGAAAGTACTGGCGATCAAACCACGCTACGACTGATTCCGGACGCTCATGCGGAAAGACAGAGACAGATTCAACGAGTGAGAGCGTACCCAATCGACGAGCAATGTGACGTAACAGTGTCTCATCGAGTGTTTTCTCGGTATCGTCACTCATCAATTAGGCGGACGCTTGTGTGGTGTTGTCGTGATTCTGTCGTGCCTGTTCGAGTTCTTCTATTCGCCGTCGAACGGTTTTCCACTCTTGTAACTCCGACCAGACATCTTCGACATCAGCATAATCTACATGATCGAGTGCATCCACGTCATCGGGCCCTTCGGCATCGTATTTGTCGCGGTAGCGCCGCTCTTTTTCGATCTCTGTTTTCAATCGCTGTTCAAGTTCCTCCATCGGGAGTCCACGCAGCCGATGAATCCGTCTCCATTGGAAGTAATCCTCGTCACGGACGAATTCATCCGGAGCCTCGTTGGTTTGCGTTAGCATCCCGATTTCCGTGAACCACTGCAGATAGTCCCGAGCAGTTTCCTTCGAGACATTGGCTCTTTCGGCAATCTCGGCAACTCGTGTTGGCTTATACAGCTGCAGGGCAGTGGTATACACCCGATCTCGTGTAGATTCGTTTTCCCACGCCTCTTTCCATTCCTCGGCGAGACTTGGCGGCGTGGATGGGGTGTCGTCTGGAGTCATATCTTATTCTTTGTACTCCTACAGCATATATCTTGCCTGCGCTTAAAATATTGAGTAGCGAATGCGGGTATCGATTTTCGCGATGTTACTGACCGTCGCCCTTCTCAACGCGAATTGCACCGCCGCACTTGGAGCACCTGTACTGCTCCGGGTTGCGAACCGTCTTCGAGCGCCGATACCGCGGAATCCGACCGCCGCAGTCCTCGCATACCAGCCATCACTCGGGTGTAGTGAACCGGTCGCAGTATTGTGAGGTATCGAGATCGTCTGTCCAGTGGGTGAATGTTGTGCCGTGATCCGCATCGCCGAACTCATGGTACTACTAAGCGTGGATCAATTCGTGGCGCACCGTCGAACTGAATTGCTCCCAGCCGTGCGAGTCATAGGCGTCCCACGTCAGCGATTTTCCATCGACTGAATCAGCACCCCACTCTTCGATATATCGGGTACAGTGCAGGAGCTGCTGTCAAAACAACATGGTCTGCGCTGACCATCCTCCAGTTTCGAACAGGCTGTCTCGATCCGCCGCTCGCGCGTCTCAGACTTTTTAGCCGAGCGGATCCAGCGGATATATTCCCAGCGTGCTTTCGTTGTGATATCGTTCCAGAGAGTCTGTGCCTCTGGATTGTCTGCAAGAGCATTTTTCAAGTCCGCTGGCACCGTGGGTTCCGGCCATTCACTAACCGGCTCAATCTCCAGTGTTAGAGTGTCGCCGGCGTCTACTCCTGCGTTTTCACGTATTGATTTGTCGACCTCGAACCAGTGGCTTCCTTCACCGTCCGGTTCAAGCGGGGTCTGAAAGTGGAACCCGTTGATGGTTCCGCGGCCCATCACCATGCCGCGTGATGGGAGCTTTTCACTCGCGTGCTCAGGTAGCCTGAGGACTATCCGTGAGCCGATTGTAACCAGTTGAGCGGTAAAGCGGATTTTTGATTTTGACATTGTTCTTTGGTTAGAGCAGCTTAGTTTCCATTATATGCCGTTTGCAATTCTGTAATGTCGAGCTTCTTCATCTCCAGCAGTGCCTCCATCATGCGCGCATTGGCCTCTGGGTCGTCGTCTGGCAACTCGTTCAGCATCGTCGGCGTGATCTGCCACGAGACACCGTATTTGTCCTTCAGCCAGCCACACTGCTCGGCCTCCGGTACCGCGCTGAGTGCATCCCAGAGTTCGTCGACCTCATCCTGGGTTTCACAGTTGACGATGAGAGAGATAGCTTCGTTGAACGCGAAGTCCTGTTCAACGCCGGTATCCATAACAGCCAGCCAAACACCCTCAGCTTTGAAATCTCCGAAGGCAAGCGCCCCTTTTTTGGCTGGACCGGTATCTTCTGGATACCGTTCTAGGTGGCCCAGTTCGGTATCAGCGAAGACACTGGTGTAAAAATCGATGGCTTCCTCGGCTTTGTTGACGTTATCCTGTGTAAACATGAGGGATGGCACTAGATCCGGTCGCCAGTCACCTTCGTTGCTGGGGAGGATGAGCTGCCACGTGACACCATATCGATCCTGCACCCAGCCGTAATAGTCGCTGAAGGGGTGTTCATCAAGCTGGATGAGCACTTCCCCACCATCAGCAAGCCGTGCCCATAACTCATCTATCTCCTCTTTTGTCTCTCGACTCACGAAAAACGATATCGACGGGTTGAAGCTGAACTCCGGCCCGCCGTTGAGCGCGATAAACATGAACCCCTCGACCTTGAAGGTAACCGTCATCACACTGCCGGCTTCCCTGCCAGTTATCTCCTGTCCGGCATCCGGGTACTGGGTTGTGCCCTTGATCTCCGCGTTTTCAAACACGGAAGTGTAAAACTCCGCGGCTTCCACTGCCTGGTCATCGAACCAGAGGTTTGGCGTGATTTTTTGCCTGGATTCGACCGTATTTTCTGTTTCAGGATCTGATGTCATGCCTATACCTCTCCAGTAGAGACACGCTAGCAAGCATCATATAAATGCGCCAAGTGCAGTGAAAGTGAACCAGTACTACCCGTATCTCCATTCCCCTAAAGTCAGATATATAAAAGGTCAGAAACGGTGATTAGTTCGGCAGTTCCTTTCGTCCCATCCTCACGCACGGCCAGCACGGGAAATGTGCGCGTTTCTGAGCGATTTCGAGAAACACTGTGATGGCATCTCGGTTATAACCAACTGAAGAAAATATGAGTTCTTGGGAAAATCTATATTTGTCTGTGTCTCTTAGAGGAGTGTAATGCCCGATTCAGATCCCCTGTGGGAAGGAGACGTCAATAAAACGGTCATTGAGGAATGGAAAGCGGAGACGACACCATTCGAACGCGTCCGTGAGGTACTTCTCTCGACGACTAGTCCACAGTACGCCAAAGAACTCGCTGAACGCGCCCGCGTTAGCGAACCAACTGCTCGAAAACATCTTCAAATCCTCGCAGAGGCCGGTATCGCCCAGACGGAGAGTACAGGACGCGGAGAGCGATACAAACGCTCGCGACAGACCGTCGCGATGCAACGCATTAGCGAGTTGCATACCCAACTCACACGGGAAGAGCTTGCAAATGGTATTCAAGACCTGCGAGAGCAGGTACTGGCGTATCAAGACGAATATAGTGCAACGACTCCAGATGATCTTGCACTCCAAATAGAGTCCGCAGAGACTGACGAGTGGGCAGCCGTTTCTGAATGGCGAGCACTCGAAAAGAACCTTCACGTTGCACAGGCGGCACTTGCACTCTATGATTTCACTCCCGATAGTGGTGATCGCACCGAGGTAACGGGGAGTAATGGATCTCGTGGAGCGTTCGCCCATGGAACCGATTCGGGAACACTCGTCTGAGAGATGGTAGACGATTCATCTGCAGGAATCTCTTCTGACGAACTAACTGGTGCTATCGGGCCGCCTGATGCGGCTGAGATGCAGATGATACGAGATATTGTTCTTCAGGAAGAACCCCTCGTTGAGGGCGCGGTGTTCGATAATGTTCTCTCTCCGAAAGAACTCCGTGTCACGTTCGCTGATGAAATTGGAGACGCTACGTGGTGTCGATTCGACATAACGTGGTACGCATCCGGTGCATACCGATTTCACTACGTGGATGACGCCGATGTTAACTGGCGATTCGATCGCCATCCGAATAATCACTCTCCGGAAAAGCATTTCCACGAACCACCGAAAGCAGACTCACAAACGGCCATTCAGTCATGCATTGAAGTTGAGGAACCACGGCTTGTGACACGAGCCGTGTTGAAACTGTGGCGTCGGGGTTACGATACTGAGAGTTTTGTCGAGCTCAATACCACTCAAAACCCACCGTAGTAGTCTCCATGAGCGTTCGCTGGTCGATGAGATTCGAAATCAGAAGTTGATGCGGTAGAGAAAAAAGAGCGGAAGTAGTGGTTAGTTCGGTAGTTCTTTCTGTCCCTTATGTCCCGTACGAACGGATGGCTAGCACGAGAAACCATTGAGGCTATCACAATTGCACTCTGCTGGTTCGGCATCTCCTTCGTCCTTTGAGGAATGCCTCGAGTGTTCCGCCGTCGGTTGTGTGCTCGACGGTGGCCTGGTGTTTACAGAATGCGTTGCGGTGGACATGATGCGGGCACGTGCAGGCCATCAGTTTGTCGGTCACGTGGTCGATGGAGACAGTGTACTGGTAATACGGACGTAGCGGATGAACGACGAACGTATCCGCAAAGACGTGTCACGTATCTACTGATTCGACGACGTCTTCCACTGTGAACAGGCGAAGATCGTCCCGCTCTTCGGCAACCTCTTCGATGGAGTGCTTGAATCCACTCCGCGAGAAGAGAGCATACTCCTCAACTCGCTCACTTCCATCGTCGGGTGCCCATCGGAGCTCCTCGACATGACGCTGGAGTTTCGAGAATGCGTTGTATCCGAGCGGAGACCGCTGGAATTTGCACTCGCCAACGATTAGTGTCTCTCCTGCCGTCAAGCCGACGACGTCGATCTCGTGGTCGTCGTACCACCACTGACCAGTATCTGTAATGGTATACTCTGAGTACAGAGTTCGGAGCGCAGAACAACACAGATTTTCAAACGACCGGCTCACGAAATCAGCTAGTGTCGGTTCGATCAATACATCGTAGGCGTCCTCGCCGAGATCGTCGTATCGATCTCCAGTACCGTACACGAAATGAAACCAGAAGCGGAAGAACGGATCGCGGATGCGGTACCGGCTGCGTTTGGTCCGTTCTTTCTGCTCCGTGATCGGTACGTGTTGATTGACTAACCGGAGCCTCGAGAGTCGGTTGAGATACTTCGAGAGCTGGTTGTAGTCGATACCGGTCGTCCCTGCGATCTCGTTTCGACCTGTACTCCCACCAGCTATAGCCTCGATGATGGAGAAGTACCGGGTTGGCTCGGTAAGTTCCATACGCAGTACGTAGTCAGGTTCATCATGGAGCGTTCCATGTCGAGAGAGGATCGTTCGTTGTATGTTCTCTGCAAGCGTTGCATCCGGCGAAACTTCTTCTAGATAATACGGAACGCCACCGAAAACGCCCCACGTAAAGATTTTCTCGGAAGGAGTGTACGCGTCGTCGAAGAACTGCATCGCGGCGGCGAACGGCAGTTGTCTGATATCGAGTTTCAGTGATGAGCGTCCGTACAAGGGACTGTTTCCGAGGAGGGCTGCTTCTTCCATCATATTGATCGACGAGCCGACGAGCACGATGGTCGAAGCCGAATTGTCGAGCTCGTGGTCAAACATCGCTTGTAACACGGACGGAAGGCTTTGCTCCTGTTCGACGAGGTACGGAAACTCGTCGAGGACGATGATTGCATCCTGTTCAGCGAGATATCCGAGGACTTCCTCCCAGTCTTCGCGGATTCGCGCCACACCAGGGAAGGTCTTTGACGCTGTCTCGATGAACTGCTGGAGCTGTAACGAGCTCGTCTTCTGTTTGGCCTGATAGATGACGGAATCATCGTACTGTTCGAGCGACTGTCTGATGAGCGCTGTTTTACCGAGGCGTCGTCGACCAAAGATAACCGCGAGTTTGGCGTCCTCCGAGTCGTAGAGCTCATGGAGACGCGATAGTTCCTCCGTTCGGTTGACGAATTCAACCATAGTAGCCATACTCTTTTGTAGTTTATAATACTTCCCGTAATCATACTCTGAAGTATCGTACTTCAAAGTATCATAATTCGCTTCCGAGGTGTAGTTCTTAGCTTGGCAGTTCTTTCCGCCCGATTCTCACGCACTCCCAGCACAGAAAGCATCGAGGCCATCACAGTCACAGTCCTCTAGTTCGCCATCGCGTTTGCTCTCCGACGGGAAGGCGTCGAATATTCCCTCTTCGGTTGCGTTATCGACAGCGGCCATGTGCTTACAGAAGGGATTCCGGTGCCAATAATTCAAGCTGGTTTGTCTCGGAAGCGTGCAATTAGGTGTGCAAATTCCTTATCCGCCTCGAATACATCGTAGTCGTCGTCAGCACCAACGAGGAGCCGTACGCTTCCCTCAGTATTGTCGCTCTCTTTGGCGGCAGCAACGGCGTAGGCATCCCCAATCGACGGGCTATACACAGCTTTGAGTTCCGATGCGAGTTCCCACAGTCCATCAATCTTGTATTCGGCGACACCCATTGCTTTGAGGTCCTCGATATGGGCGTCCGCTCTCTTTGGTGAACTCAGACGAGCCGCTATGTAGCGAAATTCTGTGAGGTTGACGGTCGTGACGTATCCGTCGATTTCACCATCGTACACCCGATCAAGATAGTCTTCAACTTCGTCTGCTCCAGGCTCATCGAACGCAAACGCGATGAGTGGTTCGGCGTCAAATAGCACCTTCATTCATTGGTCTCCGACAACCCATGCTTTTTCTCTTGCTTCCGTTTGTCTTGCTCTCGTTCTTCTCGGAGCAATTCAGAGGCCGACTGCTCACCTTCGTCGGCTTCAGACGGTGCAAGTGCGCCTCGAATCTCAGATGGACGTTTTACTGGTTGAATCACGACTTCTCCCTCTTCATTTTCGACGAATCGGACTCGTCCTGGTGTGTCGATGTGGAGCTTGTCACGGTATTGTTTCGGAATCGTCGCCTGTCCCTTGCTCGTAACAGTGACCGTGGTCCCGTCTTCAGCGTCGCTCATTTGTAATAGGTAGTCATCGAAATACTTGAACCTTTGTAATACGAATTAGGAGTAATACAATATTATTCACATACTCTCTTTCGGTACTACATGCTTAGTTGATCGAAAAGAACTGAAACTATGGTTAGTTCGGCAGTTCCGTTCGGCCTGTTCGCACGCACGGCCAGCATGGGAAGTCACCGAGACCGTCACAGTCACTGTCTTCTAGTTCATCCTCTTCGTCCTCCGAGGTAGACGTTGAGCGTTTTTCAGTCAGTCGCGGTTTCGACGGTAGCCATGTGTGTATCTAGCAGGCGTTGCGGTGGCCATGATGTGGGTACATACTAGTATCAGTTTGTCGGTCACATAGTCGATAGAGCCGATGTACTGGTGGTTTGTGGGGTCCTCGCCGGGTCGATAGCAACGCGAAAGCGGAGCGAAGAGACACAAGACGGATAGCTACCGCGAAATGGAAGAGCTAGCAGAGTGTGTTCCAGGGGTGGCATACATCAGTGGACATCTCGCCAACCCAGCCATTGATGCCACCACAAAAATCGAAGAAAAGAGTATTCGCATCGAATGGAACCATCCGGACCCTCGTGGCTGGGTCCGTGCACATCGGGAGGGCTGATTACAATCGCATAAAATTTGACGGACGCGTCGTGATGTACCTGCTTCGGTCGTGGTTAGTGTTTCTGCGTTCATACTGGTGTCAATTCCGACAGCGCTCACCGACAGTCGTCTCGGCAGGAAGTGTTCTCCAGAGTGAGTATATGGCTGCTCTTAGTATGTTCGTGAGCTGTCATCACATAGAAGAAATGAGTGAAACCTAGTCTAAAGTGTATCCGTGAATGAAATTATAGTGAAAATATTTATACTATAGAAAGAGATAAAAAGACTACGTGACAAATACTCCCCCTCCAACGCGCCGTCGTTTCCTCCAACTTTCCAGCGCCACGGTTGCCGGAATCCTCGCTGGATGCTCACAGAATTTTTCGAGGACGACCACCGATACCACATCCCCATCGACAACACCATCAACGACCTTGAACACATCCGATACTGCGAACTCGACAGAGACAACCACCGAAGAAACGACTACCGGAGATACGTCCCAGCCGACATTGCGGACCGATTACAGAAGTGCGAGGAGAAAGCCCATGACTTTAGTCGTGGGATGAATCCGACAACGATCCACGCGAACCACACTCTAATGCCCGGCCTGTGACACCCACGTTCTCAAAGCAGCACGCTCGCATACACGCAAAATATCCGTACTATTAAGATAGCTCACTGAGTATAATTTCGTATGCGGCGAACCAACTCACTCACAGCTCACACCACTGAAAAGTGGCAAAAAGAGTGTTTGTGTGAATGGCTCGCCGCAAGTTGTGCGTTCCACAACCAACTCAACTACAAACGTCGTCAGTCCTTCTTCAACACCGGAAGTTGGAAGAAAGCAACGTACACTGATTTGTACGACGACTACGCCCCAGTTATCAGCAAAGCCGCGTGTCAACAACTCGTGCGCAAAAACGCTGAAGCATGGAAATCATTCGACGAACTTCGAGAGAAACCGAATGAGAATCCGAGTCCACCCGGCTACTGGGGCAACCGACGAGACGGCTACGACTTGAAATCGGTAGTGCGTGGCGACTTGTACAAAATCGACTGGAACGCCGACCGATCTACAATCAAAATCCCTGTCGGGAAAGCCCTCAACGACAAGTACGACATTCCCGGTCGAGGCTACCTCGTCGAACTTGAACTCCGAGGAAAACCACGATGGAAAGGGAAATCGTGCCGACTCGATATAGCGTTTGATGAAGAATCCCAGTGTTTCCGTGTCAACCAGCCTGTCACTGTACAGCCAGACTACCTCGAAGTAGTCCGGCAGGCTGATTTTTCACAATCACACTCACCCGAGAACACGGACAACAAAGATTCTCTCAGCGCCGCTATCGACGTCGGTGCAAACAACACTCTTTCCGTTGTGACGAGTGACGGTGATTCGCTCGTGTTTCATGCTCGCCCGCAGTTCAGAGAGTTCCAGCACGGATACAACGAAATCTCTGAGTTGCAATCACTTCTTCCCGAAAGAGTGTATTCGAGTGAGCGAATCCGACGCAAATTCGAAGAGTTGTATGATCGACGTGATCATCACCGTGACGCCGCTGTGAAACACGCTGCTCAATGGCTTCTTTCACAAGGCGTTGATAGGGTGTATGTCGGGGATGTGTCGGACGTACTGTCGACGCACTGGTCAGCGACTGTGAATCAGAAGACGCATAATTTCTGGTCGCACGGGCAACTCACCGACCGGTTAGACGAAACATTCGAAGTGGCAGGGTTGGAACTGGAAGACGTTCCGGAATACGACACGAGTTCGACATGCCCACATTGTATGTCTAAAAACGTCTCTCGGTGTGGAGATGAGGTTTCGTGCAATGAGTGTGGGTTAGAAGCACATTCGGATATTGTTGGTGCGTCGTTGATTCTCGCAGGGAACGAGGATGTGGACGTGTCTGGGTGGTTTGAACCGAATAGTGTGGATGAACGAGGGTCGATGGCACGGCCCGTTCCCCGTGACGCAGGACGCGCACGGGACGAAGACACGTATCGTGTCTCATACCTCCAGTGGAATGACCACGAGTGGAGAGCAATCGTCAGCGAGACGGTGCGAACACTTGGGTCGCTACACCAACGAGGCGTGAGCGAACCAGAAAGATCCTCCGGGCGACGACTGGCTGTGTCGCCTTAAGAGGAATCCCACGACTTTAGTCGTGTGGAAGATGTCAAAATAGCCGAAAGAAGTTTCGCCAGCCTGGAGCGGGTTTCGACGACTTCGAAGATACCTCTGAGTGGACCGAGATACGAAATACGGTTACTCCTGATAGCTCGATCTCGTTCAGCGGAACACAGAGTTTGAAACTCAGTTCCGATAGCAGTGAGGGAGTAACTGCCGAACGAAAACTTGACTCGCCACTCGGCATCTCGAACCACGATGTGTCTTTCGCGTTCCGAAGTGAAACCCCGATGGACGTTTCCTTTATGGCGTTTCTGTACGATCAGGACGACAACTGGGTCGTTCTGGAACTCCGGAAGGTCACGTACCGCCCGCCGGACGTCGGCTGGTTCCGGACCTGTCCAGGCGTGTTCAAAGCCAGCGATACGCCACCTGACCTCGGCAACGTCGTCCGTATCAGACTCGAACTTGGCAGCGCCAGCAAGAACGGCGTCCAAGCCCACGTCGATGACATGCGATTGCATCCGAAACCGAACAAGGGATACATCGTTCTCAGTTGGGATGACGGCAACCAGAACTACTACGATCAAGCTGCTCCGATAAACGACAACCACGGCTTCCCTGCGGTCATCACTATGCCTGTGAAGCCAAAACGTGCCGGTTCCTCGTACTTCATGTCCATTGAGGAGTTGCACGAGCGACAGGACAAAGGCGACGAGGTCGTCGTTCACGGCAGTACCAGTTCCCCGTTCGCCAAAATCTCCGCAAAGAAATTGGAGCATATTTTGCGTCGAAACAAACAGTGGATGATAGACAATGGCTTCGAGGGAGCTGATTTCATCGTCTATCCCGGAAACAACTACGACAAGACCGCACTCAAAACCATCAGCAAATACTTCTCCATGGGCGGGATGAACCAGTCAGGTAACGTCAACACAACTGGAGTCTACGGGTTCGACCCACTCGTGCTCCCTCGAACTATCGGAAACCGCCTCGACATCTCCAAGCGCGCGGTGACGTTGGCAGCCAAGTATCGCCAGTGTACTATCCTCAACTTCCACAACTTCAACTCCTCCAACACGATGAGCCCAAGTGATTACAAGAAACTCCTGACCCACATCGACAGCACGAAGGGTATCGAAGTCATCACGTTCTCCGACCTGTGGGACATGCGACGCAGTCAACAGTAACAGTTCGAACTTCCGCTTTCTCCGACGGAAAATAGTCGGTGAGTGTCGGTTTACACTGAACGAGGGTCGAGTCGTCGTCACTCGTCTGTCTCGTTGGTGTCTTCGGTTGGAATGACGTCCAGTGTTTCTCGATGTACTAACTCTTGTAGTACTCTTCTACGTTGGGGATTAAGAGACCCTGCTCCTCTCGGTCGTGGCTGTCGGCCGAAGGCCGGGAGCGGTGGGTGGGGAGGTGGGCGTGGGTGGCCGGTCTTAAAAAAGCCTTGCCTGTCGTGCTATTCGATTCTCCCCACTGCACGCTCCGTTTCGAGGACTCTCTGTGATTCTTGAGGAGGAGGAGAGAGTATCTGTACCTGAGGAAACGGGCTGGAAAGCCAGATACATATATGTGTAGAGTCTTAATACACAGATACACAGATGGCGAGCAAAACTATCAGTCTCAAAGAAGAAACGTACAATCGCCTTGCGCGGGCAAAGAGCGAAAACGAAAGCTTCAGCGACGTTGTCGACCGGCTCTTACGAGAGGAAGACCACCCCCTACATGGATTGATCGGGTTGCTTGACGATTCAGAAGTCGAGACACTGCGAGAGCGCTCCCAGACTTTCCGCGAGAGCGTGAACGAACGGATGAATATCGAGGATGATCAGTGATCCTTGACGCGTGTTTCCTGATCGATCTGTTGGCAAAGGATGAAGGTGCAGTTGCAAAGCTCGACGAGATTAGCAATCAGCTACTTGCAGTGCCAACACTCGTATATACCGAGGTCGGCGTCGGTATCGATCCAGAAACCACTCAGGGCCAGCGTTTTGAGGAAGTAATGGATCAGGTGACGCTTGTTCCCTATGATACCGAAGCGGCACATCGAGCGGTCGACATTCAACGAACGCTCCTTTCCCAAGGAAAGCCAATCGGCGCCATAGACACCATGATCGCGGGAATTTCTCTGGCTAGAGATGCAGCGCTTGTCACGCGTAACACAAGTGAATTTTCTCGGACTCCGGTGCGAGTTTCTCCCTATTGATGGCTGCTGTAACGTTCATGCTGTTGTGCTTGCTCAAGCAGAACCGTCGGTGGCTCGGGTGTACCATCGGTCGATGTATCCGTTCCTTCCATGAGCGTTCGCTTGTTGATGATCTCCAAGAACGTCACTTGGCGTGCCATGGAAAAAGACTGAAGCAGTGGTTAGTTCGGTAGTTCTTTGCGACCCGCACGAATGCACGGCCAGCATGGGAAACTACTGAGACCGCCACAATCGCAGGTCCTCTGGTTTGGAATTATCTTCATCCTCGATGAGGATGCCGTCAGTGTGCCGTCATCGGTTGCATTTTCGACCGCAGCCATGTGCTTGCAGACGGCGTTGCGGTGGACGTGATGCGGGCACTGAGACAGGTATAGAGTAGCACGTTGGACTGTCCAGCACTACAAGGACGGCAGTAAATGAGCAGAATAGAACCCGATGGACTGTCCACTGTGAACCAGCAGGAGTGAGTCAGATCTAGTGGGAATAGGACTGTCGAGTGTGCGCTGTTTACAGTGGAACTCTGGTGTGTCACCAAGGGACTGTCAGGAGCTGGGGCTAGCTGTCTATCCGGTGGAAAAACAGATGAAATCCGGTGTGTTTCAGCTGGGAGGGCACCCCGTCTGGTTTCTGCCGGCCGACTGTCCACCATTCGGCAATTGCTACACACAGCTACGAGTGCAATTTTCGGTCAATTCTCCCAGGGGCCGAGCCGATGCTGGAACACTCGTTTGGCTACGACGTCGAGAGGTCGGCACGCAGCGATAGTGACTTGACAGACACGGGATGTAGGAAAATCGGCAGCGTAACACTCTTAGGTCCATATATCCGAATATATTATATGGTCAAGACCATCCGTGTCTCAGAAGAGTATCACGAGTGGCTGAACGCCCACAAGAAGAGCGGCGAAACGATGGAGGAGACGCTGCGCCGAATGACGCGTGGCCCTCATCCCAGTGATGTCGCCGGGCTCCTGTCGAACGAGGAAGCAGAGGACGCCAAGGAGGCAGTTGACCGCCTCCGCGGACGTGACCGCGACCGTCTCGACGCCGCCCGCAACGCCTTCGAGAGCGGTGACACCGACGAATGATCATCGATTCGTCATACCTGTTCGACCTGATGGCAGAAGACCCTGCTGCGTTCTCCAAAGGGACGGAACTCGTCGAGCGTGGGGAAATGCAGTGGTTGCCCACTCCGGTCGTCGCCGAGGCCTACTACGGTGTCGCCACGGCTCGGAGCCAGACGACCGAACAAGAGGTACGAAACCGACTCCTGGGCTATCCTCGGGTTGAAGTCGATGAAGAGATCGCTCGGGTGGCGGGCGAACTACTCGCCGCTGCAGACGACCGCGAGGGCGGGAACGCGGGTGTCGGGCCGAACGACGCGTACATCGCTGCGATGGCCGAGATCCTCGACGATGCCGTGCTCACGGACAACGTCGATGATTTCGAAGCGCTGGGCGTTCCAGTCGAGACCTACTGAGGTTGTCTCGGACTGTCCGAATACCTCGGAATCCAGTGTGTTTCATCCGGATGGGCATCGTCTGTGTTTCTGTCGACTGATTATCTGCTGATTATCAGTAGTGGTTACTCGGGCGAGGCAGTTCAATGTGTTTCCGTTCACCGCTGGACATCATTCGGTACCCCCAATGTTGAACTAAACAGAGAACCACCTCGAGTATGCAGCGATCTCTCCCCCTTCTCGGACTTGTCCTGGTCATCATCCTCGCAGGCTGTCTTGGTAGTCTTGGATTCGGTGGTAGTAACGACGCCACAACAACAACGAGAATAGAAACACAGACGACCTCGATCGCTAGCACGACCACAGCAGAATCGACTACTGCAACAACGACCACCACAGAACCCCAGTCGGAGGCACGGACGCAGACGACGTATCTACGGCAGCCAATGACGGCGCACATTGATACTCCAGTGGATAGCAAGCGCCTCCAAGCACGTGTGACCGAGGTCATCGATCCAACAACACTTCAGATCAAATACGATGGGAAGAACCGCACTATTGATCTGATCGGTGTGAGACAAGATAACAGCGGAACCCACCCGTGAACGGGTGGGTCCAAGCGATAGGCATAGACACGCTACCGCAAGATTTAGGCCGATTGGGGTCGTACATATATCCAACTCAACCGGGAAAAATGGGGCTGGCTTGGGCTTCCTCGTCAACAACTACAGCACCCCTCCCCGTGTGGGACTCGTGGACGGTGCCACGAGTACGGCCGATGGCGCGGCCTGTGTGCCACAAGCGGGGCGAGTCCGACCGCAACGGTCGGACTCGGCGTCACCATACGTTTTCCGCCCCGACGTGGAGCACACGAACCGAGACCATCCACCGTGGTTGGGAAGTTGCCTCCGTCGGAGGTCGATTGCAGTGACCGACCCCGAACGCGCGGATGAGGAATCCCACGACTTCAGTCGTGTGGAGGGCGTCAAAACGCCTCGTACAACGTTCTGAAACTCGGGTTAGAGAAGTTGGGTGTGGATTACGATGTAGATACGGTAGTAGGTCTGGGAGAGGCCGAATCAACGCCTGCGGAGACTGCGCTCCCTACGGGTGCGGACGAGAACGACGATTTGTCGTTCCGTGTCGTGCCTGCAAAGTGCGTCGTAGAAACAGGAAGCCACGGGTCACCCGACCCGTGGTAATTCACCTCAGTGAACGGTCCGTATTGAGTGATGGTTGAATAGACTGGTTTCTGATTCGTGTCTCAAAGAAAATACAAAAATGAACTCTTCAGGCAGGAGACGCCATCCTTTTTATTTTAGATAGAATGAGGAAAACAAAACACTGCCAACTCGGATGCTGATATTGTTTTGCTCAGATACAAACCAATAAGACGCTCCAATGTGAACTACCCCACCCTACGCGCTTCGCGCGTTGCGGACGGGGCTTCCTGCTTCGAGGACGCGCTTTGCAGGAACAACAGCAGTTCCCGTAGGGAGCGCAGTCTCCACAGGCGTTGATTCGGAGCATCCCGCTCCTATATCCGCGTTCTTCAACCCTCGGACGAGGATGTTATACGCCGCGTTCCAGTCCCTATCCGCCGTGAATCCACAGGACGGGCATGAGTGTTCACGTACCCATAGTGGTTTGTCCGACGACACACCGCACGCCGCACATTCTTTCGTGGTTCCTCGTGGGTTGACCGGAATGTAGTGCGTTCCTTCGCGTTCACACTTGTATTTGAGCAGCCGGAGAAAAGTCCGCCACGCGGCGGATGCTCGGTTGCGTGAATTTGAATCGAACTGCATCATTCCGGCGACGTTCAAGTCTTCAACAGCTACGAGGTCGTACTCTCGGGCGTAGTAGTTCGACAACTTATGCAAGAAGTCCCGGCGCTTCTGTTTCAACTCGGCGTGACATTCTGCGACCCGTCGCCGTTGCTTCTCGTAGTTGTTCGAGCCGTGTTGCTTTCGCGAGAGTTTTCGTTGCTCGCGTTCCAACCGGTCACGTTCGTCCGATAAGTCGAGTGATTCGACGGCAGTTCCGTCGGTATCGTGAGCGTACTTGAGTATCCCAACGTCGATTCCCACTACGTCAGTGAGTTCGTCGGGTTTCTCGGGTGTTTTGCGGTCTACTTCGACGCCGAAGGTGGCGAACCATTCGCCCGTCGGTTCTTTCTTGAGCGTGACTTGTTTGAGTGTCGCGTCGTCAGGAATAGCGCGGTGGAGTCGTATCGGGATGTCCGCGAGTTTCGAGAGGCACAGTACCGTCTGACCGCCCTTCTTGTCGAGCTTGAAGCCAGACTGACTGTACGTGAAACTGCGAAAATCCCGTGGAGGCTTCCACTTAAGTTGACCGACGCGGTAGCCGTTCTTCTTGAGTTCCCCGAGCGACTTGATGTTCTGCTCAATCCGCATGACAGCAGTTTGAAGAACTGTTGAATACACGTCCGAGAGGCCATCCCACCAGTCTTTGAGACTGGGAAGTTCGTCACGGATGGACCGAACGCGCTGGTTGAGTGTGCCTGCGTTCTCGGGGATTTGATTGAAGCGGTAGAGAGCGTGGTTGTACAGTTGCCTACAGATATCGCGGTAGCGGTCCAACTCCTCACGGTGGGCGTCGGACGGCTCAAGGCGATATTTGTAGGCGTAGTACATCCGCTACTTGTTCTCCTCAATATGCTCATCCAATTTCTCGCGGATGAACGACGAGAGGTTGAGATGGTGCTCTTGCACCCATTCGAGTTGGTCCTCTCGGATTGTGATTGTGGTACGCTTCACCGTATATACTATATGCATCTGTCCCGGATTAAACATACCGATTGCGTGGGCCTGTGGGCCTGCAACAGAGCAGTGTACGAAAGACGATGACGGCGTTGACGAGACGCGAAGCGTCTCGTTTGCACACCAGAAATCTTCGATTTCTGGGGACGCTGTATCCCCTCCCTGCTCGCGCCTTCGTCGCTCCCTGAGGAAGGGGGCTTAGCGCCTGCATTCAGCTAATGTTGTGTTGTCGGGAGACATTTGACCAACTCGTTTTCCCGGCATCATGTGAGGGGTGGAGGGCCCCCTCACGAATCTTGTATGATAACGAATTGAGCGTATACCTGCGTGTTCAGGTGCATGTAAAGCCGACAATATTCATACAAAAGTCCGAAAATACGGTGAACTGATTTCCTGCCATTGATTCTTCTCTTATCATTGGAGGTGGGCGGTGTATCGAGAAAATGAAAGAACCGAATCAATGAGTTTGTTCGAAAATCGTGCTATATGTTATCTATTCATCCTGAAAGCCTATTAGCCCATCTTCCTTGATTAGAGTGTATGAGTAACGCGTCATCATCACAGCCAGGGCCATCAATACGAACAACACCTACGGACGTTGAGTCTATTACCGCTACCGTGGTGAGGGCAGTAGCCGAGGCGAACGGGACGAATCCCGCAACACCCCTCTACGAGGTGATTGATCCTGATGCACTCGAAGCGCTCTATCAGCATGGCTCACCAAAGGTAACGTTTGAGTATATTGGCTACCGCATTACGATTCATGCTGATCGCACGGTTTCCGTTTCTGAATTGGATTCGTCGGACGCTGTTGATATCCGCTAACCCCAAGAGACTGCTGATCGCCCCGCTCTATTGAAAATACGAGGACTTTTCGCCCGATACCATCGGACAGCGTTGTTTGGCGTGACATACATAGAACGTGTAAGTGGGTTAGCTGCAGTGAGTAAGTGTGGTCTTCCGGGTGGCTTTCGCGCCACAGTTCTCATACTGCCAAAATGTGTGATCGATGTTGCGGTCCGTGTCGTAGCCAGTGTGCGAATCACGGATACGGCCGTCGTCATTATCTTCCGATGGGAACGCCTTAACGGTGCCATTATCGGTCATCGGTTGCAACGGCGGCCAAGTGCTTGCAGAATGGTGCGGACACGTACTGGCCATTCGTTCGTGAGTTACGTCGTCGATGGAGACGGTGTACTGGTGAGCTGAGGAATTCTCGTGACTCTCATTGGTGACCCTACGAGTAATGCCTTTCCTCTCCGTTTAGAGTGGCTCCCATCTCAATTCTGCCACTCGATATTGTATAGCTATCAGTCCCCGCCTTACTTAGGGGAGAATGTAAGAAAGAGATATCTGTAAGAATCGCGTAGCCAGAGAGTGAGAGAGCATGTCAGTTGAAAAATCAGCTCGGGTAACAAGCAAAGGGCAAGTTACAATCCCAAAGCCAATTCGAGAACGGCTCGGTATCGACGAAGGGACGACGGTCACCTTCGAAATTCACAGCGATGGCACAGTAACCGTCTCACCAGAGAAAGACTCGTGGGAGTTACTAGAAGAAATCCAACAGACGCCGCGGAAGACCGATAAGAGTGTATCAGAACTCCTTTCGGAATCCAAACGTGCCTGGAGCAAATACGACTAGATGCTTTTTGTCGATTCATGGGCCTGGTTGGAGCTTACTCTTGAGGGTAAAAACGAAACCCAAGCACGCGAGGTGATCAAACGTGGAGAGGAAGAAGGGATGGTTGTGGCAACAACGGTCCTGGCCGAGGTATACTATATTCTCGACCGTGAGAAGGGAAGAGCTACTGCTGAAAAAACAATGGAGATGATTAGTGGCTTCGACCATCTTGATATTCTCCCAGTTACACCCTCAATCGCCATTCGTGGTGCACAGCTCAGACGGAAATATTATTCCCAAGCCGATGAGAGAACCCCATCCTATGCGGATATGATTCATCTTGCGACCGCTGAAGAAGTAGCAGGTTGCGATCTGCTCTGTACAGGTGATTCTGACTTTGACAAAATTACTGAAGTAGAATGTCACGTATTCTGAGCATGCAACTCCACTTCGTTAACTCGTAAGTCTTCACTGAGGTAAACTACCCCGCCCTACTCGCTCCCGTCTGCCTTGCGGCGGTCGGTCACTCGTTGAAGACGGGGCTTTACCGCAACGACAGTGTGCCCCGCGACCTCATGCATGGACGCGGCTCGGCTTCCTCTTACCGTCCTTGCCTTCGGCGTGGATGCATTGGTTGATGCTTTCCACTCCGACCGAAGACCGGGATTGTCCCGCCGATTTAATTCCCGGTATTCTCACGCTCAAACCCAATTAGGTAGGGAATTGAACCCGTTCGCGGTCATCGTTCCCGAGTGTAGGATGCGATACGCTCGCACCACAGGTGCCAGTTTACTTATGGCACCTACTGTCATGGACTTGTACCACGGCAGTAGTGAATTATTGTACGTATTCGGCGGTAATAATCCTTCTCGAACGGGTTTCCTCTCCTCCCTACTCGCTTCGTTCGTTGAGGAAGGAGGCTCCACCCTACCACGTGCTGAAACGAGGGTTAGTTCGGCAGTTCTTTCGGTCCCGTTTGTACGCGAGGCTAGCACGGGAAGCCACCGAGGCCCTCACGGTCGCAGTTGTCAGGTTCGGCATCGTTGTCGTTCTCCGAGGGAGACATCGAACGTCTTGTCGGTCGTCGGTTTCGACGCCAGCCATGTGCTTGCAAAATGCAGTGCGGTGGACGTGCTATGGACACGTGCAGGCTATTGTATTGCAGTAGTCAAACAATATTACCAACATCAGAAGAAAACGTGTAAATCCACCGTAGAGGCCATATAATAGCCATTAAGGTCGTTTTATCTGATCTCAACTTAGGCCGAGTTGCCCGCGAGAATGTTGTTCAATCATCACACTACACCAGGATCTGATCAGAGATCTCGAGGATCTTTAAACAGCGAGGAAATCCCGGCCTTGAGCCCGGGCGAGAATCGCATAAACGCCACTACGCAACCGCCGAACCCAGCTGGCTTAGGACCACTCGTTGGACGAAGGCGGCAGAACAGTCGCCGACGCAGATTTGGTTGGTTACGTAACCACAGCACATCTCGTCAGGGCAAATGAACCGGACGCGATTACAGTCGCTATCGCTCTCGATCGGACCACCCGACTGTTCTTTTTCGAGACGGGGTGACAATCACCTGTTCCCCGGAATCGGAAACGATGACCGCGACACGTCCGAGACGGTCCTTGTGAAGCCTATCTTTCTTCGAGGAGAGAATCCCGCCGTTTACCGTAGGGAGGATGTCAATGGTCGCAACTCGGTGTAACTACCTTTTCTCTATGGATTCAACACTATTAGGAACTTTACTCCTCGGTATGAATCTCCGCATTAATCTCACAGCTCTGCCAGATTATGACTGAGGTACCGTCAATTATGATTTTAATGTGAAGAGAATCGCTGCCATTGTGAATAAATAAACTGTTGAGTGCGTCGGGATCACAAAAGTCATAGAGCGTAAAATCAAGGGCTTCAATCTCCATTTCATAGTATTTCTCTAAAGCTTCAATAACCGCCAAACTTGCTTTGGATGGGTGGGCTCCACTCGCAGGAGTAGTCATTATGTCCATTCTCCAAGGCTAGAATAAATATAACGCATGCCTAACTATGTTGGTCTTCTCCCTGCAAAAAAGTAGATTTTGTATAAAGCACTGAGAGAAAATTTCCGCGTGGAGATGCACCTCGCTCACTGATCTTCTATTGGTGTTAAATAGGGTTTCTTTAAATCCCATATATTACAATTAAATTTGGAGTACTTGCAATTATTCTGATGAGTATATTACGGTGCATGACAATAGTATACAAGTGGAAAGTACTACCAATCGAGATTCCGGGAATTAGAGAAAAGCAGAATCGACAGTGAACTCAGCAGGATCGCTACCGTTCAGTTTTCATAATTCGCTCAGTTATGCTTCCCCAGTGGAAACCTCGAACTTTCCCGCAAATAATGAAAACAATGTCTTAGCGTATCGGTATTCTCGTAGAAAAGGGTCAGAGGAACGCTGATCCAGCCATGAGTCCGATTGTTGCACATACAGCGATTAGGGCCGCATCCTTTGCCGAAACGCTGTCGGAAAACTGACTCGCGAGCGTCCCGATAATCAACGCACAAATGATTCCGATGATCGGAATCTGAGAAATTATTCCATCCAGGGATACGGCGGGAAGCGTACTCAAGTGCTATCGCACCTCGTTAATGGATTCAAATACCATGAATCAATATTCATCTTCAAAGAATATATATCTTATAGTAACATCGGGAAGACAGCCAGCAGCACCGACAACGAGTTGTTCGATTTGATCCGAGTGAGAAAACAGTTTGCGTGTAACTCCCTTACCTCCGCCAAATCGTGCACAGCCAGAGAGCCACCGATGAACAGTCCGGTTACACTAAGCAGCTGGTGTTGAGTAGTCGTCTTGGCGTCATGAGTATTACCGTAGTAAACCGGCCGGCTTGAAGGAGATTAGCGATTGCATACAATTTTCGATTTGAAATAGGATATCCATTTATGATGATATCTAGCCATTCTCTGTTCGGCGCCCATGTGGAATGCCCGGTGCACCATCGACTACCCAAAGTAGGAATGCTAGAATGTACGGTATCGAGTAAATAGCAAGAAAAATAAAATGCTCTGGAGTCAGCATCTCATCGAAGAATTCACTGAAGACTTGATTAACCCGCCCAAGTAGTGTTGTCTCGGACGCATATGGTGGGAGTGTGACAATCGGCCAGAGCAACCGATCACTTGGTGTCACCCCAGATTTTGGAACTGCCAAGATAGCATCTCCGAGAAGATGTGACCAGTAGCCAACAGTAAACGCGGCGCCGAGCTTAAATCGGCTTGTAGCAATCGCCACACTGAGAACAAGAAGCCCAATCGGTATCGCAATCAAGATTGAATGGGCGACTGAATACCCCTGTGGGAAAAGATGTAGCCCCCATGAGAGTGTTTTATCTACAAGATCCGGCAATTGAGTGCCAAATAATACTGCGAGGACAATTCCAATCCCTGCCGGTGGCTTCCGTGTCACAAGCCGGTTCCCAAGTGAATACAGGACGTATCCAAAAGCAGCATGTCCCCATGGCATCATGCTGACATCCTCACAGATGCACAGTCGCTCGGTAATATCTGGACGTTTGAAATATCTAGAAGGCCGTTACTATCTGAAGGGCTCATTACAAATGAATAGTGACGCAAACCCTAAAAACACTCTTACAGAATTTCAGGCGAGCATGCCCCGCCCTTGGAGACGAGGATGAATCGCCGTCTTTGTTCATCTTCACCGCACGGTACAGTCTTAGGTACGCTCTCTACGTATCTGACGGCGTCAGACCACGGCGTCATGCCGGACACTGTGTGAGTGTATCTCCACCGATAATGCAGAGATCAAAATAAATTCACCAGGAATAAATTGATTTTAGTATATACTATGTGGAATAATCAGTATAGATCGGTCAAACTCGAGATCCAATGACACTGTGTGACAGAGTCGGGAACAATGCACCAAGAAATACAGTTAGCCAGTATCAAACGACTCCACCAGGGATTTTTTCGATCCTCACAGGATGCGAGGTGCTCAAGAAAAGCGTTCATGATCGGAAAGCAATAGCGACGAGTACGAACCCGACGCGACAAAGGTTGCTGGGTACAATACGTGGCAAACCGAGTTCGATCGACACGTCCAGGAAGGCGAGAACGGAATCTGGGCACTGATCATCACAAAGCAAGTGTCCCGACTGCGAGAACTCACCGAACTACCACGAGCAGAGTGCGTGTGAGTATGACGAGATACCATCTGAAGCGTGGTCGAAAGGACCTGTTGGATTCATACCCACGGCTGCGTTCGATGTGTCTCAGACAGACGGTGAACCACTTCTCGAATTGAAGGCCGAAGCAACCGGAAATGCAGAAAATCCGTACTTGATCAGGATCCGAGTGACCCTCATCGGCTTGATGATAATGATGACGGCATTGCCCGCGAATCACTCTAAACGATTTTACTTCGAGTGCATCTCGGATTTGTAGCTACGCAGGGATGGTTTCGTTATTTCCTATCGTAGTGCACATGTCGGTAATTGGTTACTGTGATCCCGGTATCAAATCACGATGCCGGAACCAGACATCGATTTCCTCACCACGGTTTTGATGTGGTAGCTGTAGGAGTCAAGTTCACTCCAGATATCGTTATGGCATTCGTTCTAAAGAAAATACAGCGAGAGTTCCATGGATCATCTGACCCGTGGGTGAATCGCGTACGCAGTCGCCATAACCGGAAGGGTTAGGGCGTCTTCCCACGCTATTCCAACTGGAAGCCACCGTTAATAACCTCTCAAAATCCAACTGCAACAAACTCGGTGAGACTGGTGATGTTGGGCGGTGAGTGAAGCCGCCGGCCCTCACGGTTTGGTGAGGTCGCCGTTGGACGAAAGTGCCGATACGACCGAACACACCGAATCGGGTGTTGTCGCTTCCACGCGACCGAAAGGAGGAATATAATTAATCTGATAAATACTCTCTAGTCACGGATTGACGCATTTTCCGGATAAGCGTCAGGTAGTCCTCTGGTGAATATTTTTGTTCTTTTTGTTGACGAATCATATCTTTTGTCTCACTATCAGTGAGTAAGTCGACAATCATACACGCTGTGAGTTTTGCAGGTATAATATAAGCCATCTCATCGTCCACAGCTTGGAATTCAGGAGTATGTGGCGTTCCTTTGAATCCACCAATCATCGGGTGAATGCCGGGTATGATTTGAGTGACGTCTCCCATGTCAGTTGACCCCGTTGTATGAGAATCATGAGTGTCAATTGCATCAGACCCTAGTTTATCTACTGCATTTGTTTCATAGACCTCTATCATCGTTTTATTCGTCTGGAACGGAAGATACCCAGGATAGTCTTCGATCGAAATATCAGCTCCAACAGCCATCGCGCCGCTTTCAAGTGCTTGATTCACCGAGTCATTCGCGTCATTAACTGCCTGGATTGATTTCGCACGTGTGTACGATTCGATTCGAACGTCTGCGGGGACAACGTTGACCCCGTCTCCCCCTTTCGTTAAGATCGGGTGCACACGGACGTTGTCTTCGTCAGCGAACGTTTCTCGCTGAGCGTGAACGGCGTTCATGCCAAGCATCGCCGCATTGAGGGCATTGACTCCCTCTTCGGGCGCTGCGCCCGCGTGAGACGACCGCCCCCGGTAGGTGACGAACTTGCCAATGAAACCGTTCGTCGACGAGCGGGTTTGGATCTTTCTTTCCGGAGTATCTGCATCCGCATGTATCATTGTGGCACAGTCGACATGATCAAAATATCCCCGTTTGATCAGCTCTTGTTTTCCACCCATGAATTCAATTTGTCCGTCATTAACCAATGAGCGTCGGTACTCTAAGTCAAGGAATTCTTCGGCCGGGACGGCGATAAACTCGACCGTGCCATGTAGCCTGTCTAGAATTCCAGTTGAGCTAAGTCCGTAGGCCGTTCCGATCAGATTAGCTAATTGGGCGTGATGGCCACACGCGTGACACGCTCCTGTTTCGCGATCTGCCTTCGGGTGCTCCCAGTTGACGAGCGCATCCAGTTCACCAATAACAGCGATTGTGAACTCATCTGCGCTGGTTTCTAGGTCTGTCGAAGCGCGAGCTCCAGTAATGGCGAGGTCGCGTTCGATTTCCAGTCCCATCGTTTCGAAGGCAGTCGTGACTTTATCGGTTGTTGCGTGCTCTTTATAGCCGAGCTCGGGCTCTTCCTCTACAGCTTTGGCTAGTTCGATGATATCGTCTCGGTGGTCGTCAATCGCGGTACAAACGACTTCTTTTTGGGTTTGTGTATCTGTCATTCTGGATCAGATGATTCCTTGATAGCTGAGTATTGCCTGTGCGACGAGTGCAGAGCCGATGAACGTACCCGTGAATGCACAAATAGCTACGACCACGATCTTCCAGCTCATCTGTTTCATGCTGGTCACCTGGAGTCCGATTGAGAGGCCAGCGTAGGCAAGAATTGGAGTTGTTGTTGCCAAGAACTGTACTGGGTCAGTTAGTGAGAGAACGATGTCTTGAACTGGTGAGAATGGAAGCGAAAGGACAAATCCAATAATCGTCGCATATGCAAATGCAGGAAACTGAAGCGAGAGATAACGACCGAGCAGCAACGAGACGAACCCAATTACTGCAATCAAGAGCATACCGGGTGCAGCTTCGATTGGGCTGACTCCATAGCCGACGTAATTCCCAACCACAGTTATTACGCTGATGATGATGAGCATCTTCGCGATGTTCGACTCAAACGTGGGCGAATCGACCGTCATCAGCTCTCACTCCCAATGAGCGGGCGAGCAACACTGTACAACCAGTTGATGAGAGGAAGTGCGATGAATATCAGGACGTAAATTCCTGTGAGACCTGTAAGAAGATTGCTTGTTGCGGCAAATGCGAGGATTTGGTCTTTCGGAACCGAACTAGCGGCTCCTGCTAAAGAGCTTGAACATGCAGTCATCATACTTGCACTTCCCATACCACAGGCCATTGCGAGTGCTAACGGGTGTAACCCTGTAATCGGTGCAAGTCCTCCTATGAGGCCGAAAAATATCGTTCCTAATACAGTACCAGTAAGATACACTCCAAGAACACCTCGCCCTTCCGGCGATTCGATCCCATATCGTTCGGTTATAACGGCAAAAGTGGCTTCTCGTGCGATGCTGACTCCACCACCAATGGCTTCTCGTTTCAGGCCAAGGAATAACGCAACTGGCAAGGCAATGAAAATCGTTCCAAGGTTCCCAAGCTCTTGAAGCAAGAACGCGGGTCCGGCGCTAATTAAATTATTGAACTCAGGCCCGACTGTCGTCCCGTATTTGACGGCTAAGGGCATGAGCGAGATTGTCAAGAGTGGGGCACTGATTTCACTGACATCTTTCGAGACAATTTCTTGGAGAGGCGAGATATACTGACCGAGGACACTGTAACTAAGTAGAATTCCAATAACCACCGCATATAATAGCGGGAGAAGAACGATTTGCCCTGGTCCAAGATCAAATGCATGACTGCCAATCGCCTCTGCTATGATAGTGATCAGAAGTACTGTTACATGTGTCTTGAAGTGTAACAGGTACCGACCATGTGTTCGAATGGGGTCCCACGTTTCAGTCTCGGTTTCCACGTCAGCCACGCTGCACCACCGTGGTAGCTGTTTTTATGCACATTCGAATGGTTCTGTGATTGTACGTAGTATTATTCTTCGCATGGCGGTAAGAGGTGTAAAATCGAGTAGAGATAACGGGATGACTGTTGACCCGGGTATTCAGTCGGGGGTCGCTGGGGACCATCGAACAGCGTTGTTTGGCGAGACATAAATCAAAAAGTGAGCGGGTTAGCAGCAGACGGTGAGTGTACCTTTGCGAGTGGCTTCCGTACCACAATCCTCACACGTCCAGTAGGTGTGATCGACAATACCGTACATATGGTTCTGGTGGTGAGAAAGAATTTCCTGAGAAAATGCTCAAATGCAGCTCTCATTATTGATTGAATACACAGCGAGTGTCTCAACACTCTCTCCGTTAAACCATGGACTGTTCAGACTTTCCATTGTGGTGTCCACTGGCGTCGATGACGCGGGTCATTCCCCATAGCCGCCCGAATTGCGTCTTCATACAGTGTCGCTCCGTCAAGAACTTTATCGAGATTTACTGCGGGATTGAGATCAATAACATAGATATTTTTGTGAATGAGGATATCTAACTCGAACAGAGAGAGGTCGAACAATTTTTGCACGTGACCAACGTAACGACTCAGACTGGTTGTGACTGGTTGTTCGGCGGGAGAACCGTCGTTGCGAGGCAGTTTGACGACTCGGACTTCATTACCAATACTGAACAGTTTGTAGCTTCGATGCGGGATGACGTACTTTTCGACTAGTTTCTCGTCCGGGAAGTCATACGACCCGGCGAGATGGATCGTAAACTCGTGGCCGTCAGAGTGGAACTCACTTCTGGGTTTCACGATGGCAGGCGGTCGAAGTGTAATTGTTTTCGCTTGACCGTACTGGAATTCTGGGACAAGAACATCACTACGTCGAAGCGTTCGATAGCAGTCGAGTCGGTCAGCCGTAATGTGTGCCCCTTCGTAGCTGTTTAGCGTTGGTATCCCGGCCTCATGTGCACGCTTGAGGTCAGCAAGCGCGGCTGGATGCCAGTGTGCCATATGATAGAAGTCGAGGTTGAGTTCATCCATATCGGGATGCTCAACTCTAGGATTCAGTAATACGACTGTTGCCCACGACCGAAGTCTGTCGAGCAGTTCGAGTTTAACATCGTTTCCACGGTCGGGCCAATAAGAGATGCCAATCGTTGGCCGGGCGGCTGAAGTTGTCATGGAACCGTATCGGGAGGCGGTCCAATTGTGCGAATTCTCATCGATGAGAAGGTGTTAGAGATCTCCATATGCTACTAATTAACATGAGTGTATTTGAAGAGTATCCCGAACCAGTCTGGAGTATACTACAGAAATTTGAATCTTTCTGAGGAGACTTTTATATGAGTATCTGTTCTTAGAGAGCTATAGTTTATTCGCGTCTTGACTGAACTATGACATTAGCTTCATTGTTGACGTCCTCCCCGCTCTAAAGAACGAGGCTTTCTCCTCGCATCTCCGTAATCTGGGGATAGCGAAACAAACTCGGGTGTTCACAGAGTGGGCAAGAAGGATTAACTCTCTATGTGTATTGATACCGCATACGATGATCGATAACGTAGAGAATGAAGTGAATATGCTCGACCGGCATATGGAGGTTCTGCGGATGGTGATTAATAACGAACCCATTGGAATCTCAATAATGTCGGATGAGTCTGGGTATGCCAAACACGAAATACGCTATTCACTTCGATTACTTCAAGAAGAGGATCTCATCACTCCCACCCAACAAGGTGCTGTGACAACCGACCAAACAGGCCCACTCATCGAAACCCTGGATGAGCAAATCACCGAGATTAGAAACAGACTCATCGCAATAGAAATATTCGATTGAAAACTATTGACAAGCAGATCGTGAGAGACAATAATAACGTCAGTGTTGACATTGGGACTCACCACATCGTTTGAATTGACCTCAATGTGGTCGAGCCGATTGTCTTAATCGAAACTCATCGAATTACTCTCTTCCATCCTCTATTTTTAGGAATTCCCTGTAGGTAGTAATGCAAGTAGAATAATGCACGTGCATCTTGTGGGAGAATGTATGTGCCCAGATGCTACTGTCCTAGACGATGAATTCGCTGACATGATCGGCTCATACTTTGAAAACGCTGGCTCGGTACTCATCGTCAATCCCGCACCAGATGTCTTTGAGACGTTGATGCTGACTGCATCATCTTTGGGTGATGAGCTACCGGATCTTCAAGTGCTGGCCACCCCAGACGTACTAAAATCCTCACTGGACGATTTTATTCTCGCGAGCCAGGTGGCAGATTTAATCGAGCAAGACGCACTCGAACTTCGAACGACAACTGATATTGCTCGAAGTTCGTTGCTCGTTAGCGATGATGAAGTCCTAACGATCGTCACATTGGATGGTGAATTGACGGGGATGCGCTCGGCAGATGACGAGTTGGTCGAAAACGTTCGATCGACGTTTATCGACAACTGGGAAGATGGAGAAACATTCACTCTCCGAACCCCACCACTTTCGCGTGTTCGGGAAACGCTGAATGAGGAGTTCAGCGATGAGGTCGAAGACGACTTTATGATGGTTGTTGACTCGGCCGAGACGATACCTGGAGATGATGACAATCTCGATGAAGTGGCTATTGCCTTATTAGTGGGGGCGAACAACGAGGTGCTGCTGTATGATATCAGTAAGTGGGGCGAAGATGTTGGCCTCGCAAGTAAAGCTACGTTTTCGCGAGTTAAAACCAGGCTTGAGGATCAGGGTCTTATCGAGACAGAGAAAGTACCAATCGATGTTGGGCGTCCACGTCTTCGGTTGCTCTTAGTCCCAGATGATTTGGAGGATGTCGATATGCTTACAGACCAGATGACTGCATAGACATGTGTGAAAAGCCATCCTAAGACCGTTTGAGAACGGGATTATTAGCGTGATAATTCAGCTGTAGTCACAATTCGATCCTGTTCAGGTGGGTTCGTATAGGTACTGATCCGCTGTAACCGTTGTACACCTTCGATGTCATCGACCACTTTTCGAACAGGCTCAGGAACTACCATCGACCAGTCTTCGCTCACAATCATACGACGTCGAACTTCGGCACCTCGAAACTGCTCTCTCACATAGAGCGGTGTACTACGCACCTCGAATCCCTATTCTTCAAAGAATTGTCCGACGCGGGGGTAAAAAGACTCCGTTACAGGCGATTGCCTGGCTTTGCAGCCATCTTAGATCAACTCACAAATTGAAGAATAGTACTGGAACACTCAGCTACGTGAAGAGAAGCTACTCAACCCGTTTTCCAATCTTAGTTCTCCCCTTCAATTTCGAACTGTTCGTGTTCACTAGCGGCATTCAGGACCACGCTCGTGTTGCTTTCATTTATGTCTTCATCACTAAGCAGCGTTTTGATCTGTTGATTCATGTCATTGGTATCTGTATATTTTCCGACCGCGATAATGTCATGGTCACCTGTGACTTCATATACACTGATCATTTGTGGTTGCTCTTGGAGCCGAGCAGTGACGTCCGGCAATGCCGTGCCTTCTACTTTGAGTTGGATAACAGCAGTTACATCATAGCCTAGTGAATCATAGTCGAGTCGAGGAGAATAACCGACAATGACGCCTGCATCTTGCAGATTTTCGAGATGATTTGAGACAGTTGTCACCGAAACATCCAGTTCTTCGGCAATGCCACGGAGACTCGCTCGACCGTCATTCAACAATACATTAATTAATTCTTTATCTAAGTTTTCGTAGGTCATTACGCATATGATGTCACTCCAGATCAATATTTCTTGGCAAGTGTTCAAATACTGCCGGTTGAAACACAACCCAGTAACCATTCCACGATACTTCGACCCGCTTCTGATGTCTCTGGTGGGAAATCCGATACCTATGTGATCCGCACAAAAAGTCCATCTATTGATGATTTCGTACTGCCATTTCCAAACTCTACTTAGGTTAGTGATGATGAGCAGCGTGAATGTTAGGTCTCTGCTGGAACCTTTGATGCCACAGAGAGAGTTAATTGGAATGTACTGGCCAAATCATACCAGAAGTGTATGCCACATGAGGTTCATGAGGGATTGCCCTCATAGTCCTCACGAGTTGCCGGAGGATTCTGACAGAGGTAATCCGGCGATAATTTCTATGAATGGAGACTCTAAAATAGTTTGTAAAGCAGCAAGATTGTCTCTGGGAGTTGTAGTTCAGTATTCTAGTCGCTCGAGATGAGAAACTCTTTGTTGGGAGCACATCGATTCCAATTATGCCTTGGTAGCTCAGGCTGGCAGAGCAGCTCCTTTGTAAGGAGCCGGTCGAGAGTTCAAATCTCTCCCAAGGCTTTCCACCGAGTTCTGGACAATTGGTACGAGAAAAGCGTCGTGAGAGTTGCCCAAAGTTAGTATACGACATTAACCAGTCTTCGCTCTAATTACCGAAGAAAATACGATTGAGGCGACTTAGACAAAAAGCAATGGTCGGTAAGAATCTTCCTCGTATATTCTCCTTCTTAGGAAAGCTACATATATGAACGTCAGTCAGTGAATCTTCTGTTGAGGCGACAATCATCATTCCTACATTAGGAGGTTGCTATGGGAAGATACGAGCTGTTTTCCCAGTAGATCATCAGTAGTAGAAACGTGGGAAATAGTGGGCAAAACGTCCTGACAACTCCCACGCATGTCGGGGAGAGTCGTTGCACGCGACAAACCCGACATTAGATATTATGAACTAAAGATTAATGTTAACGAGTATACCGGCAAGATGATCAGATTGTGCTAGTATCGGTGGAAAGCTGCCGAAACAAGAGTAGGGAAGACGAATAGGGGATTTTTACTAGTATACCCAGCATCCGCAATTATTAAATGAAAATTTAAGAATATAGTATCCATGGGATGGATATTATCTGCGGTCTTTCGTTCGTGACCGCATAGGACGGGAGAAAATCCCGTCCACTGGCATTTGGTTCTTATTATTCACTGCTATGCAAACAAGTAACACTTATCACTGTGAAATCATTCCTGCTAGGAAACCTTGACCAACTCATTATCCCAGCATCGCGGAGGTTTGAGGACCCCTCACGAAATCTAGGTAGGTAAAATCCAGTATCAAAAGACTGTCGTCTAATATTTAAAGTGACTACCGTGGTCGAATAAAAAATGAGGGAGAGCGATAGGCCAAGTTGACTACGAAATGATGCGTATTGGGACCACAAGAGATTTACCTAGTTATTAACAATATGCCATCGTCGAGTAGATCACGAAGACATTTTCCTACTCGACATCTCGTGGGAACGCTTGGAAGGCTACCCCCCACGGGTTTACTATACCCAAACATACGGTATCTGATGGTTTTCTATACTACCCTTTATCTCTGGGGAGCGATACAGTACCGTGAGAGTCCAGTATTGGCTGAGGGATACTTGCGTATAATAGCCACAACGGCTATTCACATCTCGCTCTATCTGCATTTGTCGGGGACTTGCATCATCTCATACCCGACCGTGGGAGGAGATGGCACGAGCTACCACGAGATGCTATCCTTCCGCGTTCTATACCGACGAGCGATTCCTTGTAGTGTTGATCGGTAGGGTTTGACGTTTGAGAATGGCTTAGTGTCTAGATTGATACTCAATTGCACAAACCAAGTCAATCTGAATTCTCGATCTATGTGTAGTGGAGCGGTCAGTTTGAGCAAGTGACGGCAGTACCTACGATATACGCACTTTGTCAGACTTTGTTTACCGGCACTGTCTAGATAGGGCAACCAAGCGAAAGCGGTACGATCGACAAGATTTTATGCACTGTTCGAAAGCAACTGATTCTTGATAGTGAGGGTGGCTCTCCCGTGAGAGGACAGAATTTGATTGCTTCATTGGAAATCTACTCATGATGAGATGAAGTGGTTCGGTACCCACCCACGATAGAGACGGTGAAACGCCCCTCTACAACCGAATCGCTTAACTAGACAGTGCCTGTTTACCCGATGTCGTGTTTCCATGCCACATTCGACACACTCTGCGATACGATATGGTTGTCGTGATGACCCATTCCCGTCATCTTCACCTTCCTCAATTAGTTCAATAGAGATCGTATGTGTGGTTTCATTGTCACAGACTGTGCACACCTCAATGTGGGTTTCGTCATCCATACGGGATCTTTGTTCACAAAGATAATTAATTGTACGAAGATTTCATAGTATAATGTTTGAGTCGTACTCTTTCGAATGGAGTGTGGGGTAATCCAGGACTCCCTCCCAACGCGCACTCTCGGCACGGAAGGTCACCAAAGAGATCGCAGTCGCAGTCTTTTATATCGACATCATTTTTCGCTGCCGATAGATCTCGTATAGACCTTGTGGCAGATTCGCACCACTGAAGAGAAAATATTAGTTTACTTTTTGAGTATTTTTGCTCATCTTAGCATAGCCACAAAGCATTTACTGGCCTGTGTCTAATGGTGACATGTAGCGAGGACGCTTTGACATCACCCGGATCTGGTGCCATCACCCTGATCCACCTCCTCGCTCCACTCCAATTCCTCCGTTACTTCTGACCGAGATAGAGTCACGGAGAGAGGGATCGCTCGCTCATCGATGTGAAAGTGCGTCTTATAAATTATCCTCTCGCACGGCTTCTCTGATGTGTTTTGACGGCATTTAGGCGACGCTTGTGAGGATCGTATGTCATTAGAATGAGCTACTAACCAGAGCTTGCTTGCAACCCAAAAACAAGAGCGATGGAAATAGCCCACGTAGAAGCAGTTGTCTGGGAAAATCTTCCTCAGATCTACTGCTTGTCACAAGAACTAGTTAATACCAGGGTCGGTTAATGAGTCTCGCCGCTCTCGACGCGGAACGACTCACTGTAACTGCTACTGCTGTTCTAGGTTGCGAACCGTTTTCGAGCGTCGATACCGTAGAATCCGGGCACCGCAGTCCTCGCACACCAGCCACCACTCTGACGCAGTGAAGCGTTTGCAGGTTTCGAAGTGTCGAGGGTGTCCTTCCACCAGGCGAACGTTGTGCCGTGATCCGCGTCGCCGAACTCGTGGTGTTAGAAGGCACGAGAAGTACATTGGGAGTGGCGACTCTACAGGAAACGCAGCGAGAGTGCCTCGGGGCTTGACCCCGAGGGTGAATCGCGTACACTGAGTCAGTCCCATAATCACAAGAGTAAGAGTTATAGTACCCAAATGTGTATGTTGAGACGTACACGAAGTGGTACAAATGAGGTTAGATGCCGACATAACGGACGAAGACCGACAACGGGTGAAAGCCTACGCCGACGACAAAGGAGTGCGTATGCGCCGAGCATACGCCGACCTGCTTCGATCCGCTCTCGACGCCGAGGGGTACTGAAACATGGATGTCACGCTTCGCTGTCGCGCCTATCCCGACGAAGACGTAGCGAGCGAAGCGTGGCGTCACATCGAAATTCACCGACAGATTCGCAACCACGCCGTCCGCGATTACTACCGAGCACCGCGGAACGACCGTCCAACCGCTTACGACCAACACCGGAAACTCACCGAGTGGAAGAAACGGTGGCCGATGTTCGCCGAAGTGTCGGCACACGCAGCCCAACAGACGGTCTCACAGATACAAAAAGACCAGACGGTGCTCAAAAAACACCGCGAGAACGGTCGCAAGACGGGACGGCTCAAGTGGCAGGGTGCGGGCGAGTTCCGGTCGGTAGCGTACCAGTCAGAAGGCTTCAACGTCAATCACACGACGGGCCGCGACTTCGGGACGCTTACTCTCTCAAAAATCGGCGAGATACCGATACGAGCACACCGCGACTTGCCCGACACCGAGACCGTCAAACGCGCCATTCTCAAGAAAGAACGAACCGGCGCATGGTTCGCCTGTTTCGTGATCGAAGTGGATGCTCCCGCGAAACCAGACCCGGAAGATATCGACCCCGCCGACTGTATCGGTGTGGACCTCGGCATCCAGTCGTACATCCACACGTCCGACGACCTTTCAGTCGAATGTTTGGACTTGGAATCGGAGTACAAACAGTATGCCCGCCAACAGCGCTCGCTCGACCGCAAGCACCACGGGTCGGCCAACTGGGAGAAACAGCGCCAGAACGTCACCCGTGCGAAACGACGCATCCGGTGGAAAGTGCTCGATTTTCAGCACAAACTTTCGACGTGGCTGGTCAAAGCGTACGACGTAGTGGCGGTCGAAGACTTGGACGTGAAGCCGATGCTCGAAACCAGTCAATCGGCGAAAAACAAGCAAGACGCTTCGTGGTCCCGGTTCCTCGATTTGCTCGAATACAAGGGCAACCTGTACGGAACGCACGTCGTTCGAGTAGACGCTCGCGGAACCACGAAAGAGTGCAATCAGTGCGGTGTGGAAACGTCGAAACCGCTGTGGGTTCGGGAACACTCGTGTCCGGCGTGCGGGCACACCGAAGACCGGGACTTGAACGCGGCAAAGAACATCCTCGATAGGGGACTCAATTCTCTTCATGTAGGGCCGGGACGGTCCGAATCAACGTCACCAGAAATCTTTGATTTCTGGTTGGCGAACGAATCGCGGAGCGATTCGTCAACGCCTGTGCAGACTGTGCTCCCGGCGTTCGCTCGTCATTCGGGACGGGTGGATGCAAAGCACGTCGTCGAAGCAGGAAGCCCCGTGGCTTGACCGCGGGGGACGTTCACAAGCGTTGCTAGTTCGTTGATTTCGAGTGAGGTTCGGAACCCATATTCCTGCTTCATCTCCCGGACGATGGTGTTCAGTGCCTGATTGGAGACAAAGTTGGCCTCAAGCGTTCCGGGGGTTTCCTCTTTTACCTCGGTAACTGTAGAATCGTCAGTGATATCGAGAAATATTTTCGTAGTCGGTCAGTTTTTTCCTGGTTACTATCTGTTTCCACCATTCTCTACTAGAAAATTAATCGTCGCACATATATCAATCTGACGAACATGATCGGCGTAGACATATTTACAGAGTCAGTGCATTCTGATGGGTAGACTGAACATGTGATATTCACTATGGGACGGCAGTAGTTTTGATAGCCTCACAGGATACCGTACGCCGAGTCTGAAACCCGGACAGACGACACTTGCGGCCCTTTCAGTCCTGAAACCTCTATCGTAGTCTCTGTAGGAACTCCTGCTCCTAATAACGGGCGAGGATGTCACCTCCGAGACATTCATCAGGGCATTCTGTTCCTTTCCGAGGTCGAATTTGACCATGATTACTGTTTTATCACTTGTGATTTTCCAGACGGTCGCTGACCTTCGAACAGGTCGACTACGTACTCAAAAACCCGAGTTCAAAAAGTCGTGATTTGACTTGCTGAACGCCTTTTTGAGCCTCGGTTTCTGTCTTCGCTCCGGTGATGATGAGCTTCCCGCTGTTAAACAGCAGAATAACAACCGATAATTCCTCAAGTCGATATACAAGTCCGGGGAATTGTTCAGGTTCATATTCAATATCTTCCAGCCCTAGCCCGATGGCGAGTGCATTGAGATTGAGTGACGTTTCAAGATCAGCACTTGAAACCAAGTTCTCAACCGAAATCGATGGCTGCTTAGTCACAGCCACCCCGAGGTCACGAAGTTGTGTGAATAGCTCATGATACCCATCTTCTACGTCCTGCATGTTGTTTGCACCAGTACTGATGACTGCTCCTGACCGATAGAGCAACATTGTCGCCGAGGTTGTCGAGAGTCGACAAATCACACCGGGAAACTGCTCGGCATTGTATGCACCACTTGGGAGATCTGCACCTACTTGTGCTACATCGAGTTCCTGATCAATGTTAGACACTGCAACAATATTCTCGATCGTAGTCTGTGTCTGGGAGGTATCCAGTTCCATTAAGCAACTTTTGTATCCCGAGGTAATGATTTAACCGGCATATTTCTCATATAGAAGTTGTATCTTCGTGTATACCCGTACTACTATCGGTGTCGTCACATGCGTTTTCTCACAATAACACGATAATAGTCAACAATATATTATTCTGAATATTTTTGGCAATAAAATATAAGCCCCAGTTAGATAGTGTGTTATATATTACCAATGGCACAGAACAGAAATCAGTTACTCAAACGTACGTCACTTTCGAGGGCCCAGCAACTCATTAGCAACGAAGAATCCCAAGTGCAAGCCGAAATCAATGCGTTCGAGGACTTTCTCAGCCGACTTAAAGAGATTCCGCCCCATCCCTGTCGAACTGACGGAGGTACATTACATGGCACACTTCAATCACGATCGCACGCCTCACACACGTTCCCGGATACAGTTCAGGAGGCATACCGTGAGACAGTCCTTGCAGTAGATCATTGGGAAGACGAGTATGGTGAAAAAACCACTCTAGAGAGCATTAAAAATGAGTTCAGTCCAGAGGTGGCAACCAGCTTAGCAGGTGGATCAGCGATGTGGTCACAACCACTGTGGAATCAACTCAAGTGTGCGAGTGAGGAGGCTATTGATACACGCCAGCAATCATACTCGTTGATAGCAGAAGAACGCCAGCAACTCAAGAACCTCCACGTTGCACTTACTAACATTAGTGGAGAGTTAGCAGCAATCGAACGACGTGAGTTCACTTTTGATGAGTGCAATGATCGACTCACGTCGATAGAACAGAAGCTCAATGAATTGACACACGATCAGCAATCATATCTGCGCCAGCGCAAGCGATCGAATAAAGAATTGTTCACAACGTATCTCTATTCCGACCTCGACACCGACTATCCAGGGTTAGCAGCCCTCGCGACGGCTCGCCAGATACATGATCACATCGAACTTCGTCACTGGACAGGTGCGAGTTGATAGTTATCGAGCGTGACGAACATCCGAGTAGACGGTCGATTTTTCGGGTTTGATTACGACCTCACACGCAATATCTCAATCAGCAAATCGGAGAAATACACGGCCGAAACGTTCGACGCGTGAGCGTGCGCCCAGTTGAGCAGGCTACAATTCCGTCAAACATTCTAAGTATTCGTGTTGATCTTTAAAATTGAAAGCTAGTTTTCGTCCGTTCCTCTCTGGTTAAGTAGCTCTGGAATTTATAGTATAGTATGGTCGAAGATAGTGGCGCACAAAGTATGACTGATTCTCTTCAACGGCAAGCACAGAGCCTGCAGGAAACGTCGCCCGAGAAGTACGGTCTCTTGAAAGCCTATCACGAGCGTGTCCGTGAAGCGCTTGAAGTCTGCTCGCGGAACTATCCCTCTACCAAGCAACTGAGTGAAAATCTTCCCGATTCCAATATGACTCCCCAAATGGTGGGGAATTTACTGGCACTACTCGTCCAATTTGAGATTATCGAGGTGTTCAGCGAACGCAACAATAGCAACCGCTACGACCTTACGCACTATGATCACAAACGAATGGACACCCTCTGTCAGATTCTTCAAAGAGTGACCGCTGGGTCGTAACAAGCGAAATTCGAACGAAGAAACCTGAAACTTGCCACGTGATAATAGTTTTTAGTGCATACCCGCGGGTCGAACGATAGGCCGGGCCGATACACCGCCGCCGGTGGACGGGCCGGATATCCGTTTTCGGTACGTTTAAGAGCCTGTACCTCCTGTTTTAGGGTTCTACTCCGATAGAGAGAGTCATACTAAAGAACACACGTATGCCGATGTCTCGGTCGGAGATGGGGCCTGTTTGACCGGGCCACAGCCCTATCACGGGAGTTAAATCGAGAGATTCCCCGGTGTGTCGCCGGTTCCTGTGAGAGTGCGGGTTGAAACCTCGAAGGCCGCTGGCCGATATCCCATGGTGGGATGCCACGTCGTTTACGGCGCGGAGGAGGTCAACTGGATGGTTACCTTTCGTTCGATAGGCAGGGCCAAAGTCTAAAACGGGTTTATTGTGAGGGTCTCTCCTCAACCAAACTTATTCTCTACTCTTCAGCGCGTTCGACGAAACGCTTTAAATTGAGATGACCAGCGCCATGGTAGGTCTTTCCACCAGGCGCGCTACTTGCGGTTTCCTGAATGAGCAATTCAATCTGTTCAACGCTAAGGCTAAGGCGAAGTGAACGAACAAGTGCAACGCACCTGCAACCTGTGGGGCGGCCATCGAGGTTCCTACCTTCCAGCCGTAGCCTGATTCCGTATCAACGATTTTGCTTGACTTATCACCTTTGGACGGAGTTTTCCATGGACTTCGTGAGATAGCCGTTTATATAGAGGCGTTCAAGAATATCTTTGGAACAAAGTCCTCACTAATTGCATCGTTTTTATAAGCGATACACATTACCAGAGAGTGAGTAGCCAAAGAACCACAACAGAATCAGGTACCCGCAGATTAGTATCTTATACTAACATAAGATCGCTAAACAATTGACCAGCCACGAACCCGTCACATCGATCCATCGCGAAAGCGCTCAATTGGCACGAGGAGACCTCTTGATATCCTCCCAAACCTAAAGATACGGGTATGCGCTCGATTCTAAATCAGATCGCGGTCAATCTGCTCTTCTTCTGAAAGAGCGATAATCTCATCATCCTGATCTTCGTTGGGCGATGATGACAATGATGCAACCAGCATGCTACGAATTGGTTCACTTTTGAACATTAAGATTAGTCGGTAATATCGTATAATAAGCTTTCTGGAGGTTCCAACGAATGCCGATATTGCATATTACTGGTTACTCAGGGATTTTATTGCATCTTGCCTGCATGTGTATATAATACGAGTTGAAGTACGCAGTTCTGTTCGTCCCGTTTGCACGCATGGCTAACACGGGATGCCACCATGGCCATCATAGTCGCAGTTATAGAATTGCAGGCGAGAAAACCCACGACTTGAGTCGTGGGATGAATCGCCATCTTTGTTCACTTTCAGTGTGTGGCATAGTCATAGGTTCTTTGCGTTTGTATCTCTCGGTGTCGATTCGATAGTTCCCTATCGGGGTTGACAGTCCGACAACTGGCAGTTGACTGGGTGTTTGCCTCATCAAATAAGTAAGCCCACGGACACCAAACCGACATAAAACAACCAAGTAACTCCGAGTCACGTCCGTTGCCCGGACGAGATAGGAGTACCGGGGGCGTGGCACTCCCTTCAACTCGTCGGGTTGTAAAGGTAAGTTCCCAATCCAGCGTAATCGGGCGTGGGAAGCCCACGACTTTAGTCGTGGGAGCATGTCACCTGGTTCAGCATCGTTTTACTCTCTTCCGACAGGGATACATCGAGGATTCTATCGCCCATCGCGGTTTCGACCACAGTAATGTGCTTGCAGCAAGCGTTGCAGTGGACGTGATGCAGGCACAACAGGCCATCAGTTTGTCTGTCACGTCGTCGATAGAGATGGTGTATTGGTGATACGGACCTATCTCTGTAGCGAATAGCGTATCCGTAAAGACGAGTCACGCATCCAATGCTTCGACAACGTCTTTCACTGTGAACAGACGAAGATCGTCCCGCTCTTTGGCGACCTCTTCGATGGAGTCCTTGAATCCACTCCGCGAGAAGAGAGTATACTCCTCAATTCGCTCACTTCCATCATCGGGTGCCCATCGGAGTTCGTTGACGTGGCGCTGGAGTTTCGAGAACGCGTTGTATCCGAGTGGAGATCGCTGGAATTGGCACTCGCCAACGATTAGCGTCTCTCCTCCCGTCAAACCGACGACATCGATCTCGTGGTCGTCGTACCACCACTGGCCGGTATCCCTAATAGTATACTCCGAGTACAGTGTTCGAAGCGCGGAACAACACAGATTTTCAAACGACCGGCTCACGAAATCAGCTAGTGTCGGTTCGATCAATACATCGTAGGCGTCCTCGCCTAAGTCGTCGTATCGATCTCCTGTTCCGTACACGGAATGAAACGAAAAACGGGAGAACTGATCGCGGATGCGGTACCTGCGTTTGGTCCTCTCTTTCTCTCCGTGATGGGCACGTGTTGACTCACTAATCGGATTCGCGAAAGTCGGTTAAGATACTTCGAGAGCTGATTGTAGTCGATACCGGGCGTCCCTGTGATCTCATTTCGACTTGTACTCCCACCAGCTATAGCCTCGATAATGGAGAAGTATCGGGTTGGCTCGGTAAGTTCCATACGAAGCACGTAGTCGGGTTCATCGTGGAGCGTTCCATGTCGAGAGAGGTTCGTTTGTTGTATGTTCTCTGCAAGCGTTGCATCCGGCGAAACTTCTTCTAGATAATACGGAACGCCACCGAAAACGCCCCGAGTAAAGATTTTCTCAGAAGGTGTGTACGCGTCGTCGAAGAACTCCATACATCGTACATTTATCCCAACAGGATTTGGAGACTACTACACGTCTCAGAAATGAGCAGGAAGTGAAAACAATTCATCAAATTTATTCTTGATAGCAGCCCACAATTTTATATAAATCACTGCTAGATATTAACATTGGGGAGCAAAGACAAACTGTGTATCTGTTTCAGAACGTTAAAACAAATCTGTTAGACATAGTCTGACTGTTTTATATGTCACGTATGGTTCATCATAGAGTCAGCACTTCTCACCCCCACAATGACTGAACGCAAATCCCCGTCCGACGATGAGGACAAGCAGAGAGATACTGTCGTCTGCCAGACCGAGTTCGATCCGACAACGGACTGTGCCAGTGAAACAGTAATCAGAGCCGTTGCGATACTGAACGATACTGATCCCACCGACCTCACGCCACTTTCTGAGGTTGTTGATCCTGACGCACTTGATGCGCTCTTCGCACCAAAAGCTAGTGAAATTCCGCGCAACACGAATGGATATATCAAATTCAATTACGATGCATATTATATCAGAGTCGATGGCAGTGGACAGATTACAGTTCAGCAGTCTGACCCAGGAATAGGTGACTAAATTGACGCGATAACATAGTAGATTACTCTTCAACTGTCTCATTGTTGTACTGCCGTCTAGAAGACGCAGTAACAGATTTCTCGGCGTTCTCGCTTGTCACTCGCCACTACTACAGACTGGCGGTCACCTAATTTGGCGACTCTTGAGCATCGACAATTTCGAGGAGATGTTTGAGTAGTTCACCATTCCGATACCGTATAGTTTCGCTGCGCTCGTCTAATTCAACGACACCTGAATCAGCGAGTAACGGAAGGTGTATATGGTCAAGCCTGATCCGTGCGTGTTCAGAGCTGTCGATACTGTCGATTTCTTCGTGAACGTAGTCAGCCAATTGGGAAAGATTAGCCGTTGTTGTCTCTTCGGCAATGAAATACCGGATGATCTCCCGTCGCATGGATTTTTTAAGTAATTTGCTGGCAGTACCTAACGTGAGGTCAGGAGTCAATGGGTCGTCCGTACGTAGTGGTGCACTCATGGTTGATATGGTTGTGTTCGTCGGCCGCGCATCACTTCTGTAACACGACACTCCGGAACAGCAAAGACGGAAACAATAGATAATCCGGAGGCGAGCTGTGCTATCTTTCTATATATAAATGGGTATATAATACTTACAGTTTGTGGTTTTCTCGGTGCAAAATTAGGACAATATTGCTGAGATGCCTGAAAACGACGGATAGAAGGCTTGAAACGAAAACAGCAAATATACGTCTGATCGGAATTGCAATACTACGTTCGCCTCTATGAGCTCCGAGATTTACCTATTATTCTATACATCACGGACGTCGTTCGGAACCCTCCCGGCAGATGTGAGGGCCGAGGTTGTCAAAAGCATCGACGATGCGTTGTTGCTGCTCGTTCCGACTAACGAGTGGCTCAGTATTGCCCGCAGTCAATAGCGATAACTATCTCACACTAATGTCGAGTCACTTTCTACAGCTAAAACAGGCCGAGTGCCTCGGGGTCAAGCCCCGGGGCGTTTCACTCCCATATTGCCGACTTTTGGCAAAGAGATAAACACAGATTCTTGTGTTCTTGTGAGAAAATACTGGAATATGGAAATCCCCGACCAACTGTGCTGTCTTTTCAGTGGCGAAATTGAAGTAGAGGATGACTCCTATACGCTCACAATTCCGAGTCGCGAAATCACAGATGGCGATATCCAGCCAGAGACCACCTATCGTGTGGCAATACTCAACCAGCCGTCATCGATCGACAGCACTGATCAAGAAATCGCATCACAGACGACACAAGATGAACAGAACTCACAACAGCAATCAAGCCACTCAACACCTCCTGTCGAAGAGGGCGAGCACCGAACAGTCGAAATCGAAGACATTGGTGAGCAAGGCGACGGAATTGCCCGTGTCGAGCGAGGCTATGTGATTATTGTACCCGACACAGAGAAACACGACCATGTCACAATCGAGATTAACAGCGTCAGACCCACTGTTGCCTTCGGTGAGGTCATCGAACAGAAAGAAGAGTAACGCGTTAATTTCTACTCACCGACACTTTTTGGAGTGATACACTTGCCGACCCCTCGTTCAGACGCAATCGTCAATTCCTTGGAAACCATTTCTCTCGAGACTATTAGTTTTCCTCGATCAAGGCGATATCACAGTCGTCGTTTTTCCGTTCATATGTTTTCAGCACATTCATTCAGTTTATAAAACTAAAGACAGTGATCACGGCTGTCAGCCACATGACGACACACAAACCACGAAGGGACACGAAGGACCGGAGAAACATTCGGTTTTGGACGACCACAGATTATTCATCCAAATGCGAAATTGGATGTCCCGAATGAACGCGTGGACTGATGCCGAACGCGTTGACAGAGTAGTTGTATCGACTAGAGACTAGCAGGAGAGGTAGGCCACAGAACACTCAAGAATGTGAATCCCACGTAACAATACTCCTATCCCGGACATCCTGTCGGATTCGTTCCAGCAATCGATAGCAGATTATCAATGACATCAACAATCCACTCACCGATACCTGCGAAGATGATTGCTCTGGCAACATTACATGCGAGGTAGGCGATTGCTCGATGGACTTGCTTGTCGAGTGACGATGTATCCATAATTGCAATAGCAAGGGATGCTGCACCGTAGAGTCGTGCCAATGTCTGTCCATAAGCAGCAACGATACCAATGGCGAATGCACCGGGCGTCGCAAGCGCACCTGCTGAACTCATCGTAGACAGAAGAATATTGTACGCGTAGATAATCCGATCAATTTCGCGAATTGCCTTGCGAATTCCTTCCTCAGATGATCCACCACCACTTTGATCGGGGAGCACACCAAGTAATTCACCAGTCTTTTCATCGATGTTCCAGAATGCGAATGGGGCTCCAGTGGTCGGCACAAGCTGATAATCAGATCCACTGAATACATCCATGGTGTCGAATAATTGATCCCAGAGGTCTGCACGCTCATCACCCCATTCCTCAATTATAGCATCATCGATAGTTCCGTACTCATCCAATTGTTTGTCTGCCAATAATGAGCGAGTACTCGTCTTGAAGAGTTCACTCTCTATTATTGCAAGTCGGGCTGTCTTTTCTATGGTGAGTTCAAACGCTTTCTGTGGATCATCCGCAGCTGTCGCAAAGTTCGCAAATGGGAGGAGATCGACATGCTGAACCACACGTTCTTCGTCGAAAACAGGATACTCTTGATACAGTGTTACCCGTAATCCAGTGTGGAATGTGAGCGAGTGGTCAGTGATCGCTTCGGGAAGTGGTCCAGTGAGCAAACAAAGTTCAGGTGGGATATGTGTGAACCCTGCGTCCAACTGACGATTAAGTTCTTTTTCATCGCCGTCGATCAACGCTTGGTCGATACCATCCACAGAGAGTTTCGCAGTAAGAAGATCGTCAAGCCAGATTGATTCAGCTGGAGCTGCAGCCTCGAACGAAAGCAGATTACTCCCGAATAGAGCGCTCGTTACTTCGTCTATCATTTCCTGTGTGACGGGCTGTTTTTCATGGCGAACAGGATCATAACCGGCCAATGTACGGGTTATCTCTTGTTTGTCAATCGTTACCGTAAGATAGAGTCCTGCAAGGTGAGGTGGTAGTGCAGGTGAACTGGGAATCATGTACTGAGCTTGGTCCTCAATATCGCTGTCAGCAACACTAACCCGAACATGACGCTCACCCGATGAACCCATGGGAGCCGGCGATCCATAGGTCAGTGTGTATGTGGGAAGCGTTGGTGCTTGTTTTTCAAGATAATCGATGACAGCCTTCTGTGCAGCTGCGTGATCTCCTGCTGGTTTAACCACCCCACCCGTGAGATCCGCCATCCTTTGCAACTCAGGATCTTCATTCTCGAATACGCTAAGCATAATTGCAGGTGGGCCCTGCTGAAGTGCGGTTTCGATCTCGGGGGAGAGTTCATCATTTACGTGTCCATCAGTGGCATAGACGATGAGATTCGCATCGGAGCCTGCTGCACGATCTAAGTATGTCCACAGATCAGAGTTCGTTTCCCAGTGTCGGACATCGGCATTTGGATACTCACTGAGAATGTGTGAACGGAGTGCCGTAACTAGTTCCGACATTTCGTCTCCAAGATAGCGAATGGGCATACTCAACGAAGTATCAGATAGGATAACAACACGAGGTGCCTGTTGATTACTCGTCATTGAAATTCCGACTGGCTTTTGTTCATCTGTAACTCTGAATGCCGTCGCGGGGAGTTGTTCTACTGGTTTTCCTGTCTTGTCGATCGCATGGATATTAAGCCGGATTTCTGGAAATCGTCCACTATCAACTGTCACATCAAGCCGAGACACATCAGTTGCCGCTGGTCCACCTTCAGATCGAACAAATGGTTCGCCGTTGCGAGAGACTGTGCCATCTTCCTGAATATGGAGCCTATCACCCGCTCGCGTTACAGCATCTCCTGTCACAGATAATTCACTAGGCTCGTTCGTATCTAGATCAACAGCCTGCATCGTGAGAGCGGGGATAAATGTCTGGATATCACGAAAAGTGGTGGTTGGCTGCTCGAACGGATCGATACCCGGTAGGGTCTGAAGCAGAAGTTGGCGGCCAACCAATTCGTCGGCACTCCAAGTGCCAGAGACGAGTTCAAATGATTCTTCTGGATCGTCAGCTGTCACTGCTGATAGGGTCACCTCCACAGGTAGTGTTTCGGATGCATCAGGAGCGATTTCAAGAGAGTCGGTCGAATCACGGCTCTCACCAAAGGGTGAATCGAGATCAAATAGGTCTGCATAGTAGTTGTCTCCATCAATCACGACACGAACGACTGGCAAAGCGCCACTCTCCCAATCAAATTCTTGAGGAGAAACCTCTGTAGATGGCACCTGCTGAAGCAGATGGTTAGCGAGGCGCCGACTCTCGCGACCCTGTTCGTCGATTGTATCCACGGTTTGGACGTCTTTCGCTGATTGATCGAGCCGCTTGTGCCACTCTTCTATTTGTTGTTCGTCAATTTGCGGTGCAAATTGCCGTTCAAGGGGTTGCCAAAGTAAACGCTTCATTTGTGCTGGTTCATCTAATCCGTCACCGATCAGTACCTCAGCCGTCCATCCGGCACGGCGATATAGATCTGCCAGCAGTTCAGCCTTCTCACGGGGTGTTCCTGCACCACCTCGCAATGTACCTCGGATACCCCATCGGACCCGGGTACCATTATGATTGAATTGATCAATCTCATCCGGATAGGTGACAATCTCATCACGAACAAATCGGAATATTTTCTCGGGATCAGGATTGTCGGTAGTAACTAACCGGGTGGCACGAGCTGGTAGATGGTCCGGACTAGTTTGGAGCGCAGCTCTGAGCTCTTCCCAGACTGTAAATGGAACGTGTTCACTATCTTTCGGGCGACCCAGGATATCGTCAATGAATGCACATCCCGCTACACTCATTGCAGCTGTGGTCATACCAGCCGTTTTCAAGTAGTCGCGTCTGTTGAATTCGATATTTTTGTCCATGGTCGTTATTTATAAACACTTGTTTTCGATTAGACCACGCTAGATACCTAAACGAGCCTAATTCAGGCCGATTCAGATTCTACGTGGTTGCGTGCTGATTCACTATTTGTGCTATTGCACCCGTGCTATGGAACCGCGGTACTCCTTACCTGCATCTCTTCCATGTACGGATCACAGTGAATCTATTACGAGAAACAAATGAAGAGCGATTATAGTTATCTAGCGGAACAGTTCCTGTTGATGAAATTGTTCCGTAGCCTGAAACCTAGTTTCATGGAAATTACGATAGGGGAGAGAGATATTTACTAATGCATGATTAGACAATACCTCTATATCTATAACAGTCACGTCAAAATTACTGGAATAGATACATTTAATAACCAGATTATGACTTTTCTTACTAGAGATGGAAGACGAGAGGCTCATCGAACTAATCAACCGTTCTACAACACTTCAGGCATTGTATGAACAGAAAGTGATGAGTCGCCACGAGTTACAAAACCGTCTCGGTATATCTCGATCAACAATCCATCGTGTCATTCATTCGCTATTAGAGAATGGAGTAATTGAGCGTATTGACGGTGATTTCACACTAACTGCATTCGGGAAGATAAGTGCTAGGAAAGTAAAGGAATTCGAGACAAATATTGAAACAGCAGTAGAACTCGCGCCTGTCTTGGAAACAATAGAGAAACATGATATAGATTTAGATATTTCTGACTTTACTACCGCGACGGTGACCAGGGCTGAACCTGGTAACCCGTATCGTGGTGTCAACCGCTTCATGTCTTTGGTGGAAGAAACCGATACACTACGTGGTCTGGATCCTGCATCTATCAACCCATTACACATTGACACTTTAAACGACCGTATTATAGATGGAATGGTAACCGAAGCTGTATATCCTCCTGATGTTGTTGAAAACCTTCTGTCAACATATCCTGAGAAGGCAAAAGAAGTATTTGAAAGTGGAAATCTCACGCTTTGGATGCATGACAATATTCCGTTCGGTATCACTCTCTGCGATGATCGAATTGGAATTGGGATTTACGATGATAACACAGGAATGCTCAAGTTATTTGTCGATACTGACGATCCAGAGGCACGTGAATGGGCAGAATCTGTGTACCACTCATACCGCGCGGAAGCAACACAGGTTGAACAATAATGAATCGAGTCACAATCCAGAACGAGATGCGTTCTACGCCACACCAATAGTAGATGAGTACTTATTCTCATTAATGCAGGCGCTAAAACCCCGTCCTAACGGACGGGGAGGATGTCATCGCTGGTGACTCACGTGGTATCCCGCTGTAATCAGTGCAAAGAGGAGAACAATAACGCTCAACACCAGTTGTTCAGAGAGGTATACTCCAACAGAAAGGTCAAAAGTATTGATTGTAAGAAGTCCACAACTGACCATCGCTGCACTCCAATACCATTGAATCCACTGCCGGCTTGGAGGTGTGTCCGACTCGGACTCATTTCCGCCAGATCCAGTTTGCTGTGTTTGACAGGCTTTGAGGTAGGGATCGAATTGAAGAGCACTGTCAGTTCGGGTTACGAGTCCCTGGGCTTGGTCATACTCAATCACCCCTTCCTTATCGAGTTTGGGAAGATGCGATTGATAGAGGCTGATGTAGGTTCGTTGACGCTCCTTTGATTGAAGATTCTCAATTGTTGTTCCATATTCCCAGGCCGCAACTTGCTCGGCAAGATCGCGCATTACGACTGGTTCTGTTGTTCCCTGAAGATACCTTAGGGCAAAGCGTCGGCGTTGGACCTGTAAGAGATGGTAAATCGTATCTTTCGAAAGCTGGTGGGCCGCACTCGCTTTGTCAGAAAATGGATCACCACCGTCTGTTTTGTTTGTCTCAGGACTCGTGCTCATGTACTGATCCTATCTCTAATCGTATTCACTGTCGTAAAAATTGAGGAGTGCTTACTGAGTCGTGTCAACAGGACTCTGTTAGGAGTCTCGTCTTATTCCGAGACGATGAACTGACCAGCGATCTTCTTGACCTCGTCCATCGATTTGGCCTCGTCGAAGGCGTTCGGGTACGGCGACTCCATGTTCACACCGTTGAACACGGCTGCGTGACGGGCTTCAACACTGTGAATCGAGAGCGCTGCAGACAGCAAATCACTGTTCTGGATCGACGGCGCTGCACCCGCGTAGGCGGCCACACCCGTGTTTTCAAGCGCCATTGCCACGCCCAAGAACTCAGCAGGGGTCTCATAGCCGAAGTCATACTCGGCGGCTGCAACAGGCTCGCCACCAAGATCGTTAATCACTTTCGTAAGCTGATCGACGTGAGCTGCTTCGTGCTGACCAACCACTTCGACCTGTTCTGGGATCTTCTCTTTGACTTCATCACAGACACCACAGCCCAGATCGGCGTTCATGAAGTCGTCAGCGGAGAATTTGTCGAGGCCTTCCTGGTAGAAGGTTGCTTCGAGGTGTTCGAGGGTCAGTGCGTAATTCAGAATGTCGACGTCGTTCATGCTATTGTCTCCGGAGCTGCTGTCACTATCGCTATTGCTATCATCACCGCTCGAGTCACCGTCTTCTGCACCGGCTGTTCCCATGCCGAGGCTTGTTACACCCGCTGCCCCGACGGCCGCGGCTCCGGCGAGAAACGTACGTCGGGAACTGAGTTGCTCGCGCATGCTGGTATTCGCTTGTTCGATGCGTTCGGTGTCTGGTTTGTTATTTGAATCCTGGGTCATGATCGATCACTGTACCCGTCTGGTACACCCTTAGATACAGGCATGTGGTACAAGAACGATTTCCGGATTCTCACCCAAATTCAACCCAACATCACTGCCAGAACCCAGATGGATTAAAATTCGACACGCAACCCGAGCAGAAACAGCGACCTCAATCCCACGTAATCCAGATCAGAAAGACAAGTCCAATCGTCTCAAAGATTCGAATGAGCATAATCGCGCGCTGAGCTATCATCGGCATCTCTGCTGAAAACCACACGTGCAGTACGGGGGCAAACTGGAAGAAATACAACGCTAAGAGGTTCTCGGCAAGCAACATAAGCCCGAAGACGAAGAGACCAAGTGTGTGCTTTGATCGAAATTGGAGGAAGTTCCGACCCCAGATCGAGAGCAATCCCAGTATCAACAGGAGATTGATACCGATGGTGAGACGCAGTGCGTCGATCCAGATTGCCATCTATCTATCCCTTCTTCGGTCTCGGATGTAGTTACGTGCTTTCCCAATTTCAACCATAGTTTAACCCATCTGCTCACTAATTTGCTCGATAGTCTCCCAATGCTGCGTTGCTTGGTCACTGATCAGATAGATTGCGCCATACCCATCCCCACCACGGTTTAGGATATTGTTCTCCAGGAGAACATCCAAGTGGTGACGGACGGTTTTATAGTCGAGATCTAAATTCTCAGCGAGTTGATTTGCATTTCGAGGCTGTTCTCGGAGGGCACGAACGATACGAACGCGGTTGGGACCACCACGGGTCCCAGTGAACACGTACCAGAGGACACCCTCCATTATAAGAAACAAGGAAACTATCGTCCTAAAGCTATCGAAAGAAATACTATTATATAGATCCCATCCTCTGAAACTAGTAAATTTCTGATGATATTGTCATCGTGGAGATGATCTTTTCTAACGTACAGTCTCAGCGAGAGCTACTCAAACGAGAATTGGTTAGCGTCCTTCTCGACGCGTGTGACTTACCGTACTTGCTACAGCTATCCTATTTTGGGTTACGCACTGTTTTCGGGCGTCGATACCGAGTACTCCGAGTAACACCTCTCCACCTTGTTAATTGCTCTCATATTTTATCTATGGATAAAAGTTTTCATTAGGGTAGAATTTCTATTTCTACAGGTATGGTCGCACGAAAATCCCTGCTGACGCTTGGCCTCCTCACACTCGTCGTAGCTGTATCCGTCACAGGCTACGCAAGCGTCGGGAATCAAGCACACGCACAGGACAGTTCAACACCGTCAGAAGCAACGATTGAAAACCACGCCCTCGGAAACAACACCTCCGTCGAGAGCGTCACTGGAACAGTGACAATCAAGATGGAACAGCCCAACGACACCCAGACAGTGAAGGCCGATGTCTGGCAACGATTGCCGAATCATGTTCGGTATGAATACACAGATGGACCAATGGAGGGCAACGTGATGGTCTCGAACGGCTCGGGCTTCTGGATGTACAACGAGTCGACAAACACCGCTCGCCATCTCAGTCTCACTGGCAAGAATGCGGGTATGATCCAGAATCTTACTGCCGCATTCCAGCAGATGTCGAACGGATTTGGCGCGGAGTATCAAGGTGAGGCAACTGTCTCCGGTCAAGAGACTTACAAGGTAACGCTGCAGCCGAAAAACGAATCGCTCCAGCAAGTCATGTCAAATCAGACCGTCTGGCTTGATCAGGACAACTGGTTCCCGGTCAAAACGCAAGTGAGCACCTCGGTTGGCAATGAGACGACCACGACGACGATGACCTACTCGAATCTGAGCTACAACAAGTCGATTCCGGATGAGCGATTCGAGTACACCCCGCCTGAGGACGCGAAGGTTGTCGACGTCGAATTGCCCCAGACATCGAACTATGAGTCGGTTGCACAGGCACAGAAGGAAGTGAACTTCACAATTCGAGAGCCAACCTCACTTCCGGATGGCTATTCGCTCGAGAACGTGACGGTCAGTACTGCAAACGGAAATGCATCGGTGTCGCTGCTGTACTCGAATGGATCTGACTCGATGGCAGTGACCCAAACGTCGATGAGTCGTCCTGTGAGCAGTGAGCAGTCCATGTCGATTGCTGGGCATGCCGGATCCTATACGTCGGTCGGCGAGCAGCATATTCTCCAATGGTCGGATGATGAGTCCCAGTACTCGGTGAGTGGTAGCCTTTCAAAGGAATCGCTCATCGCAGTTGCCGAATCAATCTACTGCTAAGGGGAGTCTCTTAGCATAATAGTGAAGTACCACGGGTCGGGTGACCCGTGGAACTCTCGCTGTATTTCCTTTAGAACAGGGTCTTAGCTCTGCTAATCACGACCCACAAATTGACATCCTCCCGCGCCTGAAGACGCAGGAATCCCGAGTGTTGGGAGATTCGGGTTTACAGTCTACTACTTGGTTCCTCGGTGAGAATCCGTGGGACAAGTCGTGAAGGTAAACTCTGGGCGGTGCCAACCAGACGGTACTCCAATCTTCGTCCAAATTGGCAGCAGGCTCGGAGTTATTTTCTGTGTTGTTGACATCGAAGAGACTGTTCTCCGCCCCGTTCACGTCAGCGCTGAACGCCACATCACACGATACACAAACGTACAAGTAATGTTCAACACGCTGACTATCGTCTTCTGTACCGCACACACAACACGTTTTACTGGTGTCGCTCAGACATTTCCACGATCTCGATACCCTTGACTTGATAACGTTTTTAGTGGTCTCTGGAGGGATGGGGAACGATATGAGACCGGTTGCTACGATGACTACACAAACATATCTTCCATCCTGATGCTTGATAATTATTTTATTTTAGGTGGCGTATCGTGGACTGCAATAACATCATCGGCAAACTCCTCGATTGAGTGTCCTAAAGGTGCCTCGTCGGTCGGTGCAACCGGCTCAAAATCAACCATTATCAAATTGTATGAGAGTGATGCTTCTGCAATTTCACAGTAATATGGCCCGTCATCATCCCACTTTGGGTTAAGTTCAACTATATCTCCGATATCAAAATCGATTGGTTGGTCGTAGGCATCTCCTGCCATGTCTGCTTGCCGTCCGTCTACGTTCGGAACTGGGTCATCTAGACTGTCTGCAAGAATGAACCAGTCATCAACAATCCGTTGTTGCCTGACTGTTTCCCATACTTCATCAGCAAGTTCAACATCGTAGGCCGGTTGGGGGAGAAGTGGAGAGCGGTCTAGGTATGGTGTAAGCCATGCTTGGTATCGATCTAAGATACGACATTCTCCTTTCTTTGTCTTGAACGTATCCCCGACAGCGAATAGAAACTCATCATATGGGTTGCTCGTATCCCGGTCAAATCTCCCATCGACTTTATCCCCTTCTTCAATAGCTCCCGGAAGACTTGGCCATCCCGCAAATTCCGACCTGTATTTACGTTCAACGAACGGCACCGGCAGATGATTGTTTGGTGTTTCAAATCGACTGGTGAGTCGTTTTAGTGCCTCTTTTTCTGAAAGATGGTCAGTGTGATTGTCTAAGTTTCTACCAAACGATTCGAGTGTTTTTGTGGAGGATGTTGGGGCATCCAACGGTGGTTTGTCCCATTCGTCAGTTGGAGAATGAAATGAAAACTCGCCTATGTAGACACAGTAATACTCTTTTCCATCAATTTTATGACAACGGAAAGTATCGACACAGTCGTCTTCAACCAAAGTTTCAAGAATATACTTTTTCAGACTGTAAAGTGCTTTCTTCCGAAGGCTATAGAAACGAGCATTGACTTTGAGGCCAGCACTGTATGCTTTCTCGGCAGATTCAGCGTATCGCTTTGCTTCGATGTTGAGCTGGTACAATGCGTCTAACTGCCTAAAGGAACATTGTGAGCAATGCGAAGCCCTTTGTTTGTCCTCAAACTCACCCATATGCACTACTAAATGTTATTAAAAAGCTTAAACATACCTGCATTCTGTAACCGGTATGTCACTCCAACTCCGAACCAAGGTACATCAGTGATGACACTACCACAAGACCGACCAGTATATCTAAAGAAAATACAGCGAGAGGTCCACGGATCACCTGACCCGTGGGTGAATCGCGTACGCTTGATTCAGACATGCTCCGTGCGGTTAATGTATCGTTCCACAGTCCGACTGCTTATTTCTCCCTGCCAATCACGGAGATCTTCAGGATTCCGCGTACCGACCAGAACGTCCCATCCGTGCTGGGCGAATCCGTAATCGAGTGCTTTCCCCACGTTCCCACTGCCGAGAACACCGATTCGAGTGTTCAACATGCACTAGAAGGTGGTTAGACACGGTATTAAATTCGCCTCTCAGGGTGGTCTATCGCCAATTTCGAGCCTTTCAATATCGGTATGTACGGCATCCTGTCCGAGCAGGGAGCGAAATGACGGCGAGGGCCGGATGCTATCTGCACATATCAAGCCCAGGCTCGCATACCGGTCAAGTTCGATTCGATCCCAATCGAAGGAACCCCGAGAGTTCACGATACTATGTCCAGAGTAGCTTCTTCTCTGATTCAAAAAGCCAAGATTCTCAACTGGCAGTCGCTCTTTCGGTGGGTGTATAGAGTGCACACGGACGAGTTGCTGGCCATGCCCGCACCCATCTCTTACAGTGGCACCTCTGATATTTAGCCGTCAGTTCTTTCATTATCCTCTCTACATCAAAATTTATTACCTGAGGAAGCGTATCGAGATGAAGATCAGAGATCCATCATTATTGATAATTAACGGTGAGTCTCTTGATTGGGGGTGACATAATGCGTAACATCGAAACTCGGTACGGTAAAGCACAACATGAGCTGTTGTCGTCCAAGCGTGATGAGCAGTGGCTGTATGGTGAGCCACAACATGAAGAGTTCGTGAAAGTAAACGTCGAACTCGGAGAGTCAGACGTGTATCTTCGATCTTGGGCACGATATGCCCAAGAACAGAACAAACGCACTAGTGAAACTCCGGACGCTATTCCACTGATTGTCGACACTCCTGTTGAGGAGGAACGGAATGAGAGTGCTCTCTAGAGTGGGACAAAACGGACACGACTGCCGTATTTAGGGGTATTCGTCGACATCGTTCGGCATTGACATCCTCCCCGCCCTAAAGGGTGAGGATTCTCCGAAGGGGAATTCAAGGTTGCACGTTTTCTCGGGAACGAAGTACGCTTTCGCGTCTTCCCTCACCGGTTGCTACCCAATTATGACCGAGGGTGTGCGTTGCAGTGCGTAGAGCCGTGACAAAGCGGCCTTCCCACCAATGTGCAACCGGCATTTCACCGGTCCCATGTACAAAGTAGCTGTCCCCCGCGTTCCAATCTCTCTGCGGTACATCCACATGACAGCCACGAGTATGCTTGCATCTGAAGCTTCCATGCGTCGCATGACTAAGTATAAAGTACTAGCGCAGAACGTCTCACATAGGAGCGCAATGCCTTGCAGAAAGGCCGGTGCTAGAGACACCGACCGCGCTCCTTGTGGTGCAAGAAGCAATGCTGAGTTTACAATCCACGCCTGATAGCAGTATCGAATCAATAGCAACGCGACGGCCGAGCGGAGAAACTACCAAACAGAAGGGTATCTCCGAAACCGGAATCGAAATCGACACACCTTCTACACGACTGGCTGACGGATATACCTCACTCCCATTCCTCGCCCAGAAGAGGCGATGCTAATGGCGGATCGCTCTCGTCGGTCTGTGCTCAAAACGGCGGGTGCACTGACTGGCGGCCTCTTTGGAACAGCAGCCCTCACGGAGAGCTCGGGTCGCGCACGTGCCCGTCGCTGGTTAAGTCGCCAACGGCATCCCTCGATTCCGTTTTTCCGGTACCGTGGTAGTATCCAAATGGATGCCGTCTGTTACTGGGCAAAGAGTGGGTGTACCTATTGGAGTCTGGCTTCGCTAGCAGACCCTATCCCTGGTGATTTCATCCCCGTCGCAGGTGGGTGTGCCGGCATCCATGCGGGCTGTCAGCTCCAAGACAATCTCCAAAAGATTGCTGGCTGTGATACTGGGTGGGTCCACGTCTACAGACTTCGGTGGTGGGCACGTGGGTTGTTTTGGATGTTTCCGAGCGCTATCGATACCTTGCTTCTTCCACAGGGGGTGTACGGACCGTGCCAATGACTGGCTTCATCCCTGTGACGGTGTACACTGATGTGCTTCTACCAGGGTTCCTTGCCTTCGCATTCGTCTATGCCCGAATCACGCGTGAGTCGCGGTATGACTACTGGCAAAAGCGGGCCGTCGAACTCGGTGCCGTAGCGATGACACTGTTCGCTATTGCGGGATTGCTGTCTAGTATTCTCATCTCCATGATCGCGATCGGTGTGACTGTACTCGTGATCATCGCTCTGATTGTTGGATATTTGCGCCCAGAATCGGATAACTCGGTGCCCGACTGACTCCCTGTGTTTTAATTTCAATATCCAGATCGGACGTACACCTCTATTTCACCCTCCAATACTGGTGAACTCATGAGTGTTTCACCGCCAAACCGGGATGTACAGATCGACCATCTCCCGGGAATTATATGGACAAAGGGGGGTGTAGACTGCCGTTTTCGATTTCCAAATTGGGCCGCGTTCGCGGGTAAAAGACAGCGGGCACTCCGAACCCCATATCACGCGTGAACGGACGAATAACCAACTCTCCACCGGATTCACCTCCCTTGAATCGCGACTTACACGAACAAATGCGAGATTCGGCGACCCGTTCAAAAACCGAATTCTCCGGTACATATCGGGTTTCTACCGTCAAATCGGGCGTTTCAGTGTTTACAAGCCGACCATCTGAGATCTCGAGAATTGAGGTGGAATACTCGCTCTCCAGCCCTCCTCTCTCGTGAAATATGGAGAATAGATATTCAACCCCCTCTTCTTCTACATGGGAGAAAGGACGGTATTATCCGGAGTTAATAGACGTACAAATTCATTCAGTCTCCCGATTTGCTCACTTAAAACGACCTCGATTATCAGACTTTTATTAACTCTATTTTGGCTTTCTCCAGCCTTCTATCTCTAGAATTCTAATTCAGTATCTCACTTACTCTCCTCTGACTACCAGCACCACCCCGGGCATTTTCTACACTCTCCTACGACAGCCCTTCTCCCGGGCGATTTACGGGGTGTACGTTTTCTGAGACCGGTCGAGCGATGCGTTCGAGGCCGCTGACGCGCTGAATCGGGTGTACTGATGGGTGTAGTTGAGCTACCCCGCCCTACGCGCTACGCGCGTTCAGGACGGGGCTTCCTGCTTCGAGGAGGCGCTTTGCAGAAACAACAGCTGTTCCCGTAGGGAGCGCAGTCTCCACAGGCGTTGACGAGACGCAAAGCGTCTCGTTCGCACACAAGAGCGTCGCTCTTGTGAACGCTGTATCCCCTCCCTGCTCGCGCAATTCGGCGCTCCCTGAGGACAGGGGCTTAGCGCCTGCATCCAGCTAATCTGGACAGTTCACCCTGGATGAGGCTCCGTTTCGCCGAAAATACAGTCAAATAGGAAGCGTTCGTCTGCGCAATTAAGTCCATATCATAGTGGACATCATGACACGCATGACCTCTCTTCCAACTGCAACCGATGTTCCTTCCCCACTTATTGACCTCGAACAATGGGTATGCTGGCGTGAACAATCGCGTGGCGACAAATTGACGAAAGTACCAATCAATCCAGCAACTGGCCGATTTGCATCGACGGACAATCCCGAGACATGGGCGAACTTCGACGACGTTCGGTCATATGCACTCGATGGATCAGCCACCGGCATCGGCTTTGTGTTCACAAATGACGATCCGTTCGTTGGTATTGACCTTGATGATGCTCGGGACCCGGACGAGGAGATACCGAGAGAGTGGGCCGCCACCATCATTGACCAACTCGATTCATATACCGAGCGAAGTCCATCGGGAACGGGGTATCATGTCTTGATCAAGGGAAACCTTCCACCTGGTCGAAATCGTCGTGGTGACGTCGAACTGTACGAGACGGGTCGCTTTTTCACCGTTACTGGCGATCACGTTGAGGGAACTCCAACGACTATCCACGAGCGGACGGACGACCTTACCACTGTGTATAAAGCGCACATCGCGGAAGACGCCGAAATAGACATCTCAGATAATACTGCTACCGAGAACCAATCGCTTGAGGATGATGACTCCTCTGGCGGTAGTGATGATGCCAATCCTGCCACAGACGAAACGACTGCATCATCGACGCTCTCCGACGAGGAAGTCGTCGAACGCGCCCGTACTGCGGCGAATGGCGCAAAGTTCGAACGCCTGTGGCGCGGTGACATTGCGGGCTACGACAGCCATTCGGAAGCGGATATGGCTCTCTGTTGTTTGCTCGCCTTCTGGACGGGTTGTGAGACAACACAGATAGAACGGCTGTTTCGACGGTCCGGTCTCAATCGCGAGAAGTGGAACACTGTTCATTATGGCGACGGACGAACATACGGCGAGGTGACCATCGAACGAGCGGTACATGTGACTTCGGATGTGTATGAACCACGCACAGAACGTTCCACTATCAGCGCAGAACCGAACGAGAGCACTACAAACACAGTTGCATCAGCGGCGACACCCTCGACAGAAATGACTGCCGAGAGTCACACAAATCCACTTCAGGAACGAGAACGCGAGCGTATCGCGACAATTCTCGAACTCGAAAAGAAGCTCCGTGAACTCGAAACCGAGAACAAAACGCTTCGTGAGGAACTCAATTCAAAACAAAAAATAGACCAACCGAACGATGATATCGAAGAGCCCATCCGTTCACTTCAAAGCATGTTCCGTCGTCTCTCGCAGTTTCTCATCCCCTTTCGCCGGTCACGTGAACAATGAAATCTCAAGTCAGCTTCCTGAACTACTACGCTCGACAACGACCTTCTTCGTCTTTTTGACATCAATGCCGAACAGGAAGCCCAAGAGAAACAGCAGCTCATTCCCCGCCTGAGTTCTGTCTCGTACTATATTCATGCATAGAGCTGCCAAATAATTTCTAAAATAAGGCGAGAAATATTGCGACTAATTTCATCCCAATATAATTTTTTATTATTTTGTGTATCTCCGTCAATTCAGTTGGGGATTCTATAATATCTGTATTAATTAGTTGGCTAGGTGAAGTTTTATATGATAGGTGATCTAAGGTAAAATGCAGTATGAACAATAATTATGCAAAACAGGCGGTGGTTGTTGCACTCGTAGTACTCACGATCGTGGGGACGACCACTGTACCAGTAATGGCTGACAGCCAACCGAGTGGCGCAGATGATTGTGACTTAATAGATGTTGACGGTAATAATAACAAAGTTGCAGTTGATCTAAACCAAGACCATAGTAATGTGAATATTAATTGTGGTGGCAATGGAGGCAGCGCTGACAGTGGAGACAGCGGCCACAACGCTGAGGATGGAGACGACAGCAACAACGCTCACAGTGGTGATGACGGAGACAACGGAGACGATAACACTGATGAGCAGGCTGAAGAAGATAGTGGAACGCAAGAAATCGACGTGACTGTGAACGGTCAGGATGTGACCGCCCAGGCCAATGCCGATGCTGACGCCAGCGCAAGTAGTGATAGTGGTGACAGCAGTTCGGATGAGAGCAATAGCGACAAAGACTCCGATAGCGGCGATGGAGATAACGCCGATAATGGAGACGATAGCAGTGATGGCGACGATGGGGATAACACAGGCGATGATGGGAGCAATGCGGATGACGGAGATGATGGGAGCAATGCAGATGACGGAGATGATGCAGATAACGGCGACGATGGGAGTCAAGGAGATACAACAAATGAACAGAGCGCATCTGACATAGACAACAGCACTGTCTTGCAGTACCTCTTGGAGCAAGATTTCATCGATCAGAGCGAGGTTAACACAGCAATCTCGAACAATTCGATTGATAACAGCTCGATTCTTGCCAATATCGTAAACGGCGATCAGACAATCAATCAAAGCAGCCAGTTCGTGGATAACAGCGTTACAGTCGATAACAGTACGACAATCACGAACATTATCACTAACAACATCGACAATAGCGAGACGACAATTAATCAGACGGAAGTTCGAAACATCGTTAATACCATTATCGAGAATTCGACGGTTGTGAATAATTCGACTGTCGACAATGGTGACGACAACGCCGGTGACGGTGATGATAACGATGATGGAAATAATGGCGATGACGGAAATGATGGTGACGACGGAAATAATGGCGATGATGGAGACGATAACAACGGTGACGACGGAAACAACGGTGATGACGGAAACAACGGCGACGATGGAAACAGCAGTGCTGTCGATCTTGAAGTAGACAAAACGGCTGATGAAGCAGTGATTCGGACTGGCGATGCAATTGGCCTTACGGTGAACTTCACTGTCTCCGTAACTAATAACGGACCCGGAACTGCGACAAATGTGGTAATCAACGACGAGATGCCGCTCCTTGACAACACTGATCTTGGCGATCTCGAAACGAGTGCTATTGTCCTTGTCAGCTCCGACTCGGACGATGGAAGCTACGATCCAGGCACTGGGAACTTCACTGTTGATTCGCTTGCAGAGGGCGAGACTGCCCAAGTAGTATTCACTACTGTTCTCGTTCAGGTTGGCCAAAGTCCGGTCAATAACACGGCTACTCTCGTCAGTAGTTCCCCCATGGATAACACGAGTGAAAACAATCAGGCAACAGTTAGTTACGAGACCTTAGTCGGAATGATCACGGAAGATCTCCTTGCTCCATTCGAGGACGACCCGGTTCTTAACCCCGTTCTTGATGCGCTAGGCATCAACGATCTCACCGAGTTCATAGAGGATGAAATCCTAGCGGGCAACCTCAACCTCACCGAACTGATTGATACGCTTGATAACGATAATCCAGTAGACGCAATTATTGGTCTCCTTGAAGACCTCACCGGTCAAACTGTGTCTCCCCTTAGTGAGTCAGCAACGACCACGAGTGCTGGAACCACAACGACTGAAAATTCATCGACAGAAAACGCACTGATGCAGTCCCCACTTGGTTCAGTATCTCCCGATGGACTCACTGTTGGTGGACTTGGACTTATCGGTATGATGGGTAGCGCCCTTCTGCTTCGGCGCGACTGAACGCTACACGCGTTCATTTTTAGCTAATCAGTTGACCAAATCACTGTCTCGATTTCCATACGATACAAACATAGTACATTAAAATGGCAACGAAACAAGTAATCCTCGCGCTTTTCGTGTTCTGTACACTCGTGGGAGCTATCGGTTGTGGCGGAGCCGTAGCACCCATTGCAACACCAAGTAATCAAACCGCAATATCTAGTGAACCAGTGACAAACGTTGACCTTTTCGAACCAAGAGATGTTTCTCTCATAATTACCGGACAAATGGCACAGGTGAGTGATTGTGACATCGTCGATATAGATGGTAATAATAACACACTTTCTCTCAATCTCACTAGTGATACAATTACTAATATCACCACCAAAGAGAGTGTTCAGCTTCACTGCCAAGCTGGCAGTGCCACAGCGATCGACCACGACTTAGTTGACATTGATGGTAACAATAACACAGTAAGGGTCATCATCGAACCCAATATAGACACGATCTCTCCTGGAGTTTTGGAGAAAATGAACAACGGCCAATATCCTCATCACTCGTTGGAATGTGGGGCTGATGATGTATACTCTGACTGTGATCTCATTGATGTGGATGGGAACAACAATTCGGTCCAATTTATTGTGCGAAATATAACTGGTCAATCAATTAACAGTGATACAGCCGTTGATGAAAGTATCAACTATCAAGAAGAGGAACGGAATACTAATGATTGTCGAACCGATCAGTGATAGAAACTAAAACAGCAGTTTGAATAATTGGTGTTGAGCCCCACGGAGATGATAGGTGAATGTCGGAATAGTAATATCCATTTCAGCTGCAATTTCTTTGCTCGATTTTTCACGAGGTGACTGAAAATAACCGTTAATATATGCGGTGAGGAGGACCTCAATCTGTCGTTCAGTGAGTTCCTCATACACCGCTCTCTGGAAAACTTTCTGTGAGAACAATGGCATCGGATAGGTGTTTTGCCGCTGAGCAACAACATCCATCGTCGGATGGTAGTCTAACACGAGATCGATGATATCGCAGGAAGTGATGTCCGCTGGGACCTGGACAACGATGTGACCCTCTCCATTCTTAATCTGCATTTTCGATAAGAACGCTCCAGATTCGACAATAAGCGGCACGAAATACGGTCTGCCATCACCAATCCGGACTTCAAAAATCCCAGAGGTGTCTCCGTTAGCAAGAAGACGTGTTTCAAGATCAGTCTCGTTCTCCATAAGCTCATGTATCTCTTTTATGTCCCCTTCTGAAATTTGGAAATATATGAAGAAGCCGTTCTGTGCTGGAAGTAACTGCTTTAACACAATTCGACAATCTGTCGTGGCCGATATTTCATTCAGGGGACATGACTTACTTGTCGATTTGAATACGATTTCAGTAACCGAGTCAGAATCATTATTCCGGTTAGACGAGGACATACCAAAGGAGAAAATCCATAGAGAGTAATTTGTTGCCATAAATATAATAAATATGAGGTTAGTCAGGACGATCTCGTTTCCATCTGCTGACCAATCGTTGCTGGACTCACCGGGGGAGTCATTGTTGGATATCTTTCTACCGACGGCGTCAAGAGCTGCTCCTGGCACGGTCTCCTAGCGGGCACGATTGATGGCCTCGGTACCATCGTAACCACAGTGGTATTGGCCAGCCTATCATTTTGCGAGGAAAGAATCCCGCCGGTTACGGCGTTAACGAGACGGGTTGCGTCTCGTTCGCACACCAGAACGCGAAGCGTTCTGGGGACAGGCGTGGATCCGACAACTCAGAGATAGACAACCGTCAGTGGCAAGCCAGATATTCAGCACGAATCCACTCCAATAAGCAGGTTTGTCTACATAGTCTATATATGATGATTCGGGTCACTCGCACCTACGTTGCCTCCAGACGGAACCAGCAACAGGTCAAGGGTGATATCGTGGTGATTGCCGATTCGAATGGCGCACAGAACATTTGGCGGCGGTTAGACCAAACAGAAAAGGTAACTCTGAGCTCTCGGTCTTCCGAGGATAGGAGTAACGGGCCCGTGGCACGTCCTGTAATCAACCTGTTCCGTCGTGGAGAACACGACCCGTGTAGTGGACAGGGGACGTTCGCTAGACAAGCGAGCATCTGCGAACTGTAATTACCCCAACTGCAGTACTGGAAGCCCTCCGTTTACGGCGGGGGGATGTCACTATTATTTGGACTCATTGTCTAATATGTGCGTTCCAAAATAGGTATTTAAAAGTTAAACTTAGTTTTTAACCATTGAGATAAATATTCAAGAATGGTCACACCGACACGACGGCAAATCCTGAGCGCTACTGCTGGTTGTATTGGAGATCTCACGATCAATCTCGCTGACCAGAAACCACAAGCTTCCCAATTGCCACAACAACATATTGTTGGTACTGCTACACCCACAGCAGTTGAAGCAACAAATCGACGTGCCACTACGGTCTCACACGTTCTGGATTTTGGGGGGATAGGCAAAGCTGTTGTTGGTAGGTTTCCGTCACAAGCAATTGATGCTCTGCGTCATCGACCGGGAGTTCGCTACGCCGAGCGCAATGATAGTATGAAGGCTGTTGACCATGGGACAACTACTGGTCAGACTTTGTCATGGGGAGCAGACCGCATCGACGCTGATCATGCAAATCACAAAGGGTATACTGGTAATGGGGCTGATCTTGCAATTCTGGATACTGGGCTTGATAGCGATCATCCTGATCTTCAAGCGAATATTGGGACTGGCAAAGCGTTCGATGTTGCGTGTGGGCAATTCTACGCCGGCAACTCATGTCCGACGAATGAATTAAATGGAAACTCATGCCATTATTCATGGGACGATGATGACGATCATGGAACGATCGTTGGAGCAATAGCTGGTGCGATAAACAATACGACAGGTGTTGTTGGAGTCGCTCCAGAAGTTACACTTCATTCACTCAAAGTATTGGATTGTGCCGGAATTGGTGACTATGCCTCGATTGCCGCCGCAATAACATACACAGCTGATCAAGGATGGGACGTCGCAAATATGAGTTTCGCTGGTGAGCCATCCCAAATCGTTCATGATGCATGTAAATATGCATATGAGAAGGGAGTTTTACTCGTCGCTGCCGCTGCAAATCGCGGATGCGACGGATGTGTTCGCTATCCAGCAGCGTATCCCGAAGTGATTGCAGTTTCTGCAACTACAAGATCTGACACGATCACATCAAGCTCATCTACGGGCCCTGAAGTGGAACTTGCTGCACCAGGAGAATATATCCAGTCAGTCGCCTCTAACTCGTTTGCCGTTGTCACGGGAACCTCAGCAGCCACACCACATGTAAGTGCAACGGCCGCTCTACTGATGGCAAATGGACGAAATAATGCCAATTCGATAGTGTATGATACCACGGGTTCGTTAACAACAGAAAGCTATGTGAATCCAGGTGGTACACGAGAACAGCTCCGTGTGACTGCAGAGGACATCAATCTGCCTTCAAACGAACAGGGATATGGCCTTGTCAACGCTGAAGCTGCAATTGCCATTGGTCAACGTGGGATGATTACTACCAACCAACCAGCTCGAAGTTCGTGGCAATCACTTCCGTTCGATAGTTTCTTCCCGAACCCTGTTGCGATAGCAGGCCCATTATCGACGAATGGATCCCAACCTAGTCATATCCGACTACGAGATGTCGAAAACACGAACTTTGACTACCAGATCGAAGAATGGAGCTATTTAGACGGTTCTCACACACAAGAAACCTTCTCCTTTGCAGTACTTGCACAAGGGGCATATACGTCGTCGTCTGGGGCTCGATTGGAAGTAAGAACTGTGTCTGCAACTCACGCATTTGATCGACATTCCTTTTTCCAATCATTCACTGAAACTCCAATTTTTCTCTCGAGTACGCAAACAGTTAATGAAGTAGATCCGATTGTTACACGGACACGGAACGTCTCAAATACAGGTTTTGACCTTCGATTGCAAGAAGAAGAAGCAGGCGGACAGCACGCCACAGAAATTGTGGGTTATCTAGCGTGTGAACCAACTGTGAGTTCGATTAATGGTGTGTCGTTCGAAGTTGGTCGGACACCGAATATAGTTACTGACGACTGGTACTCCCATTCATTTGAGCAAGTTTATGAGACCCCAATCTTCCTTGCTGATCTTCAAACAACTGATGGTGGCGATGCCGCAGGCCTTCGATATAAAAATTTGAGTGGTTCAGCCGTAGAACTCAAAATAGAAGAAGAATTGAGCGGAGATACAGAATCCGGACATACGACCGAAGAGGTTGGTTATCTCGTGTTTGAAGGTCAGGGGGTCATCTAAAGAAAACAGCGAGAGTTCCACGGGTCACCTGACCCGTGGTCGTTTACGCGAGTTCAAGAAAACAGCATTTCACAACCGAAAGCACGTTCGGCAATTACGCACTCTTGACACTGTCTAGATAGGGAAACCAAGCGAAAGCGGTACGATCGACAAGGTTTTATGCACTGTTCGAAAGCAACTGATTCTTGATAGTGAGGGTGGCTCTCCTGTGAGAGGACAGAATTTGACTGCTTCACTGGAAATCTACTCATGATGAGATGAAGTGGTTCGCTACCCCTCACGATAGAGACGGTGAAACGCCCCTCTACAACCGAATCGCTTAACTAGACAGTGCCGCACTCTTGATCTTAATGAGAAATTGAAAATCCATGGAGTGTGGTATCGTTCATTATCTCATGAAAAGAGAGTCAGAATGGTCGATGACTCACTGCGCTTTAGGCAACTCGTCAGTGGGTAGGGTGAAGGTGACGTCCTGATCCTTGTTCAGGTTGACTAGTTTAGATTGGCTTCCAACAACGACTTCGTACTGGCCACGCGGGAGAGTAACATCAATCTGGCCAGCATTGTCAGTTGTACCTGTGAAGACTTGGTCGCCAGTCTTCTTATTGATGATTGTGACTTGTTTGTCGGCGATTGGGTCGCCATCGTCACCATTGACCTGTACACTGACGGTGTGTGTACCCGCACAGGAATAATCGCCCATCACTCCCGTGAATGTACCCGCCGCCGCTGTGATTCCAACTGAGCTGTATATGAGCCCAATTATAAATATAACGGCAAGCAAGTGTTTTCTTCGTGTATACCAAATCGGCATTCCAATTACAAATTTGAACTAACCATTAATAAATTCTGTGCCTAACAAGTGAAAAAAGATGGCGATCGTGGAATCAGTAAATACTATTCAAGGCAGTGTACCACATGTCACTCAGTCCGTGGGTACTTCACCTGAGTCAACTGTAGTTCACTCCGTTCCAGGTGGCGTTAATTCGAGTGCCGTATCACGAATGTAGCGCAGTGTGTGTATTTGTGTACATCCGGGTGCATCGAGCCGGAACGCGCTTGGCGGTGAACTTCGACTGTATTCCCTCTCAACGCGTGGGTCTCCGATTGGCGGGTTGTTCAATGCGTGGAGTACATCGTGAGCGCTCTCGCGGTTTCTGACGATCCAAATCGCATCCTCCGGGTCGAAGGCAGCCATCTTATCGTAATCTTCCGGAACTGCCCGCCGCACGTCGTGATTCACTCGTTCAGCTTCGACGGCAACGCGGATCTCACCAGTTTCATTGAGCCCGGCAACGTCCAAGCGGTGGCCATCGTCTAGTTGATAGTACGGGACGACCGATACAACAGCGGAGTCGGGGTTATCAACATACATCGATTCGACGTATTCGATTCCTGTTTGTACCATTACCCGGTGGAGTGTAGACTCACCCAAATCGCCGACTCCATGTCCATATCCGATTCCCTCCCGGTAGGCGACCTGTATTTCGCTTCGCCCCTCTGCTGTCACTGTATACAGCCGGTACGGATGGTCACAATCGTGGGAAAGAAGTCCATCGTCGAGCAATTGCTGAATCGCATCAGATTCGATACCAACGTATTCCTGCAGTCGGAGCATGCTATCCCAACAGATATCGTAAGCTAGTGGGTCGAAATCTCCTTGATGGGCGCTATACACCGCCTGGAGGAAACACAATTGGCGGTCTGAATACGCACTCTCCTCGCGTTCTCGTGCTGTGAGCATCAAATCTATCTCACAGATGGGAATGTCATCGCGGTCAACCATCGAAATACTCGAACAGCACTCAATGCTATGCCGAACTCCCGCTGTCGTCGCCGGATAGCGGCTCTCACAGCCCGTACAAACGAGTCCATGAATGTCCGGGTCATATCGGATACACATCGGCAATCGCTTCGTGTACGGGAGTGTCGAGGTCACAGGGGCGCTCGTCTCGTCTATTCTGTCTTCTCGTGACGATTCTTCGGTCGGTTCCCCCTCCTGTATCCTGTTGTAACCGATATCCACTGTCTTCATGTCGATACCACTCTCTATGCGCGTTCTGTCTGCGGCCGCCGCTACAAGTGAATCGAATCCAAGCACTTCCGTCTCCGTGAGTGGATTTGCACCTTCGGGATGGCCGGGTGGAAGCGGTGCCGATTCGAGGACGAACGGTCGTGGTTCCGGTTTCCCGAACGGTGCAGGAAGGCTGGTAAGCCATTGCCCACGATGCAGTGCACGCAATCGATTGCCGACTTCGCTCGGCGGCATCTCGTCTGTGGCCAATCGTCGTTCGAGGTCGGTATCAACCGCGACGTTTCCTGTAACAATAGTTGAAACGTTGTTTAGAATCTCAGCATACGCCTCGGTATCCGCAGCTCTAACCTGTGCCGGAAATTGCATCGAAAGTGTGACCGAGAGTCCGAACCCACGTGAGAGGGCTAGCAGTTCGGACATCAATCCAGATGATGCGACTTGCGCTGCCTCCTCGATATAGAGGTTGACGAGCGGGAGATTACTTGTCATCTCCGTCCGACGTCCACGCGTCGTCTGCAGGCGTTTTCGTCGTTGGAGTCCCGTCCACAAATTCGAGAGAAGAACCAGCGTGAGCGCCGTCTTGCTCGCCGGTCGCAATCCACTCGTATCGAGGATGACGATCGCATTCTCATTTAGTACGTCGAAGAAATCGAAGGCGGGCTCGAGAGGCTCTGTCTCCAACTCATTCGTCGATACAGTTGCCGACGTGGGAACGTGATCGAACAACTCCCCGAGTCGAGTATCGATCGGAATCTTTTCGATACGATTCAAGACACCTTGCATGATCTCATCGAACGACCGCTGTTTGTTCGCGACGACTCCGCCAAGCAGGTCAGCGAGTGCCTCATCTGTCACCTGCGGTATTTCTTGTGTTTCCGCCATCCGCTTTGCCGCCTGATGGAGGTCGCTGTGTGAATAGGCATCCGACCCATGCACCGGGTCAAACAACGCCTTGACGAGATACCTGATGATGTCGGGCGACCGGACCGCGCGCTCGAATCGCTCGCGGCCCATAATCCCGACCAGAATGTCGATGTAGTGATCCGCGACGTTCTGGGCCGCCGATGAGCGGTCGAATCCTGCTGCAAGCTGTGGACGAATGTTGAAAAACGAGAGTGCGGGGAGAACGGTCGCACAATCGAAAGAAGAAATGCTTTCGAGTGAACCATATCGTTTGTAGTGTGCACGCAGATACTCGACTGGCATACCGTCGCCTTTCCCGTCAATAATGATCGATGGTCCCGCGGTGGCCGCGTGATTATCGAGGATGCCTGTTGTGTTGAGGACGGTTTTACCAGATCCTGTCTTGCCGAAAATCGCCAGGTGTAAGGACTGAAGTGCAGGTGGAAGCGTGATGAATTGGTCGGTCGAACTGTTGTCCTGTGTCAGCAGCGTCCCCAACGTAAACCCCGATGTATCGTAGGGTACGAGTATCGAATCCGATGGTGGGACGAGTGCTGTTCGTTCTCCTGGGGTGATATCGAACGCTCGTTTCGCGTTTCCTGTGAGATGTCTTCCCCCCAGCAGACAGAAACTCGGGAGTTCGGTGGGGTCGGCAACGATGGCAGGACTCGTTGTCCCACCGCCCGGTAATCGAGTGCGAAGACCGGTCGGGTCGTCATGGAACTCGGCCGTGAGGAGGGCATCAAGTAGGTCAGTGGCAGCCGTCGAATGCGTTCCAGAGGCCGAATGCGTCTTCGCGCCGAGTCGATAATCTGGTCCATCGATGGGTGTCAAGGCTGTCCCAAGAGCCTCTACTGTCTGTGTTGCAGCAAATGGATCGTCCGGGGTGACGGCGACCGCACGGACGTTCACGTCGAAGGAGTGGCGGGTGTCGCGTCTATCAATCCCATCGAGGCGTCGACGTGTGTATTCCGGCAGGTCGGCTTCCCTACGAGTGTCCTTCGATTTGTGTCGCGTTTCAGCAGGGACAAACACCTCTTCGACGAGTTTCCCGACGAACGAATCTCGTCCAGTCATGAGCTTTCGACGCCACAGACCAGCATCTGTCGTCCAATCCGGTTTTGGGCGAAGTAGGACTTGGAAGACCACTGGAACCGACGCCGTCGCCAGTATCTCGGTGATGGCGGCGAGTGGCGGTCGTGTTTCGTCGTCCTCGGTGAACTCCTCGAATGGCGTGAGACCAGTCTGCCAATCGTTGCGCGTATCGCCCGTGGCCTCGAATTCGACGGCCGCAATGGATGACTTAGTATCTCGTTCTGTATCCTCACCAGACGCACTCTCTACGCCCAGTTTCGATGCCAGCGAGACACTATCCTGTTCGAACTCATAGGTATCCGGGAACGCAGTCCTGAGCGTACTCTCGAGGGCGTTTACTGCAGTGTTGTCACCTTCGGTGGTCGCGTTTGGTGGCAAGCCCACACTGTATTCGAGTCCTCCGTCGGCTGTCCCAATGAGCAAGCATTCGAGCGTGCGTGGAGTCGGTGCTCCACGGGAGCGCAGTTTTCGTCCGAGCGAATATCCCTCGTGTTTTGCGAGGCCGTAGAGTCGGCGGAACTGTGCCGGGAGTTGGTCAGTCGAAAGAGGATCCGTTGTCGGCCGGATTCGAAGGACGGTTCGGGTAGACGGAGTGGAAGTGGAGGAAGTACGCATGTGTGATGATGAATACCACACGTGGGGGCCGTCCATACATAGCTTTCAGTGTAACACCCGTGGAAAGTATGATGTAGATGAGTATGAACTCTGACGAGCGGATATCGCGTCCCACGCCGCCCGTGGGGGTCGTTTCACAGCCACAACATCTTGGTGTAAACTGCCTCGGGGTCAAGCCCCGAGGCTTTCGCGTGGACTCCCGTTCTATGCCGTAGCGGCAGGGGGGACGTACTCCCCACTCACGTTCAATGTCCCGCGATTCAAGCGCACGTCTACAGGTGCGCCTCCGTCAGCTGCATTTTGCCTCCGACGGAGATACCGAAAGCCGATATTCTTCGCCGCGTTGTAATCCGCGTGATTCTGATACCCGCACTTCAAGCACTCGAAGTGCTCGCCATCGCGGTTGTCCTCGTGCGTACACCCACACGTCGAACAGCGTTGCGACGTGTGGTTTGGCGGGACTTGTACGGCTTCGACACCGTGTTCCGCCGCTTTGTATTCGACGTATTGGTACAACCGGCGAAACGCCCAGACGTGTTGCCACGTCGCCTGCGGGATGTTCTCGCGGATATGCGTTAAGTCCTCAAAGACGATGTGCGAACAGCCGTATTCGACGGCTTCTTCGATGAGTTCGTTCGCTACGCCGTGGAGGTATATTTCGAACCGTCCGTACTCCTTGCGGCCGACACCTTCGATGGCTTCGTGTGCGGCTCTTGTTCCGGTTTGTTGGAGCGAGCCACGGTGCTTCTCGTACTCCCGACGCCAGTGGTTGAACTCATCGGCGGACCAGAACGTGCCGGTTGACGAAACTGCGATGTTGTTGACGCCCAAATCGACACCGAGGACTGTTCTGTGCTCGGTTTTGAGTTTGGGGTCGTCGACTTTGACCTTCCGCATGGACGCATGAAGGAACCACTCCCCATCCCGACGTTGGAGGTTCGCCATACGGAACTTGTAGTCCCCGTCGTCAAGATACGTCCGTGGATGGCACTCAGGGTCATCAGGAAGGATGTAGTCGCACTCGATACGTCCGTTGACGGTCGAAAGGGAGACATGGTCGCGGTGAAACGTCGCGCTTCGTTTGTCGTAGACCGCGCTATCGGCGGAGAAGTAGGGTTGCGACGTTCGTTCACCGCGCTTCAGCCTCGCTACACCGCTCTTGACGGCTTCGACCGCTCGCCGAACTCCCTTCTGTACGAGGTTCGCGGTAAGGTCGGTTTCGCTGCGTAGTCTGTCGTACAAGGCACGTTCTGCTTTGGCCTTTGAGATAACATGGTATCCGTCGTCACCGTGCCAACACCATTCGCTCGCGGTGTTCGCGCAGTGTTTGAATTGTTCGACGGTCTCTCGGAGGGGCGAATCGCCCTCTTGAGGCACGTCGAGCTTGATTACGGCGGTACGACGATATTCCACGACGTTTCACATATGGTGGCTCAGTTACTTATAGTTATTGGAGTGGGCCTGCCAATGTGTATGGTTTGTATCGTGTATCGACGCGCTTCCTCCCCGAGGTCAAGCCTCGGGGCATCCGCGCTGTGTTTTCTGTGACTCCCTCTAGTAAGAGTAAACGAGAATGCATTCATATTGGACACAGCAATACGTGAATCGAGTGACTCCGTCTGTGAGAACTCGTGGTTACCAACTAGGACTGGGATGAGTTCTCCACGGACCCGACGGCAAGTTCTTCGTTCGATCGGCTCCGCTCCCATCCCAATGCTGGTCGGCCGACGTGGCGATGATCACCACACCACCGCGGTTGAATCCGAAACGACGGTCGCCAGTGGTATCAAGCCATTTTCCAAACCCACTCGGGAGCGAGCACGAACACTCGGAACACAAGCACAGGAATCGGTCGTGCGAATCACGACTGACGATGGTGGTGGCACCGGGTGGATTATCGATGACGGCTACATCCTCACCAATTCGCATATCGTACAGGATACGAAATCCGTGGCAATCGAAACGTTCGATGGACAGACTGGGACAGCCACTCGGGTCGGATATCATCAAGATCTCTTCCCGGATATCGCCCTCCTCAAAACCAATTTCGATACGCCACCGCCGCTTTCGATGTCGACGGTATCGCTCTCACACGGTGATGTTGTGCTCGCAGTCGGTCATCCGATAACCGTCGGTGAGTGGGCTATCTCCTTGGGTCGGTATGATCACTACAACGCTCATTCGAACTGGTTGCTGGCGACGATTCCAACAGAGGATGGAAACAGTGGTTCACCGTTGCTGACGTTGGATGGAGACGTCGTCGGGTGTATCAATGGAACTACTCGCAAGACACACACCATAGAGCGCATGAATCGGTCACACACTGTGTATACCGCCTATCCGAAGAAAGTCACCGTTGCGACGGCGACGCCCGCACGGACGATTGCAAAATGGATGAAGAAGTGGCGATGAGGATACTTTCTGCTCCAGTCAGTCTCTTTCAGTCGAGTACTGCTGTGTTTTCGTTTTGTCCAGGGGATGGTTCGAGGCTGCGCTTCGATATATAGCGGGTTGGATTCGTGATTTCCGTACAGCCATCGCACAAACGTGGGCTACCTCACCAACCCATCCCCGGATCGTCGGCGGCTTGCCGGATCCAGGAAGCGACCTGCTCTTCGTCCAGCGTGTCCGTCTCCTTCAGGTCTAAGGCCTGTCTCTGTGGCCCCGTCCCCTTGGGAGGTTCCGGTTCGAGGTATGATTCACATACGAATGACAGTTTCACGTGTTTCGAGAACGCGCTGAATGACGCGAACCATCCGTGATCCTCGACTCCATAGAACGGCTGGTGATATCGCACGGCGCGGCGCACATCGGGCACTTCGTGTTGAATGATCTCGTCGAATTGTGTTGCAACTTCACGTTTCCACCCCGGCAGCGCTGCAATATACGCATTCACCGCTGCCGAGCCATCAGCAGTATCGTCCCTCCGTGCCGCCTGGTACCGTTTTTGCCGTTCGTTCCATTCTTGCTCCGTCGGAACATGGTCTGATAACTTGATTTCTCCGAAGTCTTCGTCCACGATGGTTTTCGTCCCCTCCCGACCCGACATCGCGGTCACGACCAGGACCGAGTCAGATTCTTTGGGTCCGGAAACCAGGTCGAAGTCCAGTCGCAACGTATCCCCTCGCCAGTGGCGAGCAAAGCCCACCCAGCCATTAGGGTGATCGTCCCGAGTGTCTTGCTCAACCCGAAATAGACCCAGCAAGCCTGGAATGACGTCGGCACCCCACTGAAGTCCCCGTTCCAGATCCGTGAAACGAACCCCCTCGTCATGGTCAGTATCGTAGTAGGGTGCTCTAATTACTTGGTTCGCCATCACGAGTTCGGAGACCTGTTGGGCTGTAAGTGGGCCGGACACGCTCATAATCACCCATCAGTATGCGGTATAGGAGTATCAATATTCTCGCGAAGTGTCGCTCTCGACTAATTTATATCAATCAGCTGTGCAAGATACGCGTTCTGTCTCTTGCAGCGGTCCAGCGGGTTGCCGAACTGCTATCACAAGCGGCATGCTGAATACAGAGATGTAACCATCAGCTCTATTGAATTGTCTCGATGGATATTCTAGCATACTTCGCGGGTTTAGGTTCACTTTCACTCTGTCTGGCAAGCATTGTTGTTTACACCCGCTCGATATTGAGACGAATCTCACCATGCAGTCCCCGCTTGAAATCACCGAGACAGAACCGTATTGGCTCCGTAGTCGAGACGTGAGTGACTCGCCGAAAATCGGAGGAGATGACTATTTCTCCGAACATGATGTTGCACCACCTGAAGACGCCGAATCCGATGATCTGCCACCAGCGGACAGCGTGGCCGTTCGTGAGATCGACCGCGAAGCACTCAAACAGAAGAAAACGATCGGCAAGTGGCAAGTGACAGGGTCGGCAGAGCGTATCGAACAGTTGTGGCCCAAACTGCTCTCCGACGCAGAGGAAGGCATCATTTGGGCAGTGAAAGCCATGACCGCATTCGGATACGAGGAACTGCCGATGTACGACGAGTACATTCTCACGGTCTACACACCCAACTATTTCGAGCGTCACGATGTCACCCGAGTTCGGGAACACCTCCGAGACGAACACGACGTTACTCACGAACTATACTACAAACCCGATATCTACACCGCAAAGAGAATCGATGCGGGCACAGCTGACGAGTTTGGCCTCTCAGCCCCTGCTAGATACGTCGAATAGAATCCCGTCGAGGAACCGTGTCACCAATCCTTTTGCGACCTGTCTGACCGATTTGCGCCTCAATTCAGCAGGCCAGTTTTGTCACGTGCTGATGGCTTCAACAGAGCCTCTCGTTTGACAGCCGAGCACTGGCACACGGTGTACGATTTCGTCCTGTGTTCTCGCAAATCGATGGCTACTCGTTTTATCACAAAGTGGTTTACGACGCACTCCAGAATATCGAATGCTGTCGAACGTTCATAATGGATTCAAGAGTATCCCGATTTGATTGGTACCCTCGACGACTAATACGATGCTATGGATCGATATCCTGACAACCGCTCGATTGTACTGTCCCGATTTCCGTCGTTCACGGTGGTTTATGAAGGCTCTCTTGTCGTGGCTAGTTCACGTTTGAAGCTGATCCACCCCTCGCCGTCCTAATCGGGCGGACCGTCATTCGTTCCCTCCCGGAACACCACCTTTAGCGTGGTGTTCCCGCTAAAGGAAATCCGTTGCAGCGTCGTGGCCGGCATACGTCGTCACCCCGCTTAGAATCTGTTCGGATTAGAGACGCAAACGTTTTCTTCTAACATTCTCCATACATTTCGAGAAGATCCCATTCCTCGCGCATCAGTTCCCGAACGCCATGTTCGAGTATCCCTTCGCCGAGTGAGGTAGTTTGGTAGTACGAGTAGAGTCCATCGCTGTCGGGATTCTTTTGTTTTCGATTCTCGACGAGCCCCACATCGACGAGTGCATCGAGATGATAGTGAAGCGTGTTCGAAGGCAGGTCAAGTTCCTGTTCGAGTTCTTTTGCACTCTGGGCTCCTGTTTCGGTAAGAAAGTGGAGAATTCGGAACCGGGTTTCGTTACCGATCGCTCGTTGCATGTCCAAATGCTGCTCGAGAGAGAGGAGACTGTGCTCCGGCAGGAGTCCTGCCAAATCATCTGCGTCGGGGGACGAACGATCGGTTTCAGCCATATCCAGTACTTACTCACACAGACCCATAAGTGCTCGAACTGACCCGGGCTTCAACGCGTTTCTAGCCATCGATATCGACGTCCCGTTAGAAGAGATGGACGCCGCGACCCAAAGCATCGAATTTGCACTCGCGAGCAACACTCTAGAGGCGTGGTTTTATCTTGGGTTTTCGAGAGGCCCGTATCGAAACGACAGAACTCATTCAACGTGGCTAAAAAGCAAACATCACGACAATGTGTCGAGCTTCGCGATGATTTGCGCATACAGATTTGGCGCACAGTACCATCCAGCATCTAGCATGGCATCAATATATTTGCGCGCTTCGTCTGCCGTGATCTCGTTCTCCTTGATGAGCGATAAGAGAAGGTAGGCTGTTCCGCGGGTTGGTATCTCCTCAGTCGCAGCCACATCACGGCCGTACTGTTCGTCCATCACTGCAGTGGCGTTGTGCTCTGCTGCGAGGACGAGTACTGCTACATCTACTTCGCTTAGATTCGGATTCCGTTGCAAGCGGGTAAAGAGGGTTGTCTCCTCCACCGAGACGACTTCGAACGTCCCCCTCTCCACCTGTTGTTCAATCCGCCGTGCATCCGGATACTCGTAGTCGAGTCCCGCCGTGACAACCTCATCATAGACGCGTTCCGGGATGAATCGTGGTGATTCAATCGCACTCAAGTGCGTCAGTGCAGCCGCCTTCCCAAGGTAAATCAATGGCGTCGCATCGAAGACCCACATTAGAGATCCTCGAGGTCGGCCTCGAGGTGGTCACCTGCAACCCACGTCACATTCCGGTCTTTGAGTAACTGTACGAAGTTCCAGACATTCATGTCAGCACGGTCGGCAGCCTCCATGACGGTTAGCTCGCCAGCTTGGAGCTGTTGGAGTGCCCGCTCGTGTCGCCACTCCTCTAGCCCTTCCGCGAGTAATTTTCGGACGCCAGTGCTTCGATCGAGTCTTTCATCTTCGAGGTACGCTTCGAGTTCCGCTTCGAGATCATCCGGTACACGCGCTGAAATCGTTCCCATGGTGTTTACTATGTATTCATAGTATACAACAGTTTGGGAGCGCCATACTACTAGTCATCCCTCATTGAAGTGTGAAATAGACAATAGGGCTTGTACATTAGTGCTAATCGAGGATTGAGCAGACAGTCTAATTGACTACCTCTACTCAATTGCTCGTGTGAAAGCCATAGTCTATGTAAAGATCAAATTTCATTTTCAGCCAACCATTCAGGTTGTGCAAATTTTTCCTGTTTGACTGATGTTCAAAGACGGTCCGCCCGCTCGCCGTCCAGTTCGGGCGGGCCGTTGTTCGTACCCTCCCGGTACGCCAGCGGGTTAGTCAGTCGGTTCCTGCGCTCGCGTTGCGTGCTCGGAACACGTCGGACTAACTCCGCTGGTCACTCGACCCACCCGAGACGGCGCGCGTGCTGGTTTCTATCCTTTCGATAGCGCGCTCGCTTTGCGCCCAGGGGCGCTCACGAAGGCGCAAGCGAGCGCGCGTAGGAGATGGACAGTCGGTACAGAGATGGTGTGTAGGAGTGAGTGTCGGAAAAGACTCGGTAGGAGACGCGCCTTCGATTCGGTGAAGAACCAATGAGTACTAAGCGCACTATCGGAGAAGTAGTTTCGGTCGGAGAACAGACAATCGTACAGGAAACCGAGGACGTCGAGGTCGGTACGGAGACACCCGAGTTGCGGCCGACAGTGGAGATGGAAATTCAGGGAACGGTCGACTATGCAAACGAGCGAACGACTGAGGATGGACGGTTGTTCGGCCAGACACTGGAAACGTACGAACGAATGCAAGCCCGTAAGTGGGAAATCGAACGGACGCGAGAACGATATGACAGAGACGAGAAATCGGTTCGGGAGGCAGGAAATCGGGCGATAGTTTCCCAGGGGAGTGTTGAGCGGCGTCGTGAACTCCAGAAGCGAGCAGCGAGTGTGAACCCATGGTGTGACCCGGATAAAACAGATCCTCGTGAGGAGCTGACCCAAGAGCAGTTGGCGGGGGTAAACCAGCAGTCGATGCGGATGGCGGCGAAATTAGGTGGCTGGTCGCGGGCAGCGATCAGTCGGCCGTTGGCAGAACGGGTCGCGGACGGGGTTGGATTGATGAGTGCGGTCGTCGGTGTATACGATGAGTTGCGAACGGCACCGGGACAAGTGATTTCGATCGCAGATGTACAGGATGTGAATCGGAACGAGGTGAGCATTCGAGGACGTGTTGAAACGTTGTGGAAGCCGTTACATCCGAAGATTCAGCAAGTCGGTCTCATCAAAGACGACACGGGGACAATTAAGTTCACCGTGTGGCGAGCGTCAGGAAAGACGATGGTTTGCGAAGGCGAGACGGTGGAATTGCGGTCAGTCGCACGGACCTGGTATGAGGGACGCGTGTCCGTAGCTGTGACCGGGTGGAGCACCGTATTCTTCCTTGAGCGTGGACAGTGGGGAAAATAGCCCCCTCTACGGAATTTTTTATTGCTGTGTTCTGAGTTAAACGACACTACCCTCGCTCTTTGAGGCGGGGAGCAGTCACTAATCCGCCGTTACTTTCTTACTATTATCGCTATTCTCTTCATTCTCAAGTGATGGTCGTGGCATCTGTTCTAACTCCCGTATCTCCGGGCTTTTTGCTACTCGCTTATACTGTCGTTTCCATGCCTCCTCTGGGAAGAGACCGTTTTCATCGAACAAATCGCGTGCTCGCTCCGATAGCTGGTAGAATTTATATGGATACCCACGGGTGCGCTCCCCAACGGGAATCTCCGCAACATCTACAACACCCACATCTTTTAAAACAGAGAGATGCCCTCTGATCGTGTCCTTCTCCAGACTCGAATTCATCTCGTCAAGTTCGTCTACACTCGGCGCGTCTTGTGGATGCCCGACGATATCGGCGATAATGTTTGCTCGGCTCTCATTCGTGACTGCTTGGAGGATGTGCCACGTGTCAGGTGAGCCGTCATCGGTTGGGTTCGGGTTCATGTGAGAAAATACGGGATCTATCCGCATAAACATTCGTATCTTTAACGCCACTCATTACAAGAGTAGACACACGACTTATTGAGCGACCAATGAGCAGTTTAAAGACATCCTTCTGAGTAGAAAATCGTATGAGCGATGAACTACCGGAGGGCACGGATTTTATAGATATGGAGGGATTAGCGTTCACACCGGAAGAACATGAACGTCTCAAATCACTCTTGCATGGGGAGAAATTCAAACAAATTGCGTACAGTGATCAACGATATCTAGTATTAGGTGCAGGAGGGACAGATGAGAAATCCAGTCGTCCATTGAGTATCTATGATATTCTCGGAAATCGTCCAAATTCAATCTCTTTTCGACTCGAGGATTTCGGATTAATTTCGGATGAAATCGCGCTGTGGGCAGCGGCATATGAGAATCTCTGTGAGACGGCAACCCATATCGTTCTCGTGATTGAGGATTATGAAGGCGACTATGTGTGGGAGATGGGATATCTGTATCACTCTACAATTAGAAAGAAGGTATGGGCTCTTCAACGGGATTACGGAAGTGAGAAAGAAAACAGGAAACGGTATAACAATGGAATGGCGGCATCTCACTTGCGTCTTTTATTGAATGCTGATCGAACGTTCCGGTGGGAAGATTCAAACGAACTTAAAGAAAAAACTGAAAACATTCCTTAAAGACATCTAGCTCTTGAATACCATTCGGTCCTTTGGATATTTCTAGTCGTGACATCCTCTCCGCCTTATACGGTGGGGCTTCCCACAAGTGCAGTCTTGTTGGTTTGGTAAATTTATCAGAATGCAGGCGCTAAGGACTCTGCCTCAAGAAGTAAGCAACGCAAACTTTCACGGAAAGAGCACGGTTCGGCAAACTACCGCGACCAACAAAGGACGGTCGCTCGGTGGTATCCCGGCAAAAAGCAGAAACGTTGGAACTTCCTGTGCAAGCTCTCAAACTACTACGCTCGGGAGTATGACCTCGTAATCGTCGAAGATCTCGACACAAAGGGGTTGCTGAAATTACCAAACAACAGCTGAAACCGCGCTGGAGCAGCGTGGGGGACGTTCCTCCGAGTGTTAGAATACAAGGATAAATCGCCTCGGGGCACTCTTCTTGCACTTCTGCAAACCGTGACTGTCCTGGACTTGAGGACGTTCCCTAGATTCGGTGGTTCGACCGAGCCATTATAATCGCCTATCCTAGTAGCGTGCATCCGAACCCGTTTCAGTGCATCTCATGACAGATAATTTAATAGAAGGCACCGCATAACAATACTGGATGTGGTCATTGGATAGATTGCGGGCGTCGGAGAACGCTTCATGAGCAACAATGTCTCTTCGACGCCCGAACACGATCAACCAACGCTGTGTCGCACGTCATACACGCTACACATGGTCGTGCTTGAACTGTGGGCACGACCATGCTCTCCCGAACAAACTCCAGATGAGAACGGGTTGCTTGTTGGTAAAAGCACCATCGACACTACGTCGATGGCGGCTACTTCGTGGCCCCGGTGGTTCGATTCCACCCCCGTTCGTCTCTCCTCTATACATTCCAATTTCTCATGTCTTGCTCTATTGTTCTCACGTGTGCCCCAGAGATAGACTTCGTGATCACCATCATACTCGAAAAACTGTTCCTCGCTCAAGTGGCTCACGTTAAACCGACTGCAGGTGGTTATTCATGTAAACAATACAGTTGTGTTCGTTTCGTCTCGTCGTAGCGTCACTCAAGAGTGATCTCTCTTGGACTGATCAATCGAAGCGATTGATCGGCTGTGAGGTGTCCGCTTCATCTTCGGTTGTTTACTATGAGCCCTGCACAGGTGAAGTGGTCAAATACAGTGTTGGTCGTTCCTATACCAACTCGGCAATAGCCTCCATTGTCGTCTTTTTATCTTTGTCAGTCATGCCGTCGACAAACCCGATACGAACTGCATCGACGCCTTCGAGCGCTGCATAGTCCTCAACCCAGGTGCGAACTTCTTCAGGGGTTCCTGCAGGCGCCAATTCATCAAGTAGTTCATCAGGGAGACGCGAGCTCATCGCATCGGTATCCCTGACTTCCCATGCAGACCGAATATCGGCAACAACATCGGGATAGCCTTGCTCGGCGACGGAGTTCCCATAATAGGGTCCGTACGCGCCAAGCAGAAATGCGATCGATCGCCGTGCGAGGTCTCGAGCGTGTTCGCGATCCTCCGATGCAATCCCACGAACGATCGGACTCACACGCACCTCGGATAGATTTCTCCCACCAAGTTCGGCACCTCGCTTGAGATCTTCACACCGCTCTATTAGCCCATCCTTCGTGAACAGCTGCGGTGCCCATCCGTCGCCGAATCGGCCAGCCATCTCGGTCGCCTTCGGACCGATCGTTGCCAGGTCGATCGGCGGCGGGTTCTTGGGTATGTCTCGTTCGTATCCGAGGCCTGCGATCTCGAAAATCTCACCCCCGTATGCAGGGTTTCCTTTTTCGTAGACCCCCCTGATGACCTCGATTACCTCTCGTGTCCGCCGCAGTGGCCGATCAAACGATTTGCCATGCCATCGTTCGGTTAGCGCAGGCGAACTCGGTCCAAGACCGAGTCGAAATCGGCCATCCGAGACATCGTGAAGTGTCAATGCCGTCTGGGCAATGAGTGCAGGCGATCGACCGTATGGCGAAATAACATCGTTTGAAATCCCAAGGATGTCCGTTCGATCAGCGATGAGCGTGAGAGCCGGAACGATATTCCAGCCTGTTGTCTCACCCATTGACAGACGATCAAAGCCCAATTTTTCTGCCTGAACAGCGCGAGACGCGACCTCTTGTGGTCGCTCATAATCTCCAAGTCGTACCAGTAGATCCAGTTCCGCATTCACGAATCTGTCCTCCACGTCGATTCCCGAGATGGTGATGTCATTTGTAATTCCGTGGTACGAACTCACATAAATCCCCTCCTGGGAATGTTTTATGTACTCATCAAATCCGTGAACTCAAGTTGCTTTCCTTGAGAGTTTCCCTTTCCGTGCAAGAACCCATTTGACGACTGGTGTGATCCCACCGCCGAGAATTTTTTTGCCCCCGAGAGGTGCGGGGCGTTCCAGAATGAGCGTTTCGATAAGTAGTGATATCGATGGCAATCAGAGACATCTACGAAGACGGGTTCGACGATGAATTGAACGAGGCAGGTACCCCCTGCCCTGAATGTAACGGCCGGGTTAGTACGAACTCTCTAGAGACGGTGTGTGAGAACTGTGGTCTTGTCCTGTTTGAGGATCGTATCGATCGCGGTCCAGAGTGGTTCGATGATGAACAAAAGACACGCATCCGAACAGGAAGCCCGCTAACACCGACGCTTCACGACTATGGGCTAACAACCGAAATCTATGGCCACACGGACGCTACGGGGCGGACGATTTCTCCATCGAAACAACGGCAGGTTTCTAGACTTCAAACCCACCATCGGCGTGCGAGTTGGGGATCAAAAGAAAATCGAAACCTCGGTCACGGCTTCAGTGAGATTCGTCGTCTCGTGAGTGCACTTTCGCTATCATCCAGGGTTCGCGATCGCACCTGTACTCTCTTTAAAACAGCACAGACCAACAACCTTCTTCGTGGCCGGTCGATTGAGTCGGTTGCATCGGCATGTGTTTATGCAACGATCCGCTGTCTTGGATTGCCGCGGACACTGCCAGAGATCATTGAGTATTCGAAAGACAGTGAGGCGACGATCCGTGGTGTATATCGTGTTCTGAATACTGAACTCGATCTTCCTACACAACCGCCACAGCCGAGTGGCTACGTCGCACAGATCGCATCGTCGCTTGCCATCCCACGTCTCGTCGAATCCCGTGCTAAGCACCTCTCGAGATGGGTATCGGAGGCGGAATTCGTCATCGGGTGTAACCCAACAGGTGTCGCGGCAGCGTGTCTGGCTGTCGCAGCCGCCGAGCACGGTGTTCCGGTCCTCCAGACTGACTTGGCAGATGCGGCGAGTGTTTCAACTCGGACGGTGCGTGTCCAGCGAAATCGGATTCAAGACGAACTTGAGAGGACAGAATCGGTCCAATGAAGCATCTCTTGCGGTTGTTTGTGAAACTACCACGATGTATCATCGTTGCTGAGTGTCGCCACTGTGGAACTGTGGTAGGAGAAGAAGCCACTGTGTGTTCGAATTGTGGGCACGACGGGATCGCCGTCTATCGACTCGAGTAACCGGTCGCATTCAGTGAAGTCCTTTGACCGCGGTATTTCCTTGTCGACCGCACGACGATTTTTCCACCCCTGACGGGTGCGGGGCACCTCCTGTGTGCCTCGTGGAGATAGAATGTCCAGTCACGATCACGTCCTTTCGCACCTGACGTATAGCAAGCGAATCGCAAAACGTGCCCAGTACGAAGCCTTCGAGTTCACTCTTGATCCGGTGGGTGTGCTCGTTCGAAATGCGAGCCACGCGAACCCAGCAGACCACGAATATCGTGTTACCATCCGCGATGGGGTTCCCACTGCCTGTGAGTGTCCTGCGGACGCCCACTACGAGGGTGCGTGCAAACACCGCGTTGGTGTCGCTATTTCGATCAATCAATACCGTCGTATGCTGATTCGGGGTAGTCGGTTTAGATTTCATGTTTTTGGATTCTCTTTGAACCACCCCTCCCGAACCACTCTGCGGTCGGCAGCCACAACCTCTCGATGATTGGTGTACACTCCTGTCATACCTTGCGTGATTTCTCCACGAAAGGAATATTTGAATCCTAAATCAATTTCAAATTACTCTAATTATTTTTGTCTTCACTCCTGATCTTCCAAATTCTCAATTTCTTTTTAAATATCATTGCAAATCCCAAATATGGATATAAATACCCTGGCTCGGTGCTCGTAGTATCGCTATCGTGGGAGAATATGGCATGGGCGTACAGAGGTAAAACAGCCGCTCGAATGCCATGATCTCCCCACTAGCGTGGAGAGCAAATGCAAAACAAGACTTCACTCGAACCTGAAACGAACTACACTAAATCACCACATCAGATCCCCAAATCGCGGCACAATGGAATACAAACACTTGGTCGTCTCCTCATAGGGATGGCCGTCTTATTCGTCTTCACCAATCCCGTTTCAGCCCAACAGACCATTGGTTCCGATCTTTGTGGCACGCCGCTTGCAAGGACGATCAACTTCGCCGCACCCCTCGCTGTCGGTATTACGATGATCGCATCGTCTATTCTCGCATACGTGCTTCACAACGCCGCGGCCTTCCCAAAAGATCCACAATCGGTCCAATCCATCAAGGCCTGGCGTAATCGCGCAGTGTATGCGGCTGTTACAACTCCCCTCTTTGCCTTCGTTCTCGATCTGCTCATTCGATCGACAGGCGTTGGCCTCGCTGGGTGTGTGGACATCGTTCCATTTTTCTGACGACAAATGGTGACGAATCACATTCAGTCAGTCACGGTGGCTGTACTCATCGTCCTGCTAGTTACCACCATCACGAGTATCCCAAGCCACGCTCAAGTTCCGCCAAATGGCTCTTCAACAACAACGGTACCGGTGAATTCGACGACCACACCGGGAAATTCAACGAAAACAACATCCGGAGTATGGCCAACTGGCTCCGAACCTCTCTCGAATTCGACCGCGGCGTTCGATGGGACATGTACTGGACTAGGTGTCATCAGCGGTCGAATGTGTAATGGCATTCTCGGTGCAATCAAGGAAGTAGCAAAACAGTTCCTCGATTTCGCACGCGGAGCCGCAGAGTGGGCGATCAGTGTTCTCGTCAGTCGCCCCGTTCCAACCCGTCATGGAGAGATGGAACTCGTTGACCGGCCGACGAACGCGCCGATGGATACTGTCTATGACTTGTGGTTCTCTCTCGGACTGCCAGCAGGAATTGCGGTATGGGCATTGACAATGTTGCTCTTGCGTGCAAGTGTCTTTCTGCCCTCGGGAACGGTCTCCGCACAGCGAGCCCGGAGTCTCGCGCTAAAGGGCTGGTTCCTGCTCTTTTTCATTCTCGGATCCTGGATCTGGTGTGCGTTCGTTCTGCACCTCGCAACCGGACTCACCCTCATGTTCGCACCGTCTGGAGAGCAAATCTTCGCCAGCTTCGATCGTATCGTCGATAGTGCGACTGCAGCAGGTCTCGCTGGCCTCCTACTATGGCTCTCATCGGGTGTCTTATTCCTCTTCGTCGCCTGCGTATTCGGCCTCTCGTGGCTTGCTGTATACGTGCTGATTCCGGCGATGCCGGTATTCATCGCGTTGTCACTCCCCGCGATGTGGGTTTTCCGTCCCCTTGCATCGGTCGGTGAACGCCTACAAGGGCTGTTCGTCCCCTGTGCGTTCATCCCGTTTCCAGCGGCAGTTATCCTCGGTGTCGGATATCCCGTCGTCAACGCCATCGCCGATTCGCTTGACGGTGGCCTGTCGAGCTTTGCGGGTGTAGATTCGTTCACCTACATCATCCTCGTGTTTCTGTTGTGGCTCTGTGCAGCGCTATCACCGCTCTTCTTGTTCGTCGGCAATCGACGAATGCGGTCACTTTCGGCTCTCACAGCAGGTGCACTCGGTGCTGCTTCTGGCATGGCTGTTGCCTCCCGGTCGGGCACGCTCACGGACCGACTACGTCGCTCGCAAGCAAGCCAGACGGCTTCGCCATCGAATGCCGGAGTCGGTCGTGTCGATCCGATCGCTGGCTCGCCGTTTAAACGGAGCAGAGATGACGGTGGATTCGGCGGAACAACCATCGCAGGCGAACTTGAAGCAGCGACAAGTTCGACGTTTGGATCGCTTTCTACAACTGATTCGGGATGCACGACTGATGCTGGTCATGGCCGACAAAGTACGGGTTCAACACACAGTGGAGACAGTAGTGCACAGAGAACGGATCCAACCACATACGATACTGTCCCTTCGGATGTAACCGTCACAAAGGTATCGGATCGGTCTGCGCTATCGAAAGAACGGTACGATGCTGGCTATTTCGATAGCCGTGGAAAATACCAGTCACTTAGTCAAGGTCCATCGAACACTGGGTGGCTAATCGATGAGGGTACACTGAATCGTATAGCGAAAAGAAAACCTGATAAAACGATTTTGCTGTACGATCAAGCAAAATCAGAAGTATTCGATGCTCGAGATCTAGTAAAACAGGGCGACTATCGGAAAGGACGATACGAACAGGAACATAGAAACACCCTTCGAAAAATTGAAGAAACTCGGGGAACATGAAAGTTCGAATTCCGGGTTTTTCCTTGATTGATGGTGGGTCTGGTCGAAATTCCGAAACTCGCTTAGTTGACCAAGTGGGTGAACGAGATAACTTCACGTGCCAAATCTGTGGAGTAGTCACGAAACCTATGGGTAATGTAGGTTATATGATGCACCCTCTCGACCAATCTCATGATGTCGAAGACAGGGTAGAGAATCACTTCACTGTATGTTTAGACTGCTTTGAATGGAAGGACAAGCAAAGCGTATACCATGAAGTCAGTAAAGCAAGCAGGCTAAAGAACGCCAAACCAGGATTCACGCTTCTCTACGCTCACCGACTGCTTAGAGAGTGCATTGAGAAGACTCGTCTGTTCGTCCACACTGGTCGATTCCTGTTCGTCCGACGAATGTTCGCGGTGGTTGTTGGATTGGTCATCTTCTTCGGAATCGTAATAACTCTCATCGCAATTGTCGGTACACTCTTGCTCGGACTGGATTCCGGGCAACACTGGGTACTGATGGCTCTGCGGGAAACGGATGGACTACTTCGCACCCTTAGCAGGAACTTGGTGGCGCTCGCTGTACTCGGTGGCGTCGGCTATTTTGCCCACATTCGAGAACGCGAACAGGCACACAAACGCCACATCAAACGCCGTCATCGACGAGGAACGACAACAGAATCCGTTACTCACGAGCGACCTCGCTGGCAATTTGTTGTCGGGTTCTCCCTGCTCGGATGGGTTGGTGCACTCGACTGGACACTGATTCAGACCGGCCGATTTCCCGCGGGATCGCTAATCGGTGCGCTCGTTCTCTGGAGTGTTGGTGCTCTCGGTAGCGTGATTTTCCTTCGAAGCGCGCTTCGGGAAGACCGCGACATTGTTGGCTTTGCTGTTTGGACGACAGGGTGGGTGTTCACCAGTCGATACTCGTTCTGTCTGGCGTTCATCGGTGCCCTTCTGACGCTTTTAGATATCCCGCTCGTCGGGTTCGAAGCGGATCTCTCAATGCTCCTGTGGATCCCGCCAACGATAGGTGGAATGTATGCGCTTCGACGCATCGTCGAACGCCGAACGGGGTGGGAACCGCGTACAGCAATAATGTGGCTTCGAACGACTCTCAGTGCTCGCTTCACGCAAAATCGAATCGACTCAGAACCAGATCGCGGTCACGACGACAAACATCCATGACTCGAAACACACCACGACGCAGAATCCTTGATACGTTCGGTGCAAACGACGAAATCACAGGTATCGACATCGATTACAGTCTGGCAGATTTGAAACTGTTTCTGCCTTCGACTGCCATTGCACTCTGCTGGTTTCTCCTCTTCGCTCTCCAAGACGGACTCTTTACGACCGTCGTTGGACTTGCAGGTAGTCTCGTCATCCTCGGTGGAACTGCACTCATCGTGTTCATCTCACCATCCCACATGACTCCACAAACGTGGCTCTCACAGATTGCTTCCTTCGTCCGTCGTCCGAAACTCCTGACCCTGTTCAGTACACGACCGATGGAGCAAACCGGTCCGCTCACGCATATCAAGCGATTCCATCCCCAGACGGAGACTCTCGAACGCCTCGATGGAGCTCTCGTCACCGGTGTCCGAATCGATCCCGCGAATTTGACCCTGGCGACAAAAACAGAGTGGAATGCGGCGGCCGATGCGCTTGGCAACGCGCTAAATACATTGGATTTTGAACTTCAAATCCGATCTTCTGCCCGTCGTGTTGATCCCAGTCGGCTCATCGCTGGTTACACAGATCGTATCGATGACCCCGATGTCCGGTCAAACGCAACCCTACAGAATCTCATCGAGAGCTACCAGTCTCGGCTTCCACACGAGTTTCAAGCCCGCGGGACGAGCATCCGTGAGTACCAGATTCTCATTCCGGTAACCATCCCAGAAGTTCAACTCGCAGAATACGGCATATTCAGTAAACTCGCTAGTCTTCCGTACCTCGGCAATCTGTTCATGATGGTCGGTGCAGGGAGCACGCGGTTGACTCCCGCTGAAATCAGAACAGCTCAACAGACAATCCTTGCTGGCCGACTGCATGCCGTTCAAGATGCTATTCGTGGAATTGAAACGTGCCATGCCGAACCAGTTTCGACAGACATACTTGCGGAGTGGATCGAAGCATTCTGGACTGGTACTCACACAGAGTACGGAACCGCAGAAAGCCGTGTCCGTACAATGCCAATTGTAACGGTTCAAACAACACTAAACGCGGATACTTTCACTAAGCATGACACCGAGTCGGATGAATCGACTCGAGAAACGCCGAATCTCACACACTACTAATTCATGTCCTTGTTTACCACCCTGAAAGAGACGTTCACCGGAAAATCCGACGAACCAGAAACGACGTATCCACTCGGCAACGGTAGCGAACACCATGCCCGTCTTGTCGCTCCGTCGAGTGCGCGACTCACCGCTGAAGCGACACAAGCAGGCGATCGGTGGTTGAAGACACTTGTCGTCATCGACTGGCCGGATACGGCCGACCCAGGACTATTAGAGACGATAACGACCCATCCGAGTGCGGATGTCGATCTCTCGATCCATGCAAGTCCTCGCCCGACTGAACGCGGCATCAAGGAGTTTGAAGACGCGATTCGCGATCTCCAGACGGTTCGTCTCGGAAAGGAGAAAAACGGGGACCCTTCAATTGGTATCACTGACCGCCGAATCCGTGATCACGAGGACGTTCTCTTCCAACTGACCGATGGCTCCCAGTCGGTGTTCGATGTTGCGACCTATATCACGGTGCGTGGTGAGACAAATCAAGCGGTCGAGCGAACGTGCCAGCGCATCGCTACTGACCTCGCAAAACGCCAACTGACGGTGAAATCTGTCGATTACATTCAAACGGATGGACTCATCAGTGGCAGTCCGATCGCTGAAGACGCTGTCAGTTATGCTCTTCCGAGCGCACGAACACCGATGCTCGGTGGTGCATTGGGTGCCGCATTCCCGTTCTCTACGACAACTGTACTCGAACCGACCGGTATTCAATATGGCTATCACGCGACGACCAGTGCACCAGTTGTCGTTGACCGGTGGAAACGACCCAACGGGTACAACGTTCTTGCAGCCGCGAAAATAGGCTCTGGAAAATCCGTGAGCGCCAAACTTCTAAGCCTTCGTGAAATCGCAAACGATCCGGACACCATCCTCATCATGATCGACCCGCTTGAAGGGTTTCGCTCACTTGCGGATGCCCTCGATGCCGATCGAATCGTGGTCGGTGGCACACGGCAGTTGAATCCGATGGAAATCAAAGAAACACCCGCTCATGTCTTGGAATCGACCGACGATCTTGACCCATACGCACAACGATTATCGAGTATCATGGGATTCTTTGAGACGTATTTTGCGCATGTCGATACGAGTGGTGACGGACTCGATACGAATTCCCGTGCCGTCTTGAGTCATGCTGTCCAAGAAGCCTATGAGTGGTGCGGCATCACGCGTGAACCGCACACGCACGGGGAGAAAAGTCCAACTGTCCAGGATGTCTTTCACATCCTTGGTCAGATGGCCGAAGACGCAGGTTCGTTTCTCGAACATGAAGATGAGGAAACTGTACCAACCGCAGTTGAGGTGGAAAAATGGGAAGACAAGGCGGCTGATCTTCGTATCGGGATGCGGCCGTTCATGGGCGACGGCGAGTATGCGAATCTCGCCGGTCGGTCAGACATAGACTTTCGTGGCTCCAAGGTTACTTATTTAGACCTCCAGCAGAGCGAAGCTGACCGAGAAATTGCCTTGATGATGCAACTTTTGTTCGACGCTGTTTACGAGCGCACGAAGCAAACGGACAAACGCGTCATTCTCGTCATCGACGAGGCACATTATCTGATGCAAAATGCAGGCTCGCTTGACTGGTTGGAGCGTGCATATCGACACTCTCGCCATCACGATTTAAGCATTCATCTCGTCACCCAGGAGTTGAGCGACTTCTTCGTCCATGAAAAGGCCGAAGTACTTGCCAAGGAATCGTCGATCAAACTGCTTCATCGCTTGCCCGGTCTTTCCGATGCAAATCGCAAGCGATTGGGGCTGAACGAACGCGAAGCCGAGTTTTGCCGACAGGCGAAACCCGGAACTCGTGAGCGAGGATATAGTCATGCGCTCGTCTGTCTTGAAGACAAAGGAAATTATCCAGTGAAAGTGACTGGATTACCCGAAGAGATGGGGATTGTGGATCCTAGGGATTGATATCCTCATCATCCCGAGAGACGAGGGTTTGTGATCGTATTTCGAGTTCAATTGTCCTTTTTTCGCAAAAAAATTGGTCCAGGATCGTATGCAATGAGATTAAAATAGTGGTCGCCACGAACCCAGTCGACTCCGATAAACATGAGTGAGATCAAACCACCAATAGCCGCGATGCCAAGAAGTAGTTGAATACTAGTCTCGTACGGTGACATGCTATTCCAGATTGGGAATACAGCTATCAGTATAAATAACAGCCCGAGAAGAAAGTCAGCAGCTCCGATGAATTGATTCCATGTGATTAACCCGATTCCTCTTCCGGTACCGCCAATCGCGAACAGAACTCCTGCACAGCCAGTGGTCAAGAGTATAAATGTCGCACTGGTTATTGAAAATACCGGAACACTGGATATCACAACGATGGCGAGTTGAACGACAATGAGGAAGGTTCCGAGTACCAGAAACCAGCGACGTTTCATATGGTCTCTAATTTTTGAATACTTAAAGTAACTCTGATTATTTTCAATAATAAAAACAAGGTAAATAATTCTAGTGGTTACGTAGATTCGAGGAGAAAGCCTCGCCCTTTAGGGCGGAGAGGATGTCAACAATGGTAGAAATGACATACCCATGGTTTCAGCATTCGGTAGGGTGGTGCTGTCTTCCTCAATGTACTAACTGAGTAAAGGGGAAGAAACTGTTCGAGCAGGCGTATTGCCTCCGAAAACGTATGATAACCTGCTCAGAAACTCCCATTTCAGATTGCCGAACGATTATCGTCAGTCTATTTTCTAATATTTAGATACTGGCACGATAGCGTAGTGGGATTGAGAATCTATACCTACGTTCTTTTCGACACTCTGATTAAACAGTATTGTTCAGGACAACATATGGTGATAAAAGATGGTTCTGACTCCCCGTTTTCTGTGTGTTCTGGCTGTAATAAAGTCGTCGTACATCTCGGTGCACATACTTGTCCGGAGACCCCAGATATGGTTCAAGGAGCTACTCCAAAGTTGAATGAACGTATTGATCGTGCAACTACTGATAAACGCTCTGAGACTGACACTGTTGTTGTTCTGCGAAGCAATAGCGCCTATGCGTATCACGAACGCGGTGAGGCAGTTTCACTTTGCCACTTAGTTCCCGAAAGCTCAAATTGGATGGAAATCACGCGTGAAAAAGCAAAGAATCGTGGCCTCCAACCGTGCGGAAAATGTCGACAAAGAATATAATATCTAAGATCTCAAAATAATACTTTGGAACGATGAAAACCGATAGATTGTATCCTCTAATATGTCTCTCTCCGCCCTCCCTATTCTATTGGTAATTCTGGGACAATAGGACAAGGGATCGTAGTAGATAGTCTACTACTTAAATCCCGATAGTGTCGGGTATTTCTCTATGTGCCTTTGATGAACTAAATATCAAATAAGTCGAATTAAATACGCTAATATCTTATATCATAAGTAAAAATTATCATACATAGATTTTATTATTTAGTACTATTTTTCAAGTAGGGTGCTATTGTTCCGGATGCTCATGATGAGATCAACCTCACCGATCTTGAGGAGGGGGAGACGACGCCGGTCGAACGGCCGTTGAGCGACGAATGACCAGGCCAGATTGTTTTGTCCCCAGAGACGTTGTTTTATGCCCTAAATGATACAACCGATGTGATGGTTTCTTGACAGAACACCCAACATGGATTGAAATGCAATATCAAGAAATATCGAACGACACTACATCATTCGATTCGCAAAGGGGACATCGATGTTCGGTAGATTCAAGCGTCGTTCCACAGTGGCGACATTCATGAATGACGCTCTTATCCCCAGAGAACCATCGCCATACAATGATATGGAACGGCATATTGGCTTCTCTTTCTGATGTACTATCTTAAAAACGCTGGCCTCTTTTCAGTTATTTTTAAATTGATGCGATATTTGATTAGATCTGAAATTCATGCTTTTGGTACTCTTCGGTTCGAAGAGCATCGAAATTTCAGCAGCCATACCAGCTATATGGTGAATTCGGTGTAAGGGTCGTCTTTGTGACTCCTCCCCGCCCTAAAGGGCGGGGCTTCCTGTTTCGATGACGCGCTTTGCAGACACCGAATCGGTGTCCGTAGGGAGCGCAGTCTCCGCAAGCGTTGATTCGGGACAGCCCATCCCTACCTCTTCGAGACCGCGAGCGAGAATGTTCCACCCCGCGTTTGCGTCTCTATCCACTTCGAACCCGCACGATGCACCGAGTGCCAGAAGTTAGTATACTATACTAACCGAGAACTACCAATCAAAAACGTGGGAGGGACTACAGAGATCAAGCAGGGATCGGAAAATCACGCTACAAAGCTATTACTTGTTCTTAACCAGAGCAGATTCGCCAACTCGTACAAATCACATGCTTTACCATCACTGGGTCATCTCAATTCCAAAATGGAACGAGGAAACATCACTCCTCTGAAAATCGATCTCGTACCTGCTGCTAAACCAATACTCTAGATCCAACCACATGTGACTGCCATGACTCGACGAGTTTGCCAGTTTATGCCCGGCTCAGTTCCACACAGTATGTCGAACAGGCAGTCATACTGATGCCGATGACCATCTTGAGCCTCGCGTTACATTCGCCCAGCCGTAGTATCGTTGCACCCCACTGCGCTCCAAAGCTGTGAGAGATTCCCCCTAGGGAACAGGGTGGCGACCGAGTGTTTGTCTCCATACCAACTGCCACGAGAATTTTGACGACACGGTACAGTGATGGCTATATGGCTGATAAATTGCTTATTTACGGATCGTACGGCTATACCGGGGCATTGATCGCTAAAACAGCGGTCGACAAGGGAGTGTCACCAGTGCTGGCTGGTCGACGAGCCGAAGCAGCTGAGGCGCAAGCGACCGAACTCGGACTTGATCACCAGACGTTTAGTCTGGAACATCCAGCGATCATCGAGCAGTCTGTAGGCGAATTCGATGCCGTATTGAACTGTGCCGGACCGTTCTCGTCGACGGCAACGCCGCTACTCGATGCATGTCTGGAGACCGGAACAGACTATCTCGACATTACAGGCGAGATCGACGTTCTCGAAGCAATCGCTGAGCGGAATGACGACGCCGTCAAGGCAGGGGCGACGCTCCTTCCAGCAGTCGGCTTCGATGTCGTCCCCACAGACTGCCTTGCGGTCTATCTTGCCGATCAGGTCAATAACCCTACTCGCTTACGCCTTGCACTCGACAGCATGCAGACATTCTCCCCAGGTACAGGGAAGTCAATAGTTGAGGAGCTGCATCGACCGGGTGCAGTCCGCGAGAATGGTAAGATAAGAGACGTTCCACCGGCGTGGCAGACTCGTGAGTTTGCGTTTGACGGGGTTCTTAAAAAAGCCGTCACAGTGCCGTGGGGTGATGTTTCAACCGCTTTCTATGCGACGAATATTCCGAACATCGAAACGTATGCGACAATTCCTGAGTATGCTCTCGAGGTGATGAAGCACTCGGGGAGATTTACACAGATTCTCGGATCAAGACCAGTTCAAGACGTATTAAAGATTCTGATCGATACTGTGGTCTCTGGCCCGACTGCAGCACAGCGTGAACAAAATGTGACGCGGATTGTTGGAGAAGTCGAAACTGATGCCGGTGAACAGGCGAGTGCACACTTACAGACGCCCGATACATATGATCTGACCGCAGAGACTGCCGTCGAATCAGCTCGCCGTGTCCTTGACAACGAAACAAATCCAGGCTTCCTAACACCCGGTGAAGCGTTCGGTCCGGATTATGTACTCACATTTGCGGGCGTGGAACGCCGAGATATCAACGTACCCGATTGAAGACAAATATATCAAATGGTAGAGTTTTATGAACGGGTCGGACTGTTTCGGAGACGCCGGAGTTCGGGACTGTATAAGCGGCTGGTTGCAATCATCATTCTTAGTACTGATAACTTAATACAAGCGGCGTTATGATCTCAGGAGTCTTCTGATGGTGTTTCCGTTGATTGCGATTTTCGCGGCAGTCGCATCCTGGTACGAAATGAAAGACGGCGAACACCGTTACCTTCCGTAATCACTGGTGTAATCATCTCGAACATAGATTGGCAAACCGGGGTGGCCATGGCTCTTCGGTTTTCGTATTCATGGAAGAAACAGAAATGGTTTGACAATGCTCTGAGAATCGAATACACAGACCGTGAGTGACCAACCAACTACAGAAAGTTTTCACCGCGAGACACTCGGTCTGCTCATCGGTTTTTTTGTGCTTTCGACGGCGGCTGCAGCCTATGAGATCGCTCCAGCAAGCGTCTTGCCGGTGATTCAAGAATCACTCGAACTCAAGGCGAGTACAGCAGGGTGGCTCGTCAGCATTATGTACGCGACTGCGGTTGTCACCAGCGTCCCTGCTGGCATCGCCATCGACCGCTTTTCGGTGCGTCGGGTGATTATCTTCGGCACCGTCGCACTTGTTGTCGCGGGAGTCTGGGGCTGGTATGCGGCCACTGCCGGTGCGTTTCTCTGGCTGCTCGTCTCGCGTGTGCTCGGCGGTATCGCGTATGTCATCTTCTGGAACGCGGGTGCGAACGTCGTTGGAAGCGCCGTTGCACCGCGCCAGCGGGCGACCGCCGTCGGGGTGTTTACCGCAAGCGCACCCGTTGGATTCGCACTCGGCCAATTCGGCAGTCCCCTCATTGCAACTGTTGCTGGGTGGCCTGCAATCTTCCCACTGTATGCCGCCATGGGCGTCGTCGGTGTCACTATTTTCTTGTTTGCAACCCATCATCACGTTCCGGGAGTTGATGCCTCTTCACCGGATCGCGCAGAGCTACGCGAAATGTTCACTAATCAGGCGGTCTGGACCGTCTGCGTGCTCTGCTTTCTCGCCTACTCGCTGTATCTCTTTGTCAACACGTGGTTGCCGAGCTACTTAGTCAGCGGATTCGACATCTCGCTTGCAGCGAGCGGCCTGCTGACCGCCCTGTTCCCGGCGATTGGAGCAATTGGACGGTCGAGTAGTGGTGTCATCTCTGACCGCGTTTTCAGCGGGAAACGTCGCCCCGTTGTCGTGTCGTCGTTCGTCGTTGCCACACCTGCAGTCGTCGCCTTCGCATTTATTTCCCGACTTGGGCTCGTTGGCGGGGCGGTGGTCGTCGTCGGCTTCGCTATCCAGCTCGTTACTGGACTGCTCTTTTCGTATATCGCTGAACTCGTGCCGGCGACGGTGCAGACGACGGCTGTTTCATTGCTAACGAGCGTCGGTCTACTGGGTGCGTTTGCTGCACCGCTCGCCGCCGGCACCATCATCGACCGCGCAGGCTACGGCCCGGCGTTTTTCGTCGCCGGTGGGGTCGCCCTCATTGGTGTCCTCTTAGCGCTACGCGCACCCGAGCCCACCTAAGTGCGTGTCTTCTAATAGTAGTTGATAGGGTTGGTCTGACGGCTACCAGAGTGGTTTCAGCAAGCATGCTAAATGTCGGGTACATTGGTCAGAGCACAATTGATTCCACCCTCCGCGTCGCTTACAACCGACCAGTCCGGGCGTGAAACCTCATGGGGACACTGTACTGGTGGTCTCCGAGGTTCTCATGACTCTGATTGAGGATCAGATCTTCGGATAGGCTTGTCTATTTTCAGTGATTGCAAGGGTGAGAGCACCTTTTAGTACCGCCTGAGTACCTAATTCACTCAACTGTATTTCGGGAGTTTCAACAAGAATAGCCTCACTAAGTCTCGATTTGACAGGCTCGACTACGTGATCGGGATTATTGAGTGCAACAGCACCCCCGATACTGATAACTGAAGGATCGTATGCGTGAACGATATTCGCAATACCAGCAGTATTCAGATGTGCGAGACGATCAATAACACGGTCTGCAAACGCATCTGTTCCACCGTGTTCAAACAGATCCTCTGCAGTAAACTCGGGGGTTTCGATTGAGAGCGCTGTTTCGACGGGGTCTTTATTATAAAGGGCATTAGCGAAGCGTGGGATGCTATTCCCTGAGCAATACGCTTCCCAGTGGCCAGTTCTCCCACAACTGCATTCCATAAACCCATCAATATCGATTGTCGTATGCCCCATCTCCCCAGCATTACCACCTTGGCCCGAAAATGCTGTTCCGTTGGCTATTATTCCCACACCGATTCCGGAAGAAATTGTGAGATAGACGAGATTGTCGACTGACGGGTGCTCATAGGACCATTCACCAAGAGCACCCGCAACAGTATCATTACACAAGTGAACGCTAGTAGTATGTAACAGCCGTGAGAGCGGCTCAACGAGTGGGATTGACCCAATCTCGGTCGAGATGTTTGTTGGAATCTCAATCGAACGGGCAGTTGAATCCATTGTACCCATTGACCCGATTCCAGCCCCTGCAATGGCTGTCAAGGGAACGTCCGCGTCATTGCAGGCTTGTTTTACCACTTGTAAAACTGAATCTGTGATCGCTCTTCCCGTCGGTCCACCTGGGGTTGAGTCTCGTGCGCTGCCGATTATTGTCGCTGTTTCGTCACCGACAATAGCGCGAACGTTGGTTGCGCCCAGGTCGACGCCCACATAGTACATTACCGCTAGTCACAAATCCACACCACTTTATTATAGAATCACTAAGTAGTTCCCTCGCTCATTTTTGAATGGTGTCTTGTTGAGAATTCTTCGTGAAGTTTTAGCTCTTTAGGTGAGATGGATAGTCGACATAATGGGCATCTGTTCTACAAATAATTCGTAAGTTCGAGTTTCCGGCAGTGACCGCCCGGTGGGTAGCAAATACGGATGAGGTGAAACGACAGCCAGTCCATCTTTAAACAGCGAGGGAATCCCGGCCTTGAGGCCGGGCGGGAATCGCGTAAACTCCACTACACAACCGCCTCAATCAGCTATTCAACTCTCATGCTTTTATAATAGTTGGTGTTGTATATGGAACTGTGATTCGACGTACTGTTGTTGTGAAATTAGCCGTTCCCGACGAGCGGCGCGACAATCTCCGCGAAACCACCGAGCGGTTCCGTCAAGCCGCTCAACTGGTCGCAGACCGCGCGTTCGAGCGCAACGACGACGGCTACGTCATTACGTCGAAAACGAAGCTCCACCACCTCACGTATCAGCAGGTCCGCCAAGCCACTGACGGGCTGAACGCTGATCTCGTCTGTGCCGCCCGGAACTACGCGGCGGACTCGGTGAAGGGCGTCATATCGGCATGGCAGAACGGGAAGTACGCTACCCAACCCACGTTCACGGCAAACACCGTGGTCTACAACAAGAACGCGGTGACCTACCGCGACGACCACTGTACGCTTGCGGCGGTCAACGGGCGCGTAACAGCCGAGTACGTCCTTCCCCCGGAAGGCGAGAACCCACAGACGACGTACCTGCGAAACGACGAGTGGGAGCTTCGGGAATCGACGCTTCACTACCGCGATGGCGAGTACTATCTTCACGTCGGCGTAGCCAAAGACGACGAGCCGCCGGATGCCGAGGGCGGGACGGTCCTCGGCGTCGACCTTGGCGTGAAAACGATAGCCGCTACATCGACGGGCTGCATGTGGTCGGGCGGCTACCTCAATCACCGACGCCGCGAATACGAGACGATTCGTGGCTCACTGCAACAGACTGGGACGGAATCGGCTCACCGAACTATCGACGGGATCGGCGACCGGGAAAGCCGATGGGCGGAAGACTACCTCCACCGTCTCTCGAAGGCCCTCGTTCAAGAAGCAAGAACGCACGACTGTTCTACAATCGCCTTCGAGGACCTCACCGATATTCGAGACCGTATGCCGGGCGCGAAAGCGTTCCACGCATGGGCATTCAGACGGCTCTACGAGTACGTCGAGTACAAAGCCACAGAGTTCGGGATATCGACCACACAGGTAGACCCGGCGTATACGTCCCAACGGTGTTCAAAGTGCGGTCACACCGAACGTGGGAACCGCCCGAAACAGGAGCGGTTCTGTTGTCGAAAGTGCGGCTACGAGGTTCACGCGGACTACAACGCGGCGAAGAACATTGGAATCAAGCATGTCCACGCAGGGCAAAAGTCTCCGCGTGGACGGGCCAACCGTCAACTGGCCCTGAAGTCGGGAACGTTGAACGTGAGTGACGAGTTTTCGTCCGCCGAAGTTTCGGCGTGAACGGGAGTTCACCGACAAGCCCCGGCGTTTACGCCGGGGTAGTTGACCTATGATCTGAGGAATCTCAATCATCAATGACGTAGATAGCGAACACTTCCAGTAAGGATCAAGGCGAGTGAGAGCAGTGACAAGACTAACTGCGGAATACCGAACCAGAACGGTGTCGCTGGGACAATCGCTCGTAGGAGAATGAGGATCGATGAGAGAATCGGGATATCATTCCCCGGCGCAACGATCGATGACGTATCTGAATTGTATTGCGGTCCACCGACTGTTTCGCCCACCGGGAGTCGATCCGCTTCATACGGAATCCGTGGTGTTCTTGTACTCCATACGACTTTGCCTTCGGAATTCACCTCAACGATTCGTCTGTTTAGTGTATCGGTGATGAGCGTATTTCCATTTGGCAGCCGATCAGCATCACGTGGCCAATTAAACTCGACGCCACTAGCACTTCCTACTGCCCAAACAGGACGCCATTCCCCACTTTCGGTGCGGTGCAGTTCAACAATGCGGTCGTTGTCACTATCGGCAACGAGTACGGCACCATCTCCTAACCACTGTGGATTGTGTTGATGATTAAGCACAGAGGGATCACCACAGCGAACATTGCCATCATTATCATAATCAGCTAACTGGCCTGACCGTCGACAGCTTTCATCAGAGCTTGTTGGAGTATCCTTATTGATTACCTCGACAACACCTTTGCCTCGTTGAATGACCAATAATTGGTTTGTATTCCGAATCGAAATCAGATATCGACCATCACCAATGACGTCGACATCGTTGATATGCAGCCAATCAGACTTTGTTGGATCACTTGGCGCATCATAGAATGAACTCCCATTCCATTGCCATGTAACTGCACCATTTTTTACCGTAAAGATGCGCTCGTGTTCCATATCGGTCATCAGATATTCCCCTGAAGCGAGGGGCTCGACATCGTGAACCTCACTGTCTTTTTTGTCACGAACTGGGAAACTATATTCCGAGATAACATTGGGAGTGGGTATGGGATCAATCACACGAAACCCTGAGCGAGAACATGGAGATTCATAGGGAGCACATTTCTGATATCCACCATCCATAAACCCTGCCAATACCGTTCCATTGCTCGTCTTCGTTACGTCGAAATAGCTATTTGCACTAGCTTCGCGCCATGTCACATTTCGCCCAGTCAAAAGATATACACTTCCATACTCATGCCAACCAGGCCCACCACCTTGTGATCCCACTAAAGTTCGGCGGCTATCGCTATCACCGACGGAACCAATCTCTGGTGCAAGGGTCCCACTGACAACTACAGTTAATACCAAAAGGATGACACCGATTACGGCGAGCCAGGTACCTTGACGGCGGGGATTCATTATATTTCATACTCTGAGATGTCGCAAAGGTTTTGCGATCTCTAATAGGTGATACAAAATCTCAGGCGATGAGTCGAAGCCTATCAATCATGGCGGAACCTAATTGAGCGCACGTTCGTGGTGAGAGCGATCCCTCGAACCAACAGCGTAATCAGGCCGTCTCTCGGATGAGTACCCGAATCACCGAGGAATTCCCAAAGGACATGGCTGTGCTTGCCGAGCATCGACCCGCCAAACTCGAAGAACTTCGTGAGATTGTCTGTGAGGAAGCCAACAAAGAATGATTCAACTATAGAAATACACGGCGGGGAGGCACTGTCTAGATAAGGAAAACCAAGCGATAGCGGTACGATTAGCGAAATTTCACCCACCGATAGTAGGTGGCTGATTCTTGCTATCGAGATCAGCTGCACTGTAAGAAGACGGAAAGTGGCTACTTCACCGAACCCCTAGTCATGATCAGACAAAGTGGTTCGTTCACTATTCCCGTTACAGGCGCTAAAATGCCACTCAACACCAGAACCACTTAACTAGACAGTGCCGGCGGGGAGTACTTAATGAATTGTAAACAGTATCGAACATACCCAGAGAATCCCAATGACCCTAGAAACGACCACCTGGTTTGGCTCTGGCGTAGATGCTTCTGATCCGAGTCGATCGTCCCAATATGCATTAGTCGCATCCGAGACGATCGACCCCGAAGTATCGCGTCCGGAGATTGTTATCGGCGTTGTCGACGTGATCATGGACGTTATTGAACCGACAGTCGGCCAGACCACGCTCTCGCTGTACGAGTACGTGAATCCAGATGCGCTCGAAGACATCATCGAAGTCAGTGCATCGAAAAAGAGTGACAACGAGGTGCGATCCACTACCGAGGACTATCTCGTCACGGTTTGGAGTGACTACACCATCCTCATTTACAAACCGATCGGGACACAACTCGATACTGGTGAAAACCCATGCCCGACTAGCTGATCAACAAAATGGTTCCTTATTTCGCGATGTAGTACGACGCTTTCTTCTCCCGAGACTGACGTCGCTATTCAGACCCGTAATCAGTGAGCCGGAGCTTCCCTTCAACTTCATAGAGATGTCCGTTCATGTAGAGTCGTTCGATGATATCCTCGGCAGCAGGTTGATCTAGATCCTCTTCTTCGTTCAAAATCGTATAGGCATACTCGTAGGTGAGTTCGTTCTCATCAGGTAGTCTTCTCGTGAGCGCATCAAGCGCGTCTTGGGCGAGTGGAGTCAGTGGCGATTTCCCATTTGGAACCATACGTACTCTCAAATTCACCCACCTTGTTGGTAAACTCTTGGTCAGGGGACTATCCGTGTGACTAGAAAGTGGAATAAGGGAATGGGCAGCCGATGTGGGTGTGTGGGTCGGGATGAGTACGAGAATCCACATCCTCTGCTGGGTTATGCTAACTACACTCGATGTTTGGTACCCGATGGATAAAGTCTTCAGCCAACCACGGTGGAAGTACAACTGAATGTACCTACTGCAACCTCGATTCTATCATTCTCATCACCACTACTGCACCGAGAACAGGACCGACAAGGCGAACACTTTGTGGTTAGCATATTATACTAACCACTAATGCCCAACCCAATCAAACGGTCCGGCGATGGTCTTGCTCTCCAGATCACAAAGTCTGCCCGAGCCGCTGGACTCGTTGAAAAGACTCTGCAACACATCTACGAAACAATCTCTGACAAACCCGAGAAGATGGTCAAATATGAAAACGCGCTTCGGTCCGACTAACACCGACGAAGAAACAATCCGACCAGGCACTAACGCAGATTGAACACTAAGGCGATTTGAGAGGACTAAGCCGTTCGTGTCCGTATAATCGAGCCGATCCACTGTCTGTTTCTATACAATTATTTGACAGAATACGATAGTTAGGTGCTGACAGACGAAGAACTGACTATTCCCGGATTGACACAATCCAAACTGGCTTCGTACGACACTCCTGAGTACGGTAGTTGTCTCCGCGACTATCGACTAGAAATCTATCGAAGACTGCGTGAAGACTGACTACTTCGATTGTAGTCGGAGCTACCTGGTCAACTCCATTGCTCTCGACCCTATGTTTCTTATGACCGGTCAAGCAATGTATCCGATAGTAAATGACACGCACAACCGAACTACTTTCACGCGATCCAAGTGATCGAATCCAAGTATTGGACGCTGACGGCAACGTTGTCACACCAGAGCTAGTACCCGACCTCGATGATGAGACGTTCATCGCAATGTACCGCGATATGCAGTTCTGTCGGCGGTTCGATGAGCGTATCATCAGTTTACAGCGACAGGGTCGTCTTGGAACCTACTCATCATTGGCTGGCCAAGAGGGTGCACAAATCGGCTCAACGTATGCGTTGGCCGATGAGGATCTCATCTCATACCAATACCGTGAACATGGGGCTGTTGTGGCACGAGGATTCCCATGGGAGTACTTACTCTACTGGGCAGGTGATGAACACGGGAATGCCGCACTCGCGGAAAAGAACATTCTGCCACTCAATATCACCATCGGTGATCACCTCCCGCATGTGGTCGGGATGGCGTGGGCGGCGAAATTACAAAACGATGACAACGTAACGATTGCTCACTTCGGAGACGGTGCGACGTCGGAAGGAGATTTCCACGAGGCACTCAATTTCGCAGGTGTGTTTGACGTTCCGGCGGTGTTCATTTGCAACAACAATCAATGGGCCATTTCTGTCCCCACCGAGCGTCAGACGGCCAGTGCAACCTTTGCACAGAAAGCGCATGCTTATGGGTTCGAAGGTGTACAGGTCGATGGGATGGATCCGCTTGCGATGTATGCCGTAACGGACGCTGCTCGCAAGAAGGCAAAACAACCGACTGACGGGTCCCTGCGTCCGACTCTGATCGAAGCAGTTCAATACCGATTTGGCGCACACACAACTGCCGATGACCCCTCTGTGTATCGTGACCCAGCAGACGTAGAGTCCTGGCGCCAGCGTGATCCACTGAGTCGCTTTGAATCATTTCTTTGCAACACAGATCGCCTCGATAACGACGAGATCAGCCGTATCGATTCCGAAATCGACGATTCCCTTGCGAATCTGATCGACCCCGTGGAAGAACACGATGCCAATCCAGATGAGATGTTTGACTACACATTCGCTGAACCGACCGATAGACTGCTAGATCAACGCGAGTATTTAGGCTCACTTCGTCAGACGTACGGTGATAACGCGCTGCTACAAGATGAATAGGACTCAGTAGGAAGGTCTGGAAGAGTACTACACTGATACGGTGATGATCTTTACCTAATTTCAATATTTTAAAATAGTGGCCAATAATTATTTCATATAGTTCCGTATTTACAGAGTCGATGCCTTCCAGGAAAAGAGATCTAAACGACTCGAAACAACGGAATATACTCGTCGTTTGTCTCGATACAGTTCGTGCGGATGTCTTTGCTAAACATGCGAATCATCTCCACCGAATGGCTGATGTCTCCTTTACGCAATGTCGTGCTGCGAGTTCGTGGACGGTTCCAAGTCACGCGAGCATGTTTACCGGACAATTACCATCGGTACACAGTGTTCACACTCATAACAGGCGGTTTAACACCATTGAGCAAGAAGACACGTTTCTCGCTGATCTCGATGGCTACACTACGTTTGGAGTGAGTTCGAACACGTGGGCGGCCCCTATGTACGGCTTCGATACCTGGTTCGATTCGTTCGACGTTGTCGATCCGAGACACCGATATCCCGAGGCGACGAGTCTAAACGAGGTAAGTCGGGAAACGGAGGGTTCGGACAAGTACCTCGGATACCTGCGAGCAGCGTTAGCGGACGACCATTCGTTCTTGAGCTTCAAGAACACCGCGTACGGATATCTCAATGACCTTATGGAGGACGGACCAATACCGAAACTGGTCGATGACGGTGCGGCAGGAGTACTCCGCACCGTGAAACAACACGTAAACAAAGTTGATTCGCCCTATTTCGGCTTTTGCAATCTGATGGAGGCACACACCCCGCTTCAGCGATGCGTGCAATACGATGCCGACCTCGCAGACGTTCCTTTCTCATGGACGTCGAAGAACTTCGATTTCTGGGATTTGGTTGGCGAGTCCGACGGACACGACGAGTATTGGAAAAACCGAAAGAAGGTGTATGCCGCGAGCATCGACTACCTTGATCGCATTCTCGCGAAGTTCGTTCACTATATTCTCGATTCAGCAGACCGGCAGACGACTATCATCATCACCGCTGACCACGGTGAAAACCACGGAAGCGAAGCTGACGAATATCTCTCGAATCACAAAAGTAGTCTTTCGGAGAGCTTGATTCACGTCCCACTATTGCTCATCAACCCACCGGAGGGATACAGCACCGAAGAAAATGATTTTGTGTCCCATTTCGATCTTGGGAGACTCGTCATCGGATTGGCTCACGGAGACACTCCCGATGTGTTTCGAGACCGATTGCCAGCAGAATTGGTGGGCATGAGTGCAGGACCTGAGCCGCCATCCGATTATGAGTATTGGGATCGCATGATTCGCTGTGTGTACGACGGAACGACGAAAACTGTGTGGGACTCACTCGGTAACTGTTCAGAATACGAAATACAGCCCGATTGCCCATCATGGCAATCGAAGAGTGAGTCAAGAGAAGGGATTCCCAATATCGACTCCGAATTTTTCGAGATTCCGATCGAAGAGGCAAAAGTGATGGCGAAAAACGATGAGAGTGAAGAGATTCTGCTAAACGCAGCGAGCAAACAACGACTCCAAGAACTTGGATATTTGTAACCGTCTTTATAAATTGAACAGCGGGCACTGTCTAGTTTAGCTCCTCCTCAACAGGTGTTCGGTTGTTGAGCGATTGATGCGGTCTCTGATGATTATAGTAATGCACAAACTGTTCAAGCCACTGCTGGAGCTCGGCCGACTGCCCACCCACGATGTATAGAAGCGGTCGATGCGCTGTTTGAGCGTGTGAAACCACTTTTCGATCAGGTTTCGCTCCGTGTAGTTGAGCCGACTGCTCAGTCCAATTCGAAAGAGGGCAGTCCGATAGCCGTAGCCATCAACGAGAAACACAGCGTCCGAGAGATCGTGTTTCTCGGCTAGTCCAGACAGAAACACAGCTGCTTGATCGGTACCATGCTGATCAAACACTGTGACATCGAGTAGCAGTTTTGTTTCGGTGTCTATTGCAGAGTCTACCCAAAACCATTCGCCATTAATTTTGACAGCGGTTTCGTCCACCGCGACCCGCGTCGGCGTCGCCGACGGCGGGTCGGAAACGCTGTTAGCGAGCCGAAGAACCCATTGAAAGATTGCTTGATGCGACCGTTTCACGCCGAGGAGGGCAAGAATCGTTTTTGTTTCTCTAAGTGAACATCCAGTCGCGTGGAGCCGGACGGCGAACGCCCGTCAGGGCGTTTCCGTCAGCTCACGCTCCCAACATTCAAGCGTAGCCGTGTCTAAACTCTCTCTGAGCAAGTTTGAGAGTAGCATGAACACCTAGCTCTTCGACCTGCTCGTCCTTATCTAGACAGTGCCGGTCCACATTTTATTGCTATCTAAATCAATTTTCTATTAAAGCGGAATTCCACTCGGATCACTAGTCATTATCGACACTAAGCTGTTTGTACTATTCAAAATAAAAAATTTTAAGTGAGTCACTGTCTACCTATTACCATGGTAAAGGAGTTTATCGACCAAGATTCGCTTGAAACCGTTGTGTTTGAATGGGGTCAAAGTAAATGGATGAGCACTCCTGACATCACTGGTGCAGAATCATTCAGCGTTGGTCAAGTACAACTTGAACCAGGAAAGGCCCACGAACGTCATACACATCAAGACAGTGAAGAAGTCCTTTATTTTCTTAGCGGGGAAGGACTACAAGTGATCGATGACAAGGAAAAGACTGTATCCGCAGGAGATGTTGTTTATATTCCTGAAGGTATAGAACATAGCACAGAAAATACGTCATGGGAACCACTCCGATTTCTTGCTATGTATGGACCTCCTGGTCCAGAATCAGAATTACAAGATATGCCTGACAACACAATTCTTCCTCCCGGAGAGTTGCCAGAGTAGCGAGCCAGCAATAAGTACTCTATTATTGAGACAGATAGTATCTTACATCATACAATCAACGATAGTATCTGTAGATAAGTTTGATGGACGGTCAGAAAGGGTTATTTTGCCCTGATTCAATATCATTATCTCGTCAACTAACTCTCTGACAATATCCAGGTCATGAGATACAAGAATAATAGAAGTATCTGAATTCTTTCGAAGGTTGCGAACAAAATCCACCACTAGATCCCGATCACCTCTTGACAGTTCTGTGAGTGGTTCATCGAGCATCAGCACTTCCGGTTCTGAAGCTATCGACCGACTAATCGATAAAATCTGTTTCTGACCTCCAGTGAGATCTTCGACTTTATCGTTAGGATCTAATGAATCGACACCATATTTCGTAAGCTGGTCGTTTACTTCTTCTACCATTCGCTTTTTATTTAGAGTTTTTAAAGGCCCATATCTAGTAGTCAATTCACGTCCCATAAAGAAATTTTCCCATACAGTTGTCGAATCAACTAATGCCATGTATTGATATGTCATGTTTATACCTGCTTCATACGCTTCCTGGGGATTTCTAAATGACATCTCTTCTCCGTTTATGTATATTTTCCCGCTATCTGGTTGGAGGTATCCATTTAGGATCTTTAACAGCGTCGACTTACCAGCACCATTATCTCCTACTAGGCCTAAAATTGAGTTCTGGTTTAGTCCAAATGAGACACTTGTAAGTGCATCTACTGCACCATAGCTTTTTGAAATACCATCGACAGTCAGGGCATCTTCATCTTGGTTCATATGTTACCTTCCATCATTAGGCGGTCACATTTTTTTCGACCGATTGATTCATTATCGAATTTCCCGACCATATTTCCTTGTCTAAGTATCATTATGTCATCGACTCTCTCTTCTATTGTGCTATACCATTGGCTGGTGATAATTATCGATCCGGTTTTTGAATACTCATGTAAGATCTTCCAAAGTTGGTTTATTGCGCGTTCCGATAACCCTCTGAAGGGTTCATCAAGTAATAGAAGGTCTGGATCCGATTCAATAGCACGGCTTACTACGAGAATACGACGCTGGCCACCTGATAATTCGAATGATTCCTTGTTTGGGTCGAAGTCAAACCCATATTCTGTCAGCGTTTTTTTGACGTTTGACTCCATATTTTTCCTATCGACTGTCTTAATTATCCCATATTTTTTGGTCATCTCTCTCCCCATGAAAAAATTTTCCCAAACTGCAGCTCCATCAACTAGTGCAAATTCCTCATAAGTCATTGCAACTCCTCTATCTCGAGCAACTTGAGGATTTTTTGGTGAGTAGCGATCCTCTCCCAAGATTAGTGTCCCGCTATCTGGTTGTACGTATCCGTTCAGGATTTTTAGTAGGGTTGATTTACCAGCACCGTTATCGCCTACCAATCCGAGAATCGAATTTTGTTCGACTTCGAATGAAACATCTTCAAGTGCTACAACTTCTTGATAGCTTTTGGAGAGGTTTTCTACTCTGAGATTGGGCATATCTGCTGCCATTTTATGCACCACCCGGAAGTATGTTTTTCAAACTCTCTTGTCTTTTCAATTCCATGAAAACAACTGCGACGAATACCAATAGGCCTTGTACCAATTGGAATTCGTATCCACTCACACCTGCGACCCGGGTTATTGTCAAGATGAGTTGGACAAGCAATGCCCCGGCTGGTACGTTGATAATTTTACCAGTCCCTCCAAATAGGGAAACACCGGCGATCACGGGTGCCGCGATTGCTGGCATTAGTATGTCAGCTCCTGTACCAGAGGATATCACGCCCACCCGCCCAATCAGTGCGATTCCACCGATTGACGCCAAAAGAGAGCTAATAAGAAATGCATTTCTCCGATATTTTGATGCTTCTATTCCCATTCGACTAGCTGAATCAGGGTCACCGCCGACTAAGAAGAGACGTCGTCCGCTCACCGTATTCACACTATAAAACCACATTATTGCTACTACGATTACAGTAAGGATGACCAGGTTGCGAACTGGTCCTGTAGATCCTACCCCGATCGTTTGGTAAAACTCTGGAAGGTTTGCGAGAGTACGTCCCTGAGTAAGAGAAAGGACTGCTCCTTGGAGTGCCCACCATGACGCCAAAGTTTGGATGAGAGATGGAACTCCAATTTTTGTAATGACAATTCCATTGATGTACCCAATTATTAGTGCAGTGATGATTGTAACGGGGAATGCAACGAATCCTGGGAGTCCATAGTCTTGTATCACCAGTATCCCGACTAGCGGTGCAAATAATAGCACGCTAACGATTGAGAGGTCGATTTCCGCGACGATGAGTGCAAATGCCATCCCAATCGCAAGGATTGTAACCGCTGTAGACTGTAACAGGACTGTTTGTATGGTGTTGTATTCAAATAATTGTGGAAGGAAAAATCCAGCAACAATATATAGCCCTATTGTCAGTAACCACGGGAAGTAATCCTGCAGTGCGTTTTGAATAATGGCGTTATTACTTTTTCTCACATATTCGACAATTCCTGCCTCACTATTACTCCGTTTCATAGTACGTGTATCATATTCAAGGGTTATAAACCTACGTATTGTATAATAATTCTAATATTAAAGATGTTTCTATTCATTTTGAAACCCCAAGTATGTTGGATGAGGTCCAATGACTAATTATATTTTACTCAGGTAATCGAGTTTTTCACCATAATCCCCGTTTTTGAGTTTCTTATTGAATTCATCAACGAGCTTATCTACGTAACCTGGTTTCTTGTCTTGAGTGTTGAACTCAACATCCATCAATTCAGTTCGACCTTTCCAAGCTGGCCAGACGTTTGCCCAGTGATTGTGCTTATTGCAGTTATCTCGGGAAAGTGCATATGGCTCCGGTGGTGAGATTCCGACTGGGACACCATAGTCTGATTTCTCAATTTTAATTTTACCCTTTGATTCTCCCCAATAGAGATCAACCGGATCTTCTGGGGTCTTTGTTGTTGTGCCAATTGGTACTTCCGGGATTTCTTTACCAGATTTTTGGATCGATGGGTCATTCAAAATATGGTCATAGAATAGCTTGCTAATATTTTGAGTGATACAGAACGGGGTCTGAGGCACAGTTATATCTTGTAACCCTTTACGCACGAACATCGCAGAGCTAGGGTATCCATCAATACCAGCCACGAAAATATGCTTTTCATGCTCTGCATGGTATAGCATATTATTTGCCGCTAAAGCGTTCAAAATCACCTGTGAATATGCCCCGTCACTATCTGCAAGTACTGCATCAGCGTGGTTTCCCGAAAAGTAAGTCTGTGCAGCATTAGACCAACTATTGATAGTCCCGCCTGCTGCGATCTGCTTATAATTGACGTTTGGATTATCTTTCATCAGTGACTTCACGGACTTCGCTCGCTTGTTCCAACCCGTAACGTCAGGATCTCCCTGAAAATGCACAATTGTTTTCCCATTTGGGGATCCGTATTTTGCTTCAAGCCAGTCGAGTGCTTTGTTTGCCATCAGCTTGCCCATTTTTCCATCTGATGATTGAATATTATGCGTGACCCCTTTTCCAACACCGTCTTTATTACCCGCTACTGGTGTATTGTATTTGCTTTTTGCCGTCTCAATGGCCTGTTTGTGTGCTCCAAAGGATGCCGGATTAACGATTAGTGCGTCATGATTTTGTGCACGGGTAAGGATTTCATCATTCATTGCTGCTGGGTCCCACCCTGGGAAACTAAATGAAAAATCCCAATCTCGTTTGTGTGCTTCAATGAGATTACCAGCAGGCATTGCTCGCCACCACGTCGATTCTGATGTTGGACCAATGAAATGGATCGATTTGCCATTATCCCATTTTGATCCCTTTGTTACTCCGCCAGAGCTTCCATCTTCTCCTGGATTATTTGCACATCCTGATAGTGCGACAATTGTTGTTGCACCTGCAGTTTTGAGAAATTTACGTCTATTCGCTAGTAATTTGCGACTACCGTTAGTATTGTTCATCGATACCAATCACCAGTCATGCTTCATTGGTAATAAAACATTTGGTTCTTACAATAATGTCGGAGTTTATAAAATATAATTGCATCTCATGGACGACTCTACTTTGGACTGCTCTCGGTAGCGGCTATGTGAATACAGCGTTCACAGTGATTTGAATTCCTCCACTTGTTCTTGGATGGCCCCCTCTGTGGGTAAACGCTCCATACTTGACGCTCCGAAAAAGCCGTGGATTCCCTCGGTGTTCTCAAGTGAATATGCAACATCTTCTGGTTCAGCGAGCGCACCCCCATGGGAAATCACGAAGACATCGGAGTTCGTCTCCACTGCTGCATCACGCATTTTCTGGACTTTGTCTGAGGCAGCATCCAGCGTAGAGACATCTTTCGCCCCAATATCTCCACCACGTGTTAATCCCAAGTGTGCCACAATAACGTCAGCACCAACGTCCGCCATTCTGCGTGCCTGATCTTCATTAAACACGTATGGGGCAGTGAACAGCCCTCTGTCGCTCGCATTCTCTATCATTTCGATCTCTTGCTCATACCCCAGTCCGAGATCGTCCAATTCTTTTCCAAATTGTCCATCGATGAGTCCGTGTGTGGGGAAATTTTGTACTCCAGAAAAACCAAGCCGTTTGATCTCTTCGAGGAATACATCCATATCTCGAAATGGATCTGAACCGTGAACTCCGGCTAAGACTGGTGTGTCCTCCACTACAGGAATAACTTCATCTGCCATGTCCACGACGATCTCGTTTGCATCTCCGTAGGCAAGAAGACCAGCATGGGAGCCACGTCCACCCATACGATACCGCCCAGAATTATAGATGATTATGAGATCCGTTCCTCCTCGCTCTGCAAACTTTGCAGAGATCCCGGTTCCTGCACCAGATCCAATAATCGGTTCATCGTTATCGATGGTCTCTTGCAATCTCTCTCGTAGTTCCTCACGAGTATACTTCATTGGCATATAACCATCTGCTACTGACAAACCAATCGTTAATATAGTTATTGTATAAAATATTTTATTTTCATGAATCTGAAGACTTGGATCTCACATGCTTACGTAATATACCGAATACCAATAGACAATGGGCAAGTCGACATTTAAAGTCTAACAGTTCATCGCTTCTCGTTCTGCGAGATAGAACAACTTTGAAAGTGAGATATCGGACATCGAAGAAGTAACAATCAAGTCGTTTGCCCACCGGTTCTTGATGATTATCTTCCAACTGATCGCTATGCTAGTTTCACGACCCCCTGCAACATCATTACAGTATTAGCTGTGTAATGCCAGTGGTCTTAGTACCGAGTATAGCTGACATCAAGTCTCAATTCACTGATCGCGTTTAGAAGTTGGTCACAAATCTTATTCTCATACTTTTCATTTTTGAATCTATGCGAGGGTCCCGTGATTGTTAGCACTCCATGCAAGTTATCTTCTGTATCCACGAGTGGAGCAGCAATACTACGAAGACCTTCGATGAACGTTTCGTCATCAACGATATAATTTGGAGTACCTCCATTTTGTCCCGACGTAAAATCATCAATATCTGCAAAAACTTCGCCAGCAACGATCGTGGATGGTGGAATTCGTTGTCCCACCCTTATATTTGTATTCGCTGCTCGATCTCCTTTTTCTATAAATAGAATTACTGCAGCCGAATTATCTCTTACAATGAATTGACTGATCTCTCCAGTTTCATCTGCAATTTCTCGGACTTTTTCATGAATATGGGAAAATTCTGGATCTCTTGTTTGGATTCCTCCTGCAAAGTCAAGGAATCGGAACCCCAATCTGTAGTTTCCATCTTCTCTATCCACATAATCTCTGAGATAAAGCGTTTTTAGGTGATTATGGATTGTACTTTTTGATGGACCGAGTTCACCCGCGATCTCTGAAACACCGCTTTCACCGTTCTCGTGTAGAAATTCGATAATTTTGAGAGTAGTTAAAGTCACTTGTACCGGTACATTAGGTGTTTCTCCTGCCATAGTATACCCGTTTAAAGTGGAAATATAAAACAGTTCTGCCAGACAGAACCTCTTCAAAGCGTTATTCTGATCAAATTGTTGCTAATGATTTACTATCGCTGTAATTAATACTCCCAATCTACTTTTCCTGGCTTTTCGTGGTTCTATCTAGCAGAACGTCATTCAGGAAAAAACAATCTCTATAAGCTCATGGTGAATGCAAAAGCGGTTATAATATCCCAATCATTATATTAAAGGAATACCTATTGATCATTGTAACCATCCCACACAAAGGAGCCAATAATGTCTGAAACTCACCTCATCGGAATTGACATGGAAATTCAAGAATTTCGTATCACCGCCTATGATCGGAGTGGGAACAAAGTGTTAGGGTCAAAGGCAGAATTTGATCAATATTCCATCGATGATTGGGTTCGAGCTCTTAGAGATGCATCTGTGTTCCTTCCAAAAGGGAGAAATATCGTGACAGCAGTCGGGACTTCTGGTACGATTGTACCGGTAGACAAATATGGGACGCCAGTATTTGAACCACAATGGTATTTTGAGACTGCTCCTAAACAAGCATCTCGACTACGAAAGCTAGGAATTGCTAATGATCTTCTCAATGGGCGACTTCTCCTTTCTGCCTCTAGTCCCATTCCGAAGATTCTTGCTCTACGAGAGCAGAATCCGGACCGATTTGAGAAAATCGAGTGGATATTGAGCCCTACAACGTGGCTTTTGTATCGCTTGCACATGCAACACGGCGAAAGATGGAGAGATATCAAGACAGATTGGAATAACGCTCTTAAGTTTGGTGCAGATATTTCCACAACCAGTCCGCAGTGGTATGAGCCAGTATTTGATACATTAGACCTCTCGGTGGATATTTTTCCAGAGATTACCGCTCCTGGTTCATGGATCGGTCATGCAAAAAGTCAGTTAGCCAGCGAAATGGGACTTAGAGACGCAGAGATCTATCATGGATTAACCGATGGAAATGCTTCTGCTCTTGCTGCTGGATCAATTCAAAGCGGAGATTGTAGTATTATCTGTGGTACTTCCAGTGTTATTAAATATGCATCTCAGAAAATAGATGCGCATAACTCATTGTATTTCCATCGACACCCTATCAAGGGATATCTTGCGAGTGCTGCATTTGATACTGGCTATATTTTGCGGTGGTTTTGTAAGAATGTTTTAGATACTAGCCTCTCTTCTGGATTAAAGCTTGCTCAATCTACGAATGCAGGCGATGAACCCCGTGTGTTCATACAGGGAGATAGAAGCCCATTTTTCAATGCCGATGTAGGTTCGACGATACTAGATTTCTGGCCGGAAGATAAAGAATCACCGGAGGAAACGAGGGGGCGATTAGTCCGGGGATTCGCAACTGGAATTGCTCTTTCAGAAAATACGTATTTTGACCTCCTCGAAAACCAATTTGATAATCTCAACACTGTCCATCTAATCTCGGGCGGTAAATCCCAAGGACAGGGACCTTTCACATGGTGGAATACTCTTAGAGCTTCAATCTGGGAACAAGACGTTATAAAGATGAAACCGAGGACTTCCGCTGGTGCACTAATTCCCACGGCTCTTGAAGCTTCTATCTATCCGAATGTCAAGAAAGCAAGTGATTCGCTTTTACATAGTCATGGTCCGATTCCCTCAGACGAGTCTATTCATAGCTTATATGAAGATGAGAGAACTGAGTTTAAAGAAAATTGGGAGACAATTAACTATTTATACAAGATGATTAGGGATCGGCGCGAGTCCTAAGCGATAATCGCGTAGAGATACTATAACATGGCTGTTTAGACATCTTGACTCTTGTTATCTCTGTTGCGCATTTCATAGTAATCTTTAGAGTTTATTATTAATTAAGTTTAAGTACTTTCAATGTCAAGGGTGCACTTGCCAAGGAGGCACCACTATGAAAAATAAAGATAGTACGCAATCTCAAGGTCAGTTAGTCACAAGTAGACGAAAAGTTATGCAAGCAACTGGTGGGTTGGGTTTAGCTGGTTTCATTAATGCGATTGATCCTGTTAAAGGAGAAAAGATTGCCGATGATTCAAATATCGATTGGATCAAAGTCCTCTGCTTAGGTGGTCCAGCTGGTGGAAGTCATAACGGTCCTGCGCGTGCAATCCAGATTGTTCCTTATCTTCTTGACCGTGGAATTGAAGTCGAGTACACCGATCGCCAATCTGATCTCGAAGAAGATACTCTTCATCGCTATGACGCGCTGATGATGTATGATAACCATTCTGGACTTACCCAAGATCAGGAAGATTCCTTGATTGATTTCGTGAACGACGGTGGTGGATTCGTTGCGCTTCATAGTGCATCTGGATCGTTCACGGGTTCAGACCGATTTATCGATTTGATTGGTGGACAATTTCTCAGACATAATACTGGTGATATGACTACAAATCATGTCAAACCAAATCATCCTGTTTTGAGCAATTTAGATCCAATTCAGAGCTGGGATGAAACGTACCGGCATCAAAACCTCAATCCGGATAATATCGTCCTAGCATACGGAGAATTCCCTGATTACGGACCAGATGAAGATCCTGAACCCTGGACTTGGGTGCGTAATGAAGGTGATGGTCGTGTTTTCTATACTGCATGGGGTCACGGACCAGAACCTTGGTCTAAAGATGGGTTCAAAAGACTAGTAGAAAATGCAATCCGGTGGACAACCGATAATGAAGATACGATTGCGAAAGACACACGAACCCTCGATACGTTGGACTTTATCGAGCCGCCAGATGAAATCCCCTATTTTGGGCCAGCTGATGAAGTGCCGTCTGAGGTGGGTGAAGGTACAAACTGGGAACTCATGCAAGAGGGACTTTCACCGACGGAGTCAATCAAACGCACGATCACTCCTGAAGGTTTTGAGTTAGAGCCCTATGTTACCGAGGATATGTTCCCGGATGGTATTGAAGGAAATATCCTTGACGTTGAGTTTGACGCTCAGGGTCGTGCCTGGATTGCAATAACAAAAGACTATCCGAATGACTTGGGCAAGGGACGTGATAAAATTCTCATCTGTGAAGATACAAACGGTGATGGGAAGGCTGATAAATTCACCGTCTTTGCGGATGGGCTCTCGATACCGCTCAATATGGTACTCACTGAAGAGGGCGTTATCACTGTCAATCTCGGCGAGTTCGATGATAACGGAAGTATCGTTCATCTTAAAGACACTAATGGTGATGGCACAGCCGACGAATGGGATGAACTGTTCTCTGGATTTGGGACCGGCGACACTCATGCCAGTGCTAATCAGCTTGAATGGGGAATTGATAATTGGATCTGGGGTCAAGTAGGTTACTCTGGTTTCTCTGGAACAATTGGAGGTAAAGAAACTAGCTTTAACACCTGCGTCTTCCGGTTCAAACCTGATGGTTCTGCTCTTGAAGTCGTGGCCAGCCTCCCAGGTAACCAGGCAGGGTTGGGATTCAATGAGGAAGGTCTCGCGTTTGCGTCTGCTGCTACTACTGGGCAGCCGAGTAATTATATTTCAATCCCTCAACGGTACTATGAAATGGTGAATGGATTCTCTGCATCCACATTAGACGCAATCTCTGATTCAAATCGGATTTTACCTATGACCGATCGCTATCGGCAAGGTGATCGATTCCGAGGCTTCACAGCAGCCGCAGGACATGAGATCTATACTGCCCGTAAATATCCAAAGAAATATTGGAATCAAGCTGGGTTTGTTAGCGAACCAACTGGGCATTTGCTCAGCACGTTCTATCTCAAGCCAGACGGTGCAAACTATAATGCGCACTACCCCCATAATTTGGCTGCAAGTCAAGATTCTTGGTTCTCACCCATCTACTCGAATGTCGGTCCTGATGGCATGCTCTGGTTTATTGACTGGTATAATTATGTCATTCTCCATAATACACTAGGCGATCAAGAACATGGAAGAGGAAACGCATATATAAATAATATGAGGGATGTCTCACATTGCAGACTGTACCGTGTTACGTACGGTGACGACACGGATTTGCCACAAAGAGACCTTAGCAATGCAACTCCCGAAACATTGGTTGAAACACTAACTGATGACAATATGTTCTGGAGAGATACTGCTCAACGTATGCTAGTTGAGCGAGGGGATACAGATATTGTGTCCAATCTTATCAATCTTATTGAGGATTCATCAGTTGATGAATTGGGGCTCAATCCAGGAGCAATTCACTCACTTTGGACCCTTCATGGTCTCGGTGTTTTGTTCGAAGATGGTAATGAAAACGCACTATTGGCTGCAAGAGATGCATTATCTCATCCCTCGAGTGGAGTTCGATTGAATGCTCTTCGAGTTCTACCGGAAACGAAAGCAACTCGAGATCAGATATTAGAGAGTGGCGTTCTGAATGATGAAAATGCTAGGGTACAGATGTGGGCGCTGCTTGCACTTGCTGGATGTCCGCAGTCTGATGCAGTCGGCGAAATTATCTATGAAACGATACGAAAAGAAGAGAACTATAGTGATGAGCTGTTAGTGGATGCTGCAACTTCAGCTGGAGCTCAACACGCTAACGGATTTCTGACTGCGTATGAGGAAAACGAAGATACATCTGGGGATGACGACAAACCAAACCTACTGACTAATCCATCATTTGAAAATTCTACTGCTAGCGTAATGCCCGCAGAGTGGACGACTAAAAAGTGGTCCGGGTCGGCTAGTTTTTCGGCTACGGAAACATCACGTACTGGGACATACAGTGCCCAGATATCATCTTCTGAGGGTGTTGATGGTTCTTGGCAGCACACAGTCTCTGTCGACCCCGATACAGAATATACTTACACTGCGTGGCTCAAGACTGAAAATCTACAGCTCAAAGATTCTTCGACTAAAGGTGCTTTCATCAACATCGCTGAAATGGCCGAAAATACTGTAAGTAATACTGTTACAGAAGGAACTAATGATTGGACAAAGGTTGAAATTGATTTCAACAGTGGTGATCACGAACAATTGACCCTTAACGCAACGTTGGGCGGTTGGGGCTTAGCAACTGGTACGGTATGGTTCGACGATATCTCCCTTAAGGGATCGGACGGCACGAATCTTGTTTCAAACTCTTCATTCGAAGACGTTACTGGGAATTCTGATCCCGACGCTCCAGAATCTTGGGATACCACCACGTATCAAGGAGATGGGGAATACTCGTATGCAACAATAGGGAAAACCGGAGATAATAGCGTGAAAATCGTTTCTAGTGGAGGGATTGATGGAGGCTGGTCACAAGAGGTCTCCGTCGAGCCAAACGCTACATATGAATTCACTGCTTGGGTTAAAACTGAAAATCTGCAATCAGGTGATTCTTATGGAGCGATCATTAATCCTCATCAAATGGGCCAGGGTGTTGTTAGCAATGCACCGGATGACGGTACCAATGATTGGACCAAGTTATCAACCATATTTACCACTGGTAGCGATCAGCAATCAGTGCAACTCAACCTCACAATGGGTGGATGGGGATTCGCAACCGGTACTGTGTGGTTTGACGATACCAAATTGATCAAAACAATCGGAAGTGGAAAAGGATTAGAAACCGTCTATCAACGCGTCAAACAACACAAAGAACTTGAGGACGATGACGACAATGATGATAATGGAGGTGACAGTGGACCAATTGATCCAACGTCTACAATTCAATTCGATGCGAAGACAAGTGGTTGGGTTGGTACTGGGCCGGACTCCATTAATGAGGAAACAAATCCGACGCTCTTACTAGTGTCTGGAGAGACGTACACTGTCAAATGGACAAACGGGGACGGTGCTCCACATGACTTTTATCTTCTCGATTCAGAGGAGAATGAAATTGAAGGGACTGAACTCGTATTGGAACAAGGTGAATCTGCAACTATCGAATTCACCGCTACGGAAGAAATCGCCGGATATTACTGTTCTGTTCACCCCACCTCGATGCGAGGATCTGTTGAATTTGAAAGCGATGGAGGAGACCAACAGCCGCCTGCGATCATTGGTGATTCTAAACCAACTGATCCAGATGGGGATGGTCACTATGAGGATATTAACGGTGACGGCGATGTAAATTATAAGGATGTCGTTGATCTCTTCGAGCACTTTGAGGACGATGCCGTACAGAACAATCCAGAAGCATTCGACTTCAATGATAATGGTCAGCTCGACTTTGATGATATCATTGAGCTGTTCAACTCTATCTAACTATTAAATAATTTTTTAGCAATAGCTTTCGTGTGGTTATAATGTTAACACTGAACAATCAACACTCCGGTGGTGGTCTACTATCTAAAGATTACTAGAAATGATTGGCTTCTCCCGTCAAGCTTGAATAATCCTTATAATCTATATTCTCATATTAGTAATTTACTAGTTTCGAACGGGGGTTTATTGGGGGATACTTTCACAACAGAAATTGGTTAAAATCGTCTTCTGTCGTTGATTTTAGACTATGTCTTGGCTGTGTGGACAGTCAGTCGAGCTTACATTCCGGCAATCTGGCCCGTTTTCAAGAGAACACTCTCCCCATCGACAATCTCTTGTCTGAGATTCTTCATAATTCTGAACTTAGGACTGATTCTCATTGATATCTTCCCGTGCAACGCTCTATTGTGATGTATTATTAAATTCTTCCGACCGCATACTGTCTCCAACGTTATCTTATAGAGTATTACTGCTTAATCAGTATTGCTAGTAAGTCTGACTATGTAGTATTGTATTTTTGCGCCAAATATGTGTAAACTGATAACATCTCCGACCGAACAGCGATGAGATGTCTCCGACTACCCATCCCTATTTTGATCCGTCAGCACGTGGGCAAGACCATGCCAACCGATTTGCTGTTACCACAAATAACAACTCTTGACCAGACCGAACTCAGCGTCCGAGCCGAAGCACTCGGCTACGATGGGCTTTGGCTCGGCGAACTCTGGGGGACAAGTTCGGTCGTCCAGCTCACTGACATCGCCGCGCACACAGGGACGGTCGACCTCGGGACGGCGATACTCAACGTCTTCTCGCGGACTCCCGCCGTCCTGGCGATGACGGCTGCTACGCTGAATCGCGTCTCCGACGGGAGATTTCGGCTGGGCGTCGGGACGTCGACGCAGAAAGCTATCGAGGACCTCCACGGTATGGAGTGGGACGACCCGAATCCAGTTCGACGTGCGCACGAGACCATCGAACTGACCAAGGCCTTCCTCGGTGACGATGGCCGCGTGGACTACGACGGTGATATCTTTTCGGTGCAGGATTTCCCGTCGCTGGACGCCGACGTACCCATCTATCACGCCGCGCTCGGACAGGCAAATCGGCGCGTCGTCGCACGGCTCTGTGATGGCTGGATTCCTCACAACGTGCCGTTTCCGGACCTCGAAGATGCATTCGCGTACATCGCTGACCACGCGGCGGCGGCCGGCCGCGATGACGCTATCGACGTCGCACCGTACATCCCCGCCGCCGTCAGCGACGATATCGAGGCGGCCAAGGACGCCATCCGGGGTCATGTCGCCTACTACGTCGGTAACGGTCGGGGTTACGAGCAGTCGGTTGCACAGCGATTCCCAGACGACGCGGCTGCCGTCGCCACGGCGTGGCGTGAGGGTGACCGCGATACGGCCGTCGGGAACGTCACCGACGAGATGGTGACGGCGCTCGGTGTCGCAGGGACGCCGGAACAGGCCCGTGAGCAGTTTCGGTCGATTACCGATATCGACTGCGTCACGCGACCGATGGTGACGATCCCGAGCAACGCCGACGAGGATATGACCGAGCGCACTATCGACGCATTGGCACCGACGAGCTATTGAGGATCGTATCGCGATAACGATGCGGGCAGGGGATCTATTTACCCGGAAAAATCGATTCTCCTCTCGTTGCGAGGTGAGTGATGGTGTAAGCTCTTTGTGAGATTCAATTCACTGTCCAACTCTGGCCAATAAAGTATATTACCCTCGCTGCTATCGTGCTAGTAAGAATGGGACAGACCGGAAAACGGTTAATCGACCACACATCGCTGCCACGCGCGGAGCGACTCACCGAGAAGGAAGAAGTTCAGATTCGAGCTGAAACCGAAGCGTTCGAGGACTTTCTCGACCGGCTCGAAGAGATACCGCCTCATCCCTGTCGAACCGATGGGGGTTCGTTGGTTGGCACGGATACGTCACGCTCGAGCACCTCCCCGAATTTGGTTCTGGAGGCGTATCGTGAAACGATCCTCGCCGTCGATCACTGGGAAGACGAATATAGGGAGAGAACAGCCCACGCGAGCATCGAACACGAGTTCGGGCCGGAAGTCGCAGCGGGGTTGGCAGGTGGGTCGGCGACCTGGTCACAACCGTTGTGGAATCAGATCAAGAGTGCCGCCGAGGACGCTGTCGAAATCCGCCAGCGGTCGTACTCCCTGATGGCAGCGGAACGCCAACAACTCGACGAACTCCGCAGTTCGTTGACCGACGTTAGTGACGTGCTCGCTGCGATTGAACGCGGTGAATTCGCCTTCGATGAGAGCAACGGTCGATTAACGTCAATACGACAAAAACTCGATGAGTTGACGCACGATCAGCAATCGTATTTGCATCGACGCAATAGAACGAACGAAGAGTTGTTCACGACATATGTCTATGCTGATCTCGATACCGAGTATCCGGGATTGGCAGCCCTCGCGACGGCCCGCCAACTGCTCGAACGTATCGAACTTCGCCATTGGGCAGGTATGAGCTGATCCACTACAGAAAAGCGTGAAACGTAGACGCGGATGACGATTCCGTCCGAGTACCCGTGAAGCTTCTCGGGTCGCGATCCCTATCCGGTGTGATCGAATGCCGATCCAGCACTCGTCTGGAGACGACCGAAATCCCGCTTACAGAATTCAGGCGCTAAGGCCCCTTTCTCAAGGAGCGAGCACCGCGATCGAGTAGAGAGGGGATACAGCGTTGTCATCGTCTCGTATTCGTGTGCTTCTACGATTCCGTCCGCGACACCACCGGCCTCGGTAGTCAACACGCGATTCTCGCCACCCACCAAGCCGCCGAAGCTATCACCGGCTGTATCGAACGCCGAACAAAGGGAAAGAAAGTAAGCAAACCACGATTCACCGCGCCGACCGTGACATACGACACACGGACAATGACACTTTTCGACGACGATACCATCTCGTTATCGACCACTGAATCACGTGTCCGATGCTCGCTTTCCCTGCCAAATGATGACGATGGCTATCAACGCCAATATCTGAATTCAGACGAGTGGCAGGTGACTGAAAGCACACTCACTGCTCGTGACGGAGAGTACTTCTTGCACATTGGCTTCAGCCGTTACCGGACCGACACCGAGAGAGATACCGCCGAGGATGGAACGATTCTTGGGGTTGACCTTGGCGTCGAAAACATCGCTGTCACGAGTACAGCACGCTTTTTCTCCGGGCGGGAGCTACTGCACAATCTCCGAGAGTTCGAGCAGGTGCATGGCGGTCTCCAACAAACCGGGACGCGAAGTGCACACCGGTCACTTGTTGATTCGAGTGAGCGCGAACTCCGCTACATTCGAGACGTGATGCACCGCGTTGCGAACGGCATCATCGACGAAGCACTTCAGTACGACTGTGACGTGATCGCCCTTGAGAACCTTACGAACATCCGAGGACGCACACGGGCGTCATGGGGCCACCAGTGGGCATTCTCGCAACTGTCGATGTACATCAGGTACAAAGCACAAGCGGAAGGGATTCTGGTTAAAGAGGTGCCGTCTGCATACACGTCCAAACGCTGCTCGGAGTGTGGTGCGACAGCGGACGAGAATCGGCCGACACGCGACCGGTTTGCGTGTCAGTCGTGTGGGTCTGAGGCGAACGCGGATTACAATGGGCCAAAGAATATCGGGATGCGATATGTCCGTCGTGGCCAATAGTCGTCACGGCGGACGGGCGACAGTCAACTCGCCCTGAAGTCTGGGACAGTGACGCCGAAGGGCGGATTTACCGCCTACCCTGACGGGTTCGAGGTCGAGTTCATGGACAAGCCACGGATCACCTGACCCGTGGTAGTTGACACCTCAAACTGAATAGTCCCGAGACCTCCGGCGACGAGACTTCCCTCTCCATCTCTCGGCGAAGTAGACGGAAGGGACAGTGTCCCTCGTCGAAAGGTGAGTCGGAGCAGTCGAACGTTACAATTTCAGTCGAGTTATAGGTCGGACATCGCTGGGTTGCGGGCATGAGCGCCGTTCCGCAACAGTCGAAAAACGCACCCGTTAGTGATTTCAGTTCAATAAGCATCGACTCGGTGACTGTTTCGGTTCGTTCGTGTTAAATAATTCAATGGAAGGCACCGTATAACAATACCAAATGCGGTCATTGGATGTGTTGGAGCGTCGTAGGAAGCCTCCCGAGCTGCCACAGATCCTACGCGCTCAACCACATTCAACCAACGCCGTGTCGTACGTCATACACGCCCTTATCGGTCGTGCCTACAATCCGGGCACGACCAACCTCCCGAACAGGGTCCGGGTGAGAACGGGTTGCTTGTTGGTAGAAGCACCATCGACCCCATGTCGATGGCGGCCACTTTGTGGCCCCGGTGGTTCGATTCCACCCCCGTTCGTCTTTTCGCTACAAGTTCAGTATCTTTGTCCTGTTCTCTTGATTTTTCTTTATCTGATGCAAAATGCGGGTTCACTCGGTGACTGGATACCTGAAGAAATGGCATTAGTGGATCCCGACCAAAGGCGATTCATCTATCGACTCGATAGTTTCCGCTCACCTACCGAGGGGAAACTTACGACGTGAGGATTCGATGCAGGTTTTCGTGAGCCTCCCGTATCTGCCTCTCGGGCAGTGCATGGACTTCGGTGTCTCCGTCCATCTCTCGGTTTTTGCGAGTCGCGATCTGTTCCGCTTGGGCGGCCGATAACCCATACAGAACGGTATCTACGCCCTCTCGCTTCGTGGCGACCACCACCGCGTATGGTTCTGTCGCTTGATGCGTGTCCGTGTCGTCACTCGGTCTTTGATGAACTACTGACATCGGTGTCGATTAGTCTCTCATGGTAGCCTCCCTACTACCACCGAACGGTACGTCCCGAAGGATGAAAAATCTCTACGTGGCATCCAGAACACATATAAAATCGGTCATTTGCCGAAACATAACTAACGAGCGAGCGTCACGGATCGTACACCTGATGTCAACTCTGGACAATCGAAATACACACCATTCCAATCGTGATCCCTCAGCTCATTCGATCTGTGGGGTTTCGACGTTCGTCAGCGTCGAGCAATCGAAATGGTTCTTGAGGAGGGACGGGACGATGACTATGATCGACACTACTAATGGTTCATCATGGCTTCTGTAGTGGAGTTATTCGTTCAGAACGTCGGCGACAATCCGGTGATGCAGGGACTCATCGGGGGAATCGTTATCGCGCTGATGAACCTGTTCGGTGCATCGCTCGTACTCGTCTGGAGGGACCCTTCGGAGCGTGCCCTCGATGGCGCGCTCGGATTCGCGGCCGGTGTGATGCTCGCTGCAGCCTTCACGAGCCTTATTATCCCCGGTATCGAGCAATATTCTGGTGGAAATCCGATTCCCACACTTGTTGGCGTCGTGCTCGGTGTTATCTTCCTCGATCGGGCTGACGGACTCGTTCCACATGCACACTATTTATTGACTGGACGCACACGAGCAGATGAAGCCCACCCGGGTACCTCTCTTCCGCTCGATAACGAGCGGCTGACGCCAGTCATCCTTTTCATATTGGCGATTACGCTCCATAATATGCCCGAGGGGTTAGCTGTTGGTGTCGGCTTTGGCTCGGGTAATATTGAGAATGCGATACCGCTCATGCTTGCGATTGGGATTCAAAATATTCCAGAAGGCCTTGCTGTCTCGGTAGCTGCAATCAACGCGGGCCTAGACAAACGCTTTTATGCGATTTTCGCCGGGATTCGTTCGGGGCTGGTTGAAATCCCACTTGCGGTAGTGGGTGCACTGGCAGTGAGTGCGGTTGAACCATTACTTCCGTATGCGATGGGATTTGCCGCGGGGGCGATGCTCTTTGTCATCTCTGACGAGATTATCCCCGAAACCCACACCCGCGGATACGAGCGGATTGCTACACTCGGGGTCATGGCTGGCGTGGTCATAATGTTATACCTCGATGTTAGTTTAGGATGACGTCACGCTCCTGTTATTCAACTTGGATAATCAGTCCCAATGGATAGCCACTCTCTGTGCTGTGGCCAAGACTGGTTTCGGAACATCATAGCTGTTAGCTTTTAATATAGTCTCTCCATTCTGATTACCACTCTGATGGAAACAACCTATCCTTGTTCTTTAAAATCCATATTTAGACACCCAATAACAAAACATAGTTCGTCTCTCTGCTTTTCTGGCCATGAGAAAAAATAATGGCAATATCGGTAGTAAGAGAAGGGGCTTCCTAAAAGGAATCACCTCCGGTGGAACCAGCCTACTTGGGGCTGGCGGACTAGCTGCGAACGCCGCTGGACAGACTAACGGCACGGATGAGGTGGTATCTATGTACGACACAACACAAACCAGCGGTGACGCGGTTATCAGTGTCGATCCCTCAGCGGCGACTGATTGGTCCATCAATAAACGAATCTTTGGAAAATTCATCGAACACAACTGAAGAGATGCGTACCCGGGGATTTACTCCGACCACGTCGCTAACGGCTCTTTCGAGGTATGGATACCCCGACTGCGGGTGATCGTACTTCAATTCTGTACCCCGAGACACCGACCTTTGATGAAATCGCGTATCCATGGGAACCAGTCGAAGAGGAACAAAGTGCGGATACCGGAACGGCGCACACGACTGAATGCGTCGGGTACCTCGTTATCGAAGGTCTTTGTAAGGAGCTAGTATCTACCGTCAAAGGTTCTTTAGGTGGGGTCAAATTTTCTGACTTCTCGTTCTTACGTTCTTTTCCTGGTGTCACATTTTGCGATGATCGAAAGGCTGCCAATCCCGGCCGTCACCCGGGATACGTTCGATCGGGTTCGGGGAGCGCATCGAGATTTGCAGCCGTCTCGAAAATGGCTCCGTTCAGTTCCTCTTCGGTGTCGACGTACCACTATTTGGTTCCATTAAAATCGCCACTCTGGATACCCCCCATCCCCGCATCCACGAACTCCTCGATGACTGCCTCTGTGTCATCGAAGGCGAAACACGCGATGTGATGAAACCCCTCACCGTGTCCGGCAAGATGTTCGGTGTAGAGGCTCTCGCCCTTGGGTGGTTCGATGAGTTCGATCATTGTTTACTGCTCGAATAGTATTGCTGGCAGGTTTGACTATTCAGTATTACTAGCCATACTTGACCTTATCGGGAATTCCAACTCGTCTGCAAAGTCGACTTCCCTGTTAAGGACGCTCTCAGCGACAATACTGTTGGTATCGACCTTGCCACTAGCAACTATCTTTATTACGAGTTCAACAGGTGCTTCTCCTGGTTGAGAAGTTTCGGGAAAAGGCCGCCAACCACGGATCGATGTTGAAATCTATTCCGCTCGGCTGTCTCCGTGTCATACCAGTCAGCAAACGGTATTCGGTCTTCTGTCTGATCCAAGAATCGCCACAGAGGGGCGATCAACTGTTCGAAGTCCGATTCGTCATCAGCGAGTGTTGCTGCACAAAGAAGCCAGTCGGCTTTCGTGTATATTTCTCGATTGTCCAGGAGAGTTCCGTACTCGTGCTGTTCTTCGAGATATTTCACTACCTCTCGCCGAGCAACATCGCCGTCGAACAAATTCAGATCGGACAGGTCGTTCCACACTAAATTATATCCGAGACACCACGATCCAGGCCTGTTGAAAGTCAACCGGAAGTGCTCACCAGCATCGGCATCGCGAGTCCAGTCTTCGGCTATCTGATTTGCGAGGGTTAGATACTTTTCTTGACGGTCTTCATCGTCACGAAGTCCGCATAGTATGCCGTAGCTCGCAATACCAAAGATGGCTTTTAAAGATAGATTTACATTGTGTGCGAGATGTCCCGCGAAGTCATCTGTACAGAGTTGTTCACCCGGATCGTAGCCGTTCTCAACGAGATACTCTGCTCACTGTCTGAGTAACTCCCAGTTCTCATCTGCAAACGCTGTGCATCCGTCGCGGAGACAGATTGCTGCAGTTGTAATAAGTACGTTCCCACACTCTTCGATTGGCCTCTGATTCTCAAGCACCAGTTCGCCATCCTCAGTACGATACGTTTGGCCGTTCGCTATTGGATACGTACCGACATCGTGTGGTGCGAATTCGTATGGCCAATCATCGGTTCGGGCATAGCGGAATATCGGCTGAAGCATTCCCTTGACGAGGTCAGGAGCATACAACAAGAAGAGTGAAATCAAGGGATATGTCACATCAACCGTCGCAATGCAGTCGTTGCTGAAACATTCTTTCGAGAAGAAAAGCGGCGTATCGTCGTATTCAACGAGTGTATGTGCGGCTATTGCCTGACGACTACAATGCCTCACGCCAGTCAACTGTGAGCCAGCGACCCGCCTCTGAGAATTGGCCTTTAAACATGAGACCGATCGCCACCAGCATCACTATGAGTGGAGTTATCGCGAACGTAATCGCACTCAAGACAACTCTCTCGGTTATAGTCTCATATTCTAGCTTGGAAACCATATGATTCCACTCAGATTCTACTTCGGTAAAAGCCTTCTGTATGCTCTTTTCACATCATCACCTCTGGTTTACCAACTCCCATCTATTGGATATTGCACATCTATAACTTACTATATTTTTGTATATAGCACGTCAAATCCCGACTTCGATATGGGAACTAAAGCTGCTCCCGAAGACACTTTGAGAAGATACTCGTAACAACATATCCTCGTGAAATTGTTGTTACTGTGGGAAGCAAGATAGTTTCCCTGCTTCGCAACTACATGATTGAGTTAGCAGGGAAACTACTGTCGAAGGAGGCGTATGTGTGGGCACTCGCTTCGACATGTTCCAATATGTGAAACTATTGTATAAATGCATTGCTTGCAAATATTATGGGGGCTCTTCTCGACCGTTGTGGAGGTGCATTGCGATACGGAAGCAGGAAGCACTACCTCCAAGCGCGAGTCGTCAGGCAAGCGGTGGGGCGAGGTAATTCACTGAGCTTGTAGGCTGGTCTTCATCTTTACCCGACCGGTTATCCAAATCGATGATAAGTACCGATAGATATATTATTATTGGATCTATTCATCAAAGTGGACGGATGGAGACCGTCCGATAGATCAACGGTGATTCTATTTGGCAGGGGACCCCAACTCCCCTTTGTGATCGATAGTCCTTAGAGTTACTAGTTCTTCGAAGCTCCAGCACTCACGTCAGTGCTACTTGAACAGCAAGAACACATTGACGACCTCCAAAACCGTCTCAACCATCTAGAGGATGACCTGAACAATCGGGTGAAAATCAATGGCGTACGAGTTTGACTATCACGATATCCGAGTGCTCCGATTGTCAGTAAATGAATAGAGATCGTTCACTTGCGGAGGTTGTAGATAAATATGAGCGAGAACATGATGTTGACGAAAAGTTAACCATCTCACCCGCGTATTAGAGCCAACTCTTGTGGGCACGCTGCCTTTTCTCTACTCTGACCCAGGTTCACTACCCGAAGAGGAGATGTCTCATAGATTCAGCATGAAATGAGATCAAGCCTTTTTCTCAAGAGATGAACAGTGTAATCAGCAAACGAGCAGGGTTGAGTAGCTCACTGATATTTAAAATACAATGATATTGCAATTCGTATGGAACCAGAGATGTGGGGAATACTTGTACTAGTACTTTCAATACCGGAGTGAATGACAGAGATTTTCGCTATGAATCTGATTGGGAAGACAGTTGTTGGGACGCAAGGGACCATCGTTGGAGAGGTTTCTGACATTACCACAAATCCAAAAGCAGGGACGATTTTGAACTTCCTAATAATACCAGATAGCAAAGTCGACCGGGAGGAAATAGAGATGGTTCCAGATGAAGAGGGTTTCTTTCAGCTATCAGTTGAGCATGTTTGTGCTATTCAAGATAATATCGTTGTAGAGCTATGACTTCCGAAATCTAAATCTTGGTCACAATCGATCAGTGGACACATCTCCTCCTATCTCGATATTTCTGAATAAGTATGGACAAAGAGTGATATCCCCCCCGCGCTAACGCATGGGGCTTCCCATGCCCACCACTGGGCGATTCATTGGGATGTTTCTGGTTCGCATCCGACGAGGTGCTGGCACTGCCACAGTACCGATACACCTCTCTCGTCCGGGGAATGGACGGGATTCGGAGATACGTAGTTGTTTTGTGTCGGTTCCCCGTTCGTGGGCTTACATTTTGATGCGGTAAACACCCAGTCAACTGCCAGTTCTTGAACTGTCAAAATCCAATGGGAGACCATCGAATCAACAATGAGAGATACGCACGGAGAGCACTTAAGACGAGACTGGACAGTGAACGTAACTAAAGACGGTGATTCAGCCACCCCCGAACGGGCGTAGTATTACTCGCCTGCAGGACTATACAGTTCCAACGCAAAAGAGATGAATTGCGGTCCCGTTCAGGCCGCGCGGGACAGGAGAAAATCCTGTCCACTGTAATGTGGATTTTGTTCCGTTACTATCCAATCTGAATTAGCTCAACCATTCTGGCATTTGGTTGGGAGTAAGAGGTTGTCCTCTCACAATGCTTGTGAGAGTGTACACTTTGGTAGTAGCGAGTAATTTTTTTATAAGTAGCTTCTATAGACAAAGAAAGCCAAGGGGAATAGATTAAGCTTAATCTCACAATTAATTTGTCGCGATCACAAGATATTTAGGTAGATGTCGATTGATACTTCTCGTCGAGTAAATCACGAAGACATCAAATCACTCGACAACTCGTGAGGGTTCGGAAGGCAATCCTTACGGGTCTTCTGTGCCAGATGGGTGCTTTCTGAGCTGTTTGTGCACACTATAGTAGTTTGTAGTGCTTACCCGCTTCTTCAGGCGCAAGTGAAATGATGAGCCGGGACGATACGCTGCCGCCGGTGGACGGGGGGATACCCTACGAAGGTATGTTTAAGTGCCTGTACTTCCTGTTTTAATCTGCTATTCTGATGGAGAGAGTCATACTAGAGAACACACGCATGCCGATGAGTCGGTCGGAGATAGTACCTGCTTGACCGGGCTATAACTCAACTATGAGAGTCGAACCGAGAGTTCTCCCGGTGTGTCCGTCGGTTCCTGTGAGAGTGCGGGTTAGAACTTCGAAAGCAGCTGGCCGATATCCCCATGTGGGATTCCACGTCGTTTACGGCGTGGAGGTGGTCATTGCTCTCGATACTTCTAGGTATGAGTGAAATCAACCAAGTTTGTCGCTGAAAGCAGGTTAATAGTTAACCATTATTTTCCCTGATCGACTAAGTTCATATTTAAAGGATGAAAATTATGCCATCATGGATGATAGATCAAAGGATTTGTACCAGTCCCATCCCAACTCTCCCTATGGCAGATCCACATGAGGAACTATTACAACAATTGAATCAGATACAAGCGACACAGGGTGTTGAGGCCGAAACGCGGAAAGTAATCGGGCTTCTCGGTGAAACAATTGATATACTAGTGGAGGAGATTGACGAACTTCAACAGCGCGTCGTAGAGCTGGAAGAAGACGTCGATAATAACGAACCGAGTGAGGATGATAAGAGAAAGACAATGTGGTATTCAGAGCGCTGATACAAACCGATCGCGCATACCTCTGTCTTCAGTCGGAGGTCAATCTGTATTTCCGTCTCTCACTCTGGATAGACCAATTGATCTCATTTGCTCGTTATTTTCTTTTAATCAAGTAACGACCCCATGTTCTTGGATTACTCTATCTTTTCCAGTTGTGGCCGAAGATATTCTCTACCTTTGAGCTTCCGGCAGATAGTCCGACGCCCTACGAGCGGTACGTTCTCTCAGAAGACTACGAGTTCCGGGCAAGTACACTCCAATACGATAAGGCGACCAACGAGTTCTACTTCCACATCACGACGCGGAAGTACGATAGCGACGAATCCGAGGTTTCGGAAGATACTAAGCACCAAACCGTCCTTGGTATCGACCTCGGCGTCAATAGCCTCGCAGTGGCTTCGACCGGCACGTTCTGGCAGGGCGACGAGTACGACCACTGGTGCCGCGAGTTCGAGAAACGACGGGGAGTGATGCAACAGCGCGGCACCCAAGCCGCGCACAACACGTTTCTTCGCCTCGGCAAGCGCGAAGAAGCATGGCGAAAGCAGTACATCCACACCATGGCCAACGAAATCGTCACGGAAGCCGTCGAACACGACTGCGGCGTAATCGCGTTCGAGGATCTAACGGATATCCGCGAGCGGCTTCCGCAGGCGAAGTGGCACCATCTATGGGCGTTTCGGCGTCTGTTCGAGTACGTCGAGTACAAGGCCCCGGAACGCGGCGTCACGGCGAAGCAGGTTGCTCCGAACCGCACGTCCCAACGCTGTTCTCGGACGGACTGTGGGTTCACGCACCGCGACAACCGCGACGGAGAACACTTCCACTGCCAGAAGTGCGGTTACGAGGCCAACGCGGACTACAATGCAGCGAAGAATATCGGGCTACGATACGCTCGGAAGCGACATCACAGACTCCGTTCCTCGCCCACGTCGGGGGGCAGAGACGCACCAGTAGATGTGCGTAAAAATGGTGGGACGTTGAACGGCAAGAGTCACCGGCCTATTGCCGGAGACTGATTGCCGGGAGTCCACATCAAAGCCCCACCCTCAAGGACCGAGGTGCGCATGCGCCGAGGGAGTAGGGTGGGGTAGTTTACCCGAGCGTGCCCATTCTTCTCCACTAGATTCATAGACGACATCAAAATCTCCAACTAAATCAGATCGTTTACCAATAGACATATTATTTATCCCTACTCCAAAGAGAGATTGTGTTATCTCATTGTTTGTCCGATTATCCTTTGGGATTCTGACAGTCATTTTGAGTCGGCCGCTCATTAGAAAATATTGACCAATACGATCGGATAAATGCATTGTACAGTAAATAGCCACGTCTTAGTAGAATCACGTCGTTAACTCGTTAGAAAAACCTCGGGACAATTTTCCGCTTAAGATAACCTGAATCATCCGACAAGGCGCATAGTATCCAATCCACAGAACTTGTGATATCGTGAAAGGCCTGAGCAAGTCCACGTAAGAAGAACCAATCTTGTTTAAGATTGTGTATTTACTTGGTCAAGTTGTTCAGTCAGGAGGCGGTTGACTGTTTGAGGCTCCGGAATATTCTTGAGTACAAGATCAATCGTACTACTACCGGATGTATATATGGTCACATCGCCATGTGAGAGCAATTTTTCAATGAATGATTGTGAAAAGGTTGTGTTTTGAATACGCTCAAGACGTATCTGTACTACGTTTGTCGACAGTAATCCGCTTTTCTGATATACTTCCTCCGTTGTCAACACATACCACTGACTCCGCCAGCGTAGGTAAGTTATTCCAAGAAGAATTATTCCTCCGAAACTGAGGATTGGACCAATCCACCAAATGATTGAGTCACGTGGAATCCATGCCATCAATCCCACACCACCGACTATGAGTAAGAAACTGAGGAAAATCGATGGAGCGCTAAGGTAGAGACTGGGATGACCTTTCCAGAGTACGGTTTCATCATCAGTAAGATAGAGCCAATCAGTCGTGAACCTATTAGACATAGGTATTCATCGTTCCTTTGCTCGTATATCTTTTTCCACTGTAGCACATCGAATTCAATACGAACAGTTGAACATTGCTGTTGAACAAGTGAACCACTGGCTGTGCCAACCAATCGAAATTGCAGCAATACTATCACTTCTCCGGAGTGTAAACCGCATGCTTCTCAACGAATTGCTTGTTGAGATAGGAGGCTGGCTTGACATCTTCCCCGCCCTAAAGGGCGAGGATTCCACGAAGTAGATGTTCAGGTTGCGCGTTTCCTCGGGGTTCAAGTACGCTTTCGCGTGACCCGTCGAAGGTTGCCACCGAGTTGTGACCAACGGTGTGCGTTACAGCGCGTATAGCCCTGTCAATGGGGCCTTCCTCCCTGTCAACTATGGGCGTCCTCAGAATCGAAGATTCTGATGGGCTGCACAAGACCCATGATCTTGTGAACGTCAACGACGGCTGGCTATCTTTAAACAGCGAGGTAGCACGGTTCGACTCACCCGAAGCGTTAGCCCGTGCATGGCTCACCCTCCCGTTACGCGATGCTCTCCGAAGCGTTCAGGTCGACGTGGCGTCCACGACCACATTCCGAACACCAAAAGTAGTCACCATTACGGGTCCCCATCGAACCACAAACCGAACATCGCTGACTTGTGTTGTGGGCGTCAACCTTCTCGACGCGAATACCAGATCGTTCGGCTTTGTACGTGATGAACTGTTGGAGTTGGTGGAAGTGCCACGAGTGTACACCTGACCATGAACTGTACCGACCTCGACCACCTCGGGTGGCCTGCGTCCAAACTCTGGAATGTCGGCCGTTACTACGCACAAGAACGATGGGACACGACGCGCGAGATTCCCGATGACGGGGAACTCAAAGCCGCGGAGAATGTCAATTGCTGTGTGCCCAGACTTGAGGAAAATCGTTGTAGCGAATAACCCGTATCATGGAGCTGTGCCACAACGATCCTGACACACAGCATTCATACTAATGATCTAATAGCACTTTAAAGCTACCTATCCGTGAATAATTGCCCCTATTTTACGACCCTACCACGACACCCAAACAATTGAGTGCGATTGTCTAAAGAAAATACAGCGAGAGTTCCACGGGTCACCTGACCCGTGGGTGAATCGCGTACGCAATCGCCACAACCGGAAGAGTTAGGGCGTCTTTGCACAGTATTCCAACTGGAAGCCACCGTTAACAACCTCTCAAAATCCGACTGCAACAAACTCGGTGAGACTGGTGGTGCCGGGCGGTGAGTGAAGCCGCCGACCTTCACGGTTCGGTGAGGTCGCTGTCGGACGGAAGTGCCGTTACGACCGAACACACCGAATCGGGTGTTGTCGCTTCCACGCGACCGAAAGGGAGCGCGAAGGGAATTAAATTCGCCTGCGGAAGTCGGTTCCATTTTGGACCGTCTCCCAAGATGGTGACGCCGCGGGTCACCCGACCCGTGGTACTTCACAGGAGGTGAACTACTCCCACCTACCGCGTTCGAACTTACCCGGCCCTCTTGTTGCGGTGAGAGCTCCTGTTTCTATGTCGAAACATGCAGAAACCGTTTCCACAGTGGTTCTAGACTTCGTAGGCGATTTCCCTTTACTGGTGGTTCGGAGTGTCTCACTCCTACCAGATGGACCCTCGACTGCTGCGACCAATGCCCGCTTTTTGTCGCGTTTGAACACTGGTTGCAATGAATGAGCGTCTTATTACCCCATTCGAACGCGAGAATAGTAATGCTATGGCGCCCAATGAGGTAACCAAAGACGTCGGGTGATCCCTTCCCTACTCGCTCCCTTCGGCCGATTGTTGATGAAGGAGGGTACCTATCTGCAATTCTGATATAGAAAAAATATAATATTTGCTATGATGTCTGTAGGTGAGTCTTCTCAGTCAGAATCTCGGCAGTCCTTGCTCTTTATACTAATACCTGGAATTTATGCTTTCTCGTCATTGTATCTACCACAAAGCATTTAACGAAGGATACTCGAGAATACAATATAGCGAGGGTGCTTTGACATCACCGGATCTGGCGCCATCACCCTGATCCAATTCCTCGCTTTGGTGTAATCCCTCCGTTATTTTATTCCTGAAAAAACAGAGTCTATTTACAATTTTAACCGCTAAGTTGGCTTCCTGGGTGGCGTTCAGAAATTATTGGTCTTCCATGATATTAAGATATCCAAAGCGCTTCGAACTCCTTGACCCCCAAAGGATCCACCAAATTGGATCAGCAGTTGCTAATAGTTCTTTGAATAGGGTTATTTCCCAACTGCGATCGGGATTCTGGGGTCTTTAGGCTCGCGGGAGGATGTCACTTTACGCCTGACTTCCCATCACTCGGTCTGGATCGGCGTACTACATACTCGACACATATCTGACTGCCAGCTTACCGTCTGAACTACTGGCTGCTCTTTTTCACATCGTGGGCAGTATGCTTTCTCTTCGAGCACTCAGATTGGCCTTTGAAGTATAACATGATAAGATTTTATTCAGATTATTTATGATTCTGTCCGAGCTCTTGTGGGTGCCAATTTCTTATAATATTTGCAAATTCTTAACTCAGTTCGAAAAACCTTGATAATAGATCTATAATTAGATTTTCTGTAACATTGTATACTAGCTCACTAGTTGTTTTATCTATAATAATATAAGATATATGTTCATTTTTTATTTGGTATATCATATAGATATTTATTATTTCTTGTTGTCTGTACGCTCCTATCGAAAAGGGTGTCAACGATGATCTGCTAAACCTGTCGTGGAAACAGTTATTGTAGGCAACCAGCTCTTCAAGCGTTCCAGCGCTCGGAGCAATCCACCTACATTACTCTCGAAAAAATTATCCGTGAATTTTACCATACGTGGATAAATACGTGTTGCGTGTCGTCGACAGCATTGACACCACTACGGTGGTAGAAATGACGCTTAAAAACCCTTTCCGGCGTCTCCTTATTAACAAACTATAGTAAAAATCAGACACTGCTCTCGAAGACAGAATATCCTACCCTCTCTTGATTATGCTCTGTTTCATCATCTACACTCTGTTCTTCTTCGACTTTTACATCGACACCTGTACTGGTAAGATTTCGATATCGGAGGTTAGCCGTGTCCCCTCCGTAGAATGCTTGCATATTTGCAACAAATCGAGGTGATTGATATCGTTGTTGAAACTCGATACGAGACCACTGATTAGACACGCTAACTCCCGTTCGCTGTACTTCAAATTTTGTTTCATTGATCTGTCCTACACCTTGTTGGAGCGCAATATAGCCAACTGTTTCAACTAGGTGCGTACCATTAGCCTCCTCTTCTTGGAGTCTTACTTGGAATGAGTCGCTAGTGATGCCATTTAATCGGGTGACAATTGGATCTGATCCATTGAATGTCTGTGACTGAGCAAAGACGACCGGTATTTCATTTTCGAAGAAATTTCCTAAAGAAACTGTCGTAAACTCTTCCCGAGTGGACACTCTTCCCGCTTTCACTCGATAGGAAGTTCCATTGTCTAGCCGAAATTCACGCTCACTCGGTTTCATTGAGAGTGTGTGGAATGTCTCACTGAGGTGTGATCCATTAAGATATTCCCATTCTTCAAGTTTATATTCAAAGTTACCACCGGCGATGTTTCGTAAACGAATATGAGCGGGTTCGGATCCATTAAATTTCAAAGGTTTTGCAATAACAACACTATTTGGTTGCACAACCGAATCAGCTTGCTTCCATTGATCTCTACTGTCCTGTATGCCACTGGTAATCGTATTTACCATGAGGGTATCCTCAGTACCTGGATTGTATACCTCTCCATCAACAGTCCAAGTTGCTGGTCCTTTCGAACCCGTTGAGACAATTCCCCCGGTCACATAGAAAGAGTACGCTTTTCCCGCTTCAACATTACCTCTTGCGACCTCCGAATTCGGTGGCCGCTTTGGATTTCCGTCTATTCCCCACGATTTATCAATCGCTGCCCCGTCGTTACCCGCCGGAAGGACATAATCTCCGGCCGTAATCTCATAGGTTGTAGGTAAATTGTTGTCTCTGTTATCGATACGGATTAACTGAGCCGACTCCATAGGTATCTCTCCGAGTGGTGGTGGACTTGGGAGCGGTGGTGTCGTGTCCGGTTGTGTGGGATTTCCGTTAATGGTCATCCGATTGTCGACGTAACTGGAATTTGTTTGAGGGCCGCTTCCACCGATTACCCCCGATACCGGTCCCCATGTTTCCGGTTCCTGACCGATGTAGATTGCATACTCTGATTCGTGGTCATTAGTAACTTCTACATCTACGAGCCGCAAATATTCGAGATTCGCAGGCGACCCATCATTCATCATGCCATCGTAAGTATAAATTGCATCGTGATTCTTTGTCGATTCATAACTAATTCGTGTCTGTCTAATATCGATTCTCTGACATGGCTGGGGCGCTGTGATCGCACCACCACAACTGCTATCTAAATAGCGATGATAGAAGTCCGAGTCAGTGATGGAGATCGTTCCATTAAAGCTATCGACGCCATTTGACGAATTTGTCGGGACGTTCGCCTCTACATTCACACCTCGTTGGAGTGACCCACCTGACCAAGCTTGCGTCGGATGCTGGGCGTCTTTGATTGAGACACAATTTCGAACATCAGTGTCGCCACCAAGTCGCATACCATTCTGTGAGTTTCGAACGAAAGTGTTCAGAATTTTTAGACGTCCCTCTGGCTTCTTTGCATAAATCGTATTTTCTGCCCAGTGTTCGAACCAACAACGGTTAAGTACAAGCACCCCTTGACCTGATTCAACAAGAATTGCACGACGATTGCTAGCTTCATCTGGTTCGCACGAACCTTCGTGGAAGTAGCAATCTTGGAGAAGACCACGTGTTCCTTCTTTCGCTGACAACCGGAAGTATGTGCGTGCATCGCCCGAATCATTTGACCGAACGTTCGTATCAGTGGCCGCTCGAACATGCCCACGGGTGATGAGCCGTCTGAGCTCCCAATAGCCTGAATTTGAATTCATCCGCACAAACGGTGGTACCGGCGTATTTCGCATGTCGAGTTCGAATCCGTCCAGTACAAAACCTTGTGAATATACATCAAGCCAGGCTAGGCCATCCCCTGACCGTCCAGGGACAAGACGTGCACCGTTTGGTGCAATGAGTTCGAGATCGTTCGTGCCCGACGGAACGGTGAGTTCGTTGAGTTTGTATGTGCCCGACGGAAAGACAATTGTTGTGTTGCTCCCTATCAAGCTGTTTAAAACCGAATCAATGGCCATCTCCCCGTTTCGGTCGGCACCTTGATCGACAATGTTGTAAGAAGGCATCAGCGTCCCCCCTTGGGTTTAAATATCTCGTCGGAATCTCTGGTATCATCTGCTAATCTTTGCTTGTTAACTTGCTTTGGATATCTGCACCTTCTTTCCGTGAAGGCAACTGATACACCTTGTGTCGTGACGTTCTCTTTTCGAACCATGCATCATTTCACCACCCCGATCCACATTGTTATGTTCTACTTGAAAATTAGATGAATCATTCAGGCATTCCGTAATCATTGAAATGACCGATTTTTATAAAATCCCAAAAATATATTGAATTATGTTATTAAATGAGCGTATATAGCAATTGTATGAATACATATCGTAGGCAAAATCACCGAATGTCTACGGTCTTGCCGGGGTAAGTCGATGCACGCGACAATACCCCGGCAATAAATATAATGAAATAGGGAGTGATATGATTAAGGAAACCAGCAAAATAATGGGCCATATTTTGTAAGAAGATAATAAACATGAATTAATAATTCTCACAACGTAATTTCATACTTGATAATATGCATGTATTGACAGGAAGGGGCCAATATTGAATGATATGATTTTAAGTTTGTTGTAATAAAATCACTCACTGAGTAGAAATAATATTCATGACTCGAGCTACCGTATCAATATTGCTTGTCGCTTGCATAGTACTTTCGGGATGTGCATCATTGACCGGTGATCCAACCCAACCAGCCAATAATACAACACAAGAATCGACAGTTACAGATGTATCAACAATTACATCCTCTACGACACAAACCAGTGAATCAATAACAAGTGCGGAATCATCAACCTCTACCTCGACATCAACGACAACTTCACAGTCAGTAACAGCATCAACTTCCACAAGAACTCCTACAACCACGATACAATCACCAACATCTACGGAAACACAGAAGCCACAAACATCACAGCCTTCCACTAACACACGAACAACTACCAGCAACCCGGAGTCGACAACCACACCGAAGACAACCACGACTACGACCTCAGCAGAGACGCCGACAGAAACCACTACAACCAGGACGACGACTGAATCCTGGGACAAACCGGAGAAACCGAATACACCGCTTCAAAATAAGATGGGGACAGAAGACGATCGTCACCGTATCAAGGGTGTCTCAGTTGTAAATACACAGGAAGTCAGTACTGGAGACTACTCGGATTTTGACCTACAAGTCACTGCTGACACAAAGATGGAACGTATCGATCCTGCAGAACACGGAACTGTGGATGGCGAACCCTTCTTCCTCGTCTATGCGGATGGTTCGATCGACAATGGATCTGAGTTCTCACGTACCGATGGTACACTTATCGAACGATCGGACGTTAGTCAGGATACAAACGGTGAGTACACCCTCTCCATTCATCCTGACGCTCTCGATGAAGCAGGTGTCGAAGATGGAGAAATAACACTTATGATCCTTCTCATGGATAAAGACACCGACTGGGATGATATCTACGGAATCAAATTCGTAACAATCGACTACTCGTCTGGGGACGAGTGATTTAACGTAATTAAGTTACGCAATGTGATTATTTTTGAAGACGACTTCCGAGTTTCAGACATTTTCCAACCCCGGCAATCAGGGTACCAATCGGTTTCATTTGTAACTTCAACGTAAATCATTGAACATGGAGCCTTATCCTTCTCGCGTGGTGGAGATCGATAGGGGAAGTCAAAAGCAATTTGTTAATTGCATTCGATACAAATCTATGTACATTTATTACCATCATACATGGATATTTAATTATTGGTAATATTTTTATATCTGTCATGAGAACATATAGCATGAATCGAGCAGCTACAGTTGGTTCCCTATTCAGTATTATTGGGGTTTTTTCACTTATTGGCGTTGTAACTGATCCGAATCTCGGTTTGACAAGTTTGGTCACTGCACTTTTGGGGATTGTTTGTCTCGGACTCGCAGCCGTGTATTTTCTCGGTAAACATCAAAACATCGAAAACTGGCTCACCGAGTAAATCTCGTTGATGTGACTATCAATATTTCCGCCATCAATGATAACGTCATTTAACTATGTAGAATTAGTTTACATTTACGGAATATCACAATAGTTATTTCGTCATTTGTTTGGAATGATGACTGAGAACAAGGAATAAACCGTCAACTGCAGAAGATTCAAGAGGGAAGTAATGACGCGGTTGAGATGGTCTGAATTGGTTATACAGACCTATGGAGATGTTATCTCCATGCAAACAACCACGCTGCATTTTAGATAGAGTCTCTAGAAATAAATGCTTTGTGGTGAAGAACTTGATTAATTGGGATTTAATAGCGAAACAACATAATAGAGCTATAAGGAGAAATTGCATGCTACCCTTTCCGAGCGAGAACACGGAGACTTCCTACGGTTAAATAGACGGCCCATTGTACTCGTCGGGTTAGTACTCATGCGAGGTGTAGCTCAACATTAGGCTGTTAATCATGTATCGTGTAGAGAACGTGCGGAACACGAAAAATGCGTGTCCTTTTCTTCGCTTAATAAACAATTGAGTTATCTAATACTGCTAAAATACTAATTAACATAATCTATTTCTTCAGGGGTTGGAAAAGGCACGTTTATAACGTGCCTTTAGAACTGGTAGAGTTCCAATAATCTATTAATACACCATAGACCTAAATGTTTTGGTTTTCAATTGAAACCTAGAAATTGAAATATTTTCAAAATGAACTCACAAGATCGAATAACTCCCAGAAATTGATAATCATTGATTAGCCTAATAGATTGGGATCAAATTCTGCAATTACTCTCTTTTAAGAATCAGGTGCTAACGTCATCTCTCTTAATTGCGATCGCAAAGCGATACACGTTGTGGCGGCGAACCCAAGAGAGACGACAAAAAATTCCAAGTAATGTGTAGAGATAGACAGCCGTTTATGTACGAGAATTCTTGGACCCAGCGTGTGGCTTCAGATGCGACCACAATACGAACGCAGCTGAAACATCCTTTCTTCCGGACTCGCCGGAGTAGGAGTAGTTCAGTACGATTTAATGCCTGTAAAGACTGCGCTGCCAACGAACACTAGCGTATCTGAAATGCATGTCGTCGAAACAAGTAGCCCCATCCTCAGCAGAGGAGGGCGGGGTAGTTCACTGTTTGACTTTCATTCCATTTTGACTAAGCAAATGGGCAACGATTTCTTGTTCCCATTTTACTCGAGTGTCCAAAGACGTCTTATATCGTGTCGCTTCAATCAGGAATCCGGGAATTTGAAGGTCAGCAGCTACTTTGTGAGTGAGACGTGGACGGACGCCGTAAAGTGTGTTGCCAACCTTGAAATCATAGATTGATCGATACGAATCGAGACTTTTGTTTATTTGCCGTACTGTATTACGGGCATCGTTCCGTGCACCGTCAATATACGTTGGATAAATAGCCTGTCCTACACCTGCTGGACCCTCACTCTCATGGAGGATACCCCGAGAGCTATGAAGACTGAAAAAGAGATCTGGGTCGGTATCGACAATATAATCCCACAGTGCACGTGCAAGTTGAGTTGTCGGACGTCGATTTGGTGGGAACTGATCGTTTAAATCACCGTTATTATTAATATATGTACCTCGACGAATAGCAACTGGATTGATTTCAGGAAGAACAACTAGCTTTCCAGAATCGATTGACCAGTCTTTAACTGCATGTGCCGTGCGCCATCCAGCTGGTTCATTACCTTGAACACCACCAACAAGAACAGTTGTCGGACCTGGGATTCGAGATTTGTTTATGTAAACAGGAACTTCCTCTTTTGTTCCCTCAAGAATCGTATCCTCTGAATGAGTTTGGCGAATCGGACAGAACTCATTCCCATCTGCCATTACGCTACCGACTTGTGATATTCCCAATGCGGATACTGCAGCTATCCCACCTGATTTGCGTAAAAAGGTACGACGGGAATGATCTTTCAAATTATTCACTCTAGTTGACTGTTGCTCTTTTTCTCCCATCAGATTTTTTAGTTTATTTTTTATCATAATTTATCTAAGCACGTGTTTAATTCGCGCTAAATACATCCATACAACATTAGTTTATTAATTTTTCGATGTAATAATAATAACATATGTTACGAAATAACATGGTAGTTCAAATGAGGATTTGGCAGATGCAATTAAATTAAATCAAATATCGACTGGGCATCCATTGATTGTTCCTCCACGCATACCACTAGATATCCAATATATCGAAAGTCCAAATATCACGAGTGAGATTATGGAAAAAGAGAGTCCATCAAAAGGTAATAGAGTGAGAATACTTGTTGCTCCAATAAATGAAAGGAATCCTGTAAGAACAACAGAGCCACACGCTGCACATCCCGCGCCGAGCGTTCCAAAGATCACACCTACTGCACTACCAGTTCCGCTTTGTAGGCTAATATTATGTTCCTTTAGATGATAAATTGACATCGACAGATTGATTCCGAATAGTCCAGAAGTTATTAACAGAACTGCTTCTTTTATTGGAGAAAATGCGGTACCGATAATAGGAAACAATTGTGAAAATATAGTGATTCTCTGCTGGAGGGTCAAAAAGTCATTAAATAAAAGTGTCTGAAACAACTCAGTATTTTGTGAAAGAACAAAAATTGAAAGTCCAATCAATGAAGCGAGTACGGAGCAGATAAAGTAACGAGGAATCGACAATACAAGACGAACTGTTCGTGTTACCACTCTAAAATCGCCTCGTGATGTCGGAATTCGTTTTTGAATCATACTTGAGTCCATAGCAGCCAGTTGATCGGATTCTATTTGGCGAACTCTCAGGGCTCACTTATATTTATTTTGGCCACTATTTGAAGAAGTCATTGTATCTCATGGTGTCTAAATTACACCTTATAATTGAGATCTGAATCACCGAGATTGTAGCCTTGAATTTGTCGAATCTATTTACGACTACGAGCAATAGCGATTGCGCCACCAAGTGCACATAATAATCCAACTATTGCGATCACCGGTGAGTTAATATCCGGAAGTGCTCCTGATTCAGGTACGAGTTCTTGTGATTTGGAATCTTGAGCTGACTTAGTGCTGGGTGCACCAGGAGTCGAATTATTAGTTGTGGTGCTTACTTTTCCCCTGGTGTGATCTTCTGTTGACTGGGTGTTTGTCGTTTTACTGTTGGTAGGTTCCGTCGAAGTGATCTGACTAGTCGAGGTCTTGGTACTGGTGCCATCACTCGGAGTTTGACCATCGGTTTTCTCATTAGTGGTGGTCGAACTTACCGATTCATTTGAATTCTGTTCTTCATCGTTTTCACCATCAGTACTAGTGTTGTCCTCTTCCCCATTACTTTTCGAATTATCGGTGTCCTTGTCTTTCTCCTTATTATCGGACGTCCCATCTCTGTCAGAATGGGGATCTCGATAGTCTGCTATTCCATCTCCATCTCGGTCGGTTGTCCCCTCTACGCTATCTAATATGCCATCATTATCTGAATCAGTATCATGCGAATCAAGGGTCCCGTCGCCGTCCGTATCGATCGGTTGACCTCCGTTTGTCTCGACAATATCCGGGATGCCATCTTCGTCAGAATCAGTGTTTGTTGAATTGTTACTGGATTGGCACGTATTGTCGGCGTGGTGCTGGTTAAAGAGATATTTCGGGATTTCACCATAATCCATTTTTTCCATGAAATTCTTCATCCAAAATTCTGACATCGAATCAATCCAGTTGAGTAACTGTTCAATGGATATTGTAGAATCTTCCTCTTCTGTATTCGAATTCGCTGCAACAGGAGTAATAAATGCTGCAAACAATAATTGAAACGCCATAAGTAGAGAAACAAGCCGCCATAGAGTAGTTGACCCGAGCAGCTCACGAGGTTTTTTTGACATAGTCGTCATACCGGAATAATGCGAGTTAACTCTTTCGAATTCATATACTCTTTCCTTGCCATTTCTTAATTAAAATCGAGTTGTTCATATTGTAGTTATATCCAGGTCTATCGGACTATCTTGCTTAAGAATCAGATTTATGGGTTAGATCCACATTCGAAAGCAAACCACCAAAATAAAACAATTCCTCTAAAATAGACTATATTTATTGGTCTCAAATGGCTAACGAGATATTAATCATCCATATCTGTCGGAACATCTAACTCCAGCACAAGATTTGAAAAAGGCTTTAACACTACTCTCCCGAATGTCTATAACGATGCCCCGCGAAAAACGACGCGCCTTCCTGACAACAGCTGCTACACTAGGGACGGTTGGTCTTGCAGGATGTTCTGTATTTGGAGATTCGAATGAGGATACATCCACTCCAGAGAAGACATCAACTACTGCAAAAAAGAGTACGACACCAGCTTCAACTTCAGAAGAACAAACAGCAAAAGAGAGCACGACCACTACGCAGAAAAATCAGAAGAAATCTCCTAACGTATTCGAAAATTTCGAATCGCTCAAGGATTGGAGTGCCGTCGACGGGCTTGGAAAATTAAAAAAGAGCACGAAGCAAAAATATGCTGGATCACAGTCTGCTAATGTAAGTGGGACCCAACAATCTACTCAAGGGCAGATTCACCGGATAAATTTTGGAAGCAATCCAGCTAACTTTGGCAACAAAAACCTCTCTTTGGCATTCAAGTGCACTTCCCACGACCGTATGAAAATCGCTGTACAATTGTATGCCCCGGATCGGGGCCATATTGTAGAGTTGAAACGCACACTATATGGGCCAAAGGGAAAGTGGGTTCGAGTAAATCTTGGAGTCACAGATGCTCAACGCCAAAAAAGTGTAGACCTCTCACAGGTCTATGAGGTACGTATCATCGGTCGACCAGAGGATCCTAACTCGAAGAAACCTATCAATTACTACGTTGATGATATAAAGACAGTACCCACACCGAAGAAAGGAATGGTTATGCTGACGTTCGATGATAGTCTTGAATCTCACTACTCCGTTGCTTACAAGAAACACATGAAAAAACATGGTTTCCCAGGGGTAGACGCTGTCATCACGGATGCAGTATATGACGATGGTTTTCTAACCCAAACGCAAATGCGTAAAATGGTGAAAGATGGTTGGGATATGATTGCTCATCCGAATATAGGTTCTAGTCCGTTTCCAGAACTCCCTGCAAAAGAACAAGAGAAGGTAATGAAGGACGCAAAAAGTTGGCTCAAACGGTATGGCTATAATGGTCATAAGTATATGGCCGTTCCAAAAAACATTGTTGGTCCAAAGACATTCGAATTAGCGAAAAAGCACTTTGATATGACGCTCTCATTTGGAGCATCTCCAAATTCCCTCCCGGTGATTACGAAGGATACTATCCTCTCACGAATGTATGGTGGAAATGATATCGCGCGAACAAAACAGATGATTGACTATAGCGCGGCATACAAGCAGTTATCTGTCTTCCTCTTTCATAGAATTGGTAAAGGTGGACTTTCCGAGAAAAAGTTTGAAACCATTCTTCGTCATCTCAAACAGAGCAACGTAGAAGTAGTCACACTTACTGACTTGGAGAAAAAAGGTCTTCTAGTCTGAAAATTTCACTGAATTCGCGGATCTTGGGTTTCAGTGTATGTTTTATGGCAGCTTTCTATAAGTTATGTTGATATCATCTCCGTACTCAAAGGTAGGAACTCCTCTTATCGTAACACAGACAGTCGTCACTTAGAGATAGAGAGAATATATTTGAGTGAGGTACATCAGTGAACTACCCCGCCCTACGCGCTTCGCGCGTTGCGGACGGGGCTTCCTGTTTCCACGACGCGCTTTGCAGGAACAACAGCAGTTCCCATAGGGAGCGCAGTCTCCGCAGGCGTTGACGAATCGCAAAGCGATTCGTTCGCCAACCAGAAATCGTCGATTTCTGGTGACGTTGATTCGGAGCATCCCACTCCTACTTTGGTGATACCGCGAGAAAGAATGTTCCAGGCCGCATTCGCGTCTCTATCCGCTTCGAACCCACATGACGGACACGAGTGTTCACGCACCCACAGTGGCTTCTCGGTCGAAACACCACAGGACGCACACTCTTTCGTTGTTCCTCGTGGGTTCACCGGAACGTAGTGCGTCCCTTCGCGTTTGCACTTGTATTCAAGCAACGAGAGGAACGTCCGCCACGCCGATGACGCCGTATTTCGACTGTTCGACGGGGATTCGAGCATGCCCCTGACGTTCAGGTCTTCGACTGCAACAAGGTCGTACTCTCGGGCGTAGTAGTTTGACAGCTTGTGCAAGAAGTCCCGGCGCTTCTGTTTTAAATCAGCGTGACGACGTGCAACGACACGCTGTTGCTTGTGGTAGTTTTCCGACCCATGTTGGTTGCGCGAGAGCTTTCGTTGCTCGTGTTCCAACCGGTCACGTTCGTCCGAGAGGTCGAGCGATTCGACCGCCGTTCCATCGGTGTCGTGAGCGTATTTGAGAATGCCTACGTCGATACCCACCACGTCGGTGAGTTCATCGGGTTTTTCGGGAGGTTTGCGGTCTACTTCGACGCCAAAGGAAGCGAACCACTCGCCCGTCGGCTCTTTCTTGAGCGTGACTTGTTTGAGTTTGGCATCGTCAGGAATCGCGCGGTGGAGTCGTATCGGGATATCCGCGAGCTTCGAGAGAGACAGTACGGTCTGACCGCCCTTCTTGTCGAGCTTGAAGCCAGACTGACTGTACGTGAAACTGCGAAATTCCCGTGGGGACTTCCACTTGAGTTGACCGACGCCGTAGCCGTCCTTCTTGAGTTCCCAAGCGACTTGATGTTCTGCTCAATTCGCATAACAGCAGTTTGCAGAACTGTCGAGTACACGTCCGAGAGTTTCGCCCACCAGTCTTTGAGACTGGGGAGTTCGTCACGGATAGACCGAACGCGCTGGTTGAGGGTACCTGTGCTCTCGGGGATTTGGTTGAAGCGGTAGAGTGCGTGGTTGTAGACTTGCCTACAGATATCGCGACAGCGGTCTAACTCCTCTCGGTGGGTGTCGGACGGCTCAAGGCGATATCTGTAGGCGTAGTACATCCGCTATTCTCGCTCCTCTATAAGTTCGTCTATTTTCTCGCGAATGAACGATGAGAGGTTGAGGTGTTGCCCCTCAATCCACTCGTCTTGGTCTTCGCGGATGGTGATAGTCTTCCGCTTCACTGTATGCACACATTGCACGTTATGCACTATAAACATATCGATTACATGGGCCTGTGGGCGTGCAATAGAACAGTGTACGAAAGACGATGACGGCGTTGACGAGACGCGAAGCGTCTCGTTTGCACACCAGAAATCTTCGATTTCTGGGGACGCTGTATCCCCTCCCTGCTCGCGTCTTCGGCGCTCCCTGAGGAAGGGGGCTTAGCGCCTGTAATCCAGCTAAAGGGCTGTTTAGGGAGATACCCCGAATAAGTACAGGATAGATGCTTCTCTCCGAGATGAGATCTAGCACATAAAAAGTGGCTATCGAATCGCTGGGAGAGCCACCTTGAAACTAGTTTAATTAACATGCCTACAAATTTGAAAGATATAGGGTCCCCCCAATCGTCATTCCGACTAGGCCACCCCACATGAAAAATAATGCTACCACAACCCTCGTTTGTGTGACTATTCCACTGTGATTCAGAGATGAAGAAGAAAGCGCCCAGATTATTACTCCAAATAAAAGCACACAAAGGAGGGATCCTCCAATGAGAAAAACAGAAAAAAGTAGTCCCGAAGTCGCTTGCACAAGTTCTGACTCACTCATATTTATTCAATCTTATCCCCATGTTATGTAGCGTTTGCTGAATTGACCAGATACATCAACATATATTTATTTCATAATTGTTTTTGTAATCGGACAGAAAGACTTGCCCGATGGCTACACTTGATATGAATTGATTTATCATATTTCAGTTGACGCCCCCTGTTGACGACGATTGGTCCGACGAAGGCAAAACAGACGATGAGGATACGATCGAACAAAATATTTCCACCATTGACTCGATGGATACGACTAGGAAACGGACGAAAAGAGTTAGTAGGGGAATGACAAGATAGCAGGGGTTCACCGGTGTAAACGACGTCTTAGTTACCTCCTTACAGTTCGATGAAGACGGTCGAAGATACGTTGGTGAAACAATACAACGAATGAACGTGGATCAGTGGTACTCGCATGAAAACAAACCGAGTTACCCGTTAGTCCATTTGGTGCCCAGGAATCACACACGTTCTCCGATAAAATCCATTTGAAAGAGAAATATTAATGGTTCTACCCGATAGATTCGGAAATATGGTCCTCGAAATACTCTCCAAACCGCGATCGTTTTTCGACGAACAAGTCGAAAACCCAGGCCTCCTAATACCAACCCTCATCGTCCTTCTTGCAGCGCTCATCGCTGCGGCTGGAACCGCACTACAAGTGAATGTCAGCGGCCAAGTAGTCACGAACGCAGTCCAATCCCAGGGTCAGCAAATGAACCAATCGACCGCCGATGCTATCGGAACATTCACGAGCATATTTGGAGTCATCTTCGGATTCCTCGGCGTATTGTTCGCGTGGGTCGTGTACAGCGTCGTGTTCTACGCCATCGCTCGCTTTGTGTTCGGAGGCGATGGGTCACTAGGTAATACCTTTGCCTTCACAGGTTGGGGGTACATACCACTTCTCGTTAGTCAAGTCATCAGCGCCATCGCGGCCTATTACGTCTACGCCGGCGTGACCCTTCCCGACAATAACCAAGCAGCAAATGCTGCACTCCAAGAACTCCAGAACGACCCAGCACTCTTTGTCACGAGCCTCATCGGCATTGTGTTGTTAGCTTGGAGCGGGTGGATTTGGACGGCAGGGATGGAGAAACTGCATGGTCTCTCGCGACGAAACGCTATCATCACCGTCGGAATTCCCGTCGTTATTGCTCTAGTCCTACGAATCCTGAGCGTCATCTAACGGGGAACCGTACCCCGCGTCCATAACTTCGTTCACACGCAATAGACAATCAGCTTAACTAAACATTCTTAAACACAGTATTCATTTGTTTGAATGGAATGTCCGTTATCAGACTTGACGATGTCACGAAACGGTTTGGTTCCGTGACCGCCCTCCAAAACCTTGACCTGACGGTCGACGACGGCGAAATCTACGGTTTCCTCGGTCCAAATGGCTCAGGGAAGTCGACGACGATCAACCTCCTCTTGGATTTCATTCGTCCGACGAGCGGGCAAGCGACCCTCTTTGATATGGATGCTCATACTGATTCACAGCAAATTCGCGAGCGCGTGGGTGTCCTGCCGGACGGATTCGACGTGTACGATCGCCTTACGGGATTTCAACATCTCGAACTGGCTATCGAGTCAAAAGAAGCAAGCGATGCGCCGATGGAAATCCTCGAACGTGTCGGCATCGCGGATGCCGCCGACCGACGGGCGGGGAACTATTCGAAGGGAATGACCCAGCGGTTGGTACTCGGCATGGCGCTCGTCGGCCAACCGGATCTCATCATTCTCGATGAACCGTCGACCGGGTTAGACCCGAACGGAGCGCGCGAAATGCGTGAAATCATCCTCGAAGAGAATCGACGCGGTGCAACCGTTTTCTTCTCCAGTCACATCCTCGATCAAGTCGAGGCAGTGTGTGATCGGGTTGGAATTCTATCGGACGGGTCACTCGTGGCCGAGGATTCGATTCGCAACCTCAGACAGAAAATGAGTGCGACGACCGAACTGACCATTGTAGTCTCCGAGGTAACGTCCGAGGTACTCGCTTCGATCCGTAGTTGCAAGGGAATCGCGGATGTGACGACTGAAGATGACAGAATAACAGTCACTATCGCCGACGGATCGAAGGCGAAAGTCATTGACGCCGTCGAATCTACCGGCGTGAGGCTTCAAGACTTCTCGATACGCGAAGCCTCGCTCGAGGACCTTTTTGCGGCGTACACGGAAGGGGAGGCGATGACGGTATGAGTTGGCGAGTCATCGCGAAAAAGGAGGTTCGGGACGCGAGCCGTTCGCGGCGCTTGTTCGCACTAATCGTCGCGTTCGTGCTCTTCTTCGCGGGGGTTTCGTTCGTGGTCATCAAAATCTCGAACATCTTCCGGGGGAACGACTCGGTACAGATTCCCGTCATCGTCTCCCTGACGACGCCGCTCGGTATCTTCCTGCCCGCCGTGGGAATCTTCTCGGGGTATCGTTCGATAGTGGGCGAACGCGAGTCGGGGAGTCTCAAACTGCTACTCTCGTTACCTCACACGCGAACGGACGTCGTTTTTGGGAAGTTCCTCGGTCGAGCGGCGATCGTTTCGCTCGCGACGGTGATCGGATTTCTCGTCGGCGGTGCCATTATCGTCGCACTCGGGGCAACGTTAGCTGTGACCGATTATCTCGTTCTCGTCCTCTTATCGCTCGTTCTCGGAGCGACGTTCGTCAGCGTCAGCGTCGGCGTGTCCGCTGGCCTTCGTTCGGAGAACCTGATCGTATTGATCGGCTTTGGATTGGTCGTGTTGTTCACGTTCCTCTGGGGTGTTCTGACGGCCGTATTAGGACTCATTCTTCGGCGGTACGGTATTGGTTCAGCCGCGTTCCAGACAGATCTGCTTTCGTTCATTCGGGTGGTCAATCCGCAGACTGCGTTCAAGCACGCGTTCTCGACCGTCTCGGCGGCGAACACGGCTTCCGCCGCCGAGACGTTCTGGCAACAGGGCTGGTTCGGATTCGTCGTCCTCGCCCTCTGGATTGTTCTCCCGCTTGCGTTTGGGCGGTGGAGATTCGCTCACGCGGAACTAACATAACCGATCGGGGGACTGCATTCGCCAGTCTCTCTGTTAATTTCCGTTCGAAAAGTACACTCGGCGTAGGAACGAGAGGCTGGTCACGAATTTCTCAGAATTGAACGGGGATCCAGTCGGTGATTAGTAATAGGTATGGTAGAGTGCTTACTTTCGATGATGGGGACACGGTCTGCCCGGAAACGGAACGACGCACTGACACGGGACGTTAGAGTTCCCGTCAGTACGTCCGCAAATCGGTTGCCCAATGGAGTTCGTATGTGGGGTGTTCTTGGTCATATTAACTTTGTACCAGGAGAGTAGGTAAATATATTTTTGAATATCGCTGAGATGTGTCTGACGAATGGACAATGATAGATGGTGTAAGACTCACATTCAAAAGGAATCCCCGCAAGTAGTGTTTATTCGGTCTATTAATCTGGTCTATTCCGGTCATACTGGGGAGGGGTCCCCGCTTTTTAGACGGCATTATGGTTGTGGATGAAACACCGATCTGCGTGAAATACACATGCGGTACCATGTGGACTGTTACAGAGTTCGAGTCGTCGTAGCGACGACTCGACTGAATGGTGCCCGATATTCCTGCATTTTATATATTGAAATTATTGATATAATCGTTAATTATATATCCTGTTCTGTGTACCATCGGCCCATGACAGGTGGCACTGACCAACGGAGAGCTACTATGACGCGGCAGAGACAATACCGACCGGTTGCGGACGCCGTTTCAACAAACAACCCGGACAACAGAAACGCCGAGAAACCCTCAATCCCGCCAGCCAAGACGACAGTGGGTGGTGAGTCGCGATGGCGAGCATCCTCGAAATAGTTCTCGCGGTTCTGCCGCTGGCAGTCATCGCATACCTCATGATCGGACGGTTTTGGCCCGCTACGCGTGCGATGCCGCTCGCGTGGTTGTCGGCCGTCGTCGTCGGCTTCGTGAGTTGGGGAATGACACCGGCGTGGATTGTGGCCGCGACGATAAACGGCTTCATCACCGCGGCGAACATCCTTTGGATAGTTTTCGGCGCGATCCTGCTGTTGTACACACTGAAACAGACCGGTGCCTTCGACACCATCAACGCCGGGTTCACCTCCATCAGCGAGGACCGACGCGTGCAGGTCGTCCTCCTCGTCTTCCTAATGGGGTCGTTCATCGAGGCCGCCGCGGGATTCGGAACGCCGGCGGCAGTCGTTGGCCCGCTGTTGGTCGGTCTGGGCTTCCCACCACTTGCGGCAGTCGTCGTCGCACTCACCGGGAACCTGATGGCCATCACCTTCGGTGCGGTCGGAACGCCGCTCATCATCGGCTTGCAGGACACGTTCTCGACTGCGAACGTGGCAACGCCCGCGGGAACGACAGTACCCGAATGGGTAGCACAAATCGGCATGTGGGCTGCGTCGTTCCATGTCATCGTCGGAATGTTGTTGCCGTTTATTGGCGTCGCAATGATGACGCGGTTTTTCGGCGAAGAGCGTTCTATCAAGCCTGCACTCGAAGTGCTGCCGCTCACTTTATTCGCGTGGTTCACGTTCGCGGTTCCGTACTGGCTTACCGCATACCTCCTTGGACCGACGTTTCCCGGCCTCATCGGCGCGATGAGCGGGATGGTATTCACCGTTGGCGCACTAAAGGCCGGATATTTCCATCCTGATGAGGAGTGGGACTTCGCACCGCAGGAACTCTGGCCGGACCACTGGGTCGGCGACATCGAACCCGGCGAGACGTCCTCGAGTGACCGTTCTATCGCCGCAGACGGCGGTGTCGTGACTAGACAGATGCCGCTCTGGAAGGCGTGGACACCATATGCACTGCTGGCGGTGCTGCTTGTGCTCACCCGTGTCTGGACACCCCTTACCGACTTCCTGACTAGTACGCTCGTTCTCAAGTGGTCGAACATCTTCGGAACCGGCCTCGATAATGACTTCGCACTGCTTTACCTGCCGGGAGCGGTGTTCGTCGTCGTTCACCTCATCACCATTCCACTGCACGGGATGAACGGTCGCCAGATAAAGGACTCGTGGGTCGAGACGGTTGAGAACGTCATGCCTGCTGTCATCGCATTGCTGTTCGCGGTTGCGACAGTTCAGATTATGATTCAATCCGGTAAAGCTGCCAATATCGACAGCATGCTGGTCATCCTTTCGGACGCAACTGCGAACTTCGCTGGCGGCGTCTATCCGTTCTTTGCGTCGCTCGTAGGTGCGTTTGGCGCGTTCCTTGCCGGTTCGAACACGGTAAGCGACATCCTGTTCGGAACGTTCCAGTACAACGTCGCTGAAAACCTCGCCGTCTCGCGTACCATCCTCGTCGGCGCACAGGCCGTTGGCGGTGCGATTGGGAACCTCATCGCGGTTCACAACGTCGTCGCGGCGCTTGCAGTCGTCGGCCTCGTTGGACAGGAAGGACGCGTCATCCGACTCGAACTCCTCCCGTTAGCCTACTATGCGACCATGACCGGAATACTGACGATGTTGTTTGTCTACGTCATCTTCCCCGGCGTCTTCTGACGCCGTCTATTTTTTAAACGGTAACAAGCAGAATTCCACGGGTCACCCGACCCGTGGTAATTCACGTCAAGAACATCCGTTCCACATCGCGAATTTGTTTCACCAAGCGGTCGAATTTCGGACGATAACTACAAACGGATGCGTTGGGATACACCGTTTGGGTATCAATCGATGAATCTCGACGAATTTGTAACCACCCATGCACCGGGCGAAACAGCTAACACATTCGAATTGGAGAGCTCTAAGATGCTCGATGTCTCGGTTGACGGGAGCGTCATGGCACAAGCAGGATCGATGGTCGGCTATACCGGCGAGATTACCTTTGAGCAGAAATCAGCCGGTGGGTTAACAGGAATGTTGAAACAGAAGGCTACCGGCGAAGGTGCAGTGATGATGAAGGCGACTGGAACTGGCCATCTCTATCTGGCTGACCAAGGCAAGGAGATTCAGCTACTTGAACTCGAAGCCGATGATGAAATCAGTGTCAATGGAAACGACATACTTGCCTTCGAGGACAGTGTCGATTGGGACATCAAGATGATGAGTAGCATCGCCGGAGCTTCCTCAGGCGGTCTGTTTAACGTATATCTGAAAGGACCAGGCTATATCGCAATCACCACACACGGCGAACCACTTGTCGTTCCAACGCCGGTAAATACAGACCCCAATGCGACAGTCGCATGGAGCAGTAACGTCTCACCAAGTTCGAAACGTGATCTGAATCTCAAGAGTTTCATTGGACGGTCCTCCGGGGAAACGTATCAACTACAGTTCGCCGAAGAAGGAGGGTTTGTTATTATTCAACCCTACGAAGAGATACAATCCCAAGAGTGAACGACTACGGGTCGGGTGACCTATGGGACTCAGTCGTTGTTTCATGGATTAGAAATCATTGAATCATTAGGAATTGGACTAAAAGAGAGTATTACATACTAAGGAAAATGATTGGATCGCCTCCTTTGGGTGCTTTCGTTATACAATATTGATTCACATTGCTACTATTTCCCTAAGAATAAAACACGACTTTCAGAATACTAATTCATAATCGAACAGGAAAACATCACAAACCGAGTACATTTTTGTACACACTATAGCCTTGTTTGCCAATGATCTCGGTCATATATCTATTTGACCGAAATGCATAGCACGTTGGTGTACCCCGGATACCAGCCGATTTTGCGACAGCTAGATCTTCATCCACCTGTTTTTTTTGTGCTTTTGATTTCGCATCTTGAACTACATCCTCACTGCTCAGCGAAGTATTTGAAGCAATATAATCGCTTGTTTTATCCAATATATTTTCGTCGTTTAGGCTATCTTGATTACTGAAGTAATATGACTTTAATTTCCAATATGAAGGTTCATTTCGTACGAATGTAGATTCGAGAGCATAGGTCGCTTCTTCCGCCCATGGTTTAATTACGGGAATGGTACGGAACACAATCGAAAGTTTACCAGTATCCGCATACTTCCGCTTGAGTTTTGGATATGTATTTTCTTCAAAATGAACACAATTTGGGCAAGATGGGTCCTCAAAAACAATCAGTGTCGCATCTTTACTGAAGGGAAGTGGACCACGGGTCGGCTCGTCGAACACGCCTTTTGTAGAGGGATGGTCTGGTCTTGAGCGCGCCGTAGATGTGGTCTTTCTTTCTTTTGTGTCTGAAATAGTTGTTTTCTCAGTTGTAGATTGCTTTGATGTACTACCGGCTACCTCATCAGTTGTAGTTTTGGAAGTTGAGCGTGTTGTGGTATCATCTACTGATGATTTTGTTGCTGACGATTTTTGTGAAGATTGACCTACAGTGCTCGTTTCTGATTGAGTAGTACTGGTACTCTTTGACCCATCTGATTGTGATGTACACCCTGCAATTAGCATCCCGATTGGAATAGCGCTTTTTAGGAGGGCTCTACGATTCATAGTATTACTACAAATTGTTCTCCAATATACTTAGGGCTACTGTTGTCTGATTCGTTAATCAGTGTTTGACTATTCATACTTCTCCTGAAAAAACGTTCGTAACAACCTGCATGCGAGGATTATCACGTCTTTTGGTCCGACAATATATTCAGATGGCATATTATCGGTGAAGTATATACGGACCTCTATTTTTTAATGAGCGACCCCTATTTGAAACCCTATAAATCATGACCCCCTCGTTGGCACGTCGAAAATGTTTTTCAAGAGCATTTTAGTTTACTCCAAAATATATCAATTATGATGGAATGAAGATTACATCCGAATGACCTCCGAATCTGTAGCATATTACTTCAACTATTAACGCTATTCAGTGCTGTAATTGATATCCCTTTTATTGCACCATATCTACTATGGGATGGAGGGGTTGATGCATTCATTAAGTGGATATGTGGAGGATTGAGATCGCCTTTGTGAATTGTTTCCAAACAATCTCTCATCATCTATCATTTTTATTTAAGCGCTATTGAATATATTCGACGAACCGATCGTTTGAACCCATCTAAGTGCTATTTTAGCGTATGGCTAGAACGGTTTAAACAGTTTGAACACAGATGCAAGAGTAAGAAATTGTTGTTCAATACTTCAAAACTGAGAATACAGTTTGTACAATTAGGGGGGTCTATTATATCAGCTATTCTGGAGCCAATCACTGATGTCAAAGCAAAATGCATCGCGGCGAACGTTTCTGAAGACAACTGGTGTGATGGCGGCAGTCGGCCTCGGTGGATCAATTCCTGTGAACGCAGCAACGGACCTTTCGAACGCACCTGTTCCTGATGACGCGGATGAGCGCACGTACGCGACAATGGGAACGAATCCCGATGCACCAACTGCAACGGTGTATGGGAACTTTAAATGTCCATATACGCAGAAGTTTGTTCGAGATGGCAACCTAGAGGCAGTATTGGACGAGTATGTTACCTCTGGTGACCTGAATCTTCGATTCCGTGCACTTGCATACCAACCGCCAGGAACTACTTCGCATGGTACCTCAACATACTACATCTCCGACAGTGACCCGCTCATCTCGGAGGCCGCGTTGGGTGTCTGGAATGTCTCACCAGAAGACTACTGGGAGTTCTTCAATTACATGTTCTCGGACCTGATCAGAGGCAATGTCTCGTTCAGCGAGATGGAAGACCGAATGGACTCGGCAGACGTCTCTAGTCGGGAAACAATTATTGACCGAGCTTCATCAGGTCGGTACGATGACGACGTAGAAGAAAACCGGTATACCGCTGGTGACTATGGTGTGAGTTGGACGCCAACGATGGTTTTCGATGGGGACAAGACCTCTCCCCATCACGATGTTGATGATCTTCTCAGTTGGCTTGGCGAGCGTATTCCGAATGCGAGTGCGTCAAGCAGTTCTGATGATAGTTCATCTTCGTCCGAGTCCACCAGTGAGGAAGATAGCAACGACGATACTAGTACTGAAGAAACCACCGAGTCTGACCAGTCCTCTGATGACTCGGAATCCGAAGATACGAGTACATCTAATACTGGAACAGACAGTTCTAGCGACAAATCCGATGAAGATTCGGATACTACCTCTGACGAGACCTCCAATTCCTCCGACTCGGGTGAGAGTGGTTCGTCAGAGGACGCAACTGACTCGTCGACTGATAGTGCTGACTCACCTTCTTCCAGTTCGGATTCGAGCAGTGACAACGAAGATACTGGAACCGTTTCCATCGGAACTATCTGTCGCGTAATCTTCGGATAAGATAGACGATCCACGCGTTTGGGCGTTGGACCCGCGAATATATTGCTATAATGATGTCACATTTGTTTGTGATACAGAAGAGATAGTATCTCCAATAGGAGAGGATAGATCGCTGTCTTTGTCCTTAGTCAATATATAGTATTATCTCAACCGTTCTCCTATTGTTTCTCATCCTATCCGGGGCAGTTTGGCCCACACACAGAAGAGATATTAAATAGTTTTTGGATTTTCAATTTGATGTGCCAGTACTTAATCGTGGTACTCCGGACACCGGTGGTTGTCTCAGCAGTAGCAACGAAGTAGCGATAGCTAAGAAACATCAAAATGGCAAATAGAATTGGAGCCGCATGAAGGACACCCCTCTGTACTCGATGCAAGGGTTGTGCCACACTTCCGACATTCGATTATGACATCTTTTTGATCACCAGAACCAAAGAGACGCTGAACGTACGGCAGTATTTCCATAGATACTGCTGTATCGTATAAGTAATAGGCTTTGTGGAAATTATAATTCAGCAGATGGTTAGTATTCGTAACACTTTCTAAACAGAATATAGCTGTGAGTCCGTTGTAATATCCTTAACACAAAATCGGAATATTATCACCTATGGAGATCAATTCTCTCTAGTTTGCCACTGCATTCAGGGCAAACAATATGGGGGGTCATTGCACCTGCGGTTTCTTTGCAGCCGACACACCGATACATAGGTGCGTTGAGCGTAGCCGATTTGTTTCGCCTAAATAATTTTTTTAACAACGACATTCGTCCTATTTATCACATAGTTGTGGACAACTATATATTTTACTATTAAGAAATCATTGATTGGTCTGCAACTGCTGTCTATCAGATTTGGAATCGAACCTTATTCAACTTTCAACTTAAGAAGTAGGTAAGGAGGTAGTTATTCTAATGTAGATCGAAGATATGCCACAAGACCAGATAGACCGCCGATAGCTGTGAGCACACCTAACCCCGGCTGACCATCAGAGGATGTCGTTTTGGTTGTATTTGTACTGGTTAAGCTACTAGATGTTGTCTTCTTGTTAGTATCTGTTGTCTGTGTTGTAGACGAACCAGAGTTGGTGATATTGGTGATGGTTGATTGAGTAGTGGAACTCGTGTCCGTCTTCGTAGAGGTTGCTCCTGAATTCGTCGAGCTTGTCGTTGTTTTCCTGGTTGTGGTCTGTGTAGTGTTAGAGTCCATATCTCCCCCCAGAACATGGAAATTTCCAAACTCGGTGTACATCCAATCCGTAGTTGAGTTCATTGGATATGTTGCCGTGTATATTTCTCCATTAGCAACAATCGGAGAATTAGCTGCAGGACCATATTCGTCAAAATTCCAGCTGCCAAAATCATGACGCCATTGACGTTTACCAGATTCTGGATCTAACGCCAAAACGACCGCGTTCCCTGTCTCTGTCTCTAAATCACTCCGGCCACCAGCATAGAGAACTCCATCGCCTACAGACAGAGCTCCCGAGATCGTTGCATTTGCATCATATGACCAAGCTTCGTCTCCATTGCTTGCATTGAGAGCCCTAATGGTATTCCCGGTATGGAATAGAACGTGTTCACCTGCGATTGTAAGTCGAGGATTCGACCAAGTAACTTCTGTTTCAACTGCATATGACCATTGGACTGATCCATCATTACTGGATCGGGCTTTTATAATTACTTCAGAGCTGCCATTATTCTTTACTCCATAAACCCTTCCCTCTGATACAGTTTGTAGCCGCTCTTTCTCATTTGATACATTCCATAACACAGACCCATTGTCAGCATTCAACGCGACGCCATTTTCGTAGAAAAGGGTATTATCTGCAAAACATGCTGGTCCACTGGCCACATCAGTTTGCCATATTGCATCACCAGTGTCCCAATCATGTTCGCTAGCATGACTTGAACCGCTCGCGAACAGGCGACCATTTACGATCAGGGGATTTGTAATGCCAAATGAATCTTCTCTATTCCATTTTTCTTTTCCAGTTGAGGCATCAAGAGCGAAAAAACCTGATGAATTAGATGATTTTGATCCATTGGTATCAAAATATAATACACCATTCTCATATGTTGGTGTTCCTGGTGGAGAAATCCCATCAAATTTCCAGACTTCCTTTTGTGTTTTTGGATTATAAGCAGCAACATAGCCGCTGCCAGATGATTGTGTTTGTTGTGTTGTTACAGCTAAATACAAGAGTTCATTAGCGACAATTGGTTCGACTGAACTCATTCCTCCATTTAAATCGAACGACCATTCTGTTGTGATATTTGTCTTAGGACCACTGTCAGAGGTTGTACCGGTACGGCCAGCGTTTCCTCGAAAGGTTGTCCATGAGTCATTGGATTCTTTAGCCTCTGCTATCGAAAGACCAAATCCCGATCCAATTCCAGCTGCTGTACCAAGAATACCAACACCTTTGATGAAGCTTCGTCGACTAGTTTCACTCATAACAAAATAATTTCGATTATAGGCCATAAGTTTTGTGATAAAGTTTATACGCTGAAATTTATCGGGTCAAGGAAGAGTTTCCTTAGTATTGCCCGATTTACTTTCTGAATCTCCCAATACAAAAAAGTTGGAGTAGAGTAAATATTCATAGTCGAGCATTGAACCAGCAGGATACGTTGTTGTATATATTTTTCCGCCAGCCACGACAGGGATTCCCGCAGCTGGTGGCTCCTCTGGAGAGGTTTCAAGCGACCCGGTGTCAAGTAAATGAACCCATTCGGGATCCCCCGTGGTCACATCAATCGCGTAAATGAGTGCTTTACCTATGCCCGGTTTGGATGGTAGCATGTATCGACCACCTATATAAACCATATCGTTAGCAGCAGTTGGTCTACTGAAAAATTCACCAGCTAACTCTTGTGTCCATTGTGTTGATCCGTTTTCAGGATTGAGTGCTATCAAAGTTTCTTCTTCACTTGAATCAAAGAGAATAAGAGAGTTATCTGTGACTGCAAAGCGCTTATCTACTGCTGCTGTACTTTCGAGATCACGTGTCCAATCAATTGATCCATCTGCTGCTAATCGAGATTCAAGTGTCACAGTATCATCGCTACCGTCGATATACTCTATTTTGAGGTAGTAAACTCGCTTGTTTGAGACAATATGATTGGCATATGTAGCCGCTTCATCACCAATATCCCATCTTACTGACCCATCCGACGAGTTCAGGGCTTTCCCATCGCTAAAGAAGAGAACCCCATCCCCATAACTTAGGGCTCCATCACTCCCGTCAGTTAGTGTACCGATACCTGGTGTTCTCCAAATCGTTTCACCAGTTTGCTTATTAAGTGCTAATGCACCGCCTTCATTTGCTGTAAAGACTCGATCCTCTACAACAAGTGGGGAAATCCAACGAAGATCATCAGTACGACTCCACTCTATGCTTCCGTTATTAATATCGAGAGCATAAAGCCCCCCGTTATTCGCTTCTGGGCTTTCTGGTACGTTGGTAGCGACATATAGTAAATCATCGTCAACGGACGGAGTTTTAGGTGATGGAAGATCAGACTGCTTCCATTTTACATCACCTGTCTCACGATCGTAACCAGCGATATAACCCGCACTCTCCCCAGAATTACTATTTGTTGTGATTGATAGGTATATTGCGTCATTAGTTACAATTGGCTCCTTATGCAGCATGCTACCATCCAAATCCAATTTCCGATCTGTTGTTGCATATGGTTTCGGTCCGTCACCAGAAATGACACCAGTCCGATTTGGATTTGACCGAACTGTTGTCCATTCGCTGTTAACAACTGGATCTTCACTATCGGACTCCTTTGCAACAATATTCCCGGTTTCAATCGCAGCTGCACTCAATGTAACACCTACTGTTTTTAAGAAAGTACGCCGATTGTTTCCCTGACCTTCTAATTGAAGTTGTTTCTTCATTAATTGGTTTATGTAATAAAAACTTACAATATAAATCTTTTGGTTTCGCTCTCAGGCAACTAAAATAGTAAAAATTTTATATCGACAAGCATGAAGTCTTTTTATCTCATGAAAACACTTATTAACGAAATTGATAGCCAGCAACATAGTATTTGGATAAGTTGTGTAACAGAATATTATAGTCTCTTCATCCCTACAATTTCAGGGATGAAAAACACAGAAGAAAATATAGGTGAAAAATGTATTCCATATTCAGAAGAAAAGCAGGTACTTGATTCACTAGCGGGAGGCATCTGAATGCCAACATATAATATTGTCGAAGAAGGTGCAGATGACAGTGGAGACACCCCGATTGATAGCGTTTTGAATAATGTTGCCAGAGAGGACACTACGATAGTCTTCCCCTCAGGAACGTACAAGCTCAATGAACTCGTCGTTCAGTCAGGTGTTGACAACCTTCAACTCATTGCGCCCAACGGTGCTCGCCTCGTTCCCGGCCAGTCAGGAGATAACATCCGGTGGGTCGATGTATACTCACAAGGATTCGTCATGGATGGATTCGAACTGGATATGCGAGATACCCCAGTGCCCCCATTCGTACGGATGAACTACGAATCGGGTGATTGGGAACTCAAGCGATTGGTTACTCGTGGAAAGGTACGGGCCGCCACAGACTCGAACGTGAGGTCCGGTGACTCAAGTGAAGCTCGAACTTATTTTAGACTCTCCGCGGCAGAAGGTACTCGTGGTCTTTTACAGGATTGCTATTTCCACGAAGGGGCATGTGAACCAGATGAGGCAAGTAATCGCCGAGCAATTCTTGTTGAATCAGGAAAGGGTGAACTCGTGTTTAACCGTTGCTGGTTTGAGCTCTGGGCTGAAAACACAATGTACGCGAAGAATCTTGAAGGTCCTATGAAGGTATATAATTGCTTCCAGCGGAATACTCAGAATGGAATGCGATTAGGTGGGAACACCGAAGTACGTAACTGTGTTTCAATTAAGGACGACAAACATCCAATTCAGGCATGGTCCGGTGGATCCCTCCAGCGGGGCGTAAATGCGGAAGGTTCAGTTCCAACTGATTCTTCACGGGGTGTCAGTAGCTATGAGGGGACAATTACTATTGCTGATAGCGACTTCTATCATCGCTATCCTGAAACTTCCTGTGGAGGACCAATTACAGGTCCAACGCCGGTCTCAAGAATCAATGTTCAGAATGTGAGAATTAGTTATAAATCTCATAAAAGTCACGACGCGATCTATACGTTACCCGGACGAATGAATGATGGTGATGTGGCGAATCTCGAATATCTTCAACTTAGAGATATCCAAGTCGAGAATGATCATCCCTACACGTATGCAGTCTCAATTGACCAGACACCAGACGAGTGGGGAGAAATCTCTGGTGTCTTAGGTGGGTCCGGCAGACAAACGGATTCAAGATACGTTCAGAATCGTGTTACTACGAATGGTAACCCAACATCGCCAAACACACAACCACCACTCCTTGATCCACCAGAACTTGGTCAAGTTCCATTGCAAACTGCTCAACTAGTCAAAATTGATAATAGAGAGAACAATTCAGAGGCATCTTATTTAATTAGAGCAGGTAATGATATTCTGCCAGCAGGTGATGATAGTGCAACGATCGCGATGGATTGGGGACCAAATGGTTCACCAGTGAGACCACCTGATTCGAAAGTTGCATCGGGTGAAGTGCCCCCTGGAGAAATATATTCGTTTTATGTTATCGGAGGCGTTGTTTTCACTAAAGGGAGTGGGTCCGCAGTTTGGAGTATTAATGGAGTCCCATTTAAGCCCAATGGCACGATCACCACAGATAAAGCGACAGTGTATCAACCCGATAGTGAGACATGGCACACGATTGGGACAGATACAGAATCGCCGGGAATTACTATTAGTAAACCGCTCTCAAATGTTGGTCGGCAACCAGCACATACCCGAATAAGAAACACAACAGATACAGACGCCGTCTATAAAATTGAAGAGTGGAATTATATTGACGGATTGCATAGTGAGGAAACATTCAGTACTATATCAATTCCTCCAGCTGAACATAAATTCGAACTTGAGGACGGGTCTACATATCGAATGAAAGCCGGTACGGTAACAACGACAGATGAATTCGCAAGAAAATCACTTAATAACTTCTTTGGATCGAATCGACCAGTAGTCATGGCCCAAAGCCAGACCACAAATAGTTCTAATCCAATCATTACTCGTATCCAGGATGTCGCAAATGATGAATTCAAAGTTCAGATACAAGAATCAGAAGCGGAAAGTAGGTATCATGTTGAAGAAACAATTGGATATATTGCTTTCGAGCAAGATACTGGGAATTTAGATGGGAAACCATTCGAAGTGCAGCGAACATCACAATCAGTCACTGACGAATGGTTTCATATTTCATTTAACCAAAAATATTCAGACCCCCGTTTCATTGCAAATTTGCAGACATATCATGGCTTTGATCCATCGAGTCTTCGATATAGAAATTTGACGAGCGATAGCGTAGAAGTAATGGTGGAAGAAGAAAGGAGCAAAGACGGTGAAGTAGGCCATGCAACCGAAGCTGTTGGCTATGCTGTCTTTGAAGGTAATGCACTCATAGTAGACACAATATCGACAAATGTGACAAATGATCAGGATTGGTATCAATTTTCATCCAAGTTTAATTCGTCGCAAATAATTATAGCAAAACCACTTTCAACTAAAGGCTGGCAGCCAGCACATGTTCGTCTCCGTGAGGGACCTAATGGTGAAATGCAATATCAAATCGAAGAGTGGGCCTACACTGATGGGGATCATAGTAGCGAAACATTCCACACATTAGCTACAGAACCGGGAGATAATGAACTATTTCTTGCAGATGGGTCTCGATATTCAGTGAAAGCCGGAATGATCTCGGCTACAGATGAGCCGCAAACGTCTTCATTTGAAACTTCATTTAATCGACCGCCAGTCGTCTTTGCGCAATCACAAACACATCACGGTTCCCAAGCTTGCATCACTAGGTTGTCTGACATCACAAGAGATTCATTTACTATTCGCGTACAAGAATCTCAATCAAACATTAATAGTGGTCATGTTCCGGAGTCAATTGGTTATATTGCACTTGAGGAAAAAACTGGTAAATTAAACGGAAAACGATTTGAGGTACACCGCACAAATGAGAGAATTACTGACGATTGGTCTCGAATATCCTTTGACCAAAGGTATGAATCTCCGCAATTCATCGCAGACATACAATCGTTCAGAGGCTCTAATACATGCAATCTTCGGTATCGAAATTTATCTTCAGCTGGAGTTGAGGTAAAAATTGAAGAAGAGCAGAGTATCGATAGTGAAATGAATCATGGAGAGGAATCAATTGGATTTGCAGTTTTTGAAAGCTAATCACATACGGAGAACACAACCTATATGAATTACGAATAGACTGATAGTACATTTTTAGAGATCAGCCATCAATAGTTAGGCCGATAATTAGGAATGAGATATGCCGAATATTGGTAGTTGTTTTAGTGTAATTGGAAGCAAAATTGGATTTCGCTAACGAAACGCGGATAAGAGAAAGAGCCTCAGGTTCTCAAGCTATTGGTAAGGTTGTTTAAGTAAGGAATGGAAGAGATACTCTTTTTATGCTCTAGTTCAAAAAGTGCTATAGCTAACGAGGTAACCAACATGAGCATTAAAGACAATCATAATTCTTCTTCTTACTCTTCGCTAAATCCATTTACAAGTGATTTTCAACCAGTTGCTCTCGTTCAACTCCTACTAGTTCCACTTATCTTCATAGGAGTTCTTTCTGGAGCACGGAATGCACCCGGGTGGTTAGGTTCATTCTATCTTGATGTATTCTTTCTCAGTCTCACTCCAGTATTACTACTCATGCATGCGTATTATTCAGAAGATGAAGGGTTCTGGGTACACATTGCACAAATATCTCTACTGATATTATTAACTTTTGTTCTCCTACGACAGCGCAACTTGTACATTCCAGCCAATGGACGAACCCCACATGTTATTTTTATTTTCTTGTTATATGCTGTCTATCCATTTGTAGGATACAATGCATTTGAATTTCTTCGAAGTCGAATAATATATATCAGTGCATACATTGTAATCTTAGCAGTCTACTTTTTCCATGTTAACCAAATGAGTGCTGGTTCGACAAGAGCGTCTTTCGTTGTATATGCCGGAATATTTTTCGGGATTTGCCTATTTATTATTCCTAGATATGTATCTAGGAATATATTCTTGTGGAGTATTTCACTCACCTCTGGTTTCTTTGTTTTTATTGGGATTCCAGTCTATCTTTTTGGTTCATATAATCTTTTATGGCTTCAACCCAAGTTCTTTGCCAGCACTGCTACAGTTCCGTTAATCGGTGTAGAATTTCATTATCTTCAGTCAGCTCTTTCAAATCCCAATATTTTAGGTGTGCTTGCTTTCGCGGGTACATTTGGAGCATTCGTATTAGTTGTTGAAGGGATTCAGCGGAGTGAGTTTCTCCTTTTACCAGTTTCAGGTATATTGTTTGTATTAAATGGTGTGGGAATGTACTTAACATATGCCCGTGCGTCTTGGTTGGCATTTGGACTAGCAATGGCTGTTTATATTAGCTACATTGTTATTGGGCGTCGAGCTGTTCCATATACAGTAGTCGTGCTTGGAACACTTTCAATATTTTTCCTTTTTAGTATTCTCTTAGGAATCGGTTTAGTCGAAGCACATGGCCGATCAGAGCTTTGGCTGGCCGGTCTTCAAGCGATCAAAAATTCGCCATCCCTATTTGGATATGGTGTCGTAAATACTCACGATGTTATTGAACCATTTATTTCTGTTTCAAGATTACAGGGACGATCTCCTCATAACTCGTATGTACAAATTTTCCTCAACATTGGAATAGTGGGTGGATTAGCCTACATTGTGATTGTCGTGGGTAGTATTATTGAAGGAGTTATTAAACGGGATTTCGTTGATGTACCAATGCTTGGATTTGCGTTGGCATTTGCTGTTCATCAATCATTTTCTGTTTATACCTTGTTCAATAATGCTGTCGCATCTATTCTTGCTTTATTAGTATTTGGCTATCTTATCTGTGGGTATGAGCGATAGGTTATATTTTTACAGTATTAATGGATGGTTGTATACAATATTTATTTTATATAATAATAATTATTATTTGAGAGAAGATCGTCCGACAAATTAGAAACCGAATTGCCTTTCCCCATCGGTGTATACACCTACTCATGGTCGACGAGTCTCTTATCGTTGCATTCATCGCAGGAATTCTTCAAGGTATTTTCGAGTGGCTCCCAATATCCAGCGAAGGTAATTTAACCCTATTCCTTCGAGCAATGGGGAGACAACCGGAGGCAGCACTCCGTTTTTCACTGTTTCTCCACGCTGGGACAGCGTTCGCTGCCACAGTATACTATCGTGAAGAACTCAAAGGTGTTTTAAGCTCACTTCAGGGGTGGAGTCCAAATTCGGCGTTCGAAAAAAGGCAGGCAGAATTTTCGTTTCTTTTTGTTGCCACTCTTACATCAGGAATCGTTGGAATTCTCGCGTACAAGACATTAGATGCAGTCGTATCTGAACTAGCAGGTGGTGGATTCGTCGCACTCATCGGAGTGTTACTGATTGGAACCGGATTATTACTCCGTTCGGCGAATCAATTCGAATTAGGGAATCGTGAGACACCCACACTGACAGATGCAGTCCTCGTCGGCGGAATGCAAGGACTGGCAATCCTTCCTGGAGTTTCTCGATCAGGAACTACAGCAGGTACCCTTCTTTTCAGGGGATATAATGGTGAGAACGCATTTCGCCTGTCGTTTCTGCTCAGCATTCCTGCAGCTGCAGGTGCTGGTGTATTAGTCGTCCTCGAAACGAACGGCCTTCCAAATGTATCACTTACCATGGCAATTATTGCGCTGACAACTAGTGCTATTGTCGGTTATATCACCATCGATGCACTATTAAGGGTGGTCGAGCGTGTTTCATTCTGGGCAGTCTGTGTTGGTATCGGAACACTAGCGATTGTCGGTGGTATTTTTCTACTCCTTGTCTAGTTAATATCTCGAAATTATTCTTCCTGTTTTAAAATATTCAAAATCCAATGAAGGCGTAACCGATTCCGAGCGTTCCAAGAAGAATACCAGCTGCAATCATAATTTCATCTTTAGTCATCTTTTTCACTTTATCGTTCCCCAATAATACATTCTTTTATAGTAAAACGGATATATTCCCAATCAAATACGACGTATTTTCTGTTCTGATGATATAGTGCCCATTCATTATGTGTTCGGTCACAGTTCATAACTGTATGTTCAAAATAACACCCAGAGAAATTGAAAAATCACTAACCACAAGACAGCCGATAAAAGAATTGCACAAATATATCCTTTCCAAAATGACGACATACATATAAAAACGTGTGTTTTTATATGCATGAGTACTGATCGAATAGGTTTGATGAATATTTTGGAATAGCGTTCAAGGACCTGCCGACCATATAGGGACCTCGACTGCGTCTGATATTGTAATATAGCTCCTACTGAATACGGCAAAAACATACCATTGAATCAGAGACAGATTACCCGCCATTTCCGAATAAATCTATGAAAAATAACCAACGGTTGTCCGCGATCTACATGATAAACAGAAATTATAAGATACCTTGTAAGTATTGATTCTCAGATCTATTGACTATTTCGCAATTAGGGCGCAGCATTTATGAGATTGCACAAATTCTTTATCAAATAATGCTCTCCACATTCCGTTATCGATTTGCTAGTGTTACTGGAACTATATCATTAGTTACACTGTCCGTCGTGATAGCGAATAATCCAACGATCCAATCGATTGTTACGGAGAGCATACCAGTACTCAATCAACTCCATACGACAGTACTTCCCATGTCCAAGCTTGTCATTGCTGGTCTTATTACTGTTTTCGTCATGACTACGAGTCTTATTCCGATGTTCAAACCGCGTCCTCGGCGAGTATTGGACACACTTTCAGTAACAGAAAAACGATTGGTTATCGCCATTTTAGGACTTGCCACACTCGGTTACGCGGACTATTCATATCGTCTCCCTCGTTCGACACTTATCATTATCACGGTAGTGCTTGGGATTTGTCTTCCAGCACTGTTCGTTGCTATTCGTCGACAACCAACAGATACCAACGCGCCTGCGATAGTAGTTGGTGATGATGTGCGCTATGTTGCAGACATTCTCAAAAATGTCAACACACCAATATTAGGATACGTCTCACCATCGAGTGGGAATGAAGTACGTAGGGGAAAATTGGAACGCGTCGTCACTGACGGCGGGACCGAACAACCACTCTTGGGTATCGAACGTCTTGGCGGCCTTTCACGCCTGGAAAACGTCCTCATCGAGAAAGGAGTCGACACAGCAATCTTGGCCTTCTCGACAACAGACAGGGCAGAGTTCTTTGGTGCACTCGATACGTGTCACAAGCACGGGGTAACCGCGAAAGCTCCGACACGGCACATCGATAGTGTTCTCACTAAGACAGAAGCTACAGAAGACGACGAACTCGTAGAGATTGCACTCGAACCGTGGGATTGGCAGGATTATATATTCAAACGAATATTTGATGTATTGTTCGCGACGTTCAGCCTCCTCGCATTCGCACCGCTTCTCGCCATCATCGCATTAGCAGTCAAGCTTGACAGTCCCGGCCCCGTATTTTACAGCCAAGCAAGGACCGCAGAATTCGGCGGGACGTTTCAGGTGTACAAATTTAGGAGTATGGTCACCAATGCCGAAGCCGAAACCGGGGCCAAAGTTAGCGAGGAAGACAAGGGTGAAATCGACCCGCGCGTCACGCGTGTCGGCAGAATCCTAAGGAAGACTCATCTAGACGAAATCCCACAGCTATGGTCTATTCTCATCGGGGACATGAGCGTTGTCGGACCGCGTCCAGAGCGACCAGAACTTGATTCCGATATCGAAACTGGTGTCGTCGAGTGGCGAAAGCGTTGGTTTATCAAGCCCGGTCTAACTGGACTTGCACAAATCAGCGACGCCACCGGACACGAACCTGCGAAGAAGCTTCGGTACGACATCGAATACATTCGTCGACAAACATTTTGGTTCGACGTGCAAATTGTAACGCGTCAACTTTGGCAAGTAGTCAAAGATGTCAACGACCTCATCCGCAGAAAAGAACAAGAAGATCAATAACCGAAAAATCATTCCAACCGCCGATAAAGTACATTACGTACACAATTTAAAATTTATACATCATTGTTTGAAAAGTGTGAGATCCCTCAGACTGCACTGGTTTTCATAGGGATGTCAAACCGAACTTTGATTATTCCTTCGGGACTACCAGGTAAGACCATCATACGTGATACCGTCACGCCGTTCGATAATTCGACGACCATCCACAACCACTGGATCCGTCATCAACTCGAACTCATCATCTAAGGCGGCGAACTCGTCCCAGTCTGTCACAACGAGCACGCCGTCTGCATCATCAAGAGCTGCTGTTGCAGACTCGGTATACACAATATCAGGGAAATGTTCGCGCATATTCTCAGTTGCAACGGGGTCGTAGGCCACAACAGTTGCACCCCGGTTTTGAAGTTCGTCAATGATCGGAATCGCACGGGAGTTACGAACATCGTCGGTACCGGGTTTGAAAGCTAGTCCAAGTACCGCGATACGCTTAGCATCGAGATGGACGTGATTTTCGAGTAACGCGAGCAATCGCTGTGGCTGTTTTTCGTTTACCTCAATGGCAGCTTCAATGAGTGACGGTTCATATCCCCTGTTATGTGCAGCAGCAACAAGTGCAGCCGTATCTTTTGGGAAGCAACTACCCCCCCACCCGACGCCGCTACGGAGGAATCTCTCGCCTATCCGGTCGTCGAGACCGATGGCGTCCATGACTTCATAGGCGTCCACCTCATACACTTTGCAGATGTTTCCGAGTTCATTAACCAAACTGACTTTGGTGGCGAGGAACGCGTTATTCGCGTATTTTATCATCTCCGCCTCGCGGATGCCAGTTTCGACGACCGCAGGAGCCGACGAATTGACAAGCGGCTCAAAAACTGACGACAGTCGCTCGTTCGCACGGTCGTTTTCGGTTCCTAGAACAACCTTATCCGGTCCGAGGAAATCCTCAACTGCACTTCCTTCACGGAGGAATTCAGGGTTCATCGCCACGTCAAAGTCCTCTCTTAGAGTCATGTTTGACGCGTCCTCGATGATGGTACCAAGAACTTCCTCGGTCGTTCCGGGAACGACCGTACTCTTGACGACGACGAGGTGATAGTCTTCTTTCGAAGTCAAGGCTTCACCGAGCGAACGGGCTCCCGCTTCAATTATCGACGTGTCGATACTGCCGTCCGGCCGGGAGGGCGTCGGAAGGGCGAGAAACGTCATGTCCGTTTCTCGGATTGCATCGTAGTCCGTCGTCGCCTTGAGTCGAGTCCCACCATGTTTGGCGACAAGGGCATCTAATCCAGGCTCGTGAATAGGTGCCTGGCCGTCGTTGAGTTGTTCAACAATGTTCTCGTCGATATCGATGTTGGTGACCAAATGTCCGAGATCGGCGAAACAGGTGGCGACAGTCGTTCCTACGTAACCACTCCCAACAATGCTAAGTTCCATTAGAAAGGTTACTAATCCCGCTTTGCTTGAACCTTCTCATATAGATGGGTCTAAAGGTATTTATGGCTGGGATTCACGTTCAAATGTATGAAAGCTGTAGTCCTGGCAGCTGGCAAAGGAACCCGCCTTCGACCGCTCACCGACAATAAGCCTAAGGGCTTAGTTGAAGTGAATGGCAAACCCATCATTACTCACTGCTTCGAGCAATTAGCTGAACTCGGTGCCGAGGAGTTTATCGTTGTCGTTGGCTATCGAAAAGAAGATATCATCAGCTACTATGATGACGAGTTCGATGGGATTCCGATTACCTATACTCATCAGAGAGAACAAAAGGGGCTCGCCCACGCACTGTTGACCGTCGAGGAACACATCGATGACGATTTCATGCTGATTCTGGGCGACAACATCTTCCAGGCGAATTTGGAAGATGTGATTAGTCGGCAACAGGAAGATCGAGCGGATGCTGCATTCCTCACCGAGGAGGTACCGTACGAGGACGCCAGCCGATTCGGGGTTTGTGATACCAACGACTACGGCGAAATTACGGATGTCGTCGAGAAACCCGAAGACCCACCATCGAACCTTGTGATGACCGGTTTCTACACATTCTCGCCCGCGATTTTCCACGCTTGTCAGCTTGTTCAGCCGTCAAATCGCGGCGAGTACGAGATCAGTGAGGCTATCGACCTCCTGATTAGGAGCGGTCGTACCATCGACGCGATTCGCATGGACGGCTGGCGTATCGACGTCGGGTATCCCGAGGACCGCGACGAGGCGGAAGAGCGACTTAAAGACGAAGAAGTAGCCAGTCCGTCCGCATAAGCCATTTCACACCGTTGTCGTACCGGGGGAATAGCCATCGGATTGTGAAATCATCGCCTTTGTTCAAACGCTTTTAGAGTAGAAACGGATTTAATAGAAGACCTTGCATTTAGGGATGAATGATTGAAACACCAACATCCAAAACAGTTCTCGTTACCGGTGGAGCAGGATTCGTCGGAAGCCACCTAGTCGATCTGCTCGTTCAAGAAAACGACGTTCGAATTCTTGACAACTTCAGCACCGGAAAGCGTTCTAATTTAAATGCAGAAGCGACGGTCATTGAGGGAGATATTTGCGATTCCAAAACTCTTCGTCGCGCTACGGAGAACGTCGATTTGATATTCCATCAAGCTGGAATCGTGAGCGTCCAACAGTCTGTCGAGGAACCAATGTGCGCGAACGAAGTAAACCTCAATGCGACGCTTGCCTTGCTCGAACGAGCGCGAGACCTCGATGCTCGCATCGTCTTAGCGTCGAGTTGTGCGATTTATGGACTACCGACCAAGATTCCGATTTCGGAAGACGAGCCGTTCTCACCGTCGTCCCCGTACGGATTGCAGAAATCAGCGCTCGACCAATATGCCCGCCTCTACGAGGAACTGTACGGGTTAGAGACCGTCGCTCTCAGGTACTTCAATATTTACGGACCGCGGCAGTCAAGCGGCGATTACAGTGGAGTCATCAGTATCTTCAAACGCCAAGCGACGAACGGAGAACCAATAACCGTGAATGGAGATGGAGAGCAAACACGTGATTTCGTCCACATTGACGATGTGGTGCAGGCCAATATTCTTGCTGCGACTACTGATCATGTGGGGGAAGCATATAACATAGGCACCGGAGTAAGCATAACGATACGGGAACTCGCTGAGACAATCCGCGACATTTCAGCGTCATCTTCTGAGATTGTTCATACCGATCCCCGTCCAGGGGACATTGCAAAGAGCAAAGCAGACATCACTAAGGCAACTGAAAAGTTGGGATATGAACCAACGGTCCCGATAAATGAAGGTATCTCTTCGTTTCTATAAGTTTCAAATTCGTCAAATCAATATGGTATGGAGGATGTTTAAACAGTTGGGGGCAAATGAATAACATTAAATCAGATCCAATTTTCGAGACCAAGACAGAGAACTTTTCTATTCTTCCATCATCAATATGATAATGCAGATATCCACCCATTATTTCGAATCATCAATCATGGACTCAACCAAATTGGGAAGAAATAGCGGGCGTTTTTTACGGTTCCTCAATAAACCACGGAACGAAACGCTATGTCAATTCTGATAACCGCAATTACAGTGATATTCTGGGCCAGTATTTTCGGAATCGTACACACCTATCTCCTTTATCCACTACTGCTCGTTCCATTCCGAAATCGTCGTACAAATATTCAAGAACCCACAAAATGGCCCTCGACTACCCTCGTCATCGCCGCCTATAATGAGGAGGATGTAATCAAAGAAAAGATTGAAAACAGTCTTCAACTGGAATACCCCGACGAACAGTTAGATATCATTGTTTTCTCTGATGCGTCGTCAGACCGAACGGACGAGATAGTCCGGTCTTATTCGGATGCAGGCGTTCGTCTAATGAGAATTGAAGGAAGGGTTGGAAAGACAAAGTGTCAAAACCAGGTTGTTTCAAATGTCGATACTGACTTTACCGTCTTCTCTGATGCGAACAGCATGTACGAACCGGATGCGATTCAAAAATTGATCGTACAGTTTTCGGACGATGTTGGATGTGTCGTCGGTGAACTTCGATACCGGGACGATAGTGATATTGAAGGAGAATCCTTCTACTGGAAGTACGAACAGTTCATTAAAAAGTTAGAATCGAGATTCAATTCCTTAGTCACTGGAAACGGATCGATCTACGCTACTCGAACAAGCTCATATGTTCCTCTCCCGAGGGATGCGATTAGTGACTTCGCTGAACCGTTAGCCATCGTTCAGAGTGGCAAACTCGTAAAATATGCACCTGATGCAGTTACGTGGGAAAATACGGGTAATTCAGTCGATTCTGAACTCTCACGCCGTATCCGGATAGTTACCCGGTCATGGAATACAGTTGCGGAATATCGAGGACTTTTAAATCCAATTCACCATCCCATTTTTTCCTTCCAATTGTTTTCACACAAAGTCCTCCGATGGCTATCCCCGCTGTTACTCATTGGTGCATTCACCTCAAACGTGTTCCTGGTCGCTCTCTCCTCTGCCACATTTTGGGTTGTACTACTATCGATACAGTTTGGTTGTTACTTCTTAGCCATACTGGGATGGACTACCGACCAAATAGACCGCTCCGTGCCGGGCATTGTCCATATTCCCTATTACTTTACATCAGCCAATTACGGTATGTTGGTAGGATTCTGGAATTTTCTTCGAGGTCGAAATATCGTAACGTGGGAAACAGCAAGCAGGGATATGGACTAATCCGGATATTTTTCGAATTCGCTGCTTAAAGAACCAGATCTATTACGATATGGCCATATAAATATGTAAAAATATTTGTAGGGGATCTTTTAAGCGTTGGATTTAAGCTTGCTTCACCAAGTATGTAGCATATGCGAATAAATGAACGCAAAATTGCTGTGAACTTTCACGGCAAGACTTTCATGCGGCTTATTACACACCCGAGTTGTCCCATCAACTTGGTCTGTACCTGTTCTCGTCAGAAGAGAGGTGATGTTTTGTGAATATGGAGCAAGATTTCGGCCCGAACACCACCATCGGCGTTCAGTATGATGAAGAAAGCGACAAACCATCAATCGACAAGCGAGCAACTGTTCGCTCGGGAACAACAATTTACAATGACGTTGTGATCGGAACTGATCTCACGACCGGCCATAGTGCTTTGATTAGAGAAGAAACAACGATCGGGGACAGCGTCGTCATTGGTACAAACACCGTCATCGATGGCCAGACCACCATTGGTTCGAACGTAAGTATGCAAACGAACGTGTATGTCCCGACAAATACCACCATCGGTAACCGAGTATTTCTTGGTCCAAATGCTGTTTTAACGAATGATTCATACCCTATTCGCCAAGACGACGACCTGGAAGGACCAACCCTCGAAGATGACGTATCGATAGGTGCTAATGCCACGATTCTTCCAGGGGTCACGGTTGGCGAGGGAGCGTTCGTTGCTGCCGGAGCAGTCGTGACCGAAGACGTTCCTGCGAGAATGCTTGCAGTTGGTACTCCAGCAGTTCATCGTGACCTTCCGCCCGAACTTGAGGGGGGGAACAATTTATGATTCCAATTGCGAACCCCCAAATGGGCCCTGAAGAAAAGGATGGTGTCTTAGACGTTCTGGATAGTGGAATGCTCGCAGATGGTCCAAAAGTCCGGGCTTTTGAAGATGAGTTCTCAACATATTGCGATGCCAAACACGGTATCGCGACTTCGAACGGTACGACCGCTCTCCATACGATGTTCGAAGCGTTCGGCATTGGCGACGGCGACCATGTCGTCACATCTCCATTCTCCTTTGTGGCCAGTGCGAACGCTATTAGGCTCACTGGGGCCGAGCCCGTGTTTGCCGACATCGATGCTGAAACGTACACGCTCGACCCGAAAGCGGTTGAGGAGACGATTCGAGAAAGAGACATCGATGCCATTCTCGCGGTTCACCTTTATGGATTACCGGCAGCGATGGACCAACTTCAGAAGATTGCTGATAACTACCAAATACCCCTGTTGGAAGACGCTGCGCAAGCACACGGTGCCGAGTACCAGGGAAGCAAAGTTGGGTCCATTGGTGACGCCGCTTGCTTTTCATTCTATCCAACTAAAAACATGACGACTGGGGAAGGAGGGATGATTACGACAGACCGGTCAGACATCGCAGACCATGCGTCAAGTTATATCAATCACGGTCGGACCGCGAACGGCGGTTATGAACATGTTCGTCTCGGACATAATTTTCGGATGACAAGTATTGCAGCAGCAATCGGTCGTGCGCAGCTCAAAAAACTTCCGCAATATATCAATGCAAGGCGGTCAAACGCTGCAGCATTCGATCAGGGACTGAATAATACGTCTATTACGACACCGACCGAACCCAACAACACTCGGCACGTGTACCATCAATATACTATCCGGACAAACGATCGGGAAGGGCTATCAGAATATCTTCAGAGTAACGACATTGGAACGGGGGTCTATTATCCAGTTCCAATACACAACCAAACAGCTTACGACGGTCATGACTGTTCAGCGGCGGTCACAGAGCGCGTTTCAAATGAAGTACTCTCGCTGCCCGTTCATCCAGAACTCACAGATAACGATATCAAAACAATAACGAACACAATTTTGAATTACGAGGAAAGAAAATGATAAAAGATACGAATGCAGCTGTCGGCGTTATCGGTGTTGGAAACATGGGTCGGCACCACGCTCGGGTTTACCGTGAACTTCCGAACACGGATCTCGTTGGCGTATATGATGTCGATACAGAACAAGCGAAAAGTGTAGCTGAGAAATGTGGAACCGTCGTCCTTGAGTTGGACGACCTCCTCGATGCAGCCGATGTCGTTTCTATTGCTGTTCCAACCAAGTACCACCATGAGATGGCGACGAAGTGCATACAACGAGGTATACACATTCTCATCGAGAAGCCCTTCGTCTTACATCGTAAGGAGGGTGAAGAACTTATCGAGATGGCTGAAGAAAACGACGTGATCATCCAGGTCGGACACATCGAACGCTTCAACCCTGCTGTCGTTGCGCTTCGCGATATCATCCCTGACATCGATATCATCAGCATTACTGCAAGACGTCTTGGTCCACCCCTTGATCGCCAAATGCCAGACAGCGTCGTAAAAGATCTGATGATCCACGACCTTGATATCCTATTCTGGCTCATAAACGAATCGGTTACTTCGATGGCAGCCTTCGGAGGTGATCACGAATATGCGACGGTTGACTTCCAGTTCGAAAATGGGTCGATCGGTAGTTTGACTGCAAGTCGAGTTACACAACAAAAAGTTCGAGAGCTCGAAATTACGGCACAACAATGCCAGATCGTGATTGATTATATCGACCAATCGGTGGAAATCTATCGACATTCGCTCCCGGAGTACATTGAGTCAGATGGGGACATTCGATATAGACATGAAAGTATTGTTGAACGACCCATGGTGGAGAACACGGAGCCACTAAAGAACGAGATATCGTCGTTCCTAAACTCGGTTCGGTCAGGAGACGAACCAGTTGTAACTGCTGAAGACGGTCTTCAAGCGTTGGATTATGTGCTTGACATTGAACAACGGATAGCCAATGGAGATGGTCAAAAGGAGACGAAAAAATGACTTCCGAACAAATCCTTCAACACATCTATGGTACTGACGCGAGCGAAGAGCGACAACGAGAAGCATTGACGAGTGGGGAGATCCCTGTCGCGGTGTACGGTCTTGGTAAAATGGGACTTCCACTCGCGGCTGTATACGCTGATGTAACCGGAAATGTAACGGGTGCTGACATCGACCCTGACGTCGTTTCTGCGGTCGAACGTGGGAATTGTCACATTTCAGGAGAACCCGGCCTCCCTGAACTGGTTTCTGACCTCGCTGATCGCGATGCGTTGCATGCCGTCGAGGAACCACGTAGCGCTGCGAAGGGTTCATCTATTCACGTTGTCATCGTACCAACCCTCATCAACGATGATAAAAGTCCGGATCTATCCGTTCTTCGTGCGGTCGGTGAAGATATCTCACTCGGCCTTTCAGCGGGCGATCTGGTTATCGTTGAGTCAACTGTCCCGCCGAAAACCTGTCGGGAAACGATTCTTCCAATATTGGAGGAGGGTAGTGGACTCGAACTCGGGGAATTCGGTCTCGCGTTTTGTCCCGAACGTACGTCAAGTGGGCGTGCCCTACAAGATATTCGGGGTGCTTATCCAAAGGTCGTCGGTGGTGCGGATACGAAGAGTGCCGATGCGGCACGTCTGATCTATGAAGAGATTAATAGCGAGGGAGTATTGACGGTTTCCGATATAACCGTCGCTGAAGCTGTCAAAGTTTTCGAAGGACTGTACCGTGACGTTAACATTGCACTGGCGAACGAATTGGCACTATTTGCCGATGAATTGGGAATCGACGTGAACGAGGCGATTAAGACAGCAAACACACAACCATTCTGCAACATCCATACGCCGGGTCCAGGTGTTGGTGGTCATTGTATTCCCTATTACCCTTACTTCTTGATCAAGTCGTTTGAAACTGATGCGCCACTCTTGAAAACTGCAAGACAGATAAATGATGGGATGCCCGAATTTACCGTCGCCAAACTCCGCGAAGAGTTTGAAGCCGAAGGGCGCAAACTTGAGGGATCGACTGTCTTAGTCCTCGGTCTTACTTATCGCCCTGGTATAGAGGAAATCCGAGCCACACCTGCCCAGCCCATTGTCGAAATGCTCACCGATCTTGGTGCTGACGTCCGAATCGTAGACCCTGTGCTTAATGACTTTGATCCGTTTGATGGTACCCCCATCTCTTTGGATGAGATGTATTCCTGTGACCCTAGTGCAGCAATATTTGTAACGAATCATAAAGAATTCTCTACCATCGATTGGACACGTTTCGACCCACTAGTTATCATAGATGGACGACAGGCTCTCCAACTCGACGATACACCTCACCGAGTATATACGATTGGAGAAGGGAACTGATTAATTCCGTTATGTTTTAGTACGAACTATTGTCTTCGAAGGCTCTTTGTTCTACCATCTTCAATAACTTTCGAATTGCCTCGCAACGACAGCGAAAGTAATTACCACTATTAGTTCCTCAGTTTCTAACGATGGCCAAAGTAGTTCATCTGTCGACCGTCCATACAACGTTTGACGCTCGTATCTTCCACAAGGAGTGTAAAACTCTCCGTGATGCCGGCCATGAAGTCATTCTCTATTGTCATCATCCCTCCTCTACAATTGTGGACGGCATTCGAATAAAGTCTCTTGGAACACCAACATCACGTCCTGACCGATGGAAGAATATTCCCTCGGCCGCTCGACGGGCCGCCCGTGAAAATGCTGACGTTTATCATTTCCACGACCCAGAGCTGATTCCGGCCGCGATGTACCTGTCGAAAACAACTACTGGAAAGGTTATTTTCGACGTTCACGAAAACTATCCAAACAAGATTGAACGTCGAGAATGGATCCCGAATGTTGTGAAACCAATTCTCAGGCGAAGTTTCCCCTTTATCCAGACCGCTGCTGCAGGTAGATTTGATGGACTCATCGGCGCAACAGAGTGGGTGACAGACCAGTTTTCACATCCGATGGCTGTCACTGTCCACAACTATCCAATCGCTGATAAAATCGAACTACCGGAGTCACCACGACATTCAGAACACGAGTATCAATTAGCCTACGTCGGATCACTAAACACGAATCGAGGAATGGTACGGATGGTCAAGCTGACACGTGATCTCGTCAATAAGGGACTAGATGTTGGTCTATGGCTTATTGGACCTATAGACGGTGCCGATGCAAAGCGTCAAGCAGACAAGATCATTTCGAAAAACAACCTTGAAAATAATATCACTTTCTTTGGAGAGGTAAATTATGTTGATATTTTCGAGTACCTCTGTGGCGCTGACGCAGGTCTAGCTCTGACACAACCTGAAGATTGCGTCGGTGCAATACCCAGCAAGTTATTCGATTATATGTATGCAGACCTTCCAATAATCGCCTCATCAATGCCAATGACTAATCAATACCTTCCCGACAACTGTGGTATCACTGTCCCATTCCACGACATCAATTGCATCGGTCAAGACGTTGAGGACCTCTTAAGATCTGGTCGCCACACTGAGCTTGCTGGCAATGGCCAAGAACATATTCACGAAAAGTTCTCCTGGGAACAAGAACAAAAGACGCTCCTCTCTCTCTACAATAGTTTGCTATCCAACTGAGGAATGCCTTGATAGGTAATTGTAGATCTCATTAACGACTTCGAACGAGTGAGGTGGACGCGATTGCAAGTCCAAAGAACACCCATAAGATACTCATTCTTATCACATCGCTAGGACCAATACCACCGATCGTGAATGACAAGAGCGAGGCGAACAACATCATTAATAATGGGCCCCCTGTATTTAGATACTCGAAAAAGAGATCGTCCAGTATTCGTCCATACGCTAGAAGAAACAGTATCGTTCCCGGGAGTCCGACTGTCCCAAGGGCCCACGTCAACCAACCGTGTGGACTTCCAATGCCACCGGTAGGGATGGACATATTTCGGACTGCCGGAGTAAAGTTTCCGACTCCGGCACCGAATATCGTTTGGAATGCAAGTTTGAGTCCACCCTTGATGAGTTGCCACCGTGCCCACAGTGACGGTGAACTGGATTGACCGATCGGGTTCCCAATCTCAATTACTAATACGACGACGATGGTCGCGCCTAGGAAAGCTAGGAATGTAAATACACCATAGATCTGACGTTGGTAATGTCGAATAAAGGGTCTAGCATAATACAACGAAATACAGGTGAATACTACCACAAAAACGGCGACTATCGCCGCTCTTGAACCGTTTTCGGTAATGATTGCCAAAATAGCCACAAAAATGGCCAAATTGAACATTCTATATTTTTTATCGTCGTTTGGGAAGAGGGCATTCACTAAAGGAATAGATGAAAACATAGTCAGGAAGAAAGAGTAATCGTTCCGGTTGTAATACCAGGCCGACATTTTATCCTGATAATACCATGCCCGTTCGTTCACTCGACTCACGGTTAGATGGTGTTGGGTGAAATGTTCCCATCCAGCGATACCGATAGATAGTAACGCAATGAGGGAGAGCACTGTGAAGTATTTCTCGAGAGTGCGTTCACTTCTGACCGTTATAATGATAGAGGCCATCACTAAGAATGCAAGCGAGAGAATGAATAGTTCAGACACCGCTGCCAACTTATCGTCAGCCCAGACGAAACTGACGACAAGGTAACTATACAGTATCAATAGATACATTCCCGCCCTCGAGACACGTATCGAGGCAATTTTTTTGAAAACCAGTCCATACGCCAGTATCGGGATATAGATGAACATGGCAAATAACCTAAAAAAGAACAAATAGTACGAGGCAATTGGTATCCCTGGAAGAGCGGGGCCTATTAGAGCACTCGCCAGTAATATGAAAGAGATATATTGAAACATTTGACCAGTAACTATCCTATTCATAGTGGGTGCTATTCTAAATCGGTTAGTTTCCATGTGAAATACCTTCTTAATATTTGAAAAATATTCTTGTACTGCTCACGGTTCTACTTCATCCTTCTTCTTAGTATATGTTGGGAATTCCCTCTCGATTACAGTCGATATGAGGAAAACTCTAAATGACCCTATGCCTATGGTTTTCATAGACACCGACGTAATTGAGGATGATAATAATATGAGAGTAATAGATGATAACGGGGAGTTATTTGGACGAATAAACATTATCGATCTGTTCGTATTAGCAGTCGTTTTTGTCGCGACGATTACGGGAGCGGCAGTTGTGTTTGACGTTAATCCCATTCAAGCAGTTACTACGAGCGCTTCCCCGAACGATCCGAATGGAGCGGTTGCAACGACATCGACTACAACCACTTCAATTCCAGAGAAAGACTCTGCCCAAAACGTAACAATCACCTTTAGAGCCAAAGAAGTACAACCATATGTCGTAGATAAGATACCATCCGGACCAATAAACGAAAGCAGCGTGCTCCAGGTCCGTAATAAGTCGATTGCACCGACGATTGTTTATGTCACTAATCAAAACGGAGAACTCGTTGGAAAGGAGCATCCGATACTTAAGACAATAACAATGAATATTACGATTCGTTCGACGAAACAGGATTCAGAGATACTGTACAGCGAGAAACCGATCGGAATCGGACAAACAATTGATATAGACCTGGGGAGAGTCTCCCTCTCCGGAAATGTTGTCGCTATCCAAGAAAATGAAGCCACATAATTCGATCTCGAACTCTGTCGTGTACAAGGTTCTTTGTGATCTTAATGAGTCGCTTCGCCGATGGTATAATCGGTCCCACTCCGCTTACATTCTCGGGTCAGCTAAACGCACTATTGAAAATACAGGATACTCACTACCAATACATCAATTTTCAAATCAAATTAGTGATTTTTTGTGGTCAGTTGATGATTCAGTAGTAGAAATAACCATTTATGAAGCAAGAACCATTCGTACACTGAATTCTCTATTCGACCATCTGTCTCGCATCTCGAACCACTCACAGATTTCTTTATCAGATACTCTAAATATAGATTCTGTATTAAGATCTGCTATGGATACGGTCACCCGTATTTCAACTTATAGTTTGGTCCAGAGTTCAGTTCGTATTATGGAAGCCGCTCTCAGGCCAACCAATAGAATAAAAAGAGAACGTCAAACCGACGATCGGTGAGCAAATGCGTTCAAACTGTTACTTCGAGACTTACGGCATTGTCTAGTTTAGCTCCTCTTCGACAGGCGTTCGGTTGTGGAGCGATTGATGAGGTCGCTGATGGTTATAGTACTGCACAAACTGTTCAAGCCACCGCTGAACGCTCGGTCGACTGCCCACCCACGACGTATGAAAGCGGTCGATGCGCTGTTTGAGCGTGTGAAACCACTTTTCGATGAGGTTTCGCTCGGTGTAGTCGAGCCGACCGCGCAACTCAATTCGAAAGAGGACAGTCCGATATCCGTAGCCATCAACGAGAAACACCGCGTCCGAGAGACCATGTTTCTCGGCTAGTTGGCCGAGAAATACAGCCGCTTGCTCGGTGCTATGCCGATCAAACACTTCGATATCGAGGAACAGCTTTGTTTCGGTGTCTATTGCAGCGTACACCCATGACCACTCGCCGTTAATCTTGACAGCGGTTTCGTCGGCCGCGACCCGCGTTGGCGATGCCGACGGCGGGTCGGACACGCTGTCAGATATCCGACGAGCCCACTGAAAGATCGCCTGATGTGAGCGTTTTACGCCGAAGAGCGCAAGAATTGCTTGTGTTTCTCTGAGTGAACAGCCGTCCGCTCACGCTCCCACCATTCAAGATTCGCGGTCTCTAACGTCTGGCTGAGCAGTTCTTGGTTGAGCATAGACACCAAAACCACTGAACTGCTCGCTTCTCAAACTGGCTTAACTAGACAGTGCCAAACTTACAGATATATAAATTTTTTTATAATAAACTTGTTATAGAATGAGGAAGAAGAGCGATCGTAAAATTCATACGGAAGACGAGACGGATAGACTTTAGTTATGCTTTTACATTAGAGAAATACGAAGTATATGATCGTACGTAATTCTCTCCGAGCCCATCGCAGAATCTGAAATAGCTATTAGTAGATATCAATGCAAATCCCTCCCAAATACGCAGTGTTCCCGACGTGTCCGAGGCAAGCAGGAAATCCTATAATACGATGAGTGATCTTCGCAAATCCATAAGTGCGATTCTTTCAGGACGGATGATTGTCAGAATATCCGGTGTTGTTTTCACACCATTGTTAGTGAGAATCCTTACGAAGTCGCAATTCGGCACTTACGGAGTTATTCTCTCTCTATTTACCGTTGTTACGGTCGTCTCTCAGATCGGCCTCCCCAGTGCAATTCGAAAGCATGTAGCTGGGTTTACCGGACAAAATTCGAAACAGTCGACATTGCTCTTTGGAGGTACGGGACTGGCGCTTCTGTACGGCCTCGGTGTTGGGATTATTGTCCTTTTCGTCATGAATCTCTCCTGGGTACACTCTCAGGAATACGAGAAGTATCTGATAGTGTTAGCTGTCGCCGTAATTCTTCGAAACATATTCGACTCGTTCCGTGCAGGTTTCTACGGTCGGCAACAGGAAGCCATCGCTGAAAAGCTCGATATCGCTCGACGGTTGGTATATATTACCTCTGCTCTTGTATTGGCCGTTCTTGGTTTCGGAGTATTAGGCGTGTTCGTAGGCTACACGTTAGCGTATTTCGTCATGATTCCAGCAGTCGTCTACTTAGTACACAAGGAATTCGGACTTACTTCGCTAACTGAACGAACCGAGTTGAGCAATCTCAGTGGACGACTCGTACGGTACGGTGCTCTCCAAGCTGTCGGTGGGATTGCTGCATTGATGTTATATAAGACCGACATCCTTCTCATCAATTACTTTCGGTCAGCTACTGAAACAGCAGCATATCAGGCAGCTTTGTTCCCAGCCGAACTCATCTGGTTTGTTCCAGCAGCGATCCAAGGAGCGATGCTCCAGAATGTCGCCCGACATTGGTCGAGTCGAAATATAGACGCCATCAATGCAGATCTTGATTCGAGCATGAGATACGCAGTCCTCTCTCTCATTCTGTTCGGCGTAGGACTATTGGGGCTATCTAAAGAGTTTCTCACAATTTACTTCGGCCCTGAATATTCAACAAGTGTTTTCCCATTACAGATATTGATCATTGGAACATTCTTCTACGGTATAAATCGGGTTATCGTTCCAGTGCTTCAGGCAACCGGGCGATTGAGATACAATGAGACAGTTACCGTCTCCGCGCTCGTACTAAACATCATTTTAAACGTGATCCTCATTCCACGATTTGGCATAACAGGTGCAGCAATTGGAACGGGGATTTCATACACATCAGTAGTCGTCGGGTCGCTCCTTATTCTCCACTATACCGAATTTCGGCTACTTCGACGTGAAACAGCGATCCAACTGGGTGCAACGCTATTGATCTTTGCTGTCCCGTACCTGACCTTGACTACTTGGATCAATCTTTCCCCATTTATTTCGCTGATCGTCTTTCCCCCAATTGGAGCAGTATTGTTCTCCTCAGCATGTTTGGTTACTGGAATCGTTGATATAGAATTCGTTAAAAAGAGAGCCAATAAGTTAGTTCCAATCGGTCCTACCTGATACTTTTCGATACTCCGCTTCGGTTTGACGAGCGTTTTCTGCCCATGTATATTTTTCCTCCACAGTTGAACGTGCTTGTTCGCCTATATCATCACGAAGAGACGATGACGTGGCTAAATGATGGAGAATTTCGCTCAGTGTCCTCTCTCCTATTTTCTCATCCAACAAGTATCCCGACACTCCGTCTTTAATGAAATCTTCTGGTCCTTCACCTGACCGAGCGATCGTAGGGAGCGAACATGCCATTGCTTCGACGTACGCGACACCAAATGCTTCATTGTAGCTCGGAAGACAAAAAATGTCAGATTCCCACAATAAAGAGAATACGTCTCGCTGATCTTCTACGTATCCCGCAAATTGTGTTCGATCATGCACACCATTTTGTTGGGTATATTTTTCAAGATTCTCTCTTTCCGGTCCATCCCCGATAATTAAATAGTGGATGTCTTCCCGATTCAATTCCGCGAGTGCGTCGATCACCGTCCGGTGGCCCTTCCTGGGAATGAGGTATCCGAGTGTTGTTAGTATGATTTTGTCCTTTGGGAGTTCTATTTCTGTGGACTTGCTTTTTGCTGCGTCGATTTGATCAAGTGGCACTCCATTGGGAATGATCGTCGGATCGAAGTCAAAGTAGCGTTTACCTTGCTTCTTCAATACAGAACTGTTGATCGTAACCGAATCAGAACGATCCAAAACCCGTTGGATAAGTGAGCGACACCCCCACACGTCCTTCGTTTGATAGAAGTCCGCACCATGAATCGTCGTGACGAGAGGAATGTTGAGATCTTCCGCAACAGATATAGCTCCGTATCCGTCTGGTATTGCGACGTGCGCATGGACTATATCAATTGATTGAGTCTCCGATATTCGGGCGATTTCTTTTTGTAACCTCCGACGATACAGACGTGCGTTGATTGGTTGTGACCTTGATTTCGGTATTCCAATATAACGTGGTGATCGGACATCTACTCCCTCATATGTCCATTGGGTAGGCATCGCCCTATAATTCCGCCATTTTTCAGGGAGAAATGGCAACGGAGGGACAAATGGTATTGGCGAAACAACTGTTACCTGGTGGCCTCTATTGATCAGCTCCTTCACTTGATGATGAACAAAGACACCCCGTGACTCATCTACCGGCGAAGGATATAGGTGGGAAACTACTAAGATGTTCATGCACGGTCCTTGGGAGCGCCTCGTTTATCGGTTGTGATTTTACAGTGAGAGACGAGAAATGCGATTCATCGTCATATAGGTTGTTACGTGTATAGATATACTTTAACTATCTTCAGTAAAAGTGTATCGAATATCCACATCATATATTTATTATGTAGTGGAACTTGCGAATCGATTGCATATATTTTTATTACTGCGTGCTCCAAAAACAGGCATGTGACCGATACACCGAATGTCGTTTTTATCTCGATTGACAGTCTCCGTGCAGATGCTTGTTCATTTCTTGAAAGCAATATTCCGACAACACCGAATCTAGAGGCGTTGTCAGATGAATCAGCGACTTTCCGAAGTGTAATCAGCCCAACAATTTGGACACAACCATCACACGCATCCATATTTACTGGGCTTTATCCGCATGAGCATCAACTACGGGGCGGTGACGAAGTACTTGGAGACCATCCGACGCTTGCAGAACTTCTCCGATCAAAGGGTTGGACGACGACAGCGTATGGGTACAATGGTTGGACACGAACGAAAGGTGTCAGCCGCGGCTTCAAATATCATCGTACTCCGCATCCGCGTGAAAGCTATCCCGGTATCCGAAAACGGCTGTTCCAAGCGAAACGACTTGGAGACCGCCTCACGTACGATCGTAAGACCAGAGACGAAACGACAATACAACGAGTAGTAGATCAGATTAAATCGGCTGACGGTCCCTTCTTTACGTTCGCGCATTTGATGGGGACGCATCACGCGTATCTTCCGCGTTCACCGTACTACGAGGAATTCACCGATCGTTCACGCATTGAACTATTCTGGAATCAGATAGAACAACGTCGGCTGTTTGGGAAACGTCCGGAAGTGTATGCAGGAGATTTCTGGCCAAACCAACGCACGATTGAAACCATGAAAGAGCAGTATCACGGATGTATCCGCCAAGCAGACAATCTCGTTGGTGATGTTGTCACAGCACTCCGTGAAAGTGGCGAGCTGGACAACACAATTCTCGTAGTCTTCGGTGATCACGGCGAATGTTTCGGTGAAGACGGTGTTTTCGGCCACCAGTTTTCACTCGACGATGCCTTGCTTCGCGTGCCACTACTCATTCGGGATCCAACCGGGACAATCTCAACCGGCGAACACGACGACCTCGTTCAATTGAACGACCTCTATCCCACGATTCTGAATCTTTGTGGTTTAGAAGTACCCGACACCCACAGCATCAGTATCGGAAGCGGAGATCGAGAGACAGCGTTCGTCAATTACGTTGCCCCAGAGGATGTAGTTGAAAAGAACGAACGATTACATCCTTCGAAGCGTCCTTTGCCAAGACAATACGCCGCATGGCGTTCACCAGACGAGAAATTACATTGGTATCCGGAGAAAAGAGATTATGAGGGCCCAGCGAAAGAGAACACAGAGTTGCGAGAAGTTTTCAAATCGCACCTTGACTCGTTGACCCCGCTTCCACCAAAGGGAACCGAACAGGTTTCCGCTGAAGTCAAACAGAACTTGCAAGAGATGGGATATTTGTGATCATGAGTGACTTCTCACTGTCCACTATGACAGAAGATCTGGTATATGAGAAAGGACATATTCATAAGGGTGTTCGTCAGAACCACCTTCTCGACAGGCGTTTACTCGGGAATGGCTACGTCTGTCTGGGTGAGATTCTAGACAAAGTGATTATTGAACGCACTCGCGTTTCAACCCATTTCAAACTGTGTAGAGTTATTTTGTAGGGCAAATTGAACAGAAAACGAAGCAACAATAAGAATAGTTAGGGTTGATTGATCCATGTCAGAGATGTAGAGATACCATATAACAGACCCCGAAAGTCTTGTCCATTCCCATATGGTAGTACCCTGTATTCGAATAGAACATTTTGTGCTTAGCGATTACATAGTGTTATTAGTATTCATAGAAAAGAAAGTTACATCTTGATCTATGAATGACTTGAAATATGTTATTCTCTTTGAAAACCGAACAGCATATAAATTCACGTTACAGCGGTAATAATAGAGTGTTGCAAATGCAACTATCTGATAAACGCGTCCTCGTTACCGGCGGTGCAGGATTCATCGGCTCGAATCTCGCAAACAGTCTCGCTAGCGAAAACGACGTCATCGTCGTTGACGATGGTTATCTGGGTACACCAGAAAACCTCGATGATGGAATTGAATTTCACAAACAGAGTGTTCTCGATGACGATCTCCCGACAGACGTTGACGTGGTCTTCCACATCGCTGCCCTCTCTTCTTACAAAATGCACGAGGAAAACCCAACAAAGGGTGCACGAGTGAACATCGAGGGATTCGTTAACACAGTCGAACAGGCTCGAGACGATGGCTGTGACACCGTTGTCTATGCTTCCACGTCGTCCATCTACGGCAACCGAACCGAACCATCGCCCGTCACCATGGATGTAACGGTTAACACCGGGTATGAAGCATCGAAGCTCGCACGCGAAAAGTACGCCGAGTACTTTGCCAACCACTATGATATGAATATGGCTGGGATGCGATTCTTCTCGGTGTATCAAGGCTACGGTGGTGCAGAAGAGCACAAAAAAGAGTTCGCGAACGTGATCGCACAGTTCGCCGACGATATGGCAAAGGGCGAAGCTCCTGTTCTGTTCGGAGATGGTACACAGACGCGCGACTTCACCCACGTCGACGATATTGTCCGCGGACTCGTTCTCGCTGCGGAGAACCAACTTACGGGCGTCTATAACCTCGGTACTGGCAGACAAATCTCGTTCAACGACCTCGTCGAATTGCTTAATGAGGAACTCGGCACTGACATCGAACCCGAGTACATCGACAACCCGATTCCGGATTCCGTGTACGTCCATGATACGATGGCGGATTACTCTCAGATAAACGCAGAGACTGGCTGGGAGCCCGAAATCGAACTCGAAGAAGGCGTGAAATCGGTCTGTCAGCAGTACCAATAGTCAAACTTCTCTCCCAATTTCTTTTCTCTTTTTGTGGTTTTATCGTTGCGTTCGAACCTGGCGCGCTCGGTGAACTACCCCTCCCTACGCGCTTCGCGCGTTGCGGACGGGGCTTCCTGCTTCGAGGACGCGCTTTGCAGGAACAACAGCAGTTCCCGTAGGGAGCGCAGTCTCCACAGACGTTGATTCGGAGCATCCCGCTCCTATATCCGCTTTCTTCAATCCACGGACGAGGATGTTGTACGCCGCGTTCGAGTCCCTATCCGCCGTGAATCCACACGATGGACACGAATGTTCGCGCACCCACAGCGGTTTGTCAGACGACACACCGCAGGCCGCACACTCTTTCGTAGTTCCTCGTGGGTTCACTGGAACGTAATGCGTTCCTTCGCGTTCACACTTGTATTCGAGCAGCCGGAGAAAAGTTCGCCATGCAGCGGACGCTCGGTTGCGTGAATTTGAATCGAACTGCATCATTCCGGTGATGTCCAAGTCTTCGACCGCTACGAGGTCGTACTCTCGGGCGTAGTAGTTCGACAGCTTGTGCAAGAAGTCACGGCGCTTCCGGCGGAGGTCGGCGTGACATTCCGCGACTCGTCGCCGTTGCTTCTCGTAGTTGTTCGAGCCGTGTTGCTTTCGCGAGAGTTTTCGTTGCTCGCGTTCCAACCGCTCGCGTTCGTCCGAGAGATCAAGCGATTCGACAGCAGTTCCGTCGGTATCGTGAGCGTATTTGAGAATCCCGACATCGATGCCGACAACGGTCTTGGGTGTCTCGGGTTTCTTTGGGAGTTCGCGGTCTACATTAACACTGAAACTGGCGAACCACTCACCGGTTGGCTCTTTCTTCAAATGAACCTGTTTAATCGTCGCTTCGTCGGGGATCTCCCGGTGCATCTGGATGGGCACATCGCCGATTTTCGAAAGGTGGAGCACAGTCTGACCGCTCTTCTTGTCGAGCTTGAAGCCAGACTGTGTGTAAGTGACCGATCGAAAATCGCGTGGGCGCTTCCAGTTCAGCGAACCGACCTTGAATCCTTCTTCTTTGAGCCCTCCGAGTGCTTTGATGTTGTCTGCGATCCGCATGATGGCTGTCTGAAGCACCGTCGAATAGACGTCGGTGAGTGCGGTCCACCACTTCTTGAGATCAGGGATCTCGTCACGGATCGATCGAACACGTTGCTTGAGAGTCCCACTCGACTCGGGGATTTGTTCAAAGCGATAGAGTCCGTGGTTGTACAGTTGCCTACAGATATCGCGGTGTGAGTCCATGGCCGAACGCTGTTTGTCGGTCGGACTGAGTGGATATCTGTAGGCGGTGCGCATTGACTATTCTCGCTCCTCTATAAGTTCGTCTATCTTCTCGCGAATGAACGATGAGAGGTTGAGGTGTTGCTCCTCAATCCACTCGTCTTGGTCTTCGCGGATGGTGATAGTCTTCCGCTTCACTGTATGCACACATTGCACACTATGCACTATAAACATATCGATTACGTGGACCTGCAATACAACAGTGTACGAAAGACGATGACGGCGTTGACGAGACGCGAAGCGTCTCGTTCGCACACCAGAAATCTTCGATTTCTGGGGACGCTGTATCCCTTCCTACTTGCTCGCGGTGCTCGCTCCTTGAGGAAGGGGGCTTAGCGCCTGCATTCAGCTAATACGCTGACGAGCGTACGTTGAATAACACTTGGGGGATTCAAATGGCAGTGACGTATTCCGCTGGTTGTCCGAACCGCATCGAGGGAACCAAACACTCGGCCACGACTCTGCACGGGCTTTCTCGGTGGACACCATGACTACCGACATTCTCAACCGACGTACGCTCAATAGAGCCCTGTTGGCGCGACAGTCGTTGCTTCGGCGCGAACGATTGTCAGCCGAGCAAGCCATCGAGCGTCTGGTTGGAATGCGGTCCCAGAAACCGGAGGATCCGTACATCGGGCTGTGGACGCGATTACTTGACTTTTGCCACGAGGAGTTAGGCAAGTCACTCACGGACCGTCGAGCGGTGCGCGCATCAATGATGCGCGCGACGATCCACCTGGTAACCGCTCGCGATTATGTACGAATCCGGCCAGTTCTCCATCCCGTCCTCGAACGAAGCGTGTATTCGAACGCCGACAGAAAACGGAAACTCGACGGAGTGGATACAGCGGCCGTTCTAGCCGTCGGACAGACCCTGATGGAGGAAGCGCCGTTGACTCAAGCCGAGTTGCGCGACTTTTTGGCTCCCGAGTGGCCGAACCGCGATGCCACTGCCCTTGCTTTCGTAAACCGAATGCTACATCCGCTTGTGCACGTCCCGCCTCGTGGTATTTGGGGCAAGAACGGCCCGGTAGCGATGACGACAGCGGAGAACTGGCTCGGCGAGCGGGTGAGCTCAACCACCGACTCAAGAATGCTCGACGAGTTGGTCCTGCGATACTTCGCCGCGTTCGATCCGGCTACTGCCGCCGACGCGCGGACGTGGTCCGGAATTTCGGGATTGGGTGACGTCGTCACCTACCCCGACGTTTACGCCGGGGCTTGTGTGTGGCCGGACCAGGCCAGGAACACAACTTCTTACCGGTGTTCTCGCGCTCTATCCCTGCTACGCACCCATATAGGGCTTCACACGGACCGTCTCGGACGTGTCGCGGTCATCGTTCCCGATTCCAGGGGCAGGTGACTGTTAACCCGTCTCGACAAAGAACAGTCGCGTGGTCCAACCGAGAACGATAGCGACTGTAACCGCGTTCGGCTCTTTTGCCCTGCCGAGACGTGCTGTGGTTGCGCAACCAACGAAATCAGCGTCAGCGACTGTTCTGCCGCCTTCTTCCAACAAGAGTAGTTACGCAACGAGGGGTCCTAAGCCTGCCGGTTTCGGCGATTTCGTAGTGAAGTTTACGCGATTCCCGCCCGGCCTAAAGGCCGGGATTCCCTCGCTGATTAAAGACGGCTCCGTTCACAGCTCCGAACCTTCCGTGATACGGACGGCCGCGAACTATTCGACGTCCCCGACGCACCGTTCCCGACTCGGACACTCACGCGCCACCTCGATTCCTTCCGGAATTCGATAACGCGTTGCTCTCCCACGCCGACCGCTCCCGGATACTTCCTCCGGAACATCGCCAACGGGTCATCAGCGAGCGATCCGCCAAGGGGACCGTTCTGATCGACGGGTTCGTGACTGGGTTCTGGCGTCTCGAACGGACACGCGATGCTGCTACGCTTCGAATCGAGCCGTTCGAGTCGCCTTCGGGGGAACAGCGCGGCGCCCTTTCAGAGGAAGGGAATCGGTTGCTCGCCTTCGCGGCGAGCGCTGCAACGGAACGCGAGATCAAATACGCAGACAGGGAGTAAGCGGCCTGTGAGGTCACTCCTCAGACGAATACAACTCGTAGTGTCGTACTGTCGGTTCGAACTCCAGGAGATACTCGTCGTCTTCGGGATAATACGTCGCTGTCTCGATGTCGGGACCGACAAATCGCTCGATTGCGGCCTCCGATTCCCAGAAGGAGAGGGTGAGAAAATGCGCTTCGTCGCCGTCGAATCGTCGGAGGACGTACGCACCGCGGTTACCGTCCACGGACTCGTAGTCGGGTATCGCTCGTCGCTTCAAGAAATCGAGGTACCTGTTCGCTTTCGCTGCTGGTGTCTTCCCATGCCAGAGGCGGACGATCATACGATGATACACGTCGTATCGAGCCAAAACCTCATCGCGGCTCGAGCCTTCGAAGCGGACCGCGATAGAACCTACGTTTATTGAACTGGGTCTCGATTGTAAGGTATGGCAAAAATAGTGTACGACGGACCAGACGGGACCAACGAACAGGAGATAGACGCCGACAACATCTCCGATTCGGGTCGGGTGGAAGGGATTAGATTGAATCTCAAGGAAGAAGGGTATCTGCACATCCCCTACGGCCGTCTCTACTGGATCCGAATGAGCGAAGACGAGGGAAAGATCGACTATTCGCGATCGTGATGGCCGTTCCGTCCGGTCCCCGCGCTGGCGATCGATATCTCGGGAAAAGCTCTTTAAAGCGATTTCCTCAACGGTTGAGATATGAACGTTGACCCCACACGGGATCGCGAACGGACCGCTTGGTGGCTCATTTTCGGGACACTCGGTTTGGTTTTCGCCTTTGTCCTCTACTCGTACGTCGGAACCATCGTCCTCGGACTGTTCGTCTACTACGCGACGCGGCCGATCTATCGTCGGTTGAGCCATCGCGTCCAATCACGTAGCCTCGCAGCAGGGCTCGCGTTGGGAACGCTCGCCTTCCCAGGCATACTCCTCATCGCATACACCGTGTTCGTGAGTATTCAGCAACTGGGCGAACTCGCGGGGATCGATTTCGAGCAGTATGAGTCGTTGTTGGGGCCGTACCTCCGCAGCGTTCTCGGGCGACAGAACCCACAAGATGCCATCAATCAGATCATTTCAAATCCACAACAGCTCACCCGGTATCTCGACCCTCGAACGGCCAGCGAGGTCCTAACGTCGGCCGGTGGCTATCTCGGTGCCGCCGCATCGGGTCTTTTGCACGTGTTCATCGCACTCGTTATCGCGTTCTACCTCCTTCGGGACGACCAAAAACTCGCTCGATGGTTTTCGTCACAAATCAGCGGGGAGAACAGCGCGACGCACGCATATCTGGCGGAGGTCGATACAGACCTCGAAACGATTTACTTCGGAAACATTCTGAACGCGTTCGTCGTCGCCATCGTCGCCGCGATAACCTACACGGCACTCGATAGTATTGCCCCGCCCGAAGTGGGCATCCCCGCAGCAGTTCTTTTGGGCCTCTTGACCGGGCTCGGCAGTCTGATTCCCGTCGTCGGCATGAAAATCGTGTACGTACCGATCGGTCTGTATCTGGTGGGTCGGTCCATCGTCACCGCCCCACAGTCGATCTGGTTTCCGCTCGCTTTTCTCGTGGTTGCGGCGGTTATCGTCGATGGGCTGACCGAAATCCTGTTGCGTCCGTACATCTCCGGTCGGAATCTCCACGTGGGTCTGGTCCTCTTCGCCTATATCCTCGGCCCCCTCCTCTTCGGGTGGTACGGACTGTTCCTCGGTCCACTTCTGCTGGTGCTGTTCGTTCACGGCGCACGGATCATCCTCCCGGACCTTCTGCACGGCCGAGAGCTAACGCCGTTTGCCACCGCCGCGGACCCGATTCCGGATGCGAATGAGGATCCGGTCCCTGATACGACTTCCGCCGATGCGGCCGATACCGAACCATCGGAATCGGATACCCCTTCTGAATCGTCCGATGGAGGGGAGTGAGGACGATGTATCACGACCCGAACGACGGTAGACATTCGTCCCATTGAATCGCCTCGTCGCACGGTCCGTTTCGAGCCATTCGGGAATTTCCTCGGTTCCGAACGAAGTGGAACAACGGTCGTTGTACTACAACACCTATTGTTAATAATATTGACAATTCTTATCTACTCACGTCGTCCACGTTCAGTTGCGATGGATTGGAATCACAGACGCGACGAACCCAAAGCAGAGCAGAAAAAGAGAGAACCCGGGAGCGGCACGAATTGGTGGTTGATCGCCGCTGCCGCGAATGCTGCCTAAAAACCGATCAGGAGCCCTCGCGAAGCAAAGCTCCGATCAAGATTTATCGACACGGGATCAACGATTAGAATGGATACTGGAGAACTCATTTCCGTTTTACAAGATGCGGGGCTGTCCCCGTATCAGGCGAAAGCATACGTGACGCTTCTCGAACTCGGCTCGGCGGCGGCGAGCGATTTGGCGACGACGAGCGGAGTTCCAGGCCCACGAATTTACGATATACTCCACGGGTTGGAGGAAGACGGATTTATCGTGACGTACGAGCAAGACCGCCTCTATGCCCGCGCGCTTCCTCCCTCGGAAGCCCTCGATAGCGTTCGAACACGCGTCAGTCGGTTTCAAGATGCAATCGAGGAGATCGACGATCGCTGGCAGCAGCCCGAAACGGATGACCACGAAATCACCGTTGTAAAACGGTTCGACACCGTCTTCGAACGAACGAAACGGGACATCCAAGCTGCCGAGCATCACGTGCTATTGGCGCTGATGCCGCCACAATTTCAGGCGCTTCAGCCTACTCTTCAAGAAGCTCACTCACGGGGGGTGCAAATATACGCCGTTGTCCATCCACGCCCCGACGAAGCGATCTCGCTCGAAACGTTCGACTTGGAAGCCAGTTGTACCGAACTGTATCGGACCATCCCCTGCCGTGGGAAACCGTTCGTCGCGTTAATCGACCACCAGAAGGCTAGCTTAGCGCTGAACATCGACACCACTGACGAGTACGGATTCATGGTCGAGGACCCGTTACACGAGTACTTGCTTTGGTTTTACCTGATGGGACTGTTCGAAGCCGCGGATCTCGTCTATGCCGATGAAGACCTTCGGTTGCCGATAACGTTCGGTGAGATTCGAAGCTTCATTCGAACAATATCGCCACTTCTCAGCGATGGAAAGACGATCGAGGTACGAGTGAACGGTCGACGGATAGAGACGAACTATCCGTGCACGCTTCGAGGAGAGGTTATCGGAATCGAGTACGGCGACGGTTCGAACGACGAGGCGAATCCGTCGATATTCCAGCTGATCGCACAAGCGGCCTTCATCCTCAAGACATCTGATGGGACCGTGTCCGTCGGCGGGAAAGGTGCAGTAATCGAAGACGTCGAGGCAAGCGAGATAGTTTTCGAAGCGGTGGATCGACCCGTCTAAGTCCCTTTCGGTGACCCACTCATCGACCCTCGAAACACTCCCGTCGGACCCATTAGTGAGCCCACTTTTGAAGTTTTACTACGAATCGAGAGTTTTGAGACATCGGTGAGAAACCATAATCATCCACCGTTTCTACAGTCGTGTAACCGGGTCACTCAGGGTTCCACCGATCCCCTGTTCGGTGGTTCTCGCTGCGACACTCGGGGTGTATCATCCATGAACTCGAACTCCACACTTCGCGACGAGAGAACCGATATGACCGCGTTCGACCTGTCGTCGCCCGAAATGGCGTCGGTTGTCACGGACTGGCGACGCCGCGCCGTTCTCACGTATCTCCGCGACAACGGTGCGGTGCAGTTGTCGGAACTCGCTTCCCGTCTGGCGCGGAAGAAAGCCAACGCAGAGGGACGAGGACCGACCCGTTCCGACGAGCGACGAACCCGCGTGACACTTCACCACGTGGACGTTCCGTTCCTCGCGGACGCCGGAATGGTAACGTACGATACCGTTTCACGAATCATCACCCCCACGCCGACGGTCGACCGTCTCGGTGCTCCCTTCTTTACCACCGGGTGATGTGCCGTCGCTGCGAGCGATTTACAACTCGTGTGAAACGCTCACGTGCATTCCGACGAACGTCCAACCGTCACGTTCGACGAGCGTTCCGCTCCACCGGGTATCGAACTCGCGGCGTGTTCCGTTCGTCGCGTCCGTCCACGCCATATCGACCGTGTCGGAAAACCACGCGTAACCGTCTCGTTCGGCCACTCGCAGTTCGTGGCTCGTCACCGCCCAGTCCTCGGTCTCGCGGGTCTGTTCGCGTAACCCTTCCGCGACTGCCTCGTATCCGACGAGTCGCTCTGAAATCCCGAACTTGACCAGCGAGTCGTCCTCCGCGAAATATGGATAGAGCGGTTCGCCCTGACGAAGCGATTCGTAGTACTTTCGGACGGTGACTTCGGCATCGTCGGCGTTCATGACGAACGACCATCCGTCGGGGAGTCCCAAAGGTGTTTTTCTCACTCGCTCTGGCCGGGAGGATGGATTCGTATCGACCGATTGGTCCCACCGGGCGTGATTTTGTCGAGTAGATAACACACGGGATAGCTCATTGAAAGTCATTTCATCGTCGTAGGGAGTGTCGTTACTTCGAATTGAGAGCGCTGGTCAAAGGATATATGAGTACAAATACGAACATAATATTATGGAGCTGAGTGAGATATCTAAAGACAGAAAGATCGCACTGTTTTCGGGAATTCTGATTCTTCTCGGAATTATTGTGGGAGTGTTCAGTATCGTCCCCGCTGTGGAAAGTCCGAATTATCTCATCGAAGCCTCTGAAAACCAGAATCGAGTGCTGATGGGAGCATCGTTCCAATTTATATTAATTCCGATATATTTGGGATTTGCGCTTCTTTTGTATCCAATCGTGAGTAAGTACAGCGAAAGTTTAGCGATTGGGTTCGTCGGGTTTCGAATAATTGCTCAAGTATTTCAACTAATCGGCGTGATACTTCTGCCATTGTTCGTGTTCTTGAGCCAGGAATACGTGACCGCTGCAACTGCCGATCGATTATATATTCGAACTTTCGGAGAGTTATTGCGACTGGGACGTGACTTGGTGAACCATGTCGGAGTAATGTCGTCTACAGGCTTGGGTAACTTGATCTTATACTATGTGTTTTACAAGACAAAACTGATCCCGAGATGGTTATCCGTCTTCGGTTTTGTCGGAAATATACTGGGAATACTAGCTAGCTTTTTAATCCTCTTTTCGATTATCAGCGTGATATCCCGCGAATTCATCGCGTTATCGACCCCATTGGTCTTACAAGAAGTTGTTCTCGCATTTTGGTTGATCATCAAAGGATTTCGTCTATCCGAGTCAAACTTGACATCAGAAACGGTGTGAAATACAGAGTAGATATCTATCATTAACGCATCAACTTGTCGTCGTGATGGTGGCCCCTCCGCGCCTCGTTCGACACTACTTGTCGACGAAAGCCAAACGGCGACGAATGACCGATTCAATCGTGCGTCACTAGTTCCACGGCGCGTCGTCTGGGTCGATGAGACGCTCTTCGCGCTCTATGGCGTCGATCGCCGCGATATCGACTTCGTCCAACGCCAGTTCTCCCGCCTCCAAGTTCTCCCGGAGGTGGTCCTCGCTCGACGTCTTCGGGATGGGAACCACGTTCTCCTTCGCGGCAAGCCATGCCAGCGACACCTGCTGTGGTGTCGTATCGTGTTTCTCCGCGATCTCCTGAATCTCATCCACATCGGTCACTTCCCCGCGGGCTATCGGCGCATAGGCGACGAGCCAGTGGTCGTCCTCGCGCGCGTACTCGTGGAGTTCCTCCTGTTGGAGCAGGGGGTGCATCTCGACCTGATGGGCGAATATCGGCGCGTCGAGGACGTCCTTTGCTTCGTCCAGTTGTTCGAGTGTGAAGTTGCTTAAGCCGACGTGGTCGATTTTCCCGTCGTCGCGGAGTTCGTCGAACGCCTGAAGGGTTTCCTCGGCATCGTACGTGTTCCGCGGCCAGTGGACGTACAACAGGTCCACGCTCTCGACACCGAGCCTATCGAGGCTGTCGTCCGCACTCTCCAGCACGTCGTCGTACGCGAGTTTGTCGTCCCACACCTTGGTCGCCAGAAAAACGTCGTCGCGTTCAATGTCCGCGCGTTCGACACCGTCACCGACGTGCGCCTCGTTGTCGTAGGCCTGTGCGGTATCGACGTGACGATAGCCGGTTTCCAGCGCAATGGAGACGATGTCAGCGCACTGCTCCGGGTCGGTGTTCTTGTACGTTCCGAGTCCGATGTTCGGGAGTTCGTCCATACGTTTCGATGGAGCGAGTCGCTTGTGAAAGGTGTGGCCGTTTCGCCATCTCCCGATTCCGTTGTCCCCCGTTCCGGGAGAATAGGGTTCGACGAATGTCATCGATGTTTTCTCTGTGCGCCGGTCGGGGATCTCCGTCGGCGGGACTCCCCTGCCGATTCGGGAAGAGATGGCGGGAAGTGACCGTTCGGGTGTGGCCGCGCCGAACCGTGCCCATCATAGTGGTGTACGACAACGGACACGCAAATGGCGACCAACCCGTCGAAACGACTCTCCTTTTCGGACATCGAACAGGCAATCGAACGACTCGACGACCCAGAAGTCGTCAAACGGACGCCCGTCGAACGGAGCACGTCCCTCGACGAGCGAACCGGCGGCGAGGTCCACCTCAAGATGGAACACCTCCAGTGGACGGGGTCGTTCAAAACGCGCGGCGCGTACAACAAAATCGAACGCGACGTCGTCGGGACGGACACCGACCGCGTCGTCGCGGCGAGCGCCGGCAATCACGCGCAGGGCGTCGCGCTCGCGGCGACCAAACTCAGCATCGATTCCACGATCGTCATGCCGAAGACCGCCCCGCAGACGAAGATTGACGCGACGAGGGGCTACGGCGGCGAAGTCGAACTCGTCGGGCGGGACTTCCGTGAGGCGATGAACCACGCACAGGGCCTCGCTGAGGAAGGGTCAGCGGAACTCATCCACGCCTACGACGACCCGGCCATCATCGCCGGACAGGGGACGCTCGGGGTGGAGATGTACGAGGACCTCCCGGACGTCGATACGGTCGTGGTTCCCATCGGCGGCGGCGGCCTCATCTCCGGCATCGCGCTGGCGTTCGCCGAACTGTCCCCCGAGACGCGAATCGTAGGCGTGCAGGCGACGGGTGCGGCGACCGTTCCGGATAGTTTGGACAAGGGGATTCCGCAAACGCTCGATTCCGTGGACACCATCGCCGACGGCATCGCGACGGGCGGCATCTCCGAATTGACGCTCGGGATCATCGAGGACCACGTCGACGAGATCGTCACCGTGACCGACAGCGAAATCGCGCGGGCGGTCCTCTTCCTGCTCGAACGGGCGAAGCAGGTGGTCGAGGGTGCCGGTGCGGCCTCCGTCGCGGCCATCATGGGCGAGGCCCTCGACGTCGAGGGCGAAACAGTGATGCCGTTGCTCTGTGGCGGGAATCTCGATATGACGATGCTCCAAACGGTACTGGTACACGCGCTGACGAACCGCGAACAGCTCCTTCGACTTCGGGTTCGCATCCACGACCAACCCGGCAAGATGCAGGAGGTGTCCGGCATCATCGCGAATCACGGGGCGAACATCCGGAACGTCCGACACGATCGTTCGGCACCCGAACTGGACGTCGGCGAAGCGTACCTCGTCTTTCAGGTGGAGACGAGCGGTGCCGGACAAGCCCGGAACATCATCCGTTCGATACGCAATCACTCCTACGAGGTCATCCACGTTAACTCCTGACGCGGTTCGAATTTTCCGCGGCGAGAACGACTGACGCCGCGATTCCCGTTTCTTTGCCTCCTCCCCGGATAGTGGTAGGATAAACCACAAGATAGATTATGGAGTTGTCTAATTTCTAAAAGGGTATCAAAACAATGCGCCGCCGTCAATTCCTCCTCGCCTCCGGAATCGGAGCGGTAACCGCCCTGAGTGGATGTCTCGGGAGCGAGTCCTCCCCCCCGCCGAGAAAATCGAACGTCGTCACGGACTTCGAGATGAACGATGGATCGCTCGTTATCGACCTCGCCAATAGCCCGTGGGTCATGTCCCGATACTCGGGAAATAGCGGGTCCGCGGGATGGTTGAGTCCCGTGGGCGTCGCCAATGCCAAAGGGAAGAGCGGCGGCGGTGGCGGGAAAGGAGCGTCCGGTCGCGGTACCGGCGGATACGCCAAGGCCCCGCGAACTCACCACGGATACGCGTGGTATCACGGCGGCGACTACGCCGACGACTGGTACGAGGACCACGGCGACGACGTGACCAAATACCGGACCACCATCGCCGCGCTCGGTATCGCCTATCTCGGCGGTGCCTCCCGGATGAACGACGATGCGCCGGGTGCGGGTCCGGTTCCGTGGGACGAGAAATACGGGAACCCGAAGGACACCGTCGAGTACGACATTGCCGACCGAGGCGGGAACCCGAAAAGCGGATGGTACCGCGTGGGAGTGAACCTCGCGAACGACAATCACGACTTCCGCTGGGAGTGTTTCGACCTCGAAATCGACGACGGGACCAGTGGCGGCCACATCGGCGAAACGTGGAAGGTATCGCCGCGTATCTGACCGTCGTTCCCACCGACGCATCGACCCCCTACGAGAACCCAGACTCATACCCCTCTCCACATGTCGAAAACACGAACCGGTACGACCACCTTCCTCGCGCTGACGTTCGTCGTGTCCTTCTGTAGCTTCGTCTACGAGTTCGTCTACTCCGAACTGCTGACGGTGATGTACGGTGAGACGGTGACGCAGTACGTCATCACCGTCGGCCTGTACTTCTTCAGCCTCGGCATCGGTGCCGCGCTCTCGGATGACCTGAACGCCGACAATCACGGCGGGAACTTCTTCAGGACCGAGGTGTTCCTCGCCGCTGCCGCTCCGGCGGGATTCCTTCTCGTCATCGGTCTCAACAGCGTGCGTATTCCGTCGGCGGTTCCGGCGGAACTGCTGTGGATCGTGGCACGCCTCCCCGTCATCGCCGTCGGATTCCTCTCCGGGTTCGAACTCCCGTTATTGATGCATATGGTGGACGAACTGGACGAGGGAGGAACGGCGACCCCGGCGTGGGTTCGTCGCCTCGGGCGATGGGCACACGAAATCGTCATCGCCATCCTTCAACTCTTCTGGGACGTCGAGCGCAACGCGGGCAAACGGAGCGGCCTCTCGGTGGTGTTGGCGATGGACTACATCGGCGGCCTCGTCGGCGCGGTGCTGTACGCCAGAGTCCTCTACCCTGGTTGGGGACTCATCCCCACCATATTCGTCCTCGCGTTGCTCAACGCCGTCGCCGCACTCGTCTTCATCGCCCGCTTCGGGGACTGGTCGTGGTCGCCGTTCGAGACGGGAACCGCGCTCGTTCGCCGCGTGCCGAAAGCGCTTCTCGTCGTCTGTCTCCTTCTGGCCGCATCGTACGGCGGCGTGGTCGCGAAGCACGAAGCGGCCGACAAGCGACTCTCGAAACTCTACCTCGAACAACACATCGAAAACGAATACCCGCCGGGTGCGATGCGCGCCGAAGTCGTCTCGCAGGAGACGACGCCGTACCAGCACGTCATCCGATACAAGCGCACGTGGACCGGTACAGGACCGAATCCCTACTTCACCGGAGACACAGAGCGGTGTCTTCGACTCGGCTCCGCGATACAGATGTGCGACAGTTGGGCGGACAGCTATCACAACGGGCTCGTCGACGTTCCGATGTCGATGTTCGAACACGGCCCGGAGACGAAGGTGCTCGTCGTCGGCGGCGGGGACTGGGTCGCAATCGGCCACCTCCGGGAGTACAACGTCACCGTCGACCACGTGGACCTCGACGCGGAGTTCATGAACCGGACGAAAGACGACCCATTCTTCGGCCGATGGCACCACGATTCCTACGAGTACGACCGACTGAACACGACCATCGCGGACGGCTATCGGTACCTTCGGGAAACCGACGAGCGGTACGACCTCGTCCTCCTCGACATTCCCGGCGCGACGAACGACGACCTTCTCAAACTCTACTCGAAGGAGTTCTACGGTTCCGTCCGTCGCCACCTCACCTCGGACGGCGTGTTGGTGACGTGGACGTACTCGGCGGACGCCTATCCCGTCCACCACAAAGCGTTCGTCAACACGGTCGATGCCGCCGGATTCACCCGTCAGATGCCGTACTGGGCGTGGGAGGATATCGACAGCGACGGGCAAACCGAACGCATCGAGCGGTTTTACGTCCTCGCTCCCGGAGACCGGCGACCGTTCTCGGTGACGAACGGAACCGACTACGTGAAGCGATACCCCGAGCGTTACGGTGCCCTCCGCTGGCGACCAGTGCCCCGCTATCGCGGCGTGCGGGTGAACACCATCTTCCATCCGAACTACGACATCCTCATCGACAACTGACCATGTCCTCCATCCAACAGACCCCGACGACGCTGTACTTCGGTTACACGAACGCCACGCCCGACATCGCCTCGTTGGACGTGAAGACCGTCCATCCCGATACCCTGCTCGGGTATCCGGCGGCTTTCACCGTCATCGGCGAATCCCACTACGTCGGCTTTCCGGCGCTCGGGTTTCACGAACTGTGTTCCTGTCGGTCGCTCCCCTCGGAGACGACCTACGAGACGCCGCTTTCGCCCGCCGTCGAGCGCGAGTTCCGGTTCGACGGCGACCACATCGGGGCGACCACCCTCGTCGCCGGTCGTCCCATCGACGCGTTTCCCGGCCCGGAGGCGGCGACGGTCGCCTACCGATTCGGACCCGAAGCGTGGACGACGATTCTCGTGACCGACTCCGGATACGAGACGTATCACACTTATCCGGAACACGAACTGGCACTTTACACCGAAACGACGCTGACGCGTCGAAATACCCCGCCCGAGTCACCGACCGATGACTCGAATCGTCACATGATGAACGCGTCCACGACGAACGAACACACAACGGAGTAACACACCATGTCGAATGACCCAACCCAGACGACGTACAGTGGAGATATCACCCTCAACGGTTCGAACCGTCCACCGATCGAACTACGTGATCCCGCCGACGTATTCGTGGCTGGGGGGAGCGTTAGCGGCGATTTCGACGTTCGCAACGCGGAATACGTCTTCACCCACCACGCCGTAGACGGAGACGCTTCGGTCACGAAGGCGGAGACGACAATTCGGGGGGACATCGAAGACGGTTACGTTGAACGCGCCGACGGCGACGTTCGAATTACCGACGTAGAAGACGTGTTCATCGCCACCAACGCCTTCGAGGGCGGATTCTCGGCACCCGGCGCGGAGAACGTGTATTCCGACGAGGTTTCCCTGTCCAAGTCACCCGAGGAGTACGACGTTTCGACCCTCGGGTGGCGACAGTCGGGGAGCGCGAGCGACCCTTCGGTTGGTGTCTACGCCGTGGGTATGGAACATGAAATAGAAGTGAAAGGAGTGCGAACCGACATCGAACTCTACCTCGTGGGTCACAACCACGATGTGACGGTCACGGGACGAAGTGCAACCCTCACGGTGCATTTCGTCGGCTACGACAACACCGTCCACATCGGACCGTATCTCACGGCCGACGTCGCCTCCGAGGCCGGATTCGACAACGAAATCGACGCCGAATCGTACCCAACCGAGGACCTCATCGAGATGTCCCGACGCGAGGCCTACTCGAACGCAGGATTTGGCCGTCGGAAGGTGACGTTTCAAGTGCCTGCCGGCGACGAGGAGTGGTGTCCCAACTGCGGCGAGGAGGCTGACGCGATAATCGAACGGCATCAGATGGAGGCGTTTTTCCTCTTTGGCAGACCGGTGCGGACGTACGACCAGAGCACCAACCCCGCACGCGAGTGCGAGCACTGTTCTCCCAACGCCGTCCACGCCGAACTGTCGCCGGAAGAACGGCGGTCGGTCCTCGATTAACGACGGTTTCTACAGAAACTATATATCTTATGACTTTGAAAGTGAAAGAAGCACGAACCGTTCACCCCGAAGAGAACGTACACTAACGGGGTGACGGACTACACAGCCATGTCGAGAAACGAGCCAAAGCCGGCGTTGATGTCGTCCGCTACCTGTCGATACACCTTCAACCCGGCAACCCAGACGGACGCACAACTACAGACGACGTGGGAGTGCCCACACGAGGCCCATTCGGAAAGCGAACACTGTGTTTTCCACATGAGTCAGAACGAACGGGCGACGTACGACGTCACCGCAGAGGATATCGTGGAAGTCCTCCGGTCGAATCTCCAGTCGTCTGATACCCGCGTAAACGAGTACGTCGGGGCCGACCTGCCGCATCTCTCACTCACGTATCAGGATGTCAACGGCACGACGAACCACGTTCTCAACTTCCAGTACGCCGATATAGACGGACTGGATTTAACCCACGGACGCCTCGACCAAGGACTCATCCTCCGGGAAGCGACGATCGGACAGCTCAAGTTCGAAGATTCGGTCGTCACAGGTACCGTCGATGCGCGAGGACTGACAGTGCGGGAGAACATCACGACAGACGAGGCGACGTTCGAACAGGACGTCCTGTTCGCCGGGGCCACGTTTCAGGGTGATGTGGACTGCGACGAAACTGTCTTTCGATCCGACACGAGTTTTGCAGAGGCCACGTTCAACGGCGTGGCTCACTTCCGTAATGTCGAAACCAGCGGCAGCAGTCATGTCCTCGACGACCACATCTCGTTCGCCAACTCGACGTTCCGCGGCGACGCGAGTTTCCGACAGGCAACATTTGATTACGTCACGTTCGAGGGCGCACAGTTCACCGCCGGATCCGACTTCGAACACGTGAACTTCACTGGCGACGCGCGATTCGACGGCGTAACGTTCCAGCAGATGGCCGACTTCGATGAAGCGCGGTTCGACGACGACGTGAGTTTCACCGGCGTTCACTTCCTGCAGTTGGCCGAGTTCCGTGGCGTCGAGTTCAACGGCGGCAGTCGGACGACGAATGACGACGTGACGTTCGAAGGAGCGACGTTCGAAGGCGAAGCGGATTACAAACTCGCCCGGTTCCGCTTTTCGGACTTCGAAGGGACGACGTTCAAGCGCTCGGTCAACTTCGACAGGGCGACGTTTACCGCACGCGCCGACTGCAACCACTTGCAAGTTGCAGGAGAGTTACGATTGACCGGCGCGGTGTTCGAAGACATCTCCGATTTCACCGAGAGCAGTCTGGGGGACGACATCATCGCCGTCGAAACGGAGTTCCACGGCGATGCGACGTTCGAAGGAGTCTCCTTCGAAGGCCGTGCGCGGTTCGATGAAGCCCGGTTCAACGAGGACGCGAGTTTCCGCAAGGCGACGTTTCAGGGTCCAGCGGAGTTCCGAGGTGCGATATTCGAAGGCGAGGCCCGACATTTGGAGGAGAACGCGTCGTTCAAAGAGGCGACCTTCCGCGACGACGCCGAATTCGAGACGGCGAACTTCACGAACGTTTCCTTTTGGGACGCAACGTTCCACGAGTCCTGTGATTTCCGCCACGCCGTGATTCACGAGACAGCAAAGTTCCGCCTCCTCGACGGAGAGCGGGAGACGTACATCGACTTCACCGACGCGACGGTCAACGGCGGGACCATCACGCAGGTCGGCGGCAGCGCGATTCCGTACGACTTCACGCGTGCGACCGTCGGCAGCGTCCAATTGGACGGCGAAGGAAACGAGTACGAACTCCTCGACCACTTCCGCTTTTGCCTCACCGACTTCGACCACTTTGATTTCAGCAACCACCACGTCTATCTCGAACGCAACGACTGGACGATTCACGATTTCGTCGGAAACGCCGCCACCGGCCAGTTCGCCGTCGAGATGAGCAACGAAATCATCGAGGAGACGTATCGGAAGGCACAGGAGAGCGCCGATGCGGTTGGTGACACACCGACGAGTAGGGAGTTCGAATTTAAACACTACTACTTCAACCGAAAGAAGAACTTAGACATCATCCTCAACGAATACTCCCTGAACACGTGGGCACGCGGCAAAAAAGCCTCGAGCGTCGCGCTCAACTTGTTCATGCAGGTGACCTGCGGCTATGGTAATCGCCTCCCGAGAATCGCAGCGCTCACCTTCCTCCTCCCCGCTCTGTTCGGGATTTTGTACGCACTCGGCGGGCCGTTCCTGACGCAAGCCGGTAGCGTCTTCCACCCGGCAGCGGTCGAGAAGACGTCGCTCGAAATCCTCTTCGACAACGTCTACTACAGCTACATCAGTTTCAGCACGGTCGGCTACGGAGACATTAACCCACTCGGACACTTGGCGCGACTACTAGCCGCGAGTCAGGGGATGTTGAACGGGTTGTTCTTCACCCTCCTCACGTTCACGCTGTTCAAGCGCGTCCTCGGCGGGAGTTAATTGCTCGTGCACGACTGATTCCGTACCATCTCAGTCACGAACGGTCTCTCGGCTCTCGTACTCCCAAATAAGGTCGAAGTACCGCTTCATTCCCGCGACGAACGACCCGTTTTCGGTGACTGCGGCCTGTCGCATATGGAGGGGAACGTCCTTCTCCTCGACGAGGAAGATTGCTTTCCCAGTCTCGTACTCCATGCTCGGGTCGGTCAACGTTCCTCTCCACGGGAGCTTTTCATCGCTGAATCGGTAGTCCACACACGGATACGTTTCATCGATGTAGGAGACGACTTCCCGTTGAACTGCCTCGTTCTCTTCGGTCAAATGTTTCGGGTCGAGGAACAGGATTTGGACGCAAATATCACGATCTAAAGCCTCCTCGAATGCGGGTTTGACGCCGGTAAAGTATTCGAAGCTTTTCGTGATAACACAGAGAGTTTCGTTCGCGGTGTGATAGAGTTCGCGGGTTTCCGTTTCGCTCGGGTCACCCACGTCCACGACGTAAAAAAGGTCTTCTGTAGGTGTGATGTGTTCATTTGACTGTTCGTAAAGCGGTTGGAACGCATCAAGAAACTCGTCTCGGATAGAGTCTACATCATGGCGAAATGATTCATACGCTTGCCGTTGGTTTTCCTGAGCTCGATTGAGAATTTCGGTAGGTGATTTGGGCTGGTACTCCTTTGGACGACCGGGAATCGTCTTGATATATCCCATGTCGGTGAGCGACTCGAGCACACCGTAGATACGGGCCTTTGGGATACCAGTTGCCTCTGCGAGGTTCGGCGCGGTGGTCCTCCCTATCGAAAAGAGCTCTTCAAGTGCGGTCGATTCATAGTCCTTTAACTCAAGAAATTCTAGAAGAGTGGCTGTATCACGAGGGGTCGTCATGGCTCATCAAAAACAGTTCTGGGTAATAAATCACGGTCTGTATGACCACACAGTTGTAAACGAACACCGCGGTCAAGACCAGGCACTCACGCTATGTTTTCTGTAGAATATAATATATATATAAAAAATATTATCTATATGGGAAGAATAGTTTCTTGAATTCTACTATTAATTAAGAAATATAAAGGGGAATGCTTTAGACAGCTTAGTTACTCTACTTCTGAGTAACCATGTCTATCCTCATTACTGGCGCAGATGGATACATCGGTTGGCCAACCGCACTGCGGATCGCCAACCGAACAAACGACCGCGTGATTCTCGTCGACAACTTCGGTCGACGGGAATGGGTTAGTGAAGTCGGAAGTACCAGTGCGATACCCATTCGATCGATAGAAGAACGAATTGGCGCTGCGAAGTCTCGACTAGGACTGCACAACCTCTCGTTCGTCGAAGGCGACCTCACGGAGAAAACGTTCGTGGACGAACTGCTTGCAGTCCACCAACCAGAAACCATCGTCCACGCGGCCGCACAACCCTCTGCACCGTACTCGCAAATAAACGGCGAACGTGCGAACTACACGCAACACAACAACCTGCAGTCGACACGAAACCTCCTTTGGAGTCTCGAAGAAAACAATCTCACCGACACACACTTTATCGAGACGACGACGACAGGCGTCTACGGCGCACCCGAATTTCCGATCCCAGAAGGCAGTGCCACGATGGAAAATCAAGGCGAACGCGATGAGGTGCCGTTCCCGGCGATGGCGGGCAGTTGGTACCACCTGACCAAGTCCCACGACGCAGCAAACATGCGATTAGCGCACAAGCAGTTCGGGATTCCGATCAGCGACGTTCGTACGGCAATCGTCTATGGAACCGAAACCGAGGAAACGCGTGAAGGCCAGTATCACCTCAAGACGCGGTTCGATTTCGATTATTACTTCGGAACCGTAAGCCACCGATTTGCAGCCCAAGCGGTTGCCGGTTATCCCGTGACGGTGTACGGCAAAGGCGAACAACGAAAGCCGTTCATCAGCCTCGAAGACGCCGTTGAAGGATTGGCACAACTCGCGCTGGCGGATCACACCGAGCGCGACGACGAATTCGTCGTCTACAATCAGGTGACGCGACCGATCAGCATCGTCGAAGTCGCGAACACCATCGCGGATGTGGCCGCGGAGTTCGACTACGATGTCGAAGTGGAACACTTCGAGAACCCGCGCGACGAGGACGAGACGCACAAGATGGAGATGGAGAACGGCAACTACATGGACCTCATTGGCGAGCAGGCACAATCCTTCGAGGACGGCGTTCGTGACATCTTCGAAACACTGAGCCAATACGAGGAGACCATCTCGACGCACGAGGACCGCTTCCTGCCCGGCGTCCTCGAAGAGCGGATGGAAGAAGATGAAGAAGAAGCGGTCGCGGAGCTCGACTGAGGACCACCCATGAACGTCCTCGTCACTGGCGGCTGTGGATACATCGGCAGCGTTCTCGTCCCGCTATTGCAGGCCGACGAACGGATCGATACCGTCTCGGTCCTCGACAACCTCTCCTACGGGTCGCCGCGAAACCTCCTCGGCGCGTACATCGGGAAGGATACCGATCTCGTGTTCCGTCGGGGTGACGTCCGGGAGTACGGCAACGTCGAAAACGCCATGCGTGGAGTGGACACGGTTATTCACCTCGCCGGAATCACGGGCGCATCGAGCACGCACGACCGCGAGGAGGAGACGTACGCGGTCAACCTCGACGGAACGAGGAACGTGTTGTCCGCCGCGAAGAAGATCGGTGTCGACAACGTGGTGTTCGCCTCTTCGTGTAACAACTATGGACGAGCGACCAGCACGAACATTACCGAGGAGACAGAAGCCAATCCACTGAATCCCTACGCTGAAACCAAAGATAAAGGCGAACAGTTGCTCGTAGATCACGTTTCCAACGACCACTTCCAAGGAACAGCCCTCCGAATGAGTACTAATTACGGTTATTCGCTGGGCATTCGCTTCAACCTCGTCATCAACCATTTCGTCTTTCGGGCGGTGACTAACCGTCCGTTGACAGTGTACGGTGACGGGACGAACTGGCGACCGTTCATTCACGTCAACGACGCCGCACGAGCGTTCAAACAGGCGGCCTGCAATCCAGAGGCATGGCCCGAAGCAGTGTATAACGTCGGTGCAAATGCCGAAAATTACCAAATCGCGGATATCGCAGAAATTGTCCGGGAGGAAGTGGATGGCACATTCGATATCACCTATCTCGAAGACGAGCACCCGGGTCCGTCCTATCACGTGAACTTTGACCGTATGTCGAAAGCTGGATTCGAACTTGAATGGACGGTTCGTGACGGGATTCGAGATCTCATGCAGCGATTTACGTCGCCAAACACGTCACCCGTCTCGAATGGGACTTCAAACACACATAGTCCAAGGTCGTAGCTATGACACAGAATAATTCAATCTCTGGCATCCCGACGATTGCCGTAACAGGCGCTGCTGGGTTTATCGGCAGTCGTGTCGTGAATCGATTGCAAGCCGCCAGTCCCGAGTGGGACATCGTCGCGCTCGATAACTTCTATTTGGGACAGGTTCGGAAAATTGGGGACATCGATATCCAGCACGTCGATATTCGAAATCGAGACCGACTCGAAGCGGCGCTCGACGGTGCGGATATCGTATTGCATCTCGCGGCGATCAGTGGAGTGGACGGCTGTGACTCCAACCGTGACCTCGCGTACGACGTCAATGTACAGGGGACGGCCAATGTCGCGTGGTTTTGCCGAAAAACCGGTGCGGGACTTGTATTCCCGTTCAGCATGGCTGTTCTCGGCGACCCTGAACAATTCCCCATTACCGCCGACCATCCACGCGACCCGATGAACTGGTACGGTCGAACGAAACTCCTCGGGGAACACATTGTTGAGGACATGGCATATGATGCGTTCCCAGCTCATCTCTATCTCAAGTCAAACCTGTATGGAGATCACGAAATCGATGGGAAGATTATTTCAAAAGGGACAGTCATCAACTTCTTTGTCAGTCGCGTGTTCTCAGACCAACCGCTGACAGTCTACGAACCTGGCACCCAATCGCGGAACTACATTCACGTGAAAGACGTCGCCAGGGCGTACGTTCGGAGCGTGGAAGTGATGCTCCAGCAACTCGAAGCAGGCGACACAGGTATTCAACGGTTCGAAATCGCAAGTAGCGAGGACCCAAATGTCATGGCAGTCGGCGAACTCGTCGCGCGAGTCGCATCCGAGGAGGCGGGAATCGAAAAGGAGGTCTCTCTCGTCGAGAACCCGCGTTCGAGCGAGACGCTCGTGGGTGACTTCGCCGTCGATACGACGAAAACTCACGAGGAATTCGGCTGGGAAGTCAAACACTCCGTCGAGGAGTCGATTCGAGAACTGATTCGAAAGAAGGCGTGACCGAAGAATCGCGTTTTTTCGGATACGGAGACGGTTTCGTTTGCGGTCGTTCGTAACCCCCTTCGATGGCTCTCGGGAGTAACACGTTAGAAGTTATCGCCCGTCTCATTCCTATCGGTGATTTATCTTGTCACCCGTTGTAGCGCGAACTATGAATGGGACGAATGGGGAAGCTGAGCAGTCCAACACTACCTGGTCGGCTCGGTCCATCGCTGGGGTCGCCACGTTCATGGCCGGGTGCGTCGCTTTCATGGGGATAATCACGGCGGAAGTCCTCTATCCGGGGTATTCGACCAGACAAGACATCAGCGACCTCGGGTCGACGATACCCCCGAATCCGATCATTCACCAACCGTCAGCGACCATCTTCAACAGCACGATGCTCGTGACGGGAGCGCTGCTATTGGTCGCTGCGACCTTCCTTTATCGTTCGATGGAGCGTCGTCCTTTCACGGTACTCTTCGTCGTCTTCGGAATCGGGATTTTCGGCGTCGGCGTGTTTCCCGGCAACGTCGTCCCGTGGCACGGACTCTTTGCCCTCCTCACGTTCGCCAGTGGTGGCCTTACCGTCGTGTCCTCCTCGCGTGTCGTCTCGAGTCCGTTCAGTTACCTCTGTCTGATATTCGGCGGAATATCTCTGTTGACGTTGGCGAGCGTGTTTGTCTTACAGGGATCGAATCCGCTGAATCCCCTCGGGTCAGGAGGTGTCGAACGGTGGGTGGCATACCCGCTCCTTCTCTGGGTAGTCGGATTCGGCGGGTATCTTCTGGGAGACACGGATACAGCACCATGACTGACGGCCCCATCATCGACGGAGTGAATCGTGTGAACTATTGACTAACTGGTCAGTCAAAACCCTTTTGACTGACTGGTCAGTAAGTACGGCAACGAATGAATACGGAAACGTCCACCGAGATAATTCGGGCGACAGGTCGTGCCCTCTGTGAACACGGCTATGCCAACCTCACGATGCAACGCATCGCGGAGGAGTCGTCGATGACGACGGCGGCGATACACTATCATTTCGATACGAAAGATGAGCTCCTGAACGCGCTCCTCGACGACGTGGTCGACGGCTTCGAGGAGCGATTGGCCTGTGACGGCGGCGACCCACGGGAGCGCATCGGTGCGTTCTTGGACGCGGTATTCGCTCCATCGACCGACCGCTCCGACGAGTTCCCGGTCGCGGTCATGGAGCTGAAATCGCAGGCGCCGTACCACGAAGCGTATCGGGAACGGTTCATCGAACTGGACGAGGTGATGCGTACCGTCGTCGCCACGATAGTCCGCGAGGGGATGGCCGACGGCCACTTCGACGACGCCGACCCGGACGAGGTCGCTCGCACCGTCAGCACGATGGTCAACGGCGGTCACGTTCGCAAAGTCGCACTCGGCGAGGACGGCGAAGAAACCCGTCGGGTGGTCGAACGATATCTGGAACAGCGACTCGCGTGGACGCCGGAGATGGTAGCGTGAGCCTCTTCAAGGGACAGGAAGAACTCGACCTCACCGACGGCGGTATCGTCAAGCCGCTCCTCTATCTCTCGCTCCCCATCGTCATCACGAACCTGATGCAGACCGCGTACAACCTCGCCGACACGTTTTGGCTCGGCCAGTACTCGACGGAGGCGTTGGCGGCCATCTCGTTCGGGTTTCCGATGGTGTTCCTGCTCATCTCGCTGGGGATGGGGCTGTCCGTCGCGGGGAGCGTCCTCGTCGCCCAGCATACGGGGGCCGGCGAAACCGAGCAGGCTGAGTACGCGGCCTCGCAAACGGTCACGTTCGCGTTCATCGGGTCGGTGATTCTGGGAGCGGTCGGCTATCCGTTCGTCCGCCCCTTTCTCGACTTCCTCGGGGCGTCACCGAGCGTGCTTCCGGGTGCGACAGCGTACATGCAGGTCGTCGCGCTCGGCCTGCCGTTCATGTTCGGCTTTTTCGTCTTCATCTCGCTGATGCGCGGTGCGGGCGACACGATCACGCCGATGGTCGTCATGTTCGGAACGGTCGTCATCAACGTGATTCTGGACCCGTTCCTCATCAACGGCTGGGCGATCGGACCGCTCGCGTTCCCCGAAATGGGAATCCAAGGGGCGGCGATTGCGACAGTCTTCTCCCGAAGTCTCGCGATGATCGTCGGCCTCGTCATCATGGAGTCCGGAAGGCGGGGAATCCAGATCCATCTCACGGATATGAAGCCCGACTTCCAGTATCTGCGGAAAATCCTCTCCATCGGCGTCCCAGCGAGCATCGAAGGGACCGGCCGTGCACTCTCGATCAACGCGCTTTTGCTCGTCGTTGGCCTGTTCTCGACGTCGGTCGTCGCGGCGTTCGGCATCGGAACCCGCGTCTTCTCGGTCATCTTCCTCCCAGCAATCGCCGTCGCTCGCGGCGTCGAGACGATGTCCGGCCAGAACATCGGTGCCGGGAAGTACGACCGTGCCGAACAGGCGAACTACGTTGCCGCCAAGGGACTGTTCGTCGTCCTCGCACTCGTCGGCGTCCTCATCTTCCTCATCCCGACGCCCATCGTGGCTGTGTTCACCGACGACCCTGCCGTGCTTTCGGAGGGGACCACGTTCCTCCGTTACGTCGCGCTGTCGTTCGGATTCATCGGAATCATGCGGGCATTTACCGGCGGTTTCCGCGGTGCCGGTAAGACGATGGTCGCCGCCGCCATCTCCATCATCACCCTCGCCGGCATCCGACTGCCAGTGGCGTACCTCGCCTCACAGTTCCAGTTCGACGTTCCCTACGCCCAGTACATCTTCGGCGTCAGGGGTATCTGGATAGCGTTCTTCGTCTCGAACGTGGCCGGAGCGGGTATCGCGTGGCTCTGGTTCCGACGCGGGACGTGGCGCGATAGCGACGTTCGAGAGGCACCGACTTCGAAGGAAATCGAAGCGGAGGACGTCGGAACGGACGACGTGGACCCGACGACGAGCGACGATTGAGTCGGGACCGCTGTTCGACCGAGTCGGTCGGACAACGGTTCCTACTCAAAACTCGGTGTAACCGGGGAACTCCGGCTCGGTTCGGTCGCACGAGAGCGCCGTCGAGAGTATCTTTCGTTGCACTTTCCGAACGTGTTCGAGAAAGGTTGAATGGTCGATGTCCAATGTCTGAGCGATTCTTCAGCATAATGCGAGGTGGAGCCTCCGGCCTACTCGCTCACTTCGTTCGCTCCTTGAGGCCGGAGAGGAAACCGACACAGGATTACACAACCGCAGTACGGGCGCTACCCGACTCCCTTATATTTAAGTACCGTTGGGTCGTAATCTGAACCATGGAGGTGCGTCGAACTGCAGCGGTTAAACTCACTGTTCCTGCCGAGCGGCGCGACGACCTCCACGAATCCGCCCGCCAGTTCCTTCACTGTGCAAACCGTGCGAGCGAATTCTGTTGGGACGATACCAGCTACAAAAACTGCATCACTGCCAACAACACAGCACGAAACGCACTCTACACGGAACTACGGGCAGAAACAGACCTCACCGCGAATCTCGTTCAAGAAGCCATCCGACGCGCCGTGCAAGCGACGAAAGGCGTCGTCGAACGGTGGAAACAAGGCAAACGAGTGAGCCAACCAGGGTTCACTTCGTGGAGTATGGTCTACGACAAGCGAAGTGCAACGTTCTACCGCGACCGTGTTTCCCTTTCGACCGTCAACGGACGTGTCGAGTGCGACTTTGAACTGCCGGCGAGTAGTCCCACGCCCTACGAACGATACGTTCTCTCGGAAGACTACGAGTTCCGTGCGAGTACGCTTCAATACGACAAGGCGACCGACGAGTTCTACTTCCACATCACCACACGAAAGTACGAGGGGGAAGACGAAGACGGTCCCAAGGTTTCGGCAGATACCGAGCACCAAACAGTTCTCGGTATCGATCTTGGCGTTAACAGTCTCGCGGTCGCTTCAACTGGTATGTTCTGGCAAGGCGATGACTACGACCATTGGTGCCATGAGTTCGAAAAGCGGCGTGGTGAGATGCAACAGCGCGGAACGCAAGCCGCGCACGATGCGCTCCTTCGCCTCGGAAAACACGAAGAAGCGTGGCGAAAGCAGTACATCCACACCATGGCCAACGAAATCGTCACGGAAGCCGTCGAGAACGGCTGCGACGTAATCGTGTTTGAAGAATTGACCGATATCCGCGAACAGCTTCCACACGCGAAGTGGCATCACATCTGGGCGTTCCGTCGTCTCTACGAATACGTCGAGTAAAAGGCTCCGGAACGCGGCGTCGAAGCGAAACAGGTGGTGCCGAACCACACGTCTCAACGCTGTTCTCGGACGGACTGTGGGTTCACGCACCGCGACAACCGCGACGGTGAACACTTCCACTGCCAGAAGTGCGGCTACGAAGTGAATGCGGACTACAACGCGGCGAAAAACATCGGGCTACGGTATGCTCGAAAGCGACAGCACAGACTACGTTCCTCGCCCACGTCGGGGAGCGTAGACGCACCAGTAGACGTGCGTGTGAATGGTGGGATGGTGAACGGCAAGCGTCACCGGCACATTGCTGGTGACTGATTGCTGGGGGTCCACATCAAAGCCCCTCCCTCAGGAAGCGAGCGGGGTATCCCGCGAGCGAGCAGGGTGGGGTAGTTTACTTCGTGTGTTTCGTCGTCGAACACGATGATGTCGGCGGGACGTTCACCGACATCAACGCCCAGATTATGCGTCATGAGATAACAATAGTCAAGATTCTCGGAGAATGGCTAAGCATTCTCCCCACACCTGTGGGGAGTTTAAGTAGGATTCGGTCCCAAGCTCAAAAAATCAGCTCACTACGATTTACAAACGAGCGGTACGGCGTCTAAAGCGACCACTACCGGGTAGTTCTCGGACAAAGCTCGCCGTCGACACGAATGACATTCCTACATCGGGTTCGAACGACGTCAGGATGGACACCGAAGGACGGCCACAGTCGACGGAGTAGAAGAGTTCCGAAAATGTCGAACGGTACGACTCACGAGGGTGTTGTTGCCAAAAAACGTTCCGAGGTGGGATCGGGTGAGATTATGCCGAAGCTTTGTCGGCGAGTTCGTCCACGTCCTCCAAGTCATCCGGAACCAAGACCAACCGGAGTCGCGGGCGTCCCACGTCGATGGGGACTTTCTCGGTTTCTATCAAACCACGGTCCTCGAGCCGGGTTTTGGTTCGCGAGAAGGTTGCCTTACTCGCCACTCCCGTATCTTCGCCCCACTTGCTGATATCGTAGAGTAGCACCTCGTTGTTCGCCGCGACCAACAACGCGATGGCGACTTCGTCGAGTTCGTCGTCTTCACCGGGAATCGTTTCGACCGACTCGGCTATCATCATGAAGTCGTCCTCGGCATCGGCACCGATTTCCTCGCGGAGCGTCTCCTGAACCCGCGAAAGCGGGGGCGTTCGTAGATTGAACGCGTCCCCATCGTCCCAGTCTTCCATGAACGTCGTCCGCACGTTTTCGACCAATTCGTCATCTGCCGAGCGCATCCCCGTCGTTTTCGAATCCAACGTGACGACGGTCACGACTTCGTCATCGCTGACGATCAGCGAACTTCGCGCGATATCGGTGGTCGTCCGGAGTTCCAAGGAACCACGGTCGATCAAATCCGCCACGTGACTGGCGAGGATGAAGTCGTCCAACGAATCTTTGAGGACGTCTGGAGTGGCGAGCACCTGCATCTCGGGGAGATCGCCATCGAACGAAGACGCGGTCAACATCATCGTTCGAAAGACATCGTGTGCGGGATTCACGATGAGCACCGAGTCGGTATCTTCGAAAAACGAGCTGATCATGTCGGTGAACTCTTCATCGAGTACGGTTGCTTCTGCGGACATACAACTGTACACGAGAGGGGGTTCTATTGTTCCACGCCCATTATTACTCGAAGGGGAAGCCTGAAATCAGAACTGAAGTGGGGAGAAATACCGAAAAGAACCGATCAGACGTATTTTTCATATGTTTAATGTTTCGTACCATTTGATTTCGATGGATTGGCGTCCCCATCGATATTTTGTCCTCGTTTCTCGCTCGATATTCCGGACTCCGATTCTCCCTACTTTTTCTCCTAAAGCGATTCTACCGATGTACCCTACGTATTCAGGGAGGGTTGCCCGGCGATAAAATAACGATATTTGCTATCGGTATTCTGGTGTTTCCCGGAAATAAGGTGCCTAAACTCCATCCGTATTAGTGAACTTAATCGGACAGTACGAGACCCCATCCCATTGTGAGACTCGTTTACCACTGTTTTGTGCATTGAGTTCGCGTTTCGGTCGATACGAAAGTCATTCCGTCATCGTAGGACCGAGGGAAATTTCGTTCGACAAGGATTCGCGAGGGGGGTGAAGTTATAGTCGTCAAAACAAAAACAGGCGCGTAAGAATGTCCCGTCCGAACGAAGGCCGAATACCGCGCTCCAAATGGACGCGCGACCACGCCGCTCAACTCCACCACACCCCCAATACCACCGCGCCGGTAATCTATCCTCCCGAGCGAAAAATCAGTGACGAGTATCATCTCTGGGATACGTGGTTCCTCCGGGAACGTGACGGGACGCTCGCCGAAGTAAACGGCTATCGGGTCGCGTTCTCGCTCTCTGCGTCGTCGGCGCTCCTGCCCGGAAAACGTCACGACGAGGCGCGTATCCGATACTTCTACTCGTCGGACGGACGTGGATGGACCTATGGCGGACCGATATTCACCGAAGGAGAGGCGTTCGGTTCCCGCCAGTGGGCCGGGTCGGCCCTGCTGGACGACGGGACCGTCTACGCCTACTACACCGCTGCCGGACGACGCGACGAACCGGAACTCACCTACGAACAGCGAATCTGTGCGGGGTCGGGCGGCACGATTTCGACGGATGAGGAGGGCCTCCACATCGATGGACCATGGGACCATTCGGTCCTCTTAGAACCTGACGGCGAACGCTATCAGACACAGGAACAGTCGTTGAACCAGAACGGTCCCATCTACACCTTCCGCGACCCGTGGTTCTTCGAGGACCCTGAGACGGACGAGTCGTATCTCCTCTTCGAGGGAAACACCCCGATAGACGACCCCAACCCGGAGCGGACGTACAACGGCTGTATTGGCATCGCCCACTCGGAGACGGGCGACCCGACCGATTGGGAGGTCCTCGACCCGCTCCTCGACGGTGAACGAGTCAACCAGGAACTCGAACGACCACACGTCGTCGTTCGAAACGGCCGGTATTACCTCTTCACACCAAGCCACCAGCACACGTTCGCACCGGGTCTGAGCGGTTTCGACGCGCTCTACGGCTTCGCCGCGGATTCCCTCTTCGGTCCCTACGAACCGCTGAACGAGACCGGACTGGTCGTCGCGAATCCTGAAAACGCCCCGTTTCAGGCTTACTCGTGGCTCGCCTTCGGGCACGGCGACGAGATACTCGTCACGTCGTTTTTCAACTACTTCGACCTCAACGGCCTCTCGCTCGACGACATCGCGTTTCTCCCGGAATCGGAGCAGTTCCGACGCTTCGGTGGGACATACGCGCCGACGCTCCGACTGCAAGTCGCTGGGAATCGAACTCGCATTTGGGGCGAACTAGAGTACGGCCGGATTCCGCTTGAATCGGAGTCGCTGGCCGCGCCGGACCGTGTTCGCTACCGTGCGATAGACGACGAAGACACCGACGACGACGGCGGCGAGTACGGACACTAATTCAGTCGTCGCCCACCTCGGCCGTCGAACCCACGTCCACGGACGGAGCGGCGGACCCGTCGAGTTCCCACGCATCGAGGCGTACGATACGAGCGTCCCCACCTGCAGCGTAGAGCGACACGCCGTCGGCATCCGCGCGGGTCGGATAAATGCGACCCGTGAGGCAGTGGCGCTCGCTCGCGAACACTTCGACGATGGACCCGTCGACGAACACTCGGAGGTCAATTCGTTCCTCACCGTCGAGCGGCATCCGTATCGGGTCGTCGGCCGTCTCGGGGTGGAGGCTCGACGTCGAGCGTTCGAGGATGAGTTCGTCGCGGCGAACGTGCAGCGGCGTTCGCTCCTCGCCGTCCACGGTTTCACGGAGGACGACGCCGACCTCGTCGGCGGTTCCGAGGTCGATGGTGAGCGACAGTTCGAGCCCCCGCCCGCGCGTCTGAAGGACTTCCCGCTGGCCGTCCGAGATTCCGCGCGACTCGAATCCGTGGTGGCCCTCGCGGAGCGTCGTTACCTCGTCGGCGGGTCGCTGCCGGAGTTCGCCGTCGTCGACGCTGAGGACGCGTGGAAGCGAGAGCGCGCCTGACCACCCGGCGTCCCACTGTGCGCGCTCGCTGCGCGCCTCCTGCAACCAGCCGAACGTGATTTGCCGACCGGAAGATGTTTGCAGCGTCTGTGGCGCGTAGAAATCACCGTAATCGAGGACGCCGGACGTCTCGCGCTCGAACCGTCCGTCGCGGACGCTGCCGAGGAAGTAGAGGACACGCTCGTAGTTCGAGACGTGGAGAAGGCGCTTCTCCCCGAGGTCGAGGAGTTCGGGGCACTCCCACATGTGACCCGCACCGTCCCAATTGCCCGTCAATAGCGGTCCGAGGTAGGTCCACTCCGTGAGGTCGTCCGAGCGATACCGGAGCGCCGTCCCGCCGACGCCGTCGATGCCGGAGCCGATGAGCTGATACCACGACCCGTTCTCGCGCCAGACGCAGTGGTCGCGGAACTCGGCGTCCCAGTGTTCGGTCGAGAGGACGTCGAGTTCGACCGGTGCGTCCGTCACGACCGGGTTATCTGGGTCCTTCGTCCACACGTCGAGCGTATCGTCGGTGGCCGTCGCGAGGCAGGGGAGTTGCCTGCCGCCGCGGCCGCCCGTGTACAGGATGCGGGCCGTTCCATCGTCATCGACCGTACAACCCGACCAACAGCCGTCGCGGTCCGGGCCGTCGGGGTCGGGCGTGAGCGCGACCGGATGGTCCTCCCAGTGGAGGAGGTCGTCGCTCGTCGCGTGCCCCCAGTGGATGGTGTGGTGATAGGGACCGCCCGGATTGTACTGGTAGAAGGCGTGGTACGTGCCGTTCCACTCGACGAGACCGTTCGGGTCGTTCAACCAGTTCCCGGGCGGCGCGAGGTGATACCGCGGGCGGTTGTGGTCGCCGCGGAAGTCGTTTCGCATCGCGGCGAGGTCGGCGGCGCTCTTCGGACGGGCGACGAGCCCGTCGTCGGCACCCGAACCGAGGAACCGCAGACATCCCGCGAGGAACGTCTCGCGGCCGCCGTCCGCGCCCGACGCCTCGAACTCGACGTTCGCGCCGACGCCGAGGACTGTTCCCATTGCGGGTTTCCACTCGACCACGGACACCTCGCCCGGACGGTCGATATCGCCTTCGAAAGTGCCCGCCAACATGTCCGCGCGTTCCGGGAGGAGATTGACGTATCGAGCGTACGACTGCGTGTCGCCCGCGCCACGGGTGTGAAAGCGGATGTCGTCGAAGGCCGCGACCGCCGGGTGGTCCTCGTATTGGGACTTCCAGAGGGGGCCGACGGGGGCCTCGACGGGTTCGACGCCCACGGCATTCGGGGCGACGGGGTCGATGTCGAGCGGTGCGACTGCCGTCAGCGCCTGAAGGGTCAACAGGAGGGTGCCACCGTCCTCGAAATAGTCCGCGAACGCGCCGGCGGACCCGTTCACCGAAGCGTGTTCCACAGGGGCGTCGCGGTGCCACCAGAGTACGTCATAGGAGGCGAAGGTGTCGCCGTCGTGAATGTCGGCAAACGAAACGCGGTCTGCCGCGCCCAATTCGGTGGTGACCCACTCGAACGCCGTCTGCTGCTCGGGGGAGAGTTCGCCGCAGTGTAGGAATCCGATGGTAGGAGACGACGGAACCATTGCCAATACCTATCAGCGCACGTCATATAATGGGTGTGGCTGTGAGACAGGAATTATGGTGAGGTTCCCAGTTTCGCGGGGGGATGAGCGGTGCCGTGAGAAACAACCGAATCGATGGATCGAACGAACCGACTTTCACTATCGATGTAAGTCACACCAGTACGGTTACATGGATGCTGGACCCTCAAAGAGCATGAATACGACAGCGGACATCATCGTCCGTGACGCCTACCTCACCGAACGTGACTCCATCGCCGATATCGCCGTCGGAGACGGGAGAATCCTCGCTATCGGGTCGGACCTCGCGGAGGATGTTCCGACAGAACTCGACGCGGCAGGGAATCTCGTCACCGACCACGGGGCGAACCTCCTCGGTCTGAAGGGATACGGTATCGAAAAAGGGACCCCCGCGGACCCCGTCGTTCACGACTCCTCCTCACCTCAGTGGGCAATCGTGGAAAATAGCACGCCTCGCTACGTCCTAAAAGAAGGCCAACTGGTCGCCGAAGACGGCAACGTCGTCGGTCAGTAACTGACGGTTCCACCAAGTTCGAACGACGCGAAGTTGACGACCACGTATGCAACCAGTAAGAATACTGCAAGCACGGAGAACGCTACCGACAGCGTGTGTTGGTCCGCCGCCGAGAGCTCCAAACGGTCGCCGACCCACCGGGTGGCGAATACACCTGCGAGCAGGAGTGAGAGGCCTATCGCGGCAACCCAAGCACCGCCCAGTACCGATACCGGAACGAGCAGGAGACCGTACCCGAAGACCAGTAGTCCAAATAAGACGGCCAAGACGGCAACGACGCTGAACGAACTACCGGATGTTGTAGTGTTGTTTTTAGTCATCCATATAAATGGTTTTCAAATAGCTTAATCGTTGTGTGACAATCGATATTACATTTATTTTACTAGAAGAACGGGAAAATGATGTGGCATCTCGATTTCGCAGGTCGAGAGTGTCCCCGTCGAAGATACGAAAAGTCTGGCTGTCTCACGCAGCGGGACGTTCGGCGGGAGCGTCATTGCTGGTCGTCTCACCGATATCACCCTCGTCGGGAGTGTTGAGTTCGGTGTAGGCCCTCGCGAGCACGGCGGTCGAGAAGACCGTCGTGATGGCGCTCGCGGCCTGCGCGAACACCAAGGCGACGACATCACCGACGAAACTGCCGCTGGCGAGTTCACCGAAGCCGAAGGCGATGTTGACAAGTATCGTGAGGAGTATCACCGCGACGCCCAACACGAGGAGGTTGAAGCGGTAGCCCCTCGTCAATCCCCAACTGCTGCGGAAGGCTTTGACGAAGTTCTGGTCCTCGACGGCCACGAAGACGGTCCAGAACGCTAAGGTCACGAGCAGGAAGATGCCCGGGACGATCAGCGCGACGAGACCCAACGCGACGATGATGCCGAAGACGATCATCCCGACGAAGACGTTGATCGCCGCCCAGACCATGTTTCGGGTGAAGAACTCCTTGGGGAGGCGTTCGGTTTCGTCGCTCACGAACACGCGAATGGCCGCGATACTCACGACTAACAATGCGATGCTCAGGACCACCGAGACGAGACCCGCACCGAGCGGCGGGACGAGTACTGCTGGGTTCGCTTGGACGCCGGCGGCAGTGAACTCCTGTCGCTCTACCCATCGGTCGACTCCCGCACCCAACACGCCGTTGATGACGGAGATGACGAAGATGATGCCCATGAGCATGAGACCGTTTCGCTTGACAGTTCGGCTGTATCCCTGCTTGAGAACGTTTGTAATGTTGATCGGCATTATCAGAGGTATAGAACGTCGTCTGAGATGATATACTCGCCGACTGGTTCTCACTGACTGAGATACATACCACCGAGCTTTTAATTATTATATACTATCAGTTTCGTGTCGTCCGGAACGTCCGCCCAAAACGGTGTCGAAGATGACAGAGCGGAGCCGTTCCACAACCGTTGTATCGTCTGGCTCGGTACGAGTCGATAGTGAGACGCCGTCTGTTCGGAACGCTCTGTGGGTTGGTCTTCCTGATGAACTTCGGGCGAACCGTTTTCGCCCCGTTGCTCGAACCGCTGGTAGTCGCCTTCTCCACCGACCAGGCGACCATCGGCGTGTTGATTTCGTTGGTGTGGCTCGGGACCGCCGTCCCACGGATTCCGATGGGGTACGTCCTTACCCACGTCCCCCGTCACCGGGCTGTTCTCGCGACTGGCGTCCTCCTCGCCGGTGCGTCGGGGCTCATCGCCGTCGCGGATTCGTTAGCCGTGCTTCGAGTCGGGACGTTCGCGCTCGGCGTTGCTAGCGGGGCCTACTTCGTCGCCGCCGTCCCGCTCATCGCGGAACTGTTCCCGGATTCGGTCGGACGAACGGTCGGCATTCACGGAGCGGCCTCCCAGTTGGCGGCGGTACTCGCACCGACCATCGTGGTCGGCGTCCTATTGGTCGCCTCGTGGCAAACGGTGTTCGTCCTCCTCGCGGCAGGTGCCGTCGTCTTCAGCGTCGTTCTGGCGAGCGTCGTTCGAGGGTCACAAATCGCCGACGAGGCCACTCCCGACCGCGCGTTTCTGTCCGCGGTCCGGGCTCACTGGCGACTCGTTGCAACCGGCCTCCTGATGGTCGGCGTTGCGGGGTTCATGTGGCAAGGGTTGTTCAACTTCTACGTCGTTTATCTCAACTCATCGAAGGGGATCTCTACGACGACGGCCAACCTCCTCCTCACCGTCGTGTTCGCGGCCGGATTACCGGCGTTTTGGTTCGGCGGACGGCTCGCGGACCGTCTCCCGATAGTCCCCTACATATTGGCGATACTGACGGGGTTCGTCGTGTCGGTAGTCGTACTCACCGCCACACGCGGCGTGGTCGCAGTAGCGGTCGTCTCGGTCGCCATCGGATACGCGATACACAGCCTCTTTCCCGCCTTAGACACCTACTTCCTCAACACCCTCTCGGACGAGAATCGCGGCGTCGTCTACGCGGCGTTCACCGGTGTCTCGTTGTTGGTCGAGGCGAACGGGACCGCTGCGGTCGGACTGTTGACTGACGCCGGATATTCCTTCGACGTCGTTTTCGTCGCGCTCGCGTCGCTCGTCGGTTGCGTCGTGCTCCTCCTCGCGGGGTTGTATTCGACCGGACGACTTCCGGGGAGTTCGGAACACGGCAGCGCTCGTGCGTAGTCCGGCGGGATGTCGCCGCGCTCGGATAGATGCCGGACGTTTGCTACGGGGAACACCCCGTTTCGTCGGTCGAATCGTGACCGGCGGTCCCGGAGTCGAATCACCGGAACGACTCCAGACTCACCGAAAACGCGTCGTCTGTGCTGGAGTATCGAATCGCATATACGGTCGGATACCAACCCGCGTTCGGAAACGTCGGCGGCGTCTTGATTGGCACCCTCGTTTCGGTGCAGGGACCACGAAGGAACGACCGCGTTATCATCGGTTCGAAGAAAATGACTTCCCCGTCGAAGGTTCCCCAGAGGAGCGTGTGGGTGAACGGGTCGCCGTTGAACTCCGAGGCCGTCAAGTCCATCAAATGGTTCCCCATTCCCGGTTCGACGGCCCCGAGCGATTCGTAGTCCGGCGGCCGCTGACGCGGCGGCAGCGGTTCCGTCCCGCGTCGCAGCGTTTCACAGGTGACCGCGGTCTCGGCCCTCGGACAGTTCCCGTTCCTGATTTCGGAGCGCTTCGCTCGTGGCATCAGGTAGAAGTGGAAGTCGAAGTGCGGGACAGCGTAGACGTCCGGCGGCGGATGCCCGGCCGGATTCCAGTTTAGCATGAACCACCGGAACGGTATCGGTACGTCCAACGTCGGAAATTCGAGAACGGTCTCGTGACCGCAACACGGCGCTTTCCCGTCCGGAATGTCCCACTTCCCGTCGGTCGGTGCCGTAGGAAGACCCCTCAAGGTGGCGGCGGTGAACTGGACGCCGACGGAGAGCGGCCGTTCGAAACCGGCGTGCGTCACGAAGGTCCGAATCGTCCCGTTTCCCACGGCGACGGAACGACCCCAAGCGGTCTGCGTCGACGGAAGACCCGCTTCGGTCGACCGTTCTCCGGGGAGCGATGTCGCATCCGGTACCTCCCCGCCGAATGTGGTCGCTTCGGTTCCGCTGGCGACGTACGAACCCGCGGTACCCGTCCCCAGTGCTTTCAGAAGTCGGCGGCGGTTGAGCGGCATTTGCCATTCGGTTAACGGGGCGGCCCCACGTTATTCTTTATACGTGGACAGCGCTACCGAGTGATTGTTCGAATACCACTCTCGACCCGGACGGATTCGAGCGACACCGTATCTTCAAGATATTTCCCGTGATACGCCCACGCATGCAGATTGCACTCATCGCACACGACGAGAAGAAACCCGATCTGGTCGAGTTCGTACGGAACAACATCAACCAACTGTCGTCCGTCGACTGCATCTCGACCGGAACGACCGGGAAGCGAATCAGGGAGAAAACCGACCTCCCGGTCGACCCCAAGGAGTCCGGGCCGCTCGGCGGGGACATGATAATCGGTGCCGCAGTGGCCACCGGAGACTGCCACGCCGTGATATTCCTCCGCGACCCGCTGACCGCACAACCGCACGAACCAGACATCAACGCGCTCCTGCGAGTCTGTGACGTTCACGACGTCCCGCTGGCGACGAACCTCGCCAGCGCGAACGCCATCATCGACGAGTTGGTCGGAGAAGCGTAACGGTCCTCGGGTGGGGTGGAGCGTACTGCCCGGTCAGAGGACGCCTTCGTCGGACAACCGCTCGATGTCCGCCTCCGTATAGCCGTATTCGAGGAGGATTTCCTCCGTGTGTTCGCCGAGGAGCGGCGGATGGTCGCGAACTCCCGTCGGCGTCTTCGAGAGGTGCATCGGGCTTCCCGCCATCTCGACGTCGCCCGCGGTCGGATGCGAAACCGACCACTGCATGTTTCGCGCGGCCACTTGGGGATTGTCGAAGACGTCTTCCATGTCCTTGACGTCGCTCGCCGGGACGCCGTGGTCGTCCATCGTCTCCAGAACCTCTTTCGTGGTGAACTCGGCGAACGTCGGTTCGAGGAGCGCATCGAGTTCGTCGCGGTTCTCGACGCGCGAGGCGTTGTCGTCGAACCGGTCGTCGTCGACGAGGTCCTCGCGGTCGATTGCGGCACAGAACTTCGGCCAGAGGTTCGGCGACGGAACCGCGATGACGACGTACCCGTCCGCCGTCGGAAACGCCTGATACGGTGCGAGGGTTGGATGTTTGCTTCCCATCCTGCCGGGTGCGGTCCCCGTCGCGAAGTAGTTCGACGCCATGTAGCTCATCCACGCGACCTGACTGTCGAGGAGCGAAACGTCGACTTTCTGTCCCGCTCCGTCGCCGAGTTCGCGCTCAAGCAGCGCGGCGAGGATGGCCTGCGTCGCGTACATCCCCGCGCCGATATCGGCGATGGCTACTCCTACGCGAACGGGCGGACCGTCCGCTTCGCCGGTGATGCTCATCAGACCGCCTTCGGCCTGCATGATGAGGTCGTACGCGGGTCGGTCCCTGTCCGGTCCCCACTCGCCGTATCCCGAGAGCGCACAGTAAATGAGGCCGGGGTTATCCTCTCGGAGCGTCGGATAGTCGAGTCCCCACTTTTCCATCGTTCCGACGCGGAAGTTCGAGACGACGACGTCGGCCTCGCTCGCCAAATCGCGAAAAAGTGCCTGTCCGGCCTCGCTCGAAAGATTGAGCGTCATCGAGCGCTTGTTGCGGTTCACGCTGAGGTAGTAGGCGCTCTGGTCCGACTCGCCGTACGTCGGCGGGTGCCATTTACGCGTCTGGTCGCCGGTTCCTGGTTGCTCGATTTTGATGACGTCCGCGCCGAGGTCCCCCAACTGCATCGTACAGAACGGACCGACGAGGACGCGGGACGCATCGAGAACGGTGAGTCCGTCGAGGGGACCGGTCTCCGTCGACGGCCGGTGAGCTTCGCCGACCATCCGTTACGGCTCCCCCGTCGAACTCGCACTCTGTCGCCACTCGACCCGTCCACCGGTGAGAAGCGTTCGGGCGTCCAGACGTCCGTTCTGGAAGGGACGATACTCGGCTCGCGGGACGGTATCTACCACCATCGTAGGACACTGTTCGAAGATATCTCGGTAAACAGTTTCGATGAAACCGACTTGTGAAACTTTCGCGCCGTACTTCGGTTCCGACGTGATAGTCTCGGGTGAAACAACCCGTGGAACTGCAATCAGCCATGTGGACATCGTTTTGGAAAGAATATACGCGCAATTGGTATTGAAATTAATAAGAATTTAATAATAGTATGTTGGATCAGTAGATTTATTATGTCCACATTTGGTTCTTTGGTATGGGTAGCGGTAATCAGAGCCGCGGCATAGACAGGCGTACGTTTCTCGCATCGAGCGTCGGAATCACGACGGCCACGATGGTCGCCGGATGTTCCGGCGGACCCGCGAAATCGGGAGGGTCGAAGAATTCCAGCGGTTCCGGCGGGGGCGGGACCCAGTTCGTCTCCATTGGAACCGGCGGTACGGGTGGAGTCTACAGGAAACGCAGCGAGAGTGCCTCGGGGCTTGACCCCGAGGGTGAATCGCGTACGCTGAGTCAGTATCAAAATTACAAGAGTAAGAGATATAGTACCCAAATGTGTATGTTGTGCCATACACGATGTGGTACAAATGAGGTTAGATGCCGACATAACGGACGAAGACCGGAACGGGTGAAAGCCTACGCCGACGACAAAGGAGTGCGTATGCGTCGAGCATACGCCGACCTGCTTCGATCCGCTCTCGACGCCGAGGGGTACTGAAACATGGATGTCACGCTTCGCTGTCGCGCCTATCCCGACGAAGACGTAGCGAGTGAAGCGTGGCGTCACATCGAAATTCACCGGCAGATACGCAATCACGCCGTCCGCGGCTACTACCGCGCACCGCGGAACGACCGTCCGAGTGCTTACGACCAACACTCAAAACTCACCGAGTGGAAACGGCGATGGCCGACCTTTGCGGACGTGTCGGCTCATGCCGCTTAACAAACAGTGAGTCAAATCCAGAAAGACCAGAAGGTGCTCAAAAAGCACCGCGAGAACGGTCGGAAGACAGGACGGCTCAAGTGGCAAGGTACGGGCGAGTTTCGGTCAGTAGCGTACCAGTCAGAAGGCTTCAACGTCAATCACACGACGGGCCACGACTTCGGGACGCTTACCCTCTCGAAAATCGGCGAGATACCGATACGAGCACACCGCGCCTTGCCCGAAACCAATGACATAACACGAGTTGTTCTCAAAAAAGAGCGAACCGGTGCATGGTTCGCCTGTTTCGTGATCGATGTCGACAAGCCAGAGAAACCCGACTCGGCGGATATCAACCCCGTCGATTGTATCGGTGTGGATCTCGGCATCCAGTCGTACATCCACACGTCCGAGGACCTTTCGGTCGAATGTTTGGACTTGAAATCGGAGTACGAACAGTACGCCCGCCAACAGCGCTCGCTCGACCGCAAGCAACACGGGTCGGCCAACTGGGAGAAACAGCGCCAGAAAGTCGCCCGTGCAAAACGACGCATTCGATGGAAGGTGCTCGACTTTCAGCACAAGCTTTCGACGTGGCTGGTCAAAGCGTACGACGTAGTGGCGGTCGAAGACTTGGACGTGAAGCCGATGCTCGAAACCAGTCAATCGGCGAAAAACAAACAAGACGCTTCGTGGTCTCGGTTCCTCGATTTGCTCGAATACAAAGGCGAGTTGCACGGAACGCACGTGGTTCGCGTCGATGCTCGCGGGACCACGAAAGAATGCAATCAGTGCGGTGTCGAAACGTCAAAGCCGCTATGGGTTCGAGAACATTCGTGTCCGGCGTGCGGTCACACCGAAGACCGGGACTTGAATGCGGCGAAGAACATCCTCGATAGGGGACTCAGCAAACTATCTCTTCATGTAGGGCCGGGACGGTCCGAATCAACGCCTGTGCAGACTGTGCTCCCTGCGTTCGCTCGTCATTCGGGACGGGTGGATGCAAAGCACGTCGTCGAAGCAGGAAGCCCCGCGGCTTGACCGCGGGGGTCGTTCACTTCGGAATCATCTCGGCCATCACGCCACCGATCATGCTGGCGGTATTCACCGCGAGTGGAATCGCCGAATCACATCCGTGGAAGACCGGACTGACCGCGCTCAACCTCGCCGCCGCCGGGTTCCTCGTCCCGTACATGTTCGTATACGGACCACAGCTCCTGCTCATCGGTTCGACGACGATGATAGCCATCAGCGCGACGACGGCCATCGTCGGTATCCTCGCGCTGTCCGCTGGAACGCAGGGGTACTTCTATACGGCCGCGAGCTACCTCGAACGAATCGCGCTGATCGTCGGTGCCGTGGTTCTCATTGCGCCAGGTCTGTTGACTGACCTCGCCGGGTTCGCCATTATCACCGCCGTGTTCCTCAAACAGTACGTGGTGAACCAACCCCCGGAGATTCCGACGCCGACGGGTGTCGACTGACTTCTTTTTCGGTTACAAAACCGTCTCTGAGCGTCAATCGGAGACGACGATTCTCGAGGTGCGCGTGTTTCGGACTAACAGCCAACTGACGCCGACGACGAGAGCCACACCGCCACCGATGAGTAGCGTTTGCTCGTATCCAACCAGCGCCGCTAATCCGACAAATACCGGTGGCCCGACGGTAGTTCCCAGACGAAGCACGCTTGTTCGAATGCTCATGATACTGCCTCGGAACTCGTCCGGTGCCAACTCGTTCAGTGCCGTGTCCGTTATCGGTTCGGCGAGACCCTGTCCCAATCCGAACAGCAACAGCGCACCGGCGACCATATACACCGAATCCGCCACGGAAACGAGGACGAGACCGATACCATAACTGGTGAATCCAAGTGCGATGGACTGGAAACTCGAAACCGACCGAAGCAGCCGTTCGCCCTGCATTGCCGTCAGTCCCATCATCACCGCTGGCAATCCGAGAAGGAGCCCGATAACTCCCGACGAGTAGCCATAGGAGTTGGCGAGGATGAAGGGGACGACGGTGAGTTGTGCCCCGTAGAGGATGAGGAAGATCCCGAAAATGGCGGTGTAGAGGACGAGATAGGGCTTCATCGGCGTCGAACCGGTTACGAACTCGCGGATGCTGGTACTCGCGCCGTCACCCGAGTTGGACGGTTCATCTAGATAGACGGTTCCGGGGAGTGCAACCACGATTCCGAGGAGAAAACAGATGAACGGAGCCGTCCACGAAATCGTCGCGAGTGCCCCGCCAAGCAGCGGATAGCCGGCGGCACCGACCGCAAGAATCGCGGCATTCATTCCGATCAGCGTTCGTCGCTTTTCGCCGGTGTAGAGGTCGCCAATCAGCGTGACCGTAAGCGTCGCAATTGCGCTGCTGGCAGCGCCCTGGACCGCGCGGAGGACGAGTATCGTCTCGAAATCCGAGAACATGACGACGCCCGCACCACAGAGGCCGAAGACGACGAGCGACGGGATGAGGATCTTCTTGCGGCCGATTCGGTCGGCGAGCACTCCCATCGGAATCGTCAGAAACACGCCGGGCAGGGTGAACGCCGAGAGCAACAGACTGGCTTGTGCTTCAGAGATATTCCACGCGTCTTGAACGGCGGGAAGTGCGGGACTAATGAGTGAGACACCCATCACGGCGACGAGCGTACTCGCAAATATGATGGCCGTTACTGGAGATTCGCGGAGGAGTTGGAACCGTTTCATTCAGAACGTATAGAAAAATTTGCGACCGAGCGCGGAGAGAGTTTGGATGTCGGCAATCCCGGTGGGGAACGAAACATGTCCGGTTATTCGAGCAAAAGGGTCACGACCCGGATGACGACGTAGGGACCAACAACCGGGAACGTGACAACACCGGTGAACGCCGCGACTATCGCAGCAAGGACGGGAGCAGCACTCAATATGAGTGCGTACACCGCAAGGACAGGGAGTCCGAGCAGAACCACGACAGTCACATCTATCGAGTCTCGTCGGCCAAGTGATGACCGTGTGGCTGTCTGCTGTGTTCGTTCGTGTGGCGATCGTCTCGTAGGTAGTTGTTTCATAGTTGGATACCTGTTTTCAGGTTGGTAGGCGTGCGATTCGGCGGATGCGTTACTCGTCAGCGATGACTCTATGGGAATCTCGAGATTCGCTGCCGATGGCGACACCGTCACCGATATTGAGGCAACGGAACGTCCTGATGTAGAGCCGGCATTTCCGGATTGATTTTCGGACGACCGGGCGTCTTCATAGCCGCCGCTTTTGGGAGCTCTGACGTGGAGTCGGCCGACCATCGAGTTAGGGGATGGTGTTCACTTCACCGCCCGACTCCCGTGCTTGACGATGATCGAACGGAATGTGAAAATTTCCGGAACTGTGATCATGGCTGTCGTGATGATGGGTACGACGTCGATACCGTCGTATGGGTCAATCGATTGCACTACGCTTCTGCGGCGAAAATGATTACGCTAATGAAATTATCATGGGGATACATCCTCGTGTGATATCTTTCCATTTCATGGCAGTATAAAATTATAGTGAATGGTGATAACTACTCGCACAATCAAGAGTACTATATATCGAGATATTCTCTGCGGCTACAGACGCCGGCCCATCACACCCATTATGGGAGGGTTCGTTGGAATGTTTACCGTTTGCACCGCGACAAGGTGCTGGCACTGCCACAGGACCGGACTCCTATTTTGTCCTGAAAACAGACGAGACTCGGAGGTACTTGGGTATGTGTGTCAGTCCGCGTGTCCGAGAGGGGCATACGTATTTGATGCGGCAACCATCGAATCGATACAATAGGATACGCGGAGAAAGCACCGAAGACAGTACCGTACAGTGAACATGAACAAAAACGGTGTCACATCCACGCACTCGAGAGCGTGGTATTCTTGCTTGCAATTCTGTAAGAGGATTCAATTGTGGAGAGAAGATGGGTACTTCACTGTGAACGATGAGTGACTGCGTTTCTACAGAAGTTTGGAGAAGTTAGCTAGAGAATATGATAATTATATACCAGTAAGATGAGCTACGTTGATTGTTGTAATCTTAACCGTCATCTATAAAAACATTAAACCCAACAATAATTGTAATGGATAGACGGACCCTCCTCAAAACAATTCTGCCAGCAAGCTTCTTACTATCTGGTTGCACCTCCCAATCAGATAAGACTAGCACTCCAGACACTACTCGGTCAACAACTACAACGGGAGGAAAGCAGAACTCACCGAAAACGAAGACAACATACACTGCCACGTCGACTACGGCCATTCAAAGTGCAGAATCGACAACAGAACATAGAACAACTACCACAACCCAATCAACGACAGAACCGGAAACAGCCAGCACAACACAGGCCACTACTGAACAGCCACCTAGCACAACACAAGCGACTACAGATGAGAAAACCAGTAACACAGTACAGTCTACGACTAAAACTACAGATGAGCCAGAAACAACCACCAAAATCCAATCAAAAACCAAGCAATCGACGAACACACCTCAATCGACGACGAAACAAAAAACAACGAAGCCAACTCAATCAACGACTACGCAAAAAATAACTAGCTCGATTCGAACGACGACAACAAATACTCGCTCGACACCGGATCATCCATCTGCGAAAGGGGTGTTTGATGAACCTACTCAAGGACCGACGCCATTCAGCACGGATGCCACTCTGATCGTTTTCGAAGACCCGTCCTGCCCCAATTGTGTGTACTTCGAGAATAATACCTATCCAAAGCTCAAGCGAAATCATATCGATTCAGGAACGCTTTCTTTCGTGGCGCGAACGGTTCCTGTTGTGGATAAGTGGGGGTCTCACGCAATCTATGCGTTGGAAGCCACCTACGCCCGGGATGAACAAGCGTTTTGGAAGCTCAAAGCATTCTACTTTAATAATCAAGACCAGTTCGACGCTGGGAATGTGCTCTCAAAAACAGAGTCCTTTATTAACTACAACACACGGTTAAGCGGGCGGAAAATCATTCGCGAGGCAAGGTCGAAAAGATATAGAAAACAAGTAAAGGAAGACTACTCTGTGGCAAAGGCTGCAAATATTCCAGGCACACCGACGTTTTTTGCCTTTAGATCTGATAAATACGTCACGAAAATCGTCGGAAGGCAAAGTTATAGCGTGTTCAAAAATATTCTCGGGCTTTAAGGGATAGAATATTGTTTTTCAGATTAGTATTACTCTCCAGTCATACTGAATTCCACCCTCGAAAACAAAACAGGAACACGAAGTCAATCTGTCGAGTTATGATTTGAGAGGTCCTTTGAGGGCATACGTATCTTGGTCAGATAATAGATTCCGACGAGGAAACATCCCAGCCCTAAAAACGAGAGGAAGAGCAGTCCGAGCGGAACGTGATACGTTCCAACTAATCGAACGACGACTAAACCGACGAATACACCGCCGATCAGAAACCACGAAAACATTTTTAAGCAATATTCGGATAGGAGAAGGTCAGCGAGACGAGTATCCGCTGCTCGGACGATTGAGTCCTCCCAGACCTCCTGATCAGTACCTTGAATGGACATCGTCACCTTGCGATAAGGTAGCATACGATATCAATACCTGTGATTGTGCAGTTGACAGTAATTTCGTACACGGGGGCCAACATTGGTAAGTCAAAGCTGATTTTGCCGACAAGTAAAGTCTAGTACTAGACCGCATCTGGTTCGCTGAACCGGCCGTCTGAACACCGTGGTTAGACTCAAAACGTGACCGAGGGGCTACCGCCTCGAACGACAAGCGGACCCCTGACGAAACGTAGGATCCCAGTTTAATCGAGCGTACCGAACGTTTCGACAAGTTCGCCGTTCACGTACCGACGTTGCTCAAACCCGAGCGCGTTCGTGAGGACGGTATGGCTCAGGAACGTCGTGGTGTACTCTAACATCCCGAACGGGTGTGCCACGCGTTGGTAGGCAGGTGGTATCATTCCCCCTAAAACGTGAATTCCGGTGCCGTCGTCGCGGTTGATGGACCCCGCCGTCACGAGACGCTGCTGGCCATCGGTAATCCCGGCGACCGTTCCACCGGCGTTCTCGAAGGCCGTTGGAACGACCCCGGTCGAGGGTGCATTCGCTATCGGATAGCCGAGCGGGGGGACATTGTACAGTTCGCGTTGAACGTTCCGCGTTCCCGTCAACAGCGGGTGGTCGTCGTTCCGTGCGTCGAAGTGCGGAATCGAGCTTTCGAACGTGGTAACGTCGTCCGCCGTAATGCCGGCGGCCAAGTCGTTGTCGAGCAGTCCGAGGTGGGTGACGCCGGTATCGGTGAGGACAAGATTACCTCCTTTCGAGACGAACCGATCGAGTTCACTGACGTATGCCTCGTCGTCGGCACCGTCCGCGTGGGAAACGACGAGGTTTTCAACGGAAAGTTTGTGGCTTCGACCGCGAAACAGCGCGCCGTCTCTAATGTCTTCGACGGTAAACCCCGTCATCGCTCCCGTGAGGTTGCCGTTGCCGTGTCTCCCTCTCCCCCCGTGATCGTGTCGGCCTCGCCTTCCGCGTCCGTGTCCATCCTCATGGCGGTGGTGTTCGTGTCCTCCATGACGACCGTGTCCGTCCTCACGGCGGTGATGTCCATGACCTCCCCAATGCTCGTAGTGTCCGTGGCCGCCCCAATGACCATGGTGACCACCCCAACCGTCTGTTCCATCCATGTACGCCGCATAATCGCGGAAGTACGCGAGCGGCGAGACGCTGTAGCTCCGCTGTTCGTAGCCGAAGACCGACTCAGGGTCGGGGGAGGTCACGTCGTCGTCGGTACCGACGACGACCGCTCGATTGACGGTCACCCGTTTTTTCCGTTCGCCGCCGAGCGTTTTCACTTCGACCGTCCACTCGCCCGAAGACGGCGATGGAACCGACCATTCGACCGTCCGCCGTGGGCGTTCGCTGTCGGATTCGTGTGAGCGCACGACCTTCCCGTTTGCGTCGCGGAGTTTCGAGCGGACGGGACCGCTCGGTGAATCGACCCTGACCGAGAGTTCGTGCGCTCCGTCAGGAACGGATACGTTCGATGCGGTCCACTCCTTGCTGACTTCGACGGATTCGCTGGCCGTCGTCGTATCGGCCGCTTCGAACGAGAGTGCGCTCGAGCGTCGCGTGAGGGAGTCGGTTTCGACGTACGCGGTGGTCGCCTTTCCGGTTTGGATGTCCGCCGTCACCTCGGTCGCCGCGTGTTCGGTGACGGTTCGAATCGCCTCCTGGAAGCCGCGCACCTGCAGGTCGACCAACCACGGGCGGAACACCATTCGGTCGAACACGCGATTGTCCCAGCCCATCTCGTGAGCCATCATGGAGACACCGAGGCCGCCCTGTTCCTCCGGGTGGCTCATCCAACTGATGAGCGTCCCCGAGGTCGTGTACTGAATCGTGTCGAAGATGGTACCATATTCGTAGGCTGCTTCCGGTACAGGGGTATCGTACCGGTCCACGTCCTCCGGAGGGACGTCGTACCCGTCTATCAGGTACTCCCTGTTCAGCGCCTCGAACCGGTCGCGGCGGTCGTCGAGGTCGGTGCCGATTTCGTCTTCGATTCGACTGTTCGTCCGCCGGTTGAGTTCGTAGATGTCGTGGAGTTCGCCGTGGTCGTACTGGTCGTTCACGATGAGCCCCTCGATGAAGTTCGACGACCAGAACATGCCGTGGAGGTCTGACCCGTAGTTGAGGTTGTCGTAGCCGCGGAGCGCTTCGACGATGTCGAGCGAGTCGGGCACTATCTCCTCGTAGTCCTTCGGCGACGTCGGAACGTCCTCGTCGACGCCGGGACTGTCGTTCCGCAGGTCGCGACCGTTTGGCTCGGCGGGATAGTACGACGGATTGATCCAACCGACAGTCGGATAGCCGCGGTTCGGGTCGACACCGGTCCCCGTCACCCGTTTGAAGGAGTTGTTTTCCGGTTCAGAGTCGCCCACTGGGTCGTCGTTGACGCGATACTCCTGCCGACGCGCGGAGAACCCGTCGGGGTTCGTGTACGCGAACAGCAACACGACGTCGTCCAACATGGCCTCGACCGTCGGCTCGTTGCCTTCGAGCAGTCGCTCGATGAATCGGGAACCGGCCTCCGCTCCGGACCGCTCGTCGCCGTGGATGCTCAGCGAGAAGAACACCTTCTCCTTCCGCCGAAACGCCCGCTCGTGGTCGATGTCGTTCGTCACCTCGACGACCCACAGTTCATGCGGGTCGGACGCCGTCTCCTCGAAGAGGTTCTCGTGACCCGGACTCCGCCCCCACGACCGGACGCGAACTCGGTCGTCGTACTCGTCTTCGAGACGGTGAACTCCGTCGACCATCTGTTCGTAGTCGATGTAATCGACGCTGTCGTCGACGGACGGGAAGACGCCGTTCGCGTAGTCGCCGAGTCGCCAGAACGGGTTCGACCCCGGCGAGTACTTCAGCGTCTCGACGGCGTCGAGTTCGGCCACGTCTCTCGCTTCATCCGGCGTCAACCGGAGCCACGCCGCGGTTTCCGGGTTAGTCGTCGTTCGGAAGTAGTCGTCCGAGTAGGGTTCGAGCGCTTCGAACGCCGGTCGGTCGAGTACGACCAGCGTCGGAATTTCGTATCCCTCCTCGACGTGGTCGCGGACGAAATCGTAGAGTTCGGTCGTCGCTGACGACGTGGAATCGGCGGCGACGCCTTTCGAGAGCGACACCGCACCGGCCGTCGCTGCCGACAGTCGAACGAACTGCCGTCGCGAAATCGGGATGTCTTTCGAGCGGTCCAACTCAGTTGCGTGAGTACGTTCGTCGTGCACTTGATAACACGGCACGGAAGTGCCACCGTACGTTACTTACTTTCAGTATTAATAGTTATCTAATATTAATATTATTACCTAAAAAATATCGTTCATGTCGGCCGATGCCCGACTATTCCGACCCGTCGTACACGGCGCCGTTCCGTCGACCGTCCGCCGCGCCGCGGTATTTCCCGGAATCGAGCACCCGAATCGCCTGCACGTTGCCGAGTTGCGTGGGGTCGTCGTTCAACGCGTGACCGCGGGCGCGTAACTTCTTTCGCACCCCATCAGGGACGCCTTCCTCCCAGTAAACGGCCGGATCGACGTCGGCGTAGAGACGCGGGGCGGCAATCGCCGACTGAAGGCTCATTCCGTACTCGACGACGTTAAGCAGAACCTGTGCGACGGTCGTGATGATGGTCTTGCCACCGGGTGAGCCGACCGTCATGTACGGGTCGCCGTCGCGGAAGACGATGGTCGGACTCGTGCTGCTCAGCGGTCGCTTGTTCGGCTGTACTTCATTCGGCCCGCCGGGAGTCGCATCGAAGTCAGTGAGTTCGTTGTTCAACATGAACCCGTAGCCGGGCACCATCATCTTCGTCCCGAAGAACTGCTCGATGGTGCTGGTCCACGAGACCATGTTTCCGTCGCTGTCGGCGACGGTGAAGTGCGTCGTCTGCCCCCTGTCGGACTGGAGGTCCGTCGCTCGACGCTCTCTCGTCCCGGAATCCCCGAGCGGACTGACCCGATAGGGGTTTCCGGGTTGGAACGACCACGGGTCGCCGGGCGAGCGCTCCGGTCCGGCCTCGTCGAATGAGATGAGTCGGCGACGTCGCTTCACGTACTCGTCGTCGAGGAGTCCTTGCCACGGCGCGTCGACGAACAGTTTGTCGCCCATGTACGCGCCACGGTCCGCGTAGGCGAGGTGGAACGCCTCGATGAGCGCGTGATAGCGCTCGAAGGACCGCGAATCGTACTGCCCGAGGTCGAAGGGTTCGACGAGCTTCAGAATCTGGCCGATGGTCAACCCGCCGGAACTCGGCAGCGACATCGTCCGAACCGTCACGTCCCCGAACTCCACGTGCTCGGGGTGGTCCATCGTCACGTTGTACCCCGCGAGGTCGTCGACGGTCATACTGCCGCCGCTTTCCTGCACAGTTTCGGCCGTCGCCTCCGCGATTTCGCCCTTATAGAACGCGCCGATGCCGTCGTCGCGAATAAGACGGAACGTCTTCGCCAAATCCGGTTGCACGAGCGGGTCCCCCTCCTGAAGCGGCTCGCCGTTCGGAGCGAAGACCGAACGCGCGGCGTCGTTGAACAGGTCCGCGTTGTTGGCGATGGATTCCGCGAGCGGGGCGTCGACCGTCACCCGAGGACAGGCGTCGGACGCGAGCGAAATCGCGGGGTCGATGAGTTCCGCCAGCGATTTCGAACCGAACCGCTTGAGCGCGACGTCGCAGGCGCGGAGCGTTCCGGGGACGCCGACCGCCTGTCCGCTGGTGTGTCGTTTCTCGAACGGAATCGGCTCCCCGTCGTCGTCGAGGAACATCTCGGGCGTCGCACCGAGCGGCGCTCGTTCGCGGTTGTCGACCGCGTACACGACGTCCTCGTCGGCCGAGTAAACAAGCATGAAGCCGCCGCCGCCGATTCCGGAACTATGCGGTTGGACGACGTTGAGCGCGAACTGTGTCGCGACCGCGGCATCGACCGCGTTGCCGCCGCTGGCGAGGACGTCCGCACCGACCCGCGTCGCTTGCGGATGAACCGTCGCGACCATTTCGTCGCCGGTAGCCGTGGCGACGTTCCCCGCCCCTTGCTTCACGCGGGTCCCGTCGTCGGAGGGCTCGCCAGCACTCACGGACGCGACGCTCGCGCCGACGGTCGCCATCGACCCTTTCAGGAACGTTCGTCGTTTGGTACTTCCGCCCTCTCCAGTCGGTGCCGTATCGGATCGTCCCCGCTCCGCATCGTTTTCTCCATCCATCCCATCAGTATATGGATTTGAGTCGGATAAGTATATTTTATTAATTTAGATACTAAGAATTGAAGATTGAGATAGTGATTTAATGTTTGGTTCGAGAACGACCGAGCCGGAGTCGAACGTCTTCCATCATCGTCGCGAAGAGTCGTGATACGGACTATCATCGTGGTGCCCGGGATGGATAAACGATGAATGGGGATATTTCGTCAATTATATTTAAATCTTGTCAGTTTATATTATATATCCTTATTTAGAATAATTATATGTATTGCTGCAACCCTCACGAATATATGGGTAAAAAAGTCACCCGCAGAGGGGTACTAGCCGCAACTGCATCGACAGCCTTCCTCAGCCACGCTGGAACGGGAACGATGACGAAAGACCCGGCGAAACACGGTCACGAGGACGAGGAAGAGGGGACCCTCCATCGATTCGCGACGAGCGCCGCCGGTGCGGAGGTGACGGGCCTGTACGTCACGGAGGAGGGGCAGTTCTTCTTCAACGTCCAACACCCGAGCCGCGAGAACGACGACCCATACAACGAGGGAACAATCGGGGCCGTCGTCGGAGTGAATATGAACGACCTCCCTCGGGATTTTCCGAGCGTACAACCCTCGGAAAACGAGGAACAGGCGGGGAACGTTCGGTTGGCGCGGGGGAGCTACCAAGTTCTCGCACAGGGCGGCGAGGAAACCGACAGCGGCGAGTCGCTCGGCATCCCGACCACGCCGGACGGAACGCCGGTCGGCGACCTCGAAGGGTCGGAGTACTCCGAATACGGGTACTGGCCCGACTTCAACGGCTTCGTGCCGGACGACGAGATGGAGGACGAGGGGTATCTGTTCACGAACTTCGAGACGCAACCGGGGATGATAACCCGGCTTCACCTCCGTCAGCGCGGGAACAACGGTGGGTGGGAGGTCGTCGGTGCGGAAAACGTCGACGAACCCCTCCGCCGCGTCGAGGGGACGAACATCAACTGCTTCGGGAGCGTCAGTCCCGAGGGAACCCCGATGAGCGCGGAAGAGCAGTACTCGCACCCGGCCACCCGGTTCTGGAATCGGCCGAAACCGGCCACCATCAACGACAGCCCCGGCATCGAAAGCGAGGAGGTTCAGGGGAGCTTCGGCCTCAACGGCGTCGAGAAACAGGCGTTATACCTCGGCGGAACGCGGGACGGTGAGGAAGTCGACGTACCCGAGAACGGAACGGCGACGCTCATCTCCGACACGTACGCGAACCCGTACCGGTACGGCCACATCGTCGCGATGGGGAATCCGACCGCGGACGAGGTGACCGACGTGGAGGCCACGAAACTGACGACGTTCGGCCGCGCGGCACACGAAGTCGCGGTGGTCATGCCCGACCAACGGACGGCGTACACGAGTTCCGATGGCACCGGGAAGTGTTTCTACAAGTTCGTCGCCGACGAGGACGTGGCCGGACGGGGCGACGTCACGGAGTACGGTTCGAAAGGGACGCTGTACGTCGCCAAGGCGGACCAACGAGGCAAACTGAACGGCAATCCCGCGGAGGTCGGCTTCGAACTCGACTGGATACCGCTCGGCCACGCCGACCTCGACGAAATCGAATCGTGGATAGCTGAGTACGATGGCGTCACGCAGGCGGACTACCTCGCGATTCGATCGGAGGTCGATGAACTGGACGACGACGCGAGCCTCGCGGACATCGACGCCTACGTCGAGGAGAACGGGAACCCGTTCTACATCACGCCGGACGAAGTCGAAGCGTGGGCCGAACAGTACGAGGACGGCGGAATCGGCTGTATCGACGACGAACTCCGTCGCGTCCCGTTCCTCGAAACCCGACGGGCGGCCGCGGCCGTCGGTGCGACCGACGAGTTCCGCAAAATGGAGGGTCTCAACATCCGCACCGGAGCCGTGCCGGGGGAGGATTTCCTCTACATGTCGATTTCGGAGACGAGCGAGACGATGAACGACACGGAGGGGGACATCCAACTCGCCGGCGACGAGTGGGGTGCGGTCTACCGCCTGCCGCTGGAAGCCGACTACGACGTTTCGAGGATGGAACCCGCGGTCGTCGGCGGGCCGAACGCGAACATCTGCGGCGGCTGTCCGTACGACGCGCGCCCGGATTCGAAGAGCAACGTCTGTCCGGATTGCGGGTACAACCCGACGGAGGAAGACGATAACGGGACGACCGGTGGCGGGATGAAAAAGCTCGGCAAGGCCGCATCCGACCTCGTGACCGGGGACGACTTCGAGGAGGAGAACGTCATCTCCAATCCGGACAACCTCGTGGTCATGCGGGACAAACGGGTCATCATCGGCGAGGATACGAGCAACGAAGGACACGAGAACGACAACATGATCTGGATATACACCCCGGAAGGCTGTTAGCTCCGCACCCGAGCGTGCGGGGTAATGGATTCCTCTCGGTGTGTCGTTCGGTCGTCGCGGAAAAGGTGACGGGGCGGGGTGAGTCGGGAGTGATGGCGCCAGACCCAGCGAATGCCTCATGAAGGGTATGTCGGAGGCTGCCTCGCCACAATATGTAACTTCACCGGGCATGGTAAATGCTTTGTGGTGCGATTAGAAAATAAAACAATCACGTTCTGTAACAAGAATCCGGTCGAAGCGCTTCATCGCTACGCTACTCATAGAACGTACTGATCTCGACGAGCGTTTCGAGTTGGGCATCCCCGCAATAGCGTACGGTCTCGTTCTGGCGATCGTACTCGACGATGTCGTAATCCGCGAGTTTCGGCAGGTGTTTGTGAATCAGGTTGATTCGTGCCCGTCGCTTCGACTCTTCGTCCTCCCCGACCTGAAGAACCTCGACCAGGTTGGAGAGGGGGAAGGTGGATTTATCCGTTTCGTGGAGGTGAACAAGGACGAGGCGTCGTTGGCGGTCGGCCAACAGTTCGTGAATCGTTTCGACGGAAAGTCGTCGATTATCGACGTTCGTAGATGACATTGAGACAGTAAACCAGTCCTAGCCATAGAAACCCGATACCTTATCAATTAGGTACTCGCTGGTAACTCGCTGCGAATGCGCATCCGCGAATCAGGACGACCCCGACGTTTCCGTAAAGATCGCGGTGAAGAGTTTTCGATGGGCCGCTTGCAGGTGTTGATGGAACGTCGGTGGTGAGATACCAAGTGCTCCGGCCAACTCCTCGCCCGTACTCTTTCGCGGGGACTCGAAGTATCCACCGTGATACGCCATTTGCACGACTTCGCGTTGGCGGCCCGTCAATTGCTCTTGGAGTTGCTTGCGAAACTCCGTCGGAGAATCGATCGTCCGCTCGAACTCACGTTTCGCCGCGAGCCGGGCCTCCGGATACACGGTCTGCATGGCATCGACGAACGGCCGCACCTCGGTCATTGCGGGGACGCGAATGGTGAGGGAGCCTTCCCCGTTCGTGGTACGACCCGAGTGGATGTGCGCTCCGAGTTCTATCAGTCGTCGTAGGGCGGGTTCGTCCCCCTCGAACAGGAATTCGAACCGACTGCTCTCGGTGTGCGTACTGATGCACCTCGCTTGCTCGACTCTCGGAGAGCGGTCGGCAGAGGTGAGTACGTTCTCCGAATCGACGTCGCTCGCAGTGACGTAGTGAACCTGCCCCGAGGTCAAGCCTTGGGGCTTCCTGCTTCAACGACGCGCTTTGCATCCACCGCAACCGGGGTGAACGTAGGGAGCGCAGTCTGCACAAGCATTAATTCGGAGCGTCCCGCCCCTATCTGCTCTAAACCGCGAGACAGAATGTTCTTTGCCGCATTCAAATCACGATCCTCCTCGTGACTACACGCTGGGCACGAATGTTCACACACCCAGACCGACTTCCACGTCTCCACACCACACCGCGAACACTCCATCGTCGTCCCGTTTGCATCGACTCGGACAACGCGGGTCCCATACAACTCTCCCTTGTACTCCAATAAACGAAGGAACCGTGACCACGCCGCATCTTGCTTGTTCTTCGCGTTATGCGAATCCTCAAGCATCGGTTTCACGTTCAAGTCCTCGACAGCCACCAAGTCGTACTCTGTGACTAACCACGTCGATAACTTGTGCTGGTAGTCGAGAACTTTCCGTTTGATAGTTCGCTTCGCCTTCGCTACCGTCTGCCGCTGTTTCTCCCAGTTATTCGACCCGTGTTCCTTCCGATCAAGTTTCCGCTGCTCCCTTGCATACCGTTTGTACTCCTCTTCCAAGTTGAGCATATCCACGGAAAGATTGTCGGATGTATGAATATATGAGAGGATGCCGAGATCAATACCCACACAGTCAGCGTTATCCAATGTTTCTGGATCAGGTTTCTCTGGGAGTTCCTCTTCGGGTGTTCCAGTGATGAATGAGACTAACCACTCGCCGGTTGTCTCTTTCTTCAGGATGACGCGCTTGATATCTTCCGTTTTTGGGATGGGTTGGTGTTCGCGGACAGGGATGTAGCCGATTTTGGAGAGTTCGAGTTGCACGTATCCGTCTTGACCCGTGTTGTGATCCACGTCGAAGCCTTCTGATTGATACGCGACTGACCGGAACTCGCCTTCTCCTTGCCACTTGAGCCGCCCTGTCTTGTATCCGTTTTCGCGCCGCCCTTTCAGTGGCTTCGTATCCTTGTGGATTTGCGAGACAGTTTGTTGGGCGGCGTGAGCGGATACTTCACTATAACTCGGCCATTGTTTCTTCCACTGGGTGAGCTTCTTGTGTTGCTCGTATGCAGCAGGTCGGTTGCCTTTCTCGTAGGAGTAGTAGTCGCGGACAGCATCGTTTCGGATTTGGCGGTGAATTTCTATGCGCCGCCATGCTTCGCTGGCTACCTCTTCGGACGGGTAGGCACGACAGCGAAGCGCGATGTCCATTCTGAGTTACTCCTCGATAGTGGCTTTTTCCACGGTGAGTTTGAGCCGGTCTCCGGGCTGGAGTCCGAGCAGTTCGCGTGTTTCTTCGGGAATTGTGATTTGCCCACGTTCTCGGAGAGTTGGATAACATTCCATCTGATTCATACTTACTCATTCATATCGAATTGTATTAAAAATGATGGTATCTGAGTTCGGTAGGCTGTAGGCCGAGTGTTGAAAGAGGCAACATCAGGCAGTGTCGGCATTAACCTTCGGGGTCAAGCCCCGAGGCACTCTGCCTTGTTCTCTGTAGAGAAGGCGCTCAGTCGAGGTCGGCACAACGGCATCGAGGTTTAACTGGCAGTCGAGTTCGTCTGAAACGGTGAAGAAGAACGCGTCCGTTCCGGTGAAATCGAACTCGAACTCGACGACCCGGTCCGTAAAGAGGAGCTGTTGCATCTTGATGGTGTAAATCGCGTAGCCGAGCGTCGCGCCGAGCTCGTCGAAGATTTTCCGTTCTCTATCGCTGAGAAGCTTGGTTTGGGAGCCGTAGACGACGAGGACGCCGTACGTCGTTTCCCCGTAGTTGAGCGGCACACAAATGGCCAAGCGGTATCCCTGCGATAAAGCCGCTCGACGGACCGACGTCGGAAATTCGGGATCCGTCTCGATGTCGTTGACGACCTGAATGCCCCGGTTTCGAGCGCCTTCGCCGCTGCACCTCGTTCCGTGTCCTCCGAGTCCGCTTCGCGAATCGCGTCGACATACGACGCTTCGACGTTGGAAGCGTTCCGAATGGTGATTCCGTCCGTTGCTGGTTCGAGGTCGCTGATGAGGGCCGCCCGATACAGGTCGGAGTTTGCGATGGATTCGCAAGCCAGCGTTTCGATTTCGCTTTGGGTCGTGGCCTCGACTACGGATTTGTTGACCTGTCTGAGGACGGCGTTGATCTTGGAGATCGTCTGGAGGATTTCGCGTTGGCGTTCGAGCGCGGACTCACGTCGCTTCTGGCGTGTCGTGTCCTCCGCGATCCCGACGAACCGATGGAGATCACCGGTCTCGTCGTAAACGGGAAAGCTGGTGTCCGCAATCCAGCGAACCGTCCCGTCGGGCTGGACGATCCTATACTCCGCGGTGTACTCGCTCTGGAGCGTACCCGCCTTCGAATCGCGCATCATTTGGAGAAGCACCTGCTCGGCCCGGGGGCGATCATCGGGATGGATGGCTTCGATATACGTTTCCAAGTCTTCGTGAACCTGCCTCGGGGTCAATCCCCGAGGCTTCCTGCTTCGGCGACAGGACTTGCACCACTGCGGCACAGCGGTCCCGGTCTCCATAGGCATTCTCCCTTGCTGGGAAGGATTGGACCGTCCCGGTCCTACCTGGTTCGACAGGCGTTCCGGAACGGCGCGTTCCGGACGCCGGGATTTTGTACAAATCCCGTGCTTACGTCCGAAGTGGCCGCGCGGCCTGTTTCGGTCAAAGAAACGGGCGGTCAGACGATAAAGCTTACGCGATTCACCCGCGAGGTCAAGCCTCGCGGCACTCTCGCTGTGGTTTCTGTAGAGCGATTCCCGTGACTGTCCCCACACGTCTTCGTAGGCCGGATTCACGTACAGTATTGTGGAGAGGTCAGCGTCCGACATCCAGAGGACGCTATCGATGTGTTCAGCGATCTGTCTGAAACGCGCTTCGCCGTCCAGGCGTCTTTTCCGACGTTCCTCCCGTTCGGTAAGGTCCCGAACAATTCCCGTGAAAACTCGCTCGCCTCCGTAGTCCTGTTCGGTAAACGAGAATCGAAGGGGAAACCGTTTCCCGTTTGCGGTACGTCCGACCCACTCGAACGTCGTCCGGTGGACCGATTTCGACACCTGCTCCGCTTCGTGAATCACCTCCTCGAACGCATCGACACAGAATCGCTCGTCCCGTGGCGGGAAGAGCATGCGCATTCGAGAACCGGTTAGCTCCGCGACGTCGTACCCGAAGAGTTCTTCAGCCGCTCGATTTGCGAAGCGGATCCTTCCCGACGTATCGAGCGTGAGAACGGGCTCACACGCCTCCACTATCAACGTTCGAAAGAACGCCGATTCCGCGTCCCCATCGATGAGCGAACTCCGATCGGAATGTATCCCGTCCGTATCGGACTCATCTGAGCGAGCCATTACGTGGTGCAGTGTGTATCCAGTACGCATAACCGTTTGTCTTGGTATCCCATAGCGATTCGTTAATCATTGTCGAGGAGAGGTAAGAAAAGCACATCTCGCGTTCGTACTCGTAACTAGAATTGCATCGCGGTCGCCGACGCGACTTCGATTTCGAGCAGCGTGTTCGGCGGGTCGTCGGTGAGCGATTGGCGATAGTATTCCGGCCACGCTTCCTCATCGGGACCCAGATATTTCGCGAATATCTCGCGTGCCGCTTCGTTGATTCGTTCGGACTCCTCGTGTATCGTCGCACTTCCCAGCAGGGAGACCATCCACTCCGCATCCCCGTCGGAGTTCTTCTCGATCGAAATCGCAACCCGAGGGTTCTCCTCGATGTTCGCCAGCTTCTTCCCTCCGGTAAGGACGACGAGTCCTCCATCGTCGTAGGCGTACCAGACGGGGGCAACGTGTGGTCGGTCGTCGACCGAGGTTGCGAGGTGGGCCATGAGCTTCGCATCTCCGATGAGTTCTTCCGCGTCGGATGAAATGCTCATATCCACCCTTCGCGCTCCATCGTCAAAGCTTAGTACCAGAAAACCAAGCAGATCTATTCTGTCGACATCATTTGAGTCAGTCTAGTCAGTCCGTCAGTTTATCAACCGGATTTCAGTCGACGAAAGACCTTGAACTGAGTACCTAGCAACCGAAATAGACTATCCAACGGCGATGTGTCACATTACCTTTCACACCAGTGGGCTGAGAGTCGATGAGATGGCAGGTATCTTACCCGTTAATATCATATTGAATACTTGTTGATACCTATAAAATTGGGGAAGAGGAGAATGTATTGAGGCAGCACTAATGTCACATAATTTATATTTTTATCCGACATTTATTTGGCCAGACATGACGAAGAGTCACTTGTAGAAATATGGGTCACCGGGTGATAACATGGACACTGAAAAAATTAAGAAGCAGATCGCATTATTTCTTATTCGATGGCTCATCAGACTTCATTTAATCGAAAATCCTAATAAAAAGTGGCAAGAATGATTGGATTAAGGCACACCAGCCAGTAATACCAGTCAGCAATACCAGTCAGCAATACCAGTCAGTAATATCAACCAGTATTATCTTGGGGCTGGCGAAACTGAAAAGTAGAAACTGGAAGAGTCAAATAATTTACTAGCAATACTAGACATATTTGGGTTACTAGTAGAATCGGGTGTACGTATCGACGTCCCAGTCTGTTACGGCGCTCATCGCGTCGTCCCACGTCGCTCGTTTCACCGCAACGTACGTTCGATGAAGCTCGCTCCCCATCGCCTGCTCGAGAACGTCATCCGCTTCGAGTTCGTCGATTGCCTCGCCGAGCGACCGCGGGAGGCGTTCGATATCACGACGCTCTCGCTCCGCCTTCGAGAGATCCATCGGATTGACATCGACCGGTTCTCCCGGGTTGAGGCCGCGTTCGATTCCGTCCCGACCCGCGGCCAGTACGCCGAGCAGCGCGAGGTACGGATTCGCCGTGTTGTCGACGGCTTTGAGCTCGATTCGCGTCGTCGCGGCCGACTCCGTCCACTGCGAGGATGGGATACGGACCATCGCCTCGCGGTTGTCGAACCCCCACGCCGTGTATGCCGACGCCCACGCGTCGGGCTGAAGCCGCTTGTACGAGACGACGGAGGGCGCCGTCAGCGCCACGAGCGCTCTCGCGTGGTCGAGGACGCCGCCGACGAACTGTCTGCACGTCTCGGAGATGCTGTACGGCGACTCGTCGTCCGGCTCGTAGAACGCGTTTTCGTCTCCCTCCCAGAGCGAGAGATGGAGATGGCTGCCGCTCCCCGCGTGCTCCGGAAACGGCTTCGGCGAGAACGTCGCTCGGAGGCCGTGGTTCGCGGCCACCGCTTTCACCGTTAGTTTGTAGAACGTCTGGTTGTCGGCAGGCGTGAGACCATCGCTGTGCGCTATCGCGATTTCCTGCTGTCCGGGGCTGTACTCGGGGTAATAGACCGACATCTCCATCCCCTGCGCGGCGAACCCGTCGACGATTTCGAGGACGATTTCGTGCGCATTCTGGATGCCGTCGGCGGTATAACAGCCGCTCCGGTCGAACGGCTCGAACCCGTCTTCGGTTTCGCGGACGAGATACCACTCGGGTTCGAACGCGGCGCGCGATCGATATTCGAACGTGTCGAGGAAGGCCTGAAGCCGCGAGCGAGGGTCGATTTCCCACGGGGTCTCATCGAGCGTATACAGATCACACATCATCGCGGCCCCGCGGTTCACATACGGGAGCAACTGAAACGTCTCGGGGTCGGGTACGAGTCTGACCTCTCCGACTCGGTCGAGCGGTGCCTCGTCCGTCGGATAATCGGTGTCGGTGAACGCCTGTTGAGCCTGTGCGATGTTCGCACCGTTCGCGAAAACGCTCGCAATATCGTCAGCGTTGACCACACGTCCCCGTTCGACGCCCGCGTTGTCGACCCAGAAGAGTCGGACGAGTGCGACGTCGTCGCTCGTGCAGCTATCGATTACCTCGGATTCCGTGGGCATGGCACTGTTGGGATACGACGGCGACGAACGTCATCATTGCGACAGGAAAAAACGTCGCGTGACGAACGGTTATTGAAATCGTCGCCGACTATGGTGGTATGTCCATACGTGACACGGTGGAGTCGGTCAGCTTGATCGACAACCACGCTCATCCGGTCGAACCACTCGCCGAATCCGTCATCACCGATTCGTTCGCCGAGTATTTCACGGAGGGAGCGCTTTCGGCCGTACACGCCCGAAACACGCTCAACTATCGGGCCGCGTTGGCACTGCTTTCGGAGCAGTTCGGCGGGGCCACCGAGGCCGAACTGTTGAAACGGCGCGTATCGGTCGACCTCGAATCGTACTGCCGGGAGTTGATCGCACGAACCGACACCGAGACGATTCTCGTCGACGATGGCTATCCGGACGTTTCACCGGTCGAGTTTCGGGCGTACACCGACGCGACCATCCATCCGATTCTACGACTCGAACCGATAATCGAGCGACTGCTGCCCGCACACGAGTCGTTCGACGACTTCGTCGATGCGTTTCGAACGGAAGTTGAAAATGCACTCGACGGGGAGTATGTCGCCCTCAAGTCGATAATCGCGTATCGCACCGGCTTGGATATCGCCGATCCCGACCGGGGCGCGACGGTACGGGCATTCGAGCGATTACGGGCGAACTGGGACGGCCGTATCGCCGATCCGGTCGTGCTCGAGTATCTGCTTCATGAAGCGACGTGTATCGCGGCGGAGTACGACGTACCGATTCAACTTCACACGGGATTCGGCGATATCGATGCCCATCCTCGATTCGTCGATCCCGCCTACGCCTACGGTTTCCTCCGATCACACTCCGACGCTTCCATCGTGCTTCTTCACGCCGGATATCCGTACGTTCGTAACGCGGGGTACGTGACCTCGACGCTGGACAACGTCTATCTCGATATCTCCCTCGCGATTCCCTTCATTCAACACGGCTGTGAACCGCTCTTGGAACACGTTCTGGAACTCACACCGACGACGAAACTGCTCTACGCGAGCGATGCATCCAGCGTTCCGGAACTGTACGTGCTCGCCGCAAACCGCGTCCGGACGGACCTCGCAGCGGTCCTCGAACGCCTCGTGAATGATGGATTTCTCTCCGAAACGTACGCGATTACGACCGCTGAAAACGTCCTGCGTGAGAACGCGATTCGACTCTACGATCTGTGATTTGCGGTACGGCTTATGGACAACGAACGACGGGAAGAGAGGAATCGCTCGAAACACGCGGGGTCCCGTGTACCCGCTGGAGGCGGTACAGCGGCACGTTCAAGTCGCTACCGGGCGTTTGGCTGACGGGTGTAGGAGTCGATCTGCAGGGGTTGGGGGGCCGGATCGAAACGGACACCGACCAGTTCGTCGTGGTCGCCATTTGCTCGGCCCGCTTTGCTCGCGTTGGGCACCTTTCCGCGTGCGTTCGTAGACACGCCCGATACGAAAACCGGAGATCGAAACATGCCAGACAAGACAGACGGCGCCTCCGACGACGAACCACAACCGATCCAGGACGGGCGCGGTGCGTCCATCCTCGGCCCACGTAACATACCGTTAGAGCGGGAGAACCCGGACTTGTTGGCCTCTCCCGACACCGACGCCGGAACGATACCCAACCTCAAGTTTCCGTATGCGGAGGCGCGAAATCGCCTGACAACGGGCGGCTGGGCGCGGGAAGTGACGAAGCGTGAACTGCCGGTTGCGACGGATCTCGCAGGGGTGAACATGCGTCTAAAACCGGGGGGAATCCGGGAACTCCACTGGCACAAGGAAGCCGAGTGGGCGTACATGCTCGCCGGTCGTGCCCGGGTCACCGCCGTCGATTCGGACGGCCACAACTTCATCGACGACGTCGGCGAAGGCGACCTGTGGAACTTCCCGGCGGGTATCCCGCACTCGATTCAGGGATTGGAAGAGGGGGTGTGAGTTCCTGCTGGTCTTCGACGACGGGGATTTCTCGGAGAACGAAACGTTCCTCATCACGGATTGGTTCGACCACACGCCGCGTGAGGTTCTCGCCAAGAACTTCAGCGTTCCCGAGGAGGCCTTCGACGACTTGCCGCACGATATCGACCACACGCGATACGTTTTCGACGGTGAAGTCCCCCCGCCGGTGAGCGAGGATGCGGTCGATTCGCCCGAGGGATCGGTTTCCCAAACCTACACGCACCACTTACTGGATCAGGAACCGAAGGAAGTGGAAGGCGGGCAGGTCCGTATCGTCGACTCGTCCAATTTCCCCGCGGCGAGCACCATCGCGGCGGCGCTCGTCGATATCGACCCGGGAGCGATGCGCGAACTTCACTGGCACCCCAACGCCGACGAGTGGCAGTACTACATCAGTGGGAAGGGTCGTATGACCGTCTTCGCGTCGAGCGGTACGGCGCGAACGTTCGATTATCAGGCGGGGGACGTCGGCTACGTCCCGTTCGCGATGGGACACTACGTCGAGAACACCGGCGACGAGACGCTGCGTTTCCTCGAAATGTTCCGCAGCGACCACTTCGCGGACGTGTCGCTCATTGACATCCTCCGCGCGCCTAAAGGCGCGTGAATCCTCACCGTTGGGGATCTCGGCTCATGCCGATTCACCACGTGAGCGACTTTCCGCTATACCGGGAGCGTACTCTGGTGTGTGCGCACTTCTTTGGGACTTTCGCGAGGGTGTGGTTTCCCCGACCATCTGTGGTCGTCCCACTCAAATCGCACGGGCCGTGCCATCGGCCTTGGTTGTTCGTTTCGCTGTCTTAGGAACATCTCGGACGCGGTGAGGTCGGCGTGGCCTTCGAACCCACACGGGCACGTGAGCGAGTCGCGCTCCCGCACCATCCGGTCGGTTGACTCGCACTCCGGACAGATTGTCGATGTCCACGCTTCCGACGCTTCTTTCACCGAGATGCCAAACTCGTTGGCGGTGCATTCGAGTCGGTCGATGAACTTCTTGAACGCCCAGAAGTCGTGCGTCTTCTCGTTTGCTCGTACTGACCAGCGTGTCGAAAGCACACCTTTGAGCTCGCCTACCCAGATCGTCGAGACACCCTCCTCATGGAGTCGCTCAACAAGGTTGCGGACGAGTGCGTTTTGCATGTGTTCACGCCAGTTTGTCCGACCGCGATAGAGTGACCGAATCCGGTTTGACGAGTAGCGGTTCTCGGGGAGCTTCGATTGTAGTCGGCCGATTTCGAGAGTTGTGTCCCTGAATCGCTCGAATTGGTCGCGTCCGTGGTACAGTAGTTGCGTGCCTGTCGTTGTACTGCAAGCGACGAGGTTGTTCGCACCGATATCCAGAGCGGCGGTTTCGTCCGCTAATGGTGTTCCGAGTCGAGGGTGAGAATCCGCCACCTCGACCGGCTGAAATGCCCTGTATTGGTCCGAGTGTTCGTCATACTTGATCTCCAACTGGCACTGCTTGCCGTCCCACCGTGGTTCGCCCGCAACTTCGAGGCGAAGGCGCTCTCGATATCCAAGACCGTATTTGTCTTTCAGGTCTTCGCCGACCGGGATTTCGAGACGCGACCGATCACCAAATTCCAGCGTGTAGGAATCGTTTCGGATGTGGGTCATCAGCATCCGGCCGTCCTCTTCGTTGCCGCGATACCCCGGCAGATTCGCATCGGGGTTATCCTCATCGAAGAACGAGCGCCACGCTTGGTCATTTTTTCGGATGACAGACCGGGTAGTCGCGGCTCCGAGAACGTTGTTGTAGCGACCGTAACAGTCGTCGGCATCCCAGACGCTTTCGCCGTCGAAGAAGTGTTGTCGGCGTCCGAACGTGAGTTCGTTCCAGAGACTGGCAGAGGCGTCCAACAGTTCGTGTAGCAACTCCGCGCCCTGTTCGGAGCGGGGGCGTACGACGAATTGGTGGTTCGCCTCATTACTATTCACTACGAACAGAACATACATGAGTGTATGTGTTATGAATGTAGTTATGAGAAAGACCCTACATATCAAAGTCGAAGATGAACAGTTCGAATGGCTATCCGACGTAAAGGACACACGCGGTTTGACATGGCGGGGAATGCTTATCCACGCTGCCGAGGACTTGGAGACCCCGGGTCGGCAATAGTCGGCAGTTCTCCAATAATACCTATCGCTTGACCTCCGCCTAAAGACAGAGGTATGCGCTATCAATTCTATCAATGGATGGCGTTGACACCCCCCGAGTTGGTGAAGGCCCATATAAACTACCCCGTCCTACTCGCTCCCTTCCACCTTGCGGTAGCCGTTCACTCCTTGAGGACGGGGCTTTGCCGCTACGACATTGTTCCCCACGACCCCATGCATGGACGCGGCCCGGCTTACTCTTACCGTCCTGCCACCGGCATGGGTGTGTTTTTGACACATCCCATTCCGACCGGCGACGAGGATTGTCCCGCCGATTTAATTCCCGGTGTTCTCACGCTCGAACCAATTAGGTAGGAGAGGCCAAAGGCGTCACTTCGCGGTCGACGTTCCCGAGTATAGGGTGCGGTACTCCCGCACCACAGGTGCCAGTTTACTCATGGCACTTACTGTCTTGGGCTTGTGCCAAGGCAGCAGTAGATTATCATACGGTTTAGGGTGTATTAAGCCTTCTCGAACGGGTTCTTCTTCTCCCTACTCACTTCGTTCGTTGAGGAAGGAGGCTCCAACTTACCGGATGCTGAACCTCGACGACGAGACGCTGGCCGCACCGCGGAAGGACAAACCCGTCATCGTCTAACCGCGCTGTGTCATTCGTTTTCGTTCGATCGAAGGGGCATCTCGGAGAAATCGTTCCGCGGACGGACGACCGGTTCAACGATCGTTTTCCCGCCGTCGGAATTGATAGCGGGTTAGAACGTTCTCGAAGCGAAAACGTCGAAGTTCACCGAGTTACAAAACGGAAAAAGAACGGAGACCAGAGAATTAATCTGCCCTCGATTATGAGTGGGCGTATGGTTACATTCGAGGTAGACCTCCCCGACCGTATCGACTCCGATATCGATCGCTTCGTCGACCAAGGTGATTTCCTGAATCGAGAACAGGCGATCGAAGAACTCCTCACGCTCGGTGTGTCGGCCCACGCACCCACGGGCGAGGGCGACCAAGAGATGGACGATAGCCTCTTTACACAAGCCGTCAACGACCAGCAGGACCCGGCCAGCTATCAAGATGACCCGCTATAGGGATACGGAGTGAGCGCGATATCTGACTATTCAGATTGACCTCGTCGGTTGAACGTCGCGGTGCGAACGAAGCGCCATCGTGAACCCGAGGAGTGGTACACACGTGCGGACATTTGCGTACCGAACCGACACACCTGTGTGTTGACGTCGATGTGAACTTCGTCGTATCCTTGAACAGACCGGCCGTGTTCGAACGCCGTGAGAGGAGTGGCCGGCGAAGACGAGTACGAGTATCGAGGCATGTCGGCAACGGAGTACGCCCTCGTATATCGACGAGGCGTAGAAAGCATCGATTCGATCAGAGGACGAATATCGTGATCCGGAGGCGGTTCGTGAGGAACTACGGTCGAAGATCGCTCGGCTCGAGTGTGGAGCGGTCAATACCGTAAGTTGGTGATCACGAATCAGGTTTCGAAGTAACGAGAGAGTACACACAATCGACCACATTCTTCGGTGGTGTTACCGCGCTCACGGCGTTCCCGTCGCAAGACGGCGATGAGAGCGAGGACGACACTGAATCCTAAGAGTGTGACTGTGGCGGCCTGATGCGCTTAGATTGAGAGGGGAGTATCGGAGGATATACGCTGTCGCTTTCTTATCGTGGATGAAATGAAATAATGGTTGAATATCTTTATTATCGGTATATATCTCTTTATTGTCTTTTCGACGGGTGTTATTTGACAACTATTCACATGATCTCCGAAAGCTGTAGTATTGTGAAATCTCCACAAATATACTCACAGTGTACGCTTTGTCGATCGATCTCTTTTTCTGAATATACTCAAGTTATATTTTTATAGTTTATCAAATCTAAAATCGATGATACATGATTGATCAGCGTACAATCTAATGTACATCATGACCACCTAGCATCGTAACCGTTGACGAAGAATCCAGTACCCGAAGTCAGACACTTCGGTAATACAATGAGATAGTTCCACCACAACCACCGAAATATTAGTGAATATCATAATACCAAATAGAAATTCTTCTGGTGTGATATTGTAATAAATGGACAATATTATTTGTCCTTGAGGTCGGCAGCAGTCCTGTCAGCACGTTCGTTGCAACGCATTCGATATAGGCCATCGGTATATAATCCATATGATATAAAAGTCGAAAGATCCCAAATGTGATCGATTGGTGTTCGGTCGGACGTTTGCGATACGCTGAATTTTAGTGTCACCGAACAAACTTGTTCAGACATCATCCTCACAATACAGTAATAGTCGTTGTTCAAACTCACCGATTTAACGGAGAAAGGAGTATTCTTCCTTATTCTTCAGGAAGGATCGGGGCCTGGTGAGCGTATTCGGTTCGGTGTGAGGAAACGAAGGTCTGATATTCACATGAACGGATAGTTATTACAGTGGGATATCATACCAGGGAGAACAGATGTCACCCTTTACAGGGCTAAAGTTGTAATGTATTTATTAGAGATCGAACAACACCCCCACAAAAGCGATGGAGGAGGACGCCAGGCACTATAGTCGACACAGCGCCTGTCCGCCTACTCACCAGATCAAGAGCGTACCGTTGAATCGGTGGTTTCGGTGAAATACCGCACGATTATTATCGATATTTATCCTGTACGTGAATTTTACCGTTGAACTTGTAGCATACGAGCAGCGAACTATACGGTTATAAATCGGGGAGCCATCCGTTCGTTGTGAGTGAACGATCGGTCCTACGCGAGAACCTAAAATCGCATCCAACCAATAGCGACGCTCAAAACGAGCGATTCGACGCGGGGTTTTCGAGGTACGCTACCGTCGACGGCAGAATTCTACATTATCCGTGTCTGAAAACGGAGAGGGTGAAAAACAGGTACCCGCCACTCGGCCGATGTAACGTATTTAGTTCTCAGTCCAAGTGTACTCCCAGAAGATAGTCATCACCGGTCTTCAAGCATCTGGATGGCCTCGCTTGCAGCGTTTCGAACCTGATCAGCGGGATCCGATGTCGATAGTTCCTGGAGTACTGGTCGAGAGATGTCGTCACCGACAAGTCCGAGTGCCCAGATGGCACTTCCTCTCACGTACTCGTGCTCGTCGTCTAGAAGAGCACGGAGATCAGTCACCGCCGGTTCGATCGGTTCCGGTTGATACTCCGCTCCGTAAGTAAGCAGTACAGCAGTTGCTCCACGGGTACTTGGCTCGTCGTCGCGTAGGAGACCGGTAATCGATGGAATCAACTCTTCGACCGCCGGGCCGACCTCGTCGAGATGATCTTCCCCGAGAGCGGCGAGTATCCGAATTGCTGCTCCTTGCAGTTCCGAGTCGCACGAAGTTCGAATTGTATCGGTAAGTTTGGATAATACGGGAAGTACCGCCTCGGAATCGGTATTCACGACGAGGGAGATGATATTCATGAGAGCGAGTTGCGCTTGTGGATTTGTCTCGGTCTGAAGTAGCCTTCCCAACGGCGTGATCGCACTTACTAGGTCGGCAGGTCGACGCTCAGCTATGAGTCGGAGTGTGAGTATCGCTCGTGCACGCTGTACTTCTCGATCGATTTGCTCTCGTCGTGACGCCTCCGCGATCTCCCGTCGAGTTATCTCACTCGTGACTCGATCAAGCCTGTCCGGTTGCTCCCAGCACGTTCGCTCACGCGCGAGGTTGACGAGTTCCGGGACCACGGGGACGACTTTCTCCGGCGCCGCTCGTGCGACCGGAACGACGATGTCGAGACCACGCTGGCGAAGAAACGACAGTTCGCTATCGAGTAACCAGCCACATCTCGATGCGGCCAATTCGATATCCGAAGGATATTCCGATGCGATTTGAGACAGCGCTAGTGCGGCATTGTCCGCAACGGGACCGGGAGCGTCTTCTAACGAGTCCACAAGCAATGGAACGAATTCTCGAAGCCTCTCGGGACGGGATTCTGCCAGTTGGACAGCAACGAGAGTGGCCATCTCGCGCACTTCGTGGTCTTCGCCCTTGAACACGATTTCCAACTGTCGGATGACCTGCTCTGTCCGGTCCGGGCTCTCCTCGCACACGTTCACTACCTCCTCTACGAGGTCGAGATACTGTGCGGAATCGATAGAGTGGAAGAGTTCGAGCAGATCGCTCGGCCCTTCATCCGTGAATTGCACTCCGATTCGACCGCCGAGCGTTCGTATGAGGCGAACGTCTTCTTTTTTCTGTGGCATGCTCAGTGAGAGTACCTCACAATTGATTTGGAAGTACATAAACTCCGTACGTCTAGATTCGTGCCGAGAACACGGACCGAGAGATGTCGGCGTTTGATCGTGTTTGTGCGGACGGTATCGGAGTGTCTCGCAGAAAGAGATAAGTCAGTCAAGCAGGTCGGGTGAAGCATGCATCACCCCGGACCGCCACGGTTCGTTACTGTCGATGAACCCACTCTACTCGCACCACGCAATCCGGACCCGGACGGAGAGTTCGTTTGGACGATCGCCGAATCCCCCGACGAGAGCGAAGCGTCCGTCTCGGAGACACCGATCGTCGAATTCACGGCGGACACCGCCGGAAAGTACCGATTGGAACTCTCGGCACCTGATGGAATGCATTCACTCACGATCCGTGCGTTCCCCGACAACCGCAATCCGGTAACGATCGAACTTCCGACCGACAAACGGCCCCTGAGCAATGCGGATATTCCACGAATTCTGATGAGCTTAGATGGCAACACAGACATCCGGGATTACACGACGTTCTCCTCACCGGGTCGACCACGTGTTTCCCTCGATACGACGATCGAGGGAGACGAGGTCGTTATTGCCGCAACAGCCAGGTCAGCACCCGATAGTACCTACGCCGACGACGAGCTTCAAATCGAGTTTTATTTGGACGACCGAGATACCCTGCGTAACGACTTCAACGGTAACGGATCCGCGGTGCGATTTTCCAGAAAGGATATCGAAGGAACCGTCCGAATACATGCTGTCGCAGTCGGCGAGCGCCATAGCGTCGCGGATGTCGTCCGATTACAGTCCGGTGATGGAGCGGTACACGTCGAACGTCCGAACGATCCACCGGAGTGGGCGCGAGGAGCGACAGTTTACGAAATCTGCCCGCGACAGTTCGCCGGGGACCCCACAGATTCCAAGCACGCAACTGACGGGTATACTGCAACGTTCGTGGATCTCAAAAAGCGTGTTCCGTATCTCGAATCCCTCGGCATCGACTGTGTCTGGGTGATGCCGATTCTCGACACTCGAACCAGCCACGGATACCAAGTCACCGATTATTTCACCCCCGCTGCAGACCTCGGTACACGAGCGGAGTACGAATCGTTCGTCGATCGCTGTCACGAAGCGGGCATCAAGGTAATGTTCGACCTAGTCATCAACCATTCGGGCTTCGATCACCCGAAATTCCAGATGAGCGCGGCGGAGGTCGATGAATACCGTGATTGGTACACGTGGGATGACGATACGTACGAGTATTACTTCAATTGGACCCATCTGCCAAACTTCAACTATCGGAATCTCGCGGTCCGAAGACACCTTCTCTCGGTGGTAGACGAGTGGGCGGGTCTCATCGACGGGTTCCGCTGTGACGTTGCATTCGGCACCCCACACGGATTCTGGAAAGAGGTTCGAGATCGGATCAAGGCCGAACACCCGGACTTTTTGTTGCTCGATGAAACGCTACCTCGAGACGCATCGTATCACGAGGGGGAGTTCGATATGCACCACGACACGACACTGTATCGAACGCTGTGTGATATCGGTGAGGGTCGAGAGCCCGCCGCTGCCATCTTGGACGCTTCCGAGGCCCACGAGCGGGAGGGATTCCCCGAAAGCGTACTGCACTTTCGGTACGTGGAGAATCACGATATGCCACGATACTTGAACGAGTACGGTCGCGCGCCATTGCAGGGCGCGGTAGCAGCGATATTTACGCTCCCGGGCGTTCCGATGATCTACTACGGCCAAGAGCGTGGGATCGACGAATCGGGATGGCCACAATCACCGATGCCGTGGCACGACGGAGACAACGAGTTGACGCGGTTCCATCGGCAACTGATCGCCGCACGCTCGGAGAACCGAGCACTACGGAGAGGATCGCTAGAGCGGATCGTTTGGTCGTCCGAGTCAGCCGAGGTAGTCGCGTTTGCTCGTGAGGATGGTGACGACCGCGTCATCGTCGCGGTGAACTTCGGAGACACGCCAGCGACCGTTTCAGTCGACGAGGACATTGACGCGACGGATTTGGTAGCCGACGAGGAGATCGACGTTCGAAGGAAAGGAGACCGTACCGAGTTCGCGGTCGATCGGGTGGTCGTTCTATCCGACTCGGGAAACTGACGGGAAAAACGGGCTGAACGGAAAGCGACCATCCCGTGGGGGAAGTCCGACTATCGACACCGTTCGGTTTCACCATCACCGGCGATATCTTAATCAAGGTCTGTTTCTTCTGGCTTAGCATGCAATCGCCCGAACTCCTGAAAATCCCGTTCACCATGAACATTCTGTTTCTACTCCTTCTGTTGGCATCGTTCCCATGGTTGCGAGAGGGGTCGGCGACGTACTACATTGCTCTGCTGAGTTTAGGGATCGTGACGTTCTCATTGCTCCTGTTCGGTGGTCTCCTCTGGCGAAACGCTCCGCTGCTAGACTGAGTCGCGTCCGTTTTCAGGAACAGGAGAAACGAAATGGGTGTGATCGCGGTGAAACCAGGTCAGTCGCCCGCCGGGGGAGCCTGAGTCTCACTTAGCTCGTCGGTATCTTCGAGCGGTTCGCTGTTCCAATACTCGTGGAGATCGTCCGTTCTGAAGCACGAAACGAGGTGCTCGGGGTCGACTTCGTCGTGGGTGGGGGTCTGATACTTACAGACTTCACGGGCTTCCGGGCATCGAGTATGGAATCTGCATCCGCTCGGCGGATTGACCGGATCCGGAATATCGATCTTCCGCATCGGCGTCTCGCTACCGTCGGATTCGGATCGAAGATGCGGTGTCGCCCATTTCAACACTTTTGTGTAGGGGTGTTGAGGGTCGTTGAGAATCTGCTTCGCCGGACCGATTTCGACCAACTTGCCGAGATACATCACGCCGATCAAGCCGTCGGCCTTCTCCGCGAGGTACCGTGCGTTGGAGAAGTCGTGAGAGATGAACAGGAAAGAGGTGTTGAATCGTTCCTGAAGGTCGAGAAAGAGGTCCATCATCTCGATACGGAGTGAAACGTCGAGCGCACTGATCGCTTCGTCGGCCAAGATGAGGTCGGGGTTCATCAACAGCGCCCGAACGAGCGCGACACGCTGCTTCTCGCCGCCGGACAGTTGGTGAGGATACCGATCCGCATAGTCCTCCGGTGGTGACATCCCGACGGTTTCGAGCATTCCGAGGATTCGGGCCTCGCGGTCCTCCTTGCTGAGGTCGGACTGCCACATTCGAAGGGGCCATGCGAGCGTGTTCATGATCTTCTGGTTCGGATTCAGCGAACTCCCGGGGTCTTGGTGGATGATCTGTAGTGACCTGTTGATCTCGTCGAACGGAACCTCGACGGTACCGTTCTTGTCCTTCGCATCCCAGATGTCCTGGCCGCGGTATTCGACGCTGCCGCCGGTCGGTCGCTGAAGACCGATCGCCGCCTTCCCGAGGGTCGTTTTCCCACAGCCGGATTCACCGACGAGCGCGATGACTTCGTTTTCAGGGATCTCTAGCGAGACGCCGTCGACAGCGTGGACCGTATCCGGATCCGAGAACCACTTACCGAGAATCCCCGAATCGCTCTCGAAGAAAACTTCCAAGTCGCTGAGCGAGACGACCGTCTCGTCATTTCCTGTGGTACGTACCGCCGTCGATTCGGCGACGACCTCCGCTTGCGTATCGAGGTTGAACGGGATCTCTCGAGCGGCATCTTTCCAGTGATGGCAAGCAGTTTCGTGGTCCTGCTCGACCCGCGAGAACGAGGGATGCACTTCCCGGCAGGTCTCATCGGCAAGTGGACACCGTGGATGGTAGGAACAGCCTCTTGGCACGTTAACGGGAGCGGGGCTGGATCCCTCGATCGCCTTCATTTCTTCGAGCGGTGCGTCGAGGTTGGGAGTCGCATTGAGGAGTGAACGCGTGTACGGATGGGCCGCATGTTGGAGGATCTCCTCGGTCGTTCCGATCTCGGCGATCTCAAACGCGTACATGACGGCGAGACGGTCGGCCAGTTCGGCCACGAGCGGGAGGTCGTGAGTGATGAAGATGATCGTGATATTGTACTTCTCCCGAACGGATTCGAGAAGCTTGAGGATGGACCGCTGCATGAGGAGGTCCAATGCAGCGGTCGGTTCGTCCATCACCAATATGTTCGGTTCGAGCACCATGCTGAGTGCGATGAGGGTTCGTTGCTGCATTCCGCCGGAGAGTTCGTGCGGGTACGAATCGAGAACCCGTTCCGGGTCGAGATACAGATCGGAGAGCAACTGTCGCGTCCGTTCCAGCCCCTCTTCGACGTCCGCGTCGTGTGCGTTCAAGGTCTCCACGAAATGCTTTCGGATTGAACTCGTGGGATTGAACGAACTCATCGCCCCTTGAAACACCATCGCGATCTCCTCCCATCGAAGCTTACGGAGTTCCTCATCGGAGAGGCTAAGCACGTCGACCGGCTCCCCTCCGGGCGGAAAGTACCGGACTTCGCCGGTCAGGACACCTGGGTTGACCACGGCGTCAAGTACTGCCGATGCGAGCATCGACTTACCGGAACCGGACTCGCCTACGACACCGAGGAGTTCTTCTCGATAGATATCGAGGTTCACGTCCTTGAGTACTTTCGAGTCTCCATCGATATCGAAACTAACGCTTGCATTGCGGATCTCGAGGATGATATCATCGTCGGGAGAGCGCTGCATTTCCGAGTGAGATTCGCTCACCGTCATCTATGCCACCGCTGGTGAATTGAACACGAGTTGCTTGTTCCGGCCACTGATCAACCGCGAGTGGCATCTAATACCACAGGACATACTCCAGACTGTAGTCCCAACCTATAAAAATGTTCGTCATACGTTCGGGCGAACGAGTGCACGGCGACGAATCGAGCACGGTATTCGAGTCTGCACGGAGCGACGTAGATTGGAACGATTTTCCACCGATTTCGACTTCGAACCGGATAGCGTCGCAAGCCGTTCAGACCCGATCAGATTTCACCGCGCACGTCGTGAAGGGATAAGACTGCCCGAAACCAGTCCGACTGTCGGTGGATTGACTGATGATAATGTTGTGCTCCGGTGGACCGGAAACAACCACTCTGGGGACTCCACCGTATTTTGCCCTTTTCCTCCATTAGAGGTGAAAATTTGTGATATAATACCCGATGGCGACGAGAATTTAAACATAAGGTAGGGAAGGCCGAGATAATATACTATTGTTATATATTTTCATAATTAGTCAACTTTATATCCTGGTATGTCCCTTGTTGGACTACAGCATGTCAGACAATTCCAAGAGCTGTCAAGCCGAGAGTAAAAAGTCTCGCCGGCATTTCCTTCAGTTGGCGACCGCAGCGGGCGCTGCAGGTATCGCTGGCTGTAGCGGCGGTAGAGAGCAGAACACGAAATCGAAGTCGGGCGACAATCTCATCAACGCCGGGAATTCTACGACGTCAGCGAATGACGGAACGACTTCACAGGAAGGGACCGGCCCGATCATCGATCCGGTGATAAACACCAGCGGGCAACTGCCCGGTGTTCCGACGAAGTTGCAGTACAATTCGTTCGGCCGCAATTTCGACAGTACGTCTAACCTCACCGTTTACGAGCAGTTCGCCCACTTCGACCTGGCGAAATATCTAACAAACGGGGAAATGGAATTCATCCCCCGGGCAGCCAAGGAGTGGTTGATCCCCGACAAACCAGCACCGGGGAAGAAGGTGACGGTCACTGGTGCCGACGACCGAACGTGGCACAATGGTGATGAAATCGTTGCGAAGGACCTCTACACGACGTACCGGTTGAACTACTTCTTCGGGGCACCTCTGTACAACTACGTCGATCCGGATTCGTTGAAAACGGTCGGTGACAGGACCGTCGAATTCGAGCTCACGACTACCGTGAACCCGAACCTATTGAAGATGCGGCTACTCGGCCGGGCCTACGGATTCCGGTTTAGCAATAAACACGACATCTACAAAGATCACTTGCAAAGGCTCGAAGATGCCGAGAAAAAAGGAAAGGACGCGGTCAACAAGGCGAAACAGGACCTAGTCGAGTTTAACCTCGACAAGCCGATCGGTACCGGCTGGGCGAAGTTCGTGAAAAGGACGGATGAGAAGATCGTCTACGAACCACACGAGGACCATCCGATCGGAAAGGACATGGAGTTCGATCAGTGGACGAACCGATACGCCCCTTCGTCCCAGCAGGCATGGCAGTACGCGATCGGCAAGGAAGTCGATGTCCTCGGGTCGTCCGGTCCGATGAGCGTCATCAAGAAGACCCAGCAAGCGGGATTCAAAATGCTCCTGCACAACTACCTCTCGGCCTCCGCGCTCACGTTCAATTACGACGAGAAGCCGTTTGACGACCCTCGACTCCATCAAGCGATCGCGTACGCGATCAATTTCAAAAAGTCGGTCCAACCGATCAAGAACCAAGGAGAGTGGGGACAGCAGCGCTTTACCGTCGATACTCCCACCGGTATCATGGTGAACCAGGGTGAATGGATCGGTGATAAGTTCGATAAATTCACGCAGTACGATCCTGCGAAGTCGAACACCGACAAAGTGGCCAAGCTGATGAAAGACATGGGCTACAGTAAGCAAGGCGGCAAGTGGGCAAAAGACGGGAAGGCGCTGAAAGTTCCGATAAAGGCCATCAACAGTTCGGAGATCATCACGCAGGAGAAGTCCATCGTAGGCGATCTGAAGTCCGCAGGGTTTGCGGCCGAACTCCAAGTGGTCGATACGGCGAAATTGACGATGGACCAGGTAAACGGGAATTACAAAGTCTCCACCGGATACTGGGGACAGTCTTGGCACCCAGCGACATCGTTCGACGTGTTCACTGACAAAGCGGGGTGGCAAAAACTCAACCATCCGAAAGAGATCGAAGTTCCCATGCCGATCGGTAATCCGAACGGAAAACTGCAGACGATCAATGTGCACGACGTCTACCAGGACATGACCACCGCGCCGAACGACGACGAAGCGAGGTCGGCAGTCCAGACGTTGGCATGGGCGTACAACCAGACGCTGCCTCAAATTCCGGCGTTTATGCAGTACGGAATGATAAGCATCGATGCAGAGAACTTCCGGTTTAACTTCGACCGATGGAACAAGAAACTCATGGATGCCCAGTTCGAATCGATGAATCGCGGTCTACTGAAGGTAAAGCGCGAACAGCAATAGGACACCAATCCAAACACTTTTAACAACAGGATTAAAATCCCTCCTCATCAGACATGGTAAATTATTACATAGAACGTGTGCTGCAGTCAGTGATCACTGTCTTAGCGGTCGTGACTTTGTCGTTCACGCTGATCCGCTTGATGCCGGGTGGGCCTGCTGACTTCCTACGTGCACAATTGATACAGACCCAGCAAGGCGCGGTCTCGCAATCACAGTTGAATACGCTCGTACAAGCCTACATAAACATTCAACCGGACAAACCGATCTATCTCCAGTACGTCGACTATCTGAGTGCGCTCCTCCACGGAAACCTCGGAACGTCGATCTGGTACGGGGAACCCGTCGTCGATATAATCCTCAGTGCGGTTCCCTGGACGATCTTCATCATGACCATTTCCCTGTTGCTCACCTTCGGGCTCGGAACCGCCCTCGGAGCGATAATGGCGTACGCAGAAGGTAGCCGATTCGACGTCAGTGCGAGCACGCTCTCGACATTCCTCAACTCGATTCCGTTCTACGTCGTTGCGATCGTCCTGGTGTACATACTCGGTTACATCTACGGTATCTTCCCGACCGGCGGCCGATACGACTACGATACGGTAACACCCGGCCTCTCGATCGCATTTCTCGGTAGCGTCCTCTATCACGCGGTCCTTCCGATCATTACGATGGTTATCACCGGTTTCGGTGGCTGGGCGTTGAGTATGCGCGGCAACAGTATTCAGGTACTTGGCGAGGATTACCTTCGCGTCGCGCGTCTGCGTGGTCTCCCGTCCCAACAGATCGCGCTACGGTACGTGGGCCGCAACGCCGTACTACCGATGTACACGTCGTTGATGATCTCGATCGGGTTCCTCCTCGGCGGATCGGTCATTCTCGAACAAATCTTCCAGTACCAAGGAATGGGCTTCTACCTATTCCGGGCGATAAAGACATCGGATTATCCGCTCATGATGGGCGGGTTCCTCATCATTACGATCGCCGTCGTCGTTGCGATCTTCATCGCAGATCTCACGTACGGGTTCATCGACCCACGGGCCGGACGAGGTGATTCCAATGAATCATTCTGATCAAAACAGTTCCAACATCGACGAAAATCCGTTCGAAACGGTCGCAGAGGTGAATGAAGTCTCGCGGAACGAACGCTACAAGAGCCTACTGAACGATTGGGTGCTCACCCCGCTTCGTATCGCGTGGAGCGACCGCCGTACTCGAATCGGAGGACTGATCGTCTTCACGTATGTTCTCATGGGAACGGTCGGTGTCGTCGTGTTGAAACCACCCGAAACCGGCTACCCAATTCTGGTTCCTCCATTTACCGATCCGTACTATATCCTCGGGACCAACGGGCTCGGCCAGCCGATCTTGCGATCGATCGTATATGCGACTCCAGCTATGCTAAAGATGATCACTGCAGGTGCGGTTTTCTCGACGATACTAGCGACTGGTGTCGGAGTCGTATCGGGCTACAAAGGAGGTCGTACCGACAGGATCTTGACGACGATCACCGACGTGATGCTGACCATTCCGGGGCTTCCGCTCATCATCGTCGTTTCGGCGATCTTCCAGCCGAAGAGTCCTTTGGTCATTGGAGTCCTGCTGACCATCAATTCGTGGGCCGGTTTAGCCCGCTCGATCCGGTCTCAAGTACTGACGATTCGAAATCAATCCTACGTCGAAGCATCGCGTAAGATGGGTATGTCTACGCCGATGATACTGCGTCGGGATATTTTGCCGAACATCATGCCGTTCATAATGATCAATTTCGTCGGCGCTGCACGATACGTGATCTTCGCATCCGTCGGCCTCTATTTCCTGGGCATCCTTCCGTTCACCACGCTAAATTGGGGCGTGATGATGAATCTCGCCTACGAAGGGACTGGAGCGCTCTATTCGCTCAGTTCCGCACACACGATCATCCTCCCGATGGTCGCCATCGTTATTCTCTCGTACGGGCTGACTCTGATCGCCCAAGGAAGCGACCGACTCTTCAACCCACGGGTCCGTGCCCGTCACATGGGAATGAGCAGGACGACCGAAAAGGGTGACGAGGATCAAAATCGGAGCACTTCGATAGACATGATGGGATAGCCCCGGCAAGCAACCGAGCACCACGCCGGTTTGGCAGTCCGTTTCCAAGCATGGGAGCGACTGGAGGCCACATGGGAACGAGAGACACCCGCAACGGCGCATGATCAATACCATTGCCGAGCAACCGAACGGGACCGTCCTCTGTTTCGACTGTGGTGGGGACATGCAACCGGCGCATTTCGGCGAGATGAGTTGTCGTCTGGCCTACTCGCAGGGATGTAGAGGGATGCTCGTCGCGGGAAACATCCGGGACACGCGATACATCGTCGAGATGGACGACTTTCCTTCCTACTCGTTCGGAACGGTGCCGAACGCGTTCGGCGGGTGGGCGATCACGGACGTCCACAGGCCGATCCAGTTGCCGGGTCACCTCACCCATTACGTGCCAGTTACGCCCGGCGACTTCGTCTTTGGCGACCGAGACGGCGTGCAAATCATCCCCGAGCGTGTAGTCGACGAAGTGCTCCTCCGAGTTGAAGGGATTTTCGAGGAGGAAAGCGAAGAGCGCAGAAAAATAGACGAGGGGATGCCGGTCGAGGAGGTGTACGACGAATACGGTGTACTCTGATGTAACGCGTCGGTCGTCCCTTCAAATCGATCACGACCTATATATACTTGAGCCGAGAACGTGTGCTATACAATGTCCCGACACCGGAGTCTCCTCATCGGGTGCGGAAACCGCGGCCAAACGCACGCCCGTGCTCTGGCGGACAGCGACGAATTCGACTTCGCCGCCGTCTGTGACCACGACGTCGAGCAAGCGTCGGCCACCGCCGAGAAATACGACGTCTCCGCAGTCTACGACGATCACGTGGACGCACTCGTCGAAGAGAACCCGGATCACGTGACCGCCGTGACCGCACCCTCGGTGCGAAGTTCGTTGCTTGCGGACATCTTATCCCACGAACCCGCGTCGCTTCTGTTCGAGAAACCCGTCGCAAATACGCTCGATGAGGTCGAGGATATCGCTGCACTGGCCGCCGAGTCGGACACGCTCGTGACGGTGAGCCACCAGAAGATCTACGCCGACGAGTTTCGTGCTATCAAAGGGTGGATCGAGGAAGGCGAGATCGGCGACCTCGGGAAACTGATTGCGACGACCAAGGGTGGCCTCACGGGACAGGGCACCCACCTGATTCACGCGCTGAACTGGCTCGTCGGCGCGCGTCCGAATTCGATCCGTGCGTTCGCCGAGGGGGGGATTGGCCTGGACCCAGCGCGTAACCCGTCGGTTCCCGGTCATGCCGAACCGGAAGACACCGTAATCGAGCTTTCGTACCCGGACTCCGTGCGAGCATTCGTCCATCTCGGACCCAGTGCCCCCGACGTACCGGCACAGGCGGACACCTTCTGGTACGAGTTCGAGATCGACGCGGTCGGAAGCGACGGGATCGTCGAGGCCGTCCTCGGCGATCACGCGGCGATAGTTTCCGCGAGTGGGCGGGAACACGTCGACGCCCGTGGGTTCGACGAAGATGCGTACATGACCCGATCAGTGTACGACGACATCGACGCGGTCCTCGGAAACGACCTCGAAAGACATCCCACCGATCTGGCCAGCGCGGTGGACGTCCATCGGGTCGTCGATGCGGCGATGCGCGCTGCACTAGACGGGCGTGCCGTCTCGTTCGCCGAACAGCCTCCCGCGGTAGGCCGACCGACGCCAGAACGGCTCAGGCGTTTTCTGTTGAGTCGGCAACCGATCAGCGTTTCGTCACTACTCTATCGGGACCGTCCCAGAAAGGAAGCGTTCGAGGCGCTCGCGGACCTCGGCGTTACGGCAGTCGACATGTGGACGTTCTCCGAGTTTGCGACGCACCTCGATCCGGGAACCGACTCGGTTTCGGGAGTGCGTGCGGAACTCGATCGATACGGACTGAGCGTTCCGACGGTCACGTTCTTCGACCAAGAACCGGTCGAAGAGACGCTTTCGTTCGCCGCGGAACTCGGTGCGGAGACGGCGGTGACGTTCGGTCGCACCCCTAAACGTCCGAACACTTGGGACCGTGATACGATCACCCGATGGCTCGACCACGCGGCGGACCTCGGCATGACAATCTCCTTCGAGAACCACTTCGACTACATGGAGACCGTCGAGGAAACCGAGGCCATGCTCCGTGCGCTCGATCATCCGGCGGCACGCGTCGCGCTCTCACCACCTCACCTCTGGCACGCGGGCGGCCAGCGCGCCGAAGAAGCACTCGCTCGACTCGGTGACGAAATCGAGATACTCTACCTCTGGGACACCGATCCCGGTACGGACGCTGCGGGCAGTGTACCGTGGTGGCAGCGACCCGACGACCAGGTTCCCGGTGGTGGCGGCGTCGTCGACTTCGAACGCCTGCTGGACGCCGCTATCGAACACGCTCCGGAAGCCCACTGGACGCTGTGCTACCATGGAACGGACGGATGGAGTGACGACCGGATAACCCGATCGATCGCTCGTGCCATGCGAACGATCGAATCGAGTCGTCCGTAATAACCCCAGTCCGACCTCATTGTGTGGATGACAAAGTTTAACATCCGATACGGTAGCCATTCCATATGGAACCGAGTAAAAAGACGGCCTCAGTAGTCGGTGATACGAACATTCACCTCGACTTTCATACGCCCCCGTTCCAGCGTGACGTCGGTGTGAACTTCGACGCCGAGCGATTCGCACGTCGACTGGACGAAGCGAACGTCGATAGCGTCACGTTCTTCGCAAAGGGATGCCACGGCAGCACCTACTACGACTCGAAGGTGGGGCCGATACATCCACAATTGAAGGGCAACATGCTTGCGGAGGCGATCGAAGCGTGCCACGAACGAGACATTGCCGTACTCGCGTACTACACACTTGCGTGGGACAACCTTCCCGGGAAGGAGAATCCCGACTGGTATCAACGGGACGGCGAAGGGAACGCCTTGAACGCGACGAGCGTGGACGATCGATGGGAATGGCTCTGTTTGAATTCGCCGTACACCGACGAGCTAGTCCATCCGCACGTTCGGGAGATACTGCAGTACGACATCGACGGCTTCTGGTTCGATATCCTGGTCTATCATCGAGACGCGTGTACGTGTCGATACTGTGTCCGAAGTATGAAATCGAAAGGGCTCGACCCCGGCGACGCCGATGACCGGCGAATCCATCGGACCCAGGTCTGTCGTGATTTCGTCGAACAGACCACGGGCATGATCAAAGCCCACGACGAAGATCTCGTCGTAACGTACAACCATCGACTCAATCTCGGCCTCACCACGTCATTTGACGAGTACATGGACTACGTCGTCATCGAAAGCCTGCCTTCCGGATGGGGTTACATGCATACACCGACGTTCGCTCGGTACACACGAAACCTCGACAGACCGGTCCAAGGAATGACGGGGATCTTCCACAAAGTCTGGGGAGACTTCGGTACCGTCAAGTCGGAGGCACAACTGAAGTACGAACTCTCGAACTCGCTTTCCCACCACCTCGCGACGAGTATCGGCGATCAACTTCGCCCTCGTGGAGAACTGGAGAAATCAAAATACGAGACGATCGGTGACGCCTTTTCCTTCGCAAAAGAGCGCTCCTTACCCGCGGCAGATCCTGTCAGGGACATCGCGGTCGTCGCGCCGGGGCACACCGACCCCGCGGGGCGCGAATCCGGGATGAACGCCGACGACCCGGAGATGAGTACGAACAGCGCGGTCGCCGCGACGAAACTCCTCTGTGACACTCATCAACAGTTCGACGTACTCGACGAATATCTCGCTCAACGCCACCTCGATGAGTTCGAACTCGTCGTCCTCGCCGACGCCGGCGAACTCGAACCCGAGACCATCGAAACGGTCCGCTCGTTCGTCGCGGGCGGCGGGAACCTACTCACGACCGGGACGAGTTCGTTGACGACCGACGAACTCGCGTTGGGCGACGTCCTCGGAATTCGTCACCTCGGCCAACTCCCCTACACGTCGGCGTACTTCGGTCTCGAAGACTACGACGAAGACGTTCCGGAGATCGAATGCGTCTCGTATGGTCCGTTCCAGCGGGTCGCTCTCGACGGCGCGACGCCGAAGGCGTGGGTGGTCGCGCCGACGACCGAGCGCAGCGAGACGCGCCGGTTCTCACACTTCCAAGCTCCGCCGGAGCGGACGCTCGACGTGCCTGCGGTCACGCACCACGAGTACGGTGACGGTGTGGCCATCTACGTCGGAACGAACCTCGTCAGCCAGTACTACCGGGAAGCGTATCACGCCCACCGGACGCTACTCGATACTCTCGTGACCGATCTACAGGACGTGCGGATGCTCGACGCCGATGCGCCGACGAGCGTCGAGGTCAATGCGATGACGACCGGTGACGACATTTACCTCCACCTCCTGAACTACCACACTTCGCGTGCGGGCGAGTCGCTCGCACAGATCGATGCGACCCTGACGGTCAGAGACGTTAGCGTAACGGTGTACGCACCCGATAGGACGGAGGTGACACCGGTGACGGACGTCGGCGTAACGTCGGAACGCGATGGGGAGTACGTCCGCGTCGAAATCGACGAACTCGGTACGCACGAAATCGTTAAAATCACCTGAGTGCGTCACGGATCGGCGCGTCGATACGACACCCGCTTGGACTTTCGATGGCAACCCTTCGAGCTCCCCTGACGGACCCACCAGTATCGGACGGTCGGCACCAACACGAGGTTCCGTTTGCCGTGAATTCGTGGAGTGAACTCACTCCCAGGGCTTCAGCAGTACCTTTCCACACTCACGCGTCTCTTGGAGTTCGAACGCCTCTTGAACGTCGTCGAGGGAGAACTCGTGTGTGACGAGCACGTCGATCTGGTCCGAGACGTTGGGGATCATTCGCATCATGTCCGGGACGAGTGACTCGTTGTAGTGCCAGGACCCGTGGAGCGTCAGGCCACGATAGATCATGTCGCTGGCGACATCGAGATCGACTTCACCGGCGTCGGCGATGAACGCCGCCTCACCGCGGGTTCGGACCGAGTCGATCATGGCTCGCTGTGCTTGCTCGATTCCCGTGCAGTCGATCGCTCGGTCGACTCCCACGCCATCGGTGAGTTCCATGACCCGATCGACGACGTCCTCCTCGATCGGATCGATCACTTCGTCGGCGCCGAGTTCCAGCGCTAACTCCGTTCGATAGTCGGTCGGTTCGACCGCGATGACGCGCGCACCGCGGTACATCGCGTTGATGACACCACCGAGTCCCACCGGACCGAGTCCGTTCACGAGAACCGTGTGGAACCCGTTCGTATCCATTCGGTCGAGTGCCCCGAGCGTCGGACCGAGTCCACAACAGGCCATACTACCGTGTTCGTACGACACGCCGGCGGGGATTTCCGCCAGCAACCAGTCGGGTTTCAGGAGGTACTGGGCGTACGTCGCGCTCCCTTCTTCGGAGCCCAACTTCTCGCTTACGTCTATTTTGTCGGCGTAAATGTAGTCTCCCCTCCGGGACAGTGGGCTGTCACGTGTCGAGTAGAGCGGCATCGCAACGACCCGATCGCCGACATCGAACTGCGCGGAGTCCGCCACGTCGACGACCTCGCCCGCCGCTTCGTGTCCGAGGAACTCGTTTTCGTGACCCTCCGTGAACCCTTTGTGTTCGGTACACATCGGTGCTGCGTGCACTTTCACCTTCACCCAGTCGTCGACCGGGCCGGGTTCCGGTGCGTCCACGACGGCCGTTCGTCGCTCTCCAGAGATGATCGCTCGCTTCATCGGGTATTACCTCTCGTAGAGGGACTATTAAACGTATCCACACCGGAACCGGATTCCGGTCGACGTTTCGAGGAAAGTTTAAGAGCGCTCCGGGACGATACGACGTAGACATCCGAATGAGTAATAACGATACCGTCGTTTTTCCCGAACCGAAGTCGGTAGCGATCGAACAGTTCGAAATCCCGGAACCGGATTCCGGCGAGGTGCTCGTCGAAACGAGTCGATCGCTGATCAGTACTGGAACGGAGTTGACCCTGCTCACGAACGACGTTCCCGAAGGGTCCGTCTGGGATAGTATCAGCCACTTTCCGGTACGTGGTCCGGGGTACTGCAACATCGGCGAAATCGTCGAGGTCGGTGCTGGAGTCGACGAAGAACGCATCGGCACCCGCGTCGCGGTCTGGGAGCCCCATCAACGGTACACCGTGGTCGGGAAAGACGACTATCACGTCGTTCCGGACGGCGTCTCCGACGAGGAAGCGACCTTCTTCGGCATCGCCCAAATCGTGATGAACGGCGTCCGAAAGGGAGCGGTCTCGTGGGGTGAGAGCGTCGGTGTTTACGGACTCGGATTGCTTGGGCAGTTGACGGTCCAGTTCGCACATGCAGCCGGCGCGCGACCGGTCGTCGGACTCGATATCTCGATCGACCGACTCGGATATCTCCCCGACCAGCCCGGAATCATGGGCGTCAATCCGTCCGACGAAGACGTCGTCGGACGACTCGACGAGGCGAACCACGGTCGATTGGTCGATACGGTCCTCGAAGTGACCGGAAGTCCGAACGCCATTCCGGGCGAGTTCGAGATTCTCCGCGAACAGGGACGACTCGTCGTCCTCAGCAGCCCCGACGGGAAGACGGAGTTCGATTTTCACGACCTCTGTAACCGCGGGAGCTACCACATCGTCGGTGCTCACGTCTACTCACATCCCGATCGCGCAACGCCGGACAATCAGTGGTCCAAGAACCGCCACGCCGAGTTGTTCTTCGAGTATCTCGCGGAGGGGACCGTGGACGTCGAGTCGCTTATCACGCACCGAAAATCGTACGACGAAGCGCCCGACGCGTACGAGATGCTGCTGAACGATCGAAGCCAAGCGATGGGCGTCGTACTGGAGTGGTAACGGAACGATCACGATCCGCTCCGGAGGAAATCGCGGACCTCCTGCCGGCGTATTCTCCCGTTGATTCCTCGAAGTATTGATAAGGGTTCCCAACCCACGGACAGCCGTACCAATGGAAGCACCTTCCAAAGATACCGACCGGTACTTCGAAGAGATCGAAGAAGGCGAAACGCTCGCCATCGAGAACGTCCGAACGATTACCGAGGCGGATATCGTGAACTTCGCCGGCCTCTCGGGCGACTTTCATCCACTCCACATGAGTTCGGTGACCGGTGAGGAGTCCGATTTCGGCGAACGAATCGCCCACGGTAACCTCGTCTTCTCCATCGCCGAAGCGCTCATAGCCGACATGAACCCGAAGGCGTTTTCGTATGGATACGACGAGCTACGCTTTATCAAGCCGACTCCCATCGGAACGACGCTCACCGTTCGACGTGAGATCGTCCAAACGGAGGAGTACAACCCCTCCCTCGGACGCGTGGTGTACGCGTACGAGGTCGAAAATCGGGACAACGACACCCTTCTCGCCTGCAAACACATCACCCTCTGTCAGCGACGTGATGTCGAAGAATAGGATACCTATACGTCGATATCCGGTGAATCCGCGTTCAGTTGAGGAGGTCCCGAGTCTCCGCTGCGGCGTCGTTGATCGCCTCTTCGACCGACTTCGTTCGGTCGACGACTGATGCCGCGACCATATCGTTGAGTATCTCGTTGAGTTTCACGTACTCCGGAATCCGAGGGAGCAACCCGACGTCGCCGGTGTTGATCTCTTCGACCATCGAATAGAACGTGTTCGCCCTGAGGATATCGGGGTCTCGCCACGTCGAAAGTCGAGTTCCCGAAGCGCCTTCGAGTGTCGTGACCGTATCCATCGCCGGTGATGCGGCGTGACGAATGAACTCGTAGGCCAACTCCTTGTGTTCACTACTCGCCGGAATCGAAAGGCCGTACATGACGGTGAGCGAGGTGTGCCGGCCGTTGGGGGTATCCGCACGGGGGATGATACCGTACTTCGTTCGCCCGAAGACCGACGAGTCCGGTACCTCTGCCATGGCACCGAACCCGGACCAGTTCCACATCATGGCCGCGTTTCCGTCGGCGTAGAACTGCCCCGATTCGACGCTCTCCATCGCTACGGACTCCGGTGGAGCGACCTCGTGTTCGTGGAGGAGGTCGTGATAGTACTGGAGCGCCGCAACGCCTTCCGGACCGTCGAATGCCGGTTCCGTCCCGTCGAGCACCTCGCCGCCACGACTCCAGAGATGAATGAGGAAGTCATAGACGTCGTTGTGACCGTCCGGTTTCGCAGCGACGACTGTGCCCCAGAGGTCCTCTTCGGGACGTGTGAAAAACGTCGCCACGTCGAGGAACTCGTCCCACGTCTTCGGGACGTGGAGCGGACGACCGTACGCCTCCCGGAAGCGACGTTGCTCCTCTACACTTTCGAAGAGGTCCTCACGGTAGTGGAAAATTTCCGGTCCGTCGTGGTAGGGTATTCCGTACGTCCTCCCCTCCCAAGAGGCAAGCGTGCGCATACTTTCGGCCCATCCGTCGGGCCACCCCGAAGGCGGTTGCTCGTCGAGACGTTCGTCGAGCGGTTCCAACAGACCGTCCTCCACCGCCGCCGGAAGCCAGTCGCTCAGGCAGAGAACGAGGTCGTACCGGCCGTCGGCGAGACCCCTCCCTTCCAATAACTCGTCGTGTATCTCGGGGAGCGGTCGGTGATCGCGCTCGAACTCGACATCGTATCCGGTCTCTTCTACGAACGAGTCCATCTGCCGCTGGAGGGCTCGTTCGAACCCCTCGAAGGGGCGTCCGACGAATCGTAGCGTCGTCATGCTAGGTCGAACATCGGCGATGGGTATCAAATTTTCGTCCGACGAACCCATCCGAACGAAGAAATATCAATGAACAGTACTATCACACCACGGTTCGTCGCTACACCTCGCTGAACAACGTCGACCGATCGGCCTTCCCGGAGCGCGTCTCGGGAAGCATCCGGACGAACTCGAACTCACGCGGGACTTTGTGTGCTCCGAGCTCCGAGCGAACGCGTTTCTGTAGCCGGCGCTTCGTGTCCGTCGGCTCGGCATCGTTCGCCAGCACCAGGTACGCTTTGATTCGCTTCCCCCGATCATCGTCGGGGACGCTCCCGACGACCGCATCGGCGACCGATCGGTCGTCGGCGAGGACGCGTTCCACTTCGAGGGGACTCACGCGGTAACCGGACGTGATTATCAGGTCGTCGGCACGACCGGCGTGCCAGAGCCTCCCGTCCTCGTCCATCCGGGCGAGATCGCCCGTCAGAAACCACCCGAAGCCGTCGAACTTTTCGGCCGTCTCCTCGGGGCGATTCAGATACTCGAGGAAGAACGACGGGTCGGGTACTCGGACCGCGAGTTCACCACGCTCGTTCGGCGACACCACCTCGCCGTTTTCGTCAACGACGCTGATTTCGTGTCCGGGGTAGGGCCGTCCCATCGAACCGGCTTCGGCGTCGAAGACCGATTGGCAGTTCCCGATGAGTCCGTTCGCCTCCGTTTGACCGTACGATTCGTTGACCGTAACACCGAGCGTACGCGTCGCCCATCGGTACACTGACGGGGGAAGTTTCTCACCCCCGCACATTATTACGTCGAGCGACGAGAGGTCGCGGTCGTCGAGCGAGGCGTTCGTTCGGATTCGACCCAGTGCGGTCGGGGGGAAAAACGCGTGTGTTACCCGTTGGCGCTCGATGAGGTCGATCGCCCGGTGGGGATCGAACCGGGATCGCCGTTCCCGCGAAATCACCGTTCCACCGAGCGAGAGGGTGGGAAAGACGACGTCGAAAAGCGCCCCTGCCCATGCCCACTCCGAGGGACTCCACACGCGCGTTCGTCGCATTCGGTCGGACGTGAACAGGTGGAAGTAGCAGTGGTATGCGGGCAACGATCCGAGGAGATACCGATGACCCGCTAACACGCCCTTTGGCTTCCCGCTCGTCCCCGACGTGTAGAGCACCAACGCGGGATCGTCGGGACTCGTCTCGGCCCGTCGAATCGTCGCCTCGGGATCCACGTACTCCCGTAATCCGCCGAACACGCTGTCGTAGCCGCTCGGTTCGACCGGGAGAACGGTTTCGACGTCGGCAGTCACGCTCGGTGCGAGTTCGTCACATCGGTCGCGGTCGATGACGAGAGCGGTCCCACCACTGTGTTCGAGCGAGTACTTCAGCGAGTCTTCGCCGAGAATCATCGAGAGTGGGACGACGACCGCTCCGAGTCGGTAGGCGGATAAATGGACGACGACGTGCTCCGGACACTGGGGGAGACAGACACCGATGCGGTCGCCTCTGCCGATGCCGCGTGACGACAGGTGAGCGGCGAAGGCGGTCGTCGCTCGGTCGAGTTCGCCGTACTCGAACGAGTGGGTTCGGCCGTTGGCAGTCACGTGTCTGATCGCCGTATCGTCCGCCCGTTCCTCGTCGGAAAGTACCGCCGTTGCGATGTTATATGCGTCCGGGATATCCCATTCGAACGCCGTCCGAAACGCATTCCAATCGTCACTTTTCGACGGGGAGGGCAGTGAATAACCGGTTGTCCAGGACATGATTAGACGAGGGTGGAGAGCATATGCGCGAGGTAGTAATCCGACCAGACGAGTTCGTTGTCAGTGGCGTAGTTTCCGGGGGCGTTGAAGCAACCGTCGAGGAGTCCCCCGTAACAGGGATGATCCGGGTCGGTTACGAAGTAGCCGTCGAGGAGACGGTCGAGAATACGTCGTCCAAACGTTCGCAACTCCAGCGTCTGATCCTCGGCCGGAAGTCGGGTGAGTCCATACGCAGTCAGCACGGCCGCACTGGTATCACGAGGGGTGTCCGACGCTGGCGGTGCTTCGAAGTCCCAGTACGGGACGAGATCATCGGGGGAGTGTGTACGGTAATAATCCACCGTTCGCTCCAGTGCGGTGAGATATCTCGGTGCGCTGGTTTCCCCGTACGCGCGACACAGGCCCGCGATATTCCATCCCTGCCCTCGCGCCCAGCAACTCTCGTCCGAGAGTGCCAGTTCGTTGTACTGTCGTTCGAGTTCACCGGACTCGGCGTCGAACACGACGTGGTGCCACGTGCTTCCGTCCTCCTTGATGAACCAGTCCAGGTGTCGGTCAGCGTGCGAAACGGCGGTGTCTCGAAAGCGCGTATCTCCCGTCTCCTCGTAGGCGCGCCACAGAACGAGGAGCGCGGTATACACGTCGTCAACTGCACCGATACGATCACCGCGTGGGCCGTGGTCCTCGTCCGGTCCGCGGAACTGCTCCGGTCCCTCGATGTCGAGGAGTCCGAGTGGAATGTGCCTCGCACGGTCGTTGTAGTACTCGACCATCGCATCCGCACCGGATAGACCGAGACCAAACGCCGACCGATCACCGGTCAGATCGTATGTCCGGAAGCCAGCATAGTGGAAATTCATGCCACAGAACATAGATTCACGGGGCATGTACTCCACCATCTTTTCCGTCTGTTTTTCGGCCGTCCGAGCGAAACGGTCGTCGTTCGTTTGATCGGCGGCGAGTCGGAGGAGACCGATCCAATGGCCACCACACCAGTTTCCGTTCGGTGTCGTCGTCCACTCGCCGGTGGACGGGTCAGCGAAGTAGGGGAACGAGTCGCCGACGCGGTCCAAGGTCTCCCCGGTTCGTGAGACGACCGCGTCGAGTGCGGACTCCAACGTTTGGTCGCTCGTTTCAGCATTACTCATACACATAACTCCAGACACAGGAATATTAATGCACGGGTTGACGAAGAGTGGGCGGAAGGACGAGCGAGTTCGCCCGACCGGTCACCAGCTATTCGGAACCGCACGCCACCGAAACCGTCGCGGAGTCGATTACGTCAAAAGGTACTCACGAACGCCGCAATCGACGGAGAAAAACCGCGTCCGAGCGGGCCGTTTCTCGGAGACGTGTTCGTCTGGAACGAACCGTTTCTCGCAGGACGAGCGACGCCAACAGGTTCGAATAGGCGAATCGGACCACCACCTGTTCGGCGCGCCGCACGCTATCACTCATTTCACATCCGAGACGGGACACGGAGAAATTTCGCCGTCAGTTCCGGTTCGAACAGTTCCGAGGACTCGGCAGTCACGGTGAAACTCACCAGTAAGATTAAGGTCCCGGGACCGGACGATTCACCATGAAGCAGGCATTAGATGGTATTATCATCGCGGATTTTACGCAGATGATGCAGGGACCTTGGGCGACGCAGAAGCTGGCCGATATGGGCGCGGATGTGATCAAAATCGAGCGAATCGGCGGGGAATGGGAGCGATTCCTCGAAGCCGGTGGGGAACTCTATCGGGGATGGAGTCCGTATTTCCTCGCCATGAATCGAAACAAGCGGAGCGTGACCCTCGATCTGAAACACGAGCACGGGCGACGGGTCGCCCTCGATATTATCGCGGAGGCGGACGTGCTCGTCGAAAACTTCCGTCCCGGCGTGATGGGCAAACTCGGCCTCGGATACGATGACGTCCGCGAAGTGAACGAAGAAATCGTCTACGTGTCCGGTTCCGGGTTCGGCAGTGACGGCCCCTACGTCGACCGTCCGGGGCAGGACTTGCTACTACAGGCGATGAGCGGTCTCGCCCGTTATACGGGCAGTGCGGACGACCATCCGACGCCGACAGGTACGGCGATCGTCGACGAACATTCCGCGACCCTCATCGCGCTCAACACGATGTTCGCACTGTTCCACAGGGAACGAACGGGCGAAGGGCAGAAAGTCGAAGCGAATCTACTGAACGCGGCACTCGATCTCCAGTGCCAAGAGATCACGGCCGTTCTCAACATGGATCGGGAGTTCGAGCGGAGTGAGGAAGGAATCGGGCAGGCGTGGTTGGATGCACCGTACGGGATCTATGAGACCGATGACGGCTACGTCGCTATCGCGATGACGCCGATCGACACGTTAGCGGAGGTACTCGGAATACGTGAACTCGAACGGTACGATGGCCCGAAGGCAGCGTACGAATACCGCGACGAGATAAAGCGGACGCTGGAAGCGTACACACGCAACCATCGGACCGACGACTTGCTCGACCGACTGCTCGAAGCGGACATCTGGGCTGCGGCGGTAAATGACTTCGAAGACGTCGCCGCGGACCCACAGGTAGAACACAACGAAATGTTGGTCGAAATCGACCACCCGGACATCGGAACGTTCGTTACGACGGGGTTCCCGGTCGAGATGTCGGAGACGCCGGGACGAATCAATGCTCCCCCACCGAAAACCGGAGAGCACACCGACGAGATATTGGCCGAGTTGGGGTACGACGAAACGAGACGACGCCAACTCGCGGATACGGGCGTTACGGCGACAGACGACGACTGAACGAAGCTCGCGGTTCGACGCGGCGTTCGTCGATACTGTTAACTGCATCGGCGAGAACATCGAATCAGATGTTAGGCGAGTCACATCATTACGGCGTTACCGTATCGGACCTCGACGATCTGCTGGCGTTCTACGTGGACATCCTCGGGATGGAAGAGGTGAATCGGGTCACACACGAGGGGGACGCTATCAGCAAAATAACGGGCGTCGAAGGAACGAAGATGGAGATCTTGTTTCTCGAAGCCGGCGGGATCGGTGTCGAACTGCTCCAGTATCACAATCCCGGCGGCGAAAATGCCAACGAAGGCGTTAGAAATTGTGATGTCGGCTCCGCTCACTTCTGTCTCGAAGTCGAGGACGTCGGTAGGTTGCACGCGGAATTGAAAGAAGAAGTCGAGTTCATCAACCCTCCCCAAGAACTGTCCGGTGGCGCACGTGTCGCATACCTCTACGATCCGGATGGGAACGTCGTCGAACTCTATCAGCGGGGATGACTGGACGACGGTCTCCGGTCCGAACCAACTGGTTTCCGGGGCTTCGACGTGACGTTCGGTGTGGCATGTAACCGGTCCCCCCACGAACGAGGATTCGAGGGAAAAGGGCCGAGCCAACGATCTGAAAGCCGATGTAGAAGCGACAGCGCGTTCGAGTTTCGTCGCTCGACGGAACGTGCCGTCAGCACTCCCGCTGAATAACCGCGAGCGGATCACCGTAGGGTCGATTTATCGGTCTTCGAGATACATCCGGAACATTTCGATGAATCCGGCAACATCGTCCCTGCCTTCCCGGAATGTCGTCATGACTTCCGCGTCGTCGTTGATACACGCGACGAAGTGCTCGATTTCACATTTGAAGCTCTCTTCGTACGAAACGCGGATCGTCCTGTCCTCCAGTCGATCCACGCCGCCCTTTATGTGGAGACTGAACGGATCGTTCTTGACGTACGGGTTCGTGAAGTCGAGCGTCAACGTCTCCTCCGGCGTCTCGACGCGAATGAACTCCTCCCACTCCTTCCGGTCGTTGAAACTCGACGTGAATTGGCATCGGATGTCGCCTTCGAACACGAGGTAGGCATTCAACACGTCGTAATCCGAGTGTAAATCCACGTACTCGATTCGATCTATGTCTCCCAGCAGCCCTCGAAGTGCGCTCAAGTCGTGGCACGAACCGCCGAGATGTGACTGGTAGTGCGCCGTGAGGTCCGCATCATCGGTACCGATCGCCTGCGAAGCCTGTTCGTATCGCGCCGTTCCGCTCGCTTCGAGGAACTCGCTGCCAAGTTCGGCCGGGACGAGGTCGTACACTTCGTCGATAACCTCGTCGTGCTGGCCGAGCACCAGCGTTCCAGTGACGTTGTTGATCGTTTTGAGATCGTCGACTTTCTCCTTCATCAGGAGATACGTCGGGTCGTGACGTTTCATGTAGCCGACCATGGCGACGGCGTCACTTCCCTCGGCGGCGTCCACGAGCGCGTTGGCGTCCTCTTCCGTCAGCGCTAGGGGTTTCTCGACGAGCGTATGAAGACCGGTTTCCAGAGCGGCAACAGCGACTTCCCGATGCACCTGTGGGGGTGTTGCGATGACGACTGCATCGAGTTCGTCCGACAGGTCGTCGATGAGCTCGGTTCCGTCCCGGTATCGGTGGGGGACGCGATACTTCTCGCCCATGGATTCCAGGAGATTTTCAGCGGGGTCCGCGATAGCATGGATCGTCGTGTCCGGAATTTCGTCCAAATTCGGGAGGTGCATGATCTGCGATATCCGTCCACAACCGATAACTCCGAATTGCATACGGGTAATCTGTTGAGTCGATCACGATAAACTTACTGATCGAGGAGACCGAAGGGTGGTTATCTCGACTACCCACCCGCTACGACGACCCGCGGAACTCACTACCAGTCGGCGGAGACGTTCGATCGAAATCAAACGAAAGAACGGCTTTCGATTCGGCGAATGGATCGGAGCGGATCACGTCCGAACGGGTTGTTCGTCAGTACCGAACGGGAATCATTGCTAAACGATATCATTACACAGACTGGGGAACGTCACGAGAACATCCCTTTACAGTAGTAAGACTGTAACAGCGTGAAACAACCGTAACAGATTACCCCGTCACAGGCGGACCGGTGGGATTAGAGTTACAATTCTAATGCTGTAATCCTGATCCGATTTCCTGGGAGCGAACGCCGTAGTCCCCCGAAGAGTACGGAACGATCGGAGAAGTCCGTGGTAGTGTGACAGACACGGAAATCCATGGTGGTATTGTCGGGTTTCGTGCGCCCCGTGAGGCGACTCTCCTCGAAATAGTTCTCACCGTTCGTTGGTACCGAAAGAAACAAGCACATACGCTTCATACCGGCGATTATGGCAGGAAACGGGAAGACGCGAACATTCGATTCGGACCGTAAGATCATCGGGATCCTCGAAGCGATGCGCGAACAGGAGTTGACCGGCGTAACGGAACTCTCACGCGAACTCGGGATCGCAAAAAGCACTGTTCACGCTCATCTCAACACGTTACGTGAGTACGGTTTCGTGCAGAAAAAGGACAAAGGATACTACCTCGGTCTCCGATTCCTCGACTACGGAATCCACACGCGCGATCAGCGATTACTCTTCAGAGCGGCAAAAGACAAAGTCGACGAACTGGCCGCGGAAACCGGTGAGAGGGTGTGGTGTGTGACCGAAGAAGGCGGATATGCGGTCTATCTATACGGTGCATCGGGGAACAGCGCCATCAAAACGTACGAAACGACCGGACAGCACAGTCCGCTTCACCCCATCGCCGCCGGCAAGGCCATCCTAGCGTTCCTTCCCGAAGAGCGTGCCCACGAGATCATCGACACGACGAACCTCGAACAAGTCACGTCCGACACGATCACGGACAGGGAACGACTGTTCGCCGAACTGGAAACCATACGGGAGAACGGGGTCGCATACAACGTCGAAGAATCGCTAGAGGGACTCCATTCCGTCGCCACTCCGATCCGACGTGAAGGTGGGGGCGTTTACGGAGCGATCAGCATCGGCGGTCCGGCGAACCGCTTAACGAAGCAGTATCTCGACGACGAGTTGAGCGATCTTCTCCGTGGAGTCGGCAACGAAATCGAGATTAACATCAGACATATGTGAAATGATAGACGGAATGTCCAACAGGTGAACGAACTCCATCGAACGATGATCCGGACCCACTCAACAGATCTGCCAACCTCCATCCACGTAGAGGAGTTCACCGGTCGTGTAAGAGGCCAAATCACTAGCGAGAAAAAGGAACGCATCGGCGACCTCCCGAGGCGACCCTGCACGCCCGAGAGGAACCGATTTGAGTAGAGAGTCGTCCTCCGCCCCCTCTACAGCTTGCTCGGTCCAGCCCTCCGCGATCTCGGTTGCGATCTGCCCCGGCGCGACAGCGTTGACGCGGATATCGTAGTTCGAAAGCTCGAGGGCGGTCCCTCTCGTGATCATACGGACGGCTCCCTTCGTCGCTTCGTAGTGAACGGAGCCACCCTGAGCGAAGCTAGAGCTGATCGAGGCCGTATTGAGGACGACGCCGGGCTCCCCACGGTCGATCATGTCGTTCGCGGCGCACCGTGTTCCGAAGAAGACGCTCTCGACGTTGACTGCATGGATGCGATCGAGATCTTTCTTCGTCACCTCCCTCACGGACTTCGGTTGTGTTATCGCGGCGTTGTTGATCATCACATCCACGCCACCGTATTCGCGAGCACACGCGACGAGTGCCTCGATCTGATCGGGGTCCGTGACGTCCACTTCGCGATAGATACCCTCCCCACCGTTCTCGCGTATGCGCACGTGAGTCGGCTGTTCCTCTCCTCGGTCTTTCGGGTCTTCACGGAGATCCGCGTTGATCACGACTGCGCCCGCATCGGCAAACGCCAGCGCGGTAGCGCGACCGATCCCCGAACTACCACCCGTTACGATTACCGTCTCATCCGAAAAGTCGAAACGTCCAGTTGCCATTGTGAATCCAGTCGTAACCTTTGCGGGTATGATATAAAAAAACTCGTCGGACGGATCGGTGCCACAGTTAACCACGATCGATAGCATAAATCACGATCAATCGGCTGTCATTGAGTACGGCCGATCCGTGCAGCGGACGAATTCACCGAACGGGGTACCCAAATGATTATGCTAATCCATCCGAGTGATCCAGTATGCAGTTCGATTGGATGGTCCAGTGTTATGCTGGCGACGGGGTTCATCGGGATACCCCGTTAGTAGATTCGCTGAATCGCGACGAGATCATGAGTGGTGTCGACACCGCTGAAGCGGTAGGATTCGGCGGCTTCTGGGCTCCAGACCACTTCATCCTCGGACCGAAGAAAGAGGAGTACGAGGTGTGGACCCTTCTGAGCGCGATTGCAGAACGAACCGACGAAGGGGAGATCGGCCCGCTCGTCGGGTCGGTGACGTACCGGAATCCGGCGCTGCTTGCGAAGATGGCGACGACCGTCGATATCCTCTCGGAAGGCCGCCTTCGTCTCGGACTGGGGGCCGGTTGGCACGAGGAAGAACACCACGCGTACGGCTTCGAATTTCCGGGTATCGGGACACGGATCGAGATGCTCGACGAGAGTGTTACGCTGATAAAGGAGATGTTCACGGCGGAAGAACCGACGTTCAACGGAGAACACTTCCAGATCGACGGGGCGTACAACGATCCGAAACCGGTACAGGACCCCCATCCACCGATCGTTATCGGCGGTGCCGGACCGAAGATGCTCCGGCTTATCGCAAAGCATGCCGACGAGTGGAACGTGGAAATCAGCGCGCGAGCGCGAGGAAAGCCGATCGAATTCAAGGTACGTAAGTTCAACGAGTATCTCGAAGCGGAAGGGCGAGACCCGAGCGACGTCGAACGCTCGTGGCTGGCACACGTCCTCGTTTGCGAGGATGACGAAACCGTGCAGGAGTACAGCGATCGGATCTTCCCGCTGCCGTGGGGCGAGGAATCCGATATGAACGATCAGCTCCGGAACGCCGACGATGCCCGTGAGAAAGGTGGAATGCTGATCGGAACGCCCGCGGAGGTCGCCGAACAAATCGAGCAAGTCCGAGACCTCGGGTTCGAGAAGCTTCAGCTTATGTTCCTAGACTTCCCCGAAACTCGGGGAATGGAGCTCTTCGGAGACGAAGTCATTCCACAGTTCTCGTAGCTTTCCGACGGCCTCGTCGAGATCGCTTGAGCCCGCCGGATTCGCACATCCAAAACTTTAATCGGAACGCTCGACACGGGTTTAGGTGTGAAAGACACGAATCGTCAGCGAACCATGGTATCCCGTAGCTCGGCGAACGCGATCGACCAGCTAACCCCACCGAACGGTCCCGTGAGGATGGTTCTCGATACGGACACGTACAACGAGATAGACGATCAGTTCGCTCTCGTGTACGCTCTGCTGACGGCGTCCCTGGATATTGAAGCCGTGTACGCGGCACCGTTCTACAACCACCGATCTGCGGACCCGGCGGATGGGATGGAGAAGAGTTACGACGAAATCCTTCGGTTACTCGAACTGTTCGGGCATTCCGATTCGGAGTCGCTGGCGTACCGTGGAGCGACCGAGTATCTGAGTTCCGGAGGCAACCCCACTACAAATCCCGCGACGGAAGATCTCATCCAACGAGCGGGAAACCACAGTACCGAGAACCCCTTGTACGTCGTCTCGATCGGAGCACCGACGAACGTCGCTTCCGCTCTCGAACGCGCTCCGGAAATCGCCGAGAGCGTCGTCGTGGTCTGGCTCGGAGGCCACCCTCATTCGTGGCACACGGCGAGCGAATTTAACCTCGAACAGGACATTCGTGCGTCGCAAATCCTGTTCGACAGTGGAGTCCCGTTGGTTCAGATACCGTGCAAGAACGTGGCAGAACACATCCGAACGAGCGTCGCCGAGTTGGACGAACAGCTATCGGACGGTGGAGAATTAGCCGAGTATCTCCTCCAAATTTTCACGGAGTACGGGAAGAACTACGACGATCGAACGATCTGGACGAAGGAGATTTGGGATTTAGCACCGATCTCGTACCTCGTAAACCCCGAATGGGTCCCATCCCATCTCACCCAGAGTCCGATCCTCTCGGATGACGCGAGATACAGCTTCGATCGGAACCGTCACTTGATTCGCGTCGCGGCGGATACCGAGCGTGATCTCATCTTCGAGGACTTCTTCCAGAAGATTAAGGATCGATAGACGAGATGGAGAGCGAGTATAGTTATGCCGCCCACTCGATTCCGTTCGATAGGATCGTTTCGAACGGGTCCGAATCGAACACGTCATCGGTGTGGCCCAATGAAAGGTAAAACACGCGCCCTTCACCGTACGTTTTCACCCACGCGACCGGATACGCCTCCAAATCCGGGTGGTCCATCGTAGCGATAACCCGAACGTCGTCGTCGTATTCGACCTGATAGGGTTCATCGAAGGTAACGAAGTCCTCGACGTCTGCAGTGATCGGATGATCGTGATCGGTGATCCGAACCGCGAACTCCGCTTGCTCCGGGTGCGTGATGAAGTGACCGCCGAGGAGTTCGCGGAGTTCCGGTACCGGTTGCTCTCGGCTGTCGAGCAACTCATCAGGGTCGTCCGACGCCACGTTCGTGAGGTCCGATGCACAGTGAACACCGACGTATCCGTTCCCTTCCTTGACGAAGGAGAGGAGGCCGTCGAGCTGGTTTTCGGTGAGGGAACTGTCCGTGAGATAGTCGACGAGCACATCGTATTCCGAAAGATCCGTCAACATATCCCGATCGGTTGTCAGCGTGAGGTCGACGTGATCCGATAGGACGTTCTCGAAGAGCGGAGCGATCTCGTCGAAGTTATGAAACGGAAACGTCGTTTCACCGATAACGAGTACTCGTGATTTGGCCATGTCGAGATAGTACACGACCCAGAGAATAGGCATAGTGGTTCCGGCAAACCCGTATCTTTCGTAGTGGAAGTCGGTCACTAACGGGGCCTGCCACCAAAAAATACCGCTCCTGATGATTCAGCGCTGTCCAACGAAGCGGATCGCGTCGAGAAGCAAAGCAACCAAAGAATTATTACCCATGATAGATCATATACCTTCGATGAAGGTAGGTGTTCTAACCGTCGTCCTAGGCAGTGAATCGCTCGACGAAGCCATCGAATATTTGGATGGAATCGGTGTAAACGCGGTTGAACTCGGTTGCGGCGGGTTTGTCGGAGATGATCACTTACCGAAGGAAACGTATCTCGACGACGACAGCGCTCGGACGGAGCTTCAGAACGTATTGGAGGCACACGGGATGGACGTGAGCGCGCTGGCGACACACAACAATCCACTCCATCCGGATGATGACCGCGCCGCGCACGACGACGAGGAGCTCCGCGATGCCATTCGGCTCGCTTCACAACTCGATGTCGGGACGGTCACCACCTTCTCGGGACTACCGGGTGGTGCCTCGAACGACACGACCCCTAATTGGATCACCGCCCCGTGGCCCAACGAGCACGGCGAGGCACTCGATTACCAGTGGGAGGAAGTCGCGGTCCCGTATTGGGCGGAAATAAACGATTTCGCCGACGAACACGATGTGAACGTCGCCATCGAAATGCATCCGAACATGCTCGTCTACGAACCGACGGGAATGATGCGCTTGCGTGAAGAGACGGGTAATCGGATCGGAGCCAATTTCGATCCATCACATCTGTACTGGCAAGGGATCGACGTCACCGAGGCGATCCGATACCTCGGCGAGGAAGGTGCGATCCATCACTTCCATGCAAAGGATACCGGCCTCTACGAGTCAAACGCTCGGATCAAAGGCTATCTCGATACATCGCCGTACACGGATGAGATGGACCGCTCATGGCTGTTTCGCTCGGTCGGCTACGGCCACGGAGAGCAACACTGGAAGGAGATCGTTAGCACCCTTCGGATGATCGGCTTCGATGGTGTGCTCTCTATCGAACACGAGGATTCCCTCACGAGCGGCCGGGAGGGGCTCGAAAAGGCCGTCGAGGTTCTGAATCGAGCCGTGTTCGAAACGACTCCGGGTGAGGCTCACTGGGTTTAAACAGCCAAACCGACAGAAGTCTTACTCCGATAATACACCAAAGTTATTTATCCATCTCCCTACGAGGAGATATTGAGAGTGACAGACACACATGACATATAAAGTCGGATTTATCGGCTACCAATTCATGAGCAGGGCTCACGGCAACGCGCTCGATACCCTGCCGATGTTCTTTCCGAACGCACCCGATGTCGAACGGCACGTCATCGTCGGCCGGACCGAAGACAGACTTCAGGAGGCGGCTGACATGCTCGGGTTCGCAAACGTGGCGACCGACTGGCGGGAGATTCTCGATGAAATCGATATTCTCTACAATCTGACGCCGAACTCGGTACACGCAGATCCATCGATAGCAGCACTTGAGCGTGATATTCCCGTGATGTGCGAGAAACCACTCGCACCGACACTTAGCGGAGCCAAAGAGATGGCGAAGGCTGCCGCCGAGAGCGATGCGATCGCAGCAACGGCGTTCAACTACCGATACGTTCCCGCGATCCAGTACGCCGGAAAACTCATCGAGAGTGGAGAGTTAGGCGAGGTCAATCAGGTTCGCGGACGATATCTTCAAGATTGGCTGGTCGACCCCGAAGCACCCTGGAGTTGGCGTAACTCCAAGGAATTGGCGGGAAGTGGTTCACTGGGCGATTTAGGAGCACATACCATCGATCTCACCCGATTCCTCGTCGGTGACCAGGTCGGTGAGTTCGCCCGTGTCAACGGTCATTTGCACACGTTCGTCGACGAGAGACCGGTACCCGGGTCAGACGAATCCCGTAAGGTCGACGTGGACGACGCCTACAGTGCACAAGTGGAGTTCGAGAACGGTTCGATGGGAACGTTCGAAGCGTCCCGTTTCGCGGTCGGCCACAAGAATGACCACTCGATCGAGATTTATGGTTCGGATGGCGCAGTTCGGTTCTCGCTCGAACGACTGAACGAACTCCAGGTTAACCTCGCGGACAATCGCGGCTTCGAGACCGTGCTCGTGACCGACGAGACGGATCCCTACTACGAGAATTGGTGGCCGCCGGGACACGTTCTCGGATGGGAACACACCTTCATCCACGAGAACTACGAGTTCCTAACGGCCATCGATGAAGGCCGCGAGTACCACCCGAATTTCGAAGAGGGATTCGCCGTCCAGCAAGTTCTGGACGCCATCGAGCGCAGCGACGAAAGCGGTGAATGGGTCGAGGGGTCGGCGGAGATAGTATAGGACGAGAGACAACAGTCCACGATTTGCACTCGGAGCCGATTTCGGTTGGCTAGACTCGAAACCGCGAGGATCACCTTCGTGATCGCTGGTGATTCCGTCGCGTACGGCGCGCCGGTAGGGTTCGCGCATAGTTGAGAGTGGAGGCCCCGGGGCAAATCCACTTCCGCTTAGTGATGTAATTGGAAGTGGTTGTGTTATCCTTTCGTTGGTCGGGATTGCATAGTAGAGCCACCGTAACCGCTTGAATCGTCGTTTTAAGACATTTATAAACTCTATTGTGCGATATCAAATTGGTGTGTGCCGAAGATGAGACTGCAACGGCTATAGTGCCCGAAGTGCACGATTTCGTCGACCTACCGGTCTGCAACCCGATCGAAGTTCGAAAGCAGATCCGAGTGAATATTCTAGCTCACTCATGACGTTTGGACTGCTTGAACCAAAGCCGTCACTCACCAACAGGCGTTCACGCGTCGTACACTCGATTGGAGAGAGATCTACACATCTAAAAGAGATGATCTCAAGGAACAGTCTGAGATATTTGCACACGCAAACCACCAACACCATCTCTCTCAGCGGGAATAAGGGCCCGATACGGATACGTCGGGAGAAAAAATAGGGACTCAGTACGCCCAGCGACCGCCGAGTTTGAGTTCCTTTTCGTATCCGTCGTCGATCAGATCGCGCGTGTCTTCACGGGAGCGACTGGGAACTTCACGGTCGGTCTCGGCGAGTGTGCAGACGGCGTCTGCGATGGTAACTGCGTGTTCGCGAAGGTCGCGGATATCGATCTTGTCGAGTGTATCGGCGTGCGTATGTCCCCACCCACGACCGCTCTTGTCGGGGTTCGTCGAGGAGACCATCACGCCGGGGACGCCCTCTTGGACGAACGCCCATTGGTCACCGTGGGGTGAGACGGAGTTGCTGGAGACGAGGGGAATCGACCGTTCGTCCGTCACCGCTTCGAACGCATCGAGAACTTCGTCGAACTCGTTCGCGTTTACCGAGAGGGTCCGGTCTCGACCCGCGCCGTCGATGTTGACGATGCACTTGACGGTGTCGAGATCGTACGTGTTCATCGCGTGGTACGCGCCCTGTAGTCCGATTTCTTCCGACCCGAAGACGAGCACGCGGACCCGCGTTTCGAGTTCGTCCTCGATTTGTGCGAGGAGGCGACCGGTCTCGGTCGCGAGTACGCTTCCTGCACCGTTGTCGTTCGCGCCCTCGGCGATATCGTGCGTGTCCACGTGCGCCGTCAGGAGGACCATTTCGTCGGTGTCGGGTCCGAGGTCGCCGACGACGTTGACCGACGTCGAAGGCTCGTTTCGACAGTCGACATCCAGCGTCACGGAGAGGTCGCCGTCCTCGGCGTGACGGGTGAGACGCGCTCCGAGTTCCTTCGAAACGCCGACCGCCGGAATCGGACCGGGGCGGTTGTCGTACCCCACCTCACCGGTCGGCGGGAGACAACCGCCGATGTGATTCCGGAAGACGAACCCCACCGCACCGGCGTTGGCAGCGCTGACGTACTTCTCCATCCGGTGAATCCAGCGCCCGAAATCGTCTGGCGTCTCGCTGGAAGCCATGACGACGTTGCCATCGCAGTCGGCCCGTTCGAAGTCCTCGGGTCGGCCGTAGCCCACATCGACCAGTTCACCGTCACCCGTTCCGGCGGGCGTCCCCGGGAGCGCGATGACCTGATAATCCTTCCCGTATCGCTGGTCGTGGCTGCCGCCGGTCACGATCGAAGACGACCCGCGCCACCAGCCGTCGATCTCGAATTCGTCGAGGTGGACGTTCCGAAGTCCGATCTCCTCGAAGTACCCTTCGAGTATTTTCGCTCCTTCTTTCTCCTCTTTCTGTCCGGCCATCCGCGTTTCGAGGTCGACGAGGTCTTCGAGCACCCGCCACGAGAATTCGCTGCGGTAGGCGTCACCAACGACGGCGTCTGGGAGTCGATGCATGAATGCAGTCGTGCGGTGGTACCGAAAAAAGTATGTGTCTCGGAAAATTGCGTTGCAGACGACTCATCCGCCACTCGACGTGATTCGACGAGGGTGTGCGCATTTACGTGCTCTCGAAATCGCACTTTCGAGAACGACGAGAATAACGGGATTATTCGACTTCGATGTGGTGCCACTGGCTCCCCTCGTGAGTCGTCAGAGCGGACTTTGCGGCCTCGCGAACGCGGGTCACGCGCTCGTCGGTGGGTGGATGGCTCGCGAACGCTCGTTCCAGCGGTGTTCGGTCCCGTCGTTGGCCACGGGTCGGGAACAACCACGAGAACAGCCCGCGCGGCTCGTTTGCGCGCTGAATCTTTTCGAGCGCTCGGGCGAACGCCAGTGGTTCGTCGAGGACGGACACCGCCCGCCGGTCGGCCGCGTATTCACGTCGGCGAGAGTAAGCTTGAAGGACGAGCGTCGGTGCGACGAACAGGCCAACCACGACCCGAACCAACCCACGTCGCATCCCGTACCCGACACTGGTCGGACCCTGTACGGGTCGCCCGGCGATCAGCGAAAGTCCCCGGCAACAGAGTGAAACGACGACCATGGCCGGAAGAACGAACACGAGGACGAAGGTAGCGACCATCCGGAGGAGAATCATGGCCAGCGTCTGGAAGAGACCATCGTAGCCCTCCAGATGGGCGAGTTCGTGAGCGAGAACCCCCTCGAGTTCCGCGGGAGCCAGCAGCCGAACGAGCGAGGAGTCGACGACGAGCGTCCGACTCCCGAGCGCGAACGCGTTGGGCTGACCGAGGCGCGCGATGAAGACGTCCGGCCGTTCGATACCCATCCGGCGAGTCAACCGGTCGATACTCGCCTGCATCCCCGGAGCGCGGATTTCCGAGAGGGGAGTCACATCGAGGCGTTCGAGGAGACGTTTGGTACTCATCCGATAGCTCACGTAGCCGAAAACGAGCGCGCTCGCACCTGCAAAAAGAAACATCACCGGAAGGTCAGCACTGGCGAAGAGCGCACGGATCGCCTGAAACCCGACGATGACGACGGCACCAGCGAGAACGAGCAACCACGCTCCGACCAATACGGAGAGTCCGCGCGGCCGACGGGATGACGCTGCCATGGCTTCGGTAGGGACTCCACACGCAAACGGGTGTCGCAAAATCACGAACCGCTCACGAGACGGAATCGGAGTCGATGCGTGTTCTGGAAGTCGAAACTCAATCGTATCTATATGTTCGAGCCCGTTCGATAGCGTACCGGTAGCACGTTCCCCCGGAGATGGCAAACCACGCGATCAACAGGGGTAAACCGTAGAGTTTGAGGGACTGACCTGTCATACCGGTAAACGGTGGCAGAAGTCGTAGCGCCCGAGGGATGAAAATAAACAGGAGAAAAAGGATACTACTGGGTACGACTATCATCGAATAGACGCTCAGAGTGGTCGTACTGGGAAGAATTACCGTTCTACCCGTCAGTACTTGTGATTCCAGAAACTGCGGGGAGAATGCTCCCAGTCCGACGGCGACAGCAGTTGCGTATAACGATAGTACCAAGCCGATGCAGATATGAAGTGCAGTTTGCCGGATAGTCAGTGGGCCCAGAAAACCGGTTCCTCCGACGAGTACAACTACTAGCGGAATGCCGCCAGCTAACCCGGCCAACATCTTTCCGTCGACGATTACCGCTCTCTCGATGGGGCTCGTAAGCAACGTAGCTAACACCGAGCCTTCATCACCGATCGGATTGAGCGTGAACAACGCCCCGGTTATCCACGCAATATAAACGACGAGGATGGAAGGTAAAATAAGCAGTAACCCCTGTAGTGATCCACCGCTACCTTCCGGAAGCAGGGCTGGGAGGACTACGAAACCGGAGTAGAGAATATGTGAAAATCGGTGAGGATTTCGCTGACCGCGTTTCCATTGGGTGACAGCAACTCGCTGGCGATTTGTCTTCGCTGGTTTGATATTCAAACGAGCGACTGTATGCTCGAATGGTTTGCGGGAGGCACCCACCGAAGACCGGGAGTCGTCGGTAAACCAGACGAGCGTTGCGAGAAGAATCGAGAGTCTACTCAGTATGGGGATTACGAGGAGTGTCGTGGCGGCCAAGGCGAACGTCCCGAGAGTCGGGTCGGTCCCCAGTGACGTTGGAAGCATGATGATGTTGACGAGGGCCGCGAGGGGGGAGAGCGAAGCGAACACCGCTACGGTGTCACCGATCCATTCGAGAATCGATGTTATGGACGTTATCGCGACGAAAACGGCGACCACGCCCGCGATTCGGAATACCCGCCTCCGTCTTTCGAGGCTGAACACGCGAATTGTCACGGCTTTCCAGAACATTCCGACGGTATATCCGACGACCACGGCGAAACAGACGACGATCGGGACGATAGATGCCGACAAAGGTATGATGCTATACGTACTGGTTTCCAAGGCGATAAGAGCCGAGCCGACTACGAGAGGGGTTCCGACGGCCAGAGTGACGCGAATACACTCGGCGACGAGGATACCAAGAACGATACTCTCCGGAGGGACGGTCGTCAAGAGGAGATCCGGAGCTGACGGGGACCCAAGCGACTGTATCGTTCGTAAAAAAACTATGAACGCGAGAATGGACATCAGTACGAACAATTGCTGGCTGAGAAAACTGCTATCCACCCGAATTAGATAGGCGTGCAGTAGGTACGCGTATTCGTCCGCCAAAACGAAGATCGCTCCGACGACTGGAAGCAGTGCACAGAGTGACAGTGCAGCGTACAACAGCTGACGCCGATCGGTCGTGAACTGACGCCAACTCCGTTTGAGTTCTACCGATGCGATTCGAACGACGTTAGACATGGTGACTAATTGTCACCGGACATTCCCTCACCCGCTTCAAAGAATCGCTGATAAATTGGAGCGAGTACGATCATCCCGACGGCCGCCGAGATGAACGTCGTCGCGTCACCGGATTGTATCGGTTGGAATAGTACGACATAACCGGCACCCATCGCGCTTCCGAGCCATCCACCGGTAAGGGAAAGCGGACGTTGGTCGAGGGCATATCCAATAGCAAAGAGGACTACTGAAGCCCCAACGAACCCACCAGCGACGAGCGTCCAATTCGTGGTTTCACTTGACGTAAGTAAATACATTATTACACCGGTGAGTGCAGCTGATATCCCGTTGAAGGCGACGAGTTTAAGGTTGAATTGGTTGGAAGACATGTATATCTGTATCCCAGACACCGCCATAAATATTTTCCTCGGTGATTATTTAATAGATTTTATTTAGGTCCAGCTATAAAGGAGGTGAGTATAGGGTCGCGGTGCGGTAGTTGTTAACAGAGGTTCAGACAGGAATCCGAACAAAGGTCTTCGTAATCGAACTGGCCACCACATCCTTTGTCAGCGATGATTCTACAGGCGATTTGAGTGAAGGCAAAGCAAGCACCACCGGCGATGTAACCGGCACCCGAGAGGATCCCACGATGAACGTGGTGGATGCTCCGCATCCGATCTGGCAGATGAGTTCGAAGCACTTTTTACAACCCCAGCAACCGAGGTCGAAATCTTGGGTCGAGATCTCATCGCTCTGGACGGAGATGGCATCGACGGATTTGGGCGGAGTTCCTCCGTATGTGCTTACCCCGTATCCCTCCGTCGCGTCGATTTTCGTTGCGTCTTTCGGGACCCGTTCGTTCGTATCGTTGATGTATTCGAGTTCGGCGATGGATATCTGTCCGGCTTCGACGATTCGTCCCATCGTGAGATAGCCCCGGTCGGACTCGGCCGTCTCGATAGGAACGGAGACGATTTCGAGGTTTTTCTCATTCTCGACCCGTCCGACGAGCGTCGAATCCAATTTGAGTTCCCCTCCACGCTCGTGTGCACGCTTGCGGAGCTGTTTGAATTCGTCTGCCTGTTGGAACTTTGCGAGAACACGCCGAACCGCTGTCCCGTTCAGTTCGTCGTAGCTCGGCTCCTCATCGGGGGTGGACGCGAGGGCGGGAGTCGTTCCCAACATCGCGAGCGAAACGCTTGCGGCACCCATCTTGATGAACCCACGTCGTTGGACTCCGTCTCCGTTGCGAAGACCGCTGAGAGTCTCCCACGTTTCTGCACAGCCACTGCCATCGTCGACAGCGTCATTGATTTCTTTGATCTGTTCGTCGACGTCGTCAGGTCTTTTCGTCAATTTGAACCTCAAGTATTACAATAGAGTTTAGTAAATTATATTAGTATCTGTGATTATCTCTCGAAGTGAAATTGTTTCACTTAGTGAGTCACATATATCATCATATTTTTTATATATCGGAGGCAGCTAATTGACTCGGTCAGATTTAGCTTTGAAATATTCGAACAGCTCGTGAGCCCAATTGACGAGTTCAGGACTGTCGCTCGATAGGCAGTCGGACAGTTGGCCGCGTTCATACCCGCCCAAGAAAACCCGTTTTCTAACAGTGATAAACCAAAATTCAGATACTCCGAATACGTGAAGAGTGAAATTTCCGTACTTTTTCCATCCAAGTGAGGGTCCTTTCTCAACGATTCGTACGTCTTGGTAGGAAGGATCAGTTCTGGGGTGTCACACTCTTCGACGACTGGTCCGTGTACATCATTATATATCGGACTGACAACCGGACAAAATCCATGAAATTCCGTCGTCGAACACGACGAGAGTTCGTTAATATAATAGTTGAGTGCCCGGTGTGGTTGACTATCCGTTTCGGTCACCAACTTCGCATCTTCAAACATCGAAAGCTCCGGTTCGACCGGAATGTCTTCGATATGTCGTATTATACCGGATATCTTTTCTATAGTTTCCATTTGGCCGTTCAACTCATCGTATTTTTCGAGTACCCACTCACCACATGTCGTGATTCGATACCGTTTTCCCTTTTTTCTCACCCATCCTCGCTCCGAAAATCCGTCCAGATGTCGCTGTAACGTCGCTCGTGAAAATGTGTTCTTCTCGACTAACTCACAGGGGCGGGACGGACTGGTCGATAGGCACTCGAGGACAGTTATTCGTGAAGGAGAAACTGACAGGTACTCTATAGTTTTCTCATCTATTTATTGGGATTTAATTTATTCCCCTATTTAATAATTTTTTATTATTCTACAAGAGGATATTTTTACTATTGTTTTGGATGTAGTTACCGAACCAGATATATTCGATACTCATTTCATTCAAATTACCCGAGAATGCGGATACTGAAATACGGTTCGGAGAACTCTCTGCCCACTACAGCGGCACTTGACCCCCAGCGTCGGGTATTTGACGGAAACGTAATCACCCGTTAGCGAGCGGTCCTTGATCGAGACCGAATTCGGGGCCGTCCCCCGGAAGCCCGTCCGATTCGTACACAGCAACGAACGGCTGCCGTCACTCGACGTTTTCGGGCGTCACACGCGTGTACCACCACGCCCAGAGCATGAGGACACCTTGAAACGGGAGACGCACCCAGAGGGCGATTCGGGCGACACCGCTGGCCCAATCGGGGACCCCATCGGGAATCATCCCACGCCTCGCCATGTGGACGTTCGCCGGGAAAACGGCGAGCAACAACGCGATGAGACCCCACGCGGACTGACGGCGCGTCCGCCGGATAAGCACGCCGATGCCGAGAGCGATTTCCGCGATTCCGGAGAGGTAGACGAGGAAGACCGGACGAGGGAACTGCGGCGGAACGATTCGAGCGTACACCTTCGGTGCGACGAAATGCATCACGCCTGCGAGGACATAGAGGACGCCCATAATGTAGAGGAGGGGTCGTTTGAGTCGGTGGAGGATGCCGTCCGTATCGTTGCTCATACCGCTTGGTTGCGTGCGGTGAATGAAAGCGCTATCCCCATGCCGCCACCGCGCGTCGTGATACGCAGCCAGAATGATTTAGTCTCTCGATGCCGTGCTTTTTTCTCGAAACGACGGATGTATCGCCACTAGCAGAGTTTGTCGTTTTCGTGCCGTTATCTCGGTCGAGTGAACGAACGACGCGGATTGATCGTAAACATGGAACTTGGGATAATTGGACTCGGTTCGATCGGAGGGAACTTGGCGAAACAAGCGACCGAAAAGGACATCGACATCGTCGGTTGTGATACCACCGACCGTCCCGAGCTGGCGGACAAGGGGGTAACGGTACTCGACAGCGGTGATTACGAGGAGTTGACGAATCGACTCGACCCGCCGCGAATCATCTACATGTCGCTGCCCGCAGGGGACCTGATCGACGAGGAACTCGATAGCCTCACGGACCACTTGGACGAAGGGGACGTGGTGATGGACGGCGGCAACTCCTTCTGGCGCGATTCGATGCGCCGGGAGGAACGTGCGTGGGAGGACGGAATCTACTACCTCGACACCGGAACCAGCGGCGGCCCGCCGAGGGCGAGCGAGGGGGCCTGTTTCATGGTCGGCGGCAAGGAGGAAGGGTACGAAATCGCAGAGCCGATCCTCGACACTCTCTCTGTCGAGGGCGGACTCCTCCACGTCGGGCCTCCCGGAAGCGGTCACTTCGTGAAACTCGTGCACAACGGCATCGAGTTCGGGATGCTCCAGTCCATCGCCGAAGGCGTCGAACTACTGGAGGCGGGTGACTTCGACGTCGATTTGGAGGACGTGTTCACCAACTGGAACAACGGCGCCGTCATCGAAAGCTGGCTGGTCGAGCTCATGCGCGACCAACTCGCGAAGGACAACTACGAGGACGTGCCGAACTACGTCGAGGACACGGGCGAGGTGAACTGGCTGGTTCAGGAGGCGTTCAAGGGAGAGACGCCGATTCCGGTCATCAGCCAGTCGGTCATCGAGTTGTTCAAATCGCGAGGAAACCAACAGCACGCCTACAAGTCCATCGCCGCCATGCGGCACGGGTTCGGGACGCACCCGTTCGGGGAGTCAGAAGACATCCTCGAAGAACGCGTCACCGGACGCGTAGACAACGTCTCCCGAGACCATCTCGCGGAAGACGAGGAAAACATGGACACGGTTCGACCGAAAGACCGCCTGGAGGACGAGTGAGAACCCATGGCGAAACAGTTCAGCTACCACCAGCAGGGACAGGACATCAGCGTGTGGGCGGAAACGGAAGACGAGACGGTCGAAGAGGCCAAAGACGAACTCGCAAACCGCGATCTGAACCTCGATGAGGACGAAATCCGCGAGAACATCCGGGTCATCCCATCGCCGCGGCGAATCAAGAGTTCGGCAGAGGACGTACTGATGGACATGCGCCGCCGCGGCGGCATGGAGGCCGCGGAGGTAGTCGAAGACGGGATGGACGTCGGACTCGGGACGGGAAGTACGACGGCGTGGGCCATCGCCAAAATCGGCTGGAAGATAGACGAGGGGACGTTACAGAACGTCCGCGGGGTCGCGACTTCGCTTCAATCGCACGAACTCGCGAAGGAGGCCGGAATTCCGCTCATCAACGTGGACGAGGTGACGGAACTCGACGTCGCCATCGACGGCGCTGACCAGTGGGACCCCGAGAACCCGCACGTCGTCAAGGGCGGCGGTGCCTCCCACGCCCGCGAGAAACTCATCGACTCGATGGCCGAGAAACTGGTCATCGCCACGGACGAGAACAAGACGTCGACGCCGTTGTCGTATCCCATCCCGCTGTCGATACTGCCCGAATCCCGCACCGTCGTAAGGGAGTGGATTCGGGACCAAGGAGGCGACCCGACGCTCCGCTACGCGGAGAAAAAGGATGGACCGCTGTTCACCGCGAACGGGAACCTCATCGTCGACTGCGATTTCGGCGACATCGAGGACCCGGAGGAGCGCGCGGAACGATTGGCCCGGATTCCCGGCGCGCAGGAACACGGGTTGTTCGTGAACATGGTGGACGAAGTCGTCTACGGAACCGACGATGACGTGAAAACGACGCGGTTCTGACCCGCACTACCCCGTGAACCGCCGCGAAGCGACGGACTCGAACGACCGAACAGGATACCTGTCGTTCTACGACTTCGAAACGTGTGAGCTCGGCCGAACGTGACTGTAGTAGTGTGCCGTCCATTCGGCAGTCGATCGATAATGAGATGATTTTGTTAATTTGGAGTGTCACTCATTCGTGCGAGTATTTCGACCATTTCGGCCGTTTTCCGATGGAAAATCCTGAACCCGGTTTGTGGGGATATACCGCCGTTTCCCCGGAATACGATGAATGGGGTGGCCGCTCACCGAGCGATTTTTCATACGGAACGGGTCACCGAAATCCGAATTCAACGAACCTCTCGACTTCGTGAGGGCAGTTTCCGTTCTTGAGAGCAGATCTTATGCGCGATCGGATACTATAAGAATTCTCAGTATTATCGGAAGATGAGAGGAGTTGCTATCCGAGATCATGAATCCTTCGTGACGCTCAGGCGGATCCGATCCACGATTTTGTCCCGCGACACCCTGCGACCGTTCTCCCTCCATACCCGGGTGAGGACGAGGTCCAACAGGTTCAGTCGTTCCAACAGTCGTCGAGCGTCATCGCGTTCGATGTTCAGCTCCTGTTTCACCTCGTGTACCGTTATCGAAGACTCGACCGCGTCGGCCAACTGGTCGATCGTCACGTCGTTCGGGAGTCCGATACCGTCGGCGATGAGTTGTTGATTTTTGATACCGTCCACGGGATCGTCGGAATCGGAATCCGTCCCGTCCGGTCGCCGTTTCGGCTTCCGATCTGCAGGGGTCGGTTCGGAATCGTTCTCGGAGTTTCGAACGTCGTTTTCCTCCGACGTCGAAGTAGCCTCGCTCCGCTCCGACGATTCGACTGTTTCGGCGTCGGAGCTCGACACGGTGTTATAGGAGGTCGGTTCGTGGACGTCCGCCTCGGTCATGTAGCGACGGACGGTTTCGGCCGAGACGTCCATCTCGATCACCGCCGCCATTTCCACGAAGGTCTCGCACGTGTCGTAGATTCGCTGGAGATACTCGACGTCCTCGTACGGCGGCAAATCGTCGTTTCGTGCCGTGCTGATCGAGGGGCCGTGCTCCGATTCGTCGCCGACAACGGACGAACGGTCGTCGCTTTCCCCCGTTCCGTGATCGGACGACATCGCCGTGTCCTCGACGCTCTCGTCGAGTCGATGCGTCGCGTCGTTCTCCTCGGCCCGAGTTCGTTCCGACGCGTCGTCGGAGGAGAGAGTGATGAGGGTCGTCACCAGAATCGTTCCGTTCTCGATGCGTGCATTCTCCCGTTTTTCGACGAGGATTCGATCGTCGTCGATTCGATTCATCGTGGGAAGGACGGATGGCGGTAAGTCGACCTGCAATCCACCGTCCTCCCGAATCGTCACGCCGCTCGATGAGGAATCACCGTCCGATTCGTCCGTCAAAGGTGCACACATCGGAACGGCGATATCGACGGAGGCGCGTAACTCCCTGTTCGATTCCGAATCGTCGGGACGGATCGCTTCGACGCGCCGTATCTCCGCACGCCCCGATTCGTACTGGTCAAGTACACCGGAGAACCACCCGAACGTGTTACTCATTCCCATGGCCCTGTCTGGTTTCAACCATCCTCTATGGGGGGAAATAGGTGTGTCATAAACTATCCACATATTTATATACCCACCCGGAAAGCGTTCGTGCGATGTCGATGGACACGTTTCAGCGTGAACGATGGACGGAAACTGATGTGTCTAATATCATCGATTGTCAGCTAGGAGTTCTATCGCCAATTTTTCATCGGGATATGGCTGAAGACGAACGAGCCGAGGAGATGATTCCCGCGTAACAATAATAACGATAGTAACGTTCGCGAATGGAAAAGAAATAATTACTACAGGTTGATTAAATTTCTACACGGGCTACGTATCCGTATATGTAAACACTATTGTGTACGTGGGAGTATATACTCGAAACGGACGATATGACCCGAGGAATCGACGCTGGAAGACAACGACTGCCGAACGTGGCGATACGACGTATAGAGAACGAGTAGTACGGATATGCCAATCGTAGTTAAATCCCACATCAAACACGAACGGCTTTCCCTCGTTCCCACGTTACGGAATCTCGACGACATACGGATTCGGGTTATCCCGCAGGGGAACACCAATCCGGGTGCGACCGTTTTCCCGTTTCTGATAGAATACGACGACCGCGAAAAACTCGAAGCGATGTTGGACGACGATCCGACGGTAAACGAGTACGAACTCATCGATTGGACGGACAGGACCGGCATCTACTACATCGAGCACACGCCAACGACGAAACTCATCAGTACGGTGGTGACGGACGTGAACGGGTTCCTGGTCGACACGGAGACGAAGGGAAACGGCTGGTTAGTTGAGTTACTTCTTCCCAGTAGAAAAGCTCTCGCCAGCGTCTGGACCTTCGCAAACGAGAACGACATCAGCCTCGACATCATCGAGATATACAACAACGACAACGCGGGGACCGAGATGTCCTACGGACTGACCGACGAACAGCGGGCCGCACTACGGACCGCATACGACCGGGGATATTTCAAGGAACCGCGCGATATCTCGCTCAGCGATGTCGCCGACGAACTGGGGGTGTCGTCGACGGCGATGAGCGGGAGACTGCGGCGCGGGATGCGGAACCTCATCGCCGCGACGATTTCGGACGGCGAGGACGACGAGTGAGCCTCGACATCGGACTGATATCGCGATACGCTCCGTCCGGTACTCCGGCATACAGTCAATAATCCGTCAGCTCCAATAAAATGGTATACTTGTGTCACAAATCATCAGGTCGAGTTACTACTCCGACCGCAGGTCGGGGATCGTGAAACACGACGGTCGATACGGTGGGCTCAGTCGGTGCCCTCGGCATCAGCACCCCCTTTGATGTCGGTCACGGTTCCGTCACTCCTCGTGACGCCGACGTCGTCATCCAAGTCCATTTCCTGAACGCGCTCGGCGAACTGCTCGGATTCCAGGATTTCGTACTCGTTCTGGAGTCCGAGGTAGACCGTGTAGCACATCAGTAAGAGGATAACCGCGAATGGAAGACCGGTAGTGATCGCTGCCGTTTGCAATGCGCCGAGGCCGCCACCCCACAGCAAGAGCGCTGCGACACCACCCTCGGTGAGTGCCCAGAAGATCCGCTGAACCTTCGGGACGTCGTGTTTGCCGCCCGAGGTCAAGTGGTCGACAACTAGTGAGCCCGAATCCGAGGACGTTACGAAAAACGTTATCACGAGTAACGTCGCCAGTATCCCCGAGATAGCACCGAGAGGGAACTGGTTCAACATTGCAAACATCGGGATGGTACTACCGTGCGGCCCGTTCATCGCCGAGATGACGGGACCGGTACCTTGTGCTCCGAGTTCGAGGAAAATACCTGCCCCTCCGAACGTGGACAACCAGATGAATGAGAACAACGCTGGCAGCACCAGCACACCGATCACGAATTCCCTGACGGTCCGACCCTTCGAAATGCGCGCGATGAACATCCCGACGAACGGCGACCACGCGATCCACCAGCCCCAGTAGAAGACGGTTGTGCCGATAGTACCCCCGCCATCTCCGAGCGTTCCGGTAAAGAAGGTCAACCCGAGGAAGTTGTTTGCGTAGGTACCGACCGCCTCGACCAACGAACCCGCGATGAACAGGGTCGGTCCAGCGACGAGCAAGAATCCAAGCATTATGAACATGAGATAGAGATTGAGCGTGCTCAGCCGTTTGACGCCGCTGTCGAGACCGGCGGCCACCGACGCGGTGGCAACGAGGGTGATGCCGACGATCAGGAGGACTTGTGGACCCGTTCCGACCGGAACGTCGACCATCCCGAGGACGGCATCACCGCCCACGTACGCGAGACCAGTGTTTACCTGTGCAACCCCGAGGCCGAGCGAAGTGGCCAACCCAAATAGTGTGGCGAACACCGTCACGAGGTCGATGATGTGGCCCGGCCATCCGTAGATTCGGTCGCCGAGCAGGGGCCAGAAAATCGACCGGAACGTGAGCGGCAGCCCACGGTTGAACGAGAAAAAAGCCAGTCCAAGTCCGACCAGCCCATAGATCGCCCAGGGTGAAAACCCCCAATGGAAGAACGTCTGGGCCAATGCGACTGCACCGGCTTTACCCGTTCCCGACTGGACATCACCGAAAAAGCCCGGAACACTTTGGAAGTAACCGAGCGGTTCGGTGACGCTGAAGAACATGAGGCCGATTCCCATACCGGCGCTGAACAGCATGGCCATCCATGAGAAGTCGCTGAACTCCTTTTCCGCTTCAACCCCGCCAATTCTAATGTTGCCGTACTTGCTGAACGCGAAGTACAAAATGGTGACGATGAAGATGTTCACTGCTAGGATGTAAAACCAGCCGAAGGTGCTGTTAATGGTATTGAACAACCAGTTATAAGCTGATTCGGCCTGATTGCCTAAGAGGATAGTTGCCGCGACGAATAGTACGATAATGCCGAGTGCGACAGGAAATACTACCGGGTGAACATCAAACCCGTATCCCTTGATATTCGTGTCACCGGGCTCGCGGTCGGATTCAGGGTGGAAGAGGTCCACCTGAAGTCCACTCGACATCTCGTCCGCGCTTTCTTCATTTTCCGCCATACGTTACCACCGTCGTACGTAACCGGGATTGTCCATTGTGTATCATGAATCTCGTTCTACGTCATGGGTTGGTTCACTCGTTCGGTCTCTCGTGCCGTTTCGACGCGGGTTTCGTCCACCGCATCTCGCGCCCTAGTAGTCGTCCAACGAGGGTTGTTAATAGCCCCGCTATCGATTCGGGTCTTCCGTTGGGATGCAGTATGTTATACTGCCTCACCCCATTAGTCTGAACGAATTATAATAAAACTTCGGCACAAATTTTCGACGCCGTTCATCGGCCACGTTATTCGTACCGGCGATTCGAGTGACACGAACGGTATCGAGGACACCGGTTCGGGCTTGCTCGGTATGGAGCGGCTGAATTTCGGCACTGGCAGGAGTTTTAATTTCGATGAAACGTTGTGTTTCCCTTCCGTCCCGTCGCCGATGGGGACCGATTCGTCCGAGGAGTCGAACGCGGTCGGTGAGTTCGTTCGAACGTCTTGGAATAGACAATGTATCAGTTCTGGATACAAATATGAAATAAAATGCGAGTGTCGAAGAATCATCGAAAACCGTACATCAACGTTTTATTACTCTCTCGACATACTGATGATACGATGAACGTACCGGCGACGGCAGCGGCCGCCCTCAGTGTACTTCTGTTCGTCATCGCGCTCGCGGCAATGACGAACGGCAGCTTGCGGGTGGCCGGTGTGAGCTTTCTGAGCGCGAGCATCGTGATTTACCTCAGGGAGACGATGCTTACGGAATCGTAACGGTATCGAACTCGAACGCGACCCATCGGTCGCGCGTTGCGATCGATGCGAAACCAACGTTACCGGGTCGTCACAGTTCGTCGGCATTCATTCGTTTCGTGATTACGGGCACCGTGGCGCTGCGAACGACTTTGTCCGTCGTTCCTCCCAAGAGGTTGCCGAGTTTCCCTCGATAGGCAGATCCCATCACGATGGCGTCGATATCTTCCCTGTCAGCGTACTCCACTATCCGGTCGCTTACGGACCCGCTCCGAATTTCGGCCGAACAGTCGACGCCATGTTGCGCGGCGACGGCGCTGATTTCGGCCATGATCTTCTCTCCGTACTCCTCGTACTCCCGTCGAAGTTGTTCTTCGTCGTCGCGGAGCGCGGGCGCACGAGGAACTCCCGGGAGATCGATGACGTAGAGCGCGTGGACGGACGACCCGAGCGCGGCCGCGAGTTCGATTCCGTGTTTGGCACCGTTCTTCGCTTCGTCGCTCCCGTCGTAGGGAATCAGTATGGTATCGTACATGACCGATCGTACGATCGTTGCTCCGCAACCCGTCGGTAAATATGTTTCCCCGCGTGATGAACGGTCGGATGAAGGTCGAACGACCGGTGAACGATGGAGAGAAACTATATCGTCTTCGTGATGTTTTCGACGGAGTAGTCGGCCGCTTCGAGGGCGTCGATTATCGACGCCGCGTGCCCCGCGCCGCTGGCCTCGACCCGAAACACGAGATACGCCTCGCCGATCTCCAGATCGTCGACGGACCGGTCGTGGCGGACGTCTCGGATGTTCGCACCCTCGTCCGCGATGACTCCGGAGATGGCTTCCATCTTCCCGGGTCGGTCGTCGATACGAACGCGGAGTCGGAGGAGCTGTTGGCGTTCCGTCAACGCGTGAACCAACACCGTTTGTAGTCTCGTCATATCGAGATTCCCCCCACAGAGCAACGGCATCACCGTCTCGTCGGTGATGTCGAGTTCGTCGCTGAGAATCGCGGCCACGGCCGCGGCACCCGCACCCTCGACGACCTGTTTCGCCCGCTCCAACAGAAGGAGGATCGCGCGAGCGATTTCGGTGTCCGTAACCGTCACCACTTCGTCGACGTTCTGCTGGATGATACGCAGTGTCGTTCGGGAGATTCCCCCGGTCGCGATGCCGTCGGCGATGGTGTTCACCTCATCGAGCGTCACCGGCATCCCCTTGTCCAGACTTTCGTGGACCGTCTCGGCACCGGTCGCCTGGACGCCGACCACGCGAGTTTCCGGGGAGAGATGCTTAATGGCCGTCGAAATCCCGCTGATGAGTCCGCCGCCGCCGATCGGGACGACGACGGTGTCGGCGTGAGGACGGTCGTGGTACATCTCGATGCCGAGCGTCCCCTGCCCGGCGATGATGTCGGTATCGTCGTAGGCGTGGACGAACTCGGCGTCGGATTCCTCGACCGTCGACTTCGCGTGCGTCATGGTCTCTTGGAAGTCCTTTCCGACGAGTTCGACGGTCGCACCGTACTCCCGCGTCGCATCGACCTTCGTCTGCGGAGCGTTCTCGGGCATGTAAATGGTCGAGTCGGCCCCGCACTTGGTGGCGGCGAGCGCGACTCCCTGCGCGTGGTTTCCGGCACTCGCAGCGACGAACTCGTCCACGCCGCGGTCGACGTCCTGCCGTATCTTGTTGTACGCGCCGCGCGTTTTGAACGACCCCGTCCACTGGAGGTGTTCCATCTTGAGGTACACCTCTCCGCCGACGAACTCGTCCAACGACGAACTCCGCTCGATTGGAGTCTCCTTGACGACGGAGTCGTCGTCGAGTCGTTCACGGGCACGTTCGATGTCCGCGTACTGTACGGGAAGTTCGTCGGATTCGGTCGATGTCATTGGTTGTAGTGGCAGTGGGGGAATCCCCCTAGATGGTTATCGTGCGATGCAATTTCGGCCTACCGGATCGGCTTACCGGAGTATTTTCTCCCGGCCGGAATCGAACAGCGGTTCGTCGCGAACCGTGGCGTCGTACAGTTCACCCTCGCATTGTATCCGAACCGAGGTCCCGGCCTCGGCATCCTCGCTCGGAAGGTACGAATAGGCGATGGACTCGCCGATGGAGTACCCGTAATCGCCCGCCTGCACGTAGCCGATGGGTTCGCCGTTCTTGAGAACCGGTCGACCGCTCGCTACGATATCCGTCGAGTCGTCCAGCGTAATGGGGGAGACACTGGTGTCGATACCGCGTTCTTTCGCCGCTTCCAACGCTTCCTTCCCGACGAAGTCCGTGTCCATATCGACTGCGAACGGGAGGCCTGCCTCGAACGGGTTCGCGTCGGTGTCGATGTCGGTCCCCCAGAGCCGAAATCCCTTCTCCAATCGCATCGACTCCAATGCGCCGCCGCCCATGGGCCGCACGTCGAGGTCCTGCCCCGCCTCCCACAGCGTCTCCCACAACCGCTGTCCGTACTCGCTCGGAGCCCACAGCTCCCAACCGAGTTCGCCCACGTAGGAGACGCGAAGCGCGATGACCGGCACCTCGCCGACGTAGATCTGCTTCGAACCGAAATACGGGAATCCGTTGCTGGTGACGTCCGCGTCGGTACACCGTTGGAGCAGGAGCCGCGACTTCGGACCCCACAGCCCGATGGTGGATTTCGCACCCTCCTCGATGGTAACCGAGACGGCCTCCGGGGAGCGATCTTTGAGCCAGTTGCCGTGGATGTTCGGCGAATTTCCGCCGCCGGTTGTGACCATGTACCGGTTCTCGTCGAGGCGGACGACGGTGACGTCCGCGAGGATACCGCCGCCCTCGTTCAACAGGAGCGAGTAGCGGACCTGATTTACGTCGATGTCTACATCGTTGCTACAGACCCGCTGGAGGAAATCGCCGCTGCCCTCGCCCTTGACCATGATCGAACTGAACGTGGTCATGTCGAACATCGACACGTTCTCCCGCGTGTGGAGGTGTTCGGCACCCTCTATCTTCGAGCGGTTTATCGACTGCCAGCCGTCCTGCTCGGGGATTCGGTCCTCGTATCGCTCCACCAGGTCCGCGTTGTATTCGTACCACTGCGGCGTTTCCCAGCCGCTGGACTGGTAGAACTCCGCGCCGAGTTCCGTCTGCTGATGGTGGAACGGACTGGTTCGGAGCCCGCGATGATCGTCCGGTTGCCACCGCGGTTCGACGATGCTGTAGACCTGTTCGTACTGCGTTCCTCCGCGGTCCACGAAGTATTCCTTCTCGCCGGCGTGGGGCGCGAACCGTTGGACGTGGATGCCGCCGGTGTCGACCGGTCCCGACGGAAGCCGCGGAACGCCGTTCTCCATCCACTCGGCGAGGATGTGACCGTATCCGGCGGAATGGGTCCACCAGATGGCGAGTCCGGTCCAGAGTCCGTCGACCTGCGCCGTCTCGCCGACGGCCGGCATCCCGTCCGGCGTGAAGACGAAGATCCCGTTTTCCGTGACGGCGTACTCCTTGTCCTCGACCGCCGGAAGGAGTTCTTCGAACGCCTGCTTGGCGGATTTGTCGCGGTTGGGGTGTGTCGGTCGCTCCCAGTGCGTTCGGGAAAAACCCCTGACCGACGCCTGTCGTTCCTCGCTGTTCTTCCCCATCGCATCGGGGTCGACGGACAGCGCTTCGTGGTTGTACGAACCCATACCGACGGCGTCGCCGTGGGTCCGGAAATAGAGGGAGTGGTCCTGATCCCTGCCGACCGGGCGATTCGGTCGCTCGCTCATGTACTCCTGGATGTCGCGGTTACCCGGCACCGTCAGGTCGGCGGTGTTGTCGCCGAGGGAGGTTCCGGCCCCGGCCAACTCGTCCATCGGTTCGGTCACGACGTACTGGTGCTCGACGGGGGCGATAGGGAGGTCGATTCCCGCCTTCTGTCCGGTCTGATACCCCCAGTTGTTCGTCGCGACGACACAGCGGTCGCATTCGATTCGACCGCGGTCAGTGATAACCGCACGTATCTCGCCGCCGCTCACGTCCAAGTCGGTTACTTCGGTATTTCCGAAGAAGTTCGCCGACGTGTTCTCGATGTACCATTGAAGCGCTTCGATACCGTCGACGCGGCCGTCGGTCGGCGAGTAGTATCCCCCGAGGATTTCGTCCTCGTTCACCAGCGGGAGATGTTCGGTCACCTCCTCGGGCGAGAGCAACTGCGGGTTCGGCAACCCATAGGACGTCGCCCACTCGACGCGGCGGCGGAGGAAATCCATGCGCTCTTCGCTTCGGGCTAACTCGATTCCACCCACCTCGTCGTACACCCCCATGTCGGAGAAGAGGCGACTCGTGTAGTGAGCCGCCTTCGTCTGAATCTTCGACGGCGAGGTCTGAAACATGATGCCGGGCGCGTGAACCGACGACCCGCCGGTAACCGGTAACGGGCCTTGGTCGACGACGACCACGTCGTCGGCCCCGAGGTCCGTCAAGTGATACGCGACGCTACACCCGACGGCACCGGCCCCGATGACGACGGTGCTCGCTCGTGACGGGAGATTCATCGTACTCATAGCACACGTTCGAATGTATCTGTCACGATCATAAATACATCGGTGACACGGTTCGCCTCCGCGAATTCAAGCGCCTCAACGCCGTTACTCCGCTCTGACAGTCCTGTCGGGAAATCGACGAACCGAGTCGAGAGAGTATGACACGGACTGATCCGAACCACAGTGTGACAGAAAAAAGATACGAACTGGTCGCCCGCTCGCCGTCGAGAGCGGTCGTCAGGAGACGAGCGGTTCCTCGCGGACGGTCGCGGCGTACCGGTCCCCTTCGTAGAGAATCTCCACTTCCGTACCGGGTTCGGCGTACTCTGGCGGCAGATACGTGTAGACGACACAGGCTTCGGCGTCGTACCCGTACTCCGCGCTGTGGACGTAGCCGATCGGCGTCTCGCCGTCGAGAACCGGTCGGTCTGTCAGTATCACCGCGTCCTCGTCGTCCAAGGTGAGACAGGCGACCGTATGATCGATGTTGTCGCCTTCGGCGGCCGCCTCGACCGCCGTCTTGCCGATGAAGTCGGTATCCAAATCGACCGCCCAACCGAGACCGGCCTCGTACGGATTGTGCTCGGTGTGGAGGTCCCTCCCCCACAGCCGGAACCCTTTTTCGATTCGCAGAGCGTTCAGCGCGCCGTTTCCGTACGGTCGGATGTCGTACTCCGCGCCCGCCTCCAGAACGTGGTTCCAGAGCGTCTCACCGTACTCGGACGGAGTGTACAGTTCCCAGCCGAGTTCGCCGGCGTAGGAGACTCGGAGAGCGGTTACGGGGACGTTCTTCACGAAGAACTGCTGGCTCGTGAAGAACGGGAAGGCGTCGTCCGAGAGGTCGACGGTGGCGATTTTCGAGAGCACGTTGCGGGCGTTCGGTCCGGTGCAGACCATCGCGGCGAGACTGGACGTGACGTCGTTGACGACGACGCTCTCGGGTGCCTGTTCCCGAACCCACGCCACGTGGTTGTTACCGACCTCGCGACCGGTCGTGAGCAGGAGGTATCGATCCTCGTCCGTGCGTGTGACCGTGATGTCCGCGCGCACCCCGCCGCCCTCGTTACACATTAGCGTGTACTTGACGTCGCCGACGCCGATGTCCATGTCGTTCGTACAGAGGCGTTGCACAAACGCTCCGGCGTCGCTGCCGACGACCTCCATCTTGTTGAACGAGGTCATGTCGTGCAGGCCGACCTCGTTGCGGACGTGCAGCGCCTCCGCACCTTCGATGGGCGACCAGTACTTCGCTTCCCAGCCCTCTCGGTCCGGGATTTGATCGCCGTATCTGGCCAGCAGGTCGGCGTTCGACTCGAACCACTGCGGTTCTTCCCATCCCGCTTCGGCCCACAGTTCGGCGCCATATTCCTCGTGGGTGTGGTACATCGGCGTCCGGCGGATGTTCCGCTGTTTGTCGGTCCACACCCACTTGGGATGCATGATGTTGTAGACGATGCGGTACTCCTCGCCGCCGATGTCGTGGGTAAAATCCCAACTTCCCTCGTGGGCGTCGAACCGGTTGACGTCGGCGTGCGCGAGGTCGATGGGGCCGTCGGAGAGACGCGGAACGCCGTTCTCCATCCACTCGGCGAGCGCCTTGCCGGCACCGCCCGCGTGGGTGACCCAGATGGCCGCCGCGGTCCAGAGTCCGTCGTACTCCTGGACGGGACCCATTATCGGCAGGCCGTTCGGCGATTCGGAGAACATCCCGTTGTACTTGAACTCGAGGTCTTTCCCCGCCGTGGCGGGGATGAACTCGTTGCTCGCTTGCCGCGGAGCCTTATCCGGGCGGTCCGGGTGGGTCGCGTTGTTCATGTGGTAGTCGGTGAACTCGTGGATCGACCCCTGCTCGCCGTCCGGGTCGTTGCCGCCCAGTTCCTGCGGATTCGGAACGATCGGCTCGTGGTTGTACGAACCGATGCCGTAGGCGTCACCGTGCGTCCGGTAGTACATCGCGTTGTCCTGATCCCGGAGAATGGGCCGGTCCGGACCGATGAGGAGGCGCTTCGCCTTCTCGCCGGAGACGTTCCGGTAGTTCTCGAACAACGGGTGGTCGGTGATGTCGACGGCGGCGTCCCCCATTTCGTCGAGCGATTCGGTTATCGTGTACTGGTGTTCGACGGGAGCGACCGGCAGGTGGACGCCAAGTTTCTCGCCGAGTTGTCGAGCCCAGATGTTCGTCGCGATGACGACCTCGTCACACTCGATGGTGCCATTCTCCGTGACGACCGCTTGCACCGAGTCGTCCTCCACCTCGACGTCCTCGGTGCGGGTGTGCGGAACGAACTCGGCACCGCGTTCCATCGCCTCCCGAGCGAGCGCGTCGCAGGCGATGACGCCCGACACCTGCCCGTCGGTCGGCGAGTAGTACCCCCCGAGAATCGCGTCCTCGTTCACCAACGGGAGGTGTTCGGTCACCTCCTCGGGCGAGAGGAGTTGCGGGTCCTCGATGCCCCACGATTTCGCCGATTCGACGCGGCGTTGGAGGAAATCCATCCGTTCCTCGCTCCGGGCCGTTTCGATGCCGCCGACCTCGTTGTAGGCCTGCCGTCCGTCTTGGCCTTCGAGCGAGGAGTAGAGCTTCCGACTGTAGTTCCCGAACTTGGTGAGGATCTTCGACTCGGTGGTCTGGAACATGATGCCGGGTGCGTGGGACGAGGCCCCGCCGGTCGTCGGCATCGGTCCTTGATCGACGACGACCACGTCGTCCCTGCCCAGCTTCGTCAACTGGTACGCGATGTTGCAGCCGACGATACCAGCACCCACGATGACGGTGTTGGCTCGGTTCGGCACGTCGTCAGTGGTGTCCATAAATTCGGTTCGAAAATGGCTGTGGCGGACAAATATAGCTATCGCCCGCGTTCGTTTCACGGACGGGAATGTCCGAGCAGAGACTATTTGAGTTTGCAGCGTTCGAAGGGGGTTGAGACGAAACGGGCCAGCGCGGTCATTCCCGCGGCCTTCTTCGGAGATGGGCTGGACGTCCCTTTCGAGTGTCCTCGCCAACCACAACGTGTCGTTCGTGGGATAGTTTGGGGTTCACGGATCGACACGCCATTTGACGTGCGCGTCTCGATTGCGAATCGCCGCTAGCGTCTCGAATTTTCGCGGCGGTGACGCACGCGTCCCGCACATTGTCGGACTCCATCGCTGATATCTGGCGGACGAACCGGCGTTCGTGCATCCTATATAAATATGTTAGCAGATCCACCCACAGACAAAAGTATCCGACTCACCATGTTTCGGTAAGAGATGTCCTTGAGACTGCGTGACAGTACCAAATCCGATGGCGTCGAGGACCTCCTCACCGGCGCGCGGTTCGAGTTAATGCCGTTCGAGAGCTTCGACGAGGAGATATCGTATCTGCCCGACGACGCGACCGTCGCCATCACCACGTCACCGCAACTGGGTATCGAGCGGACGATCGAACGGGCCGAACAAGTCGCCGAACGCGGCTACGACGTCGTTCCCCACGTGGCTGCTCGGTACGTCACCGACCGGGACCACCTCGAAGATATCGCACGACGGCTCACCGACGCCGGCGTCACGGACATCTTCGTCCCGGGCGGCGACCGCGAGGAACCGGCCGGGGAGTTCGAGTCGGCCCACGACCTTCTTTCCGCGCTCGACGCCACGGAGTACTCCTTCGACGAGGTCGGTATCACCGGCTATCCGGAAGGTCACGCCTTCCTCGACGAAAAGGAACTGAGCGATTCGATGGCGAAGAAGGAACCGTACGCGACGTACATCGTCACCCAACTGTGTTACGATCCCGAAGCGGTCCTCGAATGGATCGAAGAGATTCGCGCCCGCGGTATCGATCTCCCCGTCGAAATCGGGATTCCGGGCGTGATGAAGTACCAGAAGTTGATCGGCATCTCCCAAAAGGTCGGCGTCGGCGATTCGATAGCCTTCCTCAAGAAAACGACCGGCATCCTCGGATTCGTTCGTCAACTCGTCAGTTCACGGGGGAAGTTCAAGCCGGACGAACTCGTCGATGGCCTCGCACCGTACGCGAACGACGAAACCTACGACATCCGCGGCGTTCACATCTACACGTTCAACCAGACCGCCGACGCCGAATCGTGGCGTCTCGAGAGCCTCCCGAACTGACGTCGAACGCGATGGCGGCGGGCGAACCACTCTTCTAACTCCTTACGACCGGACTCGCCGAACAGTCCTCCGCCTGTCACGCCTTGGAGGGAACACAGGATGTCAAATTTCCGTTGTTTTAAGCCGACGGCCAGATTATTCCCTGTTCGTATCGATATGCAATCGATGACGTACGAAATCGTCCGCGAGACGGACCCGGCGATGGCTGATGTCCTCGAAAACGAGCGATCCAGACAGAACGATACGCTGGCGATGATCGCAAGCGAGAACCACGTTTCGGAGGCGGTCATGGAAGCCCAGAGTTCCGAACTGACCAACAACTACGCCGAAGGGTATCCGGGCGAACGCTATTATGCGGGTTGTGAATTCGCGGACGGAGCCGAACAGATGGCTATCGACCGCGCCAAAGAACTGTGGGGTGCGGACCACGTCAACGTTCAACCGCACTCGGGTTCACAGGCCAACATGGCGGTGTACCTCGCCGTTTTGGACCCCGGCGACAAGATCCTCTCGCTGGATCTCACTCACGGCGGCCACCTTTCGCACGGCCATCCCGCCAATTTCGCCGGGAAGATGTACGACGTCGAGCAGTACGAGGTGGACCCGGAAACGGGATACGTCGATTACGAACTGCTGAACGAAAAAGCGGAGACGTTCGACCCCGACATCATCGTTTCCGGATACTCCGCTTACCCCCGCGAGGTCGATTTCGAGCGGATTCAGCGGACGGCAGAAACCGTCGACGCGTATCACCTCGCGGATATCGCGCACATAACGGGTCTCGTCGCCGCGGGCGTTCATCGGTCGCCGGTCGGCATCGCGGACTTCGTCGCCGGTTCGACCCACAAGACGATCCGCGCTGGCCGCGGCGGTATCGTCATGTGCAACCGGGAGCACGCCGATGCGATAGATAGCGCGGTATTTCCCGGCGCGCAGGGCGGCCCAGCGATGCACAACATCGCAGGTAAGGCGGTCGGGTTCGGCGAGGCGCTCGACCCCAGGTTCGAGACGTACGCGAAGCAAACGGTCGCTAACGCGAAGGCGCTCGGTAGCCGCCTCCAAGAGCACGGCCTCCACCTCGTGTCCGGCGGCACGGACAATCACCTCGTGCTGGTCGACCTCCGCCCGTCGCACCCGAACACGACGGGCAAAGACGTCGAATCGGCGCTGGAGAGGGCCGGTATCGTTTTGAACGCGAACACGGTACCCGGCGAAACGCGGTCTGCGTTCAACCCGTCGGGGATACGCGCCGGTACACCTGCGCTCACCACCCGTGGATTCGGTGCGGAAGGCTGCCGCGAAGTCGCCGATCTGATTTTCGAGGTGGTCGACGCACCGAACGACGAGGACGTAATCACCGACGTTCGAAACCGCATCGACGGCCTCACCGACGAGTACACACTCTACGACTGAGCGGGGTGAACACCCCGTGCCGTCACCAAGACCGTGAGGGCACGGCCGAATACCCGTCTGTCGGCCGACGAGAGACGCGCCGTCCGGTATTCTCATACTCGATTACGGAGAAAGGCACTAAATCGGGCAGAAAAAGGAAAGAACAGTGCCAGCAGGGAACGGGCCGGGTCGATCAGTCGTTCGCTTCGGCTTCCTTCTTCGCGTTCAACTTGGCCTGTTCGCGGGCGCTCGGGTTGACCGATTCCTTGAACGGCACTCTCGCCAGGGTGGCGTACACCGACTCGCCCGGTTCCTCGGCGTACTCGTCGGGGAGGTGCACCTCGAACTCGATGTCGAGGTCCTCGTCGTAGATTTCGTCGTTGAGGTCCGCGTCCGTTTCCTCCTGAAGCTTTTCGGCCGGCACGAAGCCGAGTCCGATGTTCGTCTCCAGATCGGGGCTCCACCACGGTGACGTCATGTAGCCACATTCCTCGCCGGTCTCCGGGTCGGAGATCAGCCAGAAGTCCGGCGCGTAATCCCGTATCGGTTCGCCGGCCATCTTCAACCCGATCATCTTGTGGGTGAACGGGTACTCGCCGTCCTCGATGCGCTCCTTCTGCCGTTCCAGTTCTTCCTTGCCGATGTAGTCCGCCTCCTTGTCGTCCGGGACCTGATAGCCCAAGTTGACCTGGAACGGGGACGTCTCGTGGTCCATGTCCTGTCCCCACGAGAGGATTCCTGCCGCGATGCGCCGGTGGTGTCCGGGTGCGATCTGCATGCCGCCGTGGTCCTTGACGGAATCGAGGACCGGATCCCAGACGCGTTCGGCGTTCTCCATCGCGTCCTTCACGTAGATCTCGAAGCCCTTTTCGCCGGAGAACCCGGTCTGGCTCACCAACACCGGTGCGCCGTTGACTTCGGCCTCCATCAGGCCGTAGTATGGAATGTCGCTGACTTCCTCGCCGATCACTTCGATCATCACGTCCTCGGACAGGGGACCTTGAATCTGCATCGGTGCGACGTCGATCTCGTCGATTTCGACGTCGAAGTCCTTGCCGACGTTGACGCCCTGCAACCACTGCATGAGCGTGGAGTCGGAGATGGAGAACCAGAACTCGTCCTCCTCGGGACGTAGCAACACCGGGTCGTTCAGGATGCCGCCGTCCTCGTTACAGAGGATGACGTACTTGCCGCGCATCGTATCGATTTCGGTCGCGTCCCGGGTGATGACGTGATTGGTGAACGCCTCGGCGTCCGGGCCTTTCACGCGGATTTGGCGCTCGACGGCGACGTCCCAGAGCGTCACCTTGTTGACCAACGCGTCGTATTCGGCCATCGCGCCGCCCTCCTCGGGATCGACGAGGCCGCGCGGGTGATAGATTCGGTTGTACACGGTACACCGCCACGCCTCCTCCTCGTTGAACGATTTGTCGAAGAAGGGGGACTTTCGAACGCGCGTCGAAACCAACATCTCGATGCCGGGGTCGCCGGTCTGCCGTAGATTTCTCGGAACCGTGCGATCCGACTGGTCGACACTCGGGTGGTTGGGATGGTCGTGATTCTGTGGCATCGTTGTAGAGTGAGTTCAGATATGATAATAAAAGACGGTGTTAATAGTACCGGCCATTTAAATGCCCTCACGTATCGGAGCACTTCGAATCACCCGACGTCCGACGGAGAAACGGAGGTGTGTCGGCTACGAATCGTTCGTCGCCGTCACCGTCCGAAGGACCGCCGCGTTTTCCGCCACGTCGTGGACCCGAACCACGTCCGCACCCCGCTCGGCGGCCATGGTCGTCACCGCGAGGGTCGGTGGGAGTCGATCCTCGCTGTGGGAGCCGACGGTATCGAACATGGATTTTCGAGAGTGACCAACCATCACGGGACAGCCCAGGGCGCGAAACTCGGGAAGCCGGTTGACCAGTTCGAACGATTCGGCCGCGTTCTTGCCGAACCCGCAGCCCGGATCGACGAGTATCCGTTCCCGGTCGATACCCGCCCGTTCGGCGAGGAGGATCCGTTCGGCGAGTTCGTCCATCACGTCCTCGACCACGTCGTCGTAGCTCCTCGTTCGGTCGGGATCGACGGGGGTATCGAGGCTGTGCATCAGGACGAGCGACGCGTCGTGGTCGGCGACGACAAAACGCATCTCCGGATCGGCGAGGCCCGAGACGTCGTTGACGATGTCGGCCCCGGCGTCGAGGGCGGCCTCCGCGACGGCCGCCTTCCGAGTGTCGACGGAGATGGGAACGTCGAGCGACGAAACCGACTCAATGACGGGGACGACCCTATCGATCTCCTCGCCGACCGAAACCGGGGCGGCACCCGGTCGCGTACTCTCGCCGCCGACGTCCACGATATCCGCGCCGGCGGCGACCAACCGTTCGGCGTGTTCGATGGCGAGGTCGGCCTGTTCGTACTCGCCGCCGTCGTGGAAACTGTCCGGGGTGACGTTCACGATGCCCATCACGGCCGTGCCCTCGCCGCCGAACGGGGCGTCCGGTTTCGGGCCGTCCAGTGCTTCTTCGACCTGTCGTGCGAGATGTCCCAATCCGAGACCCTCGGTCGCGACGATATCCGTGAATTCCCGAAGCTGCGTGACCGTCCCGGCGAGCATCGTCGCGACGAGCTTTTCGGGCGCACCCGCCTCGGAACGCACGCACTTGCCGCCGACGGCCTCGATGGAACGCTCGACGCGTGCGGCCTGATCCCGGCGTAGTCGGGTCGTGAAAGTACGGTGATCGACGTCAGTGGCGGGCGTCTCGGGAAACGCATCCGCGGGAAACGCGGGCGAATTTCCCCGCCGTCCGCCGCGTTTCGGGACGAGCAATCGCGTCCACCGGTCCCGCGCCTCCGCGACGGCGTACAGCGAGCCGGTGACGAGCACGCAGTCCGTTTCGTCCGCTTCGGCGAGCGCCCGTTCCGTCGCTTCCGCGACGGACTCCACCGGGTGAACGGAATCGGCGTGCCCGTCGAATACGTCCGCCAGCACGGCGACATCCTCGGCGCGACTCACGTCGGGGCGGGTGACGAACGCAGCGTCGACCGACGGGAGTTCCGAAACCATTCGTTCGTGGTCCTTGTCCGACATCGCCGCGAAGACGACGTGGAGGTCGTCGTAGTCGTAGCGTTCCAGTAGGTCGCTCACCTTCGCGGTCGCGCCCGGATTGTGGGAGCCGTCGAGGACGGTCATGGGATCGGTGGAGACGATTTCGAACCGTCCCGGCCACGTCGCCTTGCGAAGTCCGGTCGCTATCGTCGACGGGTCGACCGCGGCAACTTGTCGGGCGATAGTCGCCGCCACGCCCGCGTTCGTCGCTTGATACCGGCCGAGCAGCGAAAGGTTGGTTTCCAACGTCCAATCGGGTGCAGTGATGGAGACGTCGCTCTCGACGTCGGACCGCATTCCGTTCTCGACCGCGATGACGTCCGCATCGTCGGGACCCACCGTTATCGCGTCCGTTTCCGACCGAATGGCCTCCAGCGCCGCACCGTCAGCACCCGTAACGATCGGGGCCGCGGTCGGAGCGACCTGTGCCTTGTCGCGTGCGATTTCGGCCACCGTGTCGCCGAGCAGTTCGGTGTGCTCTAAACTCACGCTCGTGACCGCGCTCGCGACCGGGTCGACCGCGCTGGTCGCGTCGTAGCGCCCGCCGATACCGACTTCGAGAACCGCGACGTCCACGTCCTCGACGCCGAAGTGGAGGATGGCGAGCGCCGTGAGGACCTCGAAGTGAGTCGGCGCATCATCGTCCGCCCGGAGCCTATCGAGGCAGGGATCGATACGTTGGACGTACTCCGCGATACGATCCTTCGGCACGTTCCGACCGTTGACTCGGATCTGTTCGCGAAAGTCGTTCAGGCTCGGGGAGGTGAACAGTCCCACATCGAGGCCGGCGGTTCGGAGGACGCTTTCGAGCAGACGAGCGGTGCTCCCCTTCCCGTTGGAGCCGGCGATCTGTACGAAATCGACGTCGTCCTGTGGGTTCCCGAGATGAGAAAGCATTCGCGCCGTCGTCTCCGTTCCGAATTTGGGGCGTCGACGACGGAGGGACGTCAGAAGGTCGGCTGCGTCGTGATACTCCATGACACATACCCACAGCGGCGAGGTGATTAAGGTATCGACGCCGCCACGAAAGCGGTCGGTGGCGGTAGAATCCTCGGTCGTCGCCGTCGGGACACCCGTCGAACCTCGTCCTCCAACGGTCGTTACGTGTTGAGCGACGGGGTGTCGCCCCCGCGGTCTCAAACACATCCTATCCACTCGGTTTCAGTAATGCCAATATTCTTACCTCGATACGGCGAATACTGACGTGAGATGTCATCACCGGACGATAGTCACAGTCCGATCCCCACGGATTACGAGATCGCACAATCGACCGACATGGAACCGATTTGGGAGTTGGTCGAGCCATGGGGGCTGGGGCTCGACGACCTCCAGTACTTTGGCGAATACACCGCGAAAGTCAAACACCACGCCATCGATAGACTGCGGGAGCAAGCCGAGGACAAAGAAGGAAACCTCGTACTCGTAACGGGGATGACGCCCACTCCCAAGGGCGAAGGAAAGACCGTCACGACCGTCGGCTTGGGCCAGACGCTCAATCACATCGGCGAGGACGCGATGATCGCCATTCGCGAACCGTCGCTCGGGCCGGTGTTCGGCGTCAAGGGCGGCGCGGCGGGCGGTGGTCGCTCGCAGGTCCTCCCGATGGAGGACATAAACCTCCACTTCACCGGGGACCTACACGCGCTCACGTCGGCACACAACCTCATCGCCGCGATGCTCGACGCCAAGATTTCACAGGGCAACGGGCTGGAAATCGACGTCAACGACGTCGCGTGGCCCCGCGCACTCGACATGAACGACCGAGTGCTTCGGGAGACGGTAATCGGTCTCGGCGGAAAGACGGGCGGGACGCCGCGGGAGGACGGATTCCTCCTCACCGCGGCGTCCGAACTGATGGCCGTCCTCTGTTTGGCCTCCGACCTCGCCGACCTCAAGGAACGCGTCGCTCGCATCGTCATCGCGTACAGCGAGGACGGCGACCCGATAACGGTCGACGACATCGAAGCGACCGGTGCAGTCACGATGCTCCTTCGGGACGCGATAAAGCCGAACATCGTCCAAACCATCGAGGGGACACCGGCGTTCGTCCACGGCGGACCGTTCGCGAACATCGCCCACGGAACGAACTCGCTCATCGCCGACAAAGCCGCGTTCGGAATGGGCGACTACCTCGTCACCGAGGCCGGTTTCGGCTCGGACCTCGGCGCGGAGAAGTTCATGGACATCGTCTGCCGGCTGGGCGACATGACGCCGAACGCGGTCGTCCTCGTCGCATCGGTCCGCGCGCTCAAGTATCACGGGTTGGATATGTGGCCGGCGGACTTCGACGAAATCGACGCGGCCGGCGTCGACGCCGTCGAATCCGGATTCGAAAACCTCGATAAACACGTCTCGAATCTCCAGAAATACGGCGTTCCAGTCGTCGTAGCGGTCAACCGGTTCCCCGAAGACTCGGACGAGGAAGTCGACTCGGTTCTCGACCACTGCCGGGACGATCTCGGCATCAAAGCCGCCGAGTCCACAGTCTTCGAAAACGGGAGCGAGGGCGGTATCGACCTCGCCGAACACGTCGTCGAAGAGGTTGAATCGAACGACGAAGAGGAGTTCGCGCCGCTGTACGACGACGAGGATTCCATCAAGGAGAAGATCCACACGGTCGCCACCGAGGTGTACGGCGCGGACGGCGTCAAGTACACCGGCGGCGCGGAGGACGACATCGAACGGATGGAAGACCTCGGCTTCGAGGAGTACCCCGTCTGCCTCTCCAAAACGTTCCACTCGCTGAGCGACGATGCGACCCAGAAAGGCGCTCCGGAAGGGTGGGAACTCGAAGTGCGCGAAATCTATCCGTCGGCCGGTGCCGGCTTTCTCGTGGCGCTCACGGGCGACGTGTTGACGTTGCCGGGACTGCCGAGCGATCCCGCCGCCGCCGACATGGACATCGACGGCGACGGCAACATCTCGGGCCTGTTCTGAGAATCCGTCCGTAGCCACTCCGCCAATTTCTCTCCCACCACCTGCTACTCGATGGTTCGATACCGAAACGTGGTCGCCTTCTGTGCAGTCGCCCTCTTGTGGGGGCTAAGTCTGGCCGCCGTAGAGGTGGGTCTTCGCTCCTTCCCGCCGCTGTTACTCTCGGCGTTTCGCTACTACATAGGGGGAGCAATCCTACTGAGCTACGTGGGTGTGGTGACCGAGCGGTGGTACCCACGAACGGGTATGGACGTCGTCGCCATCTGTGGCGGCGGCGTCTTTTGGATCGCCATCGGAAACGGCGTCTGGTTCGTCGGACAGGGCCTCACGACCAGCGTGCTCTCCGGGTTAATATGAGCCTGACCCCCATCGCGACCGTCGCCATTTCGTGGGGCATGCTCCCGCAGGACCGGTTGACGGTCGCTTCGTTGGTCGGCCTCTTCGTCAGTTTCTCCGGTGCGGTCCTCATGGTTTGGCCGTCCGATTTGGCAACCGTCACCGCCGCGCTGGTCGGAAAAGCGCTGCTTTTCGTCGGCGTTCTGGGGTTGGCAGTAGGGAGCGTCCTGATTCGGTGGGCTTGACATCCTCCCACGACTGAAGTCGTGGGATTCCTCTCGTGGGTGATTCGGCTAGTCTGAAACCCCGGAGGCAACTTTCCTCACACCGTGAGTACTCTGGTTTGCGGGTTCCTCTTTGGTCGAACGATCCTGCTGTCGCCAGCAGTGATCATCCCACTCAAGGCACGACACCGTCTGGTGTCCGCTCTCCGTCGTGTTCTCTCGGGAGTCCGCAGGCCGAGCCATCGGCCAACTTATCGCACTATCCACCTGCCCACGAAGGAAATTCACACTTCCAACCACATCCGAATGCCCCTCAAATTTGCACTCCATGCACTGAAAATGATCCCCGCTTCGATGCACATCTCCGGTTTCACAGACAGGACACATCGAAGACGTTCCGGCTTCACTCTCTTCACGGACTTTGATACCGTATTCGCCCTCCAACACTTCATGAAGGCGGCGACGGAACCGACCATGCGCCCAGAACAAATGCGTTTTCTCGTTCACTGTCGCAGACCAGTGTTTCTTACACACATCGTCCAATTTCCTGGCAACAAGCTCCGTGACGTTTCTCTCGTGAAGCCACTCAGCGAGCTGTCGAACCAACGCATCTTGAGCGTGGTCACGCTGTTCACCACGCTGACTATACAATTCCGTAATCCGACGACTAGACCAATCACCGTGTGCAAGTTTTGATTTTGCGGTAGCTATGGTTCTTGTGAGCGCGTGAAATCGTTCAAAGAGTTGTCGGCCATGGAAAATCAGTTGATCGCCTTCGGTTGTCGTGATAGCGGCGAGGTTGTTCGCGCCGATATCCACCGCTGCTACCACGTCCTCGCCAGAGGTGGTGGCCAGTGATGTTGGAGAATCAATATCGCGTCGGCGAAGTACCGTGTTTTCATCGCTGACAGTTTGATGTGCGGTGAACGATTCGGCGTCTCTTTCATACACGAGTTCGAGACGACCCTGCTTCCCTTCCCAATGAGGCCGACCTGATACTTCTAGTCGCAAGCGGTCATGGTAGCCAAGACCGTATTTTTCTTTAAGATTACTTCCAATAGGGATTTCGAGTCGGCTTCGATTACCGAATTCGAGAGTGTACTGGTCGTTTCGAACGACCGTATGCAGTTTCCGTTTCCGGTCTTCTTTCCAGTACCCGGGGATACTCGGTTTCTCCGTGACTTTGTTGTTGTCGGGGTCACGGTATTTGGAAAGCACATCGAAGTAGCTTTTCCATGCGCTCCAGTTTTTCTGTACGAGTTGTTGTGGAGCAGCTGATCCGAGTTGTTGGATGTATTTCTGTCGGTATTTTTCTTGCGTGACTGTGCTTTTAACAGCGGTTTTAAGTTCGATTACTGGTACTCGGTGGTCACTTTGGTTGGCTTTGTTGATGAACGCTTGGCGACGTTCGTAGTTGACTTCGTTAAAGCAGGCAGAGGACGCATCCAGCACTTCGAGCAAGAGCAGGCGCTCTTTGTGGGAGCGTGGTCTGACATCGACAGTGTTGGTGCGCCGCATCCACCATCTATTACGTGGTAGGAAGTATTAAAGGTATGGTTTTAAGAATGCGAAGCATTAACCTTACCTATAGAATACGGAAGAGTATGACTGCAAACGACCGAGAGCGAGATAATGGCGGTGAATTTCAGGCACGAGTGACGGATGAGGATTTACTGGATGTGTTATGTATTGCAGAGTCTCCAGTGCTAACAGCACAAATGATAGCGGATGAACTGCCAGTTGGTCGCCAAGCAGTGTATGAACGTCTCCAAAAACTGCATGACGAAGAATCCGTGGATCGGCTCAAAGTAGGGGGAAGAGCTGTCGTCTGGTGGGAAGTTGACAGTAGCGAACAGTAGAATCACAGGCTGTCGATATAAGTGGTTGTGCAACTCTGCCTATCGCTTAGACCCACGACTAAAGTCTTGGGCTTCCGCTGGTGCTATGTCAGTTCCGCTGTTCAGGGCGTGTTTACGGCCGCCCGGCACGGGCGTCCGTTTTAGACCCACCGACACTAATTCAAACAATCGATAAAGAGAACCTGAGTCTTTTGACAGGGGGACTTTTGATGATGAAGACAGGAGTTTCCTCCCCGTCCTACGCGCTTTGCGCGGTGATGACGGGGCATCCACTCCCTGCATTATAGTGAACTGGGCGCCGTCGGTTACCTGAATTGAGGCGCTAAGGCCCCCTCCTCAAAGAGCGCTCCTCAAGTGCGAGAGCGTCAGCCCGAGAGGTAGGGTAGGTAGTTCACTCCGTCGTTGCAATCGCCTCGATTTCGACCGCCGCGCCCTTCGGTACCGCACCGACGCCGACCGCGCTCCGTGCCGGCGGGTCGTTCCGGAAGAACTCGCCGTAAGCGTCGTTGAACTCGTCGAAGTCGTCGATGTCGTCCAAGTAGACGGTCGTTTTGAGGACGTGTTCGAGGGAGAGCCCCTCCGATTCGAGAATCGCCTCGACGTTTTCGAGGCACTGTCGCGTCTGTTCGGCGACCGATTCGTCGTCGAGCAACTCCCCGTCGGTCGTCAACGGCAACTGCCCCGCCGTGAAGAGGATGTTTCCGGCAGTCGTCGCCTGACTGTACGCGCCGACCGCTTCCGGTGCATCGTCGGTACTGATGGTTCGCTTCACGGTCGGGGTTTCCCGTTCGAGCGTCTTAAAATCCGGCCTTACCACCGACGAGAGCACATCGTTACGGATATTCTACCGTTCGTGGAGATTCGGACGCGATACTCGGCTTCCGCCGTTCGTGCGAATATTCATCATCACTTCAATGGGTGAACTATTCACCATTCCCGCCTATACTATCCGAACACGATAGCGATAGCCGAGCGTCGGCTAGGCAGCGGAGTCGCCTCCGGTCAGCGTATCGACGTGCCGGAATTCCCGCTCGAACGATGAGCGAGCGAACCGAACGGCGCCACCGACGACGGCGAGTTCACGAACCATGACTACGATAATCGACGGCAACGAGATTGCGGATGGAATCAGAACGGACGTGAAGACGTGTTCGAACCAGTTGGCCGACGAGGGGGTGACGCCCGGACTGGCGACGGTACTGATGAGCACGGACGGGGCCAGCGAGACGTACGTCTCGATGAAACAGCGGGCCTGCGAGGAGGTCGGTATCGAGGGAATCCACCACGAGATCGACCCGGACGAACCGGCCGAAACGCTGTTCGACCGCATCGACCGACTGAACGAAAACCCGGCCGTCGACGGGATCCTGGTCCAGATGCCCGTTCCGGAGCACATCGAAAAACGGGCGGTTTTGGAACGCATCGACCCGATGAAGGACGTTGACGGCTTCCATCCGGAGAACGTCGGACGACTGGTCGCGGGAAACGCCCGCTACAAACCCTGTACGCCCCACGGCGTGCAAAAGATACTCGCGGCGTACGACGTCGATACCGAGGGCAAGGATGCCGTCATCGTCGGCCGTTCCGACATCGTGGGAAAGCCGATGGCGAACCTGCTCATCCAACGGGATGAAGGGGGGAATGCGACGACGACCGTCTGTCACTCCCGGACCGATGATCTCGCCGCCAAGACCCGCGGTGCCGACATCGTCGTCGCCGCGGCGGGCGTTCCCGAGATGATAGACGGCGACATGCTCTCGGAGGGAGTGACCGTCATCGACGTGGGAATCAGTCGCGTCACCGCCGACAACGAGAAGGGCTACGAACTCGTCGGCGACGTCGACTTCGACAGCGCGAAGGAGAAGGCGAACGCTATCACGCCCGTCCCGGGCGGCGTCGGGCCGCTCACGATAGCGATGCTCATGTACAACACCGTCAAGGCGGCGAGCCTGCGGTCGGGCGTCTCCATCGATCTCCCGTAGCGTCGACGGACGCGCTCCTAGGTCGGTCGATCGGGACGGCGGTCGTCAGTGCGTCTCGACGGCACCGCATTCCGGACAGGTTATCTCGACGGCGTCGGTTCCGTCCGTCCGCTGTACGATGACGTCGTGGCTCGCTCCACACTGTTCGTGCATGTAGATTCGGTGGTTCGCGTGGCCGTCCAACAGGATATCGCCGTCCTCGCTCGGAAGCACGATTCCGTGACAGTAGTAACACTCGCCGGTCATGGGTACACCATCGTAACCCTCCGCCAAATATGTATCCCGCGAGCCAGCGTGACTACCCGACGGACCGTCACATTGCCGTCGGATTCAAGCGACGAATCGTCGCGGCGGTCGATTCCCCGAAGAATACTTCTCTCCCGGCGGAGCATACGAAATCGATGACAGACGCGACACTGATGCGGGGCCGACCGCTCGCGGACGACTTGCGTACACGGACGAGCGAGCGACTCGGCGTGCTCCGGAGTCGGGGCGTCACGCCGACGCTCGGAACGGTGCTGATGAGCGACGACGAGGCGGACGAGGCGTTCATGGACAAAAAGCACGACACGTGCGAGAAGGTCGGGATATCGACGAAGCGGGTCGACGTTCCGCCGGACGCGCCGGCGGAGGAACTCTACCGAGCGGTCGAACGGCTCGGTGCGGACGAAGACGTGACGGCGCTGTTCGTACAGGTACCCCTCCCGGACCACGTCGACGAACGCGCCGTCAGAAACCGCGTGCCCCCGGCGAAGGACGTCGATTGCTTCGCGCCTGTGAACCTGGGGCGTCTCGTGGTCGGATCGCCACGCGTGACGCCCGCCACTCCCGCCGCCGTGTTGCGGCTTCTCGCGGCCTACGACGTCGAAACGGCGGGTCGAGACGTGGTCATCGTCGGTCGGAACACCGCCATCTGTAAGCCGCTCGCGAACCTGCTGCTCGCCCGCGGTTCGGGCGGGGACGCAACGGTCACGGTTTGTCACACGGCGACGACGGATCTACCGGCCAAGACCCGCGATGCGGAGATTCTCGTGACGGCCGCGGGCGCTCCGCGACTGATCGACGAGTCGATGGTTTCGGCCGGCGTTTCTGTCGTCGATATCAGCGTCAACCGCGTCGAAACCGACGATGACAAGGGGTACGAACTCGTCGGTGACGTCGACTTCGAAGGCGTCAGGAAGAAAGCGAGCGCCATCACGCCCGTTCCGGGCGGCGTCGGACCCATGACGCTCGAACTACTTCTGCGCAACGTGGTCGACGCCACGGCGAGACAGGCGTGATATGGTCGGCCGAAAACGGTAGCGCGATTCCACAAACGATCGATTATGTGACGCATTGAGGTTGGGAATCGAACGACGAAAGGAACCACAACGCGTTGACGTGACTGTACTTTGGAATGTGGTCATCGAAGATGGCGTGATTAGGAGTCAAAATGGCTCGGAGCGGGTCGAGGTTTCCGGTCGAACCGATTCCTCGTTCGCTGACGGGTAGCGAAGCGCGTGCGACGAACACCTGTTACATTCGTAGGCCTGTAATCCCACTCGGTCACGTCGTCGGAACGATCCGTTCGAAAACGCGTCCCCGTCGTACGATCACCGATCGACGCCGAACCGTCTTCGTTGCCATCCTCCTGCGTCCTCGTTCCCGGGAAAGGAGATCGTCGTGGACGCCATTAGTATTGCATTATTATCACAATACTAAACGTTGATGATCTCTCATCTCCTCACCCACCACATTTTGAAGCAGTAGGCGATCACAGAGAGTATAGAACGCTTTTTCGATGGTATTGGACGAAATCATGGGATCGTCACGCTGCATCGGCCGGTCACGAACGATAATATTCCTAATATTTCTGGGAAACGATTAACCGCGTTGTATGTCGCTTTTTCTGTGAATTCTGGAATTTCACCTTCGTCACAGACGTTTGTCCTTTGGAACGTATAGGAAACTAAAAGCTACTTTATTCCGGTTAATATTGATAATTTAGTACAAGATTATCCGTCGTTCGTGCCTTCGATTACAACGTTTTGACGCTGTTGCGGAGCGTCCCGATGTTTTCGATTTCGATTTCGATACGGTCGCCCGCCGCGAGCGTGAAGTCGTCGGGCGGGACGAGCGACGTACCGGTCAGGAGGACCGTCAGCTCCGGCACCGAGTCGTGTTCGGTGAGGTACGAGACCAGTTCCTCGCAGGTTCGCACCATCCGTGACGTCGACGTTGAACCGTCAAACATCACTTCTCCGTCGCGTTCGATGCGCATCGTCATCGTCAGGTCGCGGGGATCACCGACCGTTTCCGGCGAGGCGATACACGGCCCGATGGCACAACACCGATCGAATATCTTCGCCTGCGGGAGGTAAAGCGGATTTTGCCCCTCCAGCGACCGACTGCTCATGTCGTTTCCGACCGTGTACCCGACGACGTTCCCGCGGGCGACGACGACCGCCAATTCGGGTTCCGGAACGTCCCACTCGGAGTCGGAACGAATACCGACGGCCTCCTCCGGTCCAACCGTTCGACTGGGCGTGGCCTTGAAGAACAGTTCCGGTCGGTCGTTCTCGAACGCGCCCTGATACATCGAGGAGCGTCCACTCTCCTCGTTGCGGGCGTCGTTGCTCGTCTCGTACGTCACACCGGCGGCCCAAACCTCGTCGGGAACCGCCGGGCGGTCCGACTCCGATGCGAGTTCGGTGGCATCGAGCAACGGTGCCTCGTCGAGATGGTTTCGACACACGTCGTCCACGTCCGCTCCGACGGCGGACGCGGCCAGCGCCAACTCACGGAACGAGGAGATGTCCGTGACGGCAGTGAGGTCGTACGCCTTCTCCTCCTCTCGCGCGAGGAGACGGGGGCCATCATCCGACGATATGTGATGGTAGCGCATAGCAACGAGTAGGGTCTTGACTCACTAAGATCCGGCGGCGAACCGACGAGCCAAAAGAACGGAGTGATTCACGTGCATACGTTCTGTCGATGCCCGAAACCTACACCAACTACGTCGACGGGGAGTGGAGAGAATCGGAATCGGGCGAACAGTTTGAAGTCCACAATCCCGCAGATACGGAGGAAATCGTCGCGGAGTTCCCGCAATCGACCGCCGGGGACGCACGAGGTGCGGTCGAAGCGGCGGCAGCGGCACAGGAGGAGTGGGCCGACACGCCCGGACCGACTCGCGGGAAGGTGTTGCGTGCGACGGCGAAACGCATGGACGACCGTGAGGACGAACTCACCGAAACGATGGTTCGCGAGGAGGGAAAGACCCGAGCGGAGGCGAACGCGGAGGTCAATCGCGCCATCAACATCTTTTATTACTACGCCGAGCGGGCGATGGATTACGCCGGAACCCGGCAACGACCGAGTTCCGAGGACCAGAACCTCTACACGATACGCGAACCCATCGGCGTCGCTTCGCTCATCACGCCGTGGAACTACCCCATCGCCATTCCGTCGTGGAAGAGTGCGCCGGCGTTAGCGACCGGAAATACGGTCGTGCTCAAACCCGCGATGGACGCGCCGACCGTCTTCGCGAAAGTGGTCGAGTGTATCGACGAGGCCGCCGACGAGTACGACGCTCCGGACGGCATCTTCAACTTCGTCACGGGAAGCGGCGAGGACGTCGGAAACGCCATCATCGAACACGAGGACGTCGACGCCGTCTCCTTCACCGGGAGTCAGTCGATCGGGGAGATGGTGTACGAACAGGCGACGGACGCCCACAAGCGCGCACAGACCGAGATGGGAAGCAAGAATCCGACCGTAGTCACGCCGAGCGCCGACCTCGAAACGGCCGTCGAAGTGGTCGGTGGCGGTGCATTCGGCGTCACCGGACAGGCGTGTACGGCGACCGAACGCGTCATCGTCCACGATTCGATGTACGACGACTTCGTGGACGAACTCGTGGAGTACGCCAAGAACCTCGACATCGGGACCGGTCTGGACGACCCGGACATGGGTCCGCAGGTCTCGGAGAGCGAACTCGAATCCACCTTAGAGTACGTCGAAACGGGGCAGAAAGAGGGAGCGACGTTGGAGTACGGCGGTGAGAAACTCGACGACGGAGAGCACGAGGACGGCTACTTCGTCGAACCGACGATTTTCTCCGACGTGGATTCGGACATGCAGATCATGCAGGAGGAGGTGTTCGGCCCGTTCGTCGGCGTCATGTCGTACAGCGACTTCGACGAAGCAATCGAAATCGCCAACGACGTTGAGTTCGGCCTGTCGGCGGGCATCGTCACGGATGATCACTCCGAAGCGAACCGCTTCGTACAGGACGCGGACTTCGGCGTTCTGAAAGTCAACGAGAAGACGACCGGCCTCGAACTGCACGTCCCGTTCGGCGGCATGAACGCCTCGTCGAGCGAGACGTACCGCGAGCAGGGAGAGGAGGGGATGGACTACTTCACCATCATCAAGACCGTCTACGACAACTACTGACGACGGTTTCGAACCGATTTTTTAGTTCTTCGAGTTCCACGTCAGTCGGTGAAGCGGCTATCGGACGGTCGTTTCTCACTCGTGGTTTGCAAACGAGAAAAAATAGTGGCGTTTCCCGGCACCCGCTAGGACACCTCGACAACCGACCACATCAGAGGTCGAAGCCGCCTAAATCGCCGTCCAGCCGCCGTCGACGAACAGCAGTTCGCCGGTGATGTAGTCGGCGTCGTCGCTCGCGAGGAAGAGCGCGGGTCCGGCGATGTCCTCCGGGAATCCCGCCCGACCGAGCGGAACCGGTTTGATGAAGCCACCTTCGCCGGCCGCTTCCTGCGCTTCGTCGCTCCACCCCTCCGTGAACTCCGTGGCGATTTGGCCTGGGGCGACGGCGTTGACGCGGATGCCGTGGTCGGCGAGTTCGAGCGCCGTCCCTTTCGTTATCATCTCGATAGCGCCCTTGGTCGAGTCGTACTGCACTTGGTCGTGCTGGGCGACTTCGGAACTGATGGACGCCGTGTTGACGATACAGCCTTCCTCCCCTCGGTCGATCATGTCCCTGGCGGCGGCCTGCGTGCCGAAGAAGTACCCGCGGATGTTGGTGTGGTGAAGCTTATCGAACGCCTCTTGATCCACGTCGAGGAAGGCTTCGCTGTGTTGCATCGCGGCGTTGTTCACCATCACGTCGACACCGCCGTACTCGCGGGCCGCCTCGACCATGGCTTCCAGTTCGCCGGGTTTGGAGACGTCAGTGTGGACGAACTCCGCCGTTCCTTTGTGCTCGTCCACGATCTTCTCGTGCGTCGGCTCGCCGTCGGATTTCGGCTCCTCGCGCACGTCGGCGTTGATGACCGTCGCGCCCGCCTCGCCGAATCGAAGCGCGATTGCGCGGCCGATACCCGAACTCGCACCGGTGACGATGACCGTTTCCCCGTCGTAATCGAAGTGAACGGCTCCCATGGCTGGAAACGTACGCGAGAGAGGATGGTAAGTATACTCGTTGCGTTCGAAAGCGAGGCCCCTCGAATCGCGACGCGCCGGAACTCTCAGTGTTCCCGGATCGATTTGGGGCGGATGACGCCCGGACGGTCGATGGCGAGTCGGTCGCCGATACGGATGGTTTCGAAGACGCGGGGGTATTCGTACGACGAGAGGTATTTGCGGAGCGCTTTCGGGTCCGCTTCGACGCCCCGCCACACGTCCCAGTGGACCGGGGCGAAGCGGTCGAGCGAGAGCGCGTTGACCGCCTGCGCGACCTGCGTCCCGTCGTTGTACCAATCGGTGACGTAGGTTTCGCCGTCCTCGGTATGATAGATGTTTCCGGTCGTCCCGTGAGCGAGAACGCCGAGGTCGATGTCGAACTCATCACCGATTTCGTAGAACGCGTCGGCGGGACGCGAGTCGCCCGGCGCGAAGAACGTCCCCGATTCGTGTTCCACGACGTAGCTCACGGGTTCCGCTGAATCCGGGTCGTTCGCGCTCCGGACGTGGACGTCGAGGTCTCCGATCGAGATGTCGTCGCCGGGCGAGACGACGTTCCGGTCGACGTCCGATACGCGGAGGTCGCCGTCGTAGGCGGGGTTCTCGAACGCTTCGTTCGGCGCGTAGACGTTCGCACCGAGGTTCTCCACGACCGGGCCGTAGGACGGCGGGTGCATGTGGTCGATGTGTTCGTGCGTGACGAACACCGCGTCGCACATCGTCGCATCGGCGGCGTCCATGGGAACCGGAATCATCCGAATCGTTCGCGGCGGCGACCCGTCCCCGAAGTACGGGTCGAGGTACAGCGTCGTCTCCTCGGTGCGCAGGATGTACCCGTTACAGCCGAGATACCATACCGATAATCCGTCCACGTTCGCCGCTTCGACCTCGTCACGGACGAACCAGTCGCCCCAAGTCGAGTGAACCATGACGGCATGAACTAACGGACGGAAACGCATAACAGTGATTGCCACCGTCGGAGGTGGGTCCTGCTGGTGACGATCGGTCGAAGATCGTCGATCCGAATCAGTGAACGCTGAGTTCGTCGTCCGTTTCGACCTCGTCGCTCGCCCACCGAAGGACGAAACTCACGCTCTCTTCGGACCCGGAGTCCATCAGCGAGGAGTCCGAATCGACGGCGACGCTGAACGAGACCGTCTCCGGCGGGTTCATCGTCGCGCTCTCGTTCCCGACGAGGAGCGTCACCTTCTGCGTGCTCGTCGATTCGAGCGACTCCGACGGGGAACTCCCCACCGAGTCGGTCGCGGAACCGGCTTCCCGGGACTCGTTCGTTGCGATACCCGTCTCGGGACCGGTCCCGTCGGAACGACCCGTTCCGTCGGAATCCAGTTTGTCCGCGAACTCGCGCAGATACGTCGCGACCTCCGACCGACTCTTTTCGAACTCGGCTTCCAGTTCTGCCATACCCTCGATTGCCGAAGCCGCTGTATAATCATGCTGGTTGCAATAACAAGCCCCCTTTATTTAACGGTGGACGGCGGCTCACGACCGTCGTTCGGCCGCACGGCTACAAAGCTTCACTCGTAGGTGCGACCGCCGACCCGGTGGTCCTCGATGTAGTCCCAATCGTACTCGACGCCCAATCCGGGACCGTCCGGGATGGGAACGGTGCCGTCGTCGTCGATGGCGTCGAGGTCGTCCACGTAGTCGCCCTCGTACACGGGCGGCGTCGTGTTTTCGCACTCGGGATGGACGAGCGCCATCTCGTAGTAGTTGGCGTTCCGAATCGCCGCCATACAGTGGCGTTGTGCGGGACCGGGCGAGTGAATCTCCACGTCGACGCCGAACCCTTCGGCCATGTGAGCGATTTTCATCGCGCCGGTGATACCCGCGTCGTAGGCGGGGTCCGCGCGAAGGAAGTCGGTGGCGTCGTTCCGCAGGAAATCGGTGTGGCTCTCCAACCCGCGGACGTGTTCGGTCTGCAACAGCGGCGTGTCTATCTGCTGGCGTAGCTTTCGGTAGCCGTACTGCGAAATTCCCCCGTCGCGGTACGGATCTTCGTACCAATAGAACTCCTCGTCGTCGCACGCGCGACCGACTTGCAAAGCGTCGCCGAACGTCTCGTACTCGCACGCAGGGTCCAACATGAGGTCCATCTCGTCGCCGACGCGCTCGCCGACCACGTGGACCGTTTCGATTTCGCGGTCGATGTCCCGTCGCTCGTCGCTCCCGCCCCACCCATGGATTTTGAAGCCGGAAAAGCCGCGTTCGAGACACGCCTCGGCGAAGTCGGCGTAGGCACCGGGCGAGTCCAGACCGCCGTTGTCGTCGGCGTGATAGGTCGACGCGTAGGCCGGGAGGCGTGTACGGTACGACCCGAGCAGTTCGTGAATCGGCGCGTCGTAGCGTTTCCCCGCGAGGTCCCACAACGCGATATCCACGGGTCCGATACCCATTCGATCGTACTTCCTGAGGCCGCGTTTCATCTCGGACCACAGTCGCTCGCGGCGGAGCGGGTCCGCACGGATGAGGTTGTCGGCGATTTCGTTGATTTGGGCGAATCCGGGCGAGTTTCCGCCGACGAACTCGCCGGTGAGACCCTCGTCGGTGTGAATCTCGATGGCGAACAGGCTCCGATCCGTCGTCGAATCCGGGTCGTAAACGAGGTTGAAGCCGTCGTCCGATCCGACGTTTTCGATGGGATAGGAGAACTCGGTGGATTCGATTCTCGAAATCTCCATATCTCCTCCACGGTGTCCGTCCGGGTAAAATTTGTAGCCGCGTTCGTCCGAGTCCGGCGTTGGCAGGCACGAGGCTTAACACCGAAACCGTCGTAGCGTACGACCACGCGAACCTGCCGCTGTGGCGGAGAGATATACGGACAGGAAACGGGAGAAGAACGGACAAACGACCGATTTCGAAATCGATCACGACGACTCACAAAACCATGTCAACGACAATCGCCGTCCTCGGATCGGGATACGCCGGGGTCGCGGCCGTACAGAGCCTCGAAGACGAGTTGGAGGAGAAGGACGCCGATATCGTCTGGGTATCGGAGACGAACCATCATCTGGTGTTACACGAGGTCCATCGCTGCATACGGAAACCGGCGGTCCGTGACAAGGTCGTCATTCCGATAGACGACCTCAAATCGGAGGACACGGAGTTCGTCCACGGGACGGTCAACGGTCTCGACGTGGACGACCACGTCGTTCATCTCGAAGGGGAGGACTCCATCGACTACGATTACTGCATCGTCTGCCTCGGCAGCCAGACGGCGTTCTACGGTATCGACGGGTTGGCGGAGCACGCGCTCACGCTCAAGAGCCTCGGCGACGCAATGACGATACACCAGCAGGTCATGGCGGCCGCAACCGATGCGACCGAAGACGACCCGGCACAGGTGGTCATCGGGGGTGCCGGACTGACCGGCATCCAAACCGCGGGTGAGGTGGCCGCGTTACGCGACGAACGCGACCTCCCCATCGAGATACGAATCATCGAGATGGAGGACGAAATCTTCCCGGGACACGACCACGAGTTCCAAGGGGCGATTCAGAACGAACTCGAACGGAAGGATATAGACATCATGACGGGTGCGACGGTGTCCGAGGTGGACGATACGACGATTCAGTTCGAGGGGGAGGACCCGCTCCAGTACGACGTGTTCGTGTGGGCCGGCGGCGTGCAGGGGGACGACGCGCTTTCCGACGTCGATATCGAGAAAGAACACAACCGCGCCTACGCGAATTCGACGTTCAAAACGAGCGACGACCGCGTTCTCGCCATCGGCGACGCGGCGCTCGTCGAACAGGACGCCGAGGGCGGGCCGCTCTCCGAACAGGACGCGTGGGAAGCCATCGTCCACCCCGACACGGACGACGTTCCCCCGCCGACGGCCGAAGCGGCCATGGAGGAAGGAGAACACGTCGGCGAGAACGTGGCGCGCATGATAGCGGGGAGCGAACCAGTCCACTGGTCGTACATCAACAAGGGCACGCTGGTCTCCGTCGGAGACAGGGCGGTCGCACACGACGTCATCGGAATCCCGCTCAACACGTTCGGTGGGCCGGGAGCCCGTATGCTCAAGAAGGCGATATCGGCCCGGTGGATAGGGGAATCGTACTCGTGGGTAGCGGCGGCGAGAGCGTGGAACGACATGTGAGGCGAAACGGAGGCGAGCCCGAGATGGTACGAGATGAGACGGGGAAGTCCGAGCGGACCGTCGCTGTCTACTTCGATATCGACGGAACGCTCCTCGAAAAACGACGCGACGAGGAGGAAATCGTCGAAACCGCGAAAGCGTTCGATATCGAACTCGACGACGAATCGGTCCACGAGTTCGACGGGTTGGTGGAGCAGTATTTCCGGCGAAACGTCGCGGACGGCTACCGGGAGGCCGTCGAGACGTTCACGGACCATCTCGGAATCGACGTCGATACCGACGCGTTCACCCGCGACCTCGAATGGCGAAAGGTGGAGAACACCCGCCTCGCCGACGGGGCGAAGGACGTTCTCGACGGGTTCTCCGACGTCACCGTCCTCGGAATCATCACCAACGGTGCGAGCGACATTCAACGGGAGAAACTGGCGAGACACGGCATCGCCGACTACTTCGAACACGTCCTCGTCTCGGGCGAGTTGGACACGATGAAGCCGAAGGACGAGATGTTCACGGGGGCAAAGAGCGAGCGGCCGGCGGACGAGTACGTGTACGTCGCCGACCGCCTCGGCGACGACCTCGTTCCGGCAAGGCAGAACGGCTTCGTCACCGTTTGGATTTCGGACGAGGGCTCCGGGGTCGCCGACGTCACGGTCCCGTCGCTCGCCGAACTCACTATGGAGGCCGTGGACGATGCGTTGTGATTCGTGAGTCCAGTGCCGACGGTCAGCACACGGGAATGGACCACGGTCGAGCGTTCGACGGAGCACAATAATGAATAGAAACAGGGTCGTAGCCGGGAGTCCGACGACGATGGATACAGGGAGTTTCGAGGGTATGACAGTGATTCGATCGAAAAGGGAGTGAGTATAGATGGGTTCGTTTACGCCGATTTCGGAGTACGGAGTTATCGGGAATTTGGAGACATGCGTCCTCGTAAGCACCGACGCATCGATAGACTGGGCGTGTTTTCCGAGCGTGAACTCGTCGAGCGTTTTCGCCGGAATTCTCGACGCCGACCGGGGCGGGCGGTTCGCCATCTCGCCCGTCAAGGAGTACGAGGCTAGCCAACAGTATCTCAGCCGCACGAACGTCCTCCAAACGACGTTTCGGACGTCGTCGGGCGAGTGCGTCGTCACCGACTTCATGCCGGTCATCGGAGAAGGAGTCGCGAAGGAGTATCCGAAACACGCCGTCTACCGGCAGGTGACGTGTACGGAGGGGTCGGTCGATATCGACGTGGAGTTCCGCCCTCGCTTCGATTACGCACGCGCCGAGACCAGCCTCGAACCTACGTCAGGTGGGGTTCGAGCGACTAGCGACGACGAACGTGCGTTCCTCTCGACGACGAGGAACACGTACATCGAGGACGGCATCGCTCACGCGACGTACGCGCTCGACGAGGACGAGAGCGACTGGTACGTGTTCCAGTACGACACCCACGAACCGGTGAGTCACAACGCCTGTGAAGAGGTACTGGACGAGACTGCCGAGTATTGGCGGGAGTGGAGTCACACCTGCGAGCGATCCGAGTGTCCCTTCGACGAACTGGGACACGACCACATCATTCGGTCGGGACTCGTCCTCAAACTCCTCACGCAGTTGGACACCGGAAGCATCTGTGCGGCCCCGACGACGTCGCTGCCGGAGAGTATCGGCGGGGTTCGGAACTGGGACTATCGGTACAGTTGGATTCGGGACAGCGCGTTCACCATCCGTGCACTGACGCACCTCGGACACGCCGAAGAGGCGGAAGCCTATCTCGACCACTTCCTCGACCTCAGTCGCTCGACCAATCCGAGGAGCCTCCAACCGTTGTACAGCCTGAAGCGCCAATCCGATATTCCTGAGGAGCAACTCGACCACCTCTCGGGCTACCGTGGGTCGAAACCCGTTCGGATAGGGAACGAGGCTGCGAACCAATTTCAACTCGACATCTACGGCGAACTCGTGCAGGCGGTGTACCAGTTGGTTGGAACCGACAGAAGAATCAGCGAGGACGACTGGAATGCCGTCTACGACATCGTCGAATACGTCTGTCGCAGATGGGACGAACCGGACTCGGGAATCTGGGAGCCACGCAGGGAGGAACGCCACTACGTGTATTCGAAGGTAATGTGCTGGGTGGCGATAGACCGCGCTCTCGATATGGCCGAAAAGGAGGGGTTCGACGCACCGGAGGCACGCTGGCGGGACTACCGTTCCGATATCAGGGAGGCGATTATCGAACGGGGGTTCGACGAGGAGAAACACAGTTTCACGCAAACGTTCGAGGGCGATACCATCGACGCGACGGGGCTTTTGATTCCCCTCATGGGCTTCCTCCCGATAGACGACGACCGAGTGCAGGGAACCATCGAGACGATCAGAGAGACGCTCGCCACACCGGAGGGTTTCGTATATCGATACAAGGAGGGAGGTGACCGATTGCCCGGCGACGAAGGGGTGTTCCTCCTCTGTTCGTTCTGGCTCGTCTCGGTGCTCGCCCGCTCCGGTCGAGTGGACAGGGCGTGGGAGATATACGACAACGTTTTGAGCTATTCGAGTCCGGTTGGACTCCTTGCCGAGCAATTGGACGTCGAGACAGGGCAACAACTAGGGAACTTCCCGCAGGCGTTCAGCCACATCGGCCTGCTCAACAGCGCGCTTTACATCGCGGAGGAACAGGACGACGAGTTCACGTTCGACACCGCCGGAATCGAGGGAGACCCGTACGGACACGGGCCGGAGACCCGGGACTGAGCGGAGTCGAACGTCTATTGTGCGGATGACAACGACGTGTCATTAGCCGTCGTTTTCGAGTACTTCGGCCGAGTCGTCTCTCGGTCGATAGCCGATGGACTTGAGCGTGTGGGTGAGCGAGAGACAGCGTTCGTCGTTTCGGGATATGGCGTGGGCCGTGACCGGGTTCGTCGGGATGTCGGCGAACGCGGCGGACCGTAACGCGTCGTGACAGTCGCGGGGGCTGAGCCACATCGCACGTGCGAACCGAGCGTACGCTTCCGGGTAGTCAGTATCGGGGTCCTCCTGGCTTTCCCGGAGGTTCTCGCGCGACATCAGCCACCCGATGCGGAGGTTCACCGCTTCGATGCCGCTCTGACTGGCGAAGCGGTTGCCGATGGCTTCGCTCGACACTTTCGTCACGCCGTACCACGAATCGGGATGCGGTCGGGCATCGTGGTTGACGACCGGCGTGTCCTCCTGCAACGTTTCGGGTTCGTCTGGGTCGACGGTTTCGTTCCCGTTGATGGCGTGGTTCGAACTCGCGTAGACAACCCGGTCGAGTCCGTTCTCGACCGCCGCTTTGTACGCGTTGTACGTCCCCTCGACGTTCACCGTGTGAACGTCGTCCCAGTCGGCGTACGGGGAGGGGTTCGCCGCGAGGTGGATGAGAACGTCCTCGTCGGAGAGGGCGTCGACGAACGCGTCCCTGTTTGTCACGTCGACCGGAATGCTGTCCATGTCGTCGCGCTCGTGCTGCGTGATGAGCGTGAGGTCGTGGTCATCGAAGGCCTTCCTGACTTCCGTTCCGACGTTACCTGACGCGCCCGTGACTGCGATTCGGGTCATATCGGTTGGTCGTGTGCGAGACACACATAAATGGTGGCCGACGGGACGACGCCGTCCTTTAGAGGCGACCAAGGAGGAGGTCGGTGTCCTCGATGCCGTCGATGACGTACTCCATGAACTGGTTCGCCTTCGCCCCGTCCACGAGGCGGTGGTCGTAGGAGAGGCTGAGGTCTATCTGCGGTCGTACCTCGACCTCGCCGTCCTCGGTAGCGACCGGTTCCTCTCGAATCCGTCCGATACCCATAATCGCGACTTCGGGGTAGTTGATGATGGGCGTCCCGAACGTTCGATGTTCGCCGAAGCTGGCGAGGTTGGTTACGGTGAAGGTACCGTCCTGCATGTCGGCCGCGTCGATGGACCGTTCACGCGCCTGTTCGGTGAGGTCCGACAGTTCACGCGCCACCTCGACGATGGACTTGCTGTCGATGTCCTTGATGACGGGAACCATCAGTCCGCTCTCGGTGTGGGTCGCACACCCGACGTTGTAGTAGTACTTCTCCACGATTTCGTCCGTCGTGTCGTCGATGCTGGCGTTCACCATCGGGAACTCCTTCAGCGCCGGAACGACAGCCTTGAGCAGAATCGGCGTGTAGGTGATGTGAACGTCGTGTTCCGCGTCGAGACGCTCCTTGAGTTCGACGAGTTCGGTGGCGTCGGCCTGGAACCCGGAGGTCAACTGCGGGACGACGGCGGCCGAGCGGGACATGTTCTCGGCGATTCGAGCGCGAAGTCCCGAGAGGTCACGCCGTTCGGCGCGCTCCTCGTCCTCGTCGATTTCGACCGGTTCGATTTCGGTCGTCGGATGCTCGATGGCGTAGGTCGCCTCGTCACCCGTTTCGGCCGTCTCTCCCGTCGTTCCACCGGATACTCGCGCGTCAATGTCGTCGCGGACGACGCGTCCGTTCGGTCCCGACCCGTCGATGTCCGATAGGTCGACGCCCTGCTCGCGGGCGTAGGCTCGGGTCCGCGGTGCCGCGAACACCCGGTCTTCCGACGTCGTGGGAGACTGTGACTCCTCGCCCTCCGCTTCGCTCTCGGCTTCCTCCTCGACTTGGCTTTCCTCCGCCTCATCGGATTCGGATTCCTCTGTGGCCGTCTCTTCCGCTGGTTCCGTTTCCTCCTCCGCCGCTTCTTCCGCTACCGATTCCTCTTCGGATTCCTCCGTCGGTTCCGTCTCCTCCTCGGCGTCCGCTTGAGCTTCCTCGGAACCTTCCTCCTCGGCTTTCGTCTCCTGTTCGGTGTCGGCTTCTTCCGCTGCCTCCTCGGCCGCCTCGGCTTCATCACCGCCGCTCGGCGGTGAGTCCGTCTCGATGACGGCGACGACTTCGCCGACCTGCACGACGTCGCCCGGTTCGACCCGTCGCTCCTCGATGGTTCCGGGACACGGTGACGGGACGTCCGTGACCGCCTTGTCCGTCTCCACCTCGCAGAGGACGTCGTGTTCCTCGATGTCGTCTCCTTCTTCGACGTGCCACTCCACAAGTTCCGCCTCGGTCAACCCCTCTCCGGGGTCGGGGAGTTCAAACTCGTAGGCGGTCACGCCGACCACCTCCTTCGGGTGATGGTGTGGTCCTCGAACGGTTCCGCTGGGAATCGCCGTCGGCCTGTCGCGTGTTCAGTACTCATAGCTCATCACCGCCTCGATGGCGAACTTCGCCCGCTCCGCGTCCGTGAGATAGTCGTCCTCGATGTCGTTGTCCGGGAAGTGGACGTCGTATCCCGTCGCCCGCTTGACTGGAGCTTTTAATCGGTCCAACGCGTACTCGTTGACCAGCGCCGAGAGTTCCGCGCCGAGGCCGAGCGTGCGCCGCGCCTCGTGGACGACGACGCACCGGCCGGTCTTCTTCACGGACTCCAAAATCGTCTCCACGTCGAGCGGCGAGAGCGTGACGAGGTCGATGATTTCGACGTCCGCATCGACTTCCTCCGCGGCGCTCTCGGCGTGGCGGACCATCGCCCCCCACGTGAGCACCGTCACGTCCTCGCCCTCGCGGACGGTTCGCGCCTCGTCCAACGGGAGCGTGTACTCCTCGGTCGGCACCGGTTCGTCGAAGCCTCGATAGATGCGTTTCGGCTCCATGAACACGACCGGATCGTCACACCGAATGCTCGACGCCAACAACCCTTTGGCCTGATACGGCGTGCTCGGGCAGAGGACGCGGACGCCCGGGGTGTGAATCTGGAACGTTTCGGTCGACTCCTGATGGTATTCGAGCGCCTTGATACCGCCGCCGTACGGCATCCGAATCGTCATCGGCAGTTCGATGTCGCCGCCGGTGCGCTCGTACATCTTGGCGACGGCGTACATGAACTGGCCGAAGGCGGGGTACGAAAAGCCCATGAACTGGATTTCGGGGACCGGTCGGTCGTCCCGCATCGCCATTCCCACCGCGGTGCCGACGATGCCGTTTTCGGACAGCGGCGTGTCTATCACGCGGTTCGACCCGAACTCGTCGAGGAGTCCCTCGGTGGCACGGAAGACGCCGCCAATGGGGCCGATGTCGTACCCGAGGATTCGTATCGCGTCGTCCCGGCTCATCTCCTGACGGAGCGTCCGGTTCACGGCCGTCACGATGTTCCAGTCTTCTGTCTCCACGTCATCCTCGTCGGGGTCGAGCGGCGCGATTTCGACGCCGAGGTCGGGACCGTGTCCGTCCCATTGCTCCGTATCGAACTCCTCCCCGGTGAAATCGGTGAACGGATTCTTCCCCTCTTGTTCGCGCTGGAACTCGGTTCGTTGGTGGGCTTCTCGCCACGAGGTGCCGTGGAGGTGATGGTCGAACATCCGCATCGGGTCGGTGTCGGGAACGCTCCGGGCCGTCTCGACGGCGTCGTCCACCGCCCCGTCCACCTCGTTTCGTATCTCCTCTCGCCGGTCGTCGTCGAGGAGATTCCGGTTACCGAGGTAGGTCGAAAACCGGTCGATGGGGTCGCGGCCCTCCCATTCGTCTTTCAGTTCGGCCTCGTCGCGGTAGAGGTCCGCGTTGTCCGAGGTGTTGTGGTTCCCCATCCGGTAGGTGACGCATTCGACAAGCGTCGGCCCGCCGCCTTCACGGGCGCGTTTGACCGCTTCGCTCGCTGCGTCGTAGACGGCGAGAACGTCGTTGCCGTCGACGCGTTCGTGCGGAACGCCGTACGCTTCGGCCTTCTGGGCGAACGTCTCGGCGGCGGTCTGGCGCTGTGACGGTTCAGAAATCGCCCACTGGTTGTTCTGCACGACGATGACCGCCGGGGCGTCGAAGACACCTGCGAAGTTCATCCCGTCGTGGAACGACCCCTCGCTCGTGGACCCGTCCCCGATGAAGACCATCGAGACTGTGTCCCGGTCGCGGAACCGGTCGGTCATCGCCGACCCCGCCGCGTTCGTCACGTTCACCGCGACGGGCGTGTAGTCCGGCGAGAAGTTCACCGGGGAGTCCCAGTCGTCGATGCCCTCGGCGATGGTTTCGGGTTCCTGTCCGGTCGTCCCGAGGATTACCTTCTCCATCGGCACGTCCCAGTGGAGGAGCGCCGCGTTCTGGCGGTAGGTGTAGAACAGCCAATCGTCCTCCTTCAGCGCCGCGGCGGCACCGAGCGGGGTTGCCTCCTCGCCGAGTTCGCGGGCGACGAGGCTCGCCTCCCCGCTTCGCTGCATGTCCAACATCGTGTCCTCCAGTCGCCGCGTCGCGACCATGGTCCGGTAAAAGTCGACGAGTTCGTCGTCTTCGAAGCTCGGCACGTCCGCCCCGTCGAGGAGGTGTCCCTCGTCGTCGAGGAGTCGGTGAAAGTCGCGCGGCGGGTCGCGTTCAGACCACTTCTCTTCAGACATGGTCGGACACCGTGGATACCGGAATCACCGGTGGTTTCGTGTCGGCGCGGTGCGATTCGTTCGTGGGTGAAGTCGAAGTCTGGTTCATGGGTTGTAGGGTCTCATCGGTCGTTTCGGGTGTGAATGGCGTGGTCGCGTGCGTTGGCCGCGGCTTCCTTCGCGGCCTCCGAGAGGGTCGGATGGGTGTGAATCGTCGCGGCGACGTCGTCGACGGTCGCGCCGAGTTCGAGTGCGAGTCCGAACTCGGCGACCAGTTCCGACGCCTCCGGAGCCACGAGTTGCGCGCCGAGGAGATATCCCTCGTCGGCGTCGGCCACGACGCGGACGAATCCCTCGTCGTCGTTCAGGGTAAGCGCGCGGCCGCTCGCTCGGAGCGGCATCTCGCCGGTTATCACGTCGTAACCGTCCTCGGTGGCCTCGTCCTCGGTCATCCCGACCGTCGCGATTTCGGGGTCGGTGAACACGACCGCCGGGACGGCTTGATAGTCGAGGGCTGCCGGTTCTCCCGCGATGACTTCGGCCACGACTTCGCCCTCTCGCATCCCCTTGTGTGCGAGCATCGGTTCGCCCGCCACGTCGCCGATGGCGAAGACGTTCTCGTGTTCGGTGCGGCCCTGTCCATCGGTTTCGATGAAGCCGTCATTGGTCGGTTCGAGGCCGACCGCGTCGAGGTTCACCGTATCGGTGACTGGTTCGCGGCCGATGGCGACGAGGACGTTTTCGGCGTCGTACTCTGCTTCTTCCCCCTCTTCGTCCTCCGTAACGAGGGTGATGCCACCGTCGCGGTCGCGCCAGTCCGCCGCCCGCTCGCCGAAGTGGAAATCGACGCCGAGGTCCGTCGCGCGCTCGCGAACGAGTTCGCTCGCCGCCGCTCCGTAGCCGGGGAGGATCTCGTCCAACATCTCCACGACGGTCACGTCGGTTCCGGCCTTGGCGTAGGCAGTTGCGAGTTCCATGCCGATGTAGCCGGCGCCCACGATGACCAGCGATTCGGGCGCTTCTTCGAGCGCGAGCGCCCCTCGCGAGTCGAGAATCGAGTCCTCCTCGAACGGGAAGTCGGGAAGTTCGATGGCACGACTACCCGTCGCGATGACGGCGTGGTCGAACGACAGTTCGTGTTCGCCGTCGTCGGTGTGGACCGTGACGGTCGTTTCGTCGGCGAACTCGGCGCGGCCCTCGACGAGCGTCGCGCCCGCCTGCTTGCAGAGTTGCTCGACGCCGCCCGTGAGTCGGTCCACGACGTCGTCCTTCCAATCGACGGTTTCGGAGAGGTCGATTTCGGGGTCGGCGTGGATGCCGCGGTCCTCGCCCGACGCCGCCTCGTGGGCGGCGTCGGTCGCCGAGATGAGCGCCTTCGATGGGATACACCCGAAGTTGAGGCAAGTTCCGCCGTACGCCTCCTTCTCTACGAGCGTGACGTCGAGGCCGAGTTGCCCGGCGCGAATCGCCGCGACGTAGCCACCCGGTCCCGCGCCGACGATGACGACTTCCGTTTCGTCCGGAACGTTCGTATCAGACATGAGTGTTCGAAATCAGCTGGGTCGGTTATCGTGCGATACGGTGCTGCTCGATCGATTGCCCGACACCCTGCTCGAACGGTGTCGCGCTCGACGGCACGATGATGGTGATCCGGTGAGGACCAATCGCAACTTCGCAGGAGGTATCGCGCGATGGGTTCTCACATCCCGAGTTCGGGAGAGGGGTTCGTCCGACAGCATCGAACCGAATAGGTACGCAACCTCCAGCACATAATTTCTGCTGGCTAGTTGCGTCTCCTTCATTGAGAGGCTAAGGCTCCTTTCTCAACGACCGACCGAAGGGAACGAGTAAGAGGGGAAACGGCGCCGCACAGTTCTCGGATACACTCGACACGTGGCCCACAGTCCCCTCCAAAGGTCACACCCCCGATGTCAAGTGTATTTTCAGCAGGAGAACCCGGATTGCTAGCGGCCTCGATGCCGTGATGGCAGAGGTTAGCCTAAGGGATGGAATGCCGCTGCACGACCGGAACGAGCAGGTACTCCAACTCAGCACCGATTTGGTCGACATCCGTATCCTTACCTACTGGATCTTGACCAGAATCGGATCGAGTGCCTGCTCGCCGAGCGATTACATGAACTCGGCAGTGACGTGGAGTTTGAACGCGAACTAACCGGGTTCGGCCAGCGCGGCAAAAGGGTCATCGCCACCGTTGTCCAAGCTTTCGTCTAAGACGAGCGGACCAAGACAATCACTGCGAAGAGGCTCGTCGAAAGCGAAGGTAGGGGACTCGCGTTTGGAAGTCGCTCGTTCTGGCACTTGAAGGCGTCACTCAGGAACAAGAGTTTCATATGTGAATCACAGGTGCAAAACCTCACTCTGCAGGCCGAGGAGGGTGTCAAAGAAGATTAGGGTCGTTTCGCGGCCGCTACTCTACAGTAACGCTCTTGGCGAGGTTACGCGGCTTGTCGATGGCTCGACCCTTCTCCTTCGCCACGTGATAAGCAAACAGCTGCAGATATATGTTCGCGATAACGGGTTCCATCAGACCGATCGAGGGAACTTCGAATACCGTATTGAACACGGAATTCGGATCCGTCTCGGACGTGACTCCAATGACAGGAGCACCCCGAGATTCGACTTCTTTGACGTTGTTAAGCGTCTCGGCGGCGTTCGTCTCGTCGGTGAGGATTGCGATGACCGGGGTCTTCTCAGTCACGAGCGCGAGCGGGCCGTGTTTGAGTTCACCGCCCGCAAATCCCTCAGCGTGTTCATAAGAAATTTCTTTGAGTTTCAACGCGCCTTCGAGCGCGACTGGGTGACCAAAATGACGTCCAATGAAAAAGAACGAATCACTGTCTGCAAAGGCCTCTGCCTCACTCTGTACTGTCTCTTCTGCGTCAAGGACCTGCTGAATCGCGCTCGGCATGGCTGATAGCTCTTTCAGAACAGTTGTTCGTTCGCTCGAGGAGAGCGCTTCCCGTTGTTCTCCCAGATACACCGTGACCAGTGTCAATGTCGCTACCTGCGAAACGAATGTCTTTGAGGCCGCGACACCGATTTCTGGTCCGGCGCGAATGTACACAGTGTCATCCACTTCGCGGGTGATAGTCGAACCAACTGTGTTCGTCACTGCGAGCGTCCGAGCACCTGCACCAGCGGCCTTGCGAAGGGCACGGAGCGTATCGGCGGTTTCGCCGCTTTGTGTGACCGCGACGACAAGCGTTCGCCATGGGTCGCGGTTAGCTTTGAATTCGTATTCGCTGGCGATATGAACCGAGACACGAACGTCCGCAACCTCCTCCAGTAACTTGGCAGCGTACATTCCCGCATAGTACGATGTTCCACAAGCGACAATCTGAATCTCGTCGAGGGAGTGACAGTACTCCTTTGAAAGAGAGAGATCGAGATCGACCGTTCCGGAGAGTTCGTCGATACGGCCCGAAAGGGCCTGCCGTACTGCCCGTGGTTGTTCATGAATCTCCTTCCGCATGTAATGGTCGTAACCGCCTTTTTCCGCCGCTTCGGCATCCCAATCGACGGTTTGGCAGTCACGATCGATGACTTGTCCTCCATTTACGATGGTCACGCCATCCTCGGTAAGATGTGCAATATCGCCATCTTCGAGGAACGTCACTGTGCGCGTATACTCTACGAAGGCGGTCACGTCGCTCCCAAGGAACGTTGCATCCTCGGCGTGGCCGATGACAAGGGGACTGTCTTGTCGTGCGGCAACGATACCGTCGTAACCGACGGCGGTGACCGCAATAGCGAAACTTCCAGAAAGCATTGAGACAACACGTTCGACTGCCTCGCGGAGATCAACGTCGTCCAGAAGGGCATCTTCGATGAGGTGTGCAATGACCTCGGTGTCCGTCTCGCTCGTGAATGTGTGGTTGGGGAGAAGGTCAGCCTTGAATTCTTCGTAGTTGTCGATAATTCCGTTGTGAACAACAGCTACTTGGTCTGAACACCCTGTGTGAGGATGCGCATTACGCTCCGTTGGTGCCCCATGGGTACTCCACCGCGTGTGACCAATGCCACAATTGGCGTTCGACGTGGACGGAACGGTCAGATTGTCTATTTCACCACTCCGTTTGTGTACTCGTAACGAGTCATCGAGCAGGGCAATACCCGTCGAATCATAGCCCCGATATTCGAGATTTTTCAAACACTGTGCAACGATGGTCGAGCAATTGTCATTTCCAATGTAACCTGTGATTCCACACATAATTATCCTCTCCGTATTATTGAACCGTCTTGAGTTCGATCCCGAAGTACTGTACCACTCTCTGCCGTCACTCCTTCTCCAAGAATCGTCCCCGACATCACCGTGACGTTAGCACCAATTTTACCGTTGTCTCCGATGAGGCCACCAAATGTCACATCACTGTGAACTGTCTGCCCAAGAGTAACGTCCGCTTTTCCACCTTCAACCGTAGTGTTCGGCCCAATAGTAGCATTCGCGCCAACAATACAGTCTCGAACGATCGCTCCCGCCTCGATGGTCGCGTCAGGGAAAATGACAGCGTTCTCGACGACGGCATTTATTCCAACCGTCGCGCTTTCCCCGAGCGATGTTCCTCGAAGGATGGCAGCACCCGAAGACACCGTCACATCATCCCCTATCGTCACGTCGTCGTGAATAACAGCTGTGGGAGCAACATATGCTGACTCGGTAGAGCCGGAATTGTCGGTGGTTTTCTGCTTGTCTGCAATGTAACCGTTGAGCCAGAGCAAATCCCAGGGGTGTGAGACATCGCCCCAAAGGCCGTCGTAGGGAACCGCACGGAGTGAGTGAGATTCTGCGTAGTTGCATAGCGTCCGCGTCAGAGCTATCTCTCCGTGACTCTCGGTTTGGCGAATTGCTGCGAAAATGTCCGGTCCGAACACGTAAACGCCGGCATTGATTTGTTCTGACTTCGTCGTCCCTGGCGTTGGCTTTTCGATAATATCAGTGATGTACTGACCGTCGAATTCAATCACGCCGAACCTACTGGGCGTCTCAACCCGTGTCGTTGCTACTCCCGCCGACCCCGATTCTCGATGGTCATCGATGAGATTCTCGATGATTTCTCGTTCGATGTATCGGTCACCGTTCATCGCAATGAAGTCCGATCCAATGTACGGTTCAGCCTGCCGGAGGGCATGGCCAGTTCCTAATTGCTTTTCTTGTACCGCATAGGTGATCTCGACACCCCATTGTTGACCATCACCGAAGTATGTCTGAATTCGCTCACGGTGGTAGCCGACAACGAGTACAATTTCAGTCACTCCCGCCGCAGATACCGACTTGATGACTGACTCTAAGAGTGGCTGGTTGCCAACAGGGAGCATAGTCTTCGGACGGCGATTTGTAAGGGGTCGGAGCCGCGATCCTTCACCAGCAGCGAGAATGACCGCTTTCATCACCATAAATACACCAATCCTACGGTATATCTCTTTCTATTCATGGGCAAACAAGTTGAATCCGTAATAGGAGGGCAAATTTGCTATTATTTATTCTAAAAATGATGTCGAAAATTATCAGGCAGTGGTTCAGGAAGAACAGCGATTATGAGAATGAAAAGCGCAAAAACCGCAATTTATCTCAGAGAGGATGTCCAGCAATTCATACTCTGTGGTGTACTTTTTCAATACGTGGTTTTCAGTGCTATATAACCACGCGTATGTTTTGAATGCACTTGTTGATTGACGGAAAAATAATATAGCTTAATGGAGTTTATACACCAGAGGACTATCAATTAAACTGTGAAGCTTAAGCCAAAGAGGGAGATATATTATTTAGGAAGTTTTATAATTCGGCAACTTGGAGACTAATTTGATGCTAATTAACACCGCCTGTGCAGAAGTATTCGCAATGAGAAATGACGCGAGAATTGGCAGAGAATCGACAACAATAAAATCAGGAACCTACTAACTATGGAGGAGATAAACACTGACGCCGCACCGCCAAGCATTGGCCCGTTCTCACAAGCGATTCGTGACGGCAACCGGATCTACGTCTCTGGGCAGGGACCGGTCGACCCAGAGTCCGGCGACATCGTCGGTGATACTATCAAAGAGCAAACGACGCGAACACTTGAGAACATTGGAGCGGTTCTCTCAGCGGCGGGGCGATCTCTAGACGACGTAGTGAAAGCAACTGTGTTCGTCCAGGACATGGAGGACTACGAGGAGATAAACGAAGTGTATGCAGACAACTTCACTTCGCCGTATCCTGCTCGAAGCGCGGTTCAGGTCGAAGATCTACCCATCGATATCGGCGTTGAAATCGAAGTAGTGGCGAGCGCCTACGAGGAGAAGTAAAGAGTATGAGAGCGGTTGCAGTACGCCGCAGCGAATCGGGCCCGCAATTAATTGAAGTTCCGAAGCCGGAACCGGACAATGGAGAAGTTCTCGTATGAACACTCCGTGTCGGGATCGACGGAACGGATCACGAAGTTATCGAGGGAAATCACGGCGGCTTTCCGAAAGGCGAGAACTATCAAATTCTCGGGCACGAAGCAGTTGGGGTCGTGGAGGACCCGAACGGAACTCGATTCGAAGAAGGAGATTTCGTTGTTCCGACCGTCCGTAGACCACCTGGAGAGTGGAACAAATACTTTGAACGCGGCGAACCAGACGTGGCTCCCGACGGAGCATTCGTCGAACGCGGTATCGTTGGTGCACATGGTTATATGGCAGAGTATTTCACTAGTTCTGAGGAATTCCTTGTTTCCATAGCTGACGAGTTCGCGGAGACTGGGTTTCTGATAGAACCCGTCAGTAACTCAGAAAAAGCCATCGAGTATGCATTCGCTAGTCGTTCACCGTTCGAGTGGACCCCCGAATCAGCACTTGTGCTCGGCAATGGTCCACTCGGGCTCCTTACGCTGGCGATGCTTGTAAACCACGACACGTTTAAGCGGACCTACTGTCTTGGCCGCCGTGACCGCCCCGACCCCACAGTAGATATCATCGAGAAATTGGGCGCAAAGTATGTCGATTCGCGCGAAACATCCGTTTCCGGAATTTCCGACGCTCATGAGCCAATGGATTTCGTTTACGAATCGACGGGCTATGCTCCCCACGCCTTCGAAACGGTCTCCTCGCTCGCACCGAATGGCGTCGCTGCACTGCTCGGCATCCCCAGCGATCACGGGTTCGAAATCAACGGCGGTGAACTCCATCGAGAAATGGTTCTCCAGAACAAGGCACTGCTAGGCAGTGTCAATTCTAACATTCGGCACTTCGAGGCGGCAAAGGAGTCACTCGCAGCGTTCCCCGACTGGTTCACTGATATGCTGATTACGGGAGTATATGGTCCCAAGAACGCCGAAAAGGCGTTCGAAACCGGTGACCACGTGATAAAAAGTGTTGTCGAGTTTGACACACGTTAACATTTAGCTCGATTTCTTCTCGACTTGCGCGATGATTCGTTCGACTACGTATTCGGTTTCTTCGTCTGTGAGACACATCGGATTCACCGTGAATTCACCTACCGAGAGTGCATCTGCACCGACAAACACACGTGGTTTTTCGCGTCTGAGACCGCCGACCACATCCGTTGCAGTTACTTCAGCGACATCGGAATCGACCGAAACGACGACTTCTGGAGCAACAGCGGTCTTGTCGTCGGACGTAAGCGATGTTTCAAGACTGGGAACCTCATCAAGTCTATCGGAGATTCGCCGCGAACGATCGAGCCACCCCTCGATTTTAGCGTCGTGGTCTTCCTCCACGAAGAGTTGGAGGGCACGAATCAGGCCGACAATTTCCTCCTTGCCGACTTTCATTGAGCGTCCAATTCCTTGACGCGGGACACCGCCAAGTCGCTTTGAGTTTACGAGTGTCGGGGCTGGTTCCCATACCTGCTCCGCTGCGTGCATGTCGAGGTGTTGGGCGGCGACCGATTCAATGAGGTCCGCTCTTCCAGCAAGGATACCAGTGGTTTGGGGACCGCGAATCGCCTTGCCACCGCTGAACGCGACGAGATCGGCACCAGTCTCAATGAACGCAGTGAGGTTGCTCACGGGCGGGAGTTCGGCGGCAGCATCTACAATGACTGGAACACCGTGATCGTGTGCAATCTCGCAGACGACTTCCAGCGGTGGTTCGGTATAGGTCTTCTCCATGTAGGCCACTGCGGCCGTCTCCTCGTTGATAGCGTCGGCGATTTCCCAAGGTTCGATGTTGCGGGACCCGGTTCCGAGGTGGCAGTCGTTGGTTCCCACGTCTACGATTTGCGCGCCGACGCTCCGAAGCGCGTGGTCATAACCCGATCGGTGCGTTCGGGGCATGATGATTTCGTTCGGTACGTCCGCAGTGTTGGGCAATCGCGCCATTGCGCCGATATCATCGCCCACGATGCAGGCAGCCGCCCCGAGCGCTAGGGCACTCGACGCACCTGCGGTGACGTATCCCGCGTCTGCACCCGTCGCCTCGGCGATCAATTCACTAGATTTGGCCTGCAAATCAGAGAGACGAACGAACGCCTCAGATGCGCGGGCCATGGCCTCCACGGCTTCAGAACGAATTCGACTGCCGCCGATTCGTGTTTTCGTTCCCGTCGCGTTAACGACGTGCGGGATGCTCAACTCCTCGTAGATGGTTTCTTCTGGCATACGAATCTCTCCGATGGCGCAGAATAAATTAGTTTCGTCGTTCGTATCTCATATTAATAGATACTGGAACCCTACCATTAGAATAGTGCTTCCACGTCTATTGAGTGATGAGGAAGTACTGGAAAATCGGGATAATACAACAAGCATGAAATGGAGAACCGATCCTTGATAGCTCATTCGCTGCTTCGTTTCTATCCTCTATATCGATATGTTCATGGTCACTGACTGTGCATCAATGCAACACCACGATCATGTCCGACATTGAATGCGGAGCGAGCTACTTCGGCGTACAGGACCCCGAACATGCAGCGGATGACCTCGAACGACTGCGTGAGGAAGGATTGACTGCCATCCTCCACACTTTTAGCGAGCGCGACCAAGCTTTCTACAGCGAGACGATGAGTGATATCGTCGCCGCGAGCCACGACCAGTCACTGTCGGTCTATGTCAACCCGTGGGCCGTTGGCGGCGTCTTCGGTGGCGAGGAATTCTCCCGATTCGTCGCACATAATCCGGACAGTCGACAGGTTCTCTCTACTGGAGAGCGTGTACCCGCTGCTTGCTTCAACGATCCGGAATTCCGCGAATTCATGCGCGAGTGGACCCGCGATGCCGCTGGACTCGGCGCGGACGTACTTTTTTGGGACGAACCACACTGGCACAACGTTCACTGGTACGGCGATGATCATCCCCGTGATGTGTGGTGTTGTCGCTGCGAACACTGCCGGGAGGGCTACCGCGAGGAGTACAGCGAACCGATGCCCGCGACGGAGACCGAAACTGTCTCGTCGTTCCGGGAAGAATCGATGCTTGACTTCCTTGATGAGCTAATGGCACTGACCCACAATGAGGGCGCGGATAACGCCGTCTGCCTCATGCCGACAGGGTCGGCGGACCACGGGCCGCGAAATTGGGCGCGACTCGCCGAAAACGACCACATCGACGTGCTCGCCACGGACCCGTACTGGGACGCCTTCGCCGAGGACGCCGACCCGGCCGAGTACGTCTCACGGTTCGGACGTGAAGTAGTCGGGCTCGCGGACGAAAACGACCTGCGGAGCCAGTTGTGGATTCAGGGTTTCGGATTGAGCGGTGATTCGGCGACGGAAGAGGTTCGAACGGCGACGCGAACCGCGCTCGAACTCGGTGCCGACAGCGTGTTCATGTGGGGGTACGACGGCTGCCGAACCATCTCGGAAATTGCCTGCGAGGACCCGATGGACGTCTGGAACGCGTATTTGGATGAAGTGAGCTGACTGACGAACGCGGGAACCGGTTTCGCCGCCGTACGGGGTTGTGTAACTGTTACAATTTTCGGCAGTGTTAAGTATCAAACGGTATAATATGGTAGTATGCCTCGGTCGTACTCCGTTGGAGAGTTTGCTGATGAGTTAGGAGTACACCGTCAAACCGTCAAGAACTGGTGTAGCGAGGGGGAAATCGACTACACTCGAACACCCGGTGGCCACCGACGAATCCCTCACCGAGAACTCCTCAGACTCTCGGGAGATTCACAAGCAACCGATAAAGTCGCCCTCTATGCTCGTGTTTCGGGGCACGCTCAAGGACAAGATAGCGACCTCAACCGCCAAATCGAGTCACTCACCAAATACGCACACGACCACGGATGGAGCATCGAAAACAAGTACTCTGACGTTGGAAGTGGCCTTAACGAAAAACGTAGAGGACTCAACAAACTCTTGGATGATGCTGAAAACGCTGATTACGGGCGCGTTCTTGTTACATATCAAGACCGACTCACACGATTTGGGTTCTCGTACCTCGAACGTCTCCTCGACCAGTATGGTGTTGAAATCACCGTCATCAACAAGGAAACAGACAAAACTGCACACGAGGAACTGGTTGATGACTTCCTCCAACTGGCTGCCAGTTTTGCAGGCAAATTGTATGGGATGCGTTCCTCGAAGCGAAAGCGCATAGTCGAAACGGTGGAAGCAGAAGTGGAAACCGATGAGTAGCCACCTTTCACTCCCCATCCGCTTACCCATCGAGAGGCGAAATCCACACGCTCGATTAGACGCGCTCACAAAGAACGTTGCAAATACGCTTATCGAGTGGTACTGGACGCCTGAACACCTCACCGGAATTGACGACCACTCGTACCAAGCGTGGAAATATTTTGACGAGAACGAAGCGTTCGCTGACGGTGACCTGTACCTTCCGAGTCGGTACAAGCGGTGCGTGATGCAGAAAGCCGGGGAGACGCTTCGCAGTCACGCAGACAAACGCACCGCATTCCACACTCTTCAGCCAGTTCTCCCTGACCACAAGATTCGGCGCATCCACACCCGACGAATCAAAGAACGACTCTGGAACTCAGGAGAATACATCAAATCAGGGTACGTTGACATGCTCATCAACCAGCTCAACTCGTACTACGACCGGCATGGTCGGTTCCCTGAGTCGTATTTCGATATGCAAGAGTGCCCCACGTACTCAAAGGGAGTCCTGCCGTACTCCGCTGACGACGGCCCCACATCGGGACAGGCTGTGAAATACGAGTACGACAAAGACACACAAACACTCACAGTCAAACTCAAAACACCCGACACAATCGAACCCGAAACAAGAGGGGATTGGACATGGACAGAACACGAATTTGAGGGATACAAAGCGTTTCACGACCTTCTCGAACACGGCAGTCTCTCCGCCCCCTCGTTCCAACCCACTCAGACGAAAACCGGGGGCAACTACTACGAACTTTTGTTTCCGATTGAAGTCGAACACACCGAAAAATCGGATGGCGTAGAGTCGGTCTTAGCGATTGACGGCGGTATCAGGAAAGACGCTACGGCGGTTGTCGTGAACGAAGACGGCGAACAACTCTCCACGCCATATTTCATTCAGAACACGGAGCGAGAGCGAATGCAGAATCTCGCTCGGGAACGCAATCAACTCAACTCGAAACTCGCGTGTCTGCGTCGGCAGGAGCGTGACCACACAGATTCGTTCAGGCACGTTCAAGCAGAGTACGAGCGTGTGAACAATAAGATTCGACACAAGAGGGAACAAATCGTTCACGACGTGGCCAACCAAATTCTCGCCCTCGCACTTCTGTATGACGTGGATGCGATTGTTCACGAAGATCTACGGAGTCTCTCCCCGCCTCGCGGTGAAGGCAGTTATCGTGGGAGTTGTCGTCGTGGGTACGTCGAGAAATCATCTCGAAAATCGAGTATCGGGCACACATCGCCGGATTGCACATGGAGCGAGTGCGTCCGGGCAACACGTCTCGGTCGTGCCCTCGGTGCGGTTCGACGGGCCATACCACGAAGTCTCCTGACCACTCCCACGAGGTGTGGTGGGGAGGCCACTTCAGGTGCGACAACGTTCGGTGTGGCTTCCAAGCCGACCGTGACTACGTTGGCGCAGTGAACGTGACTCGCGTGTTCTTCAGTGAGACGGCTTCGCTGGACCACGGTTTCACGTCCTCCTATACGGGGGACTCTGAAATCGTGCCAGCAAGCCGTTCCGCTGGCATGCGTCTCGCGTTCGGTGAAGCGCCTCTTGCGTACATCGGACAGTCGAAGGATGTGACTGCTGGTGGCGGGTCGTGCTTCATAGCGCCCGCTGTCACCCCGACAGAGACGAAAAACAACAGTAGCAACTGTTGTGCGTCAAGCCCAGCGATGCTTGGAACGACTCGTTTTACACGGGTTACTACCAATTGTTACCGAAAATAGGAACGGTTATTTGTATGTGGGCTTCGAGAATGAGATATGCCGATCACGAACGTGTCAGCCATCCCCGTAGAGATGGGTGTCAAGCCGCTCGAAGACGAACTCGGCCTCGCGCCATACGTGAGCAACCACGACCAAGTGGAATCGGTCACGCGGATGCTCGTGAAGGTCGAAACGGACGAGGGGATAACCGGATGGGGGGAGATGCTCGTCGGGATGAAATCCGCGACGGTGACGAAGGCGGTCGTGGACGACGTCATCGCCCCGGAACTCGTCGGCCGCAAGGTGGGCGACATCCGCGATTTCGTGGAGTCGTTTTACTTCCCGTACGTGAAGGTGCGACCCTTCCTCGGGGCCGTCGAAACCGCGCTGTGGGACGCCTTCGGGAAGAAGGTCGGCGTCCCGGTTCACAAACTCCTCGGCGGGAAAACCCGCGAGACGGTGGACATCGCCACCTGTCTCGGTATTCTCTCGCCGGAGGAGTCGCGGACGTATGCCCGACGCGCGGTCGAGTACGGCTTTTCGACCCTGAAGACGAAGGCCGGACCGGACTGGCGTGAGGACGTCGAACGGATCCGCGCGATGCACGACGAAGTAGATGGGGAACTGGAGTTCCGACTCGACCCCAATCAGGGCTGGGCGTTCGAGGACGCGGTCCGGGTCGCCACCCGACTCGAAGAGGAGGGCATCCTCCTCCAGTACCTCGAACAACCGGTTCGAATCGACACCTACGGGACGTACGCGTCACTTCGCAACCGAGTTCGGACGCCCGTGGCGGTCAACGAGGACACGTACTTTCCGCGCAACCTCCGCTTTCTGTTGCAGGCCGACGCCATCGACGTGGCCGTCGTGGACCTCGTACCCGCCGGCGGCATCCTCGCCGTGCGCGAACAGGTCGCCATGGCGGCCAACGCGGGCGTCTCGGTTTCCCATCACTGCGGCTTCGACCTCGGCGTCAAGACGGCGGCGATGCTCCACACGGTTGCGAGCACGCCCGGCATCAACCTCCCGCCGGACAGCACTTACTACGGGTGGGACGACTACATCATCGAGGAACCGTTCGAAGTCGAGGACGGCGCGCTCCCGGTTCCGGACGGGCCGGGACTCGGGGTGAGGGTGAACGAAGAAAAAGTCGAACGGTATCGGTGCGACTGAGTCAGTCGCCGTCCGCCGTCTCTTGTGGTGCCGCGGGATTTCCAGTCGGGTCGTCGTCTTCGAGCGGGTCGCTCTCCCAGTAGACGTGGTCCTCCTCGTTGCGGAAACAGGCGGTTCGTCGCCCGTCGCCATCGTGGTCGGTGAGTTCGGGACACGACTGCGTACAAGCGGCGCGGGCTTCGGGACAGCGCGTGTGGAACCGACATCCGGACGGCGGGTCCACCGGGTCGGGAATGTCGAGGGAGCGAATCGGCGGATCCGAAACGCCCTCCGACCGATTTCTGAGGTCGGAGGTGGCCCAGAGGAGCACCTTCGTGTACGGATGCTGCGGGTCGTGGATTATCTGTTCGGGCGTGCCGATCTCCACGAGTTCGCCGAGGTACATGATCCCGATGCGGCCGTTCGCCCGCTGAGTGAGGTGCTTCGCGTTGGCGAGGTCGTGTGAGATGTACAGGTAGGAGGTGTTGAACTGGTCCTGTAATTCGAGCATGAGATCCATCATCTCGGCGCGAAGCGAAACGTCCAGCGCGCTGATCGCCTCGTCCGCCAGGATCAGGTCGGGATTCATCAGCAAGGCTCGGATGAGCGCCACGCGCTGTTGTTCCCCGCCGGAGAGTTGGTGGGGATACCGCTCGGCGTAATCCTCCGCGGGAGCCATTCCCACGTATTCGAGCAGGCCGTAAATGCGGGCGCGGCGGTCCGCCTCGCTCATCTCCGGTTGCCAGCGTTTCAGCGGATCAGCGAGGCTCGACTCGACGGTGTAGTTCGAGTTCAGCGAACTGCCGGGGTCCTGGTGAATCATCTGTAGCGAGCGACGTATCTCGTCCGCCGAATACTCGCCAGATGACTTCTTCCGCCCGAACAGGCCGCCGGACTTCTTCGTCTCCCACACGTCCTGTCCGCGGTACAGCACCGTCCCCTCCGTCGGGCGCTGGACGCCGATCGCCGTCTTGCCGAGCGTGGTCTTTCCACACCCGGATTCGCCGACGAGCGCGACGATGTCGTTCTCGTAGACGTCGAGGCTCACGTCGTCCACGGCGTGGACGGTTTCCGACCCGGCGAGGCCGAACAGCTGCTCCTTCTCGAAGTGGACGCTCACGTTCCGCAGCGAGAGGAGCGGGTCGCCGCGACGGGTACTCATCGGCGCTCACCTCCGCTGGCGTCGGCAGCGTCCGGCGCTTCAGCCGACTCCGGTGGTTCGTCGAGCAACAACGGAACGGTTTCGCGGGCTTCCTCGGGGTAGAAACAGGCCACCTCGTGACCCTCGTCCACGTCGCGGAGGTGCGGATTTTCCGTTTCACACGTTCCGTCGGCCAGCGGACATCGCGGGTTGAACGAACAGCCAGTCGGAAGCGAGACGGGGTCGGGACTCGACCCTTCGATTCCCTGAATATCCATCGCCCGGTCGGAGATGTTCGGGACGGCGTTGAGCAGGGCGCGGGTATAGGGGTGGGCCGCATCGTCGAGGAGTTCGTCGGTCGGGCCGAGTTCCACGAGGTCGAAGGCGTACATCACGGCGAGGCGGTCGGCGAGGTCCGCGACGAGCGGCAGGTCGTGGGTGACGAAAACCATCGTCAGGTCGTACTTCTCCTGTAAGTCCTCCAGCATGCTGATGATGGAGCGCTGCATGAGCAAGTCCAGCGCGGCGGTCGGTTCGTCCATCACGACGACCCTCGGGTTGAGGACGAGGCCGAGGGCGATGAGCGCCCGCTGTTTCATCCCGCCCGACAGTTCGTGGGGATGGGAACCTAACACCTGCTCGGTCGGCAGGTAGAGGTCCGCGAGGAGTTCGCGTGCGAACTCCATTCCCTCCGCGACGTCCGCGTCGTGTGCGCGAAGCGTCTCTTCGAAGTGGCTTCCGATGGTCATCGTCGGGTTGAACGCGCTCTGGGCACCTTGGATGACGAACGAAATCTCGTTCCAGCGGAGTTTCGTGAGTTCCTCGCGGGAAAGCGAGAGAACGTCAACCGGTTCGCCGCCGTCCGGCGGATGGTAGATGACTTCCCCGTCAACCTGTCCCGGCGAGACGATGGCGTCCAGCATCGCCGAGGCCAACATCGACTTGCCGGACCCGCTCTCGCCGACGACGCCGAGCACCTCGCCAGCGCGGACGTCGATGCTGACGTCCCGAAGGACGCGGGAATCCCCGCGATCCATGCTGAACGAGACGCTGGCGTCTCTGACTTCGAGTATAACGTCCTCCTCGGTCGGCGTGTCGGTGTCGGTCGTGGACCGGAACTCGGTCGCCATCGATGTCACCTCCGGCCGCCGGTTTCGTGGAACCGGTCGGCGGGTCGTGTCCCGTCGGTGCGTGGTGCTCTGTTTTCGGGTGGTGCTCCGTCGGCGTGTATGGTATCTGGTGTTGACATGGATTCGAGTGGTGAGTGTCGTGTCATCAGTTGTACCCTATCAAGCTGAGTCCGAGACGGCCGAGAATGGCGTAGATGAACGCGCTCGTGCCCCAGATGGCGAACATTCCGGCGAGAACGGCGTGCGTCAGTGAGGGGAGGAGATAGCTGGAGAGGAGGACGGCCAACAACCAGCAGACGACGCCCAGCGCGACGACGAACGCGAGGAACGACCGTCTGACGGCGAGGAGGAGGGACACCGCCCGTCCGTTCTCGTCCGTGACCGAGGTGCTCATTCGTCACCTCCGGCGGTTTCGTGGCGTGCGCGAAGGCGGACGTTGAACACCCGGTCGAGACCCTGTGCGAGCAGGATGAATCCCAGCGAGATGAGGATGATGAGCGCCATCGGCACCAACAGCCAGTGTATCTGGTCGGGGTTCGTCAAGTTCGCTTGGTTGTAGGCGTCGTTCATCATCAACCCCCAGTTCAGGTTCGACCGGGGGAGGATACCGAGGAAGTACAACGCGACGGACTCGAAGATGATCTTCCGTGCGCTGGTCGCGAAGTTGACCGAGATGTACGGCATCAAGTTCGAGACCACGTCCTTGCGGAGGATGTGGAACTCCGACAGCCCCATGATGCGCGAGGCTTCGGTGAACGCCTCCTCGCGGATGCTCAACACCTGCGAGCGAACCGTCCGCGCCAACTTCGGCCAGTTGTCGATGCCGAGGATGAGGCCGACGACGAGGGGACTTTCCGGTTGGTAAATGCTCGCCAGCACGATGACCAGCGCGATGCCGGGAATGGTGAGAACGACGTCCGTGACCGTCATCAAGGCGGAGTCGGTGCGCCCGCCGCGGTAGCCCGCGACGGTTCCGATGAGGGTTCCGAGACAGACCGACAGCAGCGCCCCGGCGAGGATCATCTCCAGCATCGCGGGCGTCGCGTGGACGACCTGCTTCAGAATCGACTTCCCCATCACGTTGGTTCCGAGCGGATACGCCCAGTCTCGGAACGGCGAGAGGAATATCGGCCCCTCCATGACGGTTGCCTTCTCGACGAGGACGATGCCGAACGGGGCCGCGGCGATGATGCCCATGAGGACGAAACCGAGGAGGATGAGCGACCCGACGAGCGCCCGCCAGTCGCCCAACAGGACCGCGATGGGCGCATAGACGCGACGGTCGAACGACCGTCGGGCTTTCTCGCGTGTCGTCAGTTCGGGGACGTTCGACGTTTGCGTGAAGATGCTCTCGTCCACGGGAGGGGAACCTGACCGGTTGCTCGTTCCGCCGTCGGTTCGTGCGGGTTCGTCGGCGGACCGGGGAGAGCCGTCGGTACGCGGCGTTTCGGCGTTTCCCTCAGTAGGCTTCACGTTCGCTCCCTCCTTTGACGCGGGGGTCGATGACGCCGTACGTCAGGTCGGCGACGAGGATACCCAACAGCGTGACGCTGGTGAAGAAGATGAACGACCCCATGATGAGCGGGTAATCGCGGTTCAACAGCGCGTTGTACGTCACGAGGCCCATCGCGGGGTAGTTGAAGATGGTTTCGAGAATGATGCTGCTCCCGAAGATGCCCGCGACGCCCATCATGATGCTCGTATAGACGGGCAACAGCGCGTTGCGGCCGACGTAGCGGATGGCGATTCGACCCTGGCTGATACCGCGGAGTCGGGCGACCCGGATGTAGCCTTCGCCCATCTCTCGGATGCAGTTCCCTCGAAACGCCAGTGCGCCCCCGAACCCGGCGATGAACGAGGAGAACACGGGGAGGATGGCGTGTTTGACGACGCCGACGATGAACGGGAGGTTCAGTCCGGCCGTCGTGTTCGGGTCCATCCGTCCGCCGCTCGGCAACCAACCGAGGGAGAACGAGAAGAGGATGAGCGAGAGGATGGCGACGATGTAGTACGGGACGGTCGTGTTGGCGATGGAGAAAATCGTCATCCCGGTGTCGAACGTGCTTCCCTCGTTGTACGCCATGACCGCACCGAGCAGCAGACTGACCGTGGTCCCGAGCGCGAGGCCGTAGATGCTGATGAACAGCGACCATGGCATCGCCTCGAACAGGATGTCGAAGACGGGTCGGTTCTTGAAAATCGACCGTCCGAAGTCCTGATAGAGGATGATGTTCCGGAGGTAGTCGTAGTACGCGACGTACCACGGTTTGGACGGGTCGATACCGGTGTACGTCCGCACCATCGCGTTGATGCGTTCCATCTGCTGTGGCGACGGACTGCTCCCTTGCTCTATCATCTGTTGCATCAGATGGTTTCGCACCATCTCGACGGGTCCGAACGGTAACATCCGGTACAGGGCGAACGTCACCGTCAGTGCCAGCAGGAACACCAGCACGGACTGGCCTATCCGCTTCCAATAATACATCGTGCTACTGTGCTTGTGTTTCTCCCATTGCAATAAAGGTATGGGAGAGAATCTCTGTAATAGAGGGTTTCATTACGTCTGTGGCCCATCGACGAATATGGCGATTCTCACGCGATTCCGCGAGTTGCTCGGGAACGACTCGGACGACACGGAGACGTACGGGTGTATCAGATGCGGCGCGACGTTCGACCGGGAGTACTACGAGTGCCCCGACTGCGGGGCCGCACACGCCGTCGCCCGCACGAACGACGAGGAAGGGACGGGGCGAAACGTTTAATTCCCGACGTACGAGTGGCCTGAACGAACGGATGTCCCACGCACCCACCGTCTTCGATTACGTCTGCTCGAACGCCGATAAGTTCGCCATGCTGCTGGCGTTCGAGTGTCTGGCCTGTCTCCTCTCGATACTGCTCTTCTTCTGGTCGAAACCGGGAACGGCGACTCACGTCGTGTCCGTCCTCAACGTCCTCGGTGCGGGCGCGCTCGGCGTCGGAACGGCGGCGCTCCTCGCGAAGTGCCATCGGACCTGAGGACCGAAAAACCGCGAGTGAGATGACAGCGGTGGGCGTCACTTGGTCTTCGCGCTGATGTGCCCTTTCATCAGGAACTCGATAGCGTTCGTGAAGTGCTCGCTTTTCGCCTTCTCGGTCTGGGCACCGTCGCCGTTCCCCGTCGGGAAGTCGAACTTGTTCTGGTTGCCCCAGTACACCCTCGTCTCGTCGTAAAAGCCGATGTGCGGGACCTGCCAGTTGGTGTACCACATGAGTTTCCTCGTGAGGTCCTTAACCTCCTTCGTGGACTGGGTTTGGGACATGATGTTGCCCCACTTGACGGGATAGAGGGTCCGTTTCGACCCGCCGTCGCCCATCTGCCCGACCTTCTTCGGGAACTTCGGGCGGATGGGTTGGTTCAGCTTCTTGCTCCGTGATTGGGAGAGGTCGGGCGTTCGACGGTCGACTTTGCAGTCGCCGCTCGGGTCCGTTACGTTCACGACTTCGTCGAACTTGCCAAGGCCGGCCACGCTGACGGTGGAATACGCGCTCGCCGGGTGTGACGTCTTCGAGAACCAGTTGACCATGTCGAAGTCGTGGGTGTCGGTCCAGCGCTTCCAGAAACCGCTGCTCGACGGGATGATGAGTTCGTTGCCGAAGCCGAACTCCTTGAGCTTGGGACTCAGGTACTTCCCGATGGTCTCGTAGATGGTCCACGGCGGTGTCAGATAGGTGAGGCCCTCGACACGACTGCCGTCCGGCCCGGCCCAGACGTCGCCGACCTTCGTGTAACCCGCGTCCTCGAGGACCCGTTTCGCCTTCTCGGGTTTCGACGTGCGACCGTAGTCGATGAGCTTGTTCTGGAATCCCTTGCTCGTCCACTGGTTCCCGGTACTCACGGACATCCCGGTTACGGTGTCGCGAGGTTTGTAGTTCAGCCCCTGCGTGCTCCTGATGACTTTCACGAGTTGGTCGTGGTCCATGAGGTACGCGATGGCCCGACGGACGGGACGGCGAGAGAGGTGTTCGTTGTTCCAGTTCATGGCCAACTTCACGATGCTGGACGTGCCGAACTGGTTGAACACGCCGACGTTACCGTTGGATTTGGCCTGGTTTACCGTCTTGTCCCCCATGTCGAGTTGGCCGGCGTTGAGCGCCTGAATGGCCTTCTGCTTCTCCGAGATGAGATGCCAGTTGAACGTCTTCAGGTTCGTCCAATCGGCGCGCGGGTGGTCCTCGTACTTCTCGTGGACGGCGTTGGTCGGCGAGAGCTGTTTGGGCTTCCACATCCCACAGCCGAGACCCTTCTCGGTGAGGTCGTTTAGCGTGATGGTCGTCGAAGTCAGTTCCTTCGTCACCTTCTCCACGGCGCTCTGACCGCCCGCGTCCTCGTACTTGTCGAGCCACGATTTGAAGTAATCGTGCTTGGCGGGAACGGTGTAGTACGCGGATGCCGTCTTCTGCAACGACGGATTGGCCGGCCCCGCGAGGTGGTGTTTGAGCGTGTGTTTATCGACCACCTCCCAGCTATCGTCCGTCTCGTCCGGACCGTAGCTCTCCTTGTAGTCGGTGATGACCGCGGCGGTGCGGAAGTCCTGAGCGGTGACGGGCGTCCCGTCCCACCACGTGTACTCGTCGTTGAGTTTTATTTCGACCTCACAGCCGCTTCCTTTGATGTTGATTTCGTCCGCGAGGTAGTACATCGGTTCCCCCTTGGCGTTGGGCCAGACCAACGACTCCCACCACATGTTGTCCATCCAGAACTCCGTGTTCTTCGTGTCGGTGAAGGGGTTGATGTTGGCCTTGCTGGGTTGCCAACTGACCGGTGCGCGCATGTGCAGTTCGGTCGTGACGGGCGTCCCGTTCTTTCCGTTGGAACCGCTCGAATCGTTCCCGGGGGTACCCGACATCGTCACATCCGGGTCGTTTGGGTTGCTGCCGCCGCAACCGGCCAGTCCGGCCATCGTCGCGCTGCCGCCGAGCGCGAGCCATCGTCGCCGCGTTAGCGGAGTTCTCTGTGGCTCATCGCTAGCACCGTGGTTGCTGTTATCCATACTCACTTCGATTTAAAATGAACACGGAAAAATGTTTGGGTTAGTGACTGATTTCCGTGAGGACACGAACCGCGCTCGGGATACGAACCGTTTTGTGGTCCGGGGACAGGTGGAGCATATGGAAACGAGTACGGACCAGCGGAGCAACGAGGTCGCAATCGTCACCGGAGCGGCGAAGGGAATCGGCCGGGCGATCGCGAAGCGACTCGCGGACGCGGGCACCGCAGTCATCGTCGCCGACGTGGACGAGGAGGGCGGTGAGGAAACCGTTTCCCGTATCGAGGAGGCCGGCGGAGCGGCCGAGTTCGTGCGAACCGACGTCAGCGAGTCGGCGGACGTGTCGGCCGTGGTCGAGGCGACGATGGAGCGCCACGGGAGCATCGACGTCCTCGTGAACAACGCGGGCGGGTCGTTCGACGACGGGAACGTCGCGGACGTGACTGACGAGACGTGGGAACGGGTCATCGACGTGAACCTGAAGGGGCAGTTCCTCTGCGCTCGGGAGACGCTTCCAGCGATGGTCGAATCGGGGGGCGGGTCGATGGTCCACATCTCCTCCATCAACGCGAAACTCGGCATCGGCCTGGCCTCCTACTCCGCCGCGAAGAACGGCATCGTCGCGCTCTCCCGAATCGTGGCGACGCAGTACGGCCGCCACGGCGTCCGCTCGAACGCCATCTGTCCGGGGAGCATCATCACCGACGCGTCGAGCGAGAAGTTGACCACCGAGGGACCGATCCGGGAGGAGTGGTTGAACCAGTATCCGGTCGGGCGGTTCGGGCGACCCGAGGACGTGGCCGAGGCGGCGTTTTACCTCACGTCGGAGAAGGCGTCGTTCGTCACGGGCACGGAACTCGTCGTCGACGGCGGCCTCTCCGCCGGTCTCGACCAGCGGTTGGAGACGATGATGTACGACATCGAGGAAGTTCCGACGCGAACACGTGAGAACGATGGGGACGACTGACCCGAACGACGACCCTGACCGCCCGGCGAACGGAACTATAAGTAGTCCGACGAGAAACTGCGTGGAGATGACCACGGAGTGCCGCCGACCCACCGACCACGACAGCCTTTTCGCCGGTATCGACGTTTGGAACCGCGCCAATCCCGGTTTTTCCATTCCCGACGGACTGGTCGCACAGAACGTTTTCGCCCCGTTCGACGGCGTCGACGGGGAGGTGACGGCGTGACCGAACGCGTCGTCGTCGGCCTCATGTCGGGCACGTCGCTCGACGGCGTCGATGCGGCCTGCTGTCTGATTCGACGGGATGGGAAGACGATACGCGACTACGACGTGACCGTCGAGTCGTTCGTCACGCGCGAGTACGACACGGACTTCCGCGAGCGACTCGAACGCGTTTGTTCCGACGACGGAACCGTCGCCGAGGCGTGCCGGTTGAACGTCGAACTCGGAGCGGTGTTCGCGGACGCGGCGGTGGCGGCGGCGTCGGCCGCGAACCGCGAACTCGCGACCGTAGACGCAATCGGTTCGCATGGACAAACGGTTCGCCACGAACCGGAACCCCGATCGCTGCCGGTGGGCGACGAGCGACGTCGTTCGACGCTCCAGATCGGGGACGGAAGCTACATCGCCGAGCGAACGGGCGTCACGACGGTCGCCGACTTCCGGACCGCGGACGTCGCAGTGGGTGGCCACGGCGCACCGCTCGTCCCGTTCGCGGACCTCACCCTCCTCGCAGACGACGAGTCCTTTCGTGTCGCACAAAACATCGGCGGCATCGGGAACTGCACCTCGTTGCCGCCCGGTGCGGGACGCGACGACGTGACAGCATTCGACACGGGGCCGGGGAACATGGTCATCGACGGCGTCGTGGAACTCCTGACGGGTGGCGAGCGGACCTACGACCGAGACGGCCGCATGGCCCGCGAAGGAACGGTCGACGAGGGGATTCTAGAAAACGCGCTGGACGAGGCGTACTTCCGTGCCGAGCCACCGAAGTCCACCGGACGGGAGCAGTTCGGTCGCGGATACGCGCGGGAGTTCGTCGCCGACTGCCGGGACCGAAACCGCTCGAATGCGGACATCGTGGCGACGGCAACGGCGCTGACCGCCCGCTCCATCGCCGACGCGTATCGGCGGTTTCTGCCGAAACCGCCGGACGAAATCGTCGTTTCCGGCGGCGGTGCGTACAACGCTACGCTTCTCGACATGCTCGGTGCCGAGGTCGACGCGCCGATCCGGACCATCGACGAGTACGGCGTCGGAAGCGACGCGAAGGAGGCCGCCGCGTTCGCCCTCCTCGCCGCGGCGGCGTTGGACGGCGTCCCGAACAACGTTCCCGGTGCGACCGGTGCAAACCGTCCGGTCGTCATGGGGAAACGCTGCCCACCGACGTGAGAAACCGCCCGCCGACGCTTCTCAAACCGATTTTCACGCGTTCGGTTCTCCGACGATTCCCGGACCCGCCGGTACTCCACCTTCGGATACGTCGAATCGTAGATTGTCGAGGAGTCGATCCGCAAGTCCAGTGTGGACGGCGATCGTCGTTATCGGCGGTCGGGAAGGGACTTTCGACGGACCCGAAACGAACCACCCATTCATCACTAATGTCCATGTTCGTTAACTGGCGGCATGGAACCCGAGCGGCCCGTTCAACCCCCATTACGAAATTAGACCTGTAACGACCGTCCGATGGCCGCGGAAGACCCTTTCCACCTTTGTTAGTCGTTCTCTCGGCGTTTCTGCGGCAGTTTCGACCCCTCCGAATCCGCTCGTCGTAGTGAGATGCCCCCGAACGTTCGGAAGCGGAGTTACACGGCTTTCAGTGGGTTCTTCCCCTCGTTTCGGCTGTGTCGAAACGGGGTAGCCGGTGCGAAACGAAGCGGTCGCTCTTCGGCGACACACGACCTGAAACCGAGAAAGACAGGGAACGGACGGAGACTTACGCGGCGTCCGCGACGTCGGGGAGCGAACGGAGGTCCGTGAGCGATTCGACTTCGTAGGTCGGTTCCTCCGGAAGGTCGTACCCTTCGCGGTGAGGGCGACGGACGAACGCGGAATCGAGACCCGCACGATGGGCGGCACGAACGTCACAGGCGCTGTCGCCGACGTAGAGGCCGTTACTCACGTCGAGGTCGGCCATGGCTTGCTCGATGTAGTAGGTCTCGGGTTTGGTCTGCTCGAAGCCCGCTACCGTCGGTTCGCGGCCGTACACCGTCTTAAAGAGGTGGTCGAAGTCGAAGCGGTCGAGCATGTACTCGACGGTGGCGTGTTGGTTGCTGCTGACGACGCCCATGTCGTGGTTGGCGGCGAGGTCCGGGAGGACCGCACAGTCGTCGTAGGGAACCCGCTCGCCGCGGTCCATCATCCCGGACTGGAGGCTCGACGCGTTCGCCTCGCGCTCGGCCCAGAACCGCTCGAAATCGACGCCGTGGTCGTCGCACACTACCCGCATTCCCTCCACCGTCGCACCGGCGATGAAGGCATCGACGTCGGCGTCGTCGGGCGACAGGTCGAACGCGTCGAACGTCTCCACGACGGCCTGTCGGTAAACCGTCGGGTGGTCGGGGTGGAAGGCGAGAAGGACGCCGTCCACGTCGAACAACAGCGAATCGTAGGTCATGCGTGATGCCTTGAGTCGGAAACGACAAATAGGTTGTTCACCGCGGGAGGACGACGAAGGGACTAAGACGGTCCGCCTCCCTCGTTCAGCGGAATGAGACAGTCGAACGGAGATTCGTCGCTCGAAGCGGTTCTCGCCCGCGGGTTGGAGGAAGGGGCGTATCCCGGTGCCGTGGCGGCGGTCGGAACGACGGACGGAATCGAGGCGGTGGGCATCGTCGGCGAACGCGACCCCGAGCGCGGGGAGGCAATGACCCGCGAGACGGTTTTCGATGGCGCGTCGTTGACGAAACCCGTCGTGACGGCGACGACGGCGCTTTCGTTGGTCGAGGCGGGGGAGATCACCCTCTCGGACGAACTCCGGCGACACGTCCCCTCCCTCAACGGCTATCGGCGCGGCGAGGTGCGACTCCTCGACCTGCTAACTCACAGTTCCGGCTTTCAGCCGTACGCGTTCTCCGAGTCGTGGGAGTCGCCGAGCGACGTGTTGGAGGGGCTTCGAAACCGTTCGATACTCGAAGCCGAACCCGGCAGTCGAAACGAGTACAGTTGCCTCAACTTCGTTCATCTGGCCGAGGCGCTTCGCGGGGCGACCGACGCCTCGCTCGGCGAACTCGCGGAACGGTACGTGTTCGGCCCCGCCGGAATGGAGTCCTCCGGACTCGGACCGCTCGCCGATACCTCGAACGTCGCCGCGACCTACGACCACGAGTACCGTGACCGCGTCCTCCGCGGAGAGGTCCACGACCCGCTCGGATGGGCGATGAACGGCCAGAGCGGGAATGCTGGCCTGTTCACGACGGTCGACGACCTCGCGGCGTTCGCGCGGGCGTACCTCGCCGCCGACGGGGCGCTCCTCTCTCCGGCGACAATCGAGCGGTTACAGGACGACTGGTTGCCGGACCTTGACACCCGTCACAGCCTCGGGTGGCGACTCGCCGACGAAACGTACCCCGCGCCGAACTGGTCGCGGGTCGGACTCGGTCACACGGGCTACACCGGGACGTCGCTGTGGCTCGACCACGCCCGCGACCGGTTCGCCGTCCTGCTCACGAATCAGGTGTACGAGGGAAAGGGGACCGGCCTCATCCGCTTCCGCGAGCGGTTCCACGCGATGGTCGCCGCCGGACGCTTCGACTGAGCCGATTTTCTACTCATGCCCCTATCGGGGAATATTTATTACACGGCGCGAACGTTGGCTGGTATGGTCGCAGTCTGGAGCTATCCGTGGCGTCTGCTCGCACGATCGCCCGACACGACGAGGAGGGAACTCGCCGAACTGGGCGTGACGAGCGTCACCGTCGCCGCGCACTACCACTCCATCCGAACGCTCGACCCGCGTTCTCCCAACGATCTGTTCGAATCGTACGAAGGTGGCTGCTACTTCCGACCCGACCCGGAGCGGTTTGCCGACACGCCGATCGACCCGCCGGTGAACGAAATCGACGGCCACGCCGACCCGTTCGGGGCCGTCATCGAACGGTTGACCGAGGCGGGTATCGACGTGACCGCGTGGCTGGTCTGTTTCCACAACTCGAACCTCGGCGCGTCGAACCCCGAGTACCGCATCGAAAGCGCGTTCGGTGACGCTCACGACCACGCGTTCTGTCCGTCCAATCCCGAGGTACACGCATACTTCGAGGACGTCGTGTGGTCGTTGGCTGATTACGATATCGCGGCCATCAACCTCGAATCGCTGGGCTTTCCGAGCGCATTTCACCCGCACGGAGCCACGTTCGGCCACGCGAAAAATCAGGTCGTCCGCGGCAAACCCGAGGAAATCCTCCTCTCGCAGTGTTTCTGTTCGGCCTGCGAAAAGCGAGCGGCGAGTCACGAAGTCGATTTCGACCGCGCTCGGAACGTCGTCCGGTCGCTCGCCCGCGACGTGCTTCGAACGCCGACGCCGGAAGTCGAATCGCTGGACCGCCTCGTCGAGGAACGCCCCGTCCTCGCCGACCTCTTCGAGTTCCGCGCGTCGGTCATCGCCGCGTTCCTCGAACGCATCGCGGCGGCCAGCGGCGACGTCGCGTTGACCTACTCGGCGTCGGACGGCCTCGGCCGCGAACCGAACGACGGGTGGCCCGCTGGCGTCGTCCTCGACCGCGTCAGCAATCACCTCGACCGCATCGTCGCGCTCTGTTACACCGACGACCGTGACATCGCACGGCGTCGCGTTCGTGCGTATCGGGATGCCGTCGACGTGCCGGTCGACGTCGGGGTCACCCTCGACCCCGGCGTTCTCGGGACCGAAGAGGAGTGGCGGCGGTTCGTGGGAGAAGTCGGCGGTCTCGGCGACGAACTCCACGTCTACAACCACGCGCTGCTGAGCGAGGACCACCTCGACTGGTTCGACGTCGCCGTCGCGCCGACGAGCGATTGAAGCGATACGGGTGAGAAGGGACACACAGGAGACGGGAGTGGACACGGAGATGGTGTCCGTGTCCGTCTCGTTACACCCCTGACAGATAATCGCACGCCACATGGGGTTTTTTAAGGGGATAACGCATTGCCGAAGATATGGTAACACTCGGCGTAGAACGGTTGTTGAACGACCGTTCCGAGACGGTCGACGGGGAACGATTGGGACTCATCACGAACCCGTCGGGAACCGACAGCAACCTCAACACGACGATAGACCTGCTCGATGCCCGCGACGAGTTCGACCTCCGCAAGCTCTTCGGGCCGGAACACGGGCTACGGGGCGACGCACAGGCGGGGGTGAAGGTCGAAGACAGCACCGACGAGCGTACCGGGCTTCCGGTGAAGAGCCTCTACGGCGAACAGAAACGGCTGACGCCGGAGATGATGGCCGGCGTCGACACCGTCATCTACGACATGCAGGACGTCGGCTGTCGGTTTTACACGCTCATCTACACGTTAGGATACGCGCTGAAAGGAGTCGCGGAGGCGGACAAACGGATGGTCGTCCTCGACCGACCGAACCCGATTTCACCGCTTCCCGCCGCGGGTAATCGAATCGACGACGACGTCGCCTCATTCGTCGGCGCGTACGAACTTCCCATGGTCCACGGGATGACCGTGGGCGAACTGGCGACGTACTTCAACGGCGAGTTCGACATGGGTGCCGACGTGGACGTCGTCGAGATGCGCGACTGGTCGCGGACGGACTGGTTTTCCGACACCGGCCTGCCGTGGGTGTACCCGTCGCCGAACATGCCGACGCCGGGAACGGCGACGCTGTACCCCGGAATGTGCTTTTTCGAGGGAACGAATCTCTCGGAGGGACGCGGGACGACGAAGCCGTTCGAACTCGTCGGCGCGCCGTGGATAGACGCGGACGACTGGGCGGCGGAGCTTTCGAATCAAGGGCTGGACGGCGTCGCCTTCCGTCCGGCGTACTTCTCGCCGACGTTCTCGAAACACGAACGCGAGAACGTGACCGGCGTCCAGATTCACGTCCTCGACCGGGACGCCATCGACCCCGTGACGGTGGGTCTGACGGTTCTCGCCTCCGCGTTCATGGGGTCCGACGACTGCGAGTGGATAGTCTACGACGACGATTACTTCATCGACAAGTTGGCCGGAGGAAGTTACCTCCGCGAGACGATAGACACCGCGGACCCGACGGCGGAACCCCGGGAAGTCGTCGACACCATCGTCGGCAGTTGGGAAGGGGACCGAAACGAATTCCTCGACGTTCGGGCGGAGTACCTACGGTACTGATAGCATGAGTTCAATAACCGAACCGGAGTCGGCGGAATCGACGAATCCGCCAGCTTCCCCGACGGATTTCAAAGCCGACGTATCGTCCCTGTCGCTTTCCGAAAAGGTCGGCCAGTTGTTCGTGGCCGGGTTCGACGGAACGACGCCGACTGAGGAGATAGCGACGCTCGTCTCCGAGCGAAACCTCGGCGGCCTCATCTACTTCAGCCGAAACGTCGAATCCCCGGACCAGCTCCGGTCCCTCTCACGCACGCTGCAAGGGTTCGTTCCGGACGGGAAGCCGCCGCTGTTCCTGTCCATCGACCAAGAAGGGGGCCGGGTCGCACGCCTCTCGTGGGGGACCGAACTGCCGAGCGCGATGGCGCTGGGTGCGGTCGACGACCCGGACCTCGCTTTCCGCGCCGGGAACGCCGTCGGACGGGAACTGCGCGCGCTCGGCGTCGATCTCGACCTCGCACCCGTCCTCGACGTGAACAACAACCCCGACAACCCGGTCATCGGGGTTCGGTCGTTCGGCGAGCGACCGGACCGAGTCGCGAAACTGGGGTCGGCATTCGCCGAGGGGCTACAAGATTCGGCGGTCGTCGCCTGCGGAAAGCACTTTCCCGGCCACGGCGACACGGCGGTCGATTCCCACCTCGACCTGCCGGTCATCGACCACGACAGGGAACGCCTCGACGGGGTGGAACTGCGACCCTTCCGCCGCGCCATCGACCGCGGTATCGGGGCCATCATGACGACGCACGTCGCGTTTCCGACCATCACGGACGACCCGAAGCGACCGGCGACGCTCTCCGCGCGCGTCGTGACGGGGCTCCTCCGTGAGGAGTTGAGCTTCGACGGACTGGTCCTCACGGACTGCATGGAGATGAAGGCCATCGCCGACGGTGTCGGAACCGTCGAAGGCTGTGTGCAGGCGGTCGAAGCGGGCTGTGACCAAATTTTCGTCTCGCACACGCCGGCAAAACAGCACGCCGCCATCGACGCCGTCATCGAAGCGGTCGAATCGGGGCGGGTTTCCGAGGACCGCATCGACGCGGCGGTTCGACGCGTCCTCCGCGCCAAGCGAGCGCACGGAGCGGGGTACGTCGGCGACGAGACGGAATGGGACGAGGCCGTGACGGGGTGTCGGTCCGTCGCACACGAAATCGCCGAGCGCAGCGTCACGCTCGTCCGCGACGAGTCGGGGGAACTTCCCGTCACCGGTCGCGTTTCCGTCTACGAGTTCGATATCGGACGAGGGTCGCGCGCCGAGGAGACGACCGACCGAGACGGCGCGTTCGCGTCGACGCTGGCGGCGGCGGGCGTCGAAGTCGATAGCACCGTCCTCGCGCCGGGAGAATCGCCGAGCGAAAGCGTCGCCGTCGCCGATCGTTCGACCGTGGTCTGCACGTCGAACGCCGTCTCGAATCCCGACCAAGTGACAGTCGTCGATACCCTTCGAGAGCGGGGCGCGAACCCCATCGTCGTTGCGACCCGGAATCCCTACGACCTCTCGGCGATGCCGGAGGTCGAGACGTACCTGACGACGTACGACGACACGGCGGCGTCGCTCGCCGCCGCGGTCGAACTGCTGGTCGGAGAACGGACCCCGACCGGTCGGTTGCCGGTGACGATTCCGGGGAACAGGGAGTAAAACCGATTGGCAATACTGCCCAAATATACTGTTCGGAAAACCAATTCAGTAACCTTTTCAGCGTGTTTTTCCAAGAGTCTTCGAAGTTTTACCCTCCAACATTACCTGAGAGTATTACTAAGTGAGAATACTGAGATGGGAGGACGGGAAAGACTCGAAAGCGGAGACGTCGCCGCCCTACCATGTCCGCTCGGAGACGGGTTTCGAGACTCCGACTCATTTGGCCGCCGCCAGCACCGAACACCGCACTAGTATTGTTCCAATGAATCAATATTAGATGGCAAATACATCATGGAACTTCCGTTCTTCGATGGCCGTATTCGGGGATACATCAATTGTCAACTATAGTTCGGCAGCTCCGACACTCGTAGTCGGTGATGTACTCCGAAGTCGTGGAAAATCGCAACCAAATATGGATCACCAATACCACAGTCATCCGGTTTCGAAGGAATGTGGCGTATCGCGTTGCCGAGTATACGCTCGTCCTTACGATCAATTGTCAGTAGATTTGATATCCGTCGTTGTTTACGAACGACGGAAACAGTAGGGAACGCGTCGGTTGATATCCCGATACTTGTGCAATACTATCGCCACCTGGATACGCGATACGCTTCGCTCGTGAGTAGACGCGATTCCACGGATCTGTGCGACGCTTTCCCGTTAATTTCGACGTTCGATGATCCCTACGCGTGTGCCAGTTTCAGTTCGATGATGTTCTTCGCGCGGCGAAGACCGTCCAACAATCGGTCTCGGAACTCGCCCTCGATTCTGCTCACCGGGCCGGAGACGCTGATAGCCCCGATGACCTGTCCGTTCTCGTTCTTTATCGCCACCGCGAGACAGCGAACGCCGCGGACGCGTTCCTCGTCATCGACGGCGTAGCCCTGCTCACGAACCGTCGCCAGTTCGGTTCGGAGTTCGTCGGGGTCGGTTATCGTCTTCGGCGTCCGCGCGGGCAATCCCGTTTGCTCGAAAATGGCGTCCATCCTGCTCTCCGGGAGGAATGCGAGAATGGCCTTTCCGAGGGCCGTCGCGTGGAGCGGCACGCGCTTTCCGGGGTGGGTGTCGAGCGGAATGGCGTTTCCCCCCTGCGCGTTGTAGATGTACACGCCCGTTCCGTCCTCCTCAACGAGAAGGTTCGCCGACTCCTCGGTTTCGGCCGCCAGTTCGTCTATTTCGGAACTGGCGAGTTCGTACACTTTGCGCCGGGAGCGGGCGTACTCGCCTAAATCGAGGAACTGAAGGCTCACGTGATACGTGTTCCCGTCCCGGACGACGTATCCCCGCTGGACGAGCGTTCGGAGGTGGTTGTGCACCGTGCTGTCCGGAAGGTCGAGGTGAGCGGAGATTTCCGTGAGACGGGCACCGTCGAGTTCGCGCAAGGTGTCGATGATGTCGAGCGACCGTGCGGTCGTTCTGACGGGAGTGGTTGAGTCGCGGGTCATGCCCTCTACGTCCGTTCCTTTCCCGGAGGGGAGTTATATAATTTCCTTCGTACCGAAACGGTGGCAATCCGAAAAAGCCGTCTCGGAAGGCGGTGCGCTCGAACCCCAAACGGGGACCCAACTCGGCGGGCCAGTACTTCCATACGGGTGCCGACTGTACTCCGGGGTGACGATGACCACAAGACAAGCCGACACGACGTGGCAGGGCGGAAAGGACGGAAGCGGCGACTTCGAAACGGAGAGCGGACAGATAGAGGGGACGTTCCGATTCCCGACACGGTTCGAGGACGAACCCGGAACGAACCCCGAGGAACTCATCGGAGCGGCCCACTCCGGGTGCTTCTCGATGCAACTGACCGCGTTCCTCGAAGAGGAAGGGTACACGCCGGACAGCCTCCACACGGAGGCGGACGTGCACCTCGAACAGGCCGACGGCGGCGGTTTCGAAATCCCGCGTATCGACCTGACGCTGACGGCGGACGTTCCGGACATCGACGAGGACACCTTCGAGGAACTCACACAGAACGCAAAGGAGAACTGCCCCGTTTCGAAGGCCCTCGCGGGGCCGGATATCACGCTCGACGCGACATTGGAAAGCTAACGGCGCGAACGCGGTTTTCGGAAACCGACGGGCGTTCGCGGACGTTTCGCTTTTATATTTTCCGTAGGTAATATAACACCTCGGACGAAATGTATGATATGGTACACTGCCCTGACTGCGGTTCGACCCTCGAAGCGGAATCGGACGTCGAGTTCGTGGAAATGGACGCAAAAACCGGATTTCTGAAGGCCTCGAAGCGATTTTACGTCGTTACCTGTGCCAACTGCGGCACGACGATAGGGAGCGGCGTGGCAGGCGCGAAGGCGGGTGGAGGTGCCTGAAAGAGAAACAGATTTAATCTGACACCACAATCGATGGATATGGTACACTGCCCTGAATGCGAAGCGACGCTCTCCGAGAAGTCCGATGTCGAGTTCGTGGAGATGGACACCACGACCGGCTTTTTCGCGGCCTCGAAACGGTTCTATCTTTAAACAGCGAGAGAATTCCGCCGTAAACGGCGGGCGTGAATCGCGTAAGCTCCATTCCACAAACCACGACTACAGCACACTGAATACCCCACGGAGTAAGCTTTAATACAATTGGCCGATAGATATCGATGAGGCCAAATGAAGTACAACCTGCAAACCGGGTCGCACACCGTCTACGCGCTCCAATATCACTTTGTGACCGTTACAAAATATCGCGCAGACGTACTCACCGATGAAATCAGCGAACGCATCGGAGAGGTAGTGAACGACCTCGCAGGCGACTTTGGCGTTGACATCCAGAACGTCAACGGTGGAAGCGACCACATCCATATTCTGTTCACTGCGAAACCAACCACCGACATGACGAAGTTCATCAACTCGATGAAAGGCGTCACGTCACGGAAAATCCGCAGTGAATACCCCGAAGTCAAACAATCGCTCAAGGATTCGTTCTGGCAACCGGGGTACTTCCTCGCAAGTACCGGGCAAGTGAGCATCGACGTTCTCATGGACTACGTGGAGAATCAGTGATGTCTGCGACGGCAACCAAAACACTCCAAGCGACATTTGCCCCACCGACTACTCACAAGGAGGAGAAACTACAGGATACGCTCGAAACGTACCGCGAAGCGTTGGACGAAGCGTTCGATTCCGGCGCGGATACGATGGGTGGCGTCAGTGACATTGTGACGCCTTACGACCTCCCGTATCAGGCAAAAGCCGCGTTGTGTAGCTACGTCCCGAAACTCCGCAAAACGTACAATGCTCGTGAAATTGACGACGAGCATCCGCTCCGACTCACGAACCAAGCCGCAAAGTTCGACCACTCGGATGAACGTGAATACGAGTTCACGTGGTGGGCACCGCGACCGGGACGTGGGACGAACTTCTGGATTCCGCTTCGGATTAACCCCGAGCAAGAATCACTGTGGTACGACTTACTGAACGAAGACGCCAAAGCCGGTGAGATACGGCTACAGAAACACCGGAAGAATTGGGTACTCCATGTCACCGTCGAGTACTCGATTGACGAACCGACAACCGACGGTGACACCACACCAATCGGGCTTGATATCGGTGAGACTGCGCTAATCACGGGCTGTGCCCTCAAGCGCGGGACGCCGACAAGACCCGTTCTTTGGAGTGGCAAGCGTGCGAAACACCTCCGCAAGGAGATGTCAACCACGCTTCAGCGACTACAAGAACGCAATGCAGAATGGCGAATTGACGAACGATTCGACTACTACCAGAACGCACTCACGGACATCGTGGAGAAAGCCAGCCGCGAAGTAGTGGACTACGCCACCGGTTTCGAGAATCCGATAATCGTGATGGAGGATTTGACCTACATCCGTGAGAATCTGGATTACGGCAAGTACATGAATCGGCGTCTTCACGCGTGGGCTTTTGCGCGGCTACAGGGCCGTATCGAAGACAAAGCAACGGACGCTGGTATCCCGGTCGAATATGTCAATCCCGCCTACACAAGTCAAACGTGCCACGAATGCGGCCACATCGGAAAGCGCGGTTCGCAAGCGGAGTTCCGCTGTACGAACGACGACTGTCACGTTTCGACGTTTCAGGCGGATATCAGTGCCGCAGCAAGCATTGCTCGACGGGTTGACCCGTGGGGAGAGAGTTGCACTTGGAAAACGTGTGACGATGACTCGCCACGGGATGGGAGCGGTTGTGACACTGCCGTAAGACCACCCAAGCGGAGCGCACCTACGCAGATGACGCTTGTCGCGTATGAGTCTAAAAACCTTACCAGCCAGTCTGGTATTCCTCTTGGAGGGGAAGCCCCGTCGTTTACGACGGGGAGGATGTCACTTGGTCGCCTGCAACGAATGCGGTGCGGCCATCGGCGGCGGCGGCGCTGGAGCGAAAGCTTAGAGCGGACGTCTACCACCGAATCGTGGAACCGGGTTCGGTGACAACGACATCTAGTCATATCGTTCGGTAATACTATACAGCAACAATAGAAAAACCCCATAGTCATACTGAATAGTATTGCTGAAAGAAAAAGGCCGATTTCGTTCGCCTCGACAGCCTAAGTCCTACTCGTCCGAGTGCGACGACTCCGGCAGCGTGTAGAACGCCGTCCCCTCCATGAGACGGCGTTGCGTTCGTGAGACCGTCACGGAACGAACGGAGTCGGACTCGATGGCGACCGAAACGGTCATCGTCCCCCGTGGATGCCCAAGCGTCACTTCGTTTTCGTGTGCGGTGGCGACCTCGTTCGGAATCGTTCCGGGGAGCAGCGCCGCCGCCGCCGTACACGCACCTCCGGTCACCGCGTAAATCGGGTGGAGGTACTGCATGCTCATGATCCTCGCCGTGAGGCCGATTTCCTCCGCTCTCACCCGTCCGTCCCCAGTCCCGTACGATTGCGGTCCGGAGACGAACGCCAGTTTCGGATAGCCCGGCGATTCCCGCGTCGCGCCGTCCGGGTCATCGACGAGACCGAGTTCGGCACAGACGTGTGCCCGAATCCGCTCGATTCGTTCGAGGAGTCGTGGGTCCGTGTCCACGCTGGATGGGTCCTCGGTCCCGTCGAGTCCGAGGTCGCTCGCTCGAACGAACGCGACGGGCGTCGTCACGTCCAACACGGTCGCGTCGATACGCTCGTGTTCGGTTTCGAGCGTGACCGTCGGATCCCCGAGCGGAAAGAGCGACCCCGTCTTCGACCCGCCCGGGTGAACGAACGTCGTATCGACGCGCGCACCGGTCCCGGGGACGCCTTCGATGGAGAAGGAACCGGTCGATGCTGCACGCGTACCGTCCACCGGGAACGATTGTTCCAGTTTCGTCTCCGTGTTCGTGTTGTAGAGTGAGAGCGAAACGCGACCGTTCGCGTCGGGAGCGGCGTCGATGAGTCCTTCGTCGTACGCGAATGGCCCTATCGCCGTCGTCATGTTGCCGCAGTTCCCGCCGTAGTCGATGAGCGGTTCCGTAACGCCGACCTGTCCGAAGGTGTAGTTCACGTCCACGTCGGGACGGGAACTCGGCGAGACAATCATGAGTTTGGAAGTCGTCGAAGTCGCACCGCCGAGCCCGTCGACTTGTCGCGGTTCGTGGCTCCCGAATACCGAAAGGATGGCCTCGTCGTGGTGTTCGGCCGGGAGTTCACCGCTCGCGATGAGGACTCCCTTGCTGGTTCCGCCCCGTACTATTGCACAGCGAATCGTCTCTTGGTCCATTGTTTTCTGAGTTTGGAAAGTGAATTTATCGAGAAATCACTGGTTGGTTGCGCGCCGATGCAGCTGGTCGAATAGCGGTCGCACGTACGGCCCGACGACGACGAAAACGATCATCGCGACGAGCACGACTCGCAACGGCGTTGCGAGGAAGATATCGAAACTGCCGCCGCTCAGTTGGAGCGACCGATAGAGGTTCTCCTCGGCTATCGGCCCGAGAATGAGTCCCAACAGGAACGCCACGAGTGAGTAGCCGTAGGAATCCATGAGATACCCGACGAACCCCATCACGAGAACGACGAACACGTCGATGTAGTTCGAGTGAAGCGAGTACGTTCCCAATACCGAGAGGCAGATGATAACCGGAATTATCAGGTCCGTGTTGACCGTCGTGATGTATCCAGCCCATCTGACGACGAGTAACCCGAAGACGATTATCACGACGCTGCAGACGACGAGCGTGGCGAAGATCGAGTAGGTCAATCCGATCTGTTCGTCGAACAGAGCGGGGCCCGGACGCAGTCCGTGGAGCATGAGCGCCCCGATGAGAACGGCGGTCGTCGTGCTCCCCGGAATGCCGAACGTGAGCGTCGGAATCAAGGCCCCGCTGACGGTCGCGTTGTTCGCGGACTCGGTCGCGATGACCCCATCCTCGACACCGGTTCCGAACTCGTCCGGGTCCTTGCTCGACCGTTTCGCCTCACCGTAGGCGATGAACGTCGAAACGGAGCCACCCGAACCGGGAATCGCACCGACGAGGAGGCCGATACTGGACGATTTGATCAACGTGAGCGGTTTCGAGAGGACGTCCGCGATACCGGATTTCACGCTCCCGCTCACGTCGACATCGCCGTCACGGGAGATGCTGCCGTCCCGAAGACTGAGTCGGAACATTTCGGAGATGGCGAAGATGCCGATGAGTGCGGCGACGAAGTCGACGCCGTCGTACAGTCCGAGCATGCCGAATGTGTACCGCTCCGACACCGACATCGGTGCGACGCCGATGGTGGCGATGAGCGCACCGAATCCGCCCGCCATCACGTCCTTGAGGAAAGACCCGTCGGAGACGACGATGATGAGCGAGAGACCGAAGACAGCTATCAGGAAGTACTCCGGCGTTCCGAACATCAGCACCAACGAAACCATCACCGGCATGAGGAGGATGATCACGATGGCGCCGAAGAGGTCGCCGAGTCCGGACGAGAGGGCCGATATCGTCAGCGCGTCTATCGCACGCCCCTGTTTCGTCATCGGATAGCCCTCTATCGCCGTCGCGGCGGCGGAGGAATCCCCCGGAACGTTGAACAGTATCGACGAGATGCTACCGCCGTACATCACGCCGTTGTAAATCGCCATGAGGAAGACGATGGCGCTTGTGCTTCCCATTCCGATCGTGAACGGCATCGCTATCGCGACGGTGAGTGCACCGCCGACGCCGGGCAGCGCACCGCCGATAATGCCGATGAGAACGCCGAGCAGGATGAGCAGGGCGTTCGGCCACGCGAAAATCGTTTTCGTCGCTTCGACGAGGATACCGATATCCGCCATCAGAATCCCCCCGTCATCAGGTCGAGGTTCATGAGTGTCATGAAGCCGTAGGCGACGGTGGTCATGATGACCGTGAGTAGCACCGTCCGCCAGAGCGGTTGCCGTTTGTACAGTAGATAGATGAAGACGAACGGCGGTGTCGGCCAGAACAACCCGACGAAAAAGCCGCCGAGCACGTAGCCGATGACTAACAGACCCAGAAAGAGCATGGGTTCGAGGGAGATGTCCTCGTCGGACTCCTCCACTTCCTCCGTCTGGCGTCCACTCAACACGACGTTTTCGCTACGCCGTATGCCGAGATTCAACCGTGTCGTCGCCAGTCTCAATGCACCAGCGACGAGCACCGTCCCGGCGGTCAACCGTGGAAACAACTGTGCGGACGCGGAGAACTCCGCTGCCGTGATAAACATGTACCCGGCGATGGCGATGAGAAACCAGAAGAACAGCGGGGCACCGTCCACTTTCCGGATAAACTCCGCGACGGGCGTCGCCGGGTTGCGTTCGAAGACGTTCGAGTTTTCTTCGTTGCTCATGATTGGATGTATGCGTCCGTGGATTCCGCCGCTATCTTGCCGTATACCGCCGCGTTCGTCTGTGCCGTCCCGCCCGGATAGTTGTCGTAAAACAACCCGCCAGTGCTGTTTCCGGCGGCGAACAGACCTGGAATGGACCTATCCCGGGTGTCGATGACGGACGCTTCGGTATCGGTTTTCACGCCGCCGAAGCTGAACGTGATGCCGCCGGTCACAGCATACGCGAAGTACGGCGGTTCGTCGATCGGAATCGCCCAGTTCGATTTTTCGAGATTTAATCCGTCCGTGGTGTTACCGTCTAGGGTCTTCGGGTCGAACCCCTCCGGGTCACACGCGGCGTTGAACTCCCGAATCGTATCGACACCGGAGGCGGGGTCACCGCAGCCGATTTCCGCGAGCAGATCCCCGAAATCGTCGGCTTGAACCGGGTCGGACGGGCCGGTCGCCCGCACCATGTCGTGTGCTTTTGAATCGAGGACGATGAAGCCGACGTGATTGGGTTGTTCGAAGATTTTTCGACCGAACTTCGCGTAGGTGTGTGCTCTGGCGTCCTCCCCTTCGTCCACGAACCGCTCGCCGTGGTCGTTGAGGATGACGCCGTACTGGTAGCCATCGACGCGGTTCGCACCGCCTTCGACGTCGGGCGACGCCGCGTCGATGAGCGCCATGTGTGCGCCGCCCCACTGCCCGACGAGGTTCGCACCCGCAGATTCCGCCATCACCAGCGCCTCACCGGTGTTGTATCGACTGCCCCGGACGTTCATCTCGTCGTATCCGGGACCGTAGTAACGGACGCGTTTCTCGTCGCTGGAACCGTAATCACCCGCCGCGAGGATGACCGCATCCACGTCGAATTCGATCTGTCCGTCCGGCGTTCGTGCGCCGATGCCGTCGATTTCGCCGGTTGGGGCGCGGTGGAGAGCCGCCGCCTCCGTCTCGAACCAGAAGTCCGCACCCTCCTCCTCGGCGGTAGCGGTGAGCGTTTCGACGTACTCCTCGCCGTCGAACCACGTCCGAGCGGCGGTGTACCCCACCGCGAGCGGTTCCATGCGCCAATCGACGCCCGCCGCGGTCAACCACTCGACGGTCTCACCGGCGTTCTCGACGAGGGTCGTCGTCAAGTCCTCGTCGGCTTTGCCGCTCGTCTGGCTCATGATGTCACGATAGAAATCCTCCTCGGCGTAGTCGTCCACGGCGAACTCGTAGCCGTACTGTTCGAGGTCGGTTCCGACGGACGGGACGCGGAAGGACTCGCTGAAACGCGTGTGCCCGCCCTGCCGCTCCTTCGGGGCTTTCTCCAGCACTGCGACCGAGTATCCGAGTTCCGCAGCGCGAAGCCCGGCGACCAATCCAGCTGTTCCACTCCCGACGACGGCGACGTCGTACTCGTGTGTCTCCGAATATTGTAGCGTCATGTAAATGCGGTATGATGATATTACTCGCTCGCGATTTTCTTTAGGTCCACTTTCTTCGGAATCGTCTCAATGGAGCCGTTGAGGGCCTTCTTTGCCTTCTTGTGCCCCCCGAATTCGACGATGTTTCCGGTCTTGTCGGACCACTCCTGAACTGAGTCGTGTGTGAGAGCCGATTTGACGGCGTCCTCGAGCGTGTCCCGCTTTTCCGTGTCCGTTCCCTTCGGAAGGAACATACAACGGGTCAGCTGACCGATGTAGTCGATGCTCGGTAATCCCTCGTCCGAAGGGGAAGGCGCGTCCTTGAACACGCTACTCCCCTCGCTCGAAAGGATGGCAATCGCTTCCAAGTCGCCGGAATCGACGGCGCTCATCGCGGCGGTGTCGGTCGTCGCGACGACCGGAACCTCGCCGGAGATGGCGGCTTTGATGGCCGGACCGCCGCCGTCGTAGCCGATGTACTTCTCGTACTGTAAGTCGTATTCCGATTTCATCACATTCGCCGCGACGTGGACGATGCCACCGCGAGCGAGACCCGCGAACTTCGAGAGGTCGCCGTTCTGGTACCGCTTCGTCAAATCCTTCACCCCTTCTATTTCGAGTTCGGGACGGGCGAAGATGGCGTACGGCGTCCGTGCGTACGTGGCCACCGGGACGAGGTTCGTTATATCCCAACTCGGCTCGTGGACGAGGTAGGAGATCGGCGTCGATGGGGGGTTGAATCCACCAAACGTGTAACCATCGGATTTCTCCCGAAGTATCTCGCCGGTCCCTTTCAACGACGCCGCGCCGGGGACGTTTTCGATGGCGACGCCGACGTTGAGTTCGTTGCCGATTTCGGGAACCACTTTTCGAGCGTACGTGTCGGTTCCACCACCCTGACTGAACGGGACAATGTAGGACATGTCCTTGCTCGGGTACGAGCCACTGCCGCCGCTGCTCGTGCATCCCGCGATAAGTGAGCTACTCGCCGCCGCACCTGCCAGGAAGTTTCGCCGTGTGATACGGTTCTTGTTACCAGTCATCAACAGACACGGTCTTCTCGAACTAGTATTTAATAATTACGTTCCAACGACCTATCCATCAGCGAAGCGGTAATTCGAGTATCGTAAAAGGGAACGAGCAGGTACAGTTCCTCGAAACGAGATGGGTTACTGATATTTGAGATCAAGCTCGATTTCGTTGGCGACGCCAAGGACAAGGTTAGGGACTTCTTCCTCGTACCAGTCGCCCGTGAGACGATGCGCCGGGCCGGAAAAGCTGATCGCACCGATTGGGTTTGACTCGTACGGCTGTATCGGTGCACCGACCGCCCGAAGCCCAGTAATGGATTCCTGTTTGCTCATCGCGTAGCCCGCTTCCCGAATCGACCGAAGTTCGTCGAACAGGTCGTCACGGGTCGTAACCGTGTGTTGAGTATACTCCGGCAACCCCCAGCGGTCGAGGATTTCGTGGACGCGTTCTTCCGGAAGGGTAGAGAGAATCGCCTTCCCAGCCGAACTCGCGTGGAGATGGATTTTCTTTCCGATGTGGGCATCGACGTGGACGGCGTTCTCGCCGATGGACGTGTGGATATAGTACCCACGACCGTTCTCCTCGACGATGAATTGAACGCGCTCACCGGTTCGTTCGGCCAAATCGTCCAGTTTACTGATTATAAAATCGTACTCGCGTTTTCGTTTTCGGGCGTGACCACCTTTGTTCAAAAACTCCAATCCGACGTGGTACTCGCCGTCCTCGACGGTGAGATAGCCGCGGTTTTCGAGCGTTTTCACGTAGCCGTGGACCGTACTCTGTGCGAGGTCGAATTCCCGAGCGAGTTCCTGAATGTCCGCACCGTCCGACCGCTGAATCGCGTCCACGATATCGACGGCAGTCTCGACGGTTTTTAACGGACGACTCGGGGAGGAATCACCCACCATCGTCAGCGAATACCAAGGCGAGCTATTTACGCTTTGTGAATCAACTGATAAAGGCGTAAATCGGATTGAGACACGAATATTCGCCGAAATTTTTCGAATATCGTGGTGAAACGCTATTCACGATATGTGAGACAGCAGTATTTAGTTTTTCACGATATATACACGTATAGATTCCTATTATCGATATATCTCCACATTACGTCTACATCCGTTCAGATACTGTTGGAACTTCGTTCGTGACGGTGGTACCCCCGTTACAAATCACGAACGAGAAAACCCCGTATAATTCAAGATAATTTTTGTCATAATATATAGTGGATATATTTTTTCATGTTGATTCTTATTAAATTAAATTATTTTTAGTTGCAATTAATCGCGCGCGGCATACACGATACGGCTACTATAGCAAGCGTCCGACCGCATAATTATCAATAATCATACGATCAACTCCTATCACGCACCGGCTCGAATGGTACATCATGGGGGATCAACGAACGCCGATAACGGTGGTAACGGGCTGTCTCGGGGCGGGGAAGACGACGCTCATAAATCACGTCCTCCGCGACCCGGGGAACCGACGGGTTGCGGTCGTCGTCAACGACGTGGGGGAGATGAACGTCGATACAGAGTTGATACAGGGTGAAAGCGACGACGTCATCGACCTCTCCAACGGCTGTATCTGCTGTCAGCTACAGGACGACCTCCGGACGACGCTCTCCCGACTCGACGACCGCAGTTTCGACTGCCTCCTGATAGAGGCGTCGGGCGTGAGCGAACCCATTCCGCTCGCGAGGACACTGCTCGGAATGGACGGCGAAGCACTCGACCCGAGCGAGGAGTATCGACTGGACACCGTCGTCTCGGTCGTCGATGCCGTCGGGTTCGCCAACGCGTTCGACACGGAAACGGGCCAGTTGAATGACCAAGTGGCGAACGGACAGCGGCCGCTGACCGACGTGCTGGTCGAAACCGTCGAGTTCTGTGACCTGCTGTTGCTGAACAAGTGCGATTCCATCTCCGACGACTCCCTCGACGAAGTGGCGGCCCTCGTTCGGGAACTGCAACCGACGGCCGAACTGGTTCGAACGGAGTACGCGGCGGTGCCGACCGACGAAATCCTAGAAACGGGGCGGTTCGATTTCGACGATGCGCGACGGTCGCCGGGATGGAAGCGCGCGTTAGCGGTCGGCGGAGACGACCACGGTCACGACCATGACCACGAACACCACGAAGGGCACGCCCACGACTCCGAAGGGTCGGTCGCAGACCGCATCGAAACCGTGATCTACGAACGTGAACGGCCGTTCCATCCGGAGCGGTTGAACGCGTGGCTCGACGATTGGGACGGGAACATTGCCAGAACCAAAGGAATCTGCTGGGTCGCCGGCTGGGACGGGAACGCGATGGGATTGAATCAGGCAGGTCCCTCGGTTCGGTGTGGCCCCATCGGGGAGTGGTCGCCGGACGAGCGGGAAACCCGTCTCGTCCTCATCGGGACCGACATCGACGAAACGGGTGTGACGGCCGAACTCGACCGCTGTCTCGTCGAAACCGACGAATCGGAATCCGAGTGGGATGGGGCCGACGGACCGTTCCCGCGACGGTAACTACGCGAGCTGATCGCGGAGGTCGTCCCACGATTCGTGGAATCCGTACTCGTCGTCACCGCCGGAACCGACGGCACGCTGATACACGTCGTCGTACGTGAGGAGTTGGGTCCACCCCTCCTCGCGGACGGAACAGTATTGGCACATCGTTCGATAAAAAGCGCTGAAACGGCATAACGGTTTGTGAGAGACCGCTTTCGAAGTATCGCGCACGAACGGTTTTATACCGCTCCTGTTTCTACCGAACTGTACTCCAATGCCATCAATTCCCACGCCCGACCACCACATTCCCGCCCGAGACGAGCACATCCACACGAGTTGGAGTCGCGATCACGATCCGATTCGAACCGTCGAATCCGGGGATGTACTGCGATTCGACTGCCGCGACGCGACGAACGACCGACTCGATGCGGATTCGACCGTCGAGGACGTGTCCGAGCTCGCCGGGTCGCTTCCGGGTCACGCCCTGACGGGCCCTATCGACGTCGCGGGGGCGCGACCCGGCGACGTACTCGCGGTGGACCTCCTCTCGTTCGACCACGAGGGAATCGGCTTCTCGTACTTTTACGGTGGCGACAGGGAAACCGGACTGCTTCCCGAGGAGTTTCCCGACCCGGGACTGCACGTCTGGGAGCTAGATGGCGACGTCGGACGCTTCGTGAACGGAATCGAAGTCCCGCTCGCGCCCTTCCCGGGCAATCTCGGCGTCGCCCCCGTCGAGGGTGGGGAACACAGCACGACACCCCCGCGTCGGGTCGGCGGCAACCTCGACGTGAAACACCTGACGGCGGGTTCGATGCTGTATCTCCCCGTCGAAGTGGAGGGCGCGCGGTTCAGCATCGGCGACTGCCACGGCGCACAGGGCGACGGCGAGGTGTGCGTCACGGGCATCGAAGCGCCGATGACGGTGACGGCTCGACTCCGACTCGTTTCGGGAATGGACATCGAACAACCGCAGTTCGAGACGGACGGGCCGTTTTCGGCGACCCACGGCGGTCGGGTGTACGCGACGACCGGCATCAGCGACGACCTGATGGACGCCAGCAAGAGGGCGATTCGACACATGATAACACACCTTCACCGAAATCACGGATTGACGCGTTCGGAGGCGTATCTGCTGTGTTCGGCCATCGTGGACCTGAAAATCAACGAAGTGGTGGACGCGCCGAACTGGGTCGTATCGGCGTATCTGCCACAGTCGATTTTCCCTGAGTAAGCGGGTTTCGGTGCCGTCCTCCTACTTCTCGAACGACCGTCGAAGCGCGTCGTGGTCGATGTCGTTTCGGCGGACGTAGCTGTTTTCAGTAACGTCGTAAAGCGTCGACTCGTCGATGTCGAGGTCCTTCTCCTCGATGATTTCCTCGACTTTCGTCTCGTCGATTCGTTCGGTGACGACGGCCTCTCTACGGACGCCGTGCCGTTCGAGCGTCGAGAGGACCGTCTCGTCGTCCCTGAGTGACTTCCGGGTCCGTCGATAGCCGCCGACGGAGCCAAACGATCCCGCAACCTCTTCACCCTCTCCGACGCGGGAAGAAAGCACGTCCCGGACATCGGTTCGCATGGTTTCCAATTGACCCCGGACGGCCGAGAAAAGCGCGTACATGTCCGCGAGGTCCGCCGTCGAATAGTCGTCGAAGTCGGGACTCTCCGTCCCGTCGAGAGTCGCCGCGAGGGTTCCGGTCGCCGTGAGAATTGGTCGAACGTCCTCGGCGGCATCGGTCGTCGGTGATGCCGGTCGTCGGCCGTCCCAGGAACGAGTCCGTCTTTCGTCGTTCGGTTCCTCCCTTCGCTCGTGATTCCGTTCGTCCGCATCGTACCCGTCGAGCGAAATCGTTTCGCGCTCCATCTCCTCACCGCGGGCAGTGAACAGGTTCACGAGGGGTTCCGCTTCGTCCTCGCGCACCCGGGTTTCGTCGGTGGTTCCCGCGTAATAGACGCCGAGGTCGTCGCCTTCCCACTCGACGGCGCGGTCGGTTCCGCCACAGAGGAGCGCGTCTATCCAACCGTCGACGCGTTCGACCGTCAGTTCGTACGCTTCCACGTCCGCACCGTATTCGGAATAGGGCGGGGAAATCGCTTGATGTACACAGCAGAGTTTGAGACATCGTTCGTCCGGGTTCGCGAGCGAAATCGTTTCGTCCGTCGTCGCCATATCGGGACGGTGGTCGATACCGTACAGAACGACGCCGCCGACGTTCACTGGCGTCGTTCCGAGGCGACGGGCGTGCGTCGTTTCGACTAGCGCGTCGAGGGCTTCGGTGTCCGTCGTCTCGTTTCGACCGGCGACGACGAAGAACGGAACGTCGTTCCGAGCGAGGCGGTCCAGTCGGTCCGCACAGGCGGCTCCGACGGCATCCGGGGGTGTAGCACTCGCAAACAGGTTTCCCGTGTGAACGACGGCATCGACGTCTTCGCCGAGCGCCACGTCTATCGCCGCGTCGAACCCCGCGAGTCCGTGAACTCCGTCCGTGTCTTCCGTGCCACCCGGTTTGAGATATGAGTCGCTCACGTGGAGAACCTTCGTGGGAGTCCTCCGTGTCGAAGACGGGGAATCGGATGGAGTCGCTTCGTTGCGGTTTCCGTCGGAAGAGGATTCACTCTCGGAACGTCCGTCGATGGAGAGCAACGGTTTCAGTTTCGTTTCGGCGACGTGGTTCGCTAGCGCGTCCCGTTGCCGCTCGCCGAGTGGTTTCGTCTCCACGAGTTCGGCGAGAGCACGGGCATCCGCGTCCGGTATCTCGATTCCCTCATCAGGTCGCGCCAAATCGTCGCCCGTCTCGACGGGACGGTCCGTCGCGGACGGGAGCCACGCATCGCCGGTGTAGACGAGCGCCCGAAAGCAGTTCCACGGGACCGTATCGCCATCGTCGTAGCCGAGTTCGTCGCGGAGGAGGCCCTTTCCCGCGGGCGTCACGCCGAACTGATATCGGCCGCTGTGAAACGACCCCGCCAACTTCCATGCGCCGTCGGTGTCGCGGATGAGTTCCGGTGGTTTCGCCATCGTTCGATGTGGGATAGTTTACGTCTCTGCTGGTAATAAATCGTTCACACGGAGGGGCTGCCAGCGGCGAAACGAGGGCGGCGTTCCGCCACAATCCATAACGGACGTCGGATGGTATGACGGTGATATGGTTCGTCTCTCGACGATGGTCATGCTCGCAGGAATCGTCCTGTTGTTCGTTCCCATCCCGCCGATAGCGACGATTCTCGGCGTCATCACGCTCGTCATCGGTGCCGTACTCCGTCTCGTGACCGGAAAATAAGCGTCACCCGGCGGTCGGTTCACCGAGGTGTTAAGTCGGCGGCGTCCGCGAGGAGTTCGTGGGACCGGAGTTCGTCCTCTGGGTCCGCGAACTGGTTCTGAACGATGACCTCGTCGACGTCCGTCTGTGCGGTCATCTGCTCCAGCAGGTTCCGGACCGTCTCGGGACTGCCCGAAATCGAACGCGGCCACTCGCCCGGAACGATGGTGTCCGGCGTCGGATCAGGAACGTGGCCGAGTTCGTCGATGGCCGCATCGACCGAGTAAATCGGCGATTTGTCGATCTGTCCGCGGCGCAGTCGTTGCCGGGTCGCCTCGGAGACCGAGCGGAGTCTGGCGGCCTCCTCGTCCGTCTCGGCACAGGTGACGTTCGCGGCGAGCATCCCGTGTGGTTCGTCCGGGCCGGCGCCGAACTCGGACGGTTGGAACCGCTCCCGGTACACTTCGAACGCGCGGACGGCGGGTTCGGGCCTGATGAACGCGGCGAAGCAGTACCGCAATCCGAGTTCGCCCGCGATTGCGGCGCTCGACGGACTGGACCCGAGTACCCAGACGTCCGGAATGCCGTCGCGTGACCGCGCCACCGACAGCTCGCTGAACCGGTGGTCGTCGTCGAATCCGTTGTAGAGGTGTGACGCCACCTCCTCGATCTTTTCGGCGTGGTCGTTCCGCTGACGGCGTTCGCTGCGGTCTTCCCGTAACGCGAAGTCCGAGACGGGGTTGCCGGTCGCTCGGCCGAGTCCGCAGTCGATTCGGCCGGGCGCGAGGGCGTCGAGGACGCCGAACGTCTCGGCCACCTTGTACGGACTGTAGTGGTTGAGCAACACCGTTCCCGACCCGATACGGATGTCCGACGTTTGTGCGGCGAGGTTTCCCATCAGCACTTCGGGAGTCGTACTCGCCAATCGGTCGGTGAAGTCGTGGTGTTCCGCCACCCAAAAGCGGGAGTAGCCGAGTTTCTCGGCGTGCTGGGCGCGTTCGACCGTGTTCTCGAACGCTTCCGTTGCCGTTCCGCCCTCCGGAATCGGTGCGAGGTCGACGAGCGAGAGGTCCATACTCGTGGTTGCGAACCTGCACCCATAACGGTGACTACCGCGGAAGTTTCGAACGGGTTTCCGGTAAACGACCACGAGTCGGGTGACCCGTGGAACTCTCGCTGTATTTTCTTTAAAAGCCGAGTAGCCGACGGAGTCGGTCCAAGGGACCGTCCGTTGTCCCGGTCGTCCCGAGTTGGCGGGCGATTTCGTCGATTTCGTCATCGGTGAACTGCGGGTCGCGGCGCGCATCCCGAATCCACCCGTCCCACTCCTCGTCCGTGAGGGTTCCCCGCGAATCGCTCTCCCACTGTTCGACCAGCGCGTCGCGGTCGGGAAACGGGATATCCATTCCGCTGCCGCCCCAGTACAACGGGGAGAACACGAACTCGTAGTCGTCTCCGTCCACGAGCTGGAATCGGTACGGATAGCCGTTGTAGAGAATGATCTCGTCCTCGGATACCTCCTCTCCGTTCGGGAGCGTGAGCGTCCGTGTCATCGCGTTGCGTTCGACTACGCGGCCCTCCCTTTTCCGTGTTCTGTGCGCCGACGGTGGCCGTTAGCGAACCGAGAGCAAACGGGTAGGTTCGTTGAACATGCAGGCCGAATCCTTAGGCCCGTTCGACGGTAGTTGCCAAAGGCATGTTTGGTATTGGCCCACTCAGCGTCGGGAAGAAGGCGGCAAAGTTCGGATACAAACGATACGGAATTCCGGGTGCCGTGATGGCCGGTGGCGCTGGAGCAGTAGGCTACGTCGCGGTGCGGCGCGCCGTCAAAATAGCCGTCGAACGGAAGGACGTCAGTGGGGCGATCGACGCTCAAACGATTCAGTCGGCGGTGAACGAGAATGGAATCGGTGCCATCACGGAGCGAGAAACGCTCGAATCGGCCATCGACGAGGAGAAACTCGGGACCGATATCGATATCGAGGAGGTACAGTCCACGACGGAGGAGGAAGCGGACGAACTCGATGGTGGGGACGAACTCGACGAAGACGCGGGAGAGGACGACGCTTCCGGCACGGATGGAGACGAATCCGATTCGTAGCCGTCCCGCAGGGTCAACGGACTTGTTTTCGTTCGTTCAGTCCGACTTCACTGACATATCGTACAAATACCGACTCGCGGACAGGGATTCGCCGAAATCGATGTCCAGTTCGATTCGATACTCCTTCGACGTGTTCGCCGGGACGATGACATTCACCGATTTCTCGTACGTGCTTCCGCCGTCCACCTCCACGGTCGGGCTGAGTGTTCCCGAACGCGTCTCGTCCGAATCGTTCGTCACGGTGGCGGTGATGACGACGTTTCCGAACCCCGTGACCCGTGAATCGGTGTCGGTCACGGAGAGCGAGGAAGTGAACTCCCCGAGCGCACTGCTACAACCGGAGAGGGTGGCCATCCCGCCACCGAGGAGTAAGCCGCCGGTACGGAGCAGATCTCGTCGTTGCGTGACATCCTCCCCGCCGTTCATGGCGGGGCTTCCCACCACAGTGGGAATACCATTTAGCCGTCGCTGGCAGTGGGTTTCGACTCTTGAAACGTTGTGAGTGTCATCTGCGAGAACGTCTCGCTCTGCTCACACTGAGTCGTGGCCGTGTCACTACGGCTCCCGTCCTGTGGCGAGTCATCGCCTACCTGTTTCCACGGCAGGCTCTCTCCCCACGGGTCTACGCGACGTCCGATATTCGCACTCGCGTTAATGTCTGCTTGGAACATCGATACATGGCACTCCGGGTTCTTACACTTGAACTCGGCTTGCCGGGGTCGATACCCGATGTGTTTGCACGAATGACACGTCTTCGAGGTGTACTGCGGGTGGACGTACCGAACCGGAATACCTGCATCCTTCGCCTTGTCCTCGATACGTCCCTGCAACCGAGCGAAGGCCCACGAGTGCAGGCGTCGGTTCATGTACTTCCCGTAATCCAACGACTCACGGATGTACGCCAAGTCCTCCATCACTATAACGGGGTTTCCAAACTGATTGGCATACTCGACGGCCTCCCGAGACACCTTCTCGATTATGTCCGTGAGTCGGTTCTGGTAGTACGTAACATCCTCGCCCGCCCTGAAGGTCGGGGCTTCCTACAAGGGAAGTCTTATAGAGGTTTCAGGACTGAAACACCGCAAGCGTCGTCTGTCCGGATTTCGGACTCGGCGTGCGGTGTCCTGTGGCACTGTCACACGTGCTCCCATCCTGTGGGGTGTCATTGTCCGTCAGTTTCAACGACAGACTCTCACCCCACGGGTCTACACGACTGGCGATGTTCGCCGCCGCGTTAATATCTGCTTGATACTCCGTTACCCAACAGTTACTGTTCGTACACCGAAACGTAGCTTGTTTGCCACGATATCCAAGGTGTCCGCACGCGTGGCACGTTTGGGATGTATACGCCGGATTCACGAATCGGACGGGAATACCAGCGTCACGCGCTTTGTCCTCGATACGCCCGGCAAGTCGGGCGAACGCCCATGCGTGCAAGCGGCGGTTCATGTACCTACCGTAATCCAATCGTTCGCGGATGAACGACAAATCTTCGAGGACGATAACGGGATTCACGAAGCCGCGAGCGTACTCAACAGCCTGCCGAGACGCTTTCTCGACAATATCTGTGAGTGCGTTCTGATAGTGGTCAAATCGCTCGTCAATTCGCCAGTCGGCGTTACGTTTTTGGAGACGGCGAAGGGTCGTGAACATCTCCTTGCGGAGGTGTCGAGCACGACTACCGTCGAACAGCATCGGTTGAATTGGAGTCTCGTCCTGACAGGCACAGCCCGCCAAGAGCTTTGATTCGCCGATGTCGAAACCGACCGGCGTTGGGTCGTCCGGCACGTCTGGTTCCGCGACTTCGTACTCAACGGTGACGTGAAGAACCCAGTTTGTCCGGTGTTCTTGGAGTCGGAACTCGCCAACTTTCACATCGTCGTTGAACAGGTCCGTCCACAACTCGCGTTGGGCGGGGTTGATGCGGAGCGGAATCCAGAAGGCGTTCCCACGTCCGGCTTGCGGAACGCGCCAACAGAACTTGTGTTTGCAGTCTTCGGAATGGTCGAGCTTCCATCCTCGGTTCGTGAATCGAACAGGATGGTCGTCTTTGAGTTCCGAAGCGTTGTACGTATCCCGAAGTTTCGGGACATACGACTTGAGCGCGTCTTTGGCGTAGGACGTGAGCGTGTACGATGTGACGATATCGTTGACCGCCGTTTGCGTGTCCGCGCCACTTTCGAAAGAATCGAAAAGGGCACGGCGATACGTCGCCACGGTACGCTGAAGCCGGTGGTCTTTGTGCGCCGTTGGTGGCGCGAGCGTGGCTTCCAGTGTCTTATTCGCTGTCTGTGTCGTTGACATCGTAGCCTTCGGATTCGAGTCCTTTGCGGAGGAGTTCGGGGTACGCTCGGGAGTGGCGTATCCCGTGGTCGCGGGCGTATTTCTTCACGGCTTCGTGAAGTGGCCCCCCTCGTTCCATATCGAAGTCGGCTCTCATCCATCTAAGCGTAAGTTTCTACGTAAGTCAAAAGCAACGGTTAACATCCAGGCTCAGTGATGAAACGTGGTTAGTGTGGGATGTGTCGGATTCTCTCCTCATAGGAAGATAGTCTACCGTACCCACAACTCATCGAACACATAATTATTCCGTCTAGAGTTCGATGGTGTCAGCGAAATATTGACTATTTCATCGGTTCCCCCGACGAGCCTCACTCGAAGTCGATAAGGGGTTTGATTATTCCCTCGTCTTTCGTGTCCATGAGGTGGAACGACTCGTCGATGTCGTCGAAGTCGAACCGATGGGTCGTCATGCGCGTCGGGTCCACCTTCCTCGTTTCGAGCAACCGAAGCAGTCGCCGCAATCGAAGGCGACCGCCGGGACAGAGCGAGGTCACGATGTCCTTTTCGGCCATGCCGACGCCCCACGCCGCTCGCGGGATGTCGACGTACTCACCCTCGCCGTGATAGCCGACGTTGGAGACGACGCCACCGGGTTTGGTAACTTCGATGCAGTGTTCGAACGTGACGTTCGAACCCAACGCTTCGATTGCGGCGTCGACACCCTCCCCGTCGGTCAGGTCCATGATCGCCTCGACGGTCTCGACCTCGGTGAAATCGATCACCTCGTCGGCACCGTAGAACTCGGCGAGTTCCTGCCGTTCGGGGACGCTTTCGACGGCGATTATCGTCCCCGCACCGCGAAGCGACGCTCCCTTGGTCGCCATCAGTCCGACCGGCCCTTGCGCGAATACCGCGACCGCTCCCCCGATGGGAATATCGGCGCGTTCGGCCGCGCTGAAGCCGGTACTCATCATGTCCGTCACGTACACGGCGGCCTCGTCGCTGACGCCCGGCGGGATGTGGGCCATGTTCGCGTCCGCGTCGTTCACGTGGAAGTACTCGGCGAACACGCCGTCCTTGACGTTCGCGAACTTCCACCCGCCGAGCGCCTCGTTCGACTGCGACGGATGGCCGTCTTGGGCGGCCAGCGACCCCCAATCCGGGGTTATCGCTCCGACGGCGACGCGGTCCCCGGGTTCGAATTCCTCGACGTCGTCCCCGACAGATTCGACGACGCCGACCGCCTCGTGGCCGAGCGTGATGTCCTCGCGTTCGCCGATGGCCCCGCCGACGGTGTGAACGTCGGAGGTACACACCAACGCCTTCGTCGGTCGAACGATGGCGTCGTTCGGCCCCGCTTCTGGTCGGTCCTTTTCGACAAAGCCGGTCTCCCCGATGGAGCGCATACAGTATGCTTGCACGATTACTCCCCCGACCGCCGTTCCACGCCCACCTACTTCAATCGAATTCCCGAATCGTTGGTCGGTGTCGGATTTTCCACGCCCGATTGGAGGGAACAGTATTTAAGTCAATGAAGTGATTCTCGCGACAATAATAGAGATTCGGGGAGAAAACCACGTATCGGCGAGGGCTCGGTGGGCGAAACGAGACACTCGCCGGGAGAGTACCGCTCAAAAAACGTCGATCGATTCGGCCACTCAGTCGTCGGTCGGAGATTCGACCGTTCCGGCGAAGGACCGACGTTCGCTCATCTCCTCGACGGAGAGGTGACAGGAAATCCGGTGGTCGCTGCCGTCCGCCTTTTCCTCCAGTTCCGGTTCGGTCCGCTCGCAGATGTCGCCGATTTTCTTCGGACATCGGGTCTGGAACGGACAACCGGACGGCGGGTTGATCGGACTCGGAACGCTCCCTTCGAGCAGGATGCGGTCGGTCTTCTTCCCCGGATTGGCGTGCGGAACCGCCGAGAGGAGGCTCTCCGTGTAGGGGTGGAACGGGGCCGAAAACACCTGTTGGACCGTCCCGAACTCGGCGATTTTGCCGAGATACATCACCGCAATGCGGTCACAGATGTGTCGGACGACCCCGATGTTGTGCGAGATGAACAGGTACGAGAGACCGTACTCCGCCTGAATCTCGTTGAGCAGGTTCAGTATCTGGGCCTGCACGGACACGTCGAGTGCCGACACCGGTTCGTCACAGACGATGAGCTTCGGTTCCACGGCCAGCGCGTGCGCGATGGCGATGCGCTGTTGTTGCCCGCCCGAGAACTGGTGGGGATACTTGTGGAGCGCGTCCGGGGAGAGGCCGACGCGCGTCAGCAACTCGCGGGTTCGCTCCCGCTTCTCCTCGCCGGTCGCGATGCCGTGTTTCTCCATCGCGCGACCGATGATCTGACCCACGGTCTTTCGCGGATTGAGCGAACTATGTGGGTCCTGGAATATCATCTGCATCTCGCGGCGGAGGCTCCGTACCTCCGACCCGCTCATCTCGTGAATCGGCTGGCCCTCGAAGTAAACCTCGCCGTCGGTCGGTTCGAGGAGTTTCAGCGCGGTGCGCGCGACGGTCGATTTACCGCACCCGCTCTCGCCGACGAGGCCGACCGTCTCACCCTCGTAAATCTCGAAGTCGATACCGTCGACGGCCTTGACGGCCCGCCGTTCGAGCGTCGGGAGGCCGCCGTCCGAGCGCGTGAGCGTGAGGTCGCCGAGGAACCCGTCGCCGGCCGGGAAGTGCTTTTTCAGGTTTTTCACCGCGAACAGCGGTTCGCCGGTGCGGTCGATGCGTTTCCGCTCGCCGCCCGACTCCGTGGGGGTGTATCCCTGACTGAGATCGATTTCGTCCGTGCGGATACACGCCGCTTTCGATGTCGTTCCCGCGGCCGGTTCGAGCGGGGGGTTGCCATCGGCTCGGCATGCCTCGGTCGCGTACTCACACCGCGGCGCGAAGTTACACCCGCTGGGCAGGTCGGTGAGGTCCGGCATCGACCCGGCCAGCGTCGGCAGTTCGTCGTACTCCACGTCCGTCTGCGGAATCGAGTCGATGAGGCCGCGCGTGTACGGATGCCGCGGTTTCCGAAACAGTTCGTCGAGTTCCGCCGTTTCGACGAGGTTTCCGGCGTACATCACGCCGACGTGGTCGCAGGTCTGGGCGACGACGCCGAGGTTGTGCGTTATCATCAGGATGGCCATCCCCTTTTCCTCCTGTAGTTCGTTCAAGAGGTCGAGGATTTTTGCCTGCGTCGTCACGTCGAGCGCCGTCGTCGGTTCGTCGGCGATTATCAGGTCCGGCTTGCACGAGAGACCGATGGCGATGAGAACGCGCTGGCGCATCCCGCCCGAGAACTCGTGCGGGTAGTCGCCGAAGCGCTCGGCCGCGTCCGGGATTTCCACGTCGCGCATGACCTCGATGGCCTGTTCGCGCGCCGATTCCCGGTCGCCGCCTTGGTGGTGCAGAATCGTCTCGACGATCTGTTCGCCGACCGTGAGCACCGGATTCAGCGACGACATCGGGTCCTGCGGGATGAGCGCGATCTTGTTCCCGCGAACCGAGCGCATCTCCGCCTCGGAGAGTCCCAATAGGTCCACGCCGTCGAAGACGACTTTGCCGCCGGTGATTTCGCCGGGGCTATCGACGAGTTGGAGCAGCGAGCGCGCGGTGACGCTCTTTCCGGCCCCGCTCTCGCCGACCAATCCCATTGTCTCGCCCGTGTCGAGGGCGAACGATACGTCGTTGGCGGCGACGACCGTCCCGTCCTCGGTCAGGAACTCCGTCCGGAGATCTCGGACGTCAAGGAGGGGGGCGGACCCGCCGTCTGCGTCGTTTCCGTTCATTCTATCGAATCCACCTTGGGGTCGAGCACGTCTCTCAGGCCGTCGCCGAGCAGGTTGAACCCGATGACGGTGACTGCGATGGCGATTCCGGGGAAGATGATGATCCACGGCGCGGTTTGCATGAACCCGCTCCCGTTGTTTATCATCAGTCCCCACGACGGCGTCGGCGGTTGCGCGCCGAGGCCGAGGAACGACAGACTCGCCTCCGCGAGCATCGCGAAGGCGATGTTCAGCGACCCCTGCACGAGGAGCGGAGCCGAACAGTTCGGCAGCACTTCGCTGAAGATGATGTGTGAGTTACTCTCGCCGCGGGCGATGGCCGACTCCACGTACGCCTCGTTCCGCTCGGAGAGCGTCGCACTTCGGGCGACGCGAGCGATGTACGGCGTGTACACGAACGCCAGCGCGATGATGACGTTCGTGAGTTCGGGACCGAGGACGACCATCAACGTCAACGCGAGGAGGATGGGCGGGAAGGACATCGCGGCGTCCATAAACCGCATCAGCAGTTCGTCGATGATGCCGCCGTAGTAACCGGACACCAGTCCGATTATGGTCCCGACGAGGAGCGCGCCGGTGATGGCACCGAACCCGACTTTCAGCGAAATCCGGCTCCCCATCACCACGCGACTGAAGATGTCACGACCGAGGTCGTCGGTTCCGAACGGGTGGTCCATCGACGGCGATTGCGTGCGGTCGGCGACGGACGTGTGTGAAATCGAGTACGGGGCGATGAATGGCGCGAAAATCGCGACCACGATGAGCGACAACACGATGACGAGTCCGATCATCGCCTTGGTGTTGCTCCTGAACTGCCGCGTGAACCGCTGGAAGCGTTCTATCCGCGCGGACGTGGTCGTCGAGTTCGACGTCGAAGTCGCCATCACTCATCACCTCCGTAGCGAATCCGCGGATCGAAGTAGCCGTAGAGGATGTCGGCCGCGAGGTTCGAGAGCATGTACATCAGCGCGACGACGACGATACAACCCTGCAACAGGGGTATGTCGCGGCTCTGGATGGCAGTCAGCGTCAGCCTGCCGATGCCCGGCCAGAAGAACACTTGCTCCAGCACGACGACGCCGCCGAACGCGTAGCTGAACTGGAACGCGATGACCGTGATGACGGGAATGATGGCGTTCCGGAGTGCGTGCTTGAGGACGATGACGCGCTGGGTCATCCCCTTCGAGCGCGCCAGTTTGATGTACTCCTCGGACATGACTTCGAGCATCGACGACCGGGTCATCCGCATGATGTAGGCGGTAAGGGCGAACCCCATCGCCGACGCCGGGAGGACGAGGTGGGTCAATGTTCCCACGGGGTCCTCGCTCGGCGGAACGTAGCCGCCCGTCGGGAAGATGTTCAGCCACACGGCGAAGACGAGGATAAACACCAGACCCCACAGGAAGATGGGGATGGAGACGCCGATGAATCCGAACATCGACGCGAACAGGTCCGGCATCTCGTTCTGCTTCACCGCGGCGATGACGCCGAGCGGCAGCGCGAGGAAGACCGCGATGAGCGTCGCCGCTCCGGCGAGGAGGAGCGATTTCGGGAGCTTTTCCATGATGAGCGTCATAACCGGGTCGCCGAACCGGAGCGAGGTTCCCATGTCCCCCTGTACGAGCCCGAACACCCAGTCGATGTACTGGACGTACAGCGGCTTGTCGAGCCCCATCTGCGCTTGCAGCGCCTGAATCGACTTGTCGGTCGCGTTCGGCCCAAGGATGAGCAACGCGACGTCCCCGGGGAGGATGGTCGTCACGATGAACGTTATCAGTGTCACGAACAGAAGGGTTAACACCATGAACCCCAACCGCCTCATTAGATAGTTAGACATTGACATGGTGAGTCTCCGAATTATCCGTCGAGCCAGTTGTCGTGGAATCGAAGCGTGGAGCCGTCGGGAGTACCTATCTTACCCTTGTAGTCCGTCGAACCGGCGTACAGGTTCGCCTGCCACCAGAGCAGGAGGTGACCAGCTCGGTCCTCGTGGAGGATTTTGGTCGCCTTGTGGTACAGTTCGGCGCGCTTGTCCTCGTCGTACATGTGACGGGCCTTCTCGACGAGTTGGTTGTACTCGTCGTTCTTCCATCCCGTGAAGAAGAACGCACCGTCCGGGTGGAGGAACTTGTAGAACGACACGTCGGGGTAGGTCAGCGCGAGGTACGAACTGGTCGTCGCCTCGAAGTTCTGCTTGCTGTAGACGTCCGACAGCCACGTACTCCACGTGATCTTCTGGATATTGAGGTTGATACCGACCTCGGACGCTTGGTCGGAGATGACTTTCGCACCCTGCACCTGCGTCGGGTAGGATTGAGGAATCTTGAACGAAACCGAGAATCCGTCGGGCATTCCCGCCTTCTTTAGGTGTTCTTTGGCCTTGTCGAGGTCACGCGGACGGGGTTTGATGTCGGGGTTCACCCACTTGCTGCCGGGTGCGGCGGGCGTCGCCGTCGTTTTTCCGGTGCCGTAGAGCGCCGCCTCGCTGATCTTCTCCTTGTCGAGCGCGTAATCGAGCGCGAGGCGGGCGTCTTTGTTGTCGAACGGTTTCTTGTTGCAGTTCAGGCCGAGGTAGACGAGCGCCTTCGGGAACTGTTTCTCGAAGCGGACGGACGAATCGTTTTTGAGCGATTCGACGTCCTTCGGCGGGACGCCGTTGACGAAGTCGTACTCGCCGGCGCGGAACGACTGAAGCCGCACGTTCGGGTCGGTTATCTCGCTCTTGACGATCTTGTCGAGGAAGGGACCGTTCTCGTCGCTGGCGTCCCAGTAATCGTCGAACTTCGTCATCGTGAACGACGTCTCGACCTCGTGGCTCTCGAACTGGTACGGCCCCGTCCCGATGGGTTCGTTGATCTTCTTCTGTTTCGCCTGTTCCTCCGGGACGATGTGCATCTCTCCGGTCGACATCCGCGAGAGGAACGGCGCGAACGGTTCCGACAACTGAACGACGAACGTCTGGTCGTCGGGGTTGTCCATCGAATCGACGAAATCGAAGAAGCCGGTGGCGAGGTACTCGCCGTTCGCGATCCGCTCGTAGGTCGCGAGAACGTCTTTGGACGTCATCTCGCTGCCGTCGTGGAACGTCACGCCTTTCTGGAGCGTGAACTCCAGTTTCGTGTTGTCCTCGGAGGTCGACCAGTCCTTCGCGAGATGCGGCTTCAGCGAGTAGTCGGGGGCCAACCGGATGAGCGGTTCGGTGATGTTTTCGAGCACGCGGTTGGTCGCGGCGGCGCTTTCGAGGTGCGGATCGAGTCCCTGCACGGGCACGGCACCGCCCCACTGGAGCGTTCCGCCCATCTTCGCCTTTCCATCCCCGTTTCCATCGCCGCTCCCGTCACCGTTGCCGTCGCCGGAGTCGCCTCCGCCGAGACAACCGGCGAGCGCAACCGGAACGCTGGCGGCCGTCGTGGCAAGGAACGCCCGGCGGTCGACGCGTCCGTGACCGCCCGTGTCGCTATTTTTTTCAATATTGCGGCTATTGCTATCGCTTGGCATAGAATAGCGCACACAACCACCAGTGATAAAGATTATGAAAACTGCAACGATATGGTTAGATGGGTGAAATGAAACGCGGATAGCCGAAAGTGTAAATCCGATGTACGGTTGGGAAACAGTCAAATAGGCGGGTGGGCCACGTTGCGGTTGGTACGCATGCAGGTACGTGAGCAACGGCTACGACGAGACATCGAGGCTAACGCGGCGTTCGGGTCGGTCGCGGTCGAAAACGGTCACGGTCGGACCGTCCTAACCGGAACGGAGGCAGACAGGAACGCACGAGAATATTTTTGCGAGCGACTGCGGGACGCGGGTCTCGACGTTCGCGTGGACCGAGTGGGGACCATCGTCGGCCGATGGACGCCCGAAAGCGCCGACCCCGACGCGACCGCAGTCGCCGCGGGAAGCCACCTCGACTCCGTGCCCGAGGGAGGCATCTTCGACGGGCCACTCGGCGTGTACGCCGCGTTAGAGGCGGTTCGAGCGATGCAGGACGCGGGCGTCGAACCGGCCCGCCCGGTCGACGTCGTCTGTTTCACCGAGGAGGAAGGCCAGCGGTTCGACGGTGGGTTGCTCGGGTCCGCCGTCGCTGCCGGGGAGATGAGCCTCGAAACGGCGCTCGCGCTCGAAGACGACTCCGGTGTGACGCTGGAAGCCGCCCTCGACGACATCGGCTTCCTCGGCGAGGGGCGAGTCGCCGCCGACGAGTGGCACGCGTGGCTGGAACTCCACATCGAACAGAGCGAACGTCTCGAAGACGCAGAGGTCCCGGCCGGAATCGTGACGACGATAACGGGACTTTCCCGTTGTGCTATCGAAATCGCCGGCGAAGCGAACCACGCGGGATCGACGCTGATGCGCGACCGGTCGGACGCCCTCGCCGGTGCGAGCGAGTTCGTTCTCGACGTCGAATCCGCCGCGAACGAGCGCGTCGAAACCGAATCGAACACGGCCGTCGCCACCGTCGGCAAACTCGACGTGCGACCGGGTGCACCGAACGTCATTCCGGGACGGGTCGAGATGAGCCTCGATATCCGCGATATCGAGCAGGACTCAATCGAGTACGTCGTGGAGCGTGCGAAGCGGAGCCTCGACCGCATCGAAACCGAACGCGACGTGACGACCGAGTTCGAGCGACCGTGGAATCGTCACCCCGTACCGATGAGTGACCGCTGTCGCGCCGCGCTGGAAGCCGCCGGGGAGGCCGCGAGCATCGAAACGCTGTCGCTCCACTCCGGTGCCGCCCACGACACGATGCACGTCGCGAACGTCACCGATGCTGGCTTGCTCTTTGCCCCGTCACGGGACGGGATTTCCCACAATCCGTTGGAGTGGACCGAGTGGGAGGACTGTGCCGAATCGACGCGCGTCCTCGCCGGGGCGGTAACGCGGCTCGCCAGCGCCGACGAGTAGCCCGTTCACAGACGGACAAATCGGACTCGTTTCGGCAGGGATACCGATAGGCGGAGGGGTTTCAGCTGTTTTCAGTCCGCCCATTTGAGCGAGCGCCAACGCAGGATATCGGCCATCAGACCGTTTATGTCCCGGCTAACCGCCGATCTTCGACTGGGCACGGTCCATCTCATGTTCGGTTCGTGGGTTGCACCGATGGAGAACAAGACCGAGATTCATCACCACACGCACGACCCCCGAGACACCATAAATCGTGCGTCTACGATTATATAACAGAAACGCCGTAGAAAACAACCCGTCAATCCACTAAATGTCCACAAGCCGGTTGCACGTATTTTGAACGCACATCGTCGGCCAGACGATTCTAATTCTTCCGAAATCGGCCGATTACGGCGGTTTTGAGAAGCCAACAATGTATGAAACAGAAATACCGTCCTAAGAAGCGCTCACTGCTATCGGTTTTAGATTTCGGAAACGTCTGCACCATATACAAACGCTTTTACGACCATGATTGGTATCGTGTGTCATGACAAATCCGACCGAAACCGGCTCGTCGCGTACCTTGAAAACGGTAACGCGAGCGTTCGACGTGATTCAGGCGTTGGAGGAGTTCGACGGCGCGCGCGTCACCGAACTCGCCGACCACCTCGATATGTCGAAAAGCGCCGTCTACAATCACCTCACGACGCTGCGGGAGAACAAGTTCGTCGTCCAAGAGGGAAACACGTACTCGCTGTCGTTGCAGTTCCTCCTCCTCGGCGAGTACGTTCGCAACCAGAACAAACTGTACAGCATCGGCAAACCGGAAATAGAGAGTTTGGCCGACGAGACGGGGGAGTACGCCCACCTGGCCACCGAACAACACGGCCTCAGCGTGAACCTCTACAAAGTCCGGGGCGACAAAGCGGTCGGCAGCAACTACCAGACGACCAAGCTACAGAAGCCGGATTACCTGCACTTCTCGGCGACCGGAAAGTCGATCCTCGCATCGCTTCCGTCCGACAGGGTAGACGCCATCGTCGACCGCTACGGATTGGTTCGCAAGACGGAGAACACGATTACCGACCGTGAGGAGTTGCTGTCTGCACTCGAAGAAATCCGGGAGCGCGGATACGCGTACAACGACGAGGAGGAGATCGAGGGACTCAAAGCCATCGGCGCGCCGGTGCTGGACAGAAGCGGTCGGGTCCTCGGTTCGGTGAGCGTGTCCGGGCCGACCAACCGGATGAACGAGACGGAGTATCACGACATGATAGTCGAGAAGGTGACGAACGCGGCGAACGTCATCGAGGTGAACATCAACATGGCGGAGCGGGAAGGAGATCACCCGAAGTTCATCTGACGGCTGTACGCTCCGTTTTCCGTGGGTGAGAAGTATCGACGAGCAGTCCCCGGCAGACACCATTACATGAGTAAGATTGTAATGGCGACCGAATCGGCGAAAGGAAGGGTCCAGTAGAAGCGTCACGAAGAGGCAATAAACTTCATGTCGCTATAGTAACTGCGCGGTAGAGCGCGTTACAACTTGTCCTCCGTGATCGACGAAGATTGAGACGGAGATTCGAATTCAGTTTCGCAAGGGAGCGTCGCCGCGAGTCGCTTGGCGACGGTCGGACTCAAGAACCCCGCCAGTTCCATCGCTTCCTCTTCGTGCGCATCGAGATCCAGAACGTCTCTGAAGAACCACGAGACGGTTACGTAAGATTCGTGAAGCGTCACGGCCCGTTCGCGTCCCGTCTCGGTCAGTGTCGCACCCTCGTACGGTTCGTAGGAGATGAGCCCCTCGTCGTCGAGCCGTTGAAACATCCCGGTGATCGACGCAGGCGATTTATCCAGCAGTTCGGCGACGGCACCCGGTGAAATCGGTGGCTCCTCCCGGTGTGCGAGGATGTACAAGGCCAACAGATACCGCGTAGTTCCCTTCATCGTACGTCGAGTGACATCAGTCGGAAATTTTCGAAGTGGGCGTTTCGCCTGAGGGTCGACTCTCCCGAATCCAGAACCGAGATGTCCAACCAATGGTGACGGCTGGTAGCCGTCGAGAGACCGGATAATCCACCGCCACCAACGACCGTCCCGCCATACTTGACGTAGTCGTGTCGCGTCGGTGTCTCGTAGAGCGTGTCACTCTCCGCCATGTTTTTAGGCCACCCTAAATAGTAATAGTTGCTTCGATTATTAGGTCATCCTAAACATGCGGTCGGCTGACACGGGGGTTTTACCGGAATCGAACCCTCCGGCGTCATTACGCGGCACGTGGAGTGAGGCTTAACTTCCCGGCCGCGAGACCGATACCTATGGACCCCGACGACAACCGCCGCGACTGGGCGGAGCGCACGGGTGATTTTTCGCCCGCGTACTACGCCAAAATCGGCCCGAACGAGGTCACCAACACCCTCGCTAGCGTGTTCGACTATTACGTTCCCGAGAAAGCCGCGATTCTCGAAGTCGGTTGCAGTTCCGGTCGCCACCTCGCCCACCTCCTCGACGACGGATACACGAACCTCACCGGAATCGACATCAACGACGAGTCGTTCGACGTAATGGCCGAGCGGCATCCGAAACTCGCCGCAACGGGGACGTTCCGAACCGGCGCAATCGAGGATATCCTCCCCGAATTCCCCGACAATACATTCGACGTGGTGTACTCGGTGGAGACGCTCCAACACATCCATCCCGACAACGAGTGGGTGTTCGAGGAGATATGCCGCGTCGCGTCCGACCTCGTGATAACCGCGGAAAACGAGGGGAACAGTCCACAACGGGGCCGCGGGGATGAGAAAGTGAGCTATGTTCACGACGACTTCCCGCTGTACTACCGCAACTGGAAACAGGTCTTCTCTGACCTCGGCCTCGCACAACTCGTCTGCGAACCTAGCAAACGCGACACGGTTCGCGTGTTTCGGGTGCTTTGACAATTGGAATTCGTGTTCTTTCGATTCGAACGTGGAGGGAAAGTCAGGCTCGAGAGTCGAATGAGCGTCTGAAAAATGGGAGAAGCAACGACGATACGACGTTACGAGACTACGCACGTAACGGGTCAGAAATGGCAGTATTAGGTGTGAAAAGACACGATGATGACGATACTAGCACTCTCCGAAACAATCAAACGTCATAGGAGGACTACAGTACAGTATGAGCAGAAACTCGGCCACGCAGAGTAAAGTTCAGCGGGTCATTAACGAGTACGAATTAACCGGGATGGGCGAACGACTCGAAGCGGATTGGACGGGAGAAGACGGAAACCAGTTCAGCCTTCGTGATCTTGCTGACGTGTTCAACCGAGCCGTGCTAAGCGCAGCGCTGGAACAGGCCGGAGTGGCGTCGTTAGATGGAGAGGTCGAGAACACCTACCGATTGTTGACAGACGATTCGGTGAGTCGCGGTGTACGCATCGAAACGAAGAATTCGCTCGCTCGGGAGGGGATTTCCATCGAGGAAATCGAGAAGGACTTCGTTACGCATCAGGCGATACACACCTACCTGACGAAACACCGCGGCGTCAAGTACGAGTCGGGCGAAACCGAAACGGATCAAGTGAAAAAGAGCGGCGAAACGATACAGCGGTTGCGAACGAAGATCGGTGCGGTCACGGAAACGACGCTGACGAACCTCGTCAATACGGACCGCCTCACGCTCGGGGATTTCGACGTCTTCGTGGATATCCGCGTCCTCTGTGATACGTGCGGGCAGTCGTACACAGTGGAGAACCTCCTCGAAAACGGCGGCTGTGAGTGTGAGCCATCGGACTGAGCGGTCGTGAAGAAGCCACCGTCGACGGCGAACATCGCCCCACGATCGAGAAATGACCGTCGTCCGGCGGGCGGGCACCGTCGGAGGATTGGCTCGAACGGGGACCGAAGAGTATCCGATTCAGTTCACGAAACGGCCCTCTCGTTCAAGTTTCGTGGCCAGTTCGGCATACAGGTGTGCACAACTGTTTTCCGGCCTACTGTTCGGCGAGACGGACGCGAGGGTCTCCCAGTCGCCGACCAACACGAGGCGCTTTCTCGCGCGGGTGAGCGCGACGTTCAGGCGGCGCGGCCCCTCATTAGGGAGTTCGAGGAACCCGGCGTTTCCGGCGTCGTTGCTCCGAACGAACGAGACGACGACCGCTTCGCGTTCACCTCCCTGAAACGAATCGACCGTATCGACGGTGACACGGCCCGCGTCCTCGTCGGTCCGACGGAGTCGTGAGCGGATTTCGCCGACCTGTCCACGGTACATCGAGATGACGCCGATGTCCTTCGGGGCGACGCCCGCGTCCACGAGTTTCGTCACCTCCGCGACGACTGCTTGTGCTTCGGCAGGGTTATAAACGGAGTTGCCGACGGATTCTCGTCGCTCGTCGCCGGCGACGTCGATGGCGACGAGCGATTCGAGGTCGTCGATTCTCCACTCGCGGTTTCGCGCCGCCGTTTCCAAGTTCCCGTCGTAAAACGCGGCGTTGGGGAACTCGGCGATGGCCGAGTGCATCCGGTACTGCCGCCGGAGGAGAACCGAGACGTCAGTCCCGTAACGGTCGAGGAGGTACTCGAACAGTGAGACGTGTAGCCGTTCGTCCTTCATCGATTCGTCGGCACAGTACGGAGGTAGTTGCTTGTGGTCGCCCGAAAGAACGAGCTTTCGCGCACAGTCGAGTACGATGGCCGTCGCGGGGCGACTCGCCTGTGTCGCCTCGTCGACGACGGCGACGTCGAACCGGTTCATGTCGAACTGGGCGGTACCGCTCGTCGTCGCGGCCACGATGTCCGCTTCGGCGACGGGGGCATTCGTGTAGTTCCGTCGAACCACGTCGTTCTTCGAGTTGCGACCGACGCGGGCGATACTGAGTCCGTCCCCGGAGACGTTCCCGTCGCCGCCCTCATCGGACTCCCTCGCCCGACAGACCGCGGCGTGGAGCGTGTCGGGTTCCGGGTCCCCCACCGCGCTGTCCCCGACGAGGAGGTTGTCGACGGCCTGATTGGAGTGTGCCGTCACCAACACCGAATCGCCGTGTTGGACCGCATACAGCACGTACGCCGTCAACGTCCGGGTCTTTCCCGTTCCGGGTGGACCGTGGATACAGAGAATGTCTTTCGCGTCGTCGGCCCACTTCAGGGCCTGTCTCTGATATTCGTTCAACTCCATGTCGGCGCTGGGGACCGAAAGCCCGTCGGCCTCGAATCGGACGGGTCGGTTTCCGACTATCAGGTCCCGCTTTTTCGGGGTCGACTCGATTTTTCGAATCGCCTCCGTCCGCCGCTCGAACGGGACGGGATTGAGGAGATGCGTCAGCCAGAACTCGCTTCGGTTGGCCGTGAGGAGTTCCTCGACGCCGGAGCGTTCGCAACTGGCGTCCGGTTTGAGCGTCAGCGTCGGCCCGTCGACGGAGACGATTTCGACGGCGATGGGGAAGTCGTCCGATTCGCCCATCGTGTCGACGAGAAAGACGCTCTCGGGGTACATTTCTTCGTCCCGAAAGAGGTCGACGTCCCCGTCGTCGTCCTCCGGTGAAATCTGAAACGAGTACGTCGGTTCTACGGGTCGGTCGTTCGCTCCGAGCGAGACGAACGGCCCGGACGCGACTCCCCGCGCTGCGAGCGTTGCCAACCCCTCCTTTCGGTATCGTTCGCGGTTGGCCCGCTGTTCGGTTTCCCGTTCCGATTCGACGAACTGGCGGAGTTCGTCGAAAAACGCACGCCGCTCGTCCGCGGAGAGGTCGGACTGAGGTCTCACTTCCGATTTCGGGAGTTCGAACGCCTTCAGTTCGTCCTCCGACACGGGAGTCAGTTCCGGATGCCAAAACCTGAGACGGTCGCTCAGCGTCGTCTCCGAGGCCGTCTCGACCGAGACGAACCGAACGGTCCCGTCGATGCCGAAACTCGTGTCGTACCACCCCACCTGCGCCGAGTCCGGTCGCCAGAGGACGTACTCGTTCGTCGTCGTCGGGTTTCCGTTCTCGTGCAACGGGACGGCGTACCCGTCTCGGTTCGGAGCGCTCTCGCGGACGGTCTTCGCCCCGCGGTCGAGCGCCTCCTGCAAACGGTCGGGCGAGATGTTCCGGTCGAATCGGGAGGTCTGCATCGGTTCCCCGTCCGAGCGGAGAAGCGTCGAATCACGTAGGTTCCACGCCTGCGACAGGTCATCGACCGCCGTCCTCGTGGAGGGATTCGGTTCGGGAGTCATGATTTCGTGGGTCAATGGTGGTGCGTCTCGGGGTCCGTGGTTCACATGACAGTCAGCGGCCGTGGGGTGCTGTCGTAGGTATCGAACACGGTCGATGTGACATCCTCCTCGGCATAAACGGCGAGGCTTCCCGTCCCGCAGTGGGATATTTGCCGGTCTACGACACGACCTGTTCTCGCGGGGCGAACAACCCACTCCGGGTATCGAACACGTGTGTCGAGGGCTGTGCCACACAGCCGTTACTCCTATCCTCACCGTGAGGACTCGGAGTTATCTTCTGGCGCATATTCTCCGCTCCGTTACAATCCGCGTTCCCGACTAACCCACACGACGAGCAGACGTACAAACCACGGTGCTTCCGGTTGGACTTCGTGTCGTCATCACACCGTGAACACGTCTTCGAGGTGTCCCACTCGTTTTTCTTCAGCACCTCGACACCACGTTCTTCGCCTTTGTATTCGAGGTACTGGTATACGCGGTCGAACGCCCACGTATGGAGTTTCTTGTTGCCAGTCTTGCCCCAGTCGGACTCTCGCACGTTTTCGGGCCAACTCACCGCGAGCGTGCCCACATCGACTTCTCGGACGGGCCGTTCTCTCCTTCCGTGTCGTATTCAGCATTGGTGAGATAATGCTTGTCCTGTTTAATGGAGTTACCGGGGTACAAAACGTATTCGTTGGGGAAGGCGACCGTGGCAATGTTCTTGATGCCAAGGTCGATTCCAGCAACTTCGTCACCTGCCGAGTTGGTGGTTTCGAGTTCGACTTTGCAGACGAAGTGCAGTTCCCATTTGTCACCGTTCCAGACGGCTCGAACGTTCTGCACTGTGTTGACTTCTGAGAGGTCAACGTCGGGGCGAGTTTCGTACTCGCAGAGCAGGAAGTCCGACCAGTATTCTTTGAGGTTGGAGCCTTTCGAGAGTCGGACGCGGTTGTTGTCGGAGTCGTGTTTGAACCCGTCTTCTTTGAACGTGACCGTCGAACGTGGTCGAGTGTCACCGTGTTTGCGGTAGCCGGGCGGATTCGCCTCGTCGTACTTGTGGCGCAGGTCGAACCATGACTGGAATGCGTCGGAAAGTTCTTCGATGACTTTCTGACTGGATTGTGCGTTCAAGTCTTTCCAGCACGACTGGTTCTTCATATACGATTTCAGGGGGCCTTCGTCTGGAATTTCACCGATTCCATCCCATACGCGGTCTGCTGTCCATCGTGCGACGTTCCAGATTTTCGAGGCGGAGTCGCCGAGCGAGTCCAAGCCACTCTGGACCTGTTGGTGGTTCTGGATGGAACCAACGTAGGTGCGAGTGACCTGAATCACCATACATAGCCTATTCGAACAAGTAACTTAATGGTACGGATTGGCGTTGTATATCCAGTCTGAGTGTCATCGGTGGATTGCGTTGAATAGTGTCGATTCATTCCCGCCGTAAACGGCGAGATTCTCCCCTCAAAGGAAAATAGGCCCTTCGCTTCGGAAGCGGGGGAGACGACGGACGTCGAGATCGCGACATTAGTTGCCAGCGAGAACGACCGGTGTGATGGTCAGTGGTCACGTAGCTGGCTAGTTCGATATCTGGTCAAATTATTGTCTATTTTCCGAGGTGCCCAAGAGACACGACGAGTTGTTAGACAGAAACTAGAATGCACCGACCCCATTGGCAGTGTCCGTATCGGACGGGAACTCCAGTCTACCCGTTCGTCGTACTTCGGTTGCGTCTGCGGACGATGACGACCATCACGAAGACGACGAAACCGACCGCGGTCACGAGAACACCGGTGACCCAAACGTTGCTGAGTGTGGCGATGTCAACGAAATACGGAACGACGAGCAGGGCGAGAATGAGCATCTGTCGTCGCTCGATTCGGTCGGGTCGCTCGTCGAGGTCGGAATCGTCCATACGGAATCGAAACGGGAAAGAAGCATAGAATTTTCCTACATGTAGAGTAGTTTACCGGAAACGAGAATCGGGGAGATGTCTGAGAGCTACGCAATATTACCGAGCACGAAAGCGAATCCCGTACCACTCAGTGAGGGTTCGTTCGAACCGTCGGAAGCCGCCAACCGAACCGAACGGCCACGACCCTCGTCAGGAGCGTGATTCCTGCACAGCCGCCGGCCGCGACGTTGGCATCCCCCCCGAGGGCCAACAGACACCAGTATGCAAAGCCGCCGAGGACGGCACAACTCGCGTAGAAGTCCCGAACCAACACGAACGGCGAGCGGTCGAGGAGGATGTCTGCCATCGCCCCCCCGCCGACGGCGTTTATAGTCGCCACCGCGACGACGCCGAACGGGGAGACGCCGACCCCGGATGCGACGATGGCACCCGCGGTCGTGAAGGCGGCGAGTCCGACGGCGTCGGCGGCCAGCGAAATCGGATGTTGGTCAGGTTCGCGATACAGGAGGGAGAGGACGATGGCGATGGAGACGCCAACCACGCCGAATCCGATGTTCGAGAGGGTTTGCAGCGAGAGCGGAACGCGGTTGACCAACACGTCGCGGGTCGTACCACCGCCGAAAGCGGTGACGAGGCCGACAACCGTGACCCCGAACGGGTCGAACCCTTCGCGAATCGCCTTGCTCGCGCCGACGAGAGCGAAGGCGACCAGACCGATGGCGTTCGCGATGGAGAAGAGTTGGTCCGAAAGCATCGGTGTATCCGCTATTTCGAGAGGGGAGATATTATGCCAGCGATTGCTCTCGAACCGGCACGAATTGCCCGACAACACACCCCATAGTTCAACATTCACACACTATCAGACAATTGTTCTACAGCATCCCCTCAGGATATTATATATTCGTTGTCGGACATGTGTTCGACGGTAAGATACGCTCTTTTCATAAGACAATGATTATTAGCCATGGTTAATGCAACCATCGACGTCATCGACCGGGGCGGACTGGAGTGTGACCTCAACTACCTCATCGAGGGAAACACGCTCGGAAGCCACGACGAACCCAACCCGGACACCGACTACATCGAGATACCGGTGTTCAACCTCGTCATCGACCACCCGGAGGGAACGATTCTCTGGGATACGGGCAACCACGAGGAGGCACTCGACGGTCACTGGCCGGAGGGGTTGAAACAGGCGTTCTATCCGCACGACGTGGGCGAACACGACCTTCGGGACGACCTCGGGGATGCGGGGTACGACCTCGACGACATCGACTACGTGTTCCAGACCCACTTGCATCTCGACCATGCAGGCGGCCTGCACCACTTCGACGGAACCGACACGCCGGTGTTCGTCCACGAAGAGGAGTTGAAGTTCGCCTACTACAGCACGAAAACGGACGAGGGAAGCGCGGCGTACGTCCTGGGTGACTTCGACCACGACCTCAACTGGCGGGTGATGCATCGAGACAGGGAGACCCACTTCGAGGACGTCGAGTTCGTCCACCTCCCCGGTCATACACCCGGTCTGACGGGAACGGTCGTTCACCTCGACGATGCCGGAACGGTCGCGTTCGCGGGCGACGAAATCTATCAAACCGAGAACTACGACGACGAGGTTCCGCTCGGTGCCGGGCTCCTCTGGAGCCACCGTCATTGGTTCGACAGCCTCCAGAAACTGAAGGAGATAGAGCGCAAACACGACGCCGAGGTCGTGTACGGCCACGACCCGGACCAGTTCGAGGAGGTTCAGGGAGGATGGCCCTGAGATGAGCTACGAACGCTCCGTCTCCGCGCCGTCCCACGAACTCTCTCCGGAAACCGTCTGGCACATCCAGATGCCACAGATTCGGTTCGGTCGGGACGCGACGGACGAACTGGCGTTCCAGTTGCACGATTTGGGAGTGGACGAGGACGCCCATGGTCTCGTCATCACCGACGGGAACCTCGTGGACATCGGCCACGTCGAACGCGTCCAAACGCACCTCGAAGACGCCGGATTCGCCGTCGATGTCTACGACGAATCGGAGCGCGAACCGTCCATCGCGGCCATCGAGAACTGTCTCGATTTCGTCCGCGACGAAAAGGGCGAAGCGGGATACGACTTCTACGTCGGCCTCGGCGGAGGGAGTTGCATGGACACCGCGAAGACGACGCGCGCGGTCATCGCCAACGGCGGCGGGCCGCTCGATTACATCGCCGAACCGACCGGCGAAGGAGAACCCCTGACGGAGTCCGGCCCGCCGCTCGTGTTGATGCCGACGACGGCCGGAACCGGGGCGGAGATTTCGCCCGTCTCCATCCTCTCGGTGGAGGAAAAGGAGATCAAGGAGGGAATCTCCAGCAACCACATCCGCGCCGACGCCGCCGTACTGGACCCGACGCTCACGACCACGCTCCCGCCGGATTTGACCGCGAAGACGGCGATGGACGCCCTCGGGCACGCCATGGAGGGTTACACGACACACGAGTACGATTCGCTTCTGCGGCCGACCGACCCCGCCGAGCGTCCCGTGTACGCCGGACGGACGCCGCTCACCGAGATGTTTTCCGAGAAGGCAATCGACCTGCTGTCGAACAATGTCCGCAAGGCGGTTCACAACGGGGACGATTTGGAGGCGCGCGAGAACATGTTACAGGGCGCGCTGTTCGGTGCGGTTGCCGGATTGACCGCAGGAGCGAGCCTCTGTCACGCGATGGCCTATCCCGTCGGAAACAAGTATCACACCTACCACGGCGAAACCATCGCAGTGTTGACCCCGGCGAGCACCATCGACTACAACTCCGCGAGCGACCCGAAACGCTTCGCCTCGCTCGCCCGTCGGTTCGGCGTCGATACGACGGGGATGAGTCCCCGAGAGGCCGCAGATGCCTTGAAAGGAGAGTACGTTCAACTTCAGCGCGACCTGAACGTCCTGCCGAGCGGCCTCAACGAACTCGCGGGCATCACGGAGGACGACGTCGATTGGCTGGCGAAACAGACTGTGGAAACGCAGGCGCGGTTGCTTCGCTGCAACCCCAGACCGGTCGTCGAGGAGGACGTCCACGACATCTTCGTGGACGCGCTGCACAACTGGGAGCCGTAAGACACGGATAGGAGGTATTGACAGAGATAACCGTTTTTCGGGTTTATGTTTCCAATAGTAGTATTGTTTCGGTTATTGGACACCATCGATAAACGCTTTTGACGGTGTGGTCGAATGGCAGGGACGACGCATGAATCTCGTTCACCACGTGGCGAACGCGGCGGCCGAACGCGGCGACGCACCGGCACTCGTCTACGACGGGCAGGAGACCTCCTACGAAACGTTCTGGACGCGAGCAGGGCAGTTTGCGGCCGGACTCGCAGAGCACGGCATCGGCGTCGACGACCGAGTCGCGGTCTACCTGCCGAACCTCCCGCAGTTCGTGACGGCGTTTCACGGGACGCTCAGGGCGGGCGGCGTCGTCGTCCCGATGAACCCACAGTATAAACGACGGGAACTGCGCCACCTCCTCGGGGACAGCGGCGCGAAAGCGGTCGTCACGCTCCCCGGCCTCGTCCAGCACGTCGATGCGGTTCGGGAGGAGACCAACGTGGACGTCGTCGTCACCGTCGGGGAGGATGAGGGTGAGGCAGAGAGTGAGAGTAAGAGGAAGGGGGACGCCGACAGTCGTTTCGAGGCGTTTCTCGTCGACGAGACGCGTCCGATTGCCGACAGATCGGGCGAGGACATCGCCGTCCAACCGTACACCTCGGGAACGACCGGAACCCCGAAGGGGGTTCTCCTCACCCATCACAACCTCGCGTGGGACGCGGACGCCGCGACGAACCCCATCCCGGACGGGATTCAGCCGGACGACCGTCATCTCGGCGTCCTCCCGCTGTTCCACATCTACGGGATGACGGTGACGATGAACGCCACCCTGTTCGACGGCGGGAGTTATTACCCGCTCCCGACGTGGGACGCGACGGCGGCCGCGTCGCTGGTCGAGTCCGCGGACCTCACGCTGATACACGCCGTCCCCGCGATGTACAATGATCTCGCGAATCTGCCCGACGACGTCGAGTTCGACCTGTCGTCGGTGCGGTTCGCGAACTCCGGCGGAAGCGGCCTCCCCGAGGAGGTTCGCCGCTCGTTCGAGGGCCGGTTCGACGTCGATCTGTGTGAGGGCTACGGCCTGACCGAGACGAGTCCGGTCACGCACGCGAACCACGTCGGAAACCGGCGACCCGGCAGCATCGGCACGACGCTCGACGGCGTCTCCGCCCGAATCGTTGACGACGAGTTCGTCGAACGTCCCCCGGTAGAACGCGGCCCCGTAGAGGAGGGCAGCGTGGACCTTGACGAGATAACCGGCGAACTCGTCGTCGCGGGACCGAACGTGATGAAGGGGTACTACGAGCGCCCCGAGGCGAACGCCGCCGCGTTCACCGAGGCGGACGGAAAGCGCTGGTTCCACACGGGCGACGTGGGGTACGCCGACGAGGACGGCTTTTTCTACGTCGTGGACCGCAAGAAACACATGATCAACACGGCGGGCTACAACGTCTACCCGCGCGAAGTCGAAGAACTCCTCTTCGAACATCCGGCCGTCGCGGACGCCGCCGTCGTCGGCATCCCGGACGAGCGCCGCAACGAGACGGTCAAAGCGTTCGTCGTCCTCACGCCGGACGCGGACGTGACCGTGGACGGGATTCAGGAGTACTGTCTCGAACGACTCGCGGCGTACAAACACCCCCGTGAAGTCGCGTTCGTGGACGAACTGCCGCGGACGACGACGGGAAAAGTGCAGAAGTTCCACCTCGAAAGCCGGGATGGACGGTCGCCGGGAGACCAAGACCTTTGAAGGAGGACGAGAAGGGGGACCCATGGCACAACAGACCGTACACCACCACGGAATCTCCGTCACCGACCTCGACCGCGCGATCGAATTCTATCGAGACGTCCTCGGATTGGAACTGCTTGACCAGTACACGCTCTCTGACGACGCACTCTCGACGGCCATTGGGAGCGGAGCGATAACGGGTCACTTCGCTCAGCTCGGCGGCGAGACGGCCCGAGTCGAACTCATCGAATACGAGAGTAAGGAAAGAGAAAAGACCGAAGCAAGTGACACACACGACCAGGACGTGTACGAAACCGGTGCGATACACCTCGGGTTGGAGACCAACGACATCGAAGGATTTTACGCGGACCTACCGGACGACGTGGAAACCATCAGCGAACCGCAAATGACCGGCAGTGGAACGCGGATTTGCTTCCTCCGGGACCCGGACGGAAACGCGGTCGAACTCCTCCAACTATAGCCGTTTCGACGCCGAATCTTTTCCATTCGTACGAAAAAGCAAGTTTTTAGCTACCAAGAGGCACGTATGCAGCTTGAAGACAAAACAGTGTTCGTTACAGGGGCAGGACAGGACGTCGGCTTCACATCAAAGTATTCGACCGCGACTACGTCGTACGCTTTGACCAGCCACGTCGAAAGCTTGTGCTGAAAGTCGAGTACCTTCCACCGGATACGGCGCTTTGATCGCGCTACTTTCTGGCATTGGTTCTCCTAGTTGTGGTCGAACGGTACGGATACGACATTTTCTCGTTGCACATTGCTCCCGACCACGTACACCTGTTCCTGTAGAACACCTGAAACACGCTTAGCGAAATCGTTCGGATGATTAAGAGCGACAGCGCCCAAGAGATATGGGAACTGCACGAGCCGTTGTTGGCGAAAGTGTTCTAGGGCAGTGGCTTTAGCGAACGGTCGTTCTATGTGGGGATGACCGGAGAGATGAGCAGTCAGACTATGGAATGATACATCAACCGCACGGAACAAGTCTGAAGCAAGGTACGCGATTTACCCTCGTGATCAGACCCTGAGGCACTCTCATTGTGTTTTCTGTAGAATAGTGGCAAGAACCCGTTCAGGGACCATCTACTTCGGAGTTCAATCTACTTAATATCAATTTTCGTATGTTCGGTGGATCCCATTTCTTCCTAACAGGTGCCGGACAATATTGAGTTCCCAACGCGTACGCGTTTGAAGGCTTGTTCCGTATCGAGTCGTCTCGACAATGAACCCTGGCTGGTTGAGGTCGGCATCGACCTTATGGATGAGTAACGGACGGTCCCCATCGATCAGGTTACCTCGTTTGAACCGATAGTAGTCAGGAAGCGACTCGTCGAGGTGGTATTGGTTCATATACTGTTTTGTGTTCACCGCATCTAGACCAGCGCCGGAAGCAGTCGTGGGATAGATAGCCTGTCCAACACCATCCGGGCCGACATCTTCCCGATAAATACCTTTAGAGCTGTGGAGGTTGATCACGACATCCGGATCATATGATGTAAGAACACCCCAAATCGCCCGTGCAAGTGGTGTCGTAGGCGTCTCTCCTGGCGGGAATTTTCGATTGAGGTTTCCGTTATCATTATGGTAGGTGTCGCGACGAATTGCGACCTGATTTGCCTTCGGAATCGTAATGAGTGTACCTTGATCTATCGACCACGTTTTGATATCTTCCGCTGCTTCGTAACCAGCAGGTTCGTTCCCCTGTATTCCACCAACTACGACTGCCGTCGGTCCCGATTTTTGCGTGTCGGTTACGTAGACATCGGTTTCGTCCGGCGTGTCAGTGCGGATAGTATATTTGGTCCGAATGGCAGCTTGACTCGTTCCTTGCATAGCGAGAAATGCTGAAGTGGTAGCCGCTACTCCGGCATGACGAAGGAACGAACGCCGTGTTCGATCGAATCTAAGTTCGCCTCTTGACTCATTATCTGACATCGTAGCAAAACAATAGATAAAAGCAATTAGTTATGTGCAAACATCCGTTACTAATGGGAGACGTAATATCGAACAGGCATCATCAGCCAATTGGTTGGGTGGATTATCTCAAGCACTAAAATAATATAATATATATGAATGGCCTGATCAGTGGAGAAAAGAGTCAAGTGCACAGCCGATAGCCCACGAGAGTTCCAGAAGCCGTTTGCTGGAACGATGATGACCGAGCGTCGCGAAAAAACCGTCTGTATATCACGCCGGAACGATTTTGGCATAAGTGATTGAGGATACCATACATGAGCGATGGAGGACGGGGTAATTCACGCCGCGGAGAAATCGAGGAAATTCTCGAACGAAAATCGGGGACACGGGAAGCACGTGACGAAGAGGACCGATACACGGTCGTCGGTGCGGCGAATCGGCAGACGTTTGCGAATTGGTTGACACCGATAGAAGAGCACTTCGTCTGCCACCGAAACGACATGCCGGACGCCGATGCGGAGTCGTGGCAACTTCGGGTGACAAATGTCGATGACGAAAAATCCCTTTCAATGAAGGCGCTCCGGGAGGAGTATCCGACGGTCGCCGTTGCACACACGATGGAATGTGCCGGCAACAACCGCGGACAACACGACCCGGAAACAGGAAGCGTTCAGTGGGGATGGGAAGCCGTTGGGAACGCAATGTGGAGCGGAACGCCGGTTCGGGCGGTGCTCGAAGACTGCGGGGTGGACGTGAACGACGATTCGGAGCGCTGGCTCACCGCCGTCGGCGGGGACGTCCCTGCGGACGACGACGTGTACGTCAAATCGATTCCGCTGGCGAAGGCGCTCGACGATTGCATCCTCGCCGACGAGATGAACGGACGGACCCTTCCAGTCGAACACGGCTATCCCGTCCGACTCGTCGTCCCCGGGTGGTACGGGACGAACAGCGTCAAGTGGGTCGAAGAGCTTCGGATAACGGACACGATGGTCACCGATGCGACGTTCGCCGACGAGGAGGATGGACGAACCTACACCTACTGGCAACACGGTGCCTACCGCATCCATCCGGCCGACGCCGAACCCGACATCGAGGAGACGGTCCCGACGGCGGACACGTGGGACCAACTCGTCGGCGACGTGGAATATCCGTACACCTTCGACGAGAACGTCATGTCGCTCATCGGGAAACCGGACGGGGGACACCCGGTGACGCCCGACGCGAACGGACGGGTCGAGATTCGAGGCGTGGCGTGGGCGGGCGACGACAAGGTCACTCGGGTCGAAATATCGACGGATGACGGCGAGTCGTGGCACGACGCCGACTTGTACGGCCCGAACTACAGCGGCGCATGGCGCTTGTTCACCCATACGTGGAAGCCAAAGTCCGAGACAGAAAGCACGGTCACGCTGCTCTCGCGTGCAACCGACGAGAAGGGACGGACACAACCATCCAGCATCAAAGTCCTCGACGATTGGGCGGAGATTCCGGAGGACACCTATCCGTGGAACGAGGGCGGCTACGCGGCGAACGCCTACCGACCGAACGGCGTCGAAGTGCAAATTAAATCTCGGGGAGACAAGTGACCGATTCAAGGGGCGAAGACGGAACGATAGCGTGTGAAGTGACGGTTTCGAATGACACGGACGGTTGAATAGCCATGCAACCGACATCATTCCGATTTCAATTTTCGTACGTTCGGTGGATTCCTTGTCGTCCGAGTAGGTGTCGAACGATGTTGAGTTCCCAACGCGTACGCGTTTGTAGATCCGTTCCGTATCGGGTCGACTCGACGATAAAGCCCGGTTCACCGAGATCAGCATCAACCTTGTGAATGAGCAGCGGACGTGTTCCACCGATCAGGTTGCCGCGCTTAAATCGATAGTAGTCGGGAAGCGAATCGTCAAGGTGGTACAGGTTCATATACCCTTTCGTGTTGGCTGCGTCTTGAGCAGCACCCGAAGCGGTCGTGGGATAGATGGCCTGTCCAACGCCATTCGGACCAACGTCTTCTTGATAAATACCCCTTGAACTGTGGAGATTGATCACGACATCGGGATCGTACGATGCGATAACGCCCCAGATTGCCCGTGCAAGCGGTGTTGTGGGTGTCTTCCCCGGTGGGAATTTCCTGTTGAGGTTTCCCTTATCGTTGAAGTAGGTGCCGCGTCGATTCGCAACCGGATTCGCCTGTGGAATCGTGACGAGGGTTCCCTGGTCTATCGACCACGTTTTGATATCACGGGCTGCTTTGTAACCGGCAGGTTCGTTGCCTTGTATGCCGCCCACCACGACCGCTGTCGGCCCCGATTTCTGCGTATCGGTTACGTAAACATCAGTTTCGTCCGGCGTATCTTCGCGGATGGTAAATTTGGTCCGAATCGCAGCGTTGCTCTTTCCCTGTGCTGCGAGAAAAGCGGAAGTAGTAACTGCGGCACCCGTGAAACGTAAAAACGAACGCCGAGTAATATCAGATACCACACCGTTCCTGCCCTTATTATTTTGCATCGCATTGTCGATTGTAGACTATGACACTTAATTCTATACCCTTCTAGAAGTAGTTACAGATTTGACATAGGATAAAATCTATTTGCTGAGTTGGTAAATTTTGTAAATTCAGTGAGACAGTACCGGTTTCGCATGAGAAAGTGACAATGCAAGAATACATCAGCCGGGCGTTGAGGGATAGCTCGAGATCGCCAATTCGAAAGATGAAGACGTTCACTATTTAATTCGGCGAGTTTATCGACTAGACATGCAACTCTCCGAGTATGCCCACACTCCGGGGGCACACTGTGGTTCCTCGTCGCTTCGAAACCTATCGGACTACTACGACTGGGGCTTCGACGAATCGCACTGTTTCGGACTTGGTGCAGGACTTGGGTTCGGATATTACGAGCGTGGCCCGGCGAGCCGCCTCATTATGGGTCGCAACGGGCAGTTGGAGACAGGGTTCTTCGAGACGCTCGGCATCGACTACGAGGAATCGAGCGGGGAATCGTGGGGGACGGCGTGGCGTTCCGTCGAGAGCGCACTCGCGGACGACGTTCCGGCGATGTTGTTCGTGGACCTCTACTACCTCGATTACTTCGGAACGGACACTCACTTCGGTCCCCACATCCTCCTCTGTGTCGGAGTCGACGGCGACGACGTGCTCCTCTCCGACAGCGAGTTCGACACGATACAGCGACTGCCCCGTTCCCACCTCCGAGACGCGTGGGATTCGGATTACGGGTTCGGCCCGCTCGACAACCGATGGCTCGTCGTCACCGACCCGACGATCGAGAGCGGCCGCACGATGGCTGCACGGAAAGCGGTTCGTCGGACGGCGGAGTTCATGCTCTCGTCGGAGGAAGGCGGGTGGCAATCGCAGGGCGTCGACGGAATTCGGCGGTTCGCCGAAGACCTTCCGACGTGGACCGAATTGGACGACGCGAGTTGGTGTGCCCGCTTCGCCTATCAGAACATCGAACGGCGGGGCACCGGCGGCGGTGCGTTCCGCCGGTTGTACGCCGACTTTCTCGACCAGGTCGGGACGGACCTGGGACTCGACGGCGAGGTTTCCGAGCGGTTCCACGCCGTCGCGGACGAGTGGACCGAACTCGGAAACACGCTCAAACGGGCGAGTGAGACGGACGGAGCGGAGCAGCGGCGACTGTTCCAGGTGGCGAGCGAGCAGGCGACGACGCTCGCGGACCGCGAGGAACGCCTCTTCATCGAACTTCGAGCGGACCTGTAAAATCGAGATGAGCAACCAAATGAAAGATATTTTATATACTTGTGTGCACACACACCCCTCGTCCAGAGTGTAACGGGGAAAGGGTGGGGGTGGGTGGAGGGTGGGCGGGGGAGGAAGCACGGAGAGTACAGGAAGGGTAACAGGGAATCGGGATAGGGGACAGTAATTGGAGACGGGGAGAGGAACTAGTGATGGGAAAGGAAGTGAGAAAAAGAGAGACAAAAACGATCGGAGGTGGGATACGATAGCATAACAACGTGATTTTAGAAACCGACATCGGATGCGTCGCTTCGACTGGAGCGAGGTCGAAGACGAATAGTTATTCGTCTTTTATTAAATAGAATTTAACTTAATAGACTTTTCGCGTTCTATTGTATTATACATACTGGTTTAATTCTGCATTGCGAGTAGGATAAAATCTTACGGAATCGTACGATAACTTTGTAACCGTCTCATACTATTCCTATATTGTCATCTTATCCCTCTTTACATTACCACACCAACAAGTAATTCGGGCTACCGTTCGAACTGACAATCTGACAACGCCTTTGTTACGATCGCTCGATATCCTCCTTCTATGAACCGCTCTGAACCGTTTCGTCTTCGTTTACGTCCATCCCACTCCTGACTTCCACCTGCCCCGCCCACCATCACCCCACCCCTTCCACCGTTACACTCTGGACGAGGGGTGTGTGTCCTCTCTCCCTCTTCTCTTTTCCGCTCAAAACACGTCTCCAAGTCAACTGCCTCGGGGTCAAGCCCCGAGGCTTGTCAGTGGACTCCCGCTCTAACCGCGCAAAGCGGTAGGTCTAAATCGACCGTTCGCGTTCACTGTCCCTGACTTCAGAGCCAGCTGACTCGTGGCTCGTCTAGCACCAGACTTGAGCCAGTGCTGGATAAGACGCCACCCGATATTCCGAGCGGCGTTATAATCGCTATGCAATTCTTTCCCGCACTTCAGGCACTCGAACTCGTCACCATCACGATTGTCCTCGTGTGTAAACCCACACTCACCGTGACTGCATCGTTGACTCGTGTACGCAGGTGCAACGTCGTCCACGTCAATGCCGTATTCCTCGGCTTTGTATTCGACGTGGCGTTGCAGTTCACGGAACGCCCATTGCTGGAACTTTGAAGCGTTCGAGATGCGCTTTCGGATGTGTTTCAGGTTCTCGAACGCGATAGCCGTGCAATCGTTCTCCACAGCCTCCTGTACAATCGCTTTGGAGACTCGGTGGAGGTAGTCCGCACTCCACCGGGCGAACCGTGACCCGATGCTCTTGATGGTGAGATGTGCGGAACGAGTCCCTGTCTGTTGCAGGTTCCCGCGCCGACGTTCGTATTCGTCGCGGCGGTGATTGAGGTAGTCTGCGTTGCCGAGGAACGCTCCCGTGCTGGTGACAGCGACGCATCCATCCACGTTCAAGTCAACACCGAGAACCACTCCGTTCTCGGATTCTTCGTCGCAAGAATCAGGTTCGGCTTCTTTCTTCACGGCGACGTGGAGGTAGTACGTGCCATCGCGCTTGTGGAGCGTTGCTTCGCGTTTCTCCCACTCATCTGTCCTGTACTTCGCGAACGGCGTGCCGTCCTTGTTGACCGGTGTGACGTATTCGGCGGTCACACGCTTGTCTATGGTGGCGAGGGATACGTGGTCGTCGTTGTACGTTATCGTGCGACCGTTGTACACTACGACACTTCCACGGAACGTGGGTTTGCTGGCTTTGTTTCCGTCGAATTTGCGGTCTTTGCAGTTCCCGAGTGCGGTCGCCGCGAGATTCCTCGCGGATTGAACAAGACTGGATTATAAGGAGAGTTTCTCACGAACGTCAGAGTACGTTTCTTTGTGGAGCGTGTTCTTGGTGTCCGTGATGTTGTAGGGGTTGTCGTCCCATCCGTGGTCAGCGACATGTTGGGCCGCGTGTCGGAACTACTTGAACGTCTCATCGAGGACTTCGTAGTCCTCGTTGGAAACGTCGAGTTTGACTTGGATGTTCCGAACAACCTCCATACTTCATCAGTGAGTTTGAAGATATTTAATAGTATTTACTTAAGTGTGGGGAGTCGGCCTTGCTATCGAACGTGGTTCGTGAAGGGGATTGTCGGCTTCCTCCCCGACCTCAAGGGTCGGGGTATCCGCCTTGACCGCCGATGAAACGGTCCTTCTCCGCTCTTCAAGGAAATATTCCTTCGGTTTGCCTATTACAGATTCCTTCGACATCTCCGAACGAATATCTCCCTTTCGTCGCTATTACACTCTGGACAAGGGGTGTCCGCCGTACGTCTGACAATGGTTCTTCACACTTATCTTTATCCTCCTCTCCTTCTTCCCGTGCGAGTATGAGCACTCCTTCGATCGGAAGCGTCGGAGTTCGAGGCGGGCCGTCTACTCGTCGACGCCGTCGAATCGACTGTCGCGGAGGACGGATTTGAGGACGATATCGGTATCCTGCACGAGTCGATGTTCGAGATAGCTTCCCTGCCCGCGACCACCGCCGGTTCGGGTCGATTCTACGACGCCGAGAAACGCCTGTTCTTTGAGCAGTTCGTACACTCGATGCTCGCTCAACACGTTCGCCTCTAACTCCTTGCAAATCCGTTGATACCGGCTGAAAATCTCACTCGTCGAAAACTCCGAACCCCGATTTTCCTTCGTCAGAAGTGCGAGCGCGTAGAGGATGAACTTCACCTGCGTCGTCGACCCGCGGAGCAACTCCTCGAAACGGTCCACCTCCGCCCATTCCTGCGCATCGCGGATGTGTTCCTCGGTGACGAGTTCGTCGCCCTGTCGTTCCGCGAGTTCCCCCGCGTGACGGAGGATTTCGATCGCCTTGCGAGCGTCACCGTGTTCCTGTGCGGCGAACGCCGCCGTCAACGGAATCACGTCCCCGGTCAGGACGCCCTCCTTGAATGCGTCGCGCCGATGTTCCATGATGTCCCGTAGTTGATTCGCATCGTACGGTTGGAACACGAACTCCTCCTCGCGAAGGCTGCTTTTCACCCGCTCGTTCAATCGATCTCGATATTCGATTTTGTTGCTGATGGCGACGATTCCCAGATGACAGTCGGCCTTTCCCGACTCGCGCGCACGTGACAGTTGCATCAGCACGTCATCCGATTCGAGGCGGTCAACCTCGTCGAGGATGATGATGACAGCGTCGTAACAGCGGTCGAGAACCTCCCACAGATAGTCGTAGTACTCGCCGCTTCCGATACCGGTCCGTGGGATGGATATCCCCGTTTCGTCGAGGTTCAGCGTTCGCGTGATGGACCGCGCGACGCGCGTGTGGGTATTGTGCTGCGCACAGTCCACGTAGACGGTTCCGACGGCGACTTCCTGCGCTCTTGCGGCCTGTCGCGCTCGCTCGGTGACGTGCCGTGTGACGAGCGACTTTCCGGTCCCGGTTTTGCCGTAAATCATGACGTTGTTCGGCGGATCGGACCTGACGATGGGTCGGAGTTCGGCCGCGACGGACTCGATTTCGGAGTCCCGACCCACGATGCGCGTACTCTGTGGCACGTGACCGACCTTCAGCAACTCCTTTCGTTCGAACACCTGCGTCGCGGTGTCATCGTCCACGTTGAACAAGGGGTCGCTCGCCGGGTCGTCCGTGGTATCGAAATCGGAGAGACGAGGAGGCTCATCGGACATACGACAGCCAGCGTGCGCGTGGTATAAATAATTACGCCTTCCACACACACAACGTGTAGAGTGTATATCCGTAGAATTCAAAGGCAAATAGACGTAAGTCGCCAGTATAACATCCCTATCACCTCTACCCGATAAAGAGTGAAAGACGCAAGGAAACAGAATGAAGGAAACTGACGGAGGAAACAGAAGGAAACAGACGAAAGGAAACAGAAGGAAACGGACAAAAGGGAATAGACGGAGGAGAATAAATCGGTCAAGCACCTTCTCGCCGGACCTCTTTCGCACTCCTCCGTACATGACGGCGATGGTTAGCGGATACGAGGTGTTGTGAACTTGAACGGTTGGACACCCCTCGTCCAGAGTGTAACGACGGTTCGATGTGACGGTTTTGAGTGGACATCACATACGAACAATGTGTACGACACCAACCGTTTCTGTCTCGCCGCTCTCCCTCGTTACTTTTCGACGATACGTGCGTTGGATGCATTGTTCTTGACGCTCTCGATGCCTCGCTTTGCTCCTTGCTTCGACGAATAGCCCTCGCCGCTGTCCGCGATGATGTTACGGTTCGCGACGACGAGCCGCCAGCGCCATTCTCCGGCGTTATCCTCGTACAGTTCGAATTGGGGTTCGCTCGGCATGTCTCGCCTTACGTCCGACCGGTAATTAAAAAGGGCCGTCTCATCCGCCATCCGTGAATGGTGACCACATCAAAAATATGACTACAAACGGGAGCGTACGCTGACAATACCTCTCGCTATCGCTATACCTGCCGATATGGGCCATGATAGATGCTCTATCCGCCAAATTGACTCTTTGGCTCTTTTCACCCCTACAATCGACACACAGGGTTTCTCTCCCGTGAAAACAGCACTATCTGGTTTATCTTGTGTTTTTTGACATAGGACCGAATTACAGATATCATGAAGAAACGACCACTACTTGCGATCAGTGCGGTTGTCGCTCTCACACTTCCATGGCTCGTCGTGGGGGGATTCGATCCGCTATCCGATCCGCCGGCCCTTCTCATCGTTGGGATGACCGGTCTCGCCATCGTCGGCGCTTCGTTCATGCTCGCGTGGGGTGCCGAAACTGCCGAGAAAGACGTTCCCCGCGGCTTCGCGATAGCGATTTTGGCGATTCTGGCCGTCGCACCGGAGTACGCCGTCGACGCCTACTATGCGTGGAACGCGGGCGCGAACGGAGCGACGGCGCAGGTCTGCCAGCAACTGTCGGCAAAAGCCATCGCCAGCGGGGACCCGGGGACGCTCGCGCGGGCCTGTCACGACGCCAACCTCGCCGTCGCGAACATGACCGGTGCGAACCGAATTCTCATCGGGCTCGGTTGGTCCGGAATCGCTCTCTACACGATATACAGAGCGAAGCAGTCGAGAAATTCGTCCGTCGTTCATCGTTCGGGCTTCCTCGCCGACGCCGTCAAAATCGATCGGAACATCGCCCTCGAAATCACGTTCCTGCTCGTCGCGACGGTGTATGCGTTCTTTATTCCGCTCGGAAACGGCATCGGTATCGCGGACACGCTCTTCCTCGTCGGCCTGTACGTCCTCTACGTCGGCGTCATCATCCGCGGCGACGTCGAAGAGGAGACCGCCCATGGCGGCGTTCCCGGCTATCTTCAGTCGTTCTCGAAGGGGTCGCGTGTCGCTATCGTCCTTGGTCTCTTCGCTTACTCCGGCTACATGATTTTCGAGGCCGTCCACCCGTTCGCCCACAGTTTGGAGACGCTCGGGACGTCGTTCGGTATCCCCGAGTTCTTCATGATTCAGTGGATCGCCCCGTTGGCCTCCGAGTCGCCCGAACTGATCGTCGTCCTCTATCTGGTGAACAAGGCACGTTCGACGGCGGGATTCAACGCGCTCATCTCCTCGAAGCTCAACCAGTGGACGCTCCTCATCGGCACCCTCGCCGTCGTCTACAGCATCGCTTCGGGAAGCATCGGAACGCTCTCGTTCGACCAGAAACAGGCCGCGGAAATCTGGATCACCGCTGCACAGAGTTTCTTCGCGCTCGGCGTCCTCGTGAACTTCGAAATCGACGTTCGCGAAGCGCTCACGCTCCTCGTCCTGTTCGTCTCGCAGGTCGTCTCGGAGTTCATCGTGCTTCAAACCGTTTCGGAACCGGCCGCTGCTTCGATCAGTCTGACGCTGCTGTACGCCTACACTGCCGTCTACGTCCTCCTCGGTGTGTGGCTGTTCGTCCGCCGCCGCGAAAACGTCCGATTCCTCGTTCGACGGACCGCGTCCTCGGTCCGCGGGGCGGTCGGTAAAAACAGGGACGAGTCGGAACACACGTATTAACGGCCGATACTCCGCGAATCGACCGATCGGCGAGACCGCGGAAAACCGCCGATCCCCCATTTTGTCCGTTCGATACCCGTGAAGCAAGCAGTACCACTATCTCGATTGCCGACGTTTGACCACTCGATGTACGACTCGATCCTCGTTCCGACGGATGGTAGCGGCGGTGAACAGCAGTTCGTCGAGGAAGCGATTTCGCTCGCCGAACTCACGGGTGCGACGGTCCACGTCCTTCACGTCGTGGATTCCGGACTCGCGGAGTCGCTCTCCGAATCGACACAGTCCATGGTTCACGACGATCTGAAGACGTCCGGGGAAACGGCCGTCTCCTCGATAGAAGGGTCGGCCGAGCGTGCCGGCCTCGAAACGAACACGGCGATCGTGAGCGGCAACCCCGCCGACGAGATAGTGAACTACGCCGAGGAGAACGACATCGACGCCATCGTGATGGGAACGCACGCGAACACGGGCGTCAGTCATCTCGTACTCGGGAGCGTCACCGAGCGCGTCATCCGGTTGACGACGGTTCCAGTGTTGGCGGTCAACCTGACGGAACACCACGGCTGAGGGATCTCGAATCCACAGGACGCGAACGTTCGCTCCCGTCGTCTTTCCTGTGGGTCGGCTATTTCCCCGCCGCTGTCGAAGAACCGCTATGACAGATCGACGGCTCGCGACGCTGGGCGTTCTGCTCGGGATCTTCCTCGCAGCCATCGACGGGACCATCGTGAGTACGGCGATGCCGACCGTCGTACAGTCGCTCGGGGGACTGCAACTGTACGCGTGGGCCTTCGCGGCCTACATGCTGTTCGCGGCGGTTTCGATGCCGCTGTACGGACGACTCGCCGACATCTACGGCCGAAAGCGGTTATTCTTCGTCGGCGCCGCCATCTTCGTCGCCGGGAGTGCCCTGTGCGGGGCGGCAGGGAGCATGCTCCAATTAGTCGCGTTCCGCTCGCTCCAAGGTATCGGCGCGGGCGCGATGTTCGCCATCCCGTACACCATCCTCGGCGTGGTGTACCCGCCCGAGGAGCGCGGGCGGGCCATCGGTCTCGGAAGCACCGTGTGGGGGATTTCGAGCGTCGTCGGTCCACTCCTCGGTTTCGTCATCGTCGAAACGGTCGGCTGGCGCGGCGTGTTCTACCTCAGCGTCCCGGTCGGCCTACTGGCCGTCCTCCTCGTGGCCGTCTCGCTAGACGAATCAACCGGGAGCGCCGACCGGGACATCGACTTCCTCGGCGCGGCCGTTCTCTCGGTGGCCGTCGGGACGCTCCTCGTCGGCCTCCAGTTGCTCGAAACGACGAGTTCGCTGGCACTGCCGCTGATAGCCGTCGGAATCGTGAGCCTTGGCCTGTTCTACGCCGTCGAACGGCGCGCGACCCAACCCATCGTTCCGCTGTCGATGTTCGACGACGCGGTGTTCATCACGACGAACGTGACCGGGTTTCTCACGAGTTTCGTGCTGTTCGCGGCGATTACGTACATCCCGCTCTACCTCCAAAGCGTTCGTGGCGGTGCCGGAAGTGCCGCGCTGGCGGTCTTTCCCATCTCCATCGGTTGGTCCGGCATGAGCTTTCTCTCCGGGAGACTGGTAAACCGCGTCGGCGAACAGCGACTCGCCACGGTTGGGACCGTTCTTCTCGTCCTCTGTTTCGGCGCGGCAACCGTCCTCTGGACTGCCGGAACGTCGCTCCCGGTCATCGTCGTCAACGTGTTCGTGATGGGCGTCGGCATGGGGATGGTGACACCGCCGCTGCTGACGGCGATTCAAAACCACTTCGGGACGGCACAGATGGGCGTCGTCACCTCCTCACAGCAGTTCTTCCGCAACCTTGGCGGGACGATGGGCGTCGCGCTCCTTGGGTTCGCCCTGAACCTCGTCATCCGGGACCGACTGACGACGATTTCTGGCGTTTCGAACCTCGGTCAACTCCAACAGCGTCTCCTCGGTTCGGCCACGCCGCCCGCCGGATTGGCGACGATTCTGACAGACGGGTTGACGACCGTCTTCGCGCTCTCCGTCGTCGTGTCCCTCCTCGCGGTCGGATTCGCCTACTACATCCCACGTGGCCGCGGCGAGTCGTCTTCCTCGCCGACGACGGGCGATTGAGTATCAGCACGTCGATTTCCCCAGCCCTCGGCTATTTGTCCCGCCTCCGCCAACCATCGTGCATGAGTAACCGGGATTTCGAGGACTTGGTCGTCGGCGACAGGGAATCGTTCGGCAGTTACACCGTCACCGAGGAGGAGATCCTCTCCTTTGCGGAACAGTACGACCCACAGGAATTTCACGTCGATTTGGACGCCGCCGCCGAGTCGATGTTCGGCGAACTCGTCGCCAGCGGATGGCACAGCACCGCCATCTCGATGCGAATTCTCGTGGACAACTTCTTCGAAAACAGCGGCAGTCTGGGCTCGCCCGGCGTCGAATCCGTGACGTGGCCCGCCCCGGTCAAGCCAGGCGAAACCCTCTCGCTCACGCTCGAAGTCACCGACAAACGACCGCTCGAAAGCGACCCGACTCGGGGCCTCGTTTCCTTCTCCCTCGAAATGGAAAACGAGGACGGCGAAACGAAACTCACGATGGAACCGAAGGTGTTCTTCGCGCGCCGAAACGGTGAACGAGCGGACGACTCGTAATCCACTCCGTCACGTGATATCTCAAACGGTTTTTTGAGTCTTGGGTACATATTTGTTCGTCGACGGGTAACTGAGGATATGGCACCCACCCGCCGCCGCGTTCTCGCCCTCTCCAGCGCGCTCGCCGCCGGAACGCTCCTTTCGGGCTGTCTTTCGTCCTCCGCCTCCCCGGCATCCGATGGTTCGGAAAATGACCCCGAAACGCTGACCGGAACCGAGAAGTCGAACTCCGTTTCGACCGACGAGACGGCCATCGAAACGCTCGCTCGCGGAAACGCCGAGTTCGGCCTGACGCTCCTCTCCTCGCTCGCCGAGGAGAATCCGAAAGAAAACCAGTTCCTCTCCCCGTTCAGCGCTTCCGTGGCGCTGGCGATGACGTACGCCGGTGCGCGCGGCGAGACGCGGGACGGAATGGCGAACGCCCTCCGTTTCCCCTTCGACGGTGAGCCGCTCCACGCCGCGTTCGGCGAAACGGCCGAGCGACTCGAAACCACCGCCGAACGGGCGGACACCGAGAAAAAGCAGGGGACCCCGTTCCAGTTGACCACCGCGAACGCGATTTGGGGGCAGAAGGACTACCCGTGGCGCGAGGATTTCCTCACGACGCTTCGGACGTACTACGACGCCAGTCTGCACGTCTGTGACTTCGAGGAGCATGCCGACGACGCCACCGAAACCATCAACGCATGGGTCGCCGACCGAACGGACGGGAAGATTCCCGACCTGCTGCCGAAAACTGCCCTCGACGCGCGGACGCGACTCGTCCTCACCAACGCCATCTACTTCTGGGCGACGTGGGATAGCACGTTCCCCGAAGTGAACACGAAGCGGCGACCGTTCACCGCCCTCGACGGCACGAAATCGAAGATGCCGATCATGTCCCAATCGGATTCGTTTCCCTACGCCGCCGTCGATGGACATCAACTGATAGCACTCCCGTACGTCGGCGACGAAGTCGAGATGGTCGTCCTCCTTCCGAGAGAAGGGACGTTCGAGGAGTTCGCAGCTTCGCTTTCCGCCGACCGATTGGCGACCTTGGTGGGTGAGATGGAACGAACCGACGGGTCGATTTCGCTGCCGAAGTTCTCCCTCGAATCGTCGCTCGACCTCGGCGCGACGCTTTCGGATCTCGGAATGTCACGCGCGTTCTCCCCGAGTGCCGACTTCAGCGGAATGGCCGACATCGGGGAGACGGGCGAGAACCTCTCCATCGACAGCGTCCTTCAGCATAGTGCGAGGTGGAGCCTCCGGCCTCAAGGAGCGAACGAAGTGAGCGAGTAGGCCGGAGAGGAAACCGACACAGGATTACACAACCGCAGTACGGGCGCTACCCGACTTCTTTATATTTAAGTACCGTTGGGTTATAATCTGAACCATGGAGGTGCGTCGAACTGCAGCGGTTAAACTCACTGTTCCTGAAGAGCGGCGCGACGACCTCCACGAATCCGCCTGCCAGTTCCTTCACTGTGCAAACCGTGCGAGCGAGTTCTGCTGGGACGAAGCCAGTTACAAAAACTGCATCACTGCCAACACAACGGCACGAAACGCACTCTACAAGGAGTTGCGGGCAGAAACAGACCTCACCGCGAATCTCGTTCAAGAAGCCATCCGACGCGCCGTGCAAGCGACGAAAGGATGCGTTGAGCGGTGGAAACAAGGCAAACGAGTGAGCCAACCGAAGTTCACATCGTGGAGCATGGTCTACGACAAGCGCAGTGCGACCTTCTACCGCGACCGTGTTTCCCTCTCGACCGTCAACGGACGTGTCGAGTGCGACTTTGAACTGCCGGCGAGTAGTCCCACGCCCTACGAACGATACGTCCTCTCGGAAGACCACGAGTTCCGAGCGAGTACACTTCAATACGACAAGGCGACCGACGAGTTCTACTTCCACATCACCACTCGAAAGTACGACAGTGATGGTAAAGACGACCCGGAGGTTTCGACAGACACCGAGCACCAAACAGTCCTCGGGATCGACCTCGGCGTTAACAGCCTCGCGGTCGCTTCAACCGGTACGTTCTGGCAGGGCGATGACTACGACCACTGGTGCCGTGAGTTCGAAAAACGACGTGGTGAGATGCAACAGCGCGGCAGCCAAGCCGCGCACAACGCGCTTCTACGCCTCGGAAAACACGAAGAAGCATGGCGAAAGCAGTACATCCACACAGTCGCCAACGAAATCATCACGGAAGCCGTCGAGAACGACTGTGACGTAATCGTGTTTGAAGAGTTGACCGATATCCGCGAACGGCTTCCACACGCGAAGTGGCACCACATCTGGGCGTTCCGGCGTCTGTTCGAGTACGTCGAGTACAAGGCTCCAGAACGCGGCGTCACGGCGAAGCAGGTTGTACCGAACCACACGTCTCAACGCTGTTCTCGAACGGACTGTGGGTTCACCCACGAGTGCAACCGCGACGGCGAACACTTCCACTGCCAGAAGTGCGGCTATGAAGTGAATGCGGACTACAACGCGGCGAAAAACATTGGGCTACGGTATGCTCGAAAGCGACACCACAGACTACGGTCCTCGCCCACGTCGGGGAGCGTAGACGCACCAGTAGACGTGCGTGTGAATGGTGGGATGGTGAACGGCAAGAGTCACCGGCCAATTGCTGGTGACTGATTGCCGGGAGTCCACATCAAAGCCCCACCCTCAGGGAGCGAGCGGGGTATCCCGCAAGCGAGCAGGGTGGGGTAGTTTACAAGAGCGTCATCGACGTGGACGAGAACGGAACGGAGGCGGCGGCCGCGACGGCCGTCGAGGTGGGCGTCACGTCGGCACCGATGAACCCGTTCGAAATGGCCGTGAATCGACCGTTTCTGTTCCTAATTCGCCACGAACCGACGGATACCGTCCTCTTTCTCGGCCGCGTGGTCGATGCGGCCGCTGGTCGCTCCGAGTGAGCATGCCCCAATTCTCACTGACATCCCTCACGTGACCCGTCTCCGTCGCACCCTCGTCACGAGTTGCTTTGCCGACTCGCTGACCGGTTCGCGCTTCTGCGGTTTCGTCCACGTGTATCGGATACGTCCATCTTCGAGGCGTCGCTCGTCCGTTTGTCGCCATCCCCGCCGTTCGAGTATCCGTTCGACGGTCACGTAGGGAAAGTACTTCTCGATGTACTCCGCATCGGCCTCGTAGATGTTCGGCACGTACAGTCTGGAGACCAATCCTTCCTTCTTCAGCCCCCACTTGAGGTGGTAGTACCAGTAGTTCAGATACGACGGTAAATCGAGCTTCGGCAGTTTCCCGCGGCGTAACGTCCCCTCCTGATTTCGCTCCGGTCCGTTCCACGATAGCGACGTGACGGCGTCGTACTCGTCCCCGCGACCCGGCGAATCGGTGAACGTCTCCAGCCACTGGTGGTCCCCGCGCTCCGTTCTCGCGGTTTCCACCACGATCCTCCGTGACATGTACGACCGTACGCCGTGCAAAACCATGATGGTTGTGTACATATACCATCATCCATCGGCACGGACTCGTCGGAATCAGGAAAACCGATGCGCCCGAAGACGCATCGGTATCGGAAGTCAGAGGCATTGTGACGATAGCACGGAGAGCGGCTATCCGCTCGTTTTTTTGACGGTCACACGCCGTTATCGTTCGGTACGCCGTGACACTATCGTCACGTGTGAAAGGCTCGGCGAATCATGCAAATGCTTTGTGGCGGAATTTTCGTCGGAAGGCGCGTTCCAGTTCGGCGGTACGTATCAGCACGAACGCCTCTCGAGAGCCGTGTGAGCGCCGTTCGAAGCCGAACGCTCGTCCTCGATACTGCCGTCGGCTTTATTGCGTTTCGGGATCAGATGAACCCATGAACGACCATTCGGACTTGAAAGAGGAGTTCGATTTCGAGGGCGAGTTACCGCCGACGCTGGACCGTGCGGCGATAGACCGAATGCGGACCGTCGCGCGCGTCTTCGACGACTTCATGCGCATTCCGGGGACCGATTTCCGCATCGGTCTCGACCCCATTCTCGGCGCGCTTCCGGGCGTCGGCGACGTCATCAGCGCCGGTCTGTCGCTGTACCTCGTCCTCGAAGCGGCGCGCTTGGGCGTCTCGTTCACCACCCTCCTCCGGATGATAGCGAACGTGAGCATCGACGTGGTCGGCGGCTCGCTTCCCATCGTCGGCGGTATCATCGACGCAGTGTGGAAGGCCAACGTGCGAAACATCGAACTGGTGCTGGAGGACCTCGCTCACGACCCGCTCGACGACGACTTCGACGACCCTGAGGTCGTGGAAATCGAAATCGAATAGCTCACCCTCGAACCGAAAGCCGGGATACCGTTCCAGTCCGACTGCTAGTCCGTGGGCGTCCCCGTCCACTATTTCATTCCGAACTGATAGTTTCGGTTTCCCGATCGGAGCCGAAAGTTTCTCTACGCGGAACTGCCATGCTCTGTTCGACTGCCCACCTCCATGTTCGAGACGACCATCGGTGTCCTCCACGAATCGCCGTTCGCACTCGTTCCGCTCGCCGCCATCGTCTGGTTCGTCGTGCAGAGCGCGCGCCGGAGCAAAATTCCCTCCCGTCTCGCACGGTACGCCCTCGTTTTCGGTGCCATTCCGCCGTTCGGCCTCTTCCTCCTCGCGGAACTCGCCGGGAGTCGGACGGTTCGTGACCTCGCGCGTGCGCTCCTCGACGGCGAAATCGGACTGCTCGTCGATATTCTCGGCGTCATCGACGCCGTGACCGCCGCGGTTCTCGTGGCGGTCCTCCGGTTCGTCGACGGTCTCGTCCCGGCCGACATCCTCGGCGGGTTCACGTCCGTGTTTCCGTCGTGGGACCCGTTCGCGGCCGTTTCCGTCCTCGGGTTTCTCGCGACGGTGTTCGCCCTCCAGTTCGTCACGGGCATCGCCGTGATGCGGATTACGGGCCGGGAAGACGCGTCCGATACGAACGAATGGCTGACCGCCGCCGGGGTGGTCCTGTTCGTCTCCGGATTGGTGTGGACGCTCCTGCAATTCGACCCGAAGGGGTTCGGGCGTCTCGAACTCCAAACCGCGGTGCTGGCGTCCTCGACGGGTCTGCTGACCGGCGTAGTCGCGTCGAACATCTCCATCGACCTTCCTGTAAGTCTTCCAACGTGGCGGTCGGAAGCGGAAGCAGAACGGGCCGAAACGGTGCCCGAACCCGAACCCGAAACCGAATCGCGGCCGCGGACCACGACGCGCGACGTGTCGCGTTCGGATTCTCGGACACCCGATGCTGCGGGTTCGAAAAGCTCAACGACCGCGGAAACGAGGACCCAGGACCCTCTTCCGTCACTTCAGCGGCTACAAGAGACGGTTCGATCCCTCCGCCGACGATAGTTCACCGCATCGATTACTGGTTCGCCGGGTCGATCACTGCACCGTTCCCTCGTCGCTCACCGCGTCGGCCGACGCGGCTTTTTTCCACTCTTCGATGAGTTCGTCCGCCGTCGTTATCTCCGCGTTGTACACGTCTTTCAGGTATTCGAGCCCTTCCGCGTGCGCCTCCTCGCTGAACGCCTCGACGCAATCCTCCGGGACGAGGATGTCGTAACCGCGGAAGAACGCCCCGGCCGACGCGTGGCGAACGCACATGTTCGTGTGCAGGCCGGTCAGGATCACTCGGTCCACGCCCAGACTTCTGAGATGTTCGTCCAGCCCCGTCCCGTAGAACGCGTCGTAGGTGCGCTTTTCGAACACGTGGTCTTCCTCCTCGGGTTCGAGTTCGGGAATCACCGCCGCGCCCTCGGTCCCCCGCATGGCGTGTTCGCCCCACACGTCCAACTCGAAGTCCTCCGGCCGATGGGCGTCGTTCGCGTAGATGACCGGAACGCCGTTCTCGCGCGCCGCGGTCACGAGTCGGTCGAGCGGCGAAAGGACGTTCTCCGCCCGCTTGGCAGCTATCTTCCCGGTTACGAAGTCGTTCAGCATGTCGATGACTAGCAGTGCGTCAGTCATGGTCTCCCCCGGATGGTGGTTGGAAGCGAGCGGACAAAACGGTTCCAGTCGATATCGCTCGACTACCGAATCGGGTACTCCGGCGAAATCCCGACCAACCCGGCGCTCACGTCCCACAACCGCTTTCGGACGTTCCTGTCACGCGACTCCTCGGAGGATTCCGCGATCCTTCCGTCGCTGAGATATTCACCGGTCACGTCGGCCATCTCGGGTGATGCCGCGGCCATGATAACCGTCTCCGCACCCTCCTCGACGCTCTTGGTGAACGGCAGAGGAAGAATCGAAAACAGACCTAGGGTGAGTCGTCCGCGAAGCGAGGCTTCGCGGGTGAACGCCGTCTCTGGAACGAAACCGGGGTTGACGGCGTTCGCGGTCACGCCGGTTCCGCGGAGCCGCTCGGCTATTTCGCGTGTGAACAGGACGTTCGCCAATTTCGACTGGGCGTACGCCTCCATGTCGTCGTACTCGTTCTCGCGACCCAAATCGCCGAAGTCGATGGTGCCGCGTTCGTGCAGTTCGGAGGTGACGGTGACGATTCGAGCGGGCGCGCTTTCGACGAGCAAATCGATCAACAGATGGGTGAGCAGGAACGGCGCGAGGTGGTTGACGGCGAACGTGGCTTCGACGCCGTCCTCGGTTTCCGTCCGCCGGTTGCGGAACGTCCCCGCGTTGTTGACCAGCACGTCGAGTCTGCCGTGTCGATTCCTGAACTCCGCTGCGAGGTTGCGGACGCCTTCCTGCAAACCGAGGTCCGCCACGTACAGTTCCGCCCACCCGTCGCCGTTTCTCCTATCGATTTCGCGCGTCACATCCCGTCCACGTTCGCGGTTCCGACCGACGATTGCGACGGAGGCACCGCGGTCCGCGAGCGCGAGCGCCGTTTCCCGACCGATTCCGCTCGTGCCGCCGGTTATCAGGACGACGTTTCCGTCGAGATTCCGATCCAAGGTTGAAGGCATGTGATGTCCCTTCGGAATCCGGGACCGAATGCGTATCGACGCATCGAAGAATGGATACGTAATCGTCCGTCCCTGTCGTGAATAGAACAGTGTTCATATCATTCTATATATTCACTATATCATGTCCAAATATGTGGCAACAATATCTTAGTAATTCCGAACCGATTACTGAATCGGTCCCACAATGCCAGACACCGATAAGCGAGAAACGCTCAAACTCCTGAGTCTCGGAACCGTCGCTCTCAGTGGCATCAGCGCCGGTGTCGTCACCGGAAACGACGAAACCGATTCGAACTCGGCCTCCGAAGAGCCACCATCGACCGAACTCTACAGTACGGGTTTGCTGACCGGGGAGAAGCAAGTCCCCCCGGTTGACAGCAACGGACGAGGTGTCGCTGTCTTCCGTCGGACGACCGACGAGAAACTCGAATACGGCCTCCTCGCCTTCGGACTCGACGCACCGGTAACCAAGGCGCACATCCATACGGGAGAATCGGGCGAAAGCGGTCCACACATCGTCAATCTCGTCGACGGCGACGCCACGGAAGAACAGCACCTGTTCGGCGGTAGTGTGGTCGCTACTGGAACGATTTCCGACGACGATTTGGTCGGACCGTACGAAGGGTCCTCGCTCGACGACCTCACGACGGAGATTGCCGGCGGAAAGACCTACGTCAACGTCCACTCGAAAGCGTATCCGGACGGCGAGATTCGCGACCAAATCTCCCCCGTCGAAGCGGTCGATGTCGGCTTCGAAACGAGCATCGGCGCCAATGGCGGCGAAGGAGCGAGTACGATGCCGTCGCTCGACGTGAATCTCTCCGAAACTGAGTGCCGATAACGCCGCCGAGGTCACGATACGGAAATTCCGTATTCTCCTCCTTTTCATCAAAGTTTGACGATGTGAATCGAAACTCTCGACGGCTCAAGAATTAACAGCCACCTCGTCGTAGTCTCCCGCAGTGCTCGCTTCGATAAAGAACGTCTTCTGGAACGCGGCGGACCGACGCCTTCGCCTCCCGTGGCGGTTCGTCGTCGCCGCAATCGTGTTCGGAATCGTCTCGCTCGCGGCGGCGTTTTCGCTTCGTCCGGTGTTGGTGTCCGTCTTCGTCGGGTTCCAGTTCGCGTCGTTCGGGCGTCTCGGCACCCTGCTGTTTCAAACGTCGCTCGAACTCGTCGTCGTCGTCCTGTTCACGTACCTCGTCGGGCGGTTCATCGACCGGCGACGGTTCGCCGACTTCGGCCTTCACCTGTCGCGGTCCTGGTGGCTCGACTTCGGTTTCGGCCTCGCTCTCGGCGCGGCGCTCATGACCGCGATATTCGTGGTCGAACTCGCGCTGGGGTGGATTCGCATCACAGGCACCTTCCGGACGGTTTCGGGCCTGTCGTTCGTCGTCGTCTTCTGCACGTCCGTCCTCCTCTTCGTCTTCGTCGGCATCAGCGAGGAACTGCTGGTGCGCGGCTATCTCCTCACGAACCTCGCCGAGGGGTTCCGCTGGTTCCGGTGGCTGTCCGGCGACGCGGCGGTTGCGGTTGCGACGCTTTGCTCTTCGATCCTCTTCGGCGTCGGACACGTGTTCAACCCGAACGCGACGCTCACGAGTACGTTCGTCATCGTCCTCGCCGGAATCATGCTCGCTTCCGGCTATCTGTTGACCGGCGAACTCGGTCTCTCCATCGGATTGCACATCTCGTGGAACCTGTTTCAGACGAGCGTCTACGGCTTTTCGGTCAGCGGGCTTCGCCTGCCCGTGACCGTCGTCGCGACCGAACAGGTCGGCCCGCGCGTGTTCACTGGCGGACCGTTCGGCCCCGAGGCGGGTCTCGTCGGCGTCGGCGCTATCGCCGTCGGAACGGCCGCCATCGCGTGGTGGGTCCGCTCACGCGAAACGCGACTCTCGCTGTGTTCGTCCGTCTGGACGCCGGAACTCCGCTAACTACTACTGAAGGTCGACATTTCTCGGGGTGGTGACTCAGACGCCGGGAATTCCGAGCGCCCCCGAGGCGACGATATCGAACAGCGCGAACAGATAGAGGACGATTGCGGCCGCGAACCACGCCACCAGTCCGATGACGATGGCCGTCCCCCACCCGCCGGGATATCGCCAGTTGATGACGCCGATCCACGCGACGAGCGCCAACAGCGCCCCGAGAATCGGAATCCATCCGACGAAGAAACTGATGATGCCCCACACGACGGCTCCGATGAGCGCCGTGATCATTGCGTGGCCGTAGCTTCCCGCGTACTCCGTCGTCACCCTCGCGCCGACGTAGATACCGAAACCGCCGATGAGCAGGCTGACGATGAAGACGATTAGCGTGTCTATGAACGCCATGTCATCGTCCCCCTCTCGTACGTTCTCGTTCGCTTTCGACTCGTTCCGCCTTCATGTCGTATCGGCTCACTGTTGTTCCCCCGAGGGCCATAACGCTCTCAGACATGGTGTGTCTGTCGGTTGTTCAGTCCGTTCGCTCGACATGCCGAGAAAAATCTGGACCGCCCCTATCCGGCCCCTAAATCCGTCTCTGTCGCTCTTAGCCTATCCCTGACCGACAAGTCGCTCCTCGTCCTCCCAGAACTCCTTTCGCAGTTGGTACTTCTGTACCTTCCCGGTCGCCGTCTCGGGAAGGTCCTCCTGCACCAGAATCTTGCGCGGAATCTTGTATCCGGCCATTCGTTCGCGGCAGAACGCCTCCACGTCGTCTTCGGAAAGTTCGACGCTCGGTTTCGGGACGACGACGGCCGTCACCAACTCCCCCCACTCGTCGCTCGGCGTGGGGATGACGGCCGCTTTGGCGATGTCGTCGTGATCGTAGAGGACGTCCTCGACTTCGATGGAGGAGACGTTCTCCCCGCCCGAGATGATGATATCCTTCTTCCTGTCCTGGATCGAAATCATCCCGTCCTCGTCGATGGTGGCGAGGTCGCCGGTGTGGAAGTAGCCCGAAATGCGGTCGTTGAACGCTTTTTCGGTCGCGTCCGGCTTGTTGAGGTAGCGGTCCATCACCTGATTGCCGCGGACGACGACTTCGCCCATCGTCTCGCCGTCTGCGGGAACGTCGGTGCCGTCGTCGTGGACGACGCGGAGGTCGGTACAGAGCGTCTCGCTGCCCTGTTTGACCTTGAGCGAGCGCCCGCGCGTGGCGAGGCGGCGCGGCGAGTTCGACGTGGTGATGATGGGTGCGGTCTCGGTCAGGCCGTAGATGTGGATGATGCGCCAGCCGATTTCGTCCTCGACGGTTTCGATGGTCGCCGTCGCGGGGGCGCTCCCGGCGGTGGCGATGCGTACTTCCCTGTCGCCGGTCGTCTCCACGTCCGGGTTGTTCTCCTTGTAGGCGATGACCCGGTTGAGGACCGTCGGCGCGCCGCACATGAACGACACGTCGTTGTCCCGAATCTTTTCGAGCGTTCGTTCCGGCGTGAACTTCCGTAGACAGACGTGCGTGCCGCCGGTGCCCGTGATGGCGTAGGTGTGGCCCCACCCGTTGCAATGGAACATCGGGAGCGTCCAAAGGTACGTGTCGTCGTCCCGAATCTCCATGTGCTGGTTGAGGACGAGCGCGTGCCAGTGTTCCGTTCGGTGGGTTCGGACGACGCCTTTCGGGTCGCCGGTCGTCCCGGACGTGTAGTTGATGCTGGCGTCGTCGTCCTCCGAGATGTCGGCGCGTTCCGGCGGGTCGACCGACGCCTCGTCCACGAGCGACATGTAGTCCTCCCAGTCGCCGTCGATTTCGTCGGCCTCGTAGCCGATGAACGTTTCCGCCGGAATCGAGTCGCGGACGGCCTCCACCTTCCCCGCGAAGTCGTAATCCGCGATGACGACCGACGCCGCACAGTCGTTCAGGATGTACTCGTAGTTCTCCGGAACGAGGCGGTAGTTCATCGGGACGTACACCGCGCCCAGATGGTTGGTCGCGTACAGCGCTTCGAGGAAGTAGTGGGTGTTCGATGCGAGCATCGCCACGCGGTCGCCCCGTTCGACGCCGTGTTCGGCGAGTACGTTCGCGAGGCTACTGACCCGCTCGTCGAACTCCGCGTAGGTGTACTCCGTGCCGTCGTCCGCGATGACGCCGACCACGTCGTCGTAGAGGTCCACGGCGCGGTCGAGGAAATCCATCGTCGTCATTTCCTTCTTCATGAACTGTCATCCACATCATTCCCCGAAGACGGGGTAAAGATTTCGACTCTTGCTAGCAGCCACCACGCGAGGGAAAACACGGTTTTCAAGTCCGAACGAACCGTCGCCCGACATTTTTCAGCACTTTTGACCGGGATCCAACGGCAGCGCTATCTGACGGAATACAACGACGATACTATCGGACGGTGTAGCCACCGTCCAGCACCACCGTCTCCCCAGTCATGTACGCCGACGCGTCGCTCGCGAGATACACCGCCGTCGGCCCGAGCATCTCGGGCGTGGCCATCTCGTCCTGTAGCATCTCTCCCGTCCAGGTTTCGACGGCGTCCTCCGCGACTTCTGCGCCTTGGTCCGCGTTGTCGGTGGCGACGTACCCCGGAGCCAGATTGTTCACTCGGATCCCGTGCTCCGCCCACTCCGACGCGAGTTGCGTCTTGAATCCCTCTAACCCCGCCTTCGACGCGTTGTACGCCACTTGCCGCTGGGGGTAGTTCGCGATGGACGCCGACATGGAGGAGACGTTGAGGATGACGCCGCCGTCGTCGTCCATCATCTCCCGCCCGGCGGCGCGCGAACAGAGGAACGTTCCGGTCAGATTCGTCTCGATGACGTCGTTCCATTCGGTGAGCGTCATCGACTCGATGGCTTCGTGGACGACGATTCCGGCGTTGTTCACGAGTACGTCCACGCCGCCGAACCGCTCGACGGTCGCCTCGACCATCGCGGTCACCGCACCCTCGTCGGTAATATCACACTCCACTCCGAGCGCTTCGGCACCGGTTTTCGTTTCGATTTCCCCCGCCGCAGTCTCGGCCTGCGCTTGGTCACGACTCGCAACTACGACGTTCGCACCCGCTTCTGCGAGGGCCGTCGCGATAGCACGACCGATACCGCGGTTCCCGCCAGTTACGATCGCCACTCGCTCGTCCAGTTTGAATGCGTCGAGTACCGTCACGATACTATCTCCGGGAGGAGGTTACAAAACCGTTTTTCCGGTTTCACGCCCGCCTTCGCGCTGACCCGACCTGCATCACGAACCGACTCGCACCGGCCGGGAATCGAATCCTTTTTGTTTTAGGCCTCCCTAAAAATCTCCGATGGCTGTCAACTCACGGCCCGTTGACGAAGCGACCCACGCTCATACCCCGACGACGCCGGACATCAACCTCTGTGAAACGCGCCCCGAACGGTTCGTCTTCCTCGAAGATGGCAACACGGACGGGTGGATTTCGACTGACGTGGTCGTCTCGTCACACCGCTAACTTCGAACCCGGGCCGTTTTCTTCCGCTTTTCCCTCTCGTAAACGTGGTTTCTATCGGACTTGATGAACGGTGACACCTTTCGAATTGCGCGAGTACCATTCATCACGTCTCGACTGCATCGTCTGGGATGGTGATTCATCCCGTTGGCGGTTGAGACGCGTACAGAACTCCGCCGGCCGGGGGGTGACCACCCCACGTTTCCGACGTTAATCGGGTGAGACCGCCGGTGATACTTCGGCCACCCCCCGTGTTTCCGACGTTCTGTCGGGCACGGCTTCGATATCTCGTCGGGGAGAGTAGGGGAAGCACACACACCCCACGTTTCCGACGTTCTATGAGATTCTACGGGAGCGGCTTTGTCGGACCGACCAGTGAGAGGCAAAACGGGTGGACGGAATTCCGGCATTCCGACGAAACGGAGACTAGAGGGGTGAAACAGCGATTGGAGGGATGGAACAGCGACTAGAGAGCTCTATGGCGTCTTTGCTGGTCGTAGATGGTCGCCAAAAGTCCCTAGAAGAAACGTCGGAAACACGGGGGGTGTGGGTGTTCTCCCTCTAGCGTCCCTACTAGAGGATAACGTCGGAAACGCGGGGGGAGGGGGTAGAAAATACTTTCTTCGATGAATTTCTAAGAACATCGGAAAAGAGGGGGCCAACTCGATTCAAACGTCGGAACGAAGGATGGTTCGATGTGAGTGAGAACCTGCCGAAATACATCGGAAGAACGCTTGAAGTCGGTAAAAACATCGGAATCAAGGGGTGGACAGAGGAACGAACGTCGGAAACACAGTCGTAACCCGATCGACTACGAGATCCGTCACTAAGTGGCTACAGTATCGGCTATCGTTGGAATTAACATCGGAAACAAGGTCGTGTAACGACCTAAGGATTTATGTAAGTCGTTACAGTTAGTTGGTGTATGAATTTACCCCGCGTGAACGAGCCTCGCCGATCCCGACTTCGAACGGACGGGGGTGATGACGGGTTCGATGTCGCTCGCGAGATCTTCGAGCAAGAGGATAACATCTTCGCGAACGAGAGTTTGCTCGAAATCGATCACGTTCCGAGCGCCGACCGTATCGTCGGTCGAGATGACGAAATTCGAATGCTGGCAGAGGAGCTTCGAAGTGCCGTCAACGGACACTCCCCCGAAAACGTGATCATCTACGGAAAAACCGGAACCGGGAAATCACTCGTCTCCCGCCACGTCACATCACGTGCAAAGGAGTTAGCGAAGGACGGCGTCAGCATCGGTACGGCATACGTCGATTGTTCGACGCATAGTACGGAGACTCAGGCCGTATCGACGCTTGCACGCCATTATAACGAACCGAATGTGACGCAACTTCGCGTTCCTGAAACCGGTCTCTCCACTGCGGCCTACTATGAACGCCTTTGGACCGTCTTGGATCTCCAATACGACGTCGTCATCATCATTCTCGATGAAGCGGATTTGATGATCGACGATAGCATTTTGATGAAACTCTCTCGGGCCGGCGAATCCGGCAGTACATCCTGTCGTATCGGAGTCATCGCGATCAGCAACAAGATCGAATGGGCGGACGATCTGAACGAACGGGTGAAGTCGAGCCTTCAGCCGAAGGAGATGGCGTTTCAACCGTACGATGCCACCCAGTTGGAACGGATAATGGAAAATCGGACGGACGCGTTCCAATCCGGCGTGTTGACGAGCGACGTCATCCCCCTCTGTGCGGCCTTTGCAGCACAGGACTTCGGTGATGCGAGGAAAGCGATCGACATCCTTCGTCACTCCGGAAACTTGGCGTACAAGCAGGATGCAGAGCAGGTGACCGAAACCCACGTCCGCGAAGCGCGTACCGAAGCGGAAAAGGACCGCTTCAAGGAACTCATCGAGGGGGTTCCACAACAGGCAAAAGCGGTGTTGTTGGCGCTTTCGATTCTCACCAACAACTCGGCACAGGAGGAGTTCGCCACGCAACTCGTCTATCGCCAGTATTCGAACATCTGCAAGACTATCGAATTGGACACGCTCTCCGAGCGGCGATTTCGTGATATCCTGAAAGAACAGGCGTTTCTCGGTCTCATCGATATCCAAAAGGAAAATCGAGGTCGTTCGGGCGGTATCAATCTGCTCAATCGGCTCGTCGAGGACTCCCAAATCGTGTACGAGATTCTCATCGACGATAACAGATTCACGGAACTGGATGACAATCTCGACCAGCGCCGCGTCCAAGACTGGTGAACGGCCTCGAAATCAGTCACCGAGATACTCGACTTGTTTTACTTGTGGGTTTAAAATCGTAAAATCCGCTCAGTGCGTCGCGGATTCGAGGACGAGGGTGTCGTCTTCGAGGTAGTGGTCGATGGTGTGTGCGTGTTCTTCGATGTCTTCGAGTTGTTCCCGAAGCATCTCCTCGGTTGCGTAGTCACCGAGTCCGTTCGCGAGTTCGATGTGTTCGCGGTAGCTCTCGATGATGTCGCCGTACATGCCCAAGTCGTGCCGGAACGAGGTCCGAATGTCGTAGACGTCCTCGTCCTCGGGTTCAACCGTCGAAGCCGCCGAGAGCGCCGTCATGCTCGCGTGGGGAACGCCGCCGAGCGCTTGAACGCGCTCCGCGATTTCGTCCGCTGCCTCCTCGACTTCCTCGTAGGCTTCCTGCAGGAAGAGGTGGATCTGGAGGTGTTCCGCACCTTCGACGTTCCAGTGGTGTTTGTGTAACTGGTGGTAGAGAACGTATGCGTCCGCGAGGTCCGTATTCAACGCGTCGATCACCTGTTCTGCCTTGTCGACGTCGAGGCGAAGCGGGTTCTCCTCGACCGTACCGGCTTCCTGCCGAACTTCCTCCTGAATGCTCATTGCAACTAATACTGCGTGCGCCAGACACATATACCTTTCTAAAGTCAAAAGTTTTTTTCTGGATGACCTAAGATTTTTTGGATAGCCTAAACTTATTCGAACGTCTGTGGGTTGCTATCTCTCCGTTTTGGACACCTCATATATGTTGAATTCGGTCGGTTGATATGAATACGAGCGCATACCTGCGTCTTTAGGTGGAGGTCAAGCGATAAGCACAATCGGCCAACCGCCGACAACACTTCTTCGACGGCGACAGCGTCTGGGACGCCGACGACTGCTACGGTCGCTACAACAACGTCCTCGGAGCCGCGACGACTCGAACCGTCATTCGCAAGAACGACCAAGCATGGCGGTCGTTTTTCGATGAGGATAACCCCGATGCGAATCTGCCGGGGTATCGCGGCAACGAAGAGGACGGGCGGATGCTCATGATTCACATCCGCAACGATTCCTACACGCTGGAGTTCAGCGATCGGTCGCGTCTCGAAATCCCTGTCGGCGAAGACCTGAAAGACAAGTACGGCCTTGGATATCAAGAGCGCCTTCGCCTCGAAGTTGCGGGCGAACCACGGTGGGAGGGGAAGCAGTGCCAGTTGGAGATCAAGTATGACGAAGTATCGGATCAATACAGGGCATTTCAGCCGGTCGAGGTGGCGGATTCTCATTCTCGACTTGGAACACTATTAGCGGACGAAACCGCTGCTCTGGACATTGGTGCGAACAACCTCGTCGCTTGCAGTACAACGACTGGAAAGCAGTACCTCTACCACGGACGCGACCAATTCAAGCGATTTCGAGAGACGACACTCGAAATCGCTCGACTACAGTCAAAACTCACCGAGAAACGCTACTCATCAAAGCGGATTCGGTCGCTGTATCGCGGTCGGACGAACAGGCGTGACCATCTGCAGAACGCACTCATCCGAGACCTTGTCGAGCGATTGTACGACGAGGGAGTCTCGACGATCTGGGTAGGCAAGCTCACGGGAGTACTTTCGACTCACTGGTCGGTGCGAGCGAACGCAAAGACGCACAACTTCTGGGCGTTTCGTGCGTTCATCGAGCGCCTCAAATGTACCGCCGAGGAGTACGGAATCCGAGTCGAAGAAGCGTCGGAAGCGTGGACCTCTCAGACATGTCCGGCGTGTAGATCAACTGATCGGACGATCCGAGAGGGAGATTCGCTCACCTGCCCATGTGGATTCGACGGTCACGCCGACCTCGCCGCGTCAGAGACGTTCCTGAGACAGCAAGACGAAGAACACGAACCAAGGCCGATGGCACGGCCCGTGCGATTCGAGTGGAACGACCACGAGTGGTCGGGGACGCCATACCCTCACGACAGTTCCAAAGAAGTGCGCACACACCAGAGTACGCTCCCGGTATAGCGGAAAGTCGCTTACGTGGTGAATCGGCATGAGCCGAGACCCCCAACGTGAGGATTCCTACGCCTAAAGGCACAGGGGGATGTCAAGGACGTCTATCTCGACGCCGCCGAGTCCATTACCGACCGCGACGAGTTCTGTCTCGTCCTGCTCGAAAGCATGGTCGAGGAGCTGACCGACCGGCTTTCCGAGGACGAACAGGGTCGCGTGCTGTCGGCGGCGGCGGACGGATTGCCGCCGACCGTCGACAACGGGGCGACGATGGAGACCGTGTTCGAATATCTCGTTTCGGTGTCAATCGTCTCCGACTACAGACTTACCGCCGTGGACATCGCGACATCCTCACGCGACTGGCTCGTCCGACTCACCGAGTACGCGTTGAACGGGGACGACCGGTATCTCCCGACGCTTCCGCTCGCCATCGAACTCCGCCGCGTTCACTCCGGTTCGGTGTCGATAGAGTGGGCGCGCTCGGTCGATGCCAACGATTGGGAGTTGCGGCTATCGATACGAACTCCGTCGGAGTCCGATTCCGCTGGACTCCTTCGGACGGCGGTGCGGGACACCTGACCCAAGAAGACGGTCGAACCGACCGAACAACGGTCGAACCGACCGACTGAAACCGCCCTCAGTCGTCGCTGGGGACGGAGATGGGGCGCTGGCTGCCTTCGTTACCGAGCAACGTGAGCGAAGCGAGAACTCCCGTCAGAACCACCAACAGCACACAACCCAGATACTCCGTGGTGTAGCTGAACCGAACCGCGAAGGGGAGCGCCACGAGCGGGCCGACCGTCGAACCGAAGTCGCCGAAGACGTTGTACACGCCGCCGAGTTTTCCCACGTCGTCCTCGGGGCTGATGTCGCCGAGATACGCGAGGAGGGGGATGTTCACGGCCTCGACGCCGATGCCGATGACGGCCACGCCGACGAACGTTCCGAGGAGGGACGGAACGAGTGCGAGCAGACCGAACCCGACGGCGAGAAAGCCGAGCGACGGAATCGAGACGAACGCGCGGTTGGAAACGCGGTCGGACGCCGGTCCGGCTACCAGCGTGGTTCCGCTGGAAAACAGCACGCTGACGGCCATCACGACGCCGCTGATTCCCGTCGCGTCGAGAAAGCCGATGCGGATGCCGACGACGGCAGCGTACTCGACGACCGTCGAGAGGAGGACCCCTGCGAAGAGGAATCGGACGACGAAGTTCACCACGCCCACGGAGAGGACGCGAACGTCGGCGGCCACGATACCCGGAATCTCGCGGAGTCCGGTGTCGTTCTCGACGGTCGGGTTCAAATCCGGAAGGACGAAAAACGCCACGAGCGCGGCGAACAACCCGGCAACTCCTGCCACGAGGAACGCCGGAGTGAACCCGTACAGGTTCGCGACGAGTCCGCCGACGACCAACCCCGCGGGGAAACCGAGGCTCTGGCCGCCGCGAAGGTACCCCGTCCATTTTCCGCGGTTCTCCCGCGTCGTCACCTTCGTCACCGTGCTGAACGCGCCGACGAAGACGAACGCGGACCCGATGCCCCACAGCACGCGCGACCCGGCGAACGTCGTGGCGCTCGCGGCGGTCGCCGTCAGCGGGAGGACTCCGGTGACTCCGTTCGTCCACGAGTCCGTCAGTCCGAGGACGTAGCCGAACGGTGCGAGCCCCTGGAGCGTGAAGCCGACGAGCATGGGTCGCCGGGTTCCGAACCGGTCGAGAATCGTCCCGGCGGGGGTGTTCAACAGCATTCGGGTGAAGCGATTGATTGCGAGGATGATACCGACGGTCAGCGCCGAAAAACCGAGGAGGCTACCGAGGCGCGGGAGCGTCGGAAAGGCGACACCGCCGCCGACGCCGCCGAAGAAGACGCCCGCGATGAGGCTGAGCACGACCGTTCGGGTGTCGTGGTCGTTGCTCACTCCGTACCCACCGTCGTTCCGATTTCCGTCGTGTTCGAACAGCGCGAAAACGAATCTCCGTTCATGGCTAGAGACAATCCGTTCGGAGGGATAAACGGACGGTTTACGGCAGTTTCGGTGACGGTATTTGTCGGTCTTCCCGTCTCCCCACTGTCGTCCGTCGTCATTCCATCGCCCTCCCGTCGGTTTTCCGACCAAGCTACCGGCGTGATGCGACGACTATCGGTCGAGAATCGGCTCTTTGAGCGCGACGACTTCGTCCATGACCTTCTCGATGTTCTCCTCACTCACGTCGTTCGACCGGAGCGCGGTTTCGAGGTGCGCGCCGACCGCTTCGAAGTCGGTTTCGTCGATGTCGAGGTGAGCGTGTGCTTCGCGCATGTCCGCACCCGAGTACTCCACCGGCCCGCCCGCGACCGAACTGATGAACTGGATTTGATGAGCGCGCAGTTCGTCCATGTCCATTCCGTCAAAGTACGGAATCAATCGCTCGTCGGATAACACTCGGTCGTAGAAATCCGCGACGACGACTTCGACCGCGCTTCGGCCACCGATTTCGCGATAGACTGATTGTGACATCGTCACCGCTAGCGTGGGTGCGGATTCCGAAGACGCCTTTCACTACCATACACGGGCTTATATGAACTACCCCACCCTACGCACTTTGTGCGTTGCAGAGGGGGCTTCCTGTTTCGATGACGCGCTTTGCAGACACGACGGTGTCCGTAGGGAGCGCAGTCTCCACAGGCATTGAATCGGAGTGAACCACTCCTACCTTCTTCAGACCGCGGGCAAGGATATTCCATGCCGCATTCGCGTCTCTATCCGCTTCAAATTCACACGATGGGCACGAATGTTCACGCACCCACAGCGGTTTGGCTATCTTCATACCGCACGACGCACATTCTTTCGTTGTGTTTCGTGGGTCTACAGCAACGTAGTGCGTTCCTTCGCGTTCACACTTGTAGTTGAGCATCCGCAGAAACGTACCTCATGCGGCGGCCGCTCGATTGCGCGAGTTCGAATCGAACTGCATCATTCCGGCGATGTTCAGGTCTTCGACGGCTACAAGATCATACTCTCGGGCGTAATAGTTTGACAACTTGTGCAAGAAATCTCGACGTTTCCGACGGATATTGACGTGACACTTTGCCACCTGCCGTCGTTGTTTCTCGTAGTTGTTTGATCCGTGTTGCTTCCGAGAGAGCTTCCGTTGTTCACGTTCCAATCGCTCACGTTCGTCCCGAAGGTCAAGCGATTCGACAGCGTGACCATCGGTGTCGTGGGCGTACTTGACTATGCCGACATCAATACCAACACACTTCTCGGGAATGTCCGGTTTCTCGGGCGTTTCTTCACCAATATCAACCGCGAACGTGGCAAACCAATTGCCGGTCGGTTCTTGCTTGACTGTGATCTGTTTGATGGTTGCGTTCTCGGGAATATCTCGGTGGAGATGAATCGGTATCTCACCGAGTTTGCTCAACCATAATGTTGGCCGACCGCTCGTATTCTTGAGCTTGAAGCCGGTTTGATTGTATGTGAGCGAACGATAGTCCCGAGGTCGCTTCCACTTGACCATCCCGACAGCGCGTCCGTTCTCTTTCTGCGCTTTCAGCGTCGAAAGGTTGTCGTAGACGCGTTTGACGACCATCTGTAACACCTTCGAGTGAACGTCCCGGAGGTCATCCCACCACGATTTGAGGCCGGGGAGTTGCCCCTGTAGCTTGTATCGGGCAGGAATGTCGTTGGATCCGTTGAGTTTGAACAAGCAATGGTTGTACAGTTGCCTACAAATATCGACATGACGCAAAAGCTCTTGGCAGATGCCGTTCGGTGGTTCGAGTCGATATTTGTAATTGTACTGCATGGACTATTCGTCGGAATCGGGGTGAGAGACACGAACGACTTTCACGTCGGCTCCACGCCAACGTGTAGGAATGATGACGTGGGCGCTGTTTCCGGACGGTTTGGCGGTACCGTCCAGGACTTCATGTTCCTCAATTTCAAACCGATCTATTATTATTGTATAGACTATAGATAAATATTAAGATACCGGTAGGTCTGTAGAACTGCTGAAGTACAGTGTAAGATAGACGATAACAGCGTCGACGAGACTCGAGGGACTCGTTTGCGTACAGAGCGTCACTCTTGTGAATTCTGTACCCCTTCCCTACTCGTTCGCGTTGCTCTTTGAAAAGGGGACTTAGTTCCTTTATTCAGTTAACAGAATGCGCATTCGAACCGAGTTGGTTGGGAACACGGCACGTCCCCCCCATCCTAAGTCGACAGCAACTGGTCGAGAAGTTTCGTCTGAGCGACCGAGAGGTGTTCCAGGAACGTCGGTGCGGCGATCCCGATTTCGGACGCGACCTCCTCGGCGGTCGCCCCCTTCGGCGATTCGAAGTATCCCATCTCGTGGGCCGTTTCGAGCGCTTCGTACTGTCGGTCGGTAAACGCCGCGCGGTCCACCGACAGCAACGACGGTTCGGTGGTATCCCCAGACTGTGTCAGGCGGTTCACCGAGACGCTCCCACAACACGAACGCAGGTCGGCGACGACTCCGCGAAGCGTTTCGCGGTCCGGAGCGATGAACGACACGAGGAGGCGTCCTGACTCCGCCCGGAGGGTGCGCACGGGACACCCGTGATTCGGCAGGCGCTGACACGGACACTTGTCGTCGTGGCTGTACCGATACACGGATTTCGTGTCGTCGGCGAACACCTCCGTCGCTCCGTCCGGTTCGGTACCGAGGCTATCTGCATCGTCCACAGTTAGTTCACCCACGACTTCGGTCGCGGTCCGGGTGGCGTGTCGGTCCACGGTCAAGGACTCGATTTCCGCCCCCTCGCTGATGGCTGCGGCGGGACACCCGTCCGCGTCGCTCACCGCGAGTTGGACGTAAATTCCGGAGACCATATGTAGACGAATCCACCGCGAACCTAAAAGCGAATCAGTTCATCGCTCTCCAGACCGACGACCGCTCGTCCGAAATATCATCACGCCGTCGTTTTCGTACGCGAGGCGATATTCCTCCGATTCGACGAGCGTTCGCCGCATCGCCGCCGACTGGACGCGGTCATCGCGGCGTATCGTGTATCTACCCTTGGGAACGTAGACGTAGTCCGGTCGGACGTTCTCGGTAGCCAGCTTCCGCGAGAGACAGGTAGCGTTTCCGCAGGCCGAGATGGTGTCGTACAGTTCCTTCTGGCGTTCGAATCGCTCTTTCCCCCGCCACTCGACGCCCCACGGACTGACGAGACTCGTTCTGTGGGTGAACGCCGGAAACCACTCGGCGGCGTCGCCCAGCACGACGAACCGCGCCGAACGCGGGGTGTTTTTCGTCACCCACTCCATCGCCCGCTCGTCGTTTTGGTTCATGTACGGTGCCGGGAGCGCTCCGCCCTTCCTGACCGCCGGACCCGCATCGCCCGTCGTGACCGCCCCGCTCCCGACGGCCGCGATGCCGAAACAGACGAGCAACAACAACGGGAGCAAGTGACGGCGGGACGGCGTGCCGATTCTCGTCCCAGCCTTCTCTTGCACCATCGGAACGCCGACATCTACGACGAAAACCGCGGCGGCCATCGCGCCAGGGACGAAGAGGAACCGGTTCTGCCGCAGCAGGTAGCCCGTCGCAACCAACCAGACGGGGAGGAAAAAGCGCCGTCGGTAACACAGCCACACCGTTCCGCCGAACGCGAGGACGTAGAACGGCCAGTCGACGCTCGGAAACAGCGGATAGACGAACGAGCCGAGGAGTCGCGGAATCCCCCCTATAAGCCCGGCGTGCGTTCCGGCCGCGGCGGTGAATGTCCCCGGGCCGTGAACCGAAGCGACGTGAACCCACCACGGCGACGCGAGCGCGATTCCGCCGACTGCGACGGCGACACCGGACACCAACCCGCGACGCGACCGGTCGAAGGAGAGGAACAGAAGCAGATAGCTCACCCCGAAGAACGTCGTGTACACCGGGTGGGTGAGTACCGTGAGGCCGAACAGCACCATCGACGGGAGGAGCCATCGTTCCTCTCCGTGCTTGTACATCCGAACGCCCGCGTACAGCCCTGTTAGCGTGAAGAGGAACCCCACCGAACGGAGGATGCCGCCGGCGGCGAGGTGCCACTTGAGGGCGACGGGCGTCGTCGCGAGAACGACCGCGGCGATACCGGCGCTCGACTTCGACTCGAGGAGTTCCCGCGCGAGATAGTAGTACGGAACGAGGTACGCGACCGTCAGCAGTCCCGGCACGTACCGAGCGAGCGTGATGCGGTCAAGTCCCGTCGTATCGCGGACCATGGCGATGAGGTACGGGACGAGTGGCGGATACGCGAACGGGACGCCATCGGCAGTGTACCCGGAAATCGTATGGGGGATTCGATAGCCATGCGAGCGAATTTGGTCTGCCATCGCGAAGTACAGTCCCGCACCGTGTGCGGGATAGCGGTAGAGGAGGAGATAGGAGACGAACACGGCCATGCCGACTCCCAGCGCGACACCGAGCCACAAACGGTCCGACCGAGTGGGTGTGTCGTCGCCGGGAAGTCTGCTATCCATGCTGCGTGAGGGACTCATTCGGGACTCTACGCGGGAGGAGACAGCGGCATACAATAACGCTGCTGACCGATTGTGGGAACGCTTGGCACGGGTCGCCGTCCGCTTGCTACTTCCCTTCTCACGATCGTTTTTTACGCCCGTTCACCCAAAAACCGCTCCGCGGTTCGGCGGAAGACGTCCTCGTACGTGTCCGCGGGTAACTCACGCTTCATCAGTCCCCGCCGTTCCTCCTCGTACGGATATGGCACGTTCGGGAAGTCCGTGCCGAACATGACCGATTCGGAGAGTTCGACCAACGCCTCGTCGGGGATCTCGTCGGCGTCGAACCCCAACACGTCCGCGGAGCGCGGCGAGAGCGCCATCGTCGTGTCCAGAAACACCGACTCGTGGTCCCGCGCGAAGTCCATGAAGGAGTCCGCCTCGAACGTACCCATGTGGGCCGCACAGGCGCGCACTTCGGGGTATGATTCGACGAACTCCTCGAACTGGTCTGCCCCGACGTGGGGACTCGATTCGAACATCGGTGCGGTCCCGGCGTGAAACATGATGGGTCGGTCGTACTCGGCGGCCAACTCGAACGCCGGGTCAAGGCGCGGGTCCGCCGGGCCGCACTCCTGTACCGGACACTGGAACTTCAGCCCTCGCGCACCCGACTCGAACGCTTCCTTCACGACGCGTTCGACGTCGTCCTCTCCGTGTACCGTGGCGAACGGAATCCCCATCTCCGACGCGTTCGTTTCCGCCAGCACCCAATCGTTCAACTCCGCCGCCATGTCCGGTTTATGCGCATAGGGAAGCGCGACGTACCGTTCGATTCCCGCCTTGCGCAAGTGTGCTTCCATCGCCTCGCGTTCCGTCGGATGGTCGAACGTCCACCCAGCCTCCCGGGAGAGGGACTCCCGAATCGCCGCCATCAGTCCCGGTGGCATGAGGTGAACGTGTGCGTCGATGGTTCCCGAAACGGCCATACACCACGATTGGGGGCGAATCGTTTGAAGGATTGGGTTCATCACATTTCTCCTCCGCCGGCCCGTGACCCTGAACGATTTATCGCTCCCCCGCTTTCTCCCCGTATGCGACTCGATGACGTGCGCGTTCTCGACTGCTCCAGACTCCTGCCCGGCCCGTACGCGACGCAACTCCTCGCCGACCTCGGCGCGACGGTGGTCAAAATCGAGGAACCGGGACGCGGCGACTACGCCCGGTCGATGGAACCCATCGGCGAGAGCGGGTTCGGGGAGATTTTCGAGGCGGTCAACCGAGGCAAGCGGAGCGTCTCCCTCGACCTCTCGGACGACGCCGGGCGCGAGGCATTCTACGGACTGGTCGAGACGGCGGACGTCGTCTTCGAGACGTTCCGTCCCGGCGTCACGGAGCGGTTGGGAATCGACTACGAGACGCTGACTGAGTACAATGAGAACCTCGTCTACGTCTCACTCTCGGGGTACGGTCAGACAGGACCGAACGCGAGTCGGGCTGGTCACGACCTGAACTATGCTGGACTCACCGGCCTTCTCGACATGACGCGCCCGGACGAGGACTCGAAACCGACAATTCCGGGTTATCCGATGGTCGACATGGCGAGCGGGCTGTTCGCCGCGTTCGGCATCGTGAGCGCGCTGCTATCGCGGGAACACGGAACCAGCGGGACATACCTCGACGTGGCGATGACCGACGTGATTCTATCGTTCGCACAGGTATTCGCCAGTGGCGCGCTCGCCGGAACGACGCCACGACCGGGACGAACGATGTTAACCGGCCAATTTCCCTGCTATGATATCTATCGTACCGCCGACGACCGCTACCTCACGGTCGCCGCGCTCGAACCGAAGTTTTGGGAGGCGCTCTGTTCGGCCGTCGGCCACCCCGAATTAGTGGACCGGCACCTGAGCGACGACTCGGCGGTTCGCACGGCTGTGCGGGACACCCTCTGCGGGGTGTTCGAGGAGAAATCAATGGCGGAATGGCTCGATGAACTGAACGACGTGGACACGGCTGTCGGCGGCGTCTACACGGTTTCTGAAGCATTCAACCACGAACAGGCACATGCACGTGGAATGGCCGTCAAATCAGATGACGAGACTGGTAACGTTCCACCTCGAATTGGATTTCCTGTGTTCAACCCGAACGGTCCGTCGGTTCCGATGCAATTCCCGAAACACGGAGAACACACCGAAAGCATCCTCCGCGAGGCGGGGATTTCGGCTGACACGATTGTAGGGTTGACCCAGGAGCTCGAGGAGAACTGACGGGATTTGCCCTTGTTTTTCGCTCTACTCCACACGGTGGGTCGGTGGGTTATTGACACTCCTCGAGGGAAAGGGGTGTAGTGACACGAGCTACCATCGTCGGGGGCGGAATGACGCCGTTCGGCCCGCATGACCGGCCGTTGGAGGAACTGTTCGCGGACGCCGCGTTCGCATCGATGGACAATGCGGGTATCGCGGGAGATGAAATCGACGCCTTCTATCTCGGAAACGCATTGGGCGGGCAAACGGAATCCGACACCCACCTCGCGCCGAAACTGGCGACGCACACCGGGCTACAGGGAATTCCCTGCCAGCGGTTCGAGGACGCGTGTGCGACCTCCTCGAACGCGTTCAAACACGCCGTGCAGGCGGTCGAATCGGGAATCCACGACGTCGTCTTGGTCGGCGGCGTCGAACGTTGTACCCCGAAAACGGGGCTCGGAACCGGCGAGATGACGCGTATCTTCGCGGGCGCGTCTCACCGTCAGTACGAACAACCGACCGGGCTGACGTTCCCCGGCGTGTTCGCGCTGCTCACGAAGCGCCACATGCACGAATACGGCACGACGGAGGCGGAACTCGCCGAAGTCGCCGTTAAGAACCACTACCACGGGCAGTTCAATCCGAAGGCACACTTCGGCCGCGACACCGACGTCGAATCGGTGCTGGAGAGTTCGGTCGTCGCCGACCCGTTCCACCTCATGGACTGTTGTCCGTTCTCCGACGGTGCCTCGGCCGTCCTCGTCGTCTCGGACGATCTCGCGGACAGTTTCTCAGGGGAACCGGTGTCCGTTACCGGCATCGGACACCGAACCGACGCGGTGCCGCTGGCGGACAAGGTGTCGCTTCCCGAAACGCGGGCCGCCCGTGACGCCGCCGTGGAGGCCTACGGACAGGCCGGAGTCACCGTGGACGATGTCGACGTCGCCGAAGTCCACGACTGCTTTACAGGCGGTTTAGGAGAATGCCCCGGGGCTTGACCCCGGGGTTGAATCCGATAGGCAGGGGTACAAACCATTAAGTGAACACATTGCTAATCAATAGTAGTTAGTAGCGCGATTTCTTTATTCAGTCCGAGAGCTACAATCGAAAACAGATTTTCGGTAAGTAGATGTGAATATATTCTACCAGCGTCCTCCTTAAAAACGACGAGAAAGTCCATCTCCTATCGCTGCTCCCAAAGTGTCTCTATACGTTTCTCAATGCGATCAAAGACGAGGCGGCTCACATCCCGATGATCCGACGGCCACTGAGCGTCTTCAGCATCATTACGGCTCGCGGCCGGCGGCGGATGGATGTGGTCGCGTGAGTTGTGCGTGTTCGGATGCCGGTCCCATCGACATTTCCACTCGGTATCCCGCCGCTGTTCTTGGTAGTGGACGTTGAAGTCATCGTTTCGGTACCAGCGAATCTCAAAGCAAGCTGATACCTCTCCCGGGTAATACTCTCGGGATAATTGAACATGGAGGTACAGGTTTCCCTCTTCGACTATCTCTGCGGACGCAATCATACGACTGCCAACGAATCGAGACTGCATTCGCTCTAACACCGACCGGTCTATCGGCGCTGGGCTCGCGCCGTCATCTACTGGCACCATCGTCAGCTGTGTGATGGGGCCGTGGACCCTGCGACCTTTCTCCGAGCACGTTCGTTTAGGTGGCGCTCCTCGATAGCGGTGGCCCAGTCGCCGAGGTCCACGTATACGTCGTCAATTTGTGTCGCGTCGAATTCGAGGGCGTTGACTTCGGCAGGTGAGTCAGCGTTGTATTTGTCACGGTACTCCTCAATTCGGTTGGTCAGTTCTGACACGTGGGCCTGTAATTCGTCAACGGTGTTCTCCCGTGCCAGTATGTTGACTCGCCGCCACTCGAAATAGTCATTATTACGCTCGTACCGAACTGGCCGGCCCTCATGGTGAATGACGATGCCGAGGTCGGCGTAGAAGGACAGGTGTGTCCGCGCTGATTCTTCCGAGCAGTTTGCCCGCTCGGCAATCTCCGAGACGGTCATCGGCTCTCGGGCATGCAGCACCGCGCTGTACATGCGTTGTTTCGTATCTTCACCCTCGAAGGGCCTATCGAACGGGGGTGGACCATCGCGGTGAGTGTCGTCCGTCATACCCCATACAATGAGTGTGACACATATATTTCTTTCTTCGGCCAACATATATTGGAGATCCAATTGATCCTTTGGAGACGAATCTCCTGTATGTGCTCAGAGGCTGGTACGTTCGACATCTATACCTAATGTCAGTTTCAGACCTCTTCTAAATAATAATAATAATAAAAATATAAGCTTATGCATGAATGGGGTGATAAGTAGGGCTAGTGGTGACTACAGGCTGTGTATCCAGCAATCCACATAGAACTGTCTTTTGAAAGATAGCAGCCCTGTTGAACTACTACTGGTAGAGTATCGCCCAAACACTACCGTTCATCTTCGTCCCGATAATATCGCGACATACGATTGATTCAGTCGTTTTCCGGGCGAAACCGTTCGTGGTACGTCACGGCGTCGTGCCCCTTGTCGCCCTGAAACGGCTTGATGTGACCGCCGACGATGTGTAGGATGCCGTCGATTACGCCGTCCGCAGCGCCCACTCGGATGTGCGACGCTTTCGGAAGGTCCGTGTGGAATTCGTCGTTCATGGGGTCGTAGCGGTGGCAGAACACTCGATAGCTGTCCATCGTGTACCCTCCCCGCGTGAAGAGGCCGTGCGAGAGGAACACCTGTCCGTCGATGACCGGGTTCGTGTTCGCCGAGTACATGCCCGGGAGCGGCGTTCGCCGCATCGCCGTCACCTCGCCGGTGCGCGGGTCGATTCGGACGTTCGAGTCCGTCGGCCCGCTGTTCCCGCGCCAGCCACCGATGGCGTAAATCGCGGGTCCGTCGTCGTCGGTGACCAACGCGATTGACGACCATCGCTTCGCTTCCGGCAATCGTGTGAACTCGTCGTCCACGACCCGAAGGCGCTCTGGGTCGAACGTCCAAACGCGGTACTCGTCGTATGCTCCAACGCTCCCGTACGGCGCGCCGTGATTCGTGGCGGTATCACGCGTACTCACGTCCGTTCCCCCGGAGACGCAGTAGATGAGGCCGTCTTCGGGGTTGTACACACCGCGCATCCCGAAATTCCGATACGGGCAGCGACAGTCCATCGCTTCGGTGAGGTTCTCCCACCCGTCGCCGGGCCGGAACACGAAAATCTCGTCCGATGGCGGCTCGCCGGTTTCGTACGGGCTGTCAGCGGGCGCGCCGCCGAAACTGAAGAGCTCGTCCTCGGTGGCAACCCCGGCGTTCCCCCACAGCGCCCGGGGGAGATCCGCTTCGCGTTTCCACTCCTCAGTCGCCGTGTCGAAAGCGTACGTCCGTGCGACCGCGGCGAGCCCTTGGTCCGATTCGATACCGCCGAACACGTACAACGTTCCGCCGATGACGCCGCTTCCGACGTCGCTCTGTGGCCTTGGGAGCGGCGCGGCGGCAGACCAACCGAGCCGGCTCGACGGGTCCGTGGTCTCCTCCCCTGCCGTAGTGGTCGTGGTAGTGGTATCCGTCGTGGTGGTCTCTGACGTGGTGGTTTCCGTTTTCGTCCTCGGGGCGTCTCGCCGTTCGGTGTTACAGCCCGCTATCCCGACGGCGACACCTGCTCCCACCGCCTGCAGGAAACGGCGTCTGGAACGCATCGGCATATACACCGAGCGGTGTGCATTGACGGTTTCGATTTCTAATCGTTCTATCTTGAAATTAATGCTGAAACTAGCGGGACGCGTTGATTTTATTTTTGAACATTGACGATATCTGCGTGTAATCTCCAGAATGTCCCGACGATGAACGGACGGTCGATGACGGTGAACTGCAAGAACTATCGTCGATTTCGTTTCGGTTATCAGTCCCTTCTGCGCCGGATGGCTCGCTCGATTACAGCGGGCGCTACGGGGCGTGTCCCGTGACGTTTTCGTAATCCGATTCGATTTCCTGCCGACCGGGATGCGTGATTTTGTAGAACGTCTGCCGACCGTCTGCACCCTCCGGGGCACCGGTCCGGGCGATGAGACCCGCGTCTATCAGTTCGCACATGTGGTGGGTGATGTCGAAACTCGGGTCGTCGATGGCGTCCGCGAGCGCCTTGCGCGAGAGTTCCTCGCGCTCGTAGAGAAGAAAGAGCACGGAGTAGCGCCGCGCGTCGCCGAGGGCCGCTTTGCGTGCGACGTGGTCGGCAAGGGTGCCGAAACTGTCGCCGAACAGTCGTTGGTCCACGTACTCTTCGATGTCCCGTTCGTCGTCCGGGGTCGGTGTCGATTCTGCGGCCATGATGGATGTACATAGAACGCCGGGACACATCAGCCTACCGATTAAACTGAACTTTTTCTTTGTTTTTTAATGTCATATTTGGTTGTCGATTCCGCTGTCGGTAGCTATTTCCTCGCCTCCTCGAAACCACGAATAAATGTTCGACGGAGAGACGAACTTTCGGTACGACGGTCGGCCGATAGCCGACATCTTGGCGGAGCAGGCACCGACTCCGCCGAACTTCGGAAGCCACAACGATTTCACGGTGTACGTTATGGGTCCCTACACCGCGTTCAATGCGGTCTACGCCTACGACGACGGCGACGAACTGAAGACGCCGTTTCAGGACGACCCGCTGTTCGACCCCGACCGCCACGTCACCGACGACGGCCGAGGTGATATGGAACGCGCGCTCCGCGATTTCTGTCGGGAACTCCGCGAACGCCACGACTGCCGGGCGTTCATCGCCACCGACATCGACATCCCGACACACGAACAGGCGGGCGAAGCGAATGCGGCGGGTGACGCCGCCGAGGGAATGGACCCGCTCGCCCAATCCGTCGCGTTCGCGGCCCACAGCGACGCCGTGTTGTTCCTGTTCACGCGGGGCGGCCTCACGACCGGCGTCGGAACCGAAACCGGTGCCATCCTCGGCGAGTTTCACCTCCGGCGCGGCAATCCGGCGACGACGCACAAACCCGGCCAGCGAATCGGCCTCTATCTGGACGAGACGTTCAGCAGCGCGACGGTGAACGAACTACCCTACGGCTACGACGTGCAGTACGACGGTTTCCGGACGAAACGCGGCCTCCACGAGAAGGTGCGAACCTGGCTCGACGGCATCGACCGCGAAGCGCGCGACACCGATCTCCCCGTCTTCATCACCGGGGATACCTACGCGCCGGAATCGCAGGAGTAACGCCTTCAGTTCGCTTGTTTCGGACTTCTATCGTGGCGCGCGTTGGCGAAACGAGGCGACCATCTATCGGTCGTCTCGTTTCGGTGAAGCGGGCGAGGACTGGGGCTGGCGAGACGCTTTGCGTCTCGCTGAACGACGGCTATCGCCCGCAGGTACCGGAGTGAACGAAGTGAGAGGAACGGAACCACCTGAGAAGGGGTGGTCGTCGTCCAACTCGGTGGGTTGGATCGTTCTGTACGACGGGGTGGGCGAGTGAATCAGAGCTTCTCTTCTGCCGTCCGACGCACCCTACGAGCGGCGACGATGATGAGGAGAACCGCACCGAGAGTGAACACGACGTCACCGACCAAATCGACCGTCTTCGAAACTCCACCGTACGGAACCAATACAAAACTGATCCAAGCGTAGGTTAGCATCGCTCCACCCGCGAGGGCGATCCGATGGATCTCACCCCAGTCCGTTCGTTGCGACCAGCTTCCGATCAGGAGTATCATCGCTCCAATCAATAGTATCCCGAACGCGACGGCCAGCCACTCCTGAACGGATTCAATCAGGAGAGCCGATGTGGTAACCGAGACGATATCGGGTCGTACCATCCAGAGGCTGGAGGCACCGAACGCGACGATACCGACCACCCACGGGTTCGGTGCCTGCCGATCGTTCCGTCCAACGAACCGCCCGTCGGCCGTGAAGGCGACCACGCTCACGACAACGGCTACGATGACCGTTCCAACCACCTGCGGTGTCGACGGAAAAAATCCCTCCTCGAGTCGAATTCCGTATTCGAGAAGAGTCCCGAAGACGAGGAACAGGAGGCCCGTAATCACCAATCCGGTTTTGCCGATCCACGGCGTCGTTCGTCGTTCCGGAAGGAACGATTCGACGAGGAGTATCGGAATGCCGATACTCCAGACGACGTGACCGACCACGAAGACGAGGGCGTTCTCGGCACTAATCCCTACCGCGGGGATGTATGCCGGGCTCCGGACGATCCGTCCCTGAAAGTCCTGATGAAATAGTGAATGGTCGATGAGTCCGGCTAGTATCACTCCGAAGACCGACCCCAGCAGGAGGACGGTCGGCCATCCACGCCCCGAACGGCGCGTGATTTCGCGTATGAGGACCGCCCCACCGCCGTAAATCGGCAGAAAGAACCAGATGTCGACGAGTGCGACGATCGATGTATTCCCGAGGAGATACTCCCCGACGAGCGGAGAAAGGAAGGCGAGTCCGATTGCTGGCGCGATTCGGTGTGCTGACCGTCGAAGTCGCGGTAGACCGGGAATCGAGTCGAAGGAAGTATTCGAAGATGTCATTTCCCTGGTGGGCGATTCGTTGGGGCCCTATTAGTTCTATACGCACGGAAGGCAGAATCCCTCGGGCCATCCGACCCGTGATCGTTTACTTCGCTTTCAGGTTGTGGACGACGTCCAACCGCTCCTCGATTTCGGCGGTCGGTTCGATTGCTTCTCGAATCGCGTCGGCCGGTTTGTACGCCATCGGCGCTTCGTCGCGGACCGACTCGACCACCGATTCGGAGTAGACGCCGTCCATCGCCTCGTCGAACTCCGCCATCGAAATCGTGTCGAAAGCGTCACCGCGACTCATCGTCCGACCCGCGCCGTGCGGGGCAGTCGAGTGATACTCCTCGTTACCCTTCCCGCGGGCGATGACGGACCCGTCGGCCATGTTGAACGGGACGACGAGTCGCTGGTCCTCGCGGGCAGGCGTCGCGCCCTTCCGAATCGTCATGTCGCGGAAGTCGATGTAGTTGTGCGTCGATTGGAAGCGTTCGATCGGTTCGACGCCGATCGCGCTACAGATGGCGTCGCTCATCAGTTCCCGGTTCCAGCGGGCGTACTGCTGGGCGAACAGCATGTCCACGTAGTAGCCGTGTGCCTCCCGGCCGTCCAGCCAGTCGAGGTCATCGTTTCGTTCCATATCGGGGCGGAGATTCGACCCTGAGAGCGTGTCGAAGGCGTCCTCGATGTCGCCGCCGTCGAAGGCCTCCCGAATCCGTTCGGCACGGATGTGCGATTCGCCCATGCCGCCCGTGACCCACGTGAAGATTTCGCCGTCGCCTGCTCTTTCGGGGTCGAACTTGAGGAATTCTTCGTAGCCGTCCGGAATTGCGTCCCGTATCTGTTCGGCCGCGCGGTAATCCGAGGCGCGTCCCTGCCAGTGTTGGGCGACGGCCATGCCGAGGTAGCGCGACCCACTGTGGATGACGAGCCAGTAGTCACCCGACTCCTGACTGCGTGCGAACTCCACGAAGTGGTTGCCGCCACCGAGCGTCCCGGCACTCTTGATGACGTAGCCCATTCCCTGCCGCTGTCCGGCGAGGACGCGCTCACAGAGGGTTTTGAAGTACGCCGCGCCGTAGCCGTCGAAGTCGAACGAGATGGGGTCGATGTCCCGACCGAAGCGCTCTCGGTAGGCTGCGTTGAACCCATCAAACACCTCGTTCGCCCGCTTGAAGGGGAACTCGTTCACGAGATGTGGCGCGTCGTCGTAGTCGTGAACGTCCCGGCCCATCGGAACGACGTCGCGGACGCGGCGTTCGCGCTCCGCATCCGCGAGGGGGAGGTCGTCGCCGAGGTTTGTCGCGCACATTCCACAGCCGACGTCCACGCCGACGATGTTCGGTACCACGCGGTCCGGGAGCGGCATCGTGAATCCGATGGGCGCGCCCGCGCCCCAGTGAGTGTCCGGCATTATCCGCACCGGTTCGGTGAACGCCGGATGATCGATGAGCTCCTGAATTTGGGCTAAACACCCCGATTCGACGAGCTGTTCGTCTTCGACCATCACGCGGGCAGTTGTCCGTGACCCGTTCAACTCGATAGGCATTCTCTATCCGATTCGAAACGTCGCAGCGCCATCAAGGTAGCTGAGGTGTGTCACCACGTCTCTCCCGGCTCGAAGTCGGGGTCGCTCACGTCCCTATCGCTATCGTACAGATGGCATGCGACGGCCCGTCCGTCCACTCCCCGTCGTTCCGGATGTGTCCGTTCGCACACCGTTGAAAACCGCTCGGCGAGCAGTTCTGCCGCGTCGGAGGCTCTCCCATCGATTGCAGTTTCGATGACGTTGGAAATGACCGCCTCCTCGTCCTGTCCATCGAGCGTGGAGGGAATCCCGTATTCCCGCCGGATTTCCGATTCGAGGTCCTCCCGCGAAACGGAGTCTCTCCCATCAGTTCCTCCGGCCGCCCGTCCACGGACGGATTCGAGGCTGAACTCGTCGTCCCTGAGTGCGACGTGGAGCGAAAACACCGCGTTCCACGTCGGTTGCGAAAGCGACCATTCCTCCGGCGGGATGACCTTCGGACACCGCGTGTGAAAGCGGCATCCTGGCGGCGGTGAGGCAGGGTCCGGGACATCGCCGGACAGTTCGACCATCTCGCTTCTGTGGTGGGGGTCGGGTCGCGGAACCGTTTCGAGCAACGCCCTTGTGTACGGATGTTTCGGGTCCTCGAACAGAGTTTCTGTCGGCCCGTCCTCGATGGCTTCACCGAGGTACATGACCACGACGCGGTCACAGAGCTGCTGAACGACGCTCATGTCGTGGCTGATGAGGAGGATCGAGAGGTCGAAGGCATCCTGCAACCGCTCGACGAGCGAGAGGATTTCGGCTTGGATGGACACGTCAAGCGCCGAGACGGGTTCGTCCAACACGAGCAGGTCGGGATTCAGTGATAGGGCTCGCGCCAATGCAGCACGCTGCTTTTCGCCGCCGGACAGTTCGTGTGGGTAGCGCTCCCGCTTTGTCTCGGCAAGCCCGACGAGATCCAACAGCGTCGCGACTCGTTCCGACAACCGCTCGGTGTCGGTGAGGCCGTGGGTGACCATCGGTTCAGCGATGGACTCGCTGACGGTCATCCGCGGGTCGAAACTGGAGGCCGGATTTTGGAACACCATCTGCACCCGTCGCCGATGTCGTTTTCGCTCGCCCTTTGTTAGCGATTCGAGCGACCGTCCCTGAAACTCTATCCGCCCCTCCGTTGGCGTTTCGAGGGAAACGACGGTCCGAGCGACGGTCGATTTGCCACAGCCGGATTCGCCGACGAGTCCGAGCGTCTCGCCCCGCTGAAGGTCGAAATCGATACCGTCGACCGCACGGACGCGACCGGTTTCGCGAGCTAACAACCCCGTCGTGATGGGATAGTGTTTTTTCAGTCCTCGAACGGAGAGGAGGACGTCTTCCACCGTTCGCATCGCTCGCTCGTTCGATTTCTCGGTTCCCTTCATCGTTTATCACTGCCGAGTTCGGTGGTGTCGGACCGTGAAGTGGCTTGATTCATGTTCGCTCGGCCGTGCGCTCCGTCCGCGTCACTCAGTTCACTCATGTCGTAACCCTCGCCGTAGTACACACACGACACTTCGTGGCTGTCTCCGTCCACAGACCGCACGACGGGGGAATCTCCGGTCCGGCAGTCCTCCGTCGCGTGCGAACATCGGGGGTGGAACCGGCACCCTTCGGGCGGGTCAGTCGGATCAGGGAGAGATCCGTCGATGGGTTTCGGGGTTACACCCCTTCTCGGGACGCTTTCGAGGAGCGCCCGCGTGTAGGGGTGGGCCGGTCGGTCGAAGATGTCGAAGACGTCGCCCCGCTCCATCACTTTCCCGGCGTACAGGACGACCACGCGGTCGGCGATTTGGGCGACGACGCCGAGGTCGTGCGTGACGAACAGAATCGCCATGTCGTGTTCCGCTTGCAGCGTCTGGAGGAGGTGGAGAATTCCGGATTGGGTCGTCACGTCGAGCGCCGTCGTCGGTTCGTCGGCGACGAGCAGGTCGGGGTCACACGACAGCGCCATGGCGATGACGACGCGTTGTTTCATCCCGCCGGAGAATTCGTGCGGGTACTCGTCGAACCGTTCGGTTGGATTCGGAATCCCGACATTGTCGAGAAGTTCCATCGCCCGACGCCGTGCGCGCTTTTTTGAGACATTTCGATGGAGCCGGATGGTCTCCACCAGTTGACTTCCTACCGTATACACCGGGTCGAGCGCGTCCTGTGGGTTCTGAAAGACGTACGCGATTCGATTACCTCGAATTGATTCGAGGACGGATCGCTCGGCGGACAACAGATCACGGCCGTCGAACGCCACCATCCCGGAGAGCCGTGCCGGTGGCGTCGGAACAAGTCGCGTCAACGACTCGCAGGCGACGGTTTTCCCAGACCCGCTTTCGCCGACGAGACAGACGGTCTCACCGCGATTCACGTCGAATTGCACGCCGTCGAGTGCCCGGACGAGTCCGCGATCTGTATCGAACGTCACTCGGAGGTCGTTGACCGAGAGGAGGGGAGCCATCTACACGTCACCCCGCGGGTCGAACGCATCGCGGAGCGTATCGCCGACGACGCTCAGCGCGACGACGGTGACGACAAGGACGACAACGGGAACCGTCCATATCCACCAGACTTGCATCGGCTCCGTGTAGAAATGGGAGTTGATGCCGACCGATATCGTCTCCCCGAACGACGGCATCCATCGGCCGACATCCCCGATTCCGATGAACGTGAGCGCCGTTTCGAGGAGAACGAGTTGCGGAATCTTTTGGGTTGTTCCGATGAGGACCGTGTTCGAGACGTTCGGTAGGAGGTGCTTTCGGAGGACGGTCAGGCGACTCACTCCGGCGCTCCTCGCGGCTTCGATGTACGGTTCTTCGCGTCGTTGGATCACCTCGCTTCGAACGAGGCGAGCGATACTTCCCCAGTTCAAGAGGCCGAAAACCACGACGAACGCGAAGAGGCTCGGCCCGGTGAGAAAAACGAGGATGAGGTAGACGACGAACGTCGGAACGGACTGTTGGACGTCCACGTATCGCATGAGAACCGTATCGACGGCGCCTCCACTGTAGCCCGCGACGAGACCGACCGCCGTTGCCAGCGGTATCATGAATACGGCGGTGATAACGGCGACTTGGAGGCTGACGTGCATTCCCGAGAGGACGAGTTCGACCATGTCCTGTCCCAGCGTGCTCGTTCCGAGGGGATAGGTCAGCGACCCTTGACAGTAGCCACCGACGCTGTGGCCGATACAATCGGCAGTGACCATTCCCTCCTTGGCACTGAAGAGGAACGGCGGTTGACGGGCCGCGTTGATGTGGGTTCGTGGCCGCCCCATCAACGACGGCCCGACCAGCGCGAGGAGGACAAACACGAGCAAATACGCGAGACAGACGACTGCTACCTTGTTGGTGCGGAACTGCCGCCAGTATCGACGGTTTCTCGCGGAGTTCCGAAGGAAGGACGGAACGGCGAAACAGACGAGTACGAGCAGGCTCAGCCTGAACAGCCATGTTAACTTCGTCGGTTCCCACCAGTAGATGAGGCCAACGTTGTGCGAACTCGTGTGGCGGTAGAGCAGATACAATCCGACGAGTCCGACCACGAAGGCGAAAAGACGCCACGGGACCGTTCGACTCCTCCCTTCGAGACTCTCCCAGTCGATGGAGTCGAGCGGGGTTTCGCCCGTTGATGAACCCGCGTCTGCACTCACGAATCGTCACCGTAACGCGGTGAGGAGGGTTTCGATTTACGAGTCGTGGGTAATGACATAGCCGTAGTACGCCGTGATATCTTTCCTCACGGTAAAAAGATATCGAATTTACACGTTTCCGGTCCAAAACGGTTATGTATATTTCACATAATCGTTCGATGTCGAACTCCATGAGTCGTCGCTCCTACGTCATCAGACGGGCCGCGTTCTCCATTTTCGCCCTCTATCTTGTGCTGTCGGTCACGTTCGGGTTCATCGCGCTCACTGCGGATCCCGGCATCGCCTCGGTCGCCCACGGAGCGTCACGACAGGCCGCTTCCGAGCGCGCAAACATGTCCGAGCGCCAAGAGATGGTACAGAAGGCCATCGAGGAGTACAAGGCCGAACACGACCTGAACAAGCCCATTTGGCAGAGCTACGTGGACTGGATGGTCGATATCACGACGCTCGAGTGGGGGCGTTCGTACTCGCTTCACACGCCCGTGCTGACTGTTCTTGCAGAAGCGATTCCGGCGACGCTCAAATACGTCGTTCCGGCGATGCTATTTGCGCTCATCGGCGGCATCGGTCTCGGCGTGTACGCCGCATTGAACCCCGGTACTGCGATCGAACGGATCGTAACCGCTGGTTCCTACATCGGGTTCGGGATTCCGAACTACTGGCTCGCCGTCGCCGCTGGCCTGTTCGGTGTCACAACATTCGCCACCCAGTTCGTCCCGGCGGATGTCGTACGATATGCTCTCCCCACGGTCATCTTGGGGACAAGCCTCCTCGCCGGGCAGCTGCGATACGCTCGGGCGGAATCACGCGAACACATCTACCGCGAGTTCATTAAACTGCTTCGAGCGAAGGGGGCGACGAACTGGCTTGTCGCACAACACATTCTTCGAAACGCCGCGATTCCCCTTCTCTCGTTGTTCTTTGCGGACCTCATCGGAACACTCGTCGTGAACGTATTCGTCCTCGAATCCGTCCTCGGCATTCCGGGCATCGGTTCTCTCGGACTGCGGGCGATTCAGGCACGTGACCTCCCACTCATTCTTGGCATCGCCATGGTCATCGCTTTCGCAGGCATCGTCGGCAATCTCCTCCAGGACCTCGCGTACTTGGGTCTCGACCCGCGCGTGGATTCTGAGTGACGGGCGGTTTATCCTCTCCGCCATCGTCACGATTCGAGCGTTCGTGTTCTCCCGTTCGGAAGTAAAGTATCAACGAAACACCACTCCTTTCAGAAAGTATATCTGTCGTCGTTACGGATATTATATCAACGATATTGTAGTATGAGGCACTCAAACGATACTGACGACCCTTCCCCGTCGGAGACGGTGCCCGACCCCGCCGGTGAGGAGTCCGACCCCGATGACGAACCCGACTCCGCGACGGACGGTGACGTCCTCGGAAAAAACATCGATGATGCACTGGTCGCCGACGACTTCGACCCCGAAACGGACGACGACCTTCTCGGCGGACTAGATGTCGAAACGAGCGAGGAGATTCCGATTCCCGACCGATTGGTCGACCAGGTCATCGGCCAAAATGCGGCACGGGACACCGTGGTGAAGGCAGCAACACAACGCCGCCACGTGATGATGATTGGGACGCCCGGAACCGGCAAATCAATGCTGGCCAAAGCGATGAGTCAGTTGCTTCCGAAAGAGGAATTACAGGACGTTCTCGTCTACCACAATCCTGACGACGGAAACGAACCGTTGGTCCGAACCGTTCCCGCTGGAAAAGGCAGGCAAATAATGGACGCCCACAGGGAGGAGCTTCGAAAACGCGGTCGGATGCGCACGTTCCTGATGTGGACGGTCATCGCCATTGTCGCCGGATACTCCATATTCCTCGCCGGCGAACCGTTGTACGGCATCATCGCGATTGCGCTCATTTACCTCCTGTTCAACTACAACTCACGTGGAACCGACGGCGTGATTCCGAACCTGTTGGTCGACAACTCCGAGACAACCACCGTCCCGTTCGAAGACGCAACCGGAGCCCACGCGGGTGCGCTGCTGGGCGACGTGCGCCACGATCCGTTCCAGTCCGGCGGGATGGAAACGCCGAGCCACGATCGCGTGGAACCGGGTGCCATCCACAGAGCCAATAAAGGTGTCCTGTTCGTAGACGAGATCAACACGCTCGACATCCGCAGTCAGCAAAAGCTGATGACGGCGATTCAAGAGGGCGAGTTCTCCATCACCGGTCAGTCCGAGCGCTCCTCGGGCGCGATGGTTCACACCGAACCCGTCCCGACCGATTTCATTCTGGTCGCGTCGGGGAACCTCGACGCCATGGAGAACATGCATCCGGCGCTCCGTTCGCGTATCAAAGGATACGGCTACGAAGTGTACATGAACGACACCATCGACGACACGCCGGAGATGCGCCGCAAGTACGCGCGTTTCGTCGCCCAAGAGGTCGAAAAGGACGGAAATCTTCCACATTTCACCCGGGCCGGTATTGAGGAGGTTATTCACGAAGCCCAGCGCCGGGCGATGCGCAAGGACCACCTCACGCTGAAACTGCGTGACCTCGGTGGACTGGTCCGCGTCGCGGGCGACATCGCTCGCGCGGAGGACGCAGAGAACACGACGCGCGACCACGTGTTGCAGGCCAAACAGCGTTCGCGCTCCATCGAACAGCAGATCGCTGACCAGCATATCGAACGGCGGAAGGATTACGACCTCACCGTCGCCAGCGGCGACGTGGTCGGTCGCGTGAACGGCTTGGCCGTCATGGGCGAAGACAGTGGCCGCGTTCTCCCCATCATGACCGAGATAGCGCCATCACAGGGTCCCGGTCAGGTCATCGCCACCGGGAAACTGCAGGAGATAGCCGAGGAGGCGGTCCAAAACGTCAGCGCCATCATCAAGAAGTTCAGCGACGAGAGTATCGAGGGGAAGGACATCCACATCCAGTACGTCCAAACCTACAGTGGTGTCGAAGGTGATTCGGCGTCGGTGACGATGGCGACGGGCGTCATCAGCGCGCTCGAAGACGTTCCCATCGACCAGAGCATCGCCATGACCGGTTCCCTGTCAGTCCGCGGCGACGTGCTCCCGGTCGGCGGCGTCACGCACAAAATCGAGGCCGCCGCGAAGGCCGGTATCGAGACGGTCATCATCCCGAAGGCCAACGAGCAGGACGTGATGATAGAAGAAGAGTACGAGGAGATGGTCGATATCGTCCCCGTCTCGCACATCAGCGAAGTCCTCGAAGTCGCGCTCGTCGGGGAGTCCAAAATTGAACGACTCACCGCCAAGGTTCGGAACATCACTGGAACGGCACTCGACTCATCCGTGGACCACGGCTCGCCGAATCCAAGTCCCTGACGTCGATTGACAAGCCATCGCTTTTTCCGAACATTACAAAAGACCGACTGTCGATTCCGCGACCGAATTTCCCGCTCTCAGAGGTCCGCTTCGACGCGGAGTTCCTTGTCGGTCACGGTATCGATAACCTCCCCGGGAACGGTCAGGTCATCGTCATCGACGCTTCCCCATCCGAACGCCTCCAACCACGCTTCCCCGAGACCGGGGTCCGGGTCGACGTAAGCCGTGTTGTCCTTCACCTCGGTCACGATTCCGAGTTGTTCGCCGTCCGCGTCCATCAGAAACTTCCCTTCGTCTTCGTCACTGAGCGTTGCCATGTCCGTTCTGTTCATGTCGAACGTATATTCTCTTTGTGGCTAACAGAGTGTACTAATATTCCAGCGTTAAAGGTCGTAACCCCACTCACGGAGGATGTCCGCCGCGGTGTCGAGGTTCCGCATGCCGGCGAGGTAGATCGCCTCCCGGGCGTCGAGTCGGTAGACGTCGTCGCCGATGAGCGACTCCAACTCCCGCTCAGCGTCCTTGGCATGCCCGTCGGTGGAGTCTTGCACGAACAGCTGGTGGACGCTCTCGCGTTCGTCCTTGACAGTGTCTCGACGAAGTATTAACGGCAAGTCTGATCGTTCAAACTGAACGGTATTACTGTCTGGTGTTTCTGATTCGGTCTGCTCTTCAGTCACACCTTCTTTGTCAGCCATTTTCGATTCTTCTATCTCCGTTTCGTCGTCGCCAAATGGATCGGATGCACCGGTTTTCATGCTACCGTCTCCTGTGTGGTAAACTGCTCAGAGATGAACGCTGCCAGCTCATCGAACTTTTTGAGCGTGGTTTCCTCGTACTCCCGCAACCGGAACTCGTCGCTGTCTGCTAACTCGAAAATGCTTACTTGGTTCTGCCATGCTTCGCCGAGCATTGACCCTCGTTCACGTATTGAGACGGGTGCGACGGGAAGGTCCTGTTCGTTGAGCTCATCCAGTACCGACCGCTGGACATTCGTCCCACTGACTTTGTTCGGAACTACTCCCAAAATGCCGACTTCGATGTCGCCGAGCGTATCCTCTATATTGCTCACCACATCCCGAAGCCCCTCGACACTCTGCTCACCTTTTGCGCTGAGCTCAGCTGGGATGAGGAGGTTCGATGTCGCGTAGATCGAGTTATAGATGTGTTGTCCGACCGTCGCCGGGGGGTCGATGATGAGTACGTCATAGGTTGACGGAACGTTCGCATCGGTGAGCACGCGTCGAAGTTGTTTCTCCTTCGGCCAGCGGTAGTTCGCATCGTGCATCGACTGTTCCATCTCGGCTGCACGCGTGAGGTTCTGTTCGAGCGACCCGAGCATGTTGTGGCCCGGAACGAGGTCCAAGTTCTCACCGACGTTCACGATGAGGTCGTCGAACTCGCCGTTCGGCCGCTCGACCATATGTCGGACGATGTTGTCCACGCTCGCGTCCGAGCGATACTCGTCCGCGCCGAAGTGGTGTGTCAGTCCACCCTCCTGTGGATCCATGTCGATGACGAGCACCCGTTGTCCCCGCCGGGCGTGTGCGGCCGCGAGGTTCACGGAGAACGTCGTCTTCCCGACTCCTCCCGCCTCCGACCAAACCGTATACGGAATCATACACGAATCCCATCGTAAGCAACCCATAAAAACACTAGTCAGACGCACCATGCAGTATTACTGGATAGTAATTTCACACAGAATTGTTGAAAAGTATTACTGGTCGTTGTCTCTCGTCAGTGCTGTTGAGTGGGTGGTCTTTCGACACTCCCTCAACTCCCTTACTGAATCGTGCTCTCGAACGTCCTGCTCTTTCAGTATTACTGGACAGTGTTTCTCTCCCATCTGTCTCGGGAGTATTATCTCTCTACTCTTGGATTTTGGATGTTTTGGACGCTTTCCGGTCGGTTTCGTTTCATCACTTTCCCAGTCATTCGGCTCGTCACACGGCCCAAGTCTCACTGCTCTATGTGTTCATGTGGCCCGACCGTTTGATTTCTCGTTCAGAGTCTCCAAACAGTGTCAGCCAGTATTTTTGGACAGTGTCCCTGGTTAGTATTACTGTTAAATATTACTTTATAGTATTTATGAACAGTACCATCGGTTGGTCTTCCCAGATGGGTTTTGCTCGCGATTCGTGGTTCGTGTTCGCAGTCGCGTCGAGACCTGTCGAACCGAAGGTCCGCTCGGACTGTCCGTAAAATGGACCCGGCTCAGGGTTCCAATACGGCGCGGAACCGAACCTCGTTTTCCATCATCTGCTCGTAGGCGTCGTCGGCGTCGACGAGGTCGAACGTCTCCACTTCGGGCGTGATGTCCCGGAGCGCGCTGAATTCCAAGGTGTCCTGTGACTCGCGAGCGTGACCGGAGGCCCATCCTCTCACTCCGCCACGGCTCCCGACGAGGGCGGCCCCGGAAACGTCGATGGGTTCACCGGGGACGCCGACGACGACGACTTCCCCGTCCGTGTCGAGGCCGGGGATGACCGACGAAATCGCATCGGCGTTCGGTGCGGTTGCGAGGACGACCTTCGCACCGCCCAACTTCTGGAGTTCCTCCGCCGGGTCGTTCGCTTCGGCGTCGATGAAGTGGTCGGCACCCAACTCGCGGGCGTACTCCTCCTTGTCGATGCCGCGCGAGATGGCGACCGTCTCGAACCCGGCCTGTCGGGCGTACTGCACGCCGAGGTGGCCGAGACCACCGATGCCTTGTATCGCGACCAGATCGCCTGGTCTGGCGTCCGTGTGCCGGAGCGCGTTGTACGTCGTGATTCCAGCACAGAGGAGCGGCGCGGCGTCCGCCGAGTCGAGTTCGTCGGGGACGGCCGCGATCGCTTCGGCGTTGACGATGGCGTATTCGGCGTATCCGCCGTCTACCGTCACGCCGTGAATTTCCTCGTTCTCACACTGTTGAAACTCGCCGCGACGGCAGGCCTCACAGACGAAACAGTGACCCGCGTGCCATCCTGCCCCCACACGGTCGCCCTCCTCCCACAGCTCCACGTCCTCGCCGACCGAATCAACCCGACCGACGATTTCGTGGCCCGGAATTCGCGGATAGGAGAGGCCGGGATAGCCGCCCTCCTTCGCGTAGGAATCGCTGTGGCAGACGCCACAGGCTTCCACTTCGACGCGGACCTCGGTGGCATTCGGTTCGGGAACATCGCGTTCCACGAGTTCGAACTCTCCTCCCGGTTCGTCCACTTCGATCGCTCGCATTGTCTCTGACATACCACCTCGATCCACGGCTCCGAGACGGATAAGTGGAAATGCCAATCTCGTCGGAAACCGGAAATATCGACCGATTTCCGTCGATTTCCGCGTCGGAAGAACGGTACATCGTTGGCCGCTGTCGTCAAATTTACCGCCCCGCCGCGAGTGGTTTTCGACGAGGAATCTACTTTCGTGTCGAAAAGCTGGCGGTCGGTTGCGACGGTTACCGGGTGGCAAACCGCGGCGAGCCTCTGCTATTACAGTATCTTCGCCGCGACGGGCGTCGTCCGCGACGCCTTCTCCTTGTCAGCCTCGAGTGTTGGTTTTTTCCTGACGGCGGCGTTGTTCGGTTACACGCTCGCGTTGTTTCCGAGCGGCGTCGCGGTTGACGGCTACGGCGAAAAACGCGTGATGGTCGTGGGATTGGTCGGTCTCGCCGTCGCCACCGTCGGCGTTTCCGTCGCCACCTCGTACGCGTGGTTGCTGGTCGCGGGCGTCGCGTTGGGTGCGGCCTACTCGTCCGCGATGCCCGCGTCGAATCGGGGCATCATCGCCAGCGCCCCGAACGGGCGACAGAACCTCGCCATGGGGCTGAAACAGGTCGGCGTTACGGCCGGGAGCGGAGTCGCCTCGCTCGTCATTACCGGCGTCGCAGCCGTCGCGGCGTGGCAACTCGGCTTCTGGGTCATCGCGGTCATCGCGGGTGGCTATGCGCTCGGGTTCGCCACCGTCTACGGCGGGTCGTCCGGCGACGGGCAGATGTCGCGGCCGGACTTCTCCGAACTCAGGTCGAACGGGACGTACCTGTTGCTGGTCGCCGCCGGGTTCTTCCTCGGTGCGTCCATCTTCGCCATGCTCGGCTACATTGTACTCTACGTCGTGGATGGACTCGGCAAAACGACCGCCGTCGGCGGTATCGTGTTGGCGCTCACGCAGGTCACGGGAAGCGCCGCCCGCGTCGGTGCCGGAACCGCCGCCGACAGACTCGGCGGTGCCCGCGGGTCGGCGACCGTTGCCCTCGTGCAAATCGCGGGCGGCGTCGTCCTGTTTGCCGCGCTCGCCGTCGGCATCTCGTCGTTTTCACTCGCGCTCGTCGTCTTCGCCGGACTCGGCCTCTCCATATACGGTTCGACCGGCGTGTTCTACTCCTGTCTGAGCAACCTCGTCGATGACGATGACATCGGGGCCGCGACGGCGGGCGGGCAGACCGCCATCAACGTCGGCGGCCTCGTCGCTCCGCCCGTCTTCGGTTTGCTGGTCGAACGGTCGGGCTACGGAACCGGGTGGGAATTGTTGGCCGGATTTACCTGCGTCGCGGCGATACTCCTCCTCGTCGTCCGTCGTTCGGCGTGACTACCGGACCAATTCGGCTATCGCGTCTGCCGTTTCCCTGTTCGACTCCGCTACAATCTGCAGAAAGCCGAACACGCTCCCAGCGCTCCACGCCGCCGGGATACACGCGTCCGGGTGGCGAACCGTCCCTACCGACAGGTCCCCGTCGAAGCCGACCATGAGTTCCGGGAAGCCGAGACGGTCCGGAAAGTCCGCCCGAACAGTGTCGGACAGTGCCGTCAGCCCCGATACGGCGAGCGATTCGGCCGCTTCGTGGTGGCCCCGCTCCGCGAACCCCATCGCGGCGATGCTCGTGTCGTGCGGCCAGACGCTCCCGCGGTGGTACGAGAGCGGGTCGAACGAATCGTGTGACGCCGAAAACGTTCGAAGCCCTGCCGACGTGAGCATGTCGTCGCCCGTCAGTCGCTCCGCTACCTCTGTGACTCGCTCGTCGCTCCCCAATCCGCCCCAAATCGCGTGTCCCTGATTCGACGCGATGCTCGGGATGACGCCTCGGCCGTCGATTCCCAGCGCGTAACATCCCTCCTCGGGAAGCCACAGCTGTTCCTCGAACGTCGCGGCGAGCGTTTTCGCGGCGTCGTCGCACGTCCTGGCGAGCGTCAAATCGTCCCGACGCTCGGCGAGCGGCGCGAACCGCGTCAGCGCTCGGAAGGCGTACCCTTGAACCTCTGCGAGTGCAATCGCCCCCCGTGCGCGCGTTCCGTCGGGATACGAGAGCGCCTCCGCGCTGTCCTTCCACCCGAGATGGGTGAGTCCTCGCGGGTGGTCGTGCGGTTCGTAGAAGAGGAGACCCTCCTCGTCCAGTTCGCCGAGGGTCCACTCGACGGCCGCCTTGGCGTGGGGGTACACCGAATCGAACAGCGAATCGTCGCCGGTTTCCGCCACCGTGTCCGAGAACAGCGCGGCGAACAGCGGCGTCGCGTCGACCGTTCCGTAGTAGGGCGTTCGGACGCTCTCGCCGATGGCCGGAAGGTCGCCGTGTCGTTTCTCGTGCATGATGCGGCCGGGCGCTTCGAGGGTGGCATCGTCGGTTTCCGTCCCCTGCTCGTCGGCCAAGAACCGGAGCGTTCGCTTCGCGACGCTCGAATCGTACGGGAGCAGTTGATAACTAACGACTATCGAGTCCCGGCCGAACGGCGCGAGAAATCGCGGCGCGCCCGCCGCCGGGACGCCGCACGGGAGCAGCAGCGCGCCGAGCGTTTCTGCAGCCCGTTCAACGAGCCAATCGTACTGCGGGTAATCGACGTCCGCTTCGATTTCGGGCGTGTCTCGCCGGCCGGCCGGGAGGACGATGTCGAGTTCGACCGCGTGCGTCGATGCGGGGGGAACCGTCACGGCGGCCGAAAACGTCGCCGACTCGTCGGAAAGGGACACCTCGAAGTCGGACTCCGATCCGACTTTCACCCGTCGTTCCGTTCCGTCCGCAAGGGTTCCCACGAACGTACAACCGGTCGCGTCCTCTTCCACCGTTATCGGCCTGTCTTGGTTTTTCCGCGGCGAGAAGAACGCCGGAATCTCGAAGACGTGGCCGAAATCGGGTGTGAGGTCGAACGCAAGGTCCGTCTCCCGTGCGGTTTGCGTGTTGTTCGTGAGTCGAACCGTGGCGGTAACGCCCGTCTCCGTCAGTTCGAGTCGTTTGCCGAGCGTCCACGGTCGCTGTTCGCCACGGCCGGTTCCGACGGTCGGACTGGCGAGCGTCGTCGTCACGCCCCGATCGCGGGACTCGCGGCCGAGGACGGTCCACTCCTCGCCGTTTCCGACCTCGATTTCCACCGTGGAGAGGTACCGGTGGTCGGACTCGTACACGCCGGTTTCGGGCGTTTCGGGGGTGACGTCCCCCCGCGAGTCCACGATGATCTGTCGGCCGGAATCCACGGCGAGCGCACAGTCGTCGGGTAGCATTAAGCATCCGCCTCCTCGTCGTCGGGATAACTCACCGTTTCGATGATTATCCTGTCCGCTTCCACGTCTTCGAGGACGGCACCCCAGCCACCGATACCGTACTCGCCCTCGTCCGTCTCGATGACGATAGTCGCTTGCCCCGCGAGCGAGGAGAGCGAGGGCGTCTGTGTCGCGTCCAGAAGGTCCCCGTTGGGGTACAACACGTCCGTGATTTCCCCGGTGAGCGCCACGACGTTTCGTTTTCCCATTTCCCGGCCTCTGGCCGTGGCAGTGATGGTCGCCCCCTCCTTGAGGAGCGGTGCGATATCTCGAATGCAGCGCCGAATGTTCACGTACTCGGCGGGTAGTGTCTCACTGTGGCTCGTGTGAACGACGGGCCACGATTCCCAGAGCGCGGCCTCGAAGTACCAGTGAAAGACGTACGAGAGCGTCTCGTCTTCGAACACCGCGCCGTACTGCTCCACCGGGTCGGTGTGCGGCGCAAAGCAGGTTATCTTCCGGTCCACCAGAGCGAGGAACGGCGCGGGGAGGTGGCGGTGGCGCGCTTCCGTGACGACGCCGTTCAACGCCTCCTCGCTCGGGAGGTCCGTCGGTTGCTCGTGGCTCGTGTTGAGCGACACGGAAACGAAGACATCGTTCTCGCGGCAGGTTTCGAGGGCGGGGGCGAGCGTTTCGTACTGTTCGGGCGTCACCGACAGTTGCACCTGATTGGTGGCGTCACGTATCGCTTCCTCGGCCCGTTCGATGACCGTCTCGACCCGTTTGAGGACGCTGATTCGGTGGCCGCCGACGCCCGCCTGTTGCCACCGGTTTCGAATCTCGGTGGCCGTGTTCGTGAGGGTTTCCGCCCGCGATTGGAGGTTCTGGAGCACGTCCGTCGGTTCGCTGGCCCGCGCACGCAGTGCGTCCTGTTTGTACGTTTCCACGTAACCGTCCTCCTCCAAGTCCCGAAGCACGTCGTAAATCCGTGACCGCGGAACGTCCGCCTGCTCGGCGAGGGACGTCGCGGACGCGCTCCCGAGGGAGAGAAGGGTGACGTACGCGTCGATTTGGTACGTCGACAGCCCCGTCTCTCGGAGTCCGTTGCGAAGTTCGTCGGTGTCCATCTGTGTATTCCTTGCCATCCTATCGTGTTGAATCTTCCAACCGGATCTCGGAATTGTCCCTCGTGCCGACCATACGAATTCTCATATTCACTCCTGTATCAAACCTATGAGCAAGATTTATATATGTCTTATTCTTCATGGTTGAGTAGGACAGAGTTCCTATGACAGGAGACCACAAACACGGGGAAAAAACGCGGCGTACGGTTCTGAAATCACTCGGCGGAGCGGCCGGCGTAACGGCTCTCGCCGGTTGTCTCGGCAGTCTCGGCGGCAGCGGCAGTGACGGCGAATCCAAGGACATCACGTTCTGGACGAGCAACGTGGAGAACGACCGCAAGAAGGTCATCAACGGCGTCCTCGACTCGTTCGAATCGAGCCACGAGGCGAAGGTCACGATGAACGCGGTCAAGGAAGACGACCTGCCGACCCGGATTTCGTCCGCCCGCGCATCCGACACGCTCCCGACGGTCGCGGAGTTCGGCCTCTCGCCGATGCAAAAACTTGGCAGCGGGGGTCTCCTCTCCACGAAAGCGGCCGACGACGTCATCAGCTCTGTCGGTAAGGACAAGTTCTACAAAGGCGCACTCGACCTCACGAAAGCGCCCGACGGCGGTCACTACTCGATTCCGATGTACGGGTGGGTCGAGGGGATGTGGTTCCGAAAGAGCGTCCTGGAGGAGAACAACCTGAAACAGCCGACGTCGTGGGACACCATGCTGAAGGCGGCGAAAACGCTCCACAAGCCGGACGACAACCAGTACGGTATCGTCGTCGGCACGAAGAAGACGGCGTTCGCCCGCCAGTGTTTCACTCCCTTCGCCCGCTCCAACGGTGCACGCGTGTTCGACAAGGAGGGGAACATCGTCTTCGACAGCAAGGAAATGATCGAGGCGCTCGATTTCTACGGCAAACTCTCGAAATACACGCCGCCGGGCAAGGACACGTGGAAGACGGCGAACAACACGTACCTCAACGAGCAGTCGCACGTCATCCAGTACTCGACGTTCATCATGGGCGATCTCGTCGACAAGGGCGAGAAGATGGTGAAGGACACCGGCTTCGCCCCGTACGTCGAACACAAGCGCAAGAGTTCGTTCGGCCAAATCGTCGGTCTCAACCTCTTCGAGTCGGCTTCGGAGGGACAGCTCGAATCCGGAAAGACGCTGTGTGAGTACATGATGAACGACAAGTACGTCGAGTGGCTCCACATGGCCCCCGGCGGGATGAACCCCGTCCTCAAGGAGACGGCGAGCAGCGACGAGTTCAAGGACAACGAGACGCTGAAGGCGTGGGGTTCGACGGTCGAGGACGTGTCGGCCGCCTTCGAGAACATCGAACGCTTCGGCTACGTCGACGGCAAGGCGTTCCCCGAACTCGGCAACATCACGAACAAGTTCCTCATCGCCGAGGCCATCTCGCGCGTAACGGACGGCGAGAGCGCCGACACCGTCGCCAAGGAGCAGGCGAAGAAGATGCGCGACGCCATCAAGGAGTAATCGGCACTCGCTCGAAACCGACCATGACCCCATTTCACTCATGAGTTTAGCAAATCGTACGAAGCTATCGTTGGACGGCGATTACACCGTCGAGCAGAAGGAGGCCATCCTCGGCTATCTGCTCATCGCACCGGCGCTGTTGCTGGTCGCCGCTGTCATCGTGTATCCCGTCCTGTACAACGTTTACCTGAGCTTTACGAACGTCCCCCTGTCGCCCGACGCTTCCCCGACGTGGGTCGGTCTCGAACACTACCGAACCCTCCTTTCGAGCGGCGAGTTCTGGGCGGCGCTCAAAACGACGGTCATCTTCACGCTCCTCAGCGACGTGCTCGCGACCGTCGGCGGACTCGGCGTCGCCATCCTGTTCAACCGGAAGTTCCGCGGCCGTCGCCTCGTCCGCGGTCTCATGCTGTTGCCGTACGTCGCCCCGCTCATCGCGGTGGCCTACGTCTGGCAGTGGCTGTTGGACCCGCTCTACGGCATGATTCCGTACTTCTTCAGCAACGTCCTCGGTGTCTACGGTGGGGATATCGACCTGCTGAACAACGCGAAAACCGCGCTCTGGACGGTCATCGCCTTCGACGCGTGGCGCTACTTCCCGTTCGCGTTCCTGATGATAATCGCCCGACTGCAAGCGATTCCGAGCGACATGTACGAGGCGGCGAAGATAGACGGCGCTGGCTACATCGCCCGGTTCAGGGACATCACCCTCGCCGAGTTGAAGTACGTCCTCGCCACCGTCTTCCTGCTTCGCTGGATTTGGAACTTCAACAAGTTCGCCGACATCTGGCTGCTGACCAAGAAGGTGAACACGCTGTCGCTATACGCCTACCAGACGGCGTTCGCGAACTACAACCACGGACAGGCGGCCGCCATCGCGATGGTGCTGTTCGTCGCGCTGATGGCGTTCGTGCTCGTGTACGTCAGTTGGATTCTGGAGTGGTAACACATGATACAAACGATACTCGCTACGGTGTCCGAGGGCTTCGGTAACGCCTTCGGGCGAAGTCGCATCGAAACCAGCCTGTGGGAACGGGTCGTGTTCTACGGGGCGATAGCGCTGACGCTGTTCGTCTCCCTCCTCCCGTTCTACTGGATGGTCGTCACGAGCTTCATGCCGGAGAGCGCGATTTACTCGCTCCCGCCGTCGTTCGTGCCGCAGGACCTGACGCTGAAACACTACCAGAGCGTCTTCAGTCCCGAGACGTTCCCGTTCGTCACTTACTTCAAGAACAGCCTCATCATCTCGGTGATAACCGCGGGGATGTCCGTCGTCGTCGCGACGTTCGGCGCGTACAGTTTCGCCCGCTTGAACTACCCCGGACGGGGGCTGTTCTCGCGCGGCGTCCTGCTCGTGTACATGTTCTCGGGCATTCTCCTCGTCGTTCCGCTGTTCAAAATCATCGTCTGGATGGGGCTCGTGGACAACCTCGGCAGTCTGGTCGTCACGTACCTCGTCCAGACGCTGCCGGTGTCGCTGTACATGCTCGGGAACTACTTCCGGAGCGTCCCGCCGGAGATCGAGGAGGCGGCGATGATGGACGGCTACTCGCGGCTGGAAGTCATCTTCCGCATCACGCTCCCGCTGTCGGCACCCGCCATCGTGGCCGTGTTCATCTACACGTACATGATCGCGTGGAACGAGTACCTCTTCGCCAGCATCTTCCTCCGAACCCAATCGACGTTCACGCTTCCCATTGGTCTGGACGCGCTCTCGTCCGGGTTCCATCAGGTATGGGGACAGATAATGGCCGCATCGCTGCTGACGAGCATCCCGATCATCGTCATGTTCGTGTACCTCGAAAAATACATGGTCGAAGGCCTCACCTTCGGCTCGGTGGAGGGCTAATCCGTGTCCTCCGAAACCACCGAAATCGACGCGGAATCGGCATCCAGTACGGAAACGAACGGTTCGGCGGTCGAGACGAAGCAGGCCGGTATCACGCTCTCGGACATCGAAAAGTCCTACGGGGACGTACTGGCCGTCGAGGGTCTCTCACTCGACATCGAACCGGGCGAATTTCTGGTCCTCCTCGGCCCGTCCGGGTGTGGTAAATCGACCACGCTCCGGATGATAGCCGGACTCGAAACGCCGTCGGACGGGCGCATCGACATCGGCGATGAGGAGGTCACTCGGACGCTCCCGCAGGAGCGCGGCCTCTCGATGGTGTTCCAGAGCTACGCGCTCTACCCGCACAAGACCGTCCGCGGAAACCTCGAATTCCCGCTCGGGAAGATGGACGTCACGGACGAGGAGCGCGACGCGAAGGTCGAACACACGGCCGAACTCCTCGAAATCGAGGACCTCCTCGAAAAGAAACCCGGCCAACTGTCGGGCGGGCAGCGCCAGCGCGTCGCGGTTGGTCGAACCATCATCCGTGAACCGAAGGCGTTCCTGATGGACGAACCGCTGTCGAACTTGGACGCGCAACTGCGGGTTCGAACGCGCTTCGAGATTCGGGAACTCCAGCAGGAACTGGGAACGACCACCGTCTACGTCACCCACGACCAGGAGGAGGCGATGAGCGTCGCCGACCGCATCGCCGTGATGAACGACGGCGAACTGCAACAGGTCGGGACGCCCGAGGAAATCTACAAGACGCCGACGAACGAGTTCGTCGCCGGTTTCATCGGCAACCCGCCGATGAACTTCTTCGACGCCGTCGTCGACGACGGCGTCACGCTCCTGCCGAACGGCGAGGCCGTCTCGCTCGACGCGGGGTTTCCCGACGACACCGAAACGCTCGGCGTTCGCCCAGAGGACGTGCATTTGCTCGAAACCCCTGCCGAGGACGTGGCGAACGTCTCCCGCCCTGACCCGGCGGACCTGACGAACGCAGTGACTTGTTCCGTGCAGGTCATCGAACCGCTCGGCAACGCCTACGAACTCGAACTCGCGCGAGGCGACGACGCGTTCATCGCCCGCGTTCGGGCGCTTCCCGAGGGCGTTTCTCCCGGTGCGAGCGTCGACGTGGCGTTCGACCGGACGGAACTCCACGCGTTCGACGCGACGGGGGAGGCGATTCGATGAACCGAACTGCCGAATACGGCCACGGAGGTAACGATGGCGACGCTTGAACTGAACGACCTCACGAAGATTTACGACGACGCACAGGGCCGCGAAGTCGCGGTCGATTCGCTCGATATCGACATCGACGACGGCGAGTTTCTGGTCCTCGTCGGGCCGTCCGGGTGTGGAAAATCGACCACGCTCAGGATGCTCGCCGGACTCGAAACCGTGACCGACGGGACCATCACCATCGGCGACCGCGAGGTGCAACACCTCGCGCCGAGCGAACGTTCCATCGCGATGGTGTTCCAGAGCTACGCGCTCTACACCAAGATGGACGCGCGCGAGAACATGGCCTACGGGCTGAAACACTCGACCGATCTGAGCAAGGCGGAGCGAAACCGCAAGGTGGACGAAATCGCCGAACTCCTCGACATCACCGAACTGCTTTCCGACAAACCCGACGAGATGAGCGGCGGGCAGAAACAGCGCGTCGCGCTCGGCCGGGCCATCGTCCGCGACCCGGACGTGTTCCTGCTGGACGAACCGCTGTCGAATCTGGACGCGAAACTCCGAGCGCGGATGCGGACGGAACTCCAGCAACTCCAGACCGACCTCGGCGTCACGGCCGTCTACGTCACCCACGACCAGACGGAAGCCATGACGATGGCCGACCGCATCGCCGTGATGAACGACGGCGAACTCCAGCAGGTCGCGCCGCCTGAAGTGGCCTACGACCACCCGGAAAACGAGTTCGTCGCCACGTTCCTCGGCAGTCCCTCGATGAACACCTTCGAGACGACGGTCCACGGGGACGGAATCGAACTCGCGTTCCGCCACGACGGAACGACGCTCGCGGCGGTTCCGTCCGATTCGGTGTCCCTCTCGGACGGGGACACCGCGACGCTTGGACTTCGGCCCGAGGACGTTCGACTGTTCGACGACCCCGCCGAGGGAACGTTCACCGCGACCGTCACCGTCTCCGAATACCAAGGAAATGACAACTTCATCCACCTCTCGGTTGCCAATCGGGACGTGATGGCACGCGTCCCGTCCGACACCTATCCGGACCCGGGCGAGACGCTCGGTGTGACGGTGTCCCCGCGGGACGTGTTCCTCTTCGACTCGGACACCGGCATCGCACGCAAAACGCGGGGGCTTTCCGACGAGCGGAAACATCGACCCTCTATCTCCAGCTGACCATTCCTCCCAATAAATGTCTCATAACATGACGAACGAAACGATTCACGATTCGCCGACGACCGCCCTCGACGACCCGACGTTCCACCTCGACGTCCTCGAAGACCTCGTCTATCCCGCGGAGTGTGCCGGGTCGGTCCCGCTCGCGAGCGACCCGGACGACCGCTATCCCTACGCCTATCCGCGGGACATCGCCTGCATCACGAAGGCGTGGCTTCACGCCGTCGAAGCGGGCGTTCGCCCCGATCGGTGTCGAAAACACGTCTTCGACGTCGCCCGGTTCTTCCTCGTCGCACAGGAGGATGACGGACGGTGGCGGCAGCGATACGCGCTCGACGGTACCGACCGCGGCATCTACAAGCAGGAGGACAACGTCGGACACGGCCTCCAAATCCTCGCCAACGCCGTGTTCGCACTCGACGCGACCGACGCGCTCGAAACGACCGATGCGTCGTTCCGGGAGGGCGTCGTCGAGGCGGCGGACCGCGCCGTCTCGTACGTTCGCGACGACCTGTTCGACCCGAACGCCCACCTCGTCGAGAGCACCACGAGCATCCACGAGGGCCGCATCGAATCCGGCTACACCCTGTGGGTCAACTGCGTGTTCGTGTCCGCCCTCCGCGACATCGAACGGGCGCTCTCGCTCCTCCCCGAGGAATCCAAGGACGTCGAGGACCGCATCGGGGGGTTCCGGTCGCACCTCGAAGGAGGCGTGAAACGCGCGTTCACGAGTCCAGCACAGGTCCCCCGCCGGTACGCGCCGTCCGGCGAACTCGACACACGACCCGACGTGACGCTGTTCGCTCCCTTCTACTTCGGCCTCGGCGACCTCTTCGGGGAGTCGCTTCACGAGGCGGCGGACAGGAGCGCGACGGCGCTCGAAGACCCCGAAATCGGCGGTATCCAGCGATTCATGGGGTTCTATCGTGATTTCGATGTACATCAGCACGGCGGCAACGGGCCGTGGTTGCAGTACACCGCGTGGCACGCCCAGTACCGGTTCGCGAACGGTGAAACCGACCGCGGAAACGACGTCCTCGATACGATCGGACGCCACGCGAACGAGGAAGGCCACATCCCCGAACACCTCACGACGCGACGGCGGTTCGAGGCGTTCATGGAGAACGAGTGGGATACGGGACTCGACTTCGAGAAGGAGTTTGACGAAGACGTCCTGCGCGATGTCTCTTTTGACTTCGTCGCCGAGGAACTGGGTCACATGCAGGAGGCCTACCGCGATCTCGAAGCGCAGACGAAGGACCGCGAGGTGGTTCGGTTCGCCATACCGCTCGCGTGGTGTCACGCCGAGTATCTAACCGCACTGTTAACACGGGGCGCGTACGAACCGTAAGGAAACCCACGTGAAAACCGATGACTCACGACCACACCCACCGACCGTCGCCGAGGACCGTCGCGCTCAACTGCCTGCACGCGGGTATCGACGCCGCACAGCCCCGAGAAGTCGTCCGCCGAACCCTCTCTCGTGACGGGTCGATGCTCACCGTCGCGGACGAGACATTCGACCTCGATGGCTTCTCACGCGTCGTCGTCCTCGGCGGGGGGAACGCCGCCGGAGAAATGGCGGCCAGCCTCGAATCCGTTCTCGGCGAACACCTGACCGAGGGCATCGTCGTGACGGACACACCTGCTAAAACGACGCGAATCGAGGTTCGACCCGGCGACCATCCGTTGCCGACCGAATGCAACCGGGACGCGACGAGGGACATCCTCGATGCTGCCCGCGACGCCGACGAGGAAACTCTCGTCCTCGCGCCGATTTCGGGCGGCGGCAGCGCGCTCCTTTCGGCCCCCGCCGACGGTATCTCGCTCGATTCGTTTCGGACAGTCACGGACGGCCTGCTCCGTTCCGGTGCCGACATCCACGACATCAACACCGTCCGTCGTGCGTTGTCGAACGTGAAGGATGGCGGCCTCGCCCGCGCCACCGCCCCCGCCCGCCTCGTCGGGTTGGTTGTGAGCGACGTCATCGGCGACGATCCGTCGGTGGTCGCCAGCGGGCCGACATATCCGGGCCAGGCGACGCCCGAGGACGCCCTCGCTGTTCTCCGCGATTTCCTCGACCCTGTTCCCGAGGACGTCGAAGCGGCACTCGACGGACGGGAAATGACCGCCGCCGGATCCGACGAAGACGACGCGTTTGCGCGCGTGACGAACCACGTCATCGCCGACAACTGGACCGCGATCGATGCGGCGGCGGACCACGCACGCGAACACGGCTATACGCCGCTCGTCTTGTCGTCCCGCGTCGGCGGTGAGGCGTCGGATGTAGGCCGCACGCACGCCGCAATCGGCGTCGAGTGTCTCGCAACCGGCAATCCGATCGCCCCCCCTGCGATTCTCCTCTCGGGGGGTGAGACGACCGTTACCGTCGACGGCAACGGGGTCGGTGGACCGAATCAGGAGTTCGCGCTCGCCGCGACGCGGGAGATCGACCGCCCCGGAATCGTCGTCGCGAGCATCGACACCGACGGTTTAGACGGAAGCACGGACGCCGCTGGCGCAATCGTGGACTACGAGACGGTCCAACGAGAGGAGCAAGCGGCCGCACGCACAGCGTTGCGAAACCACGATGTGTATCCCTTCCTCGACGACCGAAATGCGCTCATCGAGACCGGCGAAACGGGCACCAACGTCAACGATTTGCGCGCTATCGTCGTCGGACAGGCGAATGGGGATAACCCAGCGACGGATGAATCTGAACGTACATGACCCACAAATACGGACTCAATCAAGCCGGATTTCCGACGTCGGATATCGAAACTACGTGTGAAATCCTCGGTGACGCCGGATATGACGGCGTCGAACCGAACTATCAAGCCGACGGCCTACTGACGACACCGAACGGACGCGAGCGGGTTCGGCAAGCCGCCGTCGAACACGGACTCGACGTTCCCGCCGTTTCGACTACGCTCCACTGGGAGTATCCGTTGTCGAGTGCCGACGAGGAGAAACGACGGCAAGGTATCGACGTCGCACGGGAGATGGTAGACGCGGCGGCGGTGCTCGACGCCGATGAGATACTCATTGTTCCGGCGCTTATCGCTCCTGGTGCGGACTACGACGCCGACTATGACCGCGCAGTCGAATCGGTGCGAGAAATCGCGGGCTACGCGGCGGACGCCGACATTGGTGTCGGTATCGAGAACGTCCAGAACGACTTCCTGTATTCACCGCGCGAGTTTGACGAATTTCTCGACGCCGTCGAGTCGGCAGGGAGGGTTTCCGCCTACTTCGACGTAGGAAACGGCTTCCGTTGGGGTCTTCCCGACCGTTGGATTCGAGAACTCGGCGACCGGATTTCGAAGGTCCACGTCAAGGATTGGCTGACGGACGCTCACCGACCGACGTACCTGCTTCAGGGGGACATCGACTGGGACAGTGTCGTCGCGGCGCTTTCCGACGTCGGCTATGACGGGTGGATTTCCGCCGAAATCCCGGCGTACAACACCGAACCGCACCGGATGCCGCCCGACGTGCTCGACACGATGCAGTACCTGTTCGAATCGACTAGTTGATATCTGGAATTTCCCATGAAACACACAATTGTCGTAGACCCACTGTTCGAAGACGTGTGGCCGCTCGCCGCGGACCACCTGCACCACCTCTGGACCGAGGACGGAACATCTGTCGAATTCGTTCGACTGCCCGATACGAGGGAGACGAACCTGAGCGAGGCCGTTTCTTCGCCCGAATCAGTCGAGCGACTCGTCTCGCTCGGGGTCCGCGCTTCCGTCGCCGACCTCCGAGAATTCACGAACTTGAAAGCGGCGTTCGTGATGACCGACTCCATGTACGGCGTGGACGAGGAGATAGCTGATTCCCTCCGCGACCGCGGCGTGACGGTCCACGACCACACGAACGAAGGATTCTGGAGCGAGTCCGTGTCCGAGTTCGGTATCGGACTGACCATTGACGCGCTTCGCCGGATTCCACAGAAACACGCCGCGATGACCGAGACACAAGACCCGTGGGACCTCGACCAACTGGACAACGAGGTGCCCGGCGCACGCGGCCACCAGTTCGCAGACGACCCGAACTTCGTGAGCGGAACCGTCGCACGGAAGCGTGTTCGTGTCGCCGGAATTGGCAACATCGGTAGTCGCTACGCCGCGACGGTGAACCATCTCGGTGCCGACGTGGCGGCCTACGACCCGTTCGCCGACGAACCGTGTTTCCACAGCACGGGATCGCGGCGGGTGTACAGCATGGAGGAACTCGTGAGCGACGCCGACGTTTTCGCCCCGACGATTCCACTGACTCCCGCGACAGAAGGCGTCGTGACGGCCGACCACATCGATGCGCTCCCAGAGGGGTCGATACTCGTTCTCGTCACGCGGGCCGGAATCTGTGACATGGACGCCGTTCGGGAACGGGTACTCGCCGACGAAATCGTCCTCGCCGCGGACGTGTGGGACGAGGAACCGCTTCCCCTCGACGACCCCCTCCTCGGGCGTCACAACGTCGTCCACACCCCGCACATCGCGGGCCGGACGCGGGACGCGAACGAGCGGTGGGCCGAACACCTCGCCGCACACTTCCGTTCACAGTGACCATCTCTCATCTCATGTGGTACCGACATCCGAACGAAGCCGAATCCTTTCAGTCCTTCCGACGAAATCACGACCCATGACCACGCTAAACTATCGCGACCCTCGATTGCTTCGACGCGAGATACTCCGCGTCCTGAACTTTTATTACCCCGACTGCATCGATACCCGCTATGGCGGGTACGTCGCCCAGTTAGACGAACGCGACGGCTTCGTCTACGACGGCCGGACGAAACACCTTGTCGCCACCGCGCGGGCCGTTCACAATTTCAGTGTCGGCGCGCTCATCGATGGCCCCGTCTGGTGTCGAACGGCCGCCGAACACGGCCTGTCGTTTATCTCGAACCACCAGTGGGACGCCGAGAACGGCGGCTACGATTGGATACTCGACGGTCGGGACACCGCAAACGACACGCGATATTGTTATGGCCACGCCTTCGTCGTCCTAGCTAGTGCACGGGCACTGGAAGCGGGGATTTCGGGTGCAGAAGCGGAACTCGAACGCGCCGTCCAAACTCTCGACTGGCACTTCCGGGAACCGGACCACGGTCTGTTTGCCGACCGTGCTGACGGGGAGTGGGAAACGGTCGCCCCGTACCGCGGGCTGAATGCGAACATGCACACCTGCGAGGCGATGCTCGTCGCACACGACGTGACCGGAGACGACCGCTACCTCGACCGAGCGTACGGTATCGCCGAACGCATCGTCCGCGACCTCGCGGCGGAGACGGACGGGCGACTCTGGGAGCATTATGATGCCGACTGGACCCATGACATGGGGTACAACGAAGACCAACCGAATCACCAGTTCCGTCCATGGGGCTACCAACCGGGCCACCATCTGGAGTGGTCGAAACTCCTCTCACTCCTCGCCGAGTACCGCGACGACTCGTGGCTCGAACCCGCCGCACGCGACCTGTTCGACTGGGCGGTCGAAACAGGATGGGACGAAGAATACGGAGGGTTTTATTACACTGTGGACGAGGACGGCGCACCAGTCGTCGCGGACAAATACGGTTGGGCGATAACTGAGGGCATCGGTGCGGCGGCGCTCCTCGGCCGGGACGACGAGGCATATCAGGACTGGTACGACCGACTATGGGAGTATGGGGAATCGAACTTTATCAACCCGCGACATGGGAATTGGTTCGAACGACTATCCCCGACCAACGACCGTGACAGCCCGAACCGCGGGACGGCGGTGGAACCAGGCTATCATCCTATCAGTAACGCATACGTTGCGATGGATGCGTTTTGAATTAGTTTAACGATGCTTTTCCTGTCAGCTCTCGAGTGAGTTTATGACTATCGGTGACTAATAGGTGTGTATGCGTTCCATTCGCCTTACACGCGCATTGAGTCGTGCCCGTCACGCAGCCATCGGTGCCGCCATCGGCGGTGCAATCGGCGGATTCATCAGCCGAAACGCGGCGAGTACCGGCGGTGCAATCGGTGCGTTCGTCGGTGCGATGGTCGGGGAGACTCGAGTGTCCGCCCGCTCACGAATCGATCAAGTGAGAGAACAGAGTCAGAAAGTGAAAGAACAAGGGCAGAAAGGCGTCGACCGGGTCCAACAGTAACCCTCGTCGGTTGGCGGCCGGTCCCAAACGATTTCTATCGAACGTCCCAATCGTCGGGTATGGACGACGAGGATTCCCTCTCCACCGACGAGTTTGCGGAGTACTGTGAGACGCAGGCGGGCCTCCTCTCCGGACACGTCGAGACCATGGCGTCGGAGGCCGACGAGCTATTGGAAGAAGTGGACGAGAGAATCGCGGCGGTCCGGTCCCGTCTCGAAGGAGACGATTCGGAGACGGACGATGTGGACGACCCGAAAATGGTGGATGGAACTGCCTCGGAAACAGTCGAGGCTGACGCCGCGGCGGTGGGTGAATTGGAGGAGGATATCGCAGAGACCCAGGCGGTCATCGAAGCGAAACGGGCACGGATGGTTGCATTTCGGGAGCTAACGGATGCATATCTTTCCCTTGCCGAAGAACTCCGTTCGGACGTTGACGACGGGCGGGAGGCAATGGAGCGAGTCGTTCGGTTCGAGGCTGACCACGATGCACCGACTTACTTCGACGACCGCAAGACGGTGTATGAGTCCGCTACATCGGAGGATTCGGACGGAGACTGACTGCCTCTGTTCTGCGTCCGTCCTTTATCATTCCCCAGCAGTATCCTGATTCCTCGTCGGCCACAAATGACGAATCTCGTCCAATCCCGGTGCACCGTCTTTGAGCCAGACGACGAACGCAAGTCCAGCTAGGGCAAATTGGAGGAGGACAAATGGTGCCAGTTCAAAGTTGGCGAAATGTGCGAGGAAACTCATAGATGTTTCATACTCCGGTGACGGAAGAACGGGCCACACGAGGAAAGTCATCCCCTCCAACTCCCAGTTCACGATTGGGGCGTCCATGGCGAGATGGCTCAGGTAGCCGATTGCGAACGCCCCTAACGGGAGCCGTTTGTCATATCGCCGCGAGCCGGCCCAGAGTAGTGTGAGTAGGAGTGTGGCGGTAAACACCGAATGAGTCAGTGAGCGCCCCGAAGGAAGTACACCGAACGTCCATGCGAGTGGTTTGTCTATCAGGTCCGGAAACTGTGTACCAAAAGCGACAGCCACGGCACCGAGAGCTGACACTGGTCGTTTCTTATATCGACACCATAGCGAATAGCAGAGATAGCCGACAGCGAGGTGTCCCCATGGCCACATAGGTATCTGTTACTCAAACACGGTGGTAGGTATTTCGGCTTTGAGAAGATCGGATGGCGAAGACCGATACTTTGGTAAGTCCGGTGCCTGTAGTTAATTGTAGATGTCGACTCAACGCCGTCAACGATTTATTCATGCACAACTTGCGTGGATGCTTGTTTCCCTCATCGTATTGGCGGTGCTTGGTTCCCTTTCACTCGAATTGTTCTTCGTGCTTTGTCTCATCGGTCTGCTCGTCATCATTGAACTCACTGCACCGTTCAACGTAACACCGCGGTGGCGAAGACGGCTCAAGTGGTTCATTGCACTTGGATTGCTTGTCTTCGGTGTCATTGTCGTTCGCAGAATCCTATCGATTCTTCCACCGGGGGTATTTTAACCGTGAAACGCCCCACCGAGTACCCCGTGCCAACGCTCGTATTAAGTGTACTCATCGTCCTCGTTGTGGGAGGGCTCATCGTCGCTTCTTCGACGTCAGCTGCTTCCTTCGGTGCGTACAATGGCGCCTGGGATGGGACAAGTGAGCTTCGTGATGTTGCAACTGGCGCCGGTGCAGAGCCACAAATCGGACACGACACCGCTGCTTACTCGCATGTCACGCCCAACGATACAGTCGCATTTGTCCTCTCACCGGAAGGGAACTACTCGGAGACCGATCGGAATCGCATTCGCCAGTTTGTCCAACAAGGAGGAACGCTTCTGGTCGCAGGCGATTATGGCCCGGGAACAAACCGGTTGCTTTCGGCACTCGGTACTGATGCACGACTCGATGGTCGCCCGATTCGTGACGAAAGACGACAGTATCGATCGCCGGCCCTGCCCGTCGCCGGAAACGTTTCGAACCATTCACTCGTCACAAACGTGTCGGCGCTCACCCTCAATCACGGAACGGCAGTCCAACCGAACAATGCAACCGTCCTCGTCCGCACGTCCGGGTTCGCTTATTTCGATGTGAATCGCAACCATAAACTGGATGACAACGAGACGATTTCGTCGAGACCCGTCGCTACCGTCGAACAATTCGGCGACGGTCGGGTAATCGTCGTCGGGGACTCCAGTGCAATGATCAACACGATGCTCGAACGCCCGGGTAATCGTGCGTTCGTCCGAAATGTCATTGGCGATAATCAGACTGTTCTGCTCGATTATTCACATACGTCGCGACTACCGCCGCTTGCACTTGCCGTTCTGATGATTCGAGAATCATCGCTATTGCAATTCTTCGTCGGTGGTGGCTGTCTTATGCTTGTGTTTGTCTGGGCACAGCGACCGGAGTCCGTCCGTCGTCTTCTGTTCTCGGTTCAGTCTCGCCTTTATCGTCGATCGAGAGGCAGGCAAGACAACGTAGCGAGTGGAATGACGGAGTTGTCAAAGGCGCAATCGATGAGTCAGTCCGATTCGCTTTCCCCAGAGATGTCTGAATCGACGATGGTCGCTTACGTTCGTGAACGCCATCCGGACTGGGAAGCAGATCGCATCCGCCGCGTCGTCGCGGCCCACCGCGATGAGCGCCGGAGTAACTGAGGAATCTTCGCATTTTTTGGATGAATCATTGTCAAGACATCCATTTCGATCAACGAACCCGTTGATTTATCTGCTCTGCTTCGAAAGATTGTACAACGATGGACCCCGAGGCTGTCTATGCTGCCCTGTCCGAGGAGATGAACGATGTCCTTATCGGCAACGATGGCGTGGTGGAGGGAATCACTGTCTCACTTCTCACTCGCGGACACATCCTTCTCGAAGGTGTCCCGGGAGTGGCGAAAACGACGATTGCGAACGCGTTTGCACACGCGACGGGATTGGATTTCGCGCGCGTTCAAATGACCCCCGACCTACTACCGGCCGACATCACGGGAACCCATGTCTACCGGGAAGGGACCGGTGAGTTCCAACTCCAGCGCGGACCGATATTCACAAACTTGCTCGTCGCCGACGAGATCAACCGCGCGACGCCGAAGACGCAAAGTGCTCTCCTTGAAGGAATGCAAGAACGAACTGTGACGATTGAGGGCGACACCCTTCTGTTGCCATCTCCGTTCATGGTCATTGCTACACAGAACCCCATTGAGATGGATGGAACGTACGAACTTCCCGAGGCTCAACGCGACCGATTCCAATGCAAACTCGTGGTCGAACTCCCGTCTGACGAGAACGAACTGCGACTCATCGACCGATTCAACGAGACGCCCGACCTCGACGCTGAAGATCTCTCACAGGTTGTCTCCCTTGAGGACATTCTCAACGCACGCGAGGCGGTGCAATCTATTCACGTTGCCGAGTCGGTTAGATCCTATATTCAGTCGCTCGTGAGTACTTCCCGCGAACACTCGGACCTCGCTCATGGTGGGTCACCTCGTGCGACGCTCGCGCTACTCCATACCGCGAAAGCGCGAGCGGCGATTCATGGCCGTGACTATGTGATTCCCGATGATGTGAAGGCGCTGGCGGTGCCCGTGATGCGTCACCGTCTCGTGTTGAGTACGGAAGCCGAACTGAGCGACCGTTCGACTGTTGAAATTATAAACGACCTCTTGGACACGGTGACTCCACCGAACGGTGCAAACGACGAGGACGTTGATGACGTGGCCGCCACTTCCGACTCAGAGTACTCGAACGTCGAGTCGACTGATTCCGACTCCGCCGATGTCGTGCCCCCAGAACAGCCGAACGACGACTGAACACGTTCGATTGCTGTCGTCTCTAGTTGGCCTTTTAACGAGCAGAAAATTTTTAGGTACCCCTCTCCGAACTGTCTGCCACATTGAACAAGTGCTCCGGGTCGAGCACGGCGCTCGCGTAACGGACGCGATGTAACCGGTTCGGCCGGCCTGCCAACTGTGGACTGCCAGACGTCACGACTGCCGACGCTATCGGTCGTGATTCCCGTCGGGCAGTCGCGCTAATTGGTGCTTGGTTTGCGTGCTACGCGTAGCCGTGCGTGAACCACCATTCTCTGGTTTCACTTGCAGGAGCGTAGCGCGTGGGCTGTCTCGCTATTCGACTACGACTTGCCGACTCCACGCCAATGACCGAGCCATCTCCGACACGACCGGAGCACGACCAGCAGTATCGCACACAAGACAGCACAGGAACCGCTCGTATTTCGCTTCCTCGAACGGGAGGTGTCAGATGACCCGTCCCGCCTATGAGCTTTCCCTCGAATCGAAAGTGACCGACCCGCCTCGAACCTATCACTTCCATACGGCGGACGGCGTATGCTCGAAGGACTCGTTTCGAACGGCCGAACTTGGACTACTGGAACACGTATGGAATTCCGAACTCGGGACCGTCCTCTGTCCGGAGGCGAACTACGGGGTCGTCGGCACCGTCCTCTCCGATACGGCCGATTCGCTTCTGATGACGGCATCGAGCGCCCGAGCGGCCCGGCTTTGTGAACGGAACTCACGGGAGAACCGCGCCGACGCGTCGGTTGCGTGTCTCGCTGACCTCTCGACAGTGGACCGTCAATTCGACACCGTGGCGTACGCCCCAAAATCCTATACCGCGCTACAAATCGGGAAACAACGGGTCGCCGACGCGCTTTCGCGCCTCCGTCCTAGCGGGCGGTGCTACATCGCGGCATCCAAGCGAACCGGACTCTCGCGGTACGAGGACTGCCTCGGCGAACTCACCTCCACCGTCGAACGGGTGGGTAAGTTCGGCAAATACCGGATTCTCAGGGCGATTCGTCCCCTGACGTACACCGCACCGTCCTACGTCACCCCACGGAAAATCTGCCCGCAAATCGACGACGTCGAACTCTCGCTCGTTACGGTTCCGGGACTTTTCTCGCCCTCGTCGTTGGATGACGGCACGCGATTGCTCATCGAAGCCGCCAACGTCGAGGACGGCGAACGCGTGCTGGACCTCTGTTGTGGGTATGGAGCCGTCGGCGTTCACGCTGGACGAGTCGCGGACTGTGGCCTCTGGCTTACCGATGTCGACACGGTTGCGACGAACTGTGCCGAGCGTAGCCTACGCGAGTCGAACGTCGATGCCACCGTCGTCACCGCGGACGGAATCGAGGGCGTTGCAAATGTGACGTTCGACCGCATCCTCTGTAATCCGCCGACGCATGCGGGAGATGGCGTTCTCGCGGACCTGTTCGATGGCGCGTACACTGTCCTCGATTCAGATGGGCAGCTCAGTATCGTTCATCATCGCGAACTCGACCTCCGAGACCACCTCTCCCGGTTCGACTCGGTCGAGCAGTGTCGAACCGGTGACGAACATGTCGTTCTGAATGCGATACCATAGCTTGAAACAGTGGGCAGCGATCGGTCGAAAGAAAATACAGCGAGAGTTCCACGGGTCAGGTGACTCGTGGATGAATCGCGTACGCAATCGCCACATCCGGATGAATTAGAGCGTCTTTGCACAGTATTCCAACTGGAAGCCACCGTTAACAACCTCTCAAAATCCGACTGCAACAAACTCGGTGAGACTGGTAGTGTCGGGCGGTGAGTGAAGCCGCCGACCTTCACGGTTCGGTGAGGTCGCTGTCGGACGGAAGTGCCGATACGACCGAACACACCGAATCGGGTGTTGTCGCTTCCACGCGACCGAAAGGGAGCGCGAAGGGAATTAAATTTGCCTGCGGGAGTCGGTTCAATTTTGGACTGTCTCCCAAGATGGTGAAGCCGCGGGTCACCCGACCCGTGGTACTTCACACCCTGTTCAATCGTCACTTAGGCTACGTCAGCGTGTATCGTTCCGTCTTCAAGTCGAACCACGGTATCGAACCGTGGCGTTAACTGCATATCGTGACTGATGACAACAAGCGCGGTATCCGCCGTTTCCTGCAGTCTGAACAGTAGATCGAGTACCTGTTCGGTCGTATCGGGATCGAGTTGGCCAGTTGGCTCGTCCGCCAGCACGATCGCGGGGCGGTTTGCTAGCGCGCGGGCGATGGCGACGCGCTGTTTCTCCCCGCCCGAAAGCGTTGCCGGGTACTGATCCGCGCGGTCGGTTATCTCCAAACGTTCGAACAGCGTTTCGAGCCACTCCTCATCTCGATCGCCCGTGTGGTCCTGTGGGAGGGCGGCATTCTCCCACGCGGTCAAATCTCCGATGAGTTGAAAATCCTGAAAAATGAACCCCAGCGTCTCTCGACGCAGCTTGGCACGTTTTCTCTCGGAGAGTGAAGCGGTATCCTCCCCCCGAATCGTGACCGTTCCACTGGTTGGCGTGTCAAGCAGACCGAGTACGTTGAACAGCGTCGTCTTTCCTGCGCCGCTCGGTCCCTGAACGAGAAGTTGTGCGTCTGTGGGTATTGAAAGCGAGGCGTCTTCGATAACGTCCTCTCCCCCCCGGACGACGCGGACGGCGTTCGCTTCCAGTACGGTTTCGGTCATTGCTCTTGATCCTTGGTACAATTGGTTAAGTCTAGTCTCTTCCGGTTTGGTGACTGCTCCCCAATGCTGGTTTGATCGCGCATCCTAATCGGCATATGATTCTGTCTCGTGATCGGCGTGTAGATCCGCCCCACTATCGGTGACTGTACTGTCCGATGTCGTTCCCCGTTGGACTGCTGTCGGCTGAGCGAGGAGATAAGGAAGCGCCGCGACAAAGACGCTCAGGCCCATCAAAACGAGCGCGCTCCCCACCGCAAGGAGCAGTATCGAGAGTGGAATCTGTGTCGAAAGCCGGATTCCAAATACGGTGAACAACCCGGTGACGGCGAGGAGGCGTATCGTCGCCAACGCAGCAGCCAGCGCGACGATGATGGCTGGAATCGAAAGCCGGCAGGCGTCGGCGAGGAGGAGTCGAATCAGTTGCGCTCGCGTCGCACCGGTGGCCCGATACACACCGACAGCGCGGCGTCGCGCGTGGACTGCCTGGGCAAACGTCGCCGTCGTTCCGCCGACCGCCGTCAGTCCGGCGAGAACCACCATCACCAACAGGAGGAGATTAAAGTTGCCGAACACGCCACGAACTGCCTGCCCAAGTCCGCTTCCACTGGCGTAGTGAGTATTCCGGGCAATTGTGGAGAACGCCTGGTCATCTCCGTGGACGGTAAACGAGTCTGTCGCTATCGTCTCCCCCCGAGACAACAACCGTACCGAATATTCACCCGAAACAAGTCGATCGGATCCGGATTTTGTGGTTCCACCTAGTTCCGTCGTTGTAACTGCCGATTCGTACGGTCCAAGGGAGACCCTTTTTTCTCTCGTTCCCGTCGGTGTAACGAGTGAAAGCGTTCGAGTAGTCGAGGTTTGCCATGGGTTGAATACGACGAGCTTCATGGTCGGCTGGGAGGAGGCACTTACGTTGTCTGGTGAAACGCGGACAGCCCCGATGAGTGATCGCGTTGCACCTGACGTGACGTGCATTGTCGACGTGTTTGTTCGATTCCCCTTCCGGACGGTCAGGTCGTAGGTTCCCTCCTCGCTCGGGAGGTGAATGACCGCGATACCTCCTTCGTTCGTACGAGATGTCTGATTTCCTATATGAACCGTCGCTCCTGAGACATTCCCACCATTGATTGTACGAACGGGTACTACCATCGTTTCGCCTGGTGGTACTTGTGAGGGCAATTTTGGGACCCGTAGCGGTGCGTGACGATACACGCCAATTGACTGTGTATACGACCCGACACGGAGCGTCTCATTCCCAAGCGACGACGCAGGTATCTTTATCGTTACCGTCCGACGTTCGCCACCCGAAAGCGTAACCATACGGGATTCCGAGACGGGTCCAATTCTCGCTGTCACTCGCCGTGTCCGTTCTTCAGACCGAAGGTTTCGGACTGAAATTCGGATCGCTAATTGTTTTCCGTGGATCACGGCATTCGGGGCCGAGACGCTCGTGACAATGACATCCTCTGTATTCGACTCCGATCGTGAGAGGCGCTTTGCGCCCCCCGAGGTGCGGATGAAATGAACGGTTCCCGGTTCCGTAGAGAGATCGTGGGCGGTTGGAAGCGGAACGATGAGTTGGTCGTCCTCGATCCCCTCGGCAGTATACATTCCGGTAATCCTAACGCGGGTAATAGCAGGCGAGGAGGCACCGCCGAGTGTGAGATTGTCGCCGACATCAACGTTCAGTGTCTGCGCGAGGTCGCGGCCAATAACGGCATCGTATTTGGTCTGTGGCGTATGTCCCTTTACGAGCGTCGTGTTCGACACCGCGGAGAACGAACTCCAGTTTGCTCCTCTGGTAAGATACGGCTGCCCATCCTGGAGCTGAACGATGATGATTTCCGGACTGGCTTCCATACCCTGCTGGCGGAGTAGGTCTGCGTATCCGGCATCGATTCTACTCGCCATCGGATACGGTGCGCCTGGTTCGGTTATCGTTCCGCCTGACGTTGTCGCGAGTGGGGCCAGAACGCCAGCCAGCGATCCGACGAGGAGAACGATGAGAACGAAAATGGTCAATACTGACGCCGCCGGAATAGCGGCTCGCCACCTAAGGACGGTTGGCTCAACGATCGAAGGCAGTCGTCCTACGACCTTTGACCAGTGTGTTTCGGTCGTTTTTCGATTCTGTCTATACGTCTGTTGAAGGTGAGACGGCGGTGTGCTCGTTGCAGGTCGAACGGCCAGTGCGCCTGCACTGATTCCCGCACAAAGCAGGCAGGCGAATCCAGGGAGAAGGACACGAAGAACAGCTGGCGTGACTGAAGGCGATATGGTAATGCGTAGTCCAGCAGCGATTGCGCCCTTAACTACAGCTTTCGTAAGGATGACTCCGATTATGTAGCCGAGTATGATACCAACCCCCGTGAGCAGACCGGATCGCGCGCTGAAGAGGACGAGGAGGCTCCGCGGCGTTCCGCCGGTGGCGCGGATAACTTCGATGGCATCTAACCGGTCACGGACGCTCATCCGGGTAACGTTGTACACGACGACGAGGACGAGAATGCCACCACCGATGGTTGCCAGTCCTAATAGGTTCACCACGCCCCCCATTCCTGCGATGAAGTAGTTGTATAGACTAGGTGTGACGACGCCGCGATCCATCGCTTGCATGCCGTTTCCGCCGTTACTTGGAGAGGTATCGACGACGTACGCGCGAGTCGTTCCCAGCGACTGAACCGTCGTAGGATTACCGATGTACCACGATTGTGGGAAAACAGATTTCTCCGTAGACGCCGGTGAAACTGTCACTGTCTTGGTTCGTTTGGTTCCTACAAACCGCTGTTGCGTTTGTGTATCGACCGGTCCGGCGAGCACCGTGTCCGGAGGCGGTTGGGGAAATCGTGCCTCTCGCCATGAGACAGAGATCTCTTCGAGGACCCTTGGGGCATCTTGAGGGACTCCGACAACGTACTGTGATGTCCCATTTTGTCTGACCGCTGCTACGGGAAGCACGATGTCGTCATCAGCTGCCGCCGCGTTCGCTTCGTCAAGTGAGTCGTATCCTGTGACCGCCATCGAGCTGTTGAATCCCGACGAAACTGCCGATGTTTGTGTGTTTACCGCCACCAATACTATCGTAGTTCCTACGAGAAACGCAGTTGCTATCGCAATAATAACGATCGTCAGCTGGTCACGACGTGACCACTGTGTACACAGTCTCCGTTGATACCCCATTCGAACCCCGTGTTCGGGGTATCACTACCAACATCAAGAGTATGGGCCGCCTGAAGAATCGTATCCACTCCTTTCCGATCGAACTTAGTTAAAACAATGGCAATGGTCGAATCTTATTAGCAGTTTGTATTCACTACGGAGTGAACACTGCCCGGACGCATCCGTCTTCCTTGTGTTTGAACATCTCGTACCCCCGCGGCGACTCCTCCAGCGAGAATCGATGCGTTGCGAGGTACGACGGGTCCATCTCGTCCTCCTCGATATGATTCAGCAACCGTGGAACGTACTTCTGCCCGTGTTGCTGGGCGGTTCGGACGGTCAACCCCTTGTTTATGATGACGCCGAGCGGGAACTTGTCCATCAGACCGTAGACGCCCAATATCGAGAGGGTACCACCCTTACGACAGGCGCGGATCGCCTGCCGTAGCGCCGCGCCGCGATCCGTGTGCAACTTCAGCGATTGTTTTACGGTATCGTATGCGTGGTCGATTCCCGACCCATGGGCCTCCATTCCCACCGCGTCGATGCACGCGTCGGGTCCGCGTCCACCCGTCTTCTCCTTCACGGTTTCCACCACGCTCTCGACGTCGGTGTAGTCGATGGTGTCCGACCCCGCTTCCCGCCTCGCCATTCGTAACCGCTCGGGGAATCGGTCGATGCCGATGACGTGTTCTGCTCCCATCAGCGAGGCGCTCTGTTGTGCCATCAGTCCCACCCCGCCGCACCCCCAGACGGCGACTGTGTCGCCGGGTTCGATGTCGCAGAAATCGGCGCCCATGTATCCGGTCGGCCACGCGTCGGACGCAAAGAGGGCCTGTTCGTCGCTCAATTCGTCGGGAACGCGAAAACAGTCGTTGTCGGCGAACGGAACCCGAACGTACTCGGCGTGTGACCCCGCGTACCCGCCGAACGCGTGGGTATATCCGTATATTCCGGCGGTCGAGTAGCCGAGGACCGGTTCTTGTAGCTCCGCATTCGGGTTCGTGTTATCGCAGAGCGACCACTGGTCGTCGCTGCAGTACGCGCAGTTACCGCACCCGATGAACGACGGGACGACCACGCGGTCCCCTTCCTCCACTGTTTCCACCTTCCGACCGGCTTCCACGACTTCGCCCATGAACTCGTGACCAATGACGTCCCCCTCGCGCATCGTGGGCAGGTAGCCGTCGAGAAAGTGCAGGTCGGAGCCACACGTGGTGGACATCGTTACCCGCAGCACGACGTCGCGCGGGTTGACGATGTCGGGGTCGGGAACCGTCTCCACGCCCAAGTCGTTGACCCCGTTCCAGCACAGCGCCCTCATACCGCATCACCTCGTCCACGGGCGGACGGGTTGCCTTCGAGCGTCGGTATCTCGCCCGTCTCCGCCAAACTCTTGAACCGACGGAGAGCCTGCTTCGTCAGCGTTTCGGGGAGGATGCCGAGATACTCGGAGACGGCATCGCCGAACGCGCCTCCCGGCGGGTCGAAACTGATGGTCAGCGTCACCTCGGTTCCCCGGTCCTCCGGGGCATCACGGAACCGTATCGTCCCCTCGTTCGGAATGTCGGCCCCCTCGACGGAGCGCCACCGCAGGAGGTCCCCGGGGCGATCGCTTACGATTTCCGCGTCCCACGAGACGCTTCGATCCGTCGGTCCGTGGACCTCCCAATGTTGTCGGTCCGTCCCCGCCGGGGTTACGTCGGCGAAATGGTCCATGATTCGCGTCAACGACTCGGGGTCGCGCCAGAGTTCGTGGAGGTCGTCGGCCGACTTCTGGACCGTAACGGTCTTTTCGACCGACTTCCCGTCCCAGTCGTCGCTGCGTTCACGAACTAACAGCCATCCGCCGACGAGGACCAGCGCTCCTCCGGCGGCGACGGCGGCCAGTCGTCTCCGTTTTCCCGCTTCGTCATCCCCTGAACCGGCGGTTTTCGTACCGTTCCCCGATATCGGTCGAGCCATCCCATGCGCGACCGGAAGCCGTCCGGTCGTCGAACCGAGTAGCCGAACCGCTCCGATACCACCCTTCAATTTCACGATTTGAGACATTTTCTCCCCCGCCGTTCGGGACAGTAGGACGATTGATGTATCTTCTGTCCGTCCTTCGGCACGCCCTCGCGTGTCTCTGTGTTCTGCCACTGGCTTTAGGGAAATCGACGGGGTATCGCCGACGGGGATTACGATGGCAGACACACTCACCGATACGAACGTCGCGATCTTCATCGCCTCGCGAGGTACCGAAGAAGTCGAGTTCACCGAACCCAAGGAGGCCGTCGAGGACGCCGGCGCGAACGTCGACGTCGTCGGTGCCGAGACCGGCGAGGTCGAGACGGTCAACCACGACCTCGAAGAAGGCGGCACCTACGAAGTCGAACGGACGTTCTCGGAGGCGTCCGCGGACGAGTACGACGCCCTGTTGATTCCGGGCGGCGCCGTAGGGGCGGACACCCTCCGCGCTGACCAAGACGCAGTAGGGTTCGTTCGGGACGTCTTCGACGCAGGCAAACCAATCGGCGTCATCTGCCACGGCCCGTGGACGCTGGTCGAGGCGGACGTCGTCGAGGGTCGGACGCTGACCTCTTACCCCAGCCTACAGACCGACATCCGCAACGCGGGCGGGGAGTGGGTCGACGAGGAAGTCGTCGTGGACGAGGGACTCGTCACCAGTCGCAAACCCGACGACCTGTCCGCGTTCTGTGATAAGGTCGTCGAGGAGTTCGAGGAAGGGAAACACGAGCGATAACTGACCCTCGCCGCGATCACGTCCGTTCGAACGCCGCCTCCAAATCCCGTTGGAGTTCCACTTTTTTGCTTTCGTCATAAAACGTCGCCGCCGGGTGGTACGTCGGAACGACATCGCGGCCTTCCATCTCGAACGTTCTGCCGTGGATGTCCGAGACGTTTTCGTCCGTATCGAGTATCTCGCGCGTCGCAAAACTCCCGAGCGGCACTATGACCGACGGGTTCACCCTCTCGATTTCCTCCCGCAGGACGGGCCACCACGCGTCTATCTCGTCCCGATGTGGGTTTCGGTTCTCCGGCGGTCGAACCTTCACGAGGTTGGTGATGTACAACTCGTCCCTCCCGACCTCGATGGCATCCAGCGCGCTGTCCAACCGACCGCCCGCGCTGCCGACGAACGGTTCTTCCTCCTCGACTTCCCGTTCGCCCGGGGCCTCGCCGACCACCATCACGTCGGCGTCCAACGGACCGACCGACGGGACGAAGCGCGACCGTTCGTAGTGTTCGTCCGGGACCGTCGCGAGTACGTCGTCGAACTCGGATTCGAACGTCGAACGCATGAATACCCGTTCGGCGGCGAGCACCGAAAACCGACCGGCCGATAGCCTCGACACGCTTCGAACGGAGTACGCGATTACTTTCGACCGCTCCTTTGCCCCCGTTTTAGACGCCCTGAGAATGTAGCCTCGCTCCTCATTGTAGTGGGTCGACACGACCTAGTCGGGGATAGAAGATGACTTCAGATGATACACAAAAGCTGCTCGTAGAGGGTCTTCAAGAACTGTACTACGACGAACAGCAACTCGTCGACGCGCTGGAGACGCTCGCAGAGCAAACGGACGACGAGAGCGCGAGCCAAGCGTTCTCGGAACACCGCGAGGAGACGCAGGAACACGTCGAGCGTCTCGAAGAAGTGTTCGAGCAGATCGACGAACAACCGCAGGAGCGAGACGACCGCGTGCTGGACGCGCTCATCGAGGAGCACGAGGAGTTCGCCTCGGAGAACGACGGCGAGGTACTCGACCGCTACAACATCGCCGCCGGGCAGAAGACCGAACACTACGAAATCGCCGCGTACGGTAACGTCACGTCGCTGGCCGGGAAACTCGGCTACGATGAGGCGTCGGACATGCTGGCGGAGACGCTCCGGGAGGAGCAGTCGGCCCTCGACGAACTCTCGCAGGCCGGCGAGCAGTTCGACCAGCAGGCGTCCGCCGACTAACTCCGCCACCGTTCTTCGTTTTTCTCGGTGTTGAACCACTCTACGAAACGCATCCGACCGGTTACGTTGACGCATCTCGGAGGGGTCCAATAATGACGCTCATAGAAACGCTGGGAGGGTTGGAATTGGGGGAACGAGTCCGAATAACGGTCGATGACGGCTCGACCATCGACGGGGAAGCGACCATCATCGACTACGACCCGGAGGAGCGACTGCGCGTCGAAATCGAGGGCGACGAGGACTCGCGCATCCGACACGACGTTCGTGCCGACCGGGAGAACGACGACTGGACGACGCCGCGCGCACGACGCTACGCCCCCGACCAGGACGACTGGGCGGTGCTCGGGGACGTCACCGACGTTCGGGTCGAGGAGCGATGACCGTCGGTTCCATCCGCCTCGGTTTTAAAGCACCTGCGAATTGAGCCCCGCCGTCTATTGTAGTCGGCCCTGTCCTTCGGAACATAATGAGTAACGACTGGGACGGGTTCGACGGTGCGACGCGCCGGGCGCTCCTCGCCGCGGGGATTTCCGGATTCGGGTTCAGCGGCCTGATAGACGTGCTGGTACTCCATCTCGTGTTGCAGTGGCACCACCTCGTCTCGGGGCTCTACCCGCAGACCACGATGAACGGGCTTCGAACGAACATCCTCGCCGACGGTCTGTTTTCCATCGCCATGCTCGTCATCATGGGCATCGGCGCGGGCCTGCTCTGGCGGGCGGAACGGCGTGCGGCGAGTCCGTTGCCCGTTCGTCCCGTCGCCGGGTCCGCCGTTATCGGACTCGGCGTGTTCGACCTCTATGACTCGCTCGTCGACCACATCCTGTTGGGACTCCACCAGCCGCTTTCACGAGGTGGCCGTTACAACCCACACTGGATCGTCGTCAGCCTGCTCATCATCGGGGCCGGAATCTACGTCTACCGAACCGGGTCAAACGAGGGACGGGAAACGTCGTCCGAAAACGCCTGAATCGGGACGATGACGTATCAAATTCCCGTGGAAATCGGCCTTTCGGAACTCCCGATAGCGATACGCCCGGTCCCGCTACACGCGGTTTCCTCGCAGACGCCGGTCCCGCACTGGGTCGTGCTGATAGTCGCGGTTCTTGGCGTGTGGGTCGTCATCGCCGCTGGCGTGGTTGTGCTCGACGGCTTGTTCGATCGACTGTCGTGGACGGAGTGAACGAACGAGCGCTTTCGTGACGTACGTCGTCTTTACTCCTCGACCGTAACGGAGACGCCGAGCGGCCGGTAGGCGTTGTTACTGTACCCCTTCTCGTTCCACGGATACTTCCCGTCCGCAATCCCGCGAAGCCCTTCTTCCGGGTCCGAAACGATCGCCGGTTGCGTGCGTCCTTCCTCGTCGGTAGCCCGCGAGAGGAGCGTATGCTCGCCCGCCGTCGCGTCCCACACGTATCGGAACTTTCGGACGGCGTGGCGGCCGAGATCGGGGCCGACGAACTCGGCGTCGTCCCACGTCTCGCCGCCGTCGACAGACACCTCGACCCGCTCGACGGCGTCGTCACCCGACCACGCGACGCCCGTGATTTCCACTCGCTCGTCGGACGATACGACTTCTCGCGTCGGCGACGTGATGAGCGATTTGACCAGTTGGTCGAAGCAGTAGGCGTTTCGAATCCCGTCGGGATTCCGCAGTTGGTCGTACGTGCTGAACGTATCGACCGATTCGTAGCGTTCCGGTTCGTCGTCCTGCGCCGGGACGATGCGGTACGAGGACTGCTGATACTCGGTATAATCGCGGCCGTCCCTCGATTCCCACTCGTCGCCGGACACCATGGTCTCCATGACGTGCATCCGGTCCACCCATTTGACGCTGTTGTTCCCGAACCATCCGGGGACGAGGAGTCGGAGCGGATACCCGTGTTCGGGCGTCATCGGTTCGCCGTTCATCTCGTAGGCCAGCAGGCAGTCGTCCAGTACCTTCTCCATGGGAATCGACCGGCAGAACACGTCCTCGTCCTCCTTGGCTTCCCCGCCCATCACGGACAGCCACAGTCCCTCGTCGGTGGCGGCGTCGTAGTCGTCGAGGATGGCTCGAACCGGCGTTCCGGTCCAGACCGCGCTTCCGACCGCGCCGACCGTCCACTGGTCGCCCTCCGCGTCGGGGTCGAAGTAGGCCCGTCCGTTCCCGGAACACTCCATCATGTGGACGACCGAGTCCGTCGGGTAGTCGTGTCGTATCTCTTCCACCGAGAGTTCGGCTTCCTCGCCGACCATCCCGGTCAAAGAAACCCTCCACTCCTCGGCGTCGATGTCCGGCGTGCGGTGGTGGGTCCGAATGTAGTGCTCCTCGCGCGGCGTCAGGTAGGATTCGAGGTGTTCCCGCGACGCCGTCTGTGCGTTTTCGGGGTTCTCGGTGAGGACGTCCAATCCCGGATATCGTTCGGCCAGCGACGAACGCTGGCGGTCCGACGGGTCGGTTTCACCGCGGTCTTGGGGTGGCATCGTTGGGTTCGTTTTCCACGAGGGGCCACTCCTTCGCTATGCTTGCTGATGAAAGTCCGTGTGTGGCCAAATCCTTCTCTCTCGCACGCCGCGAGGTCTCAAAACCCCGGATTCGAGAGTGACCGGTACGCGTTCGAGGAGTTCCACTCGTTGGCCGTCCCCGACTCGGTGAACTCGACGGTGACGTAGACGTTCCGGTTCGTCCCCCGCTCGATTCGCCGCTCCAACCGGGTGGGAAGGTCGCTGTACGCTTTGTTGGAACTCCGACTGACGCTCACCGTGACGTTCGCCGGGGTCGACTGCAAGCTCATTCCACCGTAGGTCTGTTGGACGCCGGACAGCGTGAGGTTCGAGTATGCGGGTTGGTTGAGCGTAGCCGCTACTTCTCGATTCGTGGAACTGCTATATGCGACGTTTGTTGCGGTCAGAACGCCAGTGCCGACCGTGGCAGCCAGGAGTATGAGCAACGTCGCGTAGACCACGACTTTCTGCCCTGACGGTATCGACTCTCGAAACGACCTATCTGAATCACTCCACCTCGGCCGGTATCCCAGCCCGATGAGCGTGAACAGTGCGCCGACGTTGATAGCGAGGATGTTGACCAAAAGCAACAATAGAGCGCCAATGCCTAACAACGGGATCCCCCATGCCATTGCGAGTCCGGTCGCTGCTGCCGCCGGAATTATCGCGGCCGCTATCATGACTCCGACAATGGTCGTCGACTGCTCGGTTATGTATCCGAATGCGCCTACGATGCCGGCGATGATGGCACCGATCGTTGAAAGCGCGGTGGGAGCGAGACGAACACCGATAAGTTCGATTTGCATGATGGACACGTCGGGCGGTACGAATCCCGCCTGACGAACGCCCCACCCGAAGGCCGCGGCAGCGAGTATCGCGCTCCCAAGGCCGAGCCCCTGTTCTTTCACGCTACTAATGAACAAATCCCAATCGCCCAACATGAATCCGGTCGGTGCTGCGAGTGCTGAACTCACCTGTGGCGCAATGATCATCGAACCGATGATGAGCGCCGGTTGGTCCAATAGCAACCCGGCAGCAGCTGCGATGACGGAGAGGAGCGTCCCGAGATAGTAGAGTTGATACGGCCACTGCATTCCCCGAATTTTCGCGTGAAGTTCGGATTTCGAGAGTTTCTGCACGGACGCGCTATACCGTTGCCGGAGTTCGGTGAAGTTCGGTGTTTCGACCAGTTCCGCTTTCGTCGAGACGGTACTGGTGTCTGCATCGATTTCCGACTCACGAAACTCGTCGAGAATCGGCCCGACCATGGCGGTTGGGAGTGGAAAGAAAAACAGAATACTGTTCTCCTCGTCGCCGCTCACGACCGTATAGTTGACATCGTATTCGTCGAGAATCGACGCGACGGTTTCTCGTTCGTCGTCCGATACGTGGACGTGGAGCTCTCGCATTGTGTACTAGACTGGCTTGGGTTTGCTGTATCTTCCGGCCGATGATGCGGTGGATGGAGGGTCCACGGAGGTCGGGCCCCTATTCGGTATCGGCTTCCGCGTTCGTTCCCCCCTCGTTCGCATTCTCCCCGTGGGGTAGGTCCCGCGCCGAACGGGGGTTCGTCCCGACGGATTCGCCCATCGAGACGGTCGGCGTGAGCGGCTTCCCGTGAAGGAGTTCAGGAAGCACGATACGAACCGTCTCCAGCATCAGGATAAACAGTATCGGGAGCAGGAAGAAGCCGTACCAACCGAAGAGGATGGGTCCGAGTAGGTACGCGAACATCATCATCACCATGTCGAGTTGGCGGCCGGTGATGTACGGTTGGAGGAACGTCTGTGGTAGTGTATCGAGGAGGAGGACGTAGACGACGAGTACGCCGCCGACGAACACGAGATGATTTCCGTCGGCGTTCATCGCCTGTATCCCGAGGTAGCCAACGACCGGCAAGTACACGAGTTTTCCGACGACGATTGGAATCAGACTGGCGATGCCGGTGAGAAACGCCAATACGAACATCATCGGAATGTGCAGGCCCGCCGGTGCGACGAGGTTCGTCCCCCAATAGGCGATTGCCGCGATGATCGACATCACGACGACGAACAGCAGGTTGCCGAAGAAGACGGATTCGAGGTCCTCGTCCACGGCGACGGCGTAGGCGTACGCCGTCGTGTCTTTCCCCCCGAACAACCGGGTGAGATTCGAGGAGAGTCCATCGTCGTTTTTCAGGAGGAAGTACGCGAGCGCTACCGCGAGCGCGATGAGCATTCCCGCGCCGATGATGGCCGACGTGACTTGGATTCCCGATTGAAGCACCATCTGAACCGTTTTTTGCGGGTTCGAGACGAACTGCTGTGGATGCTGCATGGCGGCGAGCACCTGTTGTTGTTGTTCTTGTGGAAGCGCCCCGAGATAGTTCGTGACGAGCGCCGTATCCGTGACTCCACCGAACGTTTGCTGTGCCTGCTGAAACAGGTGAAACCCGGCGTAGAGTATGAGAAGGAAGATGGGAAGGAACACCACGAGGAGGGTCAATCCGGCTACCAACCCGTCGGAATCGAATATGACGTTCACCCGTCGATAGATGGGGCGGGTCGCGTAGTAGCCGAAGACCCCGAGAACCACCATCCCCACGAACGAGTAGGCGACGAATCCGGCGACGAGCGCGAGCAGGAGGACGAAAATCCACCATCCGAGACGACCCCGGGGCGGAAGCGTGTCGAGAGGAACATCTACCATTGTCTCGTCTAAATCTCTCCTCCCTGCAAACAGTTGTGGCCGCGGTTCTGCACGGGACACGACAGTCCTATACGGACGGTCGAATTCGAGCGATACGGGCGATTCTGCGGGGGGATATATAACCAACGTGCATTTGCAGCCCTCGCGATTACTGATTTCCCCCGTGTCCCTTGCGAGGGAGAAAAACGATGTTCTACCACGACGATGAACTCCAGTACGAAGTGACGGTCGAGGAACCAGACCCCCGATTCGCCAAGATGCTACAACAGGCAATCGGCGGTGCGGAGGGAGAAATGCGAGTCGCGCTCCAGTACATGTTTCAGGCGTTCGCGGTGCCCGCCGACAAGAGCGAGTACCGGCAACTGCTGATGGAGACCGCGACCGAGGAACTCGGACACATCGAGATGCTCTCCACCGCGGTCGCCAAGAACTTGGAAGGGGCATCCGAGGAACAGCGCGAAGCGGCGCGCGAGGACGCGGTCATCGCCGAGATGATGGACAGCGGCCAGCCGCGACAGGCGCTCTCGGCGGGACTGCACGCGATGCCCGTCGACTCCAACGGCGTTCCGTTCAGCGGCGGGTACGTCGTCGCCAGCGGCAACCTAGCGGCGGACATGTACCTAAAATCAGCGAGACTATTCGAGGCTTGACCCCCCAGGTAAATCGCGTTCACTTACCCGGTAGCAATTCCCAACATAGCATTTATGTTATCATGAATAGTAGCAAAGAATGCACGAAAAATGCCAGAACGGAATCTCAGAGTTCACCTCACGGACGAGGATATGGACCGTGCAAGGGCGTATGCCGAAAAACACGGGTTGCGGATGCCTCGTGCCTACGCCGAACTTATCCGCAGAGGTCTCAACGCCGATACCGAGGAATAGTAATGGATCTCACGCTACGCTGTCGCGCGTACCCCAATGAGGAGACCGCTAGCGTAGCATGGGAACACATCGACATCCTCCGGCAAATCAGAAACCAAGCGGTTCGACACTACTACCGCTCACCGCGAGACAACAGACCGAGTGAATACGACCAACACAACAAACTTCCTGAATGGAAGCGACGGTGGTCTATATTTAAGAAACCGTCTGCTCACGCCGCGCAACAGGCTGTCTCACAGATCTACAAGGATCTCAAGACACTGAACGACCACCGGAAGAATGGTAAAAAAACGGGACGTTTAAAGTGGCAGGGTCGCGGGGAATTTCGGTCAATATCGTACAATCAAACCACACGCTACGACGTGGATCACAACACGGGCAAAGATGGTTGGATTCGACTCCGGCTCGAAAAGATCGGCTGGATAGACGTATGCTCACATCGCAATATTCCCGAGACAGAGGACGTAAAGCGTATCGTTCTCAAGAAAGAACAAACCGGCGAGTGGTTCGTATGCTTTGTAGTTGAGGTAGACGAGCCGGACGCACCAGATTTGTCAGGGTTGACCGCCGACAAATGCGTGGGAATCGATCTCGGTATCCTGTCGTATATTCATACATCAGATGACTGTTCGGTAGCCTGCCTCGACTTATCCGACAGTTACAACTGCTACGCAAGAGCACAACGATCACTCGCTCGCAAAGAGCACGAGTCTTCAAACTGGGAGAAACAGCGCGTCAAAGTAGCGAAGATGAAACGCCAAATCAAACGACGTGTCATCGACTTTCAGCACAAACTCACGACATGGCTTGTAAAACGCTACGAGTTCATTGCGGTCGAAGACCTCGATGTGAACCCGATGCTCGAAACCACTCAAAACGCTAAAAACAAGCAAGATGCTGCGTGGTCGCGGTTTATCCGACTTTTGGAATATAAGGCAAAGCTCCATGGCGTTCACGTCGTGCCGGTCTGCCCGCGAGACACTACGAAGGCGTGCAACCAGTGCGGAGTAAAGACGGACAAACCGCTGTGGGTACGCGAACATTCGTGTCCAGCGTGCGGCCACGAAGAGGATCGGGACCTCAACGCCGCGAAGAACATCTTGGACAAGGCGTTAGCCGAAGTCGGCATACCATTCAGACGGACGAAATATTCTTTTCAGATCAATATAGGGCCGGGACGGTCCGAATCAACGCCCGTGCAGACTGCGCTCCCTACGTTCACTCGCCATTCGGGGCGAGTGGATGCAAAGCGTGTCGTCGAAGCGGGAAACCCCGGGACTTGACCCTGGGGTTCGTTCACGCGAACGTCATGGCCGAATCCACGGGACGAACCCTCGCCGCGCGACTCTGGGAGATGACCGACGACCCCGGCATGAAGGACATGCTGTCGTACCTCATCGCCCGTGACACGATGCACCAGAATCAGTGGCACGCGGCTCTCGAAACGATGGAGGACCACGTTCCGGTCCCGAACAGCTTTCCGCAGGAGAAGGAAAACCAGGAGTACAACTACGAGTTCATGTCCACGTCGAAGGAGGAGCGGCCGAACCCCGACCAGCGCTGGACGCAGGGCGAGTCGGCAGACGGCAAGGAAGAATTCTCCTACGGCCGTCAACCGGGCGGCGGCACGCCCGACCTCGGCGAGGTCATCGACGCGATGCACAACGAAGTGAACTGACCGCAATCGCCGACTGAATCGTTCACACCTTTTTCTCGCGGTATCGTTCGACTCGTCGAAATCCTTCTCAGTGGTTGTTGACAATGCCACCACTTGATGTGGAATCCCATTACGTACGTTGTGGGACGCAGTACCTGTAAAAATTGGATGATTATCTCAGCGGTGCCTACTCGCGTCAGTGACCATTGAAGAACAGCTTCACTTTCTCGTCTTCATCGACAGGGATGTGGACTAACACAGCGTCTTCATCCTTACTGTAGGCGAACGTCTCTGGCGTTCCTTTTGTCGTTTCCGCATCGACGAGTTTGTACTTGTTTGACCCGGCCTGTACTTTCCGAGGCGCTTCCGACCGGTCGAGTTTCAGCAGGTACGACGACAGTTGGGACCCATCGTAGTTCTCGACTTTCAATTCGTGTTCGAATGTGACGACGCCGCCGTTACTGGCGGACACAGTGAAGTTCGTCATGTTGTACTCCCCGTTTTTGTAATCGGGCGTCTCGCCGTCATCCTCGTAGAAGGAGTACGTCGCCTTTTTGTCGAGATAGACGTCGAGTTCGAGCGTCGTCAGCGGTTTCTCACCGGTGTATTGTTGGACGTCCCGCATTGGCACCATCGAATCTCGTTTCACAAAGATAGGGAGGTGGTCAAGCGGGGCATCGACTGTCAGCGTCTGTCCACCCTCATACTCTGTTCCGCTCCAGTAGTCCGTCCACCGTTCACCATCTGGTAGGTAGATCTCTCGACTGGTCTGTCCCTCTTTCACGACCGGCGCAAGCATGAGCGCATCGCCGAACATGAACTGGTCCGCGATATCGTACGTCCGCTCGTCGTCCTGGAACTGGTATACCAGCGGTTGCTGGACAGGCTTGCCGGACTCCGCAGCTTCCTTGAATTCGGTGTAGAGGTACGGAAGCAACCGGTAGCGCATCTCGATGTACTTCTTGCTGATTGCTTCGACTTCTTCGCCGAATGCCCACGGCTCCTGACGTTGAGTGCTTCCGTCGGCTTTCGCATTGCTGTCGTAGTGTATCCGGGAGAACGGGAGGAACGCGCCGACTTCGATCCACCGCCCGAAGAGTTCCGCATCCGGCCGTTGTGCGAAGCCACCGATGTCGTTGCCGACGAAGGAGACACCGGACAGTCCAACGTTCATATTCATGGGTAGGGACATCTGGAGGTGTTCCCAACTGCTCACGTTGTCGCCGGTCCAGAGCGCAGCGTAGCGCTGAGTGCCAGCGTACATATCGCGGGTCAAGACAAACGGGCGCTCGTCGGGCTTGTGCATCTCGAACGCGTCGTAGGTCGCTGATGTTTCGTCGTGACCATACAGGTTGTGATACTCCTTGTGCAGTTTCGTATTTGGACCGTCACCGAAGACGATGTCCAGGGGCATCGTATGGAAGGGGCCGTCAAACACGGCCGGTTCGTTCATATCGTTCCAAACGCCGTCGATGCCCGCATCGAAGAGGATTTCGTGGTTTTGAGACCACCAGTTTTGCACGTCCTCTTGCAGGAAATCTGGGAATGCAGAATCGCCCGGCCACACCTCTCCGATGTAAGTGGAGCCGTCGGGGTTTTCGGCCCAGTAATCGTTTTCCGTTCCTTCCTGATAGATTTCGTATTCTTCGTCTTGCTTGACGGCCGGGTCGTTGATCGCGATGGCGTGGAAACCCTCCATCGATTTCAATTCTCCAAGAGCCTGTTTGTACTCGTCATCCCACGTGAAGACGCGGAAGTCCCGCATGTAGTCGATGTCGAAGTGCATCGTATCCAGCGGGATGTTCTTCTCGCGGTAGGTCCGGGCAACGTTCAGGATTTGCTCGGGAGTATACTGCCATTTGCTCTGATGGAGTCCGAGCGTCCACTTCGCAGGGACGTCCATCTTCCCCGTGAGTTCGGTGTACCGGTCGACGACATCGCCGATGGCGGGGCCGTAAGTAAAGTAGTATGTGAGTTTGCCGCCATTCGCATAGAAGTAGTAGTACTCGTCGGATTCGGAGGCCATCTCGTAGTACGAGCGGTGGGTGTTATCGAAGAAGATGCCGTATGCACGATCTTCCTTCAGGCCAACGAAGAATGGAATTGCGGTGTAGAGATATTTTGTGTCCAAGCCGTACGAGTATGCGTCGGTGTTCCAGAGCCCCAGACTCTCTCCTCGTTGGTCGAGGTTCAGTCCCGCCTGTTCCCCGAACCCGTAGAACGCTTCATTGTCGGTGGTCTCCTTGAACACATACGGCTTTCCGTTCTCGTAGCCCGCAGTGCCGTAGTCGAGGTGGTCCTCGTTGACGACGTTGCCGTCGGCGTCAAGGAACTTGATTCCGAACGGCTGCTTTTTAACTTCGATGGTGATTGCATCTGTTTTGAGCGTGTACCGGTTAGAGCTGTCGTTCCTCGTAAACTGGGGCGTATCCCACTCGTCCGCTGTTTTCTTGATGCCGGGAGATTCGAACTCCGATTCCCCGGCTTCGAGGATGGATATCTTCGCGAGGTCAGCATCGAAAAGACGAATGTACGCTACGTTCGTCCCAAGGTCGAATTTGACGCCGTTGTCAAGTGGTTGGATTCCTTGTACCGAGAGTTTCTGTAGTTCGCCTTTGTTCAGTTCTGAGTCGTCTCCGGGTTGTGTTACCGCACCGACGCCACGCGAGACGACGGCGGTTCCGACCATAGCTAGGCCGACAGTCTTTAAAAACGACCGACGGTTAAATTTGTGATGAAATTGTTCACCTTTCATTGCATTCGATAATTGGTACAGGAATATAAATACTTATTTTAGAAATTGTGTAATATCTAGTTAGAAACTATATCGTTTTAAAATACGAAACTGAATAATTCTATAATATTGTAATAGGGTGTACAATAATTGCGTATGTGTATTCTTACACTGTCTTCATAGTTCGTGAGGATAACTCGATAATCGACATACTGCACAGTCCAGCGTTTGGCTCTCAATACTGGAACGGGACGACGTATCTTCTGTCGAAGGAGTTGTGGTCGTCATTGAACGAGAGCAGGGAATTTCGGAAGCGTATAAACACGTTTATTATTCGGCTACAGGGCTCATCATCTTTCAATCAGCAAATTACTCTCGAATGACAGACGATAATGCTGGCGGGGGCCTCGGATTGACAGGTGCGGTGTCGATGGCCCTCGGCGGGATGATCGGTGGTGGCATTTACGCCGTTCTCGGCGTCGTGGTGAAGGTATCCGGCGCGTTGGCGTGGCTCTCGTCCGTCTTGGCGGGCATCGTGGCGATGTGCGCGGGCTACTCCTACATCAAGCTCAACCAGCTCGGCGACCCGGAGGGGGCATCGCCCACGTATCTTGAATGGTTTGCGGACAGTTCCACGCTCGCTGGAATGGCTGGCTGAACCCTCTTGTTCGGTTACGTCGGGTCGATAGCGATGTACGCCTACGCGTTCGGCAGTTACACCGTCGATATTGTGGGCATCGAACACGTCCTCGGGCTTCCGTTGCGCGCCGTGTTGTCGCTCGCCATCATCGGCGTGTTCGTCGGTCTCAACCTCGTCGGTGTCGAGGAGTCCGGATGGGTCGAAATCGGTCTCATCGTCGTCAAAATCGCCGTCCTCGTCGGGTTGGCCGTGGTCGGATTCTGGTTCGGGTCGTCCAACGGCGGTATCCACACCGGCCTCGATTCACTGAGCTTCACGCCGATAATGGCCGCCACGATGTCGTTCGTGGCGTTTCAGGGCTGGCAGTTGCTCATGTACTCCCAAGGGACCATCGAGAACCACAGCGACACCAACCCGACCGCCATCTACCTCTCTATTCCGACCGCAGTCTTCATCTATATCGGCGTCGCCATTGTCACCACCAGCATCGTTGGCGTCGCGCTGGTGTCCAAACACCCAGAAGTCGCGCTGGCGACCGCCGCCTCGGAGTTCGGCGGTTATTGGGGCGAACTCGTCATCTCGCTCTCGGCGCTGTTCTCGACCGCGAGCGCCATCAACGCGACCCAGTTCACGAGCGCGCAGTTCTCCGACCGTCTCATCGAGAACGGTCTCCTGCCGAAGAAACTCGACGCCAGCTCGCCGGACGAGTTCCACGTGGGCGAGGACCTGCCCAAGCGCATCATTGTGATTCTCGGCGTGCTGACCGCGGCGTTCACCGTCGTCGGCAGTTTGGAGGGGATCACGTCGTTCGCGTCGCTAACCTTCATCGTCGTCTTCGGCGGCATGAGCTACCTCGCGTTGACACAGCGCGACCACGAATCCGTCTCGGCCGTTCCCCCAGCGATCGGTCTGTTCGGAACGGTTCTCTTCCTCCCCATGATGCTCTGGCACCTCTTTTCGGCACAACGCGGCGTCTTCTACACGGTCGTGGCACTCGCTATCGTCGCCGTCGTCGTCGAACTGGCCTACTTCGAGACGGATCTGTTTGCGACGACTCCGGAGGATCAATCGTCCGTCGGCGGTGACTGACCGGAAAAATAGCGTTTCACCGAGTTATCGTCCGTCTCCGCGGAAGGCGCTGCGTCTCAGTTTTCGTCGTCCGAATCCGGTTCGATATCGTCGTCGTTCGACGTTGGGCCCGCCGCCTCCGACGGTTCGGCCGCCGACGGGGACTCGTTAGTCTCCGTGGTAATCGAACCGGTTGACGCGCTCGCGTCCGAGGAGGCTGCCGCCGACTCCTCGCTCCGTTCTTCCTCCGGGGTGGTTCCGTGGGCGTCCTCCATGTGTTCGTGGAGTTCTTCCTCTCGCTCGAACTCCTCGTCGCAGTGGTCGCACGAATACGTCTCTTCGTTGGATTCGGTTGCCATGTCTTCGGTTTCTCACGCGAGAACCGAAAGGGTTGTACTGGCACATGCAACCTCACCCTATCCCCACCCCTTTCATCACCGTTCAGATAACCCGACCACCGCTCCAGTCAGTCGAAAATCGGTTTCGAAACCGGCGGTGGAGATTTAATACAACCGAGACTGTCTTTCTATGCCATGGGATACATTATCAAGATGCCCAAGTTGGGACTGGAAATGGACTCCGGGACGCTCAACGTTTGGACCGTTTCCGAAGGCGATACGGTGGAGGAAGGAGCCGTCGTCGCCGAAATCGAATCGGAGAAAACGACGGCCGAAATCGACGCCCGCGAGGACGGCGTCATTCGACGGGTCTTCGTCGAGGAGGGCGACGTGACCGACCCGGGAGCACCGCTCGGCATCGTCGCCGCGCCGGATGCGGATATCGACGACTTGGTCGCGGAAGTCGAGGGTGAATCCGCGGAAACCCCATCCGAGTCGTCCGCCGAAGACGCGGATTCGAGTCCCGCACAGGAGCGCGACGCGCGGGCCGCAATCGACGGTTCGACCGCACCGGTGAGCGAAGTCAAGGCGACGCCGCGAGCGAAGCGACGGGCCGAGGAGCTGGACGTGGACCTCACGGCCATCGACGGCACCGGGCAGCAGGGTGCCATCGCAGAAAGCGACGTCGAGGCGGCGGCCGAGGACGACTCGTCCGAACCGACCGACGATGTGAAAGCGACACCGCGAGCGAAACGGCGGGCGGAGGAGTTAGATCTCCCGCTCCACACCGCCGAGGGGACCGGGCCACAAGGGGCCGTGACCGAGGGCGACGTGGAAGCCGCGGCGGAGTCGATGGAAGAGGAAGCGGTCGAAGTCGAGGCGACTTCGACCGAGCCGACGGGCGGAGAAGCGGCCACAGTCGCGGCCACCGACGAACCCGATGTCCCCGCGGAACGGGTGTTCGCCACGCCCAGCGCCCGCCGACTCGCACGCGAGTTGGGCGTGGACGTCGAAACCGTCGGAGCGGAAATCGACGGTCGTCTCACGGAAACCGACGTCCGGATGGCGGCCGAGGGGACGATGGACGACGAGGCCGAGACGGTGCCCGGAACGCGGGAAGAAGAACGGCCGCTGACGGGGATGCGCAGTACCATCGCGGAGCGTCTGGGACAGAGCGACCGCGAAGCGGTCCACGTCACCGAACATCGGTCGGCCGACGCGGAGGAACTCCTCGCCGCCGCGGCCGCCGCGGACGAGGCCCTTTCCCCGGACGTGTCCGTGACGGACATCCTGTTGACCGCGCTGTCGGCGACGCTCGACACCCATCCCGAGTTCAACGCCACCTTCGAGGACGACGTTCACCGATTGCACGAGGCGCACAACATCTGCGTCGCCGTCGATATCGACGCCGGACTCATCGCGCCAGTGATTTCGGACGTGGACGCGCTCTCGCTCTCGGACCTCGCGGCGAAACGCAGGGAGGTGACCAACCGGGCGCTCTCGGGCGAGTACACGATGGACGACCTCACGGGCGGGACGATAACCGTCTCGAACCTCGGCGTCCTCGGCGTGGAGCGCTTCGACCCGGTAATCAACCCGCCCCAAATCGCCATCCTCGGCGTCAACACCATCAAACGCGAGGTGGTACCGACCGAAGACGACGGGGTCGCCGTCCGCAAGCAGATATCCTTCTCGCTTTCGTTCGACCACCGAATCGTGGACGGTGCGGACGCCGCGCGGTTCCTCGGGACGCTCGTCGAGCACGTCGAAAACCCGTGGCCGCTCGTGATCGCGGCGGGCGAAAAATAACTCGGAAGACGGATTCTCTTCCGGGAATCGCATTACTACGCGCGGAAGAGTCCTTCCTTCGCGCCCCGTTCTATCACCGCGTCGATGTCGACGAGTCGCGGTCCGTCGGCGACGGGGCGCAATCGGACGGACGCATCGCGCACTTCGAGTTCGCGTTCGCCGTCCGCACTGATGACGCCGGTGACGACGTCGAATTCGAACGCTTCGCCGTCATCGAGCGTGCGGTACTCCTCGACGGGAATACGCGAGAGAACGCCCGGAACCGTGGCCGCGTGTACCTCCTGTTGCGGTTCGCTCGTCGTCCCCAACCGGAATCCGATGCCGCCGGGGTCGTCGGGACGGCGGACCGTGAGTCCACCGGCGATGCCGGAGAGGCCGATTTCGCTCGGCGACGCCCGCGAGACGACGCCGCCGACGACGTCCTCCGGGTCGAGAATGGCTCGCGTTCCGACGAACTGCTGGTCCATAACCCCGAGCGTTGCGAGCCCCCGAATGCGTCGCTCTTCGCTCCCGTCGTCCACGACTGCTTCGACGGTTCCGTGCCGAATCGTCGTCTCGTCGGCGGGCACCGCACCGCTCGCGATGAGTCCCGTGGCGATACCGGCGACGGTTCCGTCGACCGCCATGGGAATCACGTTGTTCGTCCCGGTCGAAATGCTCACGACGGGGACGTCCCCGATTCCGTGGGCGACGTCGCGGTTGGTGCCGTCGCCGCCGAGAACGACCACGGCATCCGCCTCCTCCGAGAACCGTTCCGCGGCGTTCCGTGCGTCCTCACCTGACGCCGTGACGGTCATGTCCAACAGGCCTACCGTGAGGTCCTCCGGTGCGCCGTCGACGATTCTGTCGGCGAGGCCGGCGTTGTCCGGCATGACGAGGACCTCGGCGTCGTCCGCCATCGTCAGGCCTTCGAGGACGCAGGTCGCCGTCCGCCGTTTTGCGTAGTTGCTACTGACGCTCGCGCCGCCCGTCAGTCGCCGGATGTCCCGACCGGCGACCGGGTTGACGATGAGTCCGACTGTCGGGGACACTTATACGACGCGGTCGATGGCCGCTTTCACGTCGTCGGCGTCCGGCAGGACTTCCTCCTCCAACGTCGGACTGAACGGGATGTGTACGTCCGCGACGCCGACGCGCTGAATCGGCGCGTCGAGGCTGAAGAACGCGTTCTCCATGACGCGCGTCGCGATTTCCGCGTGGGTTCCGTACGAGAGCGGGCTTTCGTCGGCGATGACGAGACGCCCCGTCTTGTCCACGCTCTCGGCGAGCGTGTCGGTGTCGAGCGGGTAGAGCGACCTGAGGTCGATGACCTCGACGCTCGTTTCGCCCGCGAGTTCGTCGGCGAGTTCGAGCGATTCGCCGACCAATCGTTGTGTCGCGACGACGGTCACGTCGTCGCCTTCGCGTTCGACGTTCGCCGTCCCGAGCGGGATGGTGAAATCCTCGTCGAGCGGAACATCGCCCGTCTGTTCGTACATCGCCTTGTTCTCGAAGACGAACACCGGGTCGTCCGAACGGATGGCCGACTTCAACAGGCCCTTCGCGGCCCGCGGCGTTCCGGGAGCGACGGCGATGATGCCCGGGAAGTGTGCGAACCACGTGTGCAGCGTGCCCGAGTGCTGACTCGCGGCACCCATTCCGCCGCCTTCAGTCGTTCGGACGGTGACGGGCATCTCGGTCTTGCCGCCGAACATGTAGCGGTTCTTCGCCATCTGGTTGATTATCTGCTCCGAGCAGACGCCGAGGAAGTCCGCGAACATGATTTCGACGACGGGCCGCGTTCCCGTCGCCGCGGCACCGACCGCCGCGCCCATGAATCCGGCTTCGCTTATCGGCGTGTCTCGAATACGGTCCTCGCCGAAGTCGTCCACGAGACCGTTCGTCACTTCGAAGACGCCGCCGAACTCGCCGACGTCCTCGCCGATGACGAAGACGTCGTCGTCGCGGTTCAGTTCCTCCCGCATCGCGAGGCGAATCGCCTCTCGGACCGTCATCTCCTCGGTGTCAGACGGCCCCGAGGAAGGCATGCTTTCGGTACTCATCGGTCCTCACCTCCGTCGGTCCGCATCTGTCGTGCAAAGTCGTTTATCTCGGGTACGTTTGCGTTGAACATGTCGTCGTAAGCCTCGCTCGGTTCGGGGTAATCCGCTTCCTTGGCTTTCTCCGCCGCCTCCTCTACCTGCTCGCTGATTTCGGATTCCATCTCCTCGAACTCCGATTCGGTGATGGTTCCGGCGTCGATGAGCCGTTCTCTGAACTGCTCTATCGCGTCGTTTTCCTTCCAAATCGCGATGTCCTCGTCGGTTCGGTACGGCTGTTGGTCGCCCTCGAAGTGACCGCGATAGCGGTAGGTGTCCGCCTCGATGAATGTCGGCCCGTCGCGTGCGAGCGCACGCTTCCGAGCCTCTTTCACTGCCTCGTAGACGGCCGTGACGTCCATTCCGTCCACCGTGAAGCCGGGGATGTTGTACGCTTCTGCCGTCTCGCTCAGGTTCTGGAGGTTGTGCTGTTTTTCGACCGGCGTTCCCTCGCCGAACTGGTTGTTCTCGACCAAGAATATCGCCGGAAGGTCCCACGTCGCGGCGAGGTTGATGGCCTCGTGAATCTGTCCTTGAGCGACGGCACCGTCGCCAAAGAACGCCAGCGCGACGGTGTCCTCCCCTTTTACCTGCGACGTGAGAGCGGCACCCGTGGCGAGCGGCGGTCCGGCACCCACGATACCGTTCGCGCCCAACATGCCCGCGTCCACGTCCGCGATGTGCATCGAGCCACCCTTGCCGTTGCAGTAGCCGTCCGCCTTGCCGTACAACTCGGACATCATCTCCTCCAATCCGAGTCCCTTCGAGATGCAGTGGCCGTGCCCTCGGTGGGTGCTCGTGATGTAATCGTCTTCTTCCAGTGCCGAACACGCGCCGACGCCGACCGCTTCTTCACCGATGTAGAGGTGTACGAACCCGGGGAGTTCCCCGTCGCCGAACAACTCTCCCGCTTTCGTGTCGAACGCCCGAATCGTTAACATTCGGCGTAGCGCTTCTTTCTGCCCGTCCTCCGTTTCAATGTCAATCGCTACCATTGTCCATACTACACTCTACTCAACGACCATTAACTATTATGATCGATCATGGACGTATCATTATGGAAATTTGAATCGTCTCTGAAAACTTATTCGCCTCCTGATGAGCGGTCGACGGATACGACCGCCACCGATTTTCGGTCCCCTTCTCCGTTCTCAGAAGGCGTCACCGTGGATGCCGACGTCCGCGTGGAGTTCCTCCCGAACGGCGTCGTGGACGTGGCAGAGGTCGTTCGCGCGACTCACGGCGGCATCTAGCGTCTCGTCGCTCTCGTCGGCTTCCACGCCGATCGTGAACCGAATCGCTTCGAGGTCGTGTTCGTCGTCGCGGTCCGCTTCCGCGTCTATTTCGATACGACCGAGATCGTCGGCATCCCGTTGCTGTGCCCCGATTCGAAGGGCCACCGTGTAGCAGGCGGCGTAGCTCGCGAGCAGGGTTTCGGTCGGACTCGGATCGGTTTCGGTGTCCGTGTCGATTGTGAGCTCGCTGCCGTCGATTTCGGAAACGGTTCTGAACCCTTCCGTCGAAGTCGTCGTGCTTTCGAGCATCGTCCGTTCCACGGTCAGCACCCATGTAGGGGTTATCGTTGCCCAGTACGGGCGACCATCCTCCCAGACGTGGAACCCCGTTCAGAGATACGAATCGTCGTACGACTCGGCTGACTTCGGCGTGTGAACGTTTCCGCACTCGGCGCATTCGATGTGGTCTTGGGCGTCACGCGCCGTTTCGAGTGATCCGCAGTTGCCACAGAAGTAGCCGAACCGTTCGGTGAACTCCTCGTCGGTGTAGGTGACAAAGAACGGGCTTTCGGTTCCCGATTTCGCTTCCGCCACGTTCAGGTATACCGTCTCTCCGTCGTCGGTGGTGGCAATCAGCGTCCCGTCGCGAGTTTCCGTGTTCTCAAGGGCTACCTCCGTCGGTTCGAGTTCCTCCTCCGACTCGTCGTCCACTGCCTCTCGTTCGCTCGCATCGAGGGTGTACAGATCCTCGACGAACGATTCGCCGTCGTACTCAACCTGCTGACTTCCCGCTTTCGCGACGTCGAAATCGTCGAGAAATTCCGCACCTTCCCTGTCCGCATCGAGGATTTTCACGTAGATTCGCTCCGCGCCGTCCTCGCGTAACTTCTCCACCGTCGTTTCGAGCAACTCCTTTCCGACCCCTTTCCCACGGTGTTCGGGGTCTTCGAGTATCCATCGTATTTCACCTGTGTCACCGTCGAGACGTCCCTCGATAACCCCCACGAGCGTCTCGAACTCCTCGTCTTCGAGCGCGAACACGTAGCCGTCGGAGCGTGATACCATGTCGTCGAGTCGTTCGTCTGAGAACTCCTCGTCAACCACATTCTCAATCTGTTGTGGACTTAGGGAGTACGAGGCGGTCATCGCGCTCCGTGCCAACTCGTGGATTCGCTCCATATCGTTCGACGTCGATTCGTGGAGTTTCATACTCCAAGTTTCTTCTTGAATCGGATAAACTCACGCCAGAACGGTTACGGTGTTGAGGATATGCTTGACTTTTTTCACTGTTAGTGACCTTCGGATGGGGTCGTTTCGGATCCAACCATTGGACTAAATATCTCTTTTATTATGATCTCAGAAAACCACGAAAAAAGATTTGCAACCTCAGCGAGTGACATCCTCCCCGTGGTAAACGACGGGGCTTCCCCACACAGGAGGAAACCCGACCCGGTGCCGAGCAGGTTTCAGGACCATCTCTTTCGGCGTCAAAGGCGCGGGTTTCAGCGCATCTCGTACTCCCGTGCAAGTGCCGGGAGCCGACGCAGCCCTTGATATTAGGCACGTCACGGTGTGTACTACGCGTTTGGGTTTCGTCCATGCAACTGACGGTAGTTGCGTCACAAAGCCTACGCGATTCACGCCCGCCGTAAACGGCGGGATTCTCTCACTGTTTAAAGAAATGCGAACGACTACCGCCTACAACCACGATGTCACGGCCAAAACCAGATATCCGAAGAAGAGTCGAACGGTGTATTACCCACCATAGCATTCAGGGTTTGTGCGTAAGAATTCTCACCACAAGTAACGATAGGATAAACGTTGACTCGTTTCAGCGAACGACCAATGTGATGACACGATGACTGGATCGAAACGAATGCCTCAACAGGAAGTCGGCTACAGCGATCGGCGATGCCGCAATTGTGGTTCTTTCGTTACGTCAGACTTCACTCGCGTCTTTGGAAACAATGACGATGAAGTGTTCGGCTGTTTTGAGTGTTTGACTGCAACGGCGATCAAAAACGGGGCAGCACGCATCGAACAATCTCCTTCTCACTCTTCGTCAACAAGCGAACAAGTAACGAGATAATCGGTTCGGTCGTCGCCGCTTGCGCTGCTTTCGAGTGTAATCGGTTGATTAGTTCCACGCACCAATCCAACGGCTACGAACGAAGAAACGGGGTGGTCAAATCGGTCTACAGCACCATATCGGCTCCCGGTAATGGCGATGGTGATGCGTCCCTCTTCTGGATCCACATCAGGTGTTGCACTTTCGACGAGTTCAAATCCTTCGACGAGTGCATCTGCAAGTTGGTCTGCAAGTTCAGGCAGTTGGGATGCAGTATCACCGACCATAGACTCGAATTCGGCGAATAGTCCTGCCCCTGTGGGGGAGACGATCACTCCTCGTTGACGCTCATCGTCTGTCACGACGAATAGTGTGTTCATATCGTCTTTCTCGGGAAGGTCGTAGTTGCGATGCTGGGGGACGAACAACCGTACGCCCGCATCCCCCCTCGCTGTATTTCCAGTCGGAAGATACACCGTCGTGTCGGTTAAGCCCAGTGTCTCCACAAGTTCGATACCAGTTGCAGCGTGGGCAGCGTACGTCTGTTCGCCAACCGATGCTGAAACGAACTGTTCTGGAGTGAGGAAATACGTGAGTACACCGGCGAACAATCCAGTGCCGGCTAACGCGAGGAGGACGGTTTGTGCGGTGGGAAATAACAGAGCTCCCATCCCAGCGAGGACACCGAGTCCAGCCATTCCGAGCGCGGTTCGTCGGTAACTGGTTCGTCGAGCACGGCGATATTCGTCGCGTAACCGTTTGTTTTCTTCCGTGAGGAGTTCGATTCTGGCAGTAAGGTCAGCGACTGATTCAGCATCCGATTCCGCTTGGTTACCTTGTTCTGGAATAGGTGAAACAGATTGTTTACTCATGAGTACTCTCCTCTACGAGTCCGAGTGCGACGCGTTCGTATCGGTGCAGCCCATACGAGACGATAGCGAAAACGAAGACGACAACAGCGATTGCAACCCAAAGTTGATTACTCCACTGAAGACTTTTTAGTGCCCCCACGCCGAATAGGACGGCCATAGCGCTTGTGACGGTAACACGCCAGCGTGGTCGATCGACCGTTAGTAACGGTCCGACGAGTACAGCAAGGAGGCCGACTTCCAATAGGATGAGGTATTCTGCGGTGATGCTATCAGCGAAAACAGCAACAACGAGTTGTCCAAATGCGACGCTGTACAATGTGGGTACAGTGTACCACACCAGTAGGAATATTACTCCGGCTAGAATACCTGGTGGCCCAGTGGCGACGGCACACAGGATCCCAATGAAGAGCGCTCCGATGCCACCGAGCCAAGTTGCGGTCTCCTCTTGCATCGTTATTGCCCCCGAAGGGCCGTTTTTCTCGTTCGTTGGGCATCAGTGAGAATTGCTTCGATTCGATCGCTTGGACCGACTTCGAACGCAGTTACACCATCGATTTGAGTGAGATCACGGCGGAACTGTTCGAAATCGACGTACTCTTCATATGCTGTTTCGACATTTCCGATTTCACCTTGTTCGAACAACACCGTCGGTGCGAGGAATACGAGGATCTGTTGGGAGTGGCGACGTGCTGCTCTGACTGCTTCTCGAACCTCCATTCGATGTGTATCGTCCGTGAGGATCACAGTCACGAGGGGACCCTGGATTCCTCGGAGATACGTTCGAGTTGCCTTGTAAAGCGGGTCGTCTTGAATTCGTTGTACATACCGTTCAGAGTTTGTCACATAGGGGAAAAGGGTTCTCCCGAACGGCGAGCCGTCTTCGCGGAGGCGACTCGCCATTTCTCGTGCTTGGTGGGGGGTTTGAGTTTTCTCTGTTCCCCTCTTTGCTGTCGTCTGTGTCGGAGATACGGTGTCTCTGGATGTTCTTCTGTCCTCCGGTGTGTGTGGGGCAAGATCATGAAGCTCCGTCTCTAGGTTGATGTAGTGGCGGGTGCTTGCAGCCGGTTGCCGGACGGTAGTCACACCACCATCTTCAACGGTATAGAGCGAAATTGGCTCTCCATTCATCTTTGCGTTATCAACATAGGCGAGTGCGACCTGTCGAAGATAATCAAGTTTCGTTTCTCCTGTTATCCCGGTTGCCATCGCCGACCGATTATCAACGACGAGCGCGGTCGAAAGGTCTGTTTCGGCGTCGAATTCACGGACATGGGGTTGTCTCATTCGCGCAGTGGCCTTCCAGTCAATTTGTCGAACCGTATCTCCTGGCACGTACCGTCTGATCTCTCCTGGGTCTAGGCCGGCGCCTTTTTGACCAGTTTCGTGTTCACCAAACACAGTGGACATCCCTTTGCCAGCCATGCCGACGTGAAGTGACCGTGGACGTCGCGGTCTAACAGTTACACTTGTGCTATTCCCTGCTGGAACTGTCGAGCGAAACATCCCTGTCTGGTCAGTGAGCGTCACGTTTGGTGGCGAACACTCGAATTTTCCGGCTACTGGCCAGCGAAGTGAAAACGTTGTCGTCTCTTCTGTATCCCCTGTGTCAAGACGAAGCTGTTGAAGTTCCGGGTCACGGACAGTTGCAGTCACTGGCGGCTGTGCTTCAACGATCATCGAAAGCCCGGTCGATTCCGGAAGCGCTGCATGGACGGCGATCGATAGTTCCTCGTCAGTACTCACCCGATCGCGTGATACGGATTGGGTTACGGTGAGGTTGTCCGTCGTTGACAGCATGTCTCGCATGAAGCGATATTGCTGAACAACCAGTGACGCGCCGATTCCAGCCGCTCCGACGAGGAGCAATGGTTGGTCGAGAAGCCATGCACTGGCTGCAAGCAGACAGACGAGTACCACCCCGGCTTCGTATCGCCGCGTCCCCTCCATACTATTGCCAGCAATCCCCACCTAATTTAATGTACTGTATTACCTGTCGATCAGAACCTGTCGTACCTGTTCTACTGATTTGATTTATCTTTGTCCGTTTCGTCGGTCAAGGGGACTTCAAATCTCTGGCGTAAATGAACGGTTAACGGTTCGATGATATCGAAATCGGGATAAGAACGCTGTTTGGCGGGTTCACGATCGAGCTCTTCGTGACTCGGCGATATGGTACTCTCCGGAGTACAATCGCTACTTCCGACATATTCCGACGGCGTTTCTCGAACTTGAGGGGAGTTTCTCGTCGTGATGATACGGGCGACAAAGCGAGATGATCGTGAAGTGACGGCAGATCTAATTCGAATACACAGCCGAACCACATCGTTAGAATCGGTGGCTTTCAGCCTCTCAATTGCTCAAAAGACCCCGGTTCTGATATTCGACAGGCGCTTGAAATGGACGATAAAACCGCTCATTAGGGCAGTACTGAATGCAGTCCTTTCACACCGAACGGAAATGGCTGATGAACAGACAGAAATACAACAACGATCACTCACCCGCGATGAAACTGCTCGCTATGTTCGCTTCGTTCGTGAACAGATATTCAGTCGATATGAGCGAATGGAAGCGATAGAAGTGCCAGCCGATGAATCGTTCTTAAACTCGATTACGAAGCGACCTGCCACAGTCGAACTGATCGAGGACATTTCGAAAGCAGACAATAGCACACAATACGAAATCCGAGTGCGGTGGAACGACAACAGTGACGAGAATGAGGACTAATCTGGGAAAACGTTCATAAAACAGCTCTTCGATTTTCGACTTGAATTATGATACTGAATTTTGTGCTGAATGGGGTTTCAATGACCCCACTACAAACGGGTAATACACTCACAACCACATCTATTGTCAGCAATTACGTGATTCCCACCGTACTGTTTCTCGTGACACTCGTTGTTGTCTATCTGATTGGGCGGAGTGTCCTCATTCCATTACTTACACGAGTACTGAAAGAACAAGGTCATGATCCAGCTGTTCGAAGTCTGGCCGAGAATGTGGCTGGCGTTCTCGTTTGGGTACTCGCTATTGCCCTTGCGTTCACGGTTGCTGGCTTCGGTGGCGTCATTGCTGCATTCGGTGTGTTCGCCGGTGCTATCGTACTTGCTATTGGGTTCGCCGCACAGGAATTCCTTGGTAACTTTGTTGCTGGGATTTTCATTCTCAAAGACCGACCGTTCACGGTTGGTGATTGGATTGAATGGAGTGACGGTGAGGGACAGGTCGAGGATATCGACTTGCGTGTGACACGAGTGCGAACGTTCGATAACGAGCTAATTACCGTTCCGAATGGTGACTTAGCGAATGATGCGGTAAAGAATCCGGTTGCTTACGATAAGCTCCGGCAAAAATTTGTCTTTGGAATCGGCTACGACGACGATATCGATCACGCGAAAGATGTGATTCTTGACGAGGCACAACAACACAATGAAATTCTCGCAGACCCAGCACCGGATATTCGGGTGACTGAACTCGCTGACTCATATGTCGGATTGCAAACTCGCTTTTGGATCGGTGAGCCTGGCCGAGGAAACTTCACACGAATTCGGTCAGAGTTAGTACAAGCAGTGAAAGAACGGCTTGATGCTGAGGCAATCGACATGCCCTATCCGGTTCGAACGCTTGAAGGGTCGATTGATATCACAGAATAGCACGCTTCGTCGACGATGCTTTTTGGAGTGAAGAAGTGGACTGCTCACTACCATTTGAATTCGTCTTGTCTTCATGGTGACCAAAACAAGTGCTGAAGCTACAGGAAAGACGGAGCCAACCTACTCAACACTCCTCTGGTAGGTGCCAGAGACGTTGGTTGTGTTTGGGAGTCGGTGGACGTCTCAACATTTTCACGGATGATAACAACCGAGGTGTCGATGTTTGTCCGGTGCTTGATTCGTCGACGAAGTGCATCTGCAGCCCGGTCATTGTTCGTTGCTACCCAAAGAACAACTTGATCGGGATGGCGCGAGAATAGGTTTGTCCGATACTCGATATCTATTGACAACACAGTGAGTCCACTTTCTTCGGCAGTTGTACCAACTGTTGATTCGAATTTGGCGTTCCGCTGGAGATCGACCGATGTGACCACCAAAAAGGATGAGAGTACAAGAATCCCGATGGTGAGTACCGCAATTCGTTTGAGTGTGGTACGCCGGACGAGATTTTCTTCGAACCAGTGATCAGGCCGATAGCCACGTATCCAAAGCACGGCTAAGCTGGCGAAGTTGATCGAGAGAATGTTGACCAACACGAGAATTCCAGCACTAACGACAAGCACGGAATCACTATAGGCGATTCCGAGGCCGACTGCAGCAGCGGGTGGAATGAGATAACAGCATCATAGTCTCGATCAGATATCTCGGCGATGAGAGTAAAATCAAGATCCCGCTGTTCAAGAATCCGGCAGACAATATCCTGCTTGTCCTGCGGAATCGTCAATTGAATCAATCGCATTCGTGCACCAACGACTTTCGACAGTATCTGTATAGAACTATGCTTTTGAACTCTTTAACGAGAAAGTTTGAGTTGATCATCCAACTAGCAGTGGATAGTTTGTTCGATACCTCGTTCAGCCCTATCTGCACCCCGGCCTGCGTCGGAAACCACCGATTCGGCTTGTCTTTATCCTCTCCACTAGGAGTGGCTAAAGCCTCTCGCCGGCAGTCGCGTTCTTAATTGCAGCTATGTGTTTGCAAACGGAATTTAGATAAACATTGTGCAAGGATATACCAGTCAATAACCATCATGATACCTGTTTCCCACAGCTATCACCACAGGACGATGAATTTATTCGAAGTCAACGACCGTCTGCTCATCGACGACTGGTCCACAGTGAACGTACTACGCGGCTTGACTGTGGGCCACTTTCGCTGTATTTTGTGTAGACGGAATCTATTTTCGGTACACTCTTGTGACATCGCTGTCTTCAAATGTGACGCATGACGTGCGTCGTACAGCAATTACATGTTCAAACCTGGATATCCTGCTGTGAGAGTGCCTTCCAACACAAGTCCACAAGAGATGAGTATCGATGATCTTCGCATCACCTCTTCAGTGGGTTCTCAATCAATTCCCTGGTTCTGAGGGCCAGTTTTTCCTCTCGCTCATTGTCGGTATCGGGCTCATCCTTTGTGAGTGGATACTTTGGAGACTGTCGCGGGTTGCAAAGCGTGACTATCCATTTCGCCTCGTAAATATTGGGCTCCTCATCGCGAGTTTGATTCTCATTGGTGTCAGTGGCAGTCTGTTCGTCATCATCTGGGAACAAACACAACAAGCGACAGATGGTGTAAAAGCACTCGGCTCAGTCAGAAAGACCGGATTTCAGATCGTGCTGACACTCGGTGTATGTATAGCAGCGTATGTTAGTGCTGGAATGGTCGATCGGGTCATTGACCGACTCTTACAACAGACCGAAGAGATTACACGCCACCAGGGAAAGGTCGTCTCCCGATTGTCTATTATCGGTGTTTATCTCGTTGGTTTTGTCGCTATATTAGGTGTCTGGAAAATAAACCTCCAAGGGTTATTTGTGGGTGCTGGACTGCTTGGTGCTGCAATTGGATTAGCAGCGAATGAAACGCTTGGGTCACTGCTAGCTGGCTTTCAACTCATGTTCTCCCGGCCGTTCGAGATCGGCGATTGGGTACAGATTGGCGAGCATGAGGGGATCGTGACTGACATCACGATTTTCACGACGCGTATTGAGACGTTCGAGGGGAAATATGTCATGCTCCCAAACGACTTTGTGAGTAGTAGTACAATCATCAATATCGGGCGGAAGGGACGACTTCGACTCAATGTTGAAGTTGGAGTAGACTACCAAGCAGATCCTGATCATGCGACAGAAATTGCAAAAGAAGCAATGAAGAGTGTCGATGATATCCTAACGGTACCCAGTCCTGACGTGGTGTTAAAACAACTGGGTGATTCTGCAGTACTGCTTGAGCTCCGTTTCTGGATCGAGAAACCAAGTAGTCGTCGGAAATGGCGAGCAGTGACTGCCGTGGTACGTGCAGTCAAACTCGCCTATGATCGAGAGGGAATCAAAATTCCATATCCACAACAAGAGGTGTCGGCTCGGAAAGAAGCCGGTGGGTTTCGGGTGGTCGATGGCGAATCAACGATTACAATTCCCGAACAAGATTGAGCAAGTTAATCGAGATTGTCCAATTTGTGGCAAAGCGTATCTCCTCTATATCAGAAAGCAGGCATTCTGAAACACCGAGGTGCTGATATTACGCCAGAGAGTACTAGCTACATGTCACGCGAGTTTATTTGAAGTGCACTATTGATCTGGTATGGCCACTGCAGCACCTGATCCGGTGTTGTCTGACAGTGCTCAGCCGTTCTCAAAGGAAACCTGATGTCTTTATTTCGAACAGTAGCACAAAGCATTTACCGATCCACAATAAGTTACAGCTTGCAGTGTGTTCGCGGATAACCCCTGAATAGGTCTTCAACGTGGGTCTGGTGCCATCACTCCTGATCCACTATCACCCCTACCCAAACCCTCCTTCCTGTTCGAACGCGTGCCATTACCTGGTTGAGCAAAAACGATTGTTGTGTTATCTCAATACCTAAATAGAAGTATTTTACCTCGAAACCACAGCAATATGGTATGATCGATTCTATCTCTATCACGTTTCTGCGTTGATTGTCTAGGTTGTGCTAAGAGTTTCTGCCTTGCTTGTTGTGAGTACTGGCAAGCAAAATTCTCGACAGTTGCTGTGGGCTATCTTTCTTCGAGGAGAGAATTCCGCCGTTTACCCCGGGGCGGATGTCACTGATGACTGTAGTCTGATAGTTGCGGCGTTCCATGGGTGAAGGAATTATCGAGGTACCTACGAACAGTGACATCCTCCCGCGCCTGAAGACGCGGGCCTCCCACGCCCAACGTGAAAATTCGACTTACTGATTACTCTGAATTTTCGAGTCGTGATCGAAGATACGCGCCGACCCCAGCAAGTCCACCAATTGTGGTGAGTACTCCAAAACCTGGCTGTCCATCGGAGTTCGTAGTACTCGTACTAGTCGATTGAATTGTTGACTCTCCCGTAGCCGTTTTGTCTGTGCTTGTGGTCGTCGTTTTAGACATCGTCGATTGTCCAGTAGTGGATGCAGAAGTGGTTGTGACCTCTGAATTCGTTCCGGTGGTAGTCGTTTCTTGAACCGTTGTTGTTTTGGTTTTCGTTGCTGTCTCTGTCCCTGTCGTTGACTCGGTTGTTGTATGGGTCGTCGTTTCTGTTTGAGTCGAGGATTCAGTTGTTGTTGTTGTCTTCGATCCGGAACCAAGGACGTGGAAGTCTGCATATTCTGTGTACATCCAATCGAGGGTCGACATCATTGGATACGTCGTAACGAATGCCCGTCCATCAGAAATCACGGGTGATCGAGCGGTAGGGCCATATTCATCAAAGTCCCAACTGCCGAATGAGTAGTCCCACTTCTGCTCTCCGGATAGTGGGTCAAGAGCAACGATTAGTGCGTCTCCATCATCCTGTTCTGGGGTTGTTCGCCCAGGAACATAGAGTGTCTCACCACCAACTGATGGCGCGGAAGATAGTTCCGCACTGATGTCTGTTCTCCATGCTTCCTCGCCCGACTTTGCGTCGACTGCCCGGATCGAATTTCCAACTCCGAAAAACACGTGTCCGTGAGCGACTGTCAGTCGGGACCCCCACCATTCATCTTTAAATCCAAGTGGATATTCCCACTGAACTGTCCCATCGCTCGTCGACCTCGCTTTTACCACCGGCTCGTTGTCGTCTTTATTCCCAATGCCATACACAAGGTTATCAACGGCTGTTTGTATTGTGTCTTCATCGGCAGAGACATCCCAAAGAACAGAGCCGTCGTTGGCTTGAAGTGCGACCCCATCTGCAGTGAGGATAATCCCATCAATATAACACGCAGTTCCATCAACTCCGTCGGTTGTCCAGATACTGTCGCCGGTCGAGGGATCTAGTTGCGCAATACTTCCAGAGATATCAACATAGAGCCGACCGTCCGCGACGAGTGCATTCGATAGACCGGCCGATGCAGATTTGTGCCACTTCTGTTCACCGCTGTTGCTATCAAGTGCAAAGAATCCAGACGCTTCGGCATCCTCAGAACCGCCGGTGTTGAAAAAGACCGTGTCTCCACTGATTGTCGGCGTCCCTGGACGGGAGATTCCATCGTGTTTCCAGACTGTGGTCTTTTGCTCTAGGTCAAAGGCAGCTACATAGCCCTTGCTGACTGACGGCGTATGTGCGGTTGTTACAGCCAAATACACGGTTCCATTATCGACAACCGGTTCTGCGGTGTGCATTCCACCGTTCATATCAAATGACCATTCGGTAGTGACATTTGATCCCGGACCAGGGTCGGTGGTTGCGCCAGTTCGTCCCGGGTTTCCGCGAGGCATCGTCCATGTACCGCTATAGCCGTCAGCAGCTTTTGTGGGTGAAGTGAACTGTGATCCAACCGCAAGTGTTGTGCCAAGAACGCCAGCTGTTTTTAAGAATCCTCGCCGAGTTTTCGATTTCATACCGAGTCCTTTTCCTCAAATATGTATAAGTTTTGTGTGAGTATCCAAGATCTTGATTACGAGACATTTCTATCGGAAGGGGGACATTAAATCAATAATAGCGACGAAGTCCAAAGAAATGGAGAAAGCCTTTGTTGGGTGCGTAATGATCTGAATACGAGCGCCACAAATGTACTGCCGAGGAGTACTGAATCCGAGTTGAAGAAGCGTTGGAAGCATGGACTTCTCAGACATGTTCGGCGTGCAGATCAACTGATCGGATGATCCGAGAGGGCGATTCGCTCACCTGCCCATGCGGATTCGACGGTCACGCTGACTTCACCGCGTCCTAGACGTTCCTGAGACAGCAAGACGAAGACTACGAACCAAGGCCGATGGCACGGCCCGTGTGATTCGAGTAAGACGACCACCGAGGGGTCGGAGAAACCACACTCTCACGGAAATTCCAAAGAAGTGCGCACACACCAGAGTACGCTCCCGGTATCGCGGAAAGTTGCTTACGTTGGGTTGGTACACGGTCCAGACCCCAAGCGTGAGGATTCCTGCGCCTTTAGGCGCAGGGGGATGTCAAGGTTCATTATACAACCACTTGGTCGTCTCATCAACGTTCTTCTTCAGTTCGTGGTAGCTGATCTCTCCCCGGTTGTACTGCTCAACCCATTTCCGCTCAATATGGTAGTAAGCCAACGGCTCATTGTATCCTTCTTGGATGGTGGCATGAAGAGTGTTTGTCTGCCAGCCATCTTCTACTCCCGCAGCAAATGCTTTGATGATAACATCCATCTCTTCGTGTTGAGCATTTGCATTGTCTAAATACTGCGTGGCATAGATCACATTTGGGTCCCCACTATGATGAGTGTAGTGAATCACAGTGATACCACTCGATTCGATTTCTGCGAGGAACTTCTCTCGATAGCTATGTTCGCCCTTCACAGAAGTTGATTTTGATGTTAATGTGGGCTCAGTTGTCGGGTCTGGAGTTGGGGTTTTAGGGGTTGGCTTGCCAAATTTAGAGGCTTTAACCGACGCTTCTGTGCTGTCTTCCGTGGTCGTACTGTCTTCAGCTACTGTCGTATTCGTCACCTGTGGCTCATTAGTCGTCGTTGTTTGCTGGGATTCGTCGGCAGGTATAGTAGACGGTGATACATTATTCGTCGTTGCAGTTGGATCGGCAGTTGTTGAGGTCTGCTTTGAGCTTTTTGTCGTGGTAGTACGTGTTTCTGTAGTAGTCGTGCCATTAGTAGAGTAAGAGTCGTCACTCACTGAATTATTATCCGAATTCTCACTCGATGTATCACCGTCGTCTGTTGAGTCTTCGCTTGGCTTTTGGGTTGTCGCCGAGGATGAATCGTCGGCAGATGTCTCCTTCCCTGCCTTGTCAGCCATGGTGGTTGAATCGCTTTTCGACGAGTCGGAAGTGTGCCTGCTTTCGGATGTATTTGCAGTCGACGGCACGGTAGTTGCGTCCGTTTCCCTTATTGTCCCCCCACTATTGGTTGTGGTTGCTGTATTGTCGGATGTAATCTCTGGTGTTGTTTCACTAGTATGTGTTCTCGTAGTTATTGTATCGTTCTCGATAGTACCGAATGATGAACACCCGGCTCCAAGAGCCATTATAATAACTGCAATAATTGTGATCTTCTGATTTACTCTCATATTTCACGATTTCGTTTTATATGAATAAGTATATTCAGGTTGGTTATTAAGTGTTTTTGGATAACAAATTCTCACTCTGCTGGGTGGGTCTTGAGTATGATTTGAATAGAACGACGGCCAGTACATCAACGGCTTGAGGAGCGTCATCAACCCGGTGAGGTAGAATGTGCGAAATTATGCTTCTCGGTGGGGATTTGGTGGCTCAGAAAAAGTGAATAAATTCCTCGGTTCACCTGAAATACAGGGAGTGGAGGCCCCATCCTCAACGCGCTTCGCGCGTAGGGTGGGAAGGAAACTCCCGTCTTTGTTCCATTCCACCCGTATCGGATGAGTTAGGCTTTCCCGCGGTGTTTTGTACGATACTCCTCAGTGGCCAAAACGGACGCTTAGGAGGGGCCGCTGTAGATCGGCCCTGAACAGCGGAACTGACGACCGTGAAAGGTGGCACAGAACAGTCCCACGGATTGAACGCGAGGAACACGCTGAATTAAATCGATGTGAGGCGGCTTCGGACGAAGACCACGGGACAGAAAATCACGCAGGAATCCCCTCCGTGTGCCTGTCCTGCCGCCATGTAGTCGAGCCGCGTCCCGCACGGGAGTCGGGGGCTGGAACCCAATGACGGGCCAAAGCCCCGCCCTCAAGGAGCGACCGAGCGCACCGCGTGAGGGAGTGAGTAGGGCGGAGTAGTTTACGAATTTCGTTGAAAGACGTAGTGGCAGACAGGACACTTTCGTTCAAGATCTTCGATCACGCAACTACTTGTCTTTCCGGTCCACCGACAGTCGGGACATTGAGTGAGGCCAGTACCCATTTCATTTCACAAGGAACTCCTGTAACAACTAGTTTGGGAATGTGGAGATTTCCAGAATTAGACAATCGAACGCCCATCGAGGAGGAATCAAACTAGATAATGTCGAATCAAGAAAGAAGTAGTTTTTACGATGGAATGTGAGAAGATAGGTGTGTCTCGGTTCACCGCTTCGCTCGGTCTTCTCGCTCTCCTCCTCGTAGCGACAGTACTGCCCGCACAGGTAGCCGCAATATCGGCAGCTGACAGTACTCAGCTCACATCGACGCCGGATCAAGTTGAAACGGTGCCACTCGCTCGCAACAATTCCTCGGTTCATCACGAAGATCCCGATAATGTCCGGTCTGAGGAAGATCTCTCTGGTCTCGAAAGCTACCTTGCCGGTCAATTGTCCTCACGTCTCGGTGGGAGCTCGGTCCAAATCGAACAAGGGCAGTATCAAAAGGCCCGTTCGGTATTAGGAGATGATTATAATGATCTCCTAAGTAAGTACGTCGAGGTCTCCGGACAGACAGAGGGAACAAAAGACGACCAGACAGCAGAAACGCTCAAAAACACACAAGAGAACCAGAAAAAATACGTCTCGAGAGTTCAGCGCTATCGGACACTTCATGATCGGTATCAGCGGGCGAAACAGAACGGAAACGATAACAAAGCCCGGAATCTCGCTCGAAAGCTCAATAGACTGGCTCGACAGATCAATCAAAAGAGCGATAATCTGACGTCAAATTACGATCAACTCTCAAATCGCACGAATGTCAGTACAGATCAAGAAAAACAACGGATTCAGAACGTCACACAGAATATCTCTACACAGCAAACCGAAGTCCGCGAAACCGAGTTTGTTAAAACAGATTTATCGGTCTCACTCGAATCAGATCAAGTGTCGTTTCTTGAGCCGATTACTATCACTGGCCAGCTGACTGACGAAAACGGAACGGCCATTGAAAACAAATCGATTTACCTTCTGATGGGTGGGAATCGTACGAAACGAACTGATTACAGGACCGATGAGGATGGTGAGTTCACACTGACTGGTCGACCAGCAGTCACAGCACTCGGGAGCCAATCGTTCCGTGTCGAGTATCGACCACGAAACGACACTATCTATCTGGGTTCGAACGAAACGGTTCAGGCGACAGTCTCACAGGTCGAAGGAAACATTTCGATCTCGTCACACACACAACGGTTGAGATACAATGACACGATGTCAGTGTCGGGACGCGTCCAAGCAGAGGACATCGTTGCAGTTGATGTTCCGGTTGCTATCTATGCAGGCAACGTTCGACTCGGAACGACTCGAACCGCACAGAATGGAACGTTCTCATTCACACGTTCTCTACCCGCTAATGTGCCTTCGGATGTCAGTAAGATTCGAGTAGTATTCCCGTTCCGCAACCGCTCACTTACCGCTGCAAACACAACGGCACCAGTAACCATCGACCCATCACAGACGACACTCACGCTTTCAGGGTCGGAAGGAAAACCACGAAATGTTGACTTTTCTGGGCAGCTCAAGACGAAATCTGGAGAATCAATAGCCGGTCAACAGGTACAGATCTTCACTAATGGAACACAGGTGGCATCCACACGGACAAACAAAAACGGGTCCTATCGAGTCTCCACAGTGCTTCCAGCAGCACTCCTTTCCTCGACCGGCAATACCACGTTTGTCGCACGTTTCAATGGGCGAGGAAAGAACGTCGAATCAGCACGCGCTTCGACAACGCTTCTGAGTTCAGTCGCTGAAAATGATTCGCTGCTACCGATACCCCGTCGTTGGTTAGGGTTAGGAATTGCCGGTGTTGGCGTGTTTGTCGCCCTTGGTGGTTACTTCTTCGTGCGCTCGAATGACGATGAAAGTGAGGAGATGGCAGAGAGCAATGAGAGTACGCCAGAACCAGATAGTGCTCCCACTCCCGAAGAGCCCGAATCTGATTCGTCACCATCTGCGATGGCATTCCTTGATCGTGCCCGCTCGGCACGTGACGAAGGAGAGTTTGAACGGGCTGTCGAAATGGGATATGCAGCGACTCGAGACCGCTTTGCAAACCTAGTTCCGACGACTTCCTTGACTCACTGGGAATTCTATAATGCTTGCCAGGAAGCAGATGTTGGTGATGAAACGCTCTCTACTATCGGTGAGGTGACCGAACGGTACGAACGGGCGGCATTCGCCACAAATCGCGTGAGTCGTGAAACAGCGACCGCCGTCATCGAAGCTGTAAGTTCGTTAGTCGATGATGACAGTGACAGTGTGACCGAATGAATTACTGCCTCGCCTAGATAAAATCGTCCAGCTTAGCGTTAATCGTGGTCAGTGCTTGTTTCACCTGCGGTGGCGCGACCTGACCGATTTTCGCTTTGTACGGGTTTTTACTCGGGTTATAGGTGTACTTCAGTAGTTCGGGCCACTTCGTCTCGATAACGCTGTTTATCAAGTCGTACTCCGGTGGTGAAACTCGCGATCGTTCGACATGCAACCCTGTCAATAGTAGATCATAGTTCACAAGAGGGGACACACCTCTGAGTGCAAAGTCCGTTTCCCGTGGTGCTAATGCTCCCCATCGGCCCATTCGTTGTTCCCAATACAGTAGATTCGCGGGCGACAAGTTGTACTCTTTTGCGTACTCAACTGCACCAGGTAACCATTCTTTGATTTCGTTTCTGACAAACTCACTATCGGGATATTGGAGTTCGTTACAGAAGTGATCCACCAGATTTTCTCCGTTTTCGGGCATCACGTAGTTCATTTTGTATACCGGCCCGTTTCCGCTCACATAGATATGTTTGTTCATGTCGAAATTGTTGTGGAAAAACTGAACGTGTTTTGTTTTGGGCAGGTACCGAGTCCAACAGAGGTAATCATTAAACGCTGCTCGAAACCCATCATCGAGCGACCGTGGATGATAAATCGAATAGTCGAAATCCTGTTCTTTGGCTATCCGCTTCGGTATCTTTACGTCGGGATGTTCACCCGTTCCCCAATCGGAGAACGTATACCAGGTAATGTCTCGGACGATGTCCCGAGAACAAGCAAGAAGCATTCGCGTGTCTCGCCCAGCTGTAATCGGCGCGAGGAGGTGATAGTTGTCGTTGAACGACTTCATTGCTCCTGAAATATGGTCTGCGATGTACTCGGCTGGTGGTCGTTGGATATCCGGTATGAAGAGTGGGCGCCGTGAAACTTCCATTTCGGTAGTGTCGAGTACATGATTGGGAAGGACACAGCGGAAGTTTTCAAAGACTGTTTTATCCCCGACGAAAGCGCTTTCATTACCCTTGAACTGCGACGTATTCATGAACGACGTGACCGCTGAATTCTCTGTCAGTCCAATATCGATTGAATCGGCCAGCAGTTTTAGCGAGGAGGTGATCAGGCAAGAGTCGGTGTGGTAGTACAGGGATTTATTCGCGATCGCATCTGGGATGACAGTCGTGGAATCTTCTGTTGAGTGAATAATCACAAAGCGTCCAGTGAGTTCCTGTGAACGACGGAATACCCCTGTCAGCTGCTCACTCACCGTTTCCATCAACCATTTCTGAATTGTTGGCCCGTTCGGAACAACCACGTCTCCGATAATCGCGAGATCGGTTTCACCGTCCGAGACGTGCTGAAAGGGGAGAATTTCAGAGTAGTAAATGTCCAAATCGTCCGAAATCGCTTCGTATGAATAACTAGTAGGGAGAGTCGGCTGGAACTGAGGGCTGCACAGTAAAAATTGGTTTTGATGTCTCATATCCTTGTCCATACTCATGATGTCTATAATCTCACAACTGATGGTTAAAGCTAACGGCTTACTAGAGGTATGAGAGTGACAATTCAATTGCCGTCTGGTGATATGCTGTTGTTTTGGGAAACAACTTGTGTGTCATTGACTCACGTACTATATCGGACATTTTTTGAACTTTTATTTGTAAATTCTTGGATTTCTTGAGTCTGGAGACTTCCGATATTCTTGGTCTGGTCGTCGATGGTTGGTGAGAGGGAAAGAGAACATGATGGATAAATCAACGGCTCTGTGACTGGTGTGGGACACACAAGCATGCACACAACGGCGAAAGCGGAAGAGATAATCGGCTCTGATAAGATACACACAACCTGAACTAATGGCAGATCAATCTTCAGAGTCGTCTTCTTCACTAAAGTCCGTCTCCCGCGGTGCTTCCTTTTTCATGGCTGGCAAAGGGCTCGATAACGCCCTTCGATTCGTTCTCAACTGGGTTCTCGTACAGGGGCTCGGTGGCGTTCTGTTCAGTGTTTATACTCTCGGATTAGTTGCTCTGACCTTCGCACAGGTATTCACCAATCTCGGGACGAACCAGGCCATCATGAAGTTCATCCCAATGTATGACGATAACCCGCTGAAACGTCGACGGATGCTTGGGCTCTCGTATCTTACGTCGTTGACCGCGGGTATCATCTTCGGGGCCGTTCTGTGGTTTGCCGCGCCGTTCATTAATGGATATGTCGACCCTGCATATCAGCCGTACTTTACCAACGTTCTGCGTGTGTTTGCCCTGCTACTGCCAGTCGATACGCTCATTAGCTGTTTTGGAAGTTTGTTCAAAAGCCTGGAAATGCCCGAATATCAGGTTTTCGTACGGAATATTCTGACACCACTCTTTCGTGTTATCGGGATCAGCATCGCGATTCTTCTTGGATTCGCGCTCGTTGGGACAGTTGCCGCCACGGTTGTCGCTTCACTTCTCGTCTTCTGTATTGCCGTCTATCTGGTTATCTCGAAAACTGACCTGAAACCCAAGCTCGGGGGCTCTCGTTCCGATATCGTTGAGTTCTATGACTTTTCGTTACCCCTTACGCTAAATCACGCTGGACAAGTCCTCGCGAGCAAAGTCGACTTACTGATGGTCGGATTTCTGGCAAGCGCCTACATCACTACCAAGGATGCCGTTGGCATCTATAAAATCGCATCTGTCCTTGCTGGCGTGCTTCTCCTTCCTTTGAGTGGATTCAGCCAACTCTTCCCCCCTATTGCCTCTCGCCTCTACAATAATAACAAGATGGGGGACCTGGAGGCCTTGTATCGTCGTATTACCCGTTGGACGTTTACGCTAGGGCTCTTTCCAGCGGTCGGCGCTGCTGTGTATGCACACGAACTTTTAGTTCTGTTCAGTGATTCGTTCGCCCGACAAGGAGAGGCCGTCCTGTTGTTGTTTATTGTCGCACAACTCGCTAATGCAAGCGTTGGCCCCTCTGGATATGTATTACTGATGACCGATCATCATTATCTCACGCTCGTCAATCAGTGGGTCCTCGGAATTTGTAACGTCATTCTCAACTATCTGTTCATCCAGCAATTCGGTCTCATCGGGGCTGCACTTGCGTCCGCAACAGTCATTACGTTCATCAATGTCGTTCGGGTGGTTCAGGTCTGGTATACTGTTCGACTAATTCCCTACTCAAAGCGGTATATCAAGCCGGTATTGAGTGGTGGTGTCTCAGCGCTTGCAATGCTTGGTACAAAGTCCTTCCTCGCGGGTTACATGGTGGGAATCGGATCACCAAAAATTGCCGCCCTCATTCAAGGCGCGGTTGGCGGCGTCATTGGTCTCGTCGCGTTCGCAGGTGTCCTTTACCTCCTCGGCATCGAACAAGAAGACCAGGATTTCTTCTCGGAAAATCTCCCGACGTAGGCTGTGACACATCGGTGTGGGCCTCTGATCAGTCATCCATAACATGTGAAAACAAGTCACATTCGGCTTCCATAATCAGAGGCGTTTTAATTAGTCGCGAGGGATTCTCCACTAGACCTTTGATATACGATGAGTGATCGAATTCATAGCATTGATACGCTGCGAGCCGTCGCTATATTTTTTATCGTTATTGCACACGTTCAACCGTTTCGAGGCTTCGGAACGTACGGAAATCACGTCTACTTCGCGTTAGACACTATCGGTCAATTTGACGTTCCATTCTTTTTCCTGACGTCCGGGTACTTTTTTGGAGAGACGGTGAATCTCGATACCGTCAAATCTAGCGTGAGTAACTCTGTCAAGAAACTCGGCTCGATCTATCTGTTCGGGCGAATAATCTCTCTAACAGCAGTGGTCGGTCTCGCGTTATTCCGGGGCGTTCCAGTAGCGAACGCTCTTATTGCTCGCGGCATCGGTGATATCTCCGGAATTGATTTACTATACTATGGAACCGCACTTGCTGTTCCATTATGGTTCCTGACAGCGCTGATTTTCTCACTCATCTTCCTCGGTTGTTTCGTCAAGTTCCGAAAAACCCGCTATCTGTTGCCCATTGCTATCCTCATTCACCTCGTCGGCCTCATCGGAACGAATTATCAGATGATTGTAGACATACCGTTTCGAACACGGGACGCCCTCTTCTTCGGATTCTTCTACGTCGCTCTCGGATATCATGTTAGCTCGATTGACTGGACACCGAACGAGAACCGCAGTCACATCTATCTCGGAGCTGTCTGCCTCCTTGGAGGCGTCCAACTTCTCGAACAGTATGCAATCGGCTACGTTATTCGTGGTAACGTTCTTCGCCAAGAGATATTCTTGACCGAATACACGATTTCAACGATATTTTTCGTTCTCGCTCTTTTCACATATGTACTCTCAAACCCACAGTGGGGGAAGAATACGATTCTCCCAAAAGTGGGACAACACGCCCTTGGGATCTATCTGCTTCACGTCCCCTTGATTCGTCTCCTCCGGACGATGAACAGGGTTTGGCGTCCGGCGATTGGGATTGACCTTACCTCGACGCTTCTCTGGCAACTGGCGATCGTGCCGCTGGTATACGTCCTTTCGCTGTCGCTCTATCTCCTTTTGGCCAAGATGCACGTCATAGAACTGGGCGGAAGCCACACTCCGTGGCTGTCTCGTATCGTATCACGCGTCCGGATTGCCGTGAATAATAGAAAAGAAGCGCCCGCTCCCGGAAGATCTCTCGACGAAACCACAGTACAACTGCGAACGGAAAACGACTGATTTCAATTATCGGTCGTGAAGTGAGTCAGTCAATGGACGGGAACCGATGTTACGACCGAGAGTTTTTGGCTGTCACGGCGCACGGTACCCACCTCGGGGACTCTCGTTTCCAGCGAGATGACTCCGTTTCTGTCATCGCTTCGAGGGAGAGTGGTAGCTTTGACATCCTCCCCGCCCTAAAGGGCGAGGATTCCCCGGGGAGTTCAAGGTTGCACGTTTCCTCGGGAACGAAGTACGCTTTCGCGCCTTCCCTCAACGGTTGCCACCCAATTATGACCGAGGGTGAGCGTTGCAGTGCGTAGAGCCGTGTCAAAACGGCCTTCCCACCCATCTTCAATGGGCGTTTCACCGGGATGGAATATCGTTCGTCCCTCCACGGCAGGGTATTCAGCCTGTTAGGTACCACCATCAGCGTCAGACGACCCGTAGGCCCGGACGTGGTGGAGTGGGCGTCGGATTTGTTACCACGCAACGAGTCGATGCAAAGCATCGGTACGGTCAAAGACCGTGTTCGTCAACGAGGGAACTCCGGTAGGAAATATACGGCGGGAAGACGCTTAAACTGTACGGCGCGTATCCCCGCCCTGAAGGGCGAGGCTTTGCGCCTGATTCAACGTAATCGAATCGGTTTTGAGAATGTGGTCAGAATTTATTTTTTTGGTACAACCATTGTTTTCGTTGGCTCGAGGAAACTCGGCCATAACGCCTGTCGAAGTAGTGTCAGAGGCACACACGCTCCCTCGACAGGGTCGTGAACTGCGAACTCAGTTCACCATCAGCTACCCGAACACCACGCTGCTATCGCATCGGCTCTGATTCCGACTGGGACGTGGGTATGGACTCGCTGCCATGCTCGCGGATTACTTCTCCCCGGTCGGGATTTTTAATAGGTTCGTGAGTTTTGTTCCTGTTCGTGATTGATGCGGTTTCAGATCCTTGTTGAGTTGGAAATGGAACCAGCTCTGCGGTGACGCGGTAGGTCACGAAGATTGTTGACGAGCTGCCATATCTGCAAGACTCTTTTTGTGAGTACTAGCCGTAGATTGTCCTGGTCGTATGTATTTCACCACACAAAGCGGCACGACGGTTCCCGTCCTTCAGTTTGGGACCGCGCGTATGGACACCGATGACGAACGTCGGAAAGTGATTTCTACCGCACTCGACGCCGGCTATCGGCATCTCGATACCGCCCAAATGTACGGCAGCGAGTCTGCCGTCGGAGATGCGGTCCGCGATGCTGATCTCGATCGTGAGGAGGTGTTCATCACGACGAAACTGTCCGGTGACAATCGAACGCACGATGAGGTTATCGACTCAACACGTGATAGTCTCGGTCGACTCGAAACCGACTACATCGATCTACTTCTAATTCACTTCCCGAATGAAGACGTTTCACATCGGGAAACGCTCGAAGCAATGAACGAACTCGTTGCCGAAGGAGCGGTCAAACATATTGGCGTCTCGAACTTCTCGATCGCCCAGACTCGAGATGCGATAGACTATTCGGATGCACCGATTCGCACCAATCAAGTCGAATATAACATCAACGAACGAAAAGACGACCTCCTCTCGTTTTGCATTGACGAAAATATCGTACTCACTGCCTACAGCCCCATTGGAGGTGGTGACGTACTCGATAACGAAACGCTCGGTGAAATCGCGGAGAGGTACAATAAAACAGCAGCACAAATCGCTATTCGATGGTTGCTTCAACAACCCATGGTTTCACCCATCTCGATGTCGTCGAAACCGGACCGTATTAGACGGAATTTCGACGTATTCGACTTCGAGCTTTCCGGTGGGGAGATGAAAGCACTGTTCGAAAACAACAAGACCCCCGATACGTCTCTTCTCTCTAAACTTGACTTGTAACCTCGTACTCCCGATTTGAGGCCTAAAAAATCGGAGACTAGCGATTACCGGTCGCTACGAGAACGATGCCGAAAATCACTCCGATGGCGATGAAGATAGCACCGCTCATTCCGTATAACTCGACAGTGCTGTACTGGAACTGCTCACCATACTTTGCAATCGCTGCAGACAACAGAAGGGTGAGTCCCGAGCCGGTGAGAACGGTTGCGAGATCGAAACCGATTGGATTACCAAAATCAGGCACAGATTCAATTACCAACCGAGATGGATACGACTATCGCTTGCAGATTCAAGCCCATTCTCCGTCGAATCAGGGATAGTGATACGTTGGAACGCTTTCCGATACGTACACGTAGGTGCAGTTCGGTAATCGGTCGCCACTCCGATGATCGATTTCGTTATTATTCATCCGAAAAGTGTGGGATTGTATGACGGTTTCGTTGATCGTTCGGGCGTGGGGGATCACACTCGGGTTGTTGGTCGCTACGCTCCTCGCGGTTACAGCAGTCATTCGAACGGGTGCTCCGCTTCCCGTCGTTGGTCTCGGTCTTTTCGTGTTCGGTATCATCGCGTATCTATCGTATCGCTCTGGCGGTCGCTACGAGTTCGAACACGAACACGCCAGACCGTTCGATTCCACTGAGTCACCAGTCATACAGCGGGCAGTCCTCGAAGTCTGTGAACGTGCTGAACGTCCCCTTCCACGAATCGTCCTCATGGAGATGGATGCCACAAGTGCCGTCGTCGGCTACGACGACGGAAAACCCGTCGTCGCTTTCGACCCGCTCCTCCCGCGAGTCGTCGGGCAAGCAGGCGTGGCTGCGTTGTTCGCACACGAACTGGGTCATCTGGGAACGGATATTCACACGGATGCGATTCGTGCATACATTCCCCAAATACTCGGTTTCAGTGCGTTTTGGCTCGTCTTTCTTGCAGAACGTGGCCCCTTTGTGGCCGCCATCGGCTCACTGTTGTTCAGCGCACTCGCGTTCATCGAAGAGAGACCAATCCGCATCGTTCGCTATGCACTTGGATTGGGCGTTGAACCGCTCGCACTTTCGTTGAGTCGCTATGCCAATCGAATGGAGGAGTACCGTGCGGACGCATACGCCGCCCACGTCGTGGATCCGGAAACGCTCGCTGAGGCACTGTATCGAGTTGCTGCTATCGCAACCGGCGATAATATCGAGGATGTCGCTGGTCCGATTCCGTGGAACACTGACCGTTCGGTTCTCTTTTCCCTGTTTGCCACCCATCCATCGATCGAAAACCGCGTCGCTCGACTCGGCTGTGATATCCCTGTCTGGGCCAGTCCATATCGACCGCGTCGCGTCACGTGACTTTTCACTATTTCTGTAAGTGTATCGGCGCTTACCGAGTGAACCACTACCTGTCCGAGTCGGGTTTGCCTCTATACTCTCCGAAAATAGTGCCTCAATAGTTCGATTTGTTCCTTTGAAAGTGGATATTCGTACACTATCAATCTATATGTGAAAACAGGCATCGCCAAAATAGAGATACATCAGTCATATGTTCAAAAGACTTTATAGCCATTGGTGTATTTGAATATTCACTAGCATGTGATTGGTACACATACACAATCAAAATAACACCTGAATGCCTGAGCCAACAACACGGAATCTCACCGACCGAACTCCGTGACTGGGGGGATGGGATCGGGACGGCTGAAACTGGATCAGCTATCACGGAATATCGCCCTATCAGGTCAGTAGCAGTGCGATACAACCGAAGTAGTAGTCAATAGACGTGTCTACATCCAAATCCACACCGATACGACGTAGCATCGAGGTCGAATACTGGGTTGTCGACCGCGAGGGATATCTCGTCGACTCTAGCCCTCTCGCAGTGGCATCAGACGGCGCCGAGTGCGAGTTTGTCGAACCATTATTGGAAATCAAGACCTCGCCATGTGAGACGACAGCTGAACTCCGCCGAGAACTATTCAATCGAATCCACGATACCCTTCAACAAGCTAACGAAATGGGGAGAGGGCTCGTCCCATTGGCGACACCGATTTCCCACGAAGAGATCCGGGAGTTTCCGAGCGAACGAACCCGAATTCAAAACCTGGTCATCGGTGAGGATTTCGAGTATGTACGACACTGTGCAGGAACTCACATCCACGTCGAACAGCTACCTGGACGCGAGGTCGACCAATTTAATACGCTAATAGCGCTCGACCCTGCCCTTGCATTGGTCAACTCCTCACGGTGGTTCCACGGACGGTTTTTAGCTCTGGGAGCACGGTCGAAGCTGTATCGTCGAATGGCCTACGACGAACTCGCTCACCAAGGGCGGCTATGGCGATACATCGGGACCACTCACGAATGGGATTTGCGTCTCGAACGGCGATACGAGGAGTTCGTGGCCGCGGCGCTGGACGCTGGTGTCAACCGACGGGCGGTCGAGTCCAACTTCGGTCCGGAAAGTGCGATCTGGACTCCCGTTCAGCTACGAGATACATTCACGACTGTCGAGTGGCGGTCGCCCGATACTGCGCTCCCGAGCCAAGTCACGCAACTGGCCGATAGCATCGCACACATCATGGAGCGATTGCGGGATTCCGAGGTGCATATCGAGGGGGATAGCGGTCGTATCACAGATGACGTCATCGTGCTCCCGGAGTTCGATACCGTTCTCCAACACGTTGATGCGGCGATTCGAGACGGAGTATCGTCGAAGCTGTTGCGAACGTATCTCGAACGAATGACGTTCGACGTCGCGGCCTATGACCCCCTATCGGAGCAAGAGGACAGTCGCGATAGAATTTCACCTGCTGCGGCTCGAAAACTTCGCTTGGACCGTGCAGAATCACTCGAACAGGATGTGAAACAGACGGTTGGGTCGTAGCGCCGCACATCGGTTTATCCTGGCACGAATCGGTTGCCATGGTATCGGTCGATGTCGCCGTCTCCTCCACACCTATGAGCACAGGAAACGACCATCAGACCATGCGTGTCGCAGCATTCTCCGATTTGACCGGACCGGATGGTGTCTCGATTATCGAACAATCGACACCGGAACCCGATAGACACGAGGCGGTGGTCGAAGTCGAGGCGTGTTCGATCAATCGGCACGATCTCTGGATTCTCGAGGGGGACTCCGCGATGGTGGACACGAACGATCTGCCGTTCGTGAGTGGTCTCGACCTTGCCGGAACTGTCGAAGAAATTGGTGAGGGAGTTACCTCCGTCGAACCCGGTGACCGCGTGGTACTCTGTCCGAACGAGACGTGCGGAACGTGTCGCTACTGTCGTGAGGGGCCGGAAAATCTGTGCGAGAATTACTCCCTGTACCACGGTGGCCTCGCCGAAACCGCTCGGGTCCAGGCTGACCGCCTCGTTCCGCTTCCTAGCGACGTGGGGATGGTCGAAGCGGCGGCTCTCCCAACGGCCTACATGACGGCCTATCATATGCTTCGCCGAGTGGAAACCGGACCGACCGACCTTGTATTCATTCCCGGTTGCACTGGGGGTGTCGGTGTGGCCGGTGTACAGCGGTATCAGCGAGACTGCCCCGAGGCTTGACCTCGGGGATGAATCGCGTACGCTTATCCGGAATGTCGTTTGGAACACAAAGCATATGTTAGAACAGGTGTTAGCATAGAATGCACAAAAAATGCCAGAACGGAATCTCAGAGTTCACCTCACGGACGAGGATATGGACCGGGCCAAAGCGTATGCGGAAAAGCACGGAGTACGGATGCCCCGTGCCTACGCCGAACTTATCCGCGCCGGTCTCAACGCCGATACAGAGGAGTAGAAATGGATCTCACGCTTCGTTGTCGCGCCTACCCCAACGAGGAAATCGCCAGCGTAGCGTGGGAGCACATCGATGTTCTTCGGCAGATACGGAATCAAGCGGTCCGCGACTACTACCAATCTCCACGCAACGACCGGCCGAGCGATTACGACCAACACGCCAAACTTCCCGAATGGAAACGGCGCTGGCCAACGTTCAAGAAACCGTCCGCACATGCCGCTCAACAAGCCGTCTCGCAGATCCACAAAGATCACGAGACACAAAGGGGACGGCGGAAACGCGGTTACAAGACGGGACGGCTCAAATGGCAGGGTCGCGGCGAGTTCCGATCGGTGTCGTACAACCAACCATCCCGCTACAACGTGGATCACAACACGGGCGACGATGGCTGGATACGACTCCGACTCGAAAAAATCGGCTGGATCGACGTGCGAGCACACCGCGACGTTCCCGAAACCGACGACGTAAAGCGCGTCGTTCTCAAGAAGGAACGCACCGGCGAATGGTTCGTGACCTTCTGCGTCGAGGTCCCCGAATCGGAGAAACCCGACCTGTCCAATCTCTCGGTAGAGAACTGTGTGGGCATCGACCTTGGGATTTTGTCGTACATCCACACAAGCGATGACTGTTCGGTAGACTGTCTCGATCTCACGGACAGCTACGACCGCTACGCGAGAGCGCAACGGTCGCTTTCTCGGAAGGACCATCGTTCTTCGCGGTGGGAGAAACAGCGAGTTCGTGTGGCGAAGGCGAAGCGTCAGATCAAACGGCAGGTACTTGACTTTCAGCACAAACTCTCGACGTGGCTCGTGAAACGCTACGAGTTTATCGCCGTCGAGGACTTGGATGTGAAGCCGATGCTCGAAACCAGTCAGTCGGCGAAGAACAAGCAGGATGCTTCGTGGAGTCAATTCCTTTCGCTCTTAGAGTACAAGGCGAAGCTCTACGGAGTTCACGTCGTGCCAGTGAATCCAAGAAACACGACGAAGGTGTGCAACCAGTGTGGCGTCACGACCGACAAACCGCTATGGGTTCGGGAACACTCGTGTCCGGCGTGTGGCCACGAAGAGGATCGAGACCTCAACGCGGCGAAGAACATCTTGGACAAGGCGTTAGCCGAGGTCGGCGTGCCATTCAGACGGACGGAACATTCTTTTCAAGTCAATATAGGGCCAGGACGGTCCGAATCAACGCCCGTGCAGACTGCGCTCCCTACGTTCACTCGCCATTCGGGGCGCGTGGATGCAAAGCGCGTCGTGGAAGCGGGAAGCCCCGACCCTTGAGGTCGGGGTTCGTTCACAACTCGCAGCACTCCTTGGTGCCCACAGCATCGGGACGTCTTCTTCCCGAACGAAACTCGACCATCTCGAATCGCTCGGTCTTGAGTACGCTATCGAGAGTACCAACCCGAACGAGATTCGGGATGCGGTTTCTGATATCGGTCCGGTCGACGGCATCCTCAATCACCTCGGTGGTGCGTATACCCAACTCGGGTTGGACGTATTGCGGCGCGGTGGTCGGATGGCGGTGTGTGGGCGAACGGCCGGTGGCACGTCCGAGATCGATATCCCCGACTTGTTCCTCGGTCACAAGCGCGTCATCGGGAGTACGATGGGGACACAGTCCGACTTGGAGACGCTGGTCGAACTCGTCGCCGATGGTTCGCTCACGCCGGAGGTCGACGAAACCTACTCACTCGAGGAGACGGACGAGGCGTTCGCGTCGATGCAGAATCGCGAGAGCGTTGGAAAGCTCGTTATTACTCCTTGATTTTTCTCCCACCCGATCGTTTTTTTGCACAGCAGACTTGCGGACTGTGCAGAGACTGACCTCCGACACGCAGGTATCGAATACGGAGCGGCTCAATCAGATATTCGCCCAGTGGCCAGAACGGAACTAAAGCACCAAGAACGGAGAGGAGTCACCGTTCCATCACGTATGTCGTTTTGCCGAGGGAGGTTCTCCACTCATCTCGCCGGCGAATCCCTCGGCCTCCAAGCGTACGCACTCGTCCGTCAGCTATCGTGGAAAATATTATGAGCTAGGGGACCCAAGTAACAATGCTGGTTGGGGAGAGCGTCGTGTTTCTCTGAAAGGTCTCAGAGCCCCCGACCTGTCATGCTACATGTCTTCCATGACGACCGTTGAGCGGCGCGATTCATATCTTCGATGGTGGCTACACCCTCATGGACACCGTTGTGTCCGCAAAGCACGTCGTCGAAACAGGAACCCCCGTCCTCAGCTGGGCTGACAAGCCAAGCAGGGCAGGGTAGTTCACAGAAAATACAGCGCGGATGCCTCGAGGCTTGACCCCGAGGCGATTCACTGGCGTTTGCCTCGTTCAACGGCATCGATCCGACGTATTAGGTCCTCGTGTCGCTGCTGTGGTGTTCCGACGTTGTCCATGCCCCATAGACAGAGTTGGCCATAGGCATACAACAGCGCCATTTCACGGTTGCTCACATCGTCCGTATCGACGTCTTGGTAAATCTCGTGTATTTCACCGGCATGTCGCTCGATTATTCCCGATACGTCCCTTTTCGATTTTGATAACCGTTCAACCTGATTCAGCAATCGGAACGTCTCTTCCGCAGCGTCCTGTTCAGATTCTCGCTCTTCATCATCACGAAGTCTCTCTATGATATCTGTCATATATTCTAGTGAGGACGCTCCTCATCTAACTTTTTGTGGCCCAGATATCCGCGCTACCATCGACTCGACTAAGGAAATGAAACAGCAGATCGCTATATCCGACATGGTGGCTATTGAAATGAGGATCTCTCCGTATCGACTACAATGCCGGTGAATCCGGCTCATAGTTCTTTTTCGAGTGATATCCTCGTCTATCGGTCGTTGGAGACCGCCTATACTCGGATTTACGACACGTTGAGGTCGTCCAACTGCGTTCCAACGCCTTCGGGCCACCCTGGAGGAACTTCCGCACTCGGTTGTGCGAATGCTCGTTTGAGGACCATCGGCGTACGTTTGAGTGAGAGTACCAAATCGTCGTCTTGGTTGAATGCACGAAGTTCCGTCGTGACAATTCCGACGTGTTCGCGTGATTCGCTCTCACGCGTGTTCAGTATTTCACTCTCCGCGAATATGGTATCTCCGTGGAAAACGGGAGCGTGATGGCGAACCTCGTCGTAGCCGAGATTTGCTGTCGCGTTGACCGAGATATCGATGACGCTCATTCCCACTGCAAGGGCGATGACGAACGTTCCGTCGACGAGCCGTTCGCCGAACTCTGTCTTGGTGGCGTATGCGTCATTGAAATGCATCGGGTTGAGGTTCATCGTGACGTTCGTGAACCAAACGTTGTCCGTTTCGGTTACCGTTCGCCCGAACGGGTGCTTATAAACGTCTCCTACGGTGAAGTCCTCGAAATATCGCCCGTGCCAGCCAGCAACGAGGCGTCTATCAGTCTCGCTCATAGTGCACGTCGATAATCTACGAGAGCATATTAAAACGGACTCCTGATCGATGGACGGTTTCTATCCGATTCAGGAGAACTGAGAGCAAGGGGGACGAGTGGTCACTTTCGGACCACTAGGCGAGCGTATTTCTCCCTGAGCGACCTCTACCGAGGTGAGGAAAACAATGATCGAAAAGCTCCGTTTGACGACTCGTATCGTTAGCGACCAAGACGAAGCACTCGAATTCTACACCGAGAAACTCGGGCTCAAGAAAGCAGCAGACCAGATGTTTGGACCCGATGATCAGCGATGGGTTACTGTCGCCGCTGACCAAGACGATACCGCAGAAATCGTCCTCGAACCGCTTGAGTGGTTCGAAGGCGAGGAAGCTGACAGTCGCTCTGCAATGCTCGGGAAGCAACCGGCACTCGCCTTTACTGTGGATGATTGCCAAGAAACGTACGAGACGCTTCGTGAACGCGGTGTTGAATTCACCTCTGAGCCGTCCGAACAACCCTACGGCATCGAAGCTATCGCAACAGACCTCTATGGGAATGGGATAGTCCTCGTCGAACACCCCTCGGATGCCGAAGAGAGGTAATATCGCCGTTTTCAGAGTGGATTACCACCTAATACGGCCTTTTAGAACATTATTTTTTGTCGAGCAGTTTTAACCGATACGTCAACTGATCGTGAGATACGCGTTCGGAGCGTAGTATTCCCTGGTTCTCTGTTCAACTGCTACCGTCGGCGAGAAACCGTTCTTGATGAATCCTGGCGAGAGATCAAACATCTGACCAAAATACGTATAATAGAAGGGTGGCAATACATTGCCATGCATGTGTTGAATGTGCACACACGAGCAATTGACAATCTCAGGGGACGTTATCAATGAAGAATCCTGCAGCAGAGTTTCGGTCAACGCACCCCGGTGCGGATGTAGAAATGGCGTATGCGGGCAGAAACACGTTTTTGAAGGGCGAAACACGCGGCGTAGGTGATCTCGATGATATCGATGTCGGTGTTCTTGGAGTGCCCTATGACGGAGCGCTCACCAACCGACCAGGTGCCCGGTACGGACCCGAAGCGATTCGCCGTTCGAGTGCTTGGTGGGCTTACTTATCGAACTACAAGGGAGGGCTCACGAACATGAACACGGGTGCGCAGGTCGATTACTCCGATTTCCAGGTCGCCGATTGCGGCGATGTTCCGGTCTTTCCGATGGATTACGAACAGACCGCAGAGAGCATCACGTCGCATGTTGCAACAATAGCAGAACACGCCTTCCCGCTGATGTTAGGTGGGGACCACTACTGTACCTATCCAGCCTTCTGTGGCTTTGCCGAGGGTTCGAACGCAGACTCAGTTGGATTGGTTCAAATCGATGCACATACCGATACCTCTGCCGAAAGTACGACATTCGGAAAACACTACCACGGCTCGAGTACTCGACTTATCGCTGAGTCCCAATACAGCGATTTTTCCCATATTAGTCAAGTCGGGATTCGTGGCTATGAAAGCCCGAATTTCTTCGAATTCGCCGATGAGACCGGCCTCAATCTGTTTACGATGCGCGATGTTCATGACCGCGGTATCACCGATGTTGTTGTCGATGCAGTTGAGGCCGCGGCAGCTGACACAGACGCTGTTTACGTCACGTTCGACATCGATGGCGTAGATCCGAGTATCGCACCGGGGACTGGGACTCCAGAACCCGATGGATTGAGTGCACACCAAGCAGTGCGTGTAATGGAAGTGCTGGGGACGCACGATGCCGTTGGCGCTGCTGACGTGATGGAGGTATCACCACGGTATGACCCGACGGAATCGACACAGACACTTGCCGCATTCCTCGCCGTGACACTCCTCGAACGACAATTTGCGGAATAACGATTACCAATCCTTGCGGGCGAGTACGGTTGCAACGGGTCGAAACGTCGACCGCTCTTTCAGTCCGTGGAGTGTCGTCCATGACTCACTATATCCTTCTTCGGCAAGAAGTGAAATCGCAAGTTCACCGATCGCTCCGTACGTTAACGAGGCGAAGTCCCATCCCGGCTGCCCGCAGGGGAAGGGTCCTTTCTCCCGTGGCTTTCGAAGGTCGATGACTCCGCCGAGTTGTCTTCTGGTTGCAGCAGCGAGATCAGACGCTTCTTCGTACCGGATCAAAGGAAACTCCCGGTTGTCCACGATGAACAAGCCAGAATCTTCTCCGTTGAGTAGTGGACGAATCGAGGATCTCTTTGCCTCGATAAGTAGATCAGCGATGTCGACGGTGGACCCTTCCCCACTGACCGCATCCGTGTATCGGAGAACTGCGCCACCGTGGTCGCTCACGATAGTTCCTTCGTGAGCGAACTGTTCGGGTACTGGGTCGGGATGATATTCGACTATCCCAGCGACCTGCAATTGGCTGTTGATACCCCGTGAAAGCAACACTCCATCGAGGGTGATACTGGACGGGAAGAAAAGGCGAACGGTATCATCGCTCTGGTTTTCGTTTGGATTCTCTTCGATGGCGACGAGAACGGGCTCTATTGGTAAGGAATCGACCGCAGTTAGCTCTTCTAAAGCGTCTTCGACCATCGAATACGGGAGATCGATAGCGGACGTGACCAACTCTCCAGTATCCTCGAACGGATCGTACGTAACTTGCCCGGTCAGGACAGCAATACGTTCTCGGACTTGCTCGAGTCGCCCGCTGACGTGTCCATGCCGTAACTCGGATCGACCTTTCTCGGTCAAACGCCGACCTTGACCCGGTATTTTTTCCGTGAACCCATCCGCATCCAGTTCCGAAAGGAGAAGCCGAACGGTTCGTCCCTTGATCGAATAGCCGCGATGTTGGAGTTGATCGACGAGACGGATACTCCCGATCGGCTCGTGCACCTCGATGAGTCGCAATAAATCATACTCCCGGTTATCGAGACGGTCGGCCATACTCTCACAGTGGAGTGCTAGCCGATAAACGTACGCGATACACTATTCCGAACAGACAGGAATGGCAATATATTAGTATTGGAGGTGGCATAGTGATGCCATGGTTGTGTCACCCATTGACACTGGTCTGCTCATTTTATATATGGTGGGCATGATCGGTATTGGATACTGGGGGTATCAAAAATCCGAAACACTGGACGATTATCTCGTTGCCGGCCGGAATATCCCGCTTTGGATGTATGTCCCGGTCATGTCCGCCGTCATCCTCGGTGGTGCAGCCACTGTCGGTGGTGGGAGCCTTGGATACGAAAGCGGGATTTCAGGGGCCTGGTTGGTCATCACACTCGGTATCGGGACGATTGCTCTTGGATTGCTCATTTCGACGAATCTGGCCAACCTCAAGGCGTACTCGCTGGGTGAGGTACTGGAACGTCGATTCGACAAATATTCGGGAACGATTGGTGCTATGATCGCTGGAATTTATGCCCTCACTATCGCGACCACGCAAACCATCGCGGTTGGAAAAGTATTGAGCGTACTCTTTGGCTTCGAGCAGAGTACGATGATTCTGCTCGCAGGGGCGATCATTATAGCCTATACCGCACTCGGTGGCATGCTCACCGTGACGATGACCGATTTCGTCCAGTGGTGTATCATGACCATCGGTATCTTCTTTATCGCACTCCCACTCGGTCTCAACTCCGTGGGTGGTGTTTCGGGGTTGATGTCGGAACTCGAGCCCTCTTACTTCGATGTCACAGCTATCGGGATGAACACGATTGTCGGTTACTTCCTGTTGTATGTCCTCGGCATCATGATTGGACAAGACATCTGGCAGCGCGTCTTCACCGCGAATAATGCCGAGACAGCTCGAAAAGGGAACATTGCTGCGGGTGTGTACGCGATTGTCTATGGGCTCACGACGGCTTTTCTCGGAATGATCGCCCTCGTCGTCTTACCATCCCTTGGTGATTCGGAACTCGCCCTTCCCCGACTTATCCTCGAAATCGTCCCGGTTGGGTTCTCGGGAATCATCCTTGCCGGATTCGTTTCAGCGATGATGTCGACGGCGGACTCTGCTTTGCTCGCTTCGAGTACCCTCTTCACGAGCGACATTTACAAGCGATTTATCGATCCCGATGCATCGGATGCACGGTATTCCAGCGTTTCTCGAGGGCTAATTATCGTCCTCGGCGGTGTCATGACCTATGCGGCGATCGAAATCGGGAGTGTCGTACTCGCTCTAACCATCGCGTACGACTTGCTCACGGGTTGTATCTTCGTGCCGATATTCGGGGCGTTCTTCTGGAAGCGAGCGACATGGCAAGGTGCCCTCTCGTCGATTTGTGTCAGTGCAGCGGTCGTCGTTACAACACTGTCTTTGGAAGGGTTTTCGTCGAATCTACCCATTATCTACGGGCTTGTTAGTAGTCTCCTCGTGTTCGTCCCGGTCAGTCTCGTCTCGGGACCACCGGCACGTGAGAAACTCGAGCGGTGGGTTCGAACGCTGGACTCTCCGGCGTCTCTGGACTGACAATTCGAGATAAGGCATTTGATTTTCACAAGCCGTTATGAAACGATGGTTGCAACTGACGTCCGTTATTGCTGTAACACCCACCTCACAGCCTGATAGTATTACCGCGCTGAACTTTCAACGGTAATTCCCGATCTCGGAATCCGGTTCGCTATTCGAGATGCGTCTCACACATCTCTTCTCTTGGCGCTGAAGCTCTGTGTTTTGATAGTTTGGGAGAAGTAACTCGGAATTTAATTCGTCTGAAATCTTCACGAAAAGAATAAACTGCGCCTATGACCAAACTAAATTGTTGATGATCGAGCCGGATGATTTTCCTACTTTGCATCCTTAGTTGCTAATATGCAAAATATTGAGAATACTTGGTACCAGGATGCGACTATCTATTCGCTCGACTTAAAAGTATTCCAGGATACGGACGAAAACGGTATTGGTGATTTTCAGGGACTTACCGAACGTCTGGACTACTTCTCCAGAATAGGAATCGACTGCATCTGGTTGTTACCGTTTTATCCCTCGCCGGGGCGGGATAACGGGTACGATGTTATGGATTACTACGGAGTGGATTCCCAGCTCGGCACCCTCGGCGACTTCGTGGAATTCGTACGTGCTGCCGACGCTCGAGGTATTCGTGTCGTTATCGATCTCGTCGTCAATCACACGTCTGACCAGCATCCGTGGTTCCAAGCCGCTCGCAGCGACCCCGACTCGAAGTATAGGGACTTCTACCTCTGGGCGGATGAAGAGCCGGATATCCACCCCGACCGCGGCCCGATATTCCCCGGTGAGGAAGACCACGTGTGGTCGTACGATAGCGAGGCCGACGCCTACTACTATCACCGATTTTATCACTTCCAGCCGGATTTGAACGTCGCCAACCCCGAGGTGCGCGAGGAAGTGAAGAAGATACTCGGATTTTGGTTGGAAGTCGGGGTCGCCGGTTTCCGCATCGACGCCGCTGGATTGCTCACACAGACGAAAGGGCTCGTTGATGAACCGCTGGACGACCCTCATGGCTTCCTGCGTGAGATGCGCGAGTTCGTCTCTCAGCGCCGCAGCGACGCCGTTCTTCTTGCGGAGGCCGACCGGCCGCCTGCTGAATTGGGCGAGTACTTCGGTGACAGCGACGAAATGCACCTCCTGTTGAACTTCCAACTCAATGCCCACGTAATTCTCGCATTGGCTCGCAGTGAATCCGCACCGCTGGCTTCAGTGCTCGAAGAACTTCCCGACCCACCCGAAAACGCTGGCTGGGCGAACTTCCTGCGGAATCTGGACGAACTCAACATTGGCGCGCTCACCGAGGCGGAGCAGGCAGACGTATACGATGCGTTCGCCCCTGACGAAACGATGCGGATTTACGACCGCGGTATTCGTCGCCGACTGGCACCGATTCTCGACGGCGACCGCGAGCACATCAAACTCGCCTACAGCCTCCTGTTCTCACTACCGGGCACTCCGATCATCGTCTATGGAGACGAGATTGGGATGGGTGAGGACCTGAATCAACCGGGTCGTTTCGCCGTCCGAACGCCGATGCAGTGGACCGACGAGCCAAACGCCGGTTTTTCGACCGTTGATTCTGATAATCTCATTCGTCCGATCGTTTCGGATGATACGTACGCTCCAGCAGAAGTAAACGTGGCCGACCAACGGGCGGACCCCGACTCCCTACTCAACTGGATTAGTCATCTCGTTCGAACTCGCGACGAGTTCTCGGGGCCTCTCCGTGGCGATGGAACCGTCCTCGACGTGGATCATCCGGCCGTGTTCGCTCACGCGAGTTCGCTCGCTGGCGAGACTATCGTTACCGTCCATAATCTGAGCGCCGAGACGGCCACGACGGAACTTCCGTTAAATGCCGACCCGACACCCGTTTTCGGCGACGCTCGATTTGAGCCTGACGCTGATTCCGTGTACGTTTCGCTCTCACCGTATGGTTTCTGTTGGTTCCAGCCGTAATCGAACTCTCCTACCGAACGTGCTCTCACATCTCGTACTATCGCTGTTTTCGTTTCTCATCCGTGACGATCCGACAGATGTGCTCTTGGAGTGAGCTACCAAAACCATCAAAAGAGTTCCCTGTAATAAGATATCGTGACCGAAACGCGAACGTCGATAAATGACACAGATGCGGATAGGCAATACGTGAGCTGTGTTCGCTGTACGGCCACGTTAGACATCACCGAATCCCATCCGACACTTACCCGAGAAGAGGTGAACGAGATCGATGAAGACGTCACTGTCATGTATCACTTTTGTTCCGGCGAATGTCGGAACTGGTGGAAACGTGAAACCGACTATAACTCCGACAGTATAGCGTACTAAACCGAAAGAGGCGTGGAGAGTTATCAGTTCGCCACTTCTCTTTCTCGAGAGTGCGCGTGGACTCGGTGTCCTACGATATGATATCGACCGTTGTATCGGTCAAAGCCGAGTCACCCGCACTCACCTGATAGAGAGAACACGGAGTAAATAAACGATTTTGGCTGAAGACTGAAAAAAGCTCAAGTACAGTCTACGCTTATAACCTTTCCAAGGAACATCTCATGACGACCTACATAGCATTCCTTCGCGGCATCAATGTCGGCGCTCATAATCGCATGAAGATGGATGATTTGCGGGTACTGTTCGAGTCGCTCGGTTACGAAAGCGTTCAGACGTACATTCAGAGTGGGAACGTCGTATTCGAGACGGACAGTGACGAAGAGACGATTCGTTCGGATGTTACGGACGCCATCGCCGATACGTTCGGCTACGACATCACTGTCATGGTACGGACACGCACCGAACTCGCTGACGCCGTTGACGACCAACCGTTCGAGGAGCCCGATGACGACTCGATCAAACGGTATCTCACATTTCTGAACGAGGTACCGACAGTCGAACAACGTGAGAAGTTGTTGGATAGTCAGAGCGAAGCGGAATCGTTCGAAATCCGTGGCCGCGACGTCTACAGCGAGCTCGATAAGGAGGAACTTGGGTCCGGTCGTTTCACCGACGTGGGTAAGAAGTTGGGAATGGCAGCGACACGCCGAAATTGGAACGTCGTAACTGCGGTCGTAGACCTCTAATCGGGTGGTGTCTTCGATTCTTTTTTCGGAGTCGTGCGACCGTCGAATCGGTGCTGATTCACGGTGAATCCCGGATTTGAATACCCGTTCGATACTAACTGTTAGCATACGACGAACCAACGAAAGATATCTAGGGAAACTATACGACGAAGCTGCTATTTACGAGAAATTTTGGATCGACCCTGTCGAATCCGGTCTCCTCCTGGCATGCCCGATTTCAGCGATGGGAGCGGAGTCACCTGTTATCGTTGACAGGATACTGTTATCCGGTGGCCGCGATACCTGCTTGATATGGGAGTACTCCAGGACATGCTCTGCATCTCGGGTCTCAGACACGACTACGGAGACGCGCATGGTGGAATGAAGCGCTGTCGGAACTGTGGAACCGTCGAAGAGACTGAATAGCCCACACGAACGACTACGGGTGGCCACGCATTGTCTGTTGGCTGGAACAAAGATACCGTTCGGAAACGTGTGAACAACCGAAGTCCCGAATCACTGCTAGACCCGTTCGTGATACACCTTTATCGACAACTGATAGAAAACAGAAGTTGTGTCGTTTCGCACCAGTTGCTGTCGTTACGTCATCGTTGTCGTCGTCATCATCCCACTCGGGGCGTCTACCACCGGCAGGAGGTCGAAGGCTTGCGCATCGTCGTTCGTCTGCAGGAATCCGACGGCGAACGCTGAAACTACCGTGCCGCCCTCGAGGTTCACATCGAATGTAGCGACGGCCTCGTTCGATCCCGCGGGTCGGACTTCGATGCTGTACGACCCCGCGGGAACTTCGACGTATTCGCTAGCGGTGCCGTATTTGAGTCCCTTGACGAGGACGTTGCCCTCCGCCGCGATATCGACCGCTGGCGCATCCGGTGATAGATGGACCGCTCGAAGTCGTGCTTGATTCTCGGGCGGTACCTGGTTCTCATCCACGAACACGAATGCCTTGGGACTCTCGAGTGTTCCCCCTGCAGCGATCGTGTAATCGGTGTTCGCGTCGAGGGTGACCTGCTCGTCGACGACCGCACTCCCCTGTCCTTGTCCCGCTGGCGCGACCTGGACGGTGTATCGCCCGGGTTCGAATTCGAGATAGTCGCTCACGTCTTTGAACGCGAGGTTCTGCAGGACGCGGTTTCCATCGACATAAACATCCACTTCCGGACCATCCGGAATCGCGTGGATGCCTCGGACGCGACTCGCGTTCCCGTTTTGGCTGGAGGTCATGTCCTGTGCACTCGAAACCCCCCCGAGAATAGGTATGCTGCTCACACCGATGGCTCTGAGCACTTCTCGTCTGGTTTGCTTCATTTTGATTCCCCCGACCGACACTCAACCAGTTAGTCAAAAACTATTTCCCCGGACCAGTTTGGTTGGGTCACTGTCATTCGAGTACGTTTCTGCCATTCAGCCGGTTACTGTTGGGTAAGTATATAATTGATTTATCTGTATCATGTACCTCTTTGATTTCTTGTTCAGCTTCTTTCTCCTGACTTCGCGCTCATCGCGGTAATTTTCAATTCTCTCATTTTATAATTTTCCTTAGCATAGAATAATTAACGAAGAGGTTCTCAACCTTGTGTGGAACGTAGAGAGTTCATTGCGATAGTCTGTACTGGTCTTGGGATTGGGGTGGCAGGTTGTTCTTCTTCAGGTGATTCAGACGAAGAAACCTCAACCACCGAAATTAGTACTACCGCACAGCAGACGACTCGCAGGACAACACAAACGACAACCGCGAGCACTGAGACGACTACCACAGAAGCAGGCACAACTGACAGACAAACGACGAGCAAGACTTTGACGTTGGGCGAGACAGCGACATTCGAGAGTGGGCTTACGGGAACTGTACAGAAATTCCAATTCAAATCGGAGTATGAGGGTTCGGAAACGACAGAATCAACCGATCAGTCATTCCTTTTTGTAAAATTCAGGGTTACAAACCCAACAGACTCCTCACAAGACATCCCGTCTAATATGTCGATTTATGTCTCGGTAGGGGGAAATCGATACGACCCAGTTGATTACAAAGGTGCGGTTCGCAGTTTGTACACCACTGGGTCGCTTAAGGGCGGTGCAACGCGGTCAGGGACTCTCATCTTTGAAGTCCCAGACGGAACAGAACAGTCTGATGTGGCTGCGTTTCTCAAATATTCTTCTTCTGACGGAAAAAAGACCCTCCAGTGGACGAGTGAGTGATAAAGTACTCTTTCAGTTGAAGGATCTACTTCCTGCAAGCTAGTGGTTCCCGAATTTCTGCATGGTGACAGTCTGGCTTGTTGGGATGGCGAGAATCGCTCCTGTCTTTACAAACTGTGGAAACAACCGAATAAGGAACTAAAATGCTCCTTTGGCGTTCATGTCCTCAACGAAAGCCGAAAAGATTGCTCTCGGTGTTAAGAGCTTACCAGTTTCGTGTCGCGAGGAGTGCTGCTGCGAGACAGGCGATGACAGCGATTCCAATGCCGAAACCAGGCTGTCCGCTACTGTTGGTCGTTTCTTCTCCGTCGCTTCCAGATCCACCTTCGTTCGAGGAATCTTCGGTCGTCGTCATTTCTTCCTCGGTGGTTGTCTTCTTCTCGTCTTCGGTGGTCGTCATCTCTTCATCGGTAGTGGTCGTTTGGGTATCCTCTGAATCATCCATCTCATCGGAACCTCCGGCGGCGAGTGTGACATCTTTCAGATGGACATTTTGGATGACGATGCGGTATGTCGAACCCATCTTCGCGCCTTTCTTCATCATGCCATCTTGGATTTGCTTTTGGACCGATTGCATAGCAGGGCTCGATTGTTGCTCGTCCATCGAGGAACCTCCCAGGGGAATAGTTTTGTCTTCGAGCGACACATCCCCGAGCGTGATCGTCTTTTTCGGCTCACCTGCTCCGACCACGAACGACCATCGGTCGATGTTCATTCGGTGGATCGTGATTTTGTAGGAGGGCAGTTGCGGAGCATCCGACATCGAAGATTGCTGGTCGGACGACATCTTTTGCATCATTTTGGGTGTCATCTTCGGGAGTTTTGCAACCACCTTGACGTTCTCCACCTCGATGCTCTTGATGCAAATACGGATAGTTTCGCCCTTCTTTCGGTCGATGCCTTCTTTTGCCTGTGCCATTGCTTTCTTTTTTGCAGGCATCGCGGCCATTTCAGACATGCCGCCACCCTTCATCATCTTCTTTGCGTTCAACTTGAACGTCTTGTCCTTTATCGAAACCGGGTCGACGTATACAGTCCGGTCTGGGGAATCATCTGGTCCGACGTAAAACGACCAGTTGTGAATCGTCATCTTCTCGACTTCGAACACGGCCTTTTGGGCGTGCTTGCCGTCTTTACCCTTGTCCTTTCCGTTATCTGCCTGAACGACACCGAATGCGGATGTGATGAGTATCCCCACCAGGAAAATACTCAGTATCTTACTTTTGTTCATTGTTGTGTTTGATCGGAATACTTCGTTACCGTGCCGTGTACTAATTTAAGCAACCACATAGTATTTATTTACGATTACTGTTAGATCTTTGTATATTATATTTCGATGAATGTTCATGTTTTCGAATATACCTTTCTGTCCGGGTTAAATGATTCTTTTCTCTGGACGCATTTGATTGCGATTCGGTTTGGAAAGGTTAGGTGGTAAGGAGACCCCGAGACTGATAGAAAATAAAGTGCAGACTTCCGTCTTCAGACGCTGGGAGGATGTCAATTCTATGGACTTGATCGGGCGACTTGCCCGGATTGCAAGACAGAGGGGCTTGTCATGAGCAACGGTAGCACTGCAATAGAGACGCTTAGACAGGACAACAAAAATGCCCCAAAGATCGTTCCAACAATCACGAAGGGGTTTGCCATCACTGTTAATTGGATTCCAAAGATCGTCAGCATTCCAGCAAGAGACATACCATACATGATTCCGAATGCAGAAACGATTGCAATGATGGATGCAGGTATCGATATTCGAACGACATCCGAAAACAACGCCTTCAGAAGATGGCATCGGGTCGCACCGGTAGCCCGGTGAATCCCGATCGCCTGTCGACGAGCGTGTACTTCTTGGGCAAACGTTGCTGTTGTACTCCCGATGGTAGTGAGCCCGGCAAGTAGCATCATCCCGGCGATGAGCAGTTTGAAATTCCCGAAGACGACTTCTACGGCCTGTCCAAGACCACTACCACTCGAAAAGTCTGTGTTCTGTGTGAGTGAGGACTGAATTTGTGCATCGCCCGTCACGACATATGTATCCGTTGCGAGTACTGTTCCATTGGAGACGACTTTCGCGGTATATCGTCCTGGTGGGATCCGGTCTGGTGAATCAGTTTCCTCGAGCGTCACTGGGATGTTTTTAACACTATATGCGGGAATCGTTGCAATCCGACTTTCGGTCTCAAGCGGGCTGACAAGCGATACGTTTCGATGAAGATCTGTACTCCATGGGTTTGCAATCCGAATAAGAGCTTCTGGTTTCGTATAGGTGGTTCCCCTATCCGGTGTGATGTCGATGTCCGCCACTAAGTGTCGCGTGGCATCCGATGAAATTTGGATGCTAGTCGTTTTAGTTCGATTCCCTTTACTGGCCGTCAACTCATACGTTCCGGGTGTTTCCGGGAGTGTTATTTTTGCCAGTCCATATTCATTCGTTGTCGTATTCGTATCTCCGATCGTAATTTTTGCGTTAGAGACGTTTTGTTCAGTGATTGTTCGAACAGCAACTCCGATTTCCGCACCTGGCGGTGCTTCTTCGGGAGTCGCTGGCAGGACGAGTGGTGGCTTTTGGTAGACTGAAATGGACTGTGAATGTGGCCCGATGGTTAACGAATAGTTGCCTGCTTCAGAGACACTTGAGTTCAGCTTCACAGTCGTCTTTTCACCCGATTGGAGTGTAACGGAACGGTGTTGTGTCTCACCAGCAAACGACATCGAAAATTTTCGTGTCCGTTCGGATGTTCCGATGTTTTGAACACCGACGCTGACAGTGAATTCCTGACCGACGCCTACCATCTCTGGGGCGGACATACTACTGATGACGATGTTTTCTGTCTCCGAACCCTGATGTTCTCCAGTCTGTGTTTGTGGCGTGTCGCCTGCTGTTCGAATGAATTGAACCGTCCCGGGTTTCGTTGAGATCGTATGGGCGGTCTCAAGTGGGAATATGAGTTGGTCGTCCTGCATGCCGGGTGCACGATACACGCCTACTACTCGTACTCGTGTGAAGGCTGGCGACGTACTTCCCCCAATCAACACTGTATCTCCGGTCGTGATGTTCAATGTCTGTGCTAGGTCTTCCCCGATAACTGCCTCACTTGGTGACTGGGGAGAGTGACCCGTGACAAGATCTGCATTTGAAACTGCAGCGAATGCAGAGTAGTTTGCTCCTCTCGCCAAGTATGGCTTTCCATCAGCAACCTGCACCGCGATGATCTCTGGGCTTGCCTCGATGCCTTGATCTCTCAATGCGGTTGCATACTGGGTTTCGATACGGCTTGCCATCGGATATGGCGCACCCGGTTCTGTGACAGTGCCTGTTGATGCTGTTGCGAGCGGAGCAAGCACCCCTGCAAGCGATCCCGAAAGAATGATGATGAGAGCAAAGACGGTCAATGTCGTTGCTGTCGGAATCACCGCTCGCCACGAAAGCAGTCGGGGCTGAATACGGATCCCTCTCCACGATTTTTGGGTTGTTCGTGAAACAGACGCTCTTGTTTTTTCGTGATTCAGTTGTGCTGGCGGTTGTCTCACTGTCGACCAGGCTGCACTAGCGCCTGCAAGCATTGCAGTGCCGACCAGACAACCGTTTATCACCAGCAAAATACGCACAACCGAGGGTGTAATACTCGGATCAAGTGAGAAGGACATCCCGAGATAGATGGCAATCTCTACGACTGCCCGTGTTGCACCCACTCCGATAACAACCCCTAGAATGCAGCCGAGTATGCCCAAAAGGCCGGATCGAAGTGAAAAGATGCCAATGAGACGCCGGGCTGTTCCACCGGTCGACCGAATAACAGCGATGGATCTGATACGATCCCGGACACTCATTTTCGTGACGTTGTACAAGACAACGAGGATGAGCGCGCTGGCAGCTATTGTTGCTGCAGTGAGTGCATGGAGCACCTCACGCATCCCGCGTAGAAAATATGCTGATAAAGACGGCGTTATTGTTCCCTTTTGTGTGAGTTGCTGTCCATGTGTACTCGAGTCGCTTACTCGGATGACGAGTGCTCCAGTTTCTCCAAACTCCTGAACTGTAGATGGATTTGCAACGTACCACGTACGGGGGAAAATAGAATCGTCCGTTTCGTATGGACTGACATGAATAGAAGTTTGGTCTCCTGAACGGGTTTGAATGCGCTGGCTGTTCGGTGTTGAGACTGCCCCGCGAATGCCTCTATCTGGTGGTACTGGAATCGTTGCGTTTCGCCACGACACTGAAAGGTCAGACAATTCGGACGGTGTACTTTCAGGTACTCCCACTACCGTGTGGTTTTCTCCGTCTTGCTGGATCGTCGTCAGTGGAAAGACAAGATCGCTCTTGGTTGCATTTTGTCGAGCAGTTGCGTATGAGGGGTATTGTTGAACTACCATCGAGCCGCTCTCGCTTCCTGCAACAGCCGCTGATTGGGTACTCGCCGAAGATATCAATAGTGTTGTACCAACCAGGAAGGCAACGGTGATGGCGATAATGAGTACTGCGAGTCGGTCTCGCCGTGACCAACGTGTCAACAGTGCTCGTGTATAATTCATTCGGGTCGCATGTCCCTACTCATGATTTTGATTAGACGTCCTTACTGGTTATCGAAGCCCAAGAGTATTCAAAATTAACGGCCAGTTCCATCACTAATTGTTCGTTCTATTGTAAATATATTTTCTCCGAATTAAGATCTTCGGAAATCACACGGGGAGTGTTCGATCGAAACACAGCAACCACAGGATCTTCCGGAAAATTATCGACTCACACTGATTCAAGGAGGAAGCCCACGGCTTTAGCCGTGGGAGGAATCCGACAGGGCTTGAAACAATCCACGAGCGATAGCAGTTCTACTCCCACGCCACCCTAAATTATTATAAAGAGGTAGTTCGATATGTGAATTAACGATGGGGATAATTCGTACCGTCAAGGTCAAACTCGACGTCCCTGACGAGCGGTGCGAGGACCTCCATCAGACGAAAGACCAATTCCTCCACTGTGCGAACACCACCGCCGAGTGGGCATGGAGACACCCGAACGACTACTGTGTGACCTCGAAACAGAACGCCGAGAAAACCCTCTACGACCAACTTCGCAACGAGACAGAGTTGACTGCGAATCTCGTGCAGAAAGGGATTCGCCGCGCTATCGAGGCCACGAAAAGCGGTGTCGAACGGCTCAAAAAAGGGGATAACACGAGCCAACCGCACTTTGATGCGTGGAGCGTCGTCTACGACAAACGCTCTGCAACGTTCCACCGTGACCACGTTTCGCTGTCCACAGTGGACGGTCGCATTGAGTGCGACTACGTAATTCCCGACGACGCCGAGGGAACGCCGATTGGGGAGTACCTGCTGAACGAGGACTACGAGTTCCGTATGTCCACGCTACAGTACGACCGCCAAACGGAGTCGTTCTACCTCCACGCTCGGATGCGCCGAACTGAAAGCGACGAGCAGTCCACGACTGCTTCTATTGACTCCAAGCACAGAACAGTCCTTGGTGTTGACTTGAACGTGGACGGTTCGCTCGCTGTAACTTCGACAGGTGCGTTCGTCGGGAACGCCAACGAGATGAATCATCGACGCCGAGAGTTCGAGAAGACTCGCGGTTCAATGCAACAGGCTGGTACGCGCTCTGCACATCTGTCGATTCAGTCGATGAAAGACCGTGAACACCGGTGGATGCAAGACGAACTGCATCGGGCCTCAAATCAGATTCTCGACGAAGCTCGTGACCACGGGTGTACACATATCGCGTTCGAGGACCTGACCGACATTCGCAAGCGGATGGCTGGTGCAAAGCGATTCCACGCGTGGGCGTTTCGGCGATTGTACCAGCACGTCGAATACAAGGCCGAGATGTTCGGTGTCGTGGTCACGCAGGTGAGTCCTGCGTACACGTCTCAGCGGTGTTCATCGTGCGGATTTACACATGAATCGAATCGGCGGTCGAAGCATCATTTTGTGTGTCAGAAGTGTGAGTACGAACTGAACGCGGATTACAACGCGAGTAAGAACATCGCTCGTAAACTTCTCAAGAAACTCCATTCGGGGCAGATGTCTTCGAGTGGAGGCGCACCCTGTCAGTGTGCGCTAACGTCCGGGACGCTGAACCTGAACGGCGATTTCCACGCCTCCGTCGATTCGACGGCAGAAGGGGAGTCCACTGACAAGCCCACGACTTCAGTCGTGGGTTACTGACGCTCACGTTCAGCCACACGAACTGTCTCAATTGCGCTCTCGTCCCTGTTCATTATATCGATAAGTACGCAGGTGTCGAAAATAATGGGAAGACTACTCGGTCTCTCCGCTCAGCTCGGTTCGACGTGCTGCCATCTGTTCCCTCTCGTGTTCGCGGAGTTTGGCGACCGCGTCGCGAGCGGCGTCAGCCTGTTCATCCGAGAGTATTCCGTCGAATTCGAGGAGCGACCGTTCGCCTGTAAGGCGTTTGACTACATCCGAGAAGCTCTCTCCCTCTCCTTTCCGGTCCTTGAGACGGTCGTAGGCTTCGTCGTCGAGTCGGATGGTTTTCGTCCCCATATGCATACACACGCATACATCTTTATTGGGTGTTGCGAATGATCGAAGATCTCCGGATCAAACGAGAGAATGCATCCTGCACAACGTTGTTGGCCAATCGGGATTATGGGGTGGGAAAAGCTGAAGGCCGACCTCTAAAAGACAATCACCGTTCTATTCTGGGGAGAGAGCGTCAATGCACAGTATGATGTTTGCTCCGACAAAGGTGAGCTCTTTCACGGCCTATCTGGCACTGGGAAGATCTACTTAAGAGAGTTCTATTTCCCGTGCATTCTGGTTTTTCAGATCTACAATGGAGAAATCCCTACTCTTTCGAGGGCTTTTTATTATGGTAGAGATTACAAGGAAACGAATGGCCCGTGACGTTGACCTCCAGCTCCTTCTCCCTCGACCAGTCCGCTCCCTACCGGCGGATTTAGCTGCCATCTGTTTTGTAGTTCTTCTCACACTCGCTGTGGTTTTAATACCCGGTCTGAATGAGACACCGATTCGTGCCCTCGTTGGACTTGTGTTTGTCCTCTTCCCACCCGGGTATGCATTTATTGCTGCACTCTTTCCGGAGGATACACCAATAGTACCAACAGTAGATGATGATTCACCTGACGAAGGAGAATCACGGCTTCCACGACCCGGTACTGGAATCGATGGCCTTGAGCGAGTTGCGTTGTCGTTTGGAACGAGTATCGCAATTGTCCCCCTCATCGGATTGGTGCTGAACTTCACACCGTGGGGAATTCGACTTGTTCCCGTTTTGCTAAGCCTCAGTGCGTTCACGCTGTGTATGACTGGTATTGCAGCAGTTCGACGTACCAACCTTCCCGAAGAAGAGCGCTTTCGCGTTCCATACAAACGGTGGTTTGCAGCCACGAGGACAGAGCTTTTTCACCCGGATACGAGAGCTGATGCCGCACTCAATGTGGTGTTGGTCCTTAGTTTACTCCTTGCACTCGGGAGCGTTGGATATGTAACAATGGTCCCGAATCAAGGAGAATCCTTCTCGGAATTCTATCTATTGACGAAAAACGAGAGTGGGCAGTTCGTAGCAGATGATTATCCAACTAATTTCACCCAGGGAGAGAGCAAACCATTGTACGTCGGAATCGGTAACCATGAGCACCAACAGGAAGATTACACGGTGGTTGTGCGTCTTCAACGAGTAACGGTGAAGAATAACAGTACACAGGTTCAGACGACACGAGAGTTAAAGCGATTTCAGACAACTCTCGATGCGAATTCGACATGGCGTAAACGCCATACTATTGCTCCACCTATAACCGGAACTCGACTACGACTCCAATATCTATTGTACAAGGATCAGCTCCCGGCCAATCCTTCAGAGCAATCTGCGTATCGGGAGTTGCACCTTTGGGTAAACGTTTCGAACGGGTCTCCTTCCAATGCGTTGGCTGTGCCACCTAGAGACATACGCGCGAAACAAACTGCGGGGTAATCCGTGGGATATCGCCGTTCGATTCTCACCCGATGGTCACATCGCGATAAGCTTGCAATTCTCGTGATTGCCGTCACTGTTGCGTTTCTCACAGGGACGACGATAGTCCTCACTGCCGCTGGAAATCAGACGACCTCCATCGCACAAGACTATGGCTCTGATGGGACGGCTACGTACTATAATTCCCTCGAGACGGCACAGACACAAGCGTCTTCTAATGGGCTTGTTCTTCCTCTCGCAGTAGTGACCAACTCAAATGGCTCAGAGCAGTATGTCGTCGGTATTCCACCGGATGAAACTCGGCGTTTTCAAAAGCAAACGGGAATTTCGATTCCTGACCCGCCAACCGAAGGGGTGAGTGTCGCCAGTAGCTCAGGATTTTCTGGGAAGACACAGCGACTTTCCGGGTCAAATGGATCACATACGGTATCGGTTTCCATCGACGGGACCTCTCAATCAAGTATTCCACCATCGTGGTTTCGTTCGTCGCCCAAAACAGTACACCGCCTCGGTGTGACTGGTGCATTCGTTATCCAGCCCCCTTCTGAGGGTGCTGATGCTGTTCCTACTGCTGGCGTGCCCTTGGGTGCCGCATTAGCGTTTTTCATTGTGGGAACGCGACAACTACTTTCGGTCATTGCACTCTTGGCTTTTGGCGGGGCCATCCTTGTCGGCGTAATCGTTTACAGCATTACGCGAATGACCGTGCGTGACCGTCTACAGGCAATTCAGCTCATTCGCTCGACTGGTGGCACGCCCAATACCATACGGCGACTATTTGGAATTCGTGCTCTCATGCTAACGGTGGCTGGGATCAGTCTTGGCTACGCGTTTGGCGTGATCCTGACGAGTGCAGCGGTTAACATCGCAGTCGCATCCGGATTTCCAGTATCACTGTCAGTTCGAGTAACGCCTCGTGTGATTCAACTCCTCCTATTAGGATATAGCGGACTCGGGTTTACTGGACTCGTCGCTGGAGTGGGGGCTGCATGGTCAGCAAGTCGAGGTTCTCCTGCGTCAATTAGCCAACAGCAGGAATCTAGCTCAGAGTCGGAGGGTGTCTTCGCCTCATTTTCGAAGTACTGGTCTCTCAGGTTACTTGACTGGCGAGCATTGCTTCCCAGTACGGCCACACTCGTTGTATTTGCGACGGTTGTGTTGGTTGGTGCATCCGTTGCTGGGGTTCTCACACCGCTAATGCAGACGGGTGGAACGACAATTACGGAGCCGGGTGCCGTCCACCCCATCGCTAGTAAGGTACCTAGTAGCTATGCGAGCACCTTGCAAGAAAAGGGAATCACGGCAAGTCCCGAACTCCTGCTATTTTCAGTACATAATGGCACTGCTCTCGTCATGCGTGGTGCCAAGTTCGACTCATTCGCAACCGTTTCAAATGCGACACTAACACAGGGTCGGAAACCACAAACATCGACTGAGGCGTTAGTTGGTGAAGATCTCGCTACTAGCCAGAATATAGATGTCGGCGATTCTATAACTATTGGCGGAAGTACGAAAGCGACGTTTACGCGAGTCAAAGTCGTGGGAATGTACTCTGCACCAGGCATCTATGACGACCAGTTACTCGTCTCGCTGTCGACAGGGCAGCATCTCTCGAACGCGAAGCCAGGAATGGTGCATTTTATTCGCACGAAAGAGACCTTGAATGGGGGCTCACAGCCACGTTCAGGCGTCTCCCTTCTAAACGTATCAGCACCCGATACGGTGACCACCAAAGAATCCGTTCCCGTCAGTATTCGGGTGAAGAATTTCGGTTCGAAAACGGCCTCTCGTTCGATTACTGCTCGTGTAGGGAACCGATCCCAAACGCAGTCAATTACTCTCAAGCCACATGCTGAGCGGACTATCACAGTTCGAATTCCCGTGTCTCACGTCGGAACTCAGCAAGTGCATGTCGATAACAAAACGACATCGGTCACGGTTATTTCATCGACTGCACTTCGAATTGTGGGGCTTCCAAAAACCGTGCCTCCATCGAGTCACCCACGTGTGCGAGTATTAACCGCAGAAGGGAAACCAGTTCAGAATGCGACGCTCCAAGTAGGTGATCGAACGGTTACGACGCAAGGGAATGGAACCGTTCGTGTTCCATTTGGAGAACCTGGAACGTACAGAGTTACGGTAACACGAGACAATCGTTCGGTACACCAGACAGTTACTGTTTCCCAGAACGCAACGAAAACTCTCATCGGACAGGTACAGATTCGTCCCGACCAGCCGTCTCTGACAGTACAGCCACGTGCTCGGATGACCTTGTACAATCCGTGGCAGACCGAGATCGATGAGCGGATCACCTTATCGGTGGCAGGAAGCCAGTATACACGTGACCTTACCGTCGGGCCGGGGGAATACAAGTCGACAACACTTCAACTCTCACGAGCGGCTCCTGGCTCGTATACTGTCCGTATGGGCGCCGCTGGTCAAACACTGGATACGGCTACGTATTCGGTGACTGGTGACGAGCGAATTGTCACCGCGTATGCGAATCGAGGTGCATATTCGGGCGGGAGTGGCATCGGTCGAATTCTCGAAACTGCGTTTGGGAACCTGTCGTTTCTCGTTGGGATCCTTTCTCTCTTAGCGGGCATTATGACGATCGGCAGTACGACGGCTATGTTTGCCCAAGCGATTCATGCTCGACGACAGGCCATCGGTGTTCACCGTGCAACTGGGGGATCACCAAGACAGATTGCCACTCTCGTTCTCTCAGATGCATTCAAAATAGGAGTTGTCGCGACTGGAATCGGACTTGTGAGTGCAACAGTTCTCACGAAAATACTTGCATCGAGTGGGTTTCTCACTGTTTTCGGCATTCAAATAACTTCTCAGATAACGTTTACAGTGGTCGGTATTGTAATATTCGGCGAACTCATGATTGTTCTTCTTAGTGCACTTCTTGTGATTCTTGATCTTCTCCGAAAACAGCCAGTCTCTCTGTTCAATTCTCACAGACCGACACCCGAGGTTAATAGGGATTCTCTTGGTGAGTACCATGGATAACCGTCGTCCGTACATACTCGTCGGTATCACGGTATTCATGGCTGCGGTTGCAATGAGAATGATTCCCCTGTACTGGAGTTATTTACCGTTCAACCTTGACGGCTTTCAGTTCGCTGCTCCTGCTCGATATACGCTGGCTCACGGCCACCTCCCAACGTCGGCTTCGTACTTTCAACCGGATAAATATACGTTCTCTGCACTGCTTACGATTTGCAGCCAACTGACCGGAATCTCGCCCATCCGTATTGCCCAGCCGTTGATCGCGGTCATCGGGAGCGTACCCTGTCTGATTGCTGTATGGATTACTCGTCGTATCGGTCTAGAATTGGGGTGGCAGCCAGGGCAAACACGTATCGCAGCTGCACTTACTGGATTGGTATTAGCGACAGAAGGTATCTACCTCGGACGATCTGCAGCGGTTACGAGTGAAGGTGCTGGAATTGTGTTTGTTGCTGTCATCGCTTTTGTCTTTTATCGGATGATACAGACAGGACGACCATCCTGGATTGTTTTGACGGTACTTCTCGTTATCATCTTCCCGCTCACCCACAGCCTCAGCACAATGATTGGCGCACTCGTCATTACGTCGCTTCTTGCTGGATCTCTTCGTCGTTCAATCTCTCGTGTTGGTATCCTTGGCGCTATGGTTGTTGTAGGCTTCTGGGCGTACCTCGGGAGTTACTATTCAATAATGGAGTTAGGTGACGTCTCACGAGTTTCATCTGTTCCTGGTCTTTTCTTCGCTTGGATCATCGTCTTGATCACTGCATCAGTTGGACTTCCGACGACAAGCGTTCGGAGTCAACGTGCCGTATCGATGTTCATCTTAGTCGGTGGGGTTGGGGTTGTGGTTGCCAATTTCTTTGTTCCTGTCTTCCCGGGAACGGCCGAACTCCAAACGATGGCTCTCCTGTTGGTAATACCGATAGCGGTGGGTGGTTTCGTTGCGACATACGGACTCCCATACATTACTACGACACGAGACGGGGCGGTCGTTCTCGCGCTTGTTCTGGGACCACTCACTCTGATCGGCTTTGCCCTGACTGCGGATTTGACTGTCGAGTACCAGGACATCATTGCTCGTAGTCAGATCTTCGCACATTTCGGGGCGATAGTGTTAGCTTCTCTTGCAGTTGTAGGTCTTGGTATTCGAGGTCGTGTGACTAATCGAATTTTGCGTGTCACTCGTACAGGGTTGATTCCGTTGTTACTTGTGATTGCACTGGTTAGTGCACCACTTGCATTTGCTGGCCTTCGAGCGACGCCAGCACAACCGGTGACGGAGCCAAATGAATTCGAGACGACTACCTTTGCTGCGACGTATATCCCATCTACGTGGGTGAGTGACGGGCATATCACTCGACTCGCGTCATATTACTATCCATCGCAGACAAACTCCACCTATACTCCCTTGTATCAATGGTTGCGCGGTGGGGGTGAGCCACCAAAGTGTACTGTTGTTTCACAGCAGTCGTGGACAACTGTTGGAGCACAACTTTTCCCCGCATCACCGATACAACTCGATAAAAATCAGTATCGGTCTTGGCTTGAGTCTAAACAAGTCATCTATTCGGCTAGTGGTGAGGACCCGGTCGTTATTTCTCGGCCGTCAGGTGTTACGCCCGCTATCTGCCACCCATGAGTATTATACTCCCTTATATTTTATTACTGGTGGGTTGTTCTATCAGTGTCTGACATTTCTATTTGTCATCGAAATCTATATGTCTTATAGATGTATTCATCTAATCAAGCAAAAGATCCAGAAATATGATTTACTACATATATCAGTTGATAAAATCTGTTTAGTTCGTTAAAAAATAGTTAAGACGTTGGATTTAGTAGCTACGATCAAGGAGCTAAAAAATAATGGGAAGATATCCAAAAACCGTCCGTGATGCGGCAATCAAATGTGTCGCCTGTAACGCACCTGTAGCCAAAACAGTCGCAGGTTCGTTTGCCTGTGTCGACTGTGGTGAATCACCGGTGATGACACGAGCGACCGTGAGTACGGACAAGCAAAACGCAGACGACTGATACGGGGTTGAATCTCAATGGACACCAAACAAGCGAGTAGTACTACGTCTCACGGCACACAGAGTACCGAATCCAGCGATCTTCTTGTAGGCCAAGATAGCGAAGAGACACCGACCTTGAGTGTCATCATGCCGACGCTCAATGAGGAAGGTGGCATTGCTGAATGTATCGAGATGGTCAAGCGGGGAATCAACGAGATCGGTGTGACGACCGAGATCATCATCAGTGACAGTTCGACGGATCGAACGCCCGAGATTGCTCGCGAAATGGGAGCAATCGTCATCGAGCCAGACCAACCAGGTTACGGGTATGCGTATCGATACGCGTTCGAACGCGCTCGTGGAGATTATGTCGCAATCGGTGATGCAGACACAACGTATGACTTCGAGGATTTACCTCGGTTGTTGAATGAACTCAACGAGAGTGATGCCGACATGGTAATGGGAAGTCGGCTTGAAGGTGAGATTAAACCTGGTTCGATGCCGAAGCTTCATCAATACATTGGCAATCCCCTGTTGACGAAATTCCTCAACGTATTCTATGGTGCGGGTGTTTCAGACGCACACAGTGGATTCCGTGTTATCGAACGGGAAGCATATGAGGAGTTGGAGTTGAAGACGACTGGAATGGAGTATGCAAGTGAGATGATTATGGAAGCTGGTGCTCGTGATATGACGATCAAAGAGGTTCCAATCATCTATCACGAACGCGAAGGTGATGCAACCCTCGATAGTTTCAGTGACGGTTGGCGGCACGTGAAGTTCATGCTCGTAAATGCGCCTGGGTATTTGTTCTCGGTTCCAGCGATGCTGTTGACCGGAATCGGATTGCTGGTGATGCTACTCGCGTATACTGGTATTACGATCAATGGGGTACACGTCGGCCTGCATTCGATGATTGCCGGGAGTTTGTTGGCGATAACCGGCTATCAGGTTGGGAGTCTAGGCGTGTTCGCGACTGTTGCTGGGAATCCGATCAAGCAATCGCGCCAACCTATCATGGGTTGGATTTTGAAGCAGTTGCGACTTGAACATGCAGCAACACTTGGGGTGCTGTTGTTCGCTGGTGGTGCGGCGTATGCGACATTTCTCGTGGTACAGTGGGTGTCGAGTGGGTTCGTTGAGCTGCCGCTGCTGATGGACGACATTCTTGCGCTCACAGCGATAGTTTTAGGTGTCCAAACAGTGTTCTCGGCGTTCTTCATGAGTACGATTGCGGAATGAATGAGTAATTTAGAGAACATAGAGATATTGGCGGCACTGGCTAGTTAAGCCAGTTTGAGAAACGAGCAGTTCAGTGGTTTTGGTGTTTATGCTCAACTAAGAACTGTTCGGAGAGACGTTAGAGACGGCAAATTTCGAATGTTGGGATGTGGCTATCGGACTGCCCTCTTTCGAATTAGGTTGAGCGGTCAGCTCAACTACACCGAGCAAAACTTGATTGAAAAGTGGTTTCACACGCTCAAACAGCGGACCGACTGCTTCCATGTGTCGTGGGTTGACAGTCGGCCGAGCGTCCAGTAGTGGCTTGAACAGTTTGTGCATTACTATAACTATCAGCGACCGCATCAATCGCTCAACAACCGAACGCCTGTCGAAGAGGAGCTAAACTAGACAGTTCCTTATGATTATATTATAATATTTTTCTATTTTTCCGTGCTGTGATGGATGAGATATAGAAAGATTAACAATGTTTTACTACTAATTGAAACTAATGGAATTCCCAAATATTATTCTGGTATCGATCGATTGTCTACGTGCGGACCGAGTAAGTTGCTACGGTCACGACCGGGAGACTACACCAGAAATAGACGCTCTCGCGTCGGAAGGTTACCGGTGGGAACAATGTTACTCGACTGGACCACGAACGAATGAGAGTTTTCCAGGGATCATTGCCAGCGCACTCTCAACAGATAGCGGCTACATAAGTCGACGGTGGCACCGTACACCACCTTCTCCAACTATTGCGTCTTGGCTTTCTAGCAAGGGCTACGAAACAGTTGCGCGTTTAGCAAACCCTCAATTAGCAGAAATGAAAGGATACGCCTACGGCTTTGACTCATTCAAGAACCTTGCAGTGGGTAATGTCGGGTGGGGTGTGGAATCAAAAGATACAACAACAAACGACACGGGAGATAATAGAAACTCGAGACTCGCATCATTAGGATCACACATCCACAACCTTCGATCAAATGTTAGAAACGCTAATAATATTACCCGTTGGGCACTTTACGCCCCAATATTCTATACATATAGGGAATACCAACAGCGTTCCAGATGGCCAACCGTTGATGGTGAAGAGGTCACTAGAGAAATAATAAAGACGCTCCCTCAACCGAATAGAACCCCGGATCAACCTATATTTGGGTGGGCTCACTTCAACGATATCCATGCACCAATCAATCACGATCGCACTGAACGATCCGAACTAGAATCAGTCTCGACGATATCACACTACAATGCTGACATCCGTCGTATTAGTCAGCAACGAACGGCTACGTACAATACTATGTACGACTCGATGATTAGATATGTTGATCGTCAAGTCGGAAAAATAATAAAATATTTGAAAAAGTCAAATATGTGGGAGGAGTCTGTACTCATCATCACTGCCGATCATGGCGAAGCCTTGTTTGACCGTGGAATTTATGGCCATGCATCGGGACAAGATCGTCATCTCTACGATACTACACGTGACTATATGTACAATGAATTGTTGCGTGTCCCACTCATAATTGGAGGGGGCGCTATTGACGGAACACAAACAATTGTAGAACCAACATCTACTGGGTGGTTGTATGAAATTATTGCAGAGATTACCGATCTCAACCCTGTCGATTTTGTTCGTAAGTCAGGTCGCGACAGCCACTTTAATCCAGATCCTGGGGCAGTAGTCTTAGCAGATGCACTCACTGAACAGGGGCATACATTTGCAGCAATATCTGGCAAACACAAGTTAATCACTAAATCTCTTCACCCAGACGATTCAATACTTGATGATGCTTACTACTTCAACCTTAAAGCAGATCCCGAGGAGATTGAAAAACGGGATAGCTTGGACACACCAGATCGTCTTGTAAAAGCGATAAGAGACAATATCATTACACTTGATGATCTGAAAAATTCAGCCCCTTCCGCACAAATTCAAAAAGAAACTCAAAATTTACTTTCTCAGCTTGGATATATGAAATAAGTTAAAAATAAACTGTGCTCATCTGTATATTATGTCTATATATAATAAATTTTATATGAATCAACCAACGGCACTGTCTAGTTAAGCGATTCTGTTGTAAAGCAGTGGTTCACGTCCTCTACCGGACGCAGTTAATAAATCGATTATAACCATTGGTACACACTTTTGCGAACGCTGTCGAATTCTAGCTTTTCACAGCGCAACCGATCTTATTCTCGAGAGTATCTCACTACTGGTTGGTGTATTGAATCTCAACAACCGTACCGTCCTCGCTTGGTTTCCCTTATCTAGACGGTGCCCAACCAACCCTATTGTCAGATATTCGGTACTGTCTAGATAAGCGAAATCGAGCGACAACGATACGGTTGTCGAGATTCTCTGCACTGTTCATTGGTGAAATATTCTAAAGGATAAGATCGGTTGTTCTGTGAGAAGCTAGAATTCGACAGTTTTACCAAAATTGTTGTACCGATGGCTGAAATTGATTTGTTAGTTGCGTCCGGTAGTGGCCGTGAAACGCTTCTCAATAACAGCATTGCTTCGCTAGACGGCACCATATATCCAAAATATGATTTGTATTCTTTATATAATTTATCCGACATTATAGCAAAGATTGGATTGTGGTGTCGACTTTCTGTAAATATCCGCACCCCCGTTGTCATATATTTTCCCCTGCCGTATGCGGAATGATGAAAGACACCTCAGTGGTGACTTTATTCCTTCCGAAGCGTCAACATGTGTAAGTGCGACTGCAGGATCATCAACAACGTATAGAGTCCCAGGTTTTGGATCCGTCTGCACCCAGCTATATGTTACTTGATTGTCAGACAAATTCTCACTAGATAGTCTAGATTTTGCGGATGGACCATGACGTCCCAAAATTATATTAAACGTACTTCGACTGCCCACCACATCAGATGGTTGGGTCATTACTATCCAATCTGATGCAGCCACCTGCTGTGAGTTCGCAGTAAACTCAATACCCCCAGTTGTGGGAGTAACAAATGCTACGCCTATTCCAGCGGAAAGAACAAGCACCCCAATGAAAGTAACTATCTTAGTTTTGCTATTTATGTTTTCATCAAGATATTCAATTCCATACGCTGCCGCTGGCAAGCTCAAGACAGGAGCAAATGAAAGTATCCTGAAAAGGCCGATGCCCCCAGGAGAAAAAACCGCGAGACCGAGAAATAGTCCTATTGTCGCGATACCTGACAATGTTGCAACTATCACTGAATGTTCCAACTCTTTTCTGCGTAGACCAGAGATTATACCGATTCCTGCGATACTAGAGAACAGAAGTGAATAACTACCACGTTTAATAGCCTCGACAATCGCCCTGATGCCTGAGGTTGCACTTGATGCAACTCCGGCTTGATAAGATGGGCCACCGTTATCAAGACCAACTAACGAAAGAACTAGTGACTGAAGTAAGTGACCCCCGATGTTTGTATTCAAAAAATAAAATATTATGAAAGTGCCAACAATTGTTGGGATATATGAAGTCGTATCCTGGATCATCGATTTGGACTTGAAACTGCGGAGTGAGGACATTATTGGGATTCGGATTCTAAGACTTAGAACCGCATCGATCACAAGGATGATCAGATAGATTATAGCTATAAATGGATGTAATAATACGAATACTAAGAAAAGAATTGTTGCGACGATATAAAGATTGGTTTGTAATCCATCACCTCGTGCGAGTACGTACCAATACGCGAGTAAAATGGATGGAACTGCCAATGTGAATGGCCGCGGTATGAATCCGAATAGTAATCCTGGAACCAAAATCACAATAATACTACAGTTTTTAGGTCTGAACTCAAGTCGGGAAAGGACAGCCAGTGAGAATACAACACCTAATGATGTAGCTAGGGCGGGTACCCTTTCCAAGACATACATTGGTTTACTACCCGATATAATCGAGATTTCTGCAACTAAGACGTGAAATAGAGGGTAAACGTTAGTCTGCAATGAGAACTCCTGGCTTTTTACAATCCAGAGGTGTCTCCACGCGTCAGCAGGACCATACGGAAATCCCCACGATAGAGACACACTCACAATCGTGAGAGCGAATAGGACTGAATAAAATTCCGTAAAAGCATTTGGTAACCTTTCGCGCCAGTAAATTACAAGAATGGCAGACACGCATGTTAAAATCCAGAACATTGAGTAGTGATAATATATACCCGCCCAAGGCCCTGAAATGTGTTGGGAGTGGGCTAGGTAGATCGTGGTAGAAGCGATCAATAATAGGGGGATACAGGCTTGCATCCGCCAATCCCATGTTCGCGGTCCTTTTAGCACTGTACGTAGATAAGTATTTGAACGGCATGAACGTTTTGAATTTCTACGCCTGTATTGTGGTCCAAATATAGGTGACACTTCGGGAAAATTTTGGCTAATAGACGTCGAACCACCGAAAATCCAGATCAAAACGATTGATATCATTATCTAATTCGAGTCGGATTTAATTTCTTCGATAGATTTCAAGAAATTAACCGATTGACCTCAATACGGACAACATATTCAAGACGGGAGATCCTGCCAAATTATAACTATCTTTCAGTAATCTCAGACATTCAAGTTTATGATGGAGAAGTACAATAGGTATCATGTGACTTTAGCCACGGACTTTCCCAAATCGCTCAAGAGATTATTTCTCCATATTCGGAACGCGAACATCCTGTATCACAAGTTCTGCTATGGGAAATCAGAGTACAAAGATGGTATTAACATTCACTCCAAGGATTGGGACAACCTCCTATTGTTGGATGCGTGTAGGTACGACATGTTTGAGCAACATGTCAACTTACCCGGTGAGCTTAGTCGTGAAAAGTCGAAGGGATCTATGACTGCCCAATTCCTCGAAGCAAACTTTGACGGGCGAGATGCAACAGATACTGTTTACATTACTGCGAATCCGATGCATCGACGAATTGAGAATACGTGTGAGTTCCGATTCCACAAGGTTGTTGACGTCTGGAATGAGGCTGGGTGGGACGAAAACGAAGCGACCGTCCTACCAGAAACTGTCTATGATTATGCTTTACGGGCCAACGAGGAATATCCGAATAAGCGGTTGCTAATTCACTTCATGCAACCACATTTCCCATTTGTGGGAACTGATACTGAGTTCGATAAGCAAGTGCCCGACCAAACCACAGAAGAAGTTCCGTTTTGGCTTCAGCTCCGTAGTGGGACACTCAATATTCCTTCCGAAGTAATTTGGGATGCCTACAACCGAAACCTCAACGTTATCGTTCCTACTCTCTCCAATCTTGGAAATAAACTAACAGGAAAGACAGTGGTGAGTTCCGATCACGGGAACATGGTTGGTGAGCGCTCGTCTCCCATTCCGATTCCGGATTGGGGTCACCCACGTGGGCTTTATACACCAGAGTTGATTGACATTCCTTGGCTTGTGTTGAATTTTGATAATCGAAAGAAGGTAACGTACGACCCACCTGTGTCGGATGATAAAGAGGTAGCTAATAACGTGGTACAGAACCGGCTCCGGGACCTTGGATACACAGAATAATCACTATGAGTAACAAGGAGTTGTCATCAGCACTTGGATCTGCTGCACGAGGCGCATCCCTCTTTGCTGTGGGAAGAATATCTAAAAATTTCATAGGTTTTGGTATCAATTTTTTGCTAACAAATCTACTCGGTCCCCTCGGATACGGGATATTCACGTATGCAAATTCGCTGGTACTGTTTGCCCTTAACGTCGCGGATTTCGGCACTGATAAAGCGATGGTCAGATTTTTGCCGGAATATTTAGATGACAAATGGGAGCAGGAACGCTTTCTTGGTATGGCAGTCTATTCGGCATTCGCAGCAAGTATGTTGGTTTCCGTGCTAATGTACATTTTTGCACCACTTATTTCTTCGTACACGCTCTCAGAAAAGTCATTCATCTTCGCACTACGGGTCCTCGCATTCATTCTCCCATTCAAGGCATTGACACGAGTGATACAGAATACATTCCGAGCGCTTAATTTCCCAAAATACCAACTAGGATTATCAGAATTGCTGGAACCCCTCTCTCGATTAGTAGCCGTGGGTATGGCCACTGTACTTGGACTTGCCGTAGAAGGTACCGTGACTGCAATACTGATCGGATCCATCTTACTTTTTACGATAGCTGGATCTTTGCTATTTCATCAATTAGATATCAGACCCCGACTAACAGCTGATAAGCAAAAATTAACACGATTTTATCGATACACCGCTCCGTTAACATTGTCAAGTGCAGGATCATCTATCACCACCCGTATCGATGTGTTTATTATTGGGTTCTTTTTAAGTGGAGCATCTATTGGATTCTATCGAGTTGCGGCATTGTTGTCGATGCTGATAGCACTCCCCTTGAACGGACTGAATCAGCTATTTCCTCCCCAAGCGTCGGCAATGTACGCGGAAAATCGACTAGAAGATCTTGAAAACTATTACAAGTCTGTAACGCGGTGGTCACTAACAGCCACGTTACCCGTTGCAGTCGGGATTATTGTATATCGAAAGGAACTTCTTGTTTTGTTCGGAGGATCATTCGTGGTGGCGCAAATGATAGTGGTTGTACTCGCTTTAAATGAGCTGATAAAGGCGGCAGCAGGACCATGTGGAACCTTGCTAATGATGACAGATCATCAACTTATCACGATGGTGAACAACTGGGGGCTCGGAATATTCAACTTGGTCCTAAACATAGTGTTTATCCAAGAGTTCGGATTAATTGGGGCAGCAATTGCAACGTTAATTTCCGCCAGCATTTTCAACGTCCTCAAGCTCCTAGAGGTTTGGTACTACGAGGGAATGTCGCCATATTCTCGAAATTATTATAAACCTATCGTCGCCATCATAGTTTGTTACAGCGTGATGAGAATAGTAAGTGAAGTTACTGACGGACTCCCTCTTGCCATTGTAGGTGGGTTTTTAGGAGTGATATTCTTCTTAGTGACACTCTATGTCCTAGGGGTTGAAGATTCAGATAAGACACTACTGAAACAAATTGGGGTCAACATTGTATGAGAGCCACACCAAAAATCATATACGATCAATTATGAAGGTACTGCTATACGTATTTAGTGGTAAGGGAGGTACTGCACAGTACCCCACACAAATGGCAAATGGTATATCAAAGTGGGCTGATACGCACATTATCGGCCCCGCTGACGCAGATATAGAGGGCCTGCTCTCTAACCGAGTCACTTTCCATTCGTATTCTGCAACCACGAACACCACTGGCCGAATCACCGGACGTATTCTCGGCCTTGGAGAACTATTGTGGCTTACTCGTGACATTGATCCGGATGTCATCCATCACCCATTTATTTCATCAGCAAGTTCCACGATACTCGTTCCAATTCTCAAACTTTTCAAAGTTCCGGTAGTTGGAACAGTCCATGACCCGATTGCACATACTGGGATGGAATACGGCCCTCAGCATCTCCAGATTCGGACGCGTTTGAATAAATGGACCTCAGAGATGTTAGATACCACAATAGTTCATGGTCAAGCTTGTTATGAACAGGCGGTTGAGGCGAAGTATCCGATGGAGAAGGTAGAGATATTCCCACATGGATTGTACGATTTCTTCCTCGAAGAGGAGTTCGAAGACATTCCAACTGATTCTAATACACTGCTGTTCTTCGGTAGAATTCGACCCAATAAGGGTTACGACAGAATTCCTGAAATTCTTAATATAGTTGAACGAGAGTTTCAGAATATATCAGCTATCGTTGCCGGCAATCCAGACGTGGGTGCGTTCAGAAACTCGACATATTTAGATGATACGTTGGAGAAACTTCGCGATGACTCGCGAGTCGAACTTCACGACCGTTACATTCCCAACGAAGAAGTTGGAAAATTTTTCTCTCGAGCAACGGCGGTGGTCCTTCCGTACTACGATGCAACAGCGAGCGGAGTATTAAAGACAGCCTATGCGTTCGGAACACCGGTCATTGCTACCAACACAGGCGACATTGGCCGGACAGTCTCAGCAGATGGAACGGGTTTAGTCACAGACCGGAACACTTCACGAGAGATTGGTAACAAAACAATTGAGATGCTACGAAACGATGAGCAACAGAAGGAGTTCTCTGATCAAATTTGTGAATGTCAAAAACGCTATGACTGGGAGAGAATTGGCAAAGATATTGTGGAGTTGTACGAAGAATTGTAAATAATACTGTCTTTCTCACAGTGGATTTTAGCTTTCAAGACGTGGTTCATTTAAAATCTATATTTACTTCTAGTTTTTACTCCGAGTTGATGAGACCAAGACAGAAAAGTTCAACAGTCAGTTTGTCTTCCTTACTACAAGGATGTCCACTAAATCGTTTCCTGAGAAGATATGGAAAGGACTAAATAATCCAAGATTGGCTGCACGTTACTTGGGTATCCCATTCGTGAAAGGAGCAACACTCTCACTTTCGGCGAATATACCGATAGGTGTCAACGTATTTGAGAGGGATTGGGATCTCTTAGTCGTCCTCGACACTTGCCGTCCTGATGCACTCCGAGCAGTGGCAGACGAATATTCATTTTTAGAGTCAATAAAAATAAAACACACAATATCGGTTGGGTCCTCCACACTCGAATGGACGGCGGCAACATTCACCGAAAAATATTCTGATGAAATTGAAAATACCGCACTTATCTCTGCAAACGGCTGGCCAGCGCAAATCCTTGATGAAGGTTTCCGACCTGAGGATCGATTTCGTGCCACCAGTGCACCGACAAATTGGGGGACAGTACCCGGAGACAGGCTTGGCTTACACATTCCAGCATGGCGCTATGGTGAAGGTCGGTCTGGATATTCTTACCAGCCACAAGCAGATGCTGAGACTGTGGTCGATCTAGCTATCGATGTCGGTCGCGAGGATAAATTCGACCGCGTTATAGCACATATTATTGAACCACATTACCCGTTCTCTGCGGCGGCGGCCAAACGCGGAGCAACCGAGCTATCACAGGCAGAGCAGTATCCGTGGGACTATATTCATTCAGGTGGCGAAGAAAAGCTGGTCTGGGAAAAGTACCTCACGGAACTGAGAGCCGGTCTTGATGGAGTCCAGCGATTGCTAAATAATTTCGATGCTGATAATGTCCTCATTTCGGCAGATCACGGAGAATGCTTCGGCGAGTGGGGGCGCTGGGGGCACACCAGTGGATCATTTAATCCATATCTCCGACGTGTACCACTTGCATTCACCAGTGCAATTGACAACAATACAAGCATCCCAGAGATCGGTGTCGAAAACACAGACCTCGACGTAGAAGAGAACTTACGTTCACTCGGGTACCTCTGAAATACGATTTATTCCACCGTATAAAATCCTGGGCAGGAACAATAGTTTAGCGCTCAAACGTATCCAAGTGCTCTCAACTGTGCCGCACGATCTATATTCTCCTGATTTTCGATGTCCGTCTGGGGTGTATGTTCACCGGAATCCTCACCAGTAGTTTTTATCCAGGGTACTTCCCGAAGAGAACAATGTGGCATCCGCGGCGGATGACCGTAAATACCAAGTTTTCCTAGTGCATTACCATGGTCACTCGTGATGACAACCTTCTCGGCAGAAACATTATTCAGTAAGAGCTCAATTTCATCAAGCACTAGTTTGAGATTTGACCGGTAACCATCCCAGAGATTATCGAACCTGAGATCTCCGTCACGATAGAGTTCCCACACATCTCGATGGTCTTGATTACCAAACTGATTTAAATCCTTACCAGCAGACAGTCCTGGACGGGGGATAAACGGACAATGTGGTTGAAGATAGTGTGTAATTGTTCGCTGGCTCCGATGGTTTCGCATGGCATCGATAGTCGCATCTGTAATGGGACGCGGAGGAACCGTTCCCGGATTAGTCCACACGTCTCTCCAAATTTCGTGTAGATCAACAAATGATGCGGCTTCAAGTATTTCTTCTGAGAAAGGATTTCCACAGATATATGTCGTTTTCGATGTATCTCGATTTTCGAAGGTTCGCTGCATCCAGAGTGCAGTAGTACTATCAAGTGACCAGTGGGAAGAAACAGAGGGTATATATGAATACTCCGGTGCAACCTCTTGCATCAAGTCTAATCGACAAGCATCTACCACAACTAACAAATCCCACTCATAATCATAAATATTGTCACCAACTGGTTGGAACCGCCGACCCTGTTCAATGATTTTCCGATAGGCTGGCCACATAGAACGCTTTAATCCATCCCATCCATCTGTACGTAAGTTCTCATATGATTTTTCTAACCAATCTGTGAGATCCATTAATATGAGAGAAAGTCACCCAGGGTCAAATAGGTTTTGTGATTAAGATAGATGGAAACAACCGGATAAGTCCAGATAGAAATAGATGACTCTTCCGAATAATCAGATAGAGGGCACTGTCTAGTTTAGCTCCTCTACGACAGGCGTTCGATTGTTGAGCGATTAGTGCGGTCGCTGATGGTTATAGTAATGCACAAACTGTTCAAGCCACTGCTGGACGCTCGGTCGACTGCCCATCCATGACGTATGGAAGCGGTCGATGCGCTGTTTGAGCGTGTGAAACCACTTTTCGATCAGGTTTCGCTCCGTGTAGTTGAGCCGACCGCTCAATCCAATTCGAAAGAGGGCAGTCCGATAGCCGTAGCCATCAACGAGAAACACGGTGTCCGAGAGATCGCGTTTCTCGGTCAACTGGCCGAGAAACACAGCTGCTTGATCAGTGCCATGCCGATCAAACACTTCGATATCAAGCAGCAGTTTTGTTTCAGTGTCTATTGCAGCGTACACCCAAAACCACTCGCCGTTAATCTTGACAGCGGTTTCGTCCACCGCGACCCGCGTCGGCGAAGCCGACGGCGGGTCGGAGACGCTGTCAGCCAGCCGATGCACCCACTGAAAAATCGCTTGATGTGAGCGTTCTACGTCAAAAAGCGCTAGAATTGCTTGTGTCTCTCTGAGTTAACAACCGGTCGCGTGGAGCCGGACGGCGAACGCCTTGACGGGCGTCGCCGTCCGCTCACTCTCCCAAGTTTCTTCTAAATCCGCGTTTAAGCCATTGCTGAGGGGTTCTTCGAGCGATATGGACACTTGTGACAAGAACTCCTCACCGTCTCAAACTGGCCTAACTAGACAGTGCCAGTCTTAGAGTCGATATTCCAGTCTGACCAGTACTCTGGGAGCGCACCAAGAAGTTCCAATATCTCTTCATCATCCAATCCTTCGCCAGTGAATATCTCACATGCATTTGGGTTAATTTCACTAGTAAGTGTCATGCCATCGGTTTTGCTTCTGATTACCTTTTTCCTCCCACGATATGCGGCTTTTCGCTCGGTACCGTATCGTGTACCTTCACAGGATACAATCCTATTCTCTGGAATTTCTTCGTGCCACTCTCGTTTATCGAATGGATGATCTTTAAGGACTTCTCGACTCACGGTTACAGGTATATCATAGAGCAACGCAAAACCATTTTCTGGAAGAATTTTACCGTCCAGAACATCTGCAGCTAATGGAACACGAGTGACCATATCAAACGGTGTCCCACCGTGACCGACGCTGTAGTTCGGTCGTGAATCGGTAAACCGTTGGTCAATTCGGTGATGTTCCCAGTGTGCTTCACCATGATCACCAGTCAAAATGATCATCGAGTTTTCTCGAAATCGCTCAATAAACGGGTCCAACACTTCTTCGACGTGGTTGAGAGCTGCTTGGTAGAGTTTTAGGAGTTCAATGCGAAATTGTTCGCATGAATCTGACCCGTCAAAGCCACTAGTATATCGTACCAGCCGTTCGAGTGTCTCAAGCGGTGTATCTACCTTGTTTCCCTCGATATATCTTTTTGGTAGTGATCTTGGTACATGTAAGTCTTCTAGGTGGAGATACGCAAATGTTTGTTCCCATTTGATTGCCAGCTCTCATAGTCCTACAGTACTCGTTCTGCACGAGTGTCTCTGTATACCTGATATCTGTTGTACCAACCACGTGACGCCAGGAACGGCGTCATAAACGCGAATCCTCCATACGTCTCATATCCCACTAACTCAAGTACAGAAGGAAGCGTGTACCGTGGAGTTGCCTGTTTGGGCATCACGTACGACTCATCGTTTGGATGAGTATGCGCAACAGCCTCGTGTTCGTGTGGGTAAAGACCACTGTGAAAGCTTGTGACAGAGGGGAATGTCCAGGTGCTGGGAGCAATTGCTCGTTCGAACTCCAAATTTAGCTTTGGTTCAAAACTTGGACGAAGGGCGTCAAGCACGATTATGATGATATGATCTACTGAAATCTCTCGTCGTTCGAGATCGAAGTTATCTCGCTCATGTTCGCGGTCCGCTTGCCATGATATATACGAGTCATATCCGGATAGCGTAACACTCTCTATAGACGTAGGGATTAAATCTCGAAAATAATCGAGTGCACCTGCCGAAATTGGGACCTTTATGGGGCCAGTATTGTGATCATTTCACATTATCTTTTTGGTTTCTTTCTAATGTTGTAACATTCAGTTAGACCTGTGATATGGTCTTCTAGCCCTCGATTCTTTGCCCATGTCCGTGTGTTTCTTCTCAATTCCCCTCTATCGGCTTCATAGATCAAGTCGCTAATTTTCCTAGAAAGTTCATTATCGTTTTCAGGTGTAAATAGTCTCCCTCGTGATTCATCAACCAGTTCCGGAATTCCACCGATATTCGATCCGATTACCGGTAATCCAACTGCAAAACTTTCGTAAATAGTCAACGGGGAGTTTTCCATCCAAATCGAAGGAACTACCGCTGCCGCACACTCATCTCGCAGTTGTTGAAGGCGTTCCTCTGAAACGAATCCGTGATATTTCACATTATTTAATCGTTCTGCAGCATCCGAGCTGTACGTGTCGAATGGTCCAGTACCACACAGGTGGAATGTAACGTTTGGTAGTCTTTCCGCAGATGCGATTAATGTCTCGATACCTTTTGCCCGTAAGTGTTTGCCGACATAGAGTACAGATTCAGTCGACTCAGCTGATTTATTGGTTTCACAGACTGGCACATCACAATTGAATCGTTCCGAATTGATACCATGTTGGAGTCGCCTCGATTCAACTCCTTCGAAGAAACCATGTTCTCGGTGAATATCGATAACGTGCTGGCTGGGTCCGACCACCAAATCAGGCTGACCAAGCATCCTTTTTTTAGCCTTCCCATACAGTCTACAGGGTAACGGCGGGTTCTCACAAACCCCCAATTCGTCTCCGGGGAGTGTCTTGTCACGGAGAAGATTACTTTTCGGACAAATAAGACTATAGTCGTGAAGGGTATGGACGTATCTAGAATCACTCTCGGAGATTGCCTTCGCGGCCGACGTTGAGATGCCCATAAAATTATTTGTATGAACCACATCTGGCTTTTGATCCTCCAGGAATTTCTTCACCACCGTTTTTACGTGTGGGTTAACGGTATCCAGCTGATGCCAAATTCCTTTTGTAAACACGCTTCCTCCGGTCCCTTCACTCCGGTGAGAGACATTCAATGGATAAAACCGGCAAATCTGGATACCATCTCGGGTTTCTTTCGTGATATCTAACGTATCACGGGAGAATTTGCTTGTTGTTGTTAGGATTGAGACATCGTGACCTCGATTGTCGAGAGCAACTGCAGTCCGTTGAACATAGTTTTCCGCCCCTCCGAACTCGTCCGGTGGATAGACACCGTTGACTAAACAGATTTTCGCCATTAGTTAATATTCCCTCATTTCTTTATTAATTAGTGTCATCTTGTTTGGCTTAGCGATTTCTTTGATGCGAATGCTTTTTACTTTATCGTATCCTCTCTTTCCAATACGTGAATAAAGAAGTTAATACGGATCAACTGTACGGCCTAGGCTATGAGCACAAATTGCAGTGTCTGGGAGGACTTATTTATTAATGAATATCATACTTGGCTCACACTATTACCACCCCCATATTGGGGGGATTGAATCGGTTGTTCAGTTACATGCAAAAAAGCTCGCCGAACGGGGGCACGATGTGACTGTGATTACGACAGATATCGGGGCCGAGGACCACGAATCGGAACGAAACGGATACAATATCAAAAGATATAGAGCATGGAACCCATTTGAGAGTATTGGTATCCCTTATCCTATTCCTGACTTCGTAGAAGCGCGGCAGAAAATGAATTCTTTAATCAAAGGATCAGATGTTGATATCGTTCATCTTCATGGATTGAATTATCTCACAACCACTGCTATGCTTTTAGGATTACCAACAGACATTCCAGTCATTATTCATCAGCACACCCCGTTTGTCGAGTATTCTTGGCCAGCGAAATGTGTGGAAATTATTAATGACAATATAGTTGGCAGATGGAACCTCCAATCCGCAGATTTGGTTTGCTGTGTGACTGAAGAGATCCAACAATACGTAACACAACTTGATGGCGAGATTGACACAACACTACTAATGAATGGTGTTGAGAGTGACCGTTTCCACCCTCGCCGCGGGAGTAAAGAGTCTGTACTCAATTGCGATTCTGATACAGTCGCTGCATTTTCACTATCACGAATGTCTGAGAAGAAGGGGGTTGATGTGCTATTAAATACAGTTAAAAAATTTAAAGATTATAGCAAAAGTATCCAATTCTTTATCGCTGGAGATGGACCAATGAGCGGAGAAGTCATACAGGTCGCAAGTGAGCACGATAACGTAGAGTATCTTGGATCATTGTCGGACAAAGAATTAAAGGAGTACTATTCGGCTGCCGATGTTTTTCTTTTCACTTCAAAATCAGGGGAAGCATTTCCTACATTGACAATGATTGAAGCTTATGCATCAGGGACACCCGTCATCGCCTCTTCACTCTCAAAAGCTCCAGATGGCGTCGAAGTTGGTGATAATACGATTCTTGTCTCACCAAATGATGAAAATGAATTGATAGACGCGTTGACGACACTGGCACACAATCAAACTCAACTTGACAGGATGAGTATAGAGGCAAGAACAAGTGCAGAGCAGTACTTTTCGATTAAATCGAGGATAGACCGCCTCGAGTCTCTCTACGAGTCAGTCATTGCTGCTAATTGAACGAATGAGTTCATCTAGAGAATCGATGGTTTGTTCCCAAGAATGTTTATTGGCCCATACTTGAGCTCGATTTGCTAGTTCATTACGTTCTTCCGTATTGGTCAGTAATCGGGTAACTTGCTGTGCAAATAGTTCTGGATTCTCTTCATTAGCAAGAAGACCAGTCTCTCCTGTTCGAATCGAATCTTGAAGTCCACTCACGTTACTTCCAACGGCAGGTGTTCCACAAGCATTCGCCTCAAGTATTGCAATACCCCATCCTTCGACTCTGCTCGGTGCAATAAACACCCATGCTGATTGTAATAATTCGACTTTTTTTTCGTGACTAACAAATCCGTGAAATCGTGCATTAGTATTTTTATCACAGTATGATTTGATTCGCTCACATAATGGCCCATCCTTGCCTGCAACATCTAAAAAGACTGGCTGGTCCATCATCTGGTTGATTTTCTGATGAATTGTCGGTATCTTATCAACCCCTTTGTACTTTTCCAATCCCCCTACATAAACGATTCTCGGCTTTGCGGATTTATTGCCTGGTGAAAACTTTTTTAGATCCAGTCCATTCTTAATCTCGTAAATCGTCTCAGGCTTGTGACCTCTAGAAACGAGTTCCTTTGTCGTACTAGGGCTGACACTGACAGAGGGATTAGCTCGCTCTCGATAGACACCTATCCACTGTGTGAGTGACCCAAGTACATTTTGTGGAAACGGATGAGTCTCGTAAAATGAATCGATAGCTATATGGTGAAATATTGTTATTTTCTTCCGTCGTGTAATCACTGGCCACGGAAGAGGTGAGTTTACCGCATAGATTATATCTGGTGAGAGCCGGTAAACCCACCAATAGAAATAAATCGAGATTGTTAAATAAGCTACGACCACGTCCCACGGAGATGAAAACCGATGGTTGATTCCAATTCTCTTAATATGAACAGACTGGTCAATGTCTTTCTTCGGTCTATTTTCGTCAGAACCCGTGAGCAAGTGAATTTCGTGACCCTTCTCAGCAAGTCCCTTTAAACTTCGCTCTAAATTCAATTCTGCACCCCCCGACTTAGAGTGGTGCCACGTTCGCTTGTTGAGAGCTAATACGCGGACTGAATCATCATCCTGGTCTGAGAATTCAATGGTCAATATGTTTTATTGCTACAGTAGTGTAATATATATTCTCTTTGGAAACCAGTCGATAATTATTCCACATATGATAAATACAAATATATAATTGGCTATCTTTAAACTGAATAGACAAATTTTTGCAAATATTCCCGATAAACTGCTTTGTCGAACTGAGTCACCGGTGAAGGTATTTAAATGCAATACCCAGTAGATGTTCTGTTGGTGTTTATTGTCTCGCAACCTTTTATACATAAACTATTCGTATTTCAGTATTTCAAGACATGGATTTTCACCCATTCTTCGGATAGTTTTGCTCAAATTGTGCTTTCGACCCAGTGTTCAAACTAATAACGGTTGAACGTTCGGAGTCTTCCCTGGAGTCGACAAGGATTTCACGACGATTGCTAGTTTCGTTCGGTCCGCATGACTATTATGGAAGTAGCAGTCTTAGAGAAGCTTGCGTGTTCCTTCGTCCGCTGATAGTCAGAAGTCCGTACGAACGTCGCTCGAATCATGTGATCTGACATTTGAATCGGTGGTCGTCCGAACGTAGCCTCGGGCGATGAGTCGTCTTAACTCCAAATCTCCAGAATTAGAGTCCATTCGCATTAACGGCGGAACCATTTGTTTCAGTTTCTGGAGTGGCGTACGTTGATGGGTATCTCGCTACTCCCAAGATCGACGCAACCACAAAAATCGAAGAAAAGAGCATTCGCGTCGAGTGGAACCACCCCAACCTACGTGGATGGGTTCGCGCACACTGGAAGGAGTAATTTCAATCCCATAATATGGGAGGTTCGGCGAACCCTCCGTGTGCCGCATCACTCCAATCAGAGGGACAAAAGTTTCACCCACACCACCATCGAACACAACGGTCGACTACTGTCGAGTGCGATCTGTCTGCGATTGGATGGTGAGTGTATTTGAACTCCTTCGTTCTTACAACAATATAATTCTTGCAAGAGCAACCAGAGGTAGTCGATGCTGTCATGGTGTCACAAGAGACACTCGTTCACACTACCTTTGCTTACTCGTTTCTCTCGTTGGAGGAAAGGACGTACGCCCGAAACGAATTACCAACGTTCACGTCCCTTTCGAAGCTTTGATGAACGCCATGTCGACTCTTACACGGAGTCCGCAAAGACAGCGTACCCGATACGTTCGTTAGTGTGACTCGTCTCGGTGTCGGTGCTTTGCTCTTCTTCCACTTTGACCTCGACGCCAGTGCTTGTGAGATTCCGATAACGGAGATTTGCCGTATCGGGACCGTTGAACGTCTGCATGCTACTGATGAATTGTGGTTGCGTATATTTGTGGTCGAACGTGAGACGTGTCCAGTTCTCGTTGACCGTTGTGTCGGTCTGTCGGACCTCGAACGGCGTACCGTAGAGTGTACCCGTTGCTTGCTCGAGCGCAATGTAGCCGACTGTTTCAGGCACGTGCGATTCCGCAGCTTCCTCCTCTTGGACGCGCACATCGAACGACACATTCGAGACGTTCCGTACCCGGGTCACGATCGGATCGGACCCATCGAACGTCTGGGCTTGTGCCAACACAATTGGTGTCTCCGACCCAAAGAAATTGTCAAGCGACACAGAGTCGAAGTTCTGGTTAACGTCGACTGTTCCTGCTTTCACTCGGCACGAAGATCCATCACCCAGTTGTAACTCTCGTTCACCTGGTGTCGTGGCGAGTGTAGAGAACGTCTCGCTGGTATGCAAGCCATCGAGATATGGCCATTCTTCGAGTTTGTACTCGAAATTGCCATCGTCAACGTTCCGAAGGCGGATGTGACATGGGTGGCTGCCATTGAATGACAGCGGCTTCGCGATGGCGATGTTAGTCGGTGCCCGACCGAATCAGCCTGCTGCCACTGATTTCTGCTTTCCTGGTTACTTGAGAGAGTGTTCGTCACGAGTACTCCCTCAGTACCCGGCTCGTACGGTTCCCCATCGACCGTCCAGGTCGCTAGCCCATCTGATTCCGTCGAGACAATGCCACCAGTTACATAAAAAGCAAACACCTCCCCAGCCGGAACTGTCCCAGTAGCAACCTCCGAATTTGGCGGCCGAGTTGGTCCACCATCTGGCCCCCACCCTGTGGCTATCGTTGCATCGTCATTACCTGTCGGAAGGACGTACTCACCCGCCGTAATTTCGTACGACGATGGTGAGTTATTACCCGTATTGTCAATACGGACGAGCTGTGCATCCTCCATTGGTATCTCTCCGAGTGTCGGTGGACTCGGCAATGGTGGCGTTGTATTCGGCGATGTGGGATTATCATTAATGGTCATCTAACCTTCGATATAACTTGAGTTCGTCTGTGGGCTACTCCCACCTAACACACCGGACGATTGTCTCCATTCATCTGGCTCCTGTCCGATGTAGATCGCGTACTCCGAATCGTGGTCGTTGGTGACCTGCACGTCTTCGAGTCGCAAATATTCGAGATTCGCCGGCGTGCCGTCGTACATCGTTGCATCATATGTGTAGATCGCATCGTGATTTTTTGTTGAATCGTAACTGATTCGAGTCCGTCGAATATCGATGCGCTGGCACGGCGCTGGTGCTGTAATCGGCCCTCCGCAGCTGCTGTTTGGATAGCGGTGATAGAAGTCGCAATCTATGATAGAAATCGTACCAT
>NZ_JBIOAV010000002.1:0-864248 GCF_043952005.1 Haladaptatus sp. CMAA 1909 | reverse complement strand
CGCGCTAAAGCGCGAGGATTCCTCAAAGAGGATATTGAGGTTGCGCGTTTCCTCGGTTCTCAAGGACGCTTTCGCGTGGAACGTCAACGGTAGCCACCGAATTATGACCGACGGTGTGCGTTACAGCGCGTAGAGCCGTGTCAAAGCGGCCTTCCTCCCCATCAACTATGGGCGTCCTCAGAATCGAAGATTCTGATGGGCTGCACAAGACCCATGGTCTTGTGAACGTCAAAGACGGCTGGCTGTTCAACCAGCAAGGGAGCACAATTCGCCTCGCCCGAAGCGTTAGGTTGTGCATGGTTCCCCCTCTCGTTTTCCGATGTTCGCCGCCGCGTTCAAATCAGCGTGACGTTCGTAGCCACACGACGAACATCTGAAATGGTCGTGGTTCCGTGACCCGCGTTCACCACATGAAGAACAGTTCTGACTGGTGTAGGCCGGGTCAACCGTTTCTACGCGGATACCGGCCTGTTCAGCCTTGTAGGTGATGAACGTCTGAAGCTGGTGGAAGTGCCACGAATGGATACCCGACCATCCGGTACGGTCGCGGATTCCTTCGAGTGTTTCAATTCGAATCACTGGATTCTCGAATTGCTTGGCAAAGTCGATGAGCCGACGTGAGAGGGTATGATTGAGGTCGCGGATACGGCGGTGTTCTTTATTACCAACGTGGTTGCGAGCACGAAGTGCTCCCGCTTCTGATAGCGAATCACGAAGGGAACGATATTTCCGTCTGACGTATCGCGCCTCTTTTCCCGAGACCAGCATTGATTCGTCCGTCCCGAGGGCGTGGACGGCGAGAATGTGCCTCTCGCCAATATCAACGCCTATCGGCGTTTCACCGTCAGGTACAGTATCGTATTCGACGGTGAATGAGCAGAACTAGTCGTCGCCACGGCGGTAGACCTGTAGACGAGATTTCTTCGCTTCGCCGTCGAGAATTCGCTCGATGGGTTCTTGAATCTCGTCATGGACACAAATCGGCGTATGCCACCACTGCGAAATGCAGGGAAAGCCAACTACAACCGACCCGTTATCAGTCGTTTCGAGCGTCCAATTCTGGTTATTCGTAGCGAACGGTTGGGCGGCGGTGTAGTCCATCCACCCGTCACGCTTGTACTCGGCCTTTGCCTCTCGAATGGCTTGGTTCTGAACCGCCGAGTACAATCCGTTGTCAATGCTGGCTGTGGTCACGGACATGCCGAGTTTGCCGGAGTCCCATCCGTTAACCAACTGTTGCTTAGTATCACGGTAGACAAGCATGGCGTCTTGCCATTCTTGCCGCCGTGACCGTGTTGGTTGATGGAATTTCGCGGTTACTGTCACCGTGACCATTACATGTGTAATAGAGTTGTAGTGGGTTAAAACTAACCAATATCGGCTATGCTATCGACGGTGGATTGTGTAGTCGATTGTCGGATCCATCCCCGCCCTAAAGGACGGGGCTTTCTCCTCGTATCTCCGTAACAGCACGGACAGCGTCGAGAGACCGGCGCGAGTTATCTCGGACGGGGACCGGTCCGCGAAATCGTGGAACCCTCCATCTCGGCCATCCAATCCGGGTACTCCTTGCGTTCGGTCCCGTCGTAGTCCGGGTCGCCGGACATCGCTTTGAGGGAACGGGCGTCGTCGAGACTCCAGACGGCACCGTCCTCGTGAAAGAGGCCGTTCACCACGCCCTGTTTGCGGAAGTGGAGTTCGGAAGCCGGGCGCAGCATGAGCGACCAGAAGAAGTTCCCGATGTTCGCCTCGTGAATGAGCGGGGCGAGCGACGAGTAGTCCGGATAGCGGGCGTCGCCGGTCACGTCCGCGAAGAAACCCTCGCCCGGACGGACCCGCTGCCACTCGGAGAGCCACACTTGCTTTCCCTGTCTGGATTTCGTGAGCGCCGCCTGTTCGAGTACGCGCCGGAACAGCGCCGGAGTCTGGACGAAGTTGTAGTGGAACTGGAGGATGTCCAACCCCCAGTCGAGGTATTGGGTGTTGTTCGAGAGACTCGTCGATCCCATCGTGAGGGGTCTCGAACCGCGATAGAGCGTCAGCACCTTCGCCATCGCCTCGACGAACTTTCGGGACGACCGCTTCCACCCCGGTTCGTTCGAGAGTTCGATGGCGAGCAACCGTTCGTCGTTTCGGTATCGACGCATGAACCACCGGATGAAGTTTCGGGGCGCATCCCAGAGCTGTTTGTCGAGCATCGTTCTCGTCGACGGAGAGAACGTCTGAACGGCGGTGAAAAGGTCGGAGCCGTGCAGGTTCTCGAAGGTCGGCTCTTCGCCGATACTGTCGAACAACCCGAGGAGGACCTGGATTCCGTACGAGTCCGCGGTTTCGAGGAAGTGTTCCAGTCGCTCCTCGTGTGCGGTGCTGTCTTCGAGCCAGAACTCGTAGCTCAGCCACGTTCTGATGGCGTTGAGGTTCAAATCGGCGGCGTAGCCGAGATCGCGTTCGATGACCTCCGGGTCGTACTCGCGCCACATCTGGAACCGGTTGAACGCCCGCGTCGGGATGTAGATGGCCCCGCGGACGTCCACTGGTTCCCGATTCGACGCCAGTTCGCGCGACCTGTCGACGGCCTGTGTTCGTTTCGAACCGTCGGCCGGCGACGTCGACAACGTGTTGCAGCCGGCGAGGCCGACCGAGGACGAGGTTGCGCCTACTCGGAGGAAATGACGACGAGTCATCCGGGGAGCCATTCGTAGAAGGGCGATTGGTCGAGTCGCACGATAAAGACTGTGCCCGATGGAGATGATTTTACGGATCAGTGAGTAGTGTTACCTCTAGCTCACGTGATAGGAAGTCGAGTGGATGTGATCGACTGCGACGCGAGTCACTCCGGCGCGCGAACCCGAACGACCAGCACGCCCGGATTCTCGTACGAGATTTCGTACCGGTTACTCCGTTCGAGCGACCGGCGCATGCGATCCGATTGAACGGTGGAGATACCCCGCACCGTGTACTCCCCTTTCGGGATGTAGAGGTACGACGGTCGATACCCGTGCGAGCGGATCGTGTGGGTCAAACAGCGTGCGGTGTCGCAGCCCGAAATGCCCTTGTAGGCGTCCATCTGGCGCTGGTAGGCCGTCGGCGTCCTCCATTCGACGCCCCACGGCCCGACGAGAATCGTCCGGTCGGTGAAGTACGGGAACCACTCCGCGGCGTCGCCGACGACGACGAACTCCGCGTCGGACGGCGTCTCCGCCTGAACCCACGACATCGCGGTCGTATCCTCTCGGTCGATGAACGCCGGCATCGCGTCGTGGTTCGTGACCGACTGCCCCGCGACGAACAGGCCGCCGAGACTGACGAGCAAACAGAGGACGACGGCGGTAATGGCTATCTGCGAGGTGGCAGTTCGTTTCGAACCGGAACCGGAGAGGCGGGCGTAAATGGTGGGCAACACGTCCGTCAGTCCGATGGTGAGTATCATCACACCGGGGATGAACGCGAACCGAATCTCGTCCATCAGGAAGACCGAAGCCACGAACCAGAGCGGAAGGAAGTACCGTTCCCGCCGGACGAAGGCGTAGATGCCCAGAAGGAGCAAGACGTACCAGACGACAGTGGCGGGCGTCGCGACGAACGGGTCCCCGAGTCGGTCCAAGAAGACGGTCACTCCCGCTCCGAGGCCGCCGTGCGTCCCCGCCGCCGACGTGAAAACGTCGAGGCCGTGCGTCGAGACGACGCGCAGTATCCATGGGCTCGCGATCAGCAGTCCGCCTCCGGCGACGACGAGTCCGCGTCCGAGACCGTCGAGCGACCGCTGCTCACGGAGGAAAAAGAGGACGTAACTGGCCGCGAAAAACGTGGAGTACGTCGGGTGCGTAAGCAACAGCAACCCGAAGAGGACGGGCGCGACGGTAAGCGACAGATGGGTCCGATAGCGGAACAGCCGAACGCCGACGTACAGGCCGAAGAGGAGGAGGAAAAACGCTGGCGCGCGGACGATACCGCCGGCAGAAAGGTGCCACTGCAGGAGCATCGGGGTGACGGCGGCGATGATCGCGGCGACACCGGCCTTCCCCGACGAGGGAAGGAACTCGCGGGCGAGGTAGAAGTAGGGAACGAAGGCGATGGACGTCACCATCGCCGGAAGCACGCGCGCGATTCGGAGCGGACTCACGCCGAGGTCGAGGAGGACGGCGTTGACGTAGAAGGCCAGCGGTGGATACGCGAACGGAACGCCGTTTCGCGTGTACCCCGCCACTCGGGCGGGAAACGCGTAGTTTCCACTCACGATGGTTTCGGAGATTTTGAGGAAGAGTCCCGCACCGTACGCGGGATATCGGTGCGTCAGGAGGTACGTGGAACCGATGAAGACGGCGGTAGTGAGGACGAGGGCCACTTTTCGGTCCCCCCTGAACAGCGTAGTCTCGAAGAGTTCGTACGATTTTTCGAGGAGATACTCCATGCTTCCCGTATATTCGTCATCGTCGCGTTCGATATTACTCATTGAAGAATGGGGTTAGTGTATCGGAGAGGGCAATCGAACGGTATAGGAATTGTGGCCACGGGACTACAGGACCGTGGCGAAGCGTCACCGAGGTGACCGTACGAGTACGACAGTCGCGCGCTTTCGGTCGAACCGACCGAGGAATTTGTCCACGCGGCTACCGAAAGAAAGTGAAGAAATACTGAAGTTTCGGTGGCCAGTATCAGTTCGTATGTGTTCGACGCTCCCCAGCGGCGTTACTCTTCTCGCGTTGCAAGCGTCCGAGCCCGATATCGCCGCTCGCTACCAAACGTTTCTCTACAAACTCCTCGTGTTCGCAGTGACGTTCGTCCTTGTCTCCCTCCTCGCACGGGTCGCGGCGATTCCGCTCATCGAGCGGCTTCTAAACAACGAACGCGTCAGCCTCACCGTCCGCCGACCCGCGATCAGAACCGCTCGCGTCGTCAGTTACTTCGTCGCGTTCGTTCTCGGACTGTTCTTCGCCCGGTTGGAATCCCTCTTGACGGTGACGGGTGGGTTCGCCGCCGCGTTGACCCTCGCCATCGGTTTCGCGTCCCGCGATATTCTCAACAACGTCGTCGGGGGCCTGTTCATGATCACCGACCCGAAGTTCAACATCGGTGATTGGATCGAATGGAAGGGCGAAAGCAGCGTCGAGGAAACCGACGGCGCGGAAACCGGCAGCGAGGGAATCATCCAGGACATCAGCTTTCGTGCGACGCGAGTACGAACGTTCCGGAACGAACTCATCACCGTTCCGAACTCGACGCTCGCCAACACCGTAGTGACGAACCACGACATCAAGGACCGGCTTCGAATCGACCATCCGTTCAGCGTCATGTACGACGGTGATATCGATGCCATGCGGACGATCCTGCTCGAGGAAGCGCAAGCGAACCCACGAATTCTCACGGATCCCGAACCGACGGTGATAGTGGATGGCGTCACAGCGGCCGGAATCGACATGATCTCCCGGTTTTGGATTTCGAGTCCGAGCCGGGAGAAATATCTCTCCGTTCGGTCGGCGTACTTTCAAGCGGTCAAAGAGCGGTTCGAACGCGAGGGATTCGAGATGTCGCCGGACCTCCTCGAAGTGACGGGGGACGTCGATTTCGACACCACGGAGGTTGCCGTGCGAGCGGGGGACCGGGAGACCGACTGACCCGAAGACCGAACCGGTGTTGCACGAGCGACTCACGGGCAGACACGGCCATTGGTCGGCATCGAAGACGCCGAACGTGGAACGACTCGCGGCGGGTATTTTACGGGCGGAACGAGAAGACCGAACGTGAGCGAGACAGTCGTCGTTACCGGCGGAAGCGGCCGGGTCGGACGCGGGGTATTGGCGCACTTGAACGAGGAAGGCTATCGAACCGTGAACCTCTCGCGGGGCAAGCGCGACGAGAATCTCTCTGACGTCTATCTTCGAACGGACTTGGTCGATGCGGGGACCGTGTACAGTTCGCTCGGAAAAAGCGACGCCGACGCCGTCGTCCACTTGGGAATGATTCCGACGCCGGACGAAACGCCGGGCTATCGGACGTACGAGAGCAACGTCATGTCCAGCTATCACGTTCTCGAGGCGGCGGGGGCGCTCGGAATCGACACGGTGGTTCTGGCGTCGAGTTTCAGCGCGGTCGGTGGCGGATTCGAACCCGAGCGGATCACCGTCGACTACCTCCCGCTCGACGAAGACCACCGTTTGACGCCGTCGAACCCGTACGGGTTGGGAAAGCAGACGCTCGAAATCGCCGCCGACGCGTTCGCGCGCCGCGTCGAAAACCGGCCACGGACGATACTCTCGTTACGGTTCCCGTGGGTAGTCGACGATAACCTGGCGCGCGAGACGTTCGTGGAGGCCGACCGAACCCTCGAAGGGATGCGAAACGCCGACGATTTTCACACGCAGCGAAACACGCTGTTCACGTACGTTCACCTGTCGGACGCGGTCGAACTCGTTCGATTGGCGGTCGAGTCGGACCTCCGGGGCCACGAGCGTTTCTGGGTGTCGGCGCCGGACACCAGCGCCGAAACGCCGACCCGTGAACTCGTGAGGGAGGTCTTCCCCGATACCGAAGTTCGTGATTCGCTCGGCGACGGCGAGTACGCGTCGCTGGTCGATACCGGGAAAGCGCGCGAGGTACTCGGATGGAATCCCACTTGGAGTTGGCGGGAATCGGCGTGACGAACGATCTGGGACGACCGGATGGATCAGGACGGCGAGATAGAACGAAAGACGGAGTTCGAAGTCAACGCTCCGAATACCAGGCGTGCTTTCGTTCGTCGCCGTCGGCACCGTCGCCGGGAGTATCGCTATTCTCGGCTTGCTCTTCCAACTCCGCGACACGCTGTTGAAGCTCCTCTATCTCCTGGCCGAGCGTGTCGATCGTTTCGCTGAGAACGCCGATTATCTTCCGTGTGTCGGGGTCAAGACCGCGTGCAGCCTGCATTTCGTTCACCTGTTGTAGGAGTTCGTCGTGCGAGTCGGTCATGGGCGGAGCATAGGAGGGAACCATCACAAATCCTTTGGTCGATTATATGAGTTATTTAATTTTTGTATTCTAACTGAGGTATGGTCGTGATCGACCGCCGGACAGCGACCAACCGATACGAAGCGAGTTCGTATCCGTGAGACGGACCGACGCCGCTTATCGTCGAACCAGCAACCGCACGGCGTCGGACAGCGCGTTCACCCGCGCGGCGTGCTCGTACGACTCCTCGCGAATGCCGTTGGTCACGTAGGCGAAGCCGATATTCAGGTCCGGGTCGCCCCATCCGAAGATGCTCCCGAGTCCGGCGTGTCCGAAGGTCCGCTCGGTGCTGACGGTACCGAACATGTCGTTGGCCAAGCCGCCGGTCCAGAAGCCGAGCGCGTACCGTGCCGGGCGTGAAAGCGTCCCGTCGGACTCGGTTTCGGCGTGCGTTCGAGTCGCCGTCTCCACCGTCCCCTCCGTGAGAACCCGGGTTCCGTCGAGTTCGCCCCCGTTCGCGATACACGCGTAGAACCGTGCCATGTCCCGCGCCGTTCCGATACCGTTTGCCGCCGGAATCACCGCCCGATGGACGGCCTCCGAATTGAACGTCTCGGCCGATTCGCTCGCCGGAATGCCCAACCCTTCGCCCGGGTCACGGCACCGGTCGAACACGTTGAACCCGGTAAGGGTGGCGACGTCGTCCGCCTCGTCTTCGTCGAGGCCGATGGAGGTGTCGTCCATACCGAGGGGCTCGAACACGTTTCGAGCGACGTACTCTTCGACGGGGTGGCCGCTGATTCGGCGGATGAGTTCGCCGACCACCCAACCGTAGTTAAACGCGTGATACGCCGGTTTCTCACCCGGCGGAAAGACGGGTTCGATGTCCTCCATCGCCTGCACGACGGCGTCCCAGTCCCCCCACTTATCGGCCCGTTCGTCGAACTCCCCGTACGGGATGCCGGCGGTGTGGCTGAGGACGTGTCGAAGGGTGATATCGGCCTTTTCGCACCCCTCGTCGGCGAATTCGGGCCAGTGGTCGACGACGGGGTCGTCGTAGCCCGCCTCGCCCCGTTCGACGAGTTGGTGTAACCCGACTCCCACGTAGGGTTTCGTACACGAGAAGACGATGTGCGGGGTTTCCGTCGTCGTCGGTTCGCCATCGGGGGTGGTCGAACCGCCGGCGAAATTTACCGCGAGTTCCCCGTCCACGTACACCGCCAGTTGGGCACCGTGATGCAGTCCGACGTCCAGTTGCCGGTCGAACGCGGCACGGAGCCGTCGCTTTTGTGCATCCGAAATCCGTGACATAATAAACCAGTTCCGTCGATGGAGCTTAACGTTATTGTCAGGAAACGACCATCGAACCGGCCCGCCGAGATACCCACTCTTTCGTCGATTGCACGGACGGGTCCGAGGAGAAACGACAGGGATACACCGCCCGCCCCCTCAGATATGAAGGGATGGTTCGGGAGTTCCTTCGTGACCTCCGACGCGGCACGCTACCGCAGTTACGGCGGTTCGTCGTCGTCGGGAGCATCGCCGCAGGCGTTCAACTCGTCCTGCTGTGGACGTTCGTCGACAAAGCCGGGCTCAACTACCTGCTCGGCGCGCTGATCGCCATCGAAATCACGATCCTGTTCCAGTACACGCTCAACAACGCGTGGACGTTCCGAGCGACTCGAAACGCCACGAGGAGCGACTATCTCTCCGGATTGCTCAAAACGAACGTCGTGCGCGGAACGGCGATTCCGATTCAACTCGGTATCCTCTACGTCCTCGTGAACTCGGGAGACGTTCTCTATCTACTCGCCAACGCCGTCGCAATCGCGATCAGTGGCGTCTATCGGTTCGTCCTCGATTCGCGGTGGACGTGGGGGTGATGCCGAAAAAAGAAGAGCGGAGCATGAACGACGACGAGAGCCGATTTTCCCTATTCGAGCGACACGTACGGCACCGCCGCCAGCGCGTCCGCGGAGTAGTCGAGCACCGTCCCCTGTGAAACGTCCTCGGGTGTGATCACGTCGATGAGCAGCGGCGCTCGGTCGATGGCATCGGCCTTTGCCCCGCCGAACCGGTGGCCGCCGGCCTCTGCGAGAACGGGCCTGAACTTGCCGTACTCTTCGGAGCCGACGCCGGCGACGATTTCCAGGTTTTCGAGGTCGGAACCGCCGAAGGCGTCGTGAGCGATGTCCAGCGTGACCGTCCCGGCATCGAAGTCGACGCTGGGACGGAGGGAGACGGCGTTCCCGTTCTCGTCGGTCAATGCGGAACCGCCCGCGTCGACCGCACCCATCGCCCACCCGGTGATGTGCAGGCGGTAGTGCCATGGCCGCTCGAAGGAGACGTTCGCCCCGAGGTCGTCGAGGTTCTCGGCCGTTCCCCCGCTCATGTCGGGGTCGCGCACCCACAGGACGAACATGTGCGGCGAGAACCGGCCGCCCCACACGTCGTAGAGGGTCTCGACCTCGAACGTGAACCGGGCCAGACTGGGCGTCCGTGCGACCGAAACCGACGACAAGTCGAACGCTCCGTCGCGGTACGCGTCGGCGGTCGGATAGGTGTACGCGCCGGGACCGTCGTCGTCGCCGGTCGCGTCGTCGATGACGGCGACGGTTTCCGGCGGCGTGACCCTCACGGTTTCCGTCGCCAGGGTGTCCCCGTCCGTCGTCCGAACCGTTACTTCGTAGGTTCCCGGTTCGTCGAGGGCGAAGGCGAACTCGTCGGTCGCGTCCGCGGTGTTGGGCGGGAACCGGACGTTCGATACGGTTCGAATTTCGCCGTCGATGACCACTTCGGCCGTGGTACCGCCGATGTAGTCACCGTCGTTCGATCCAGTCGCAGTGATGAACGGCTCCCGGATGAACGTCTCGTCGTTGACGGCAACCTCGACGTCCTGTTCGGGTCGTTCGTACGTGGGCAAGTCGTGAATTTCCCGGCCGCGAGCGGGACGAATCCGGACGGCGGTGCCGCCGCTTCCGACCATCGAGGCCACGAGCGTCGTGTCCGGCGTTACGATGGCCTCGTCGATGCGGACCGGTTCGAGGTTCCCGTCAAAACTCGCGTCGATGCCGTCCGAGTATAGTTCGGCGACGTACTTCGGTCCCCTCGGCCGGTGGCAGTCGTCGCGTCCGTGTCGTCCTCCCTCTCCGCGCCGTCCGCCTTTTCCGTGCTTCCTTCCATTTCCACGGTTTCTCCCCCGCTCCGGCCGGGGGCTGAGGAATCCGAGGTCGATGTCGAGCGCGCGACCGCCCTCGTCGGTCATCGCACCGACGTACCAGACGTCGTCCTTCTTTCGTGCCGTGACCATGTGGTCGCCGATGGCGGAATCGAGGACGCGGGTGTCGTCCCACCCCGCCGCGGGGACGTCCTCGATGAACTGGAAGGCGTCGATGGTCGGACCGCGAATCGGCGCGGTTTCCGGTTCCGGCATCGGTTCGCCGGTGTCGGTGAGCGCGACTGAATCGAGGTTGAACCCGCCGCTGTCGTCCTCGGAGAGCAGGACGCCGACCGTCTCGGCGTCGTCTTCGAGCGTCACGGTCGCCGAGACGGAATCCCAGACGTCCCAGTAGTCCGTCGTCGGGAACGTGACCTGTGCGGCGGGCGAGCCGTCGACGGTGATGGTGGCAGTTCGTGGCTGGTCGGCGGGTACAGCGTTGTTCTCCGCATCGCTGGCGTACCGCAGGTGCAGGTCGTGCTCGCCCGCCGCGACGTCTTCGAGCGTCCACGTCACCGTCGAACCGGGGGCTGCGCTGTTGGGGTCCACCTCGACGTACCGCTCGCCTTGGGCGTTGGTCCAACTCGACGCCGCGCCGAAGCCGTCGTCGTCCCCGAACTCGGCCTGTGCGACGTCGCCGACGGAGACGGTAGGCGGCTGGTCGGCCAGATAGGAACTCGGGAGGTCAGCGACCATCTGGAGGCCGCTGAAGTACGTCGGGTACATCGCGAGTTGTTTCGCTCGCGTCGTCTCGATGCCGCCCGACCCGGAGTCCATGTCGAAGATTCCGGGCGTGAACTCGACGGGACCGCCGAGCATCCGCGTGAACGGGAACGTGACGTGGTGGGACGGCGGAACCTCGCCGAAGGAGTCGTACTCCTGTCCGTACACGCCCTCGCGTGTCATCAGGTTGGGATAGGTGCGTCGACGCCCCGTGGGGTGAATCGGCTCGTGCATCTCCAACATCTGTCGGTTGGCCGCGGCCGTGCGAGCGACGAGATGGTGGTGGTTTACCAGCACCTGATTGTGGTGGTTGTGTCCCTCGCCGGCGAGGTCGCCGTCGTCGTTGACGTACCCGTTCTTGACCGTGTGAATCCCGAGGTCGTCGTACAGCGGGAACGCCTCGTCCAGTTGGGACTCGTAGTTCTCGAACCCGCCCGCGGTCTCGTTGTGCATCGTCATCTGCGTCGGCGGGTCGAGGCTCGGCCCGTAACTCGTCACCTCCCGCAGGTCGAAGTCCGGGTACGGTTCGGTGAAGTCGAACGACCCGCCGCCGCCGTCGGGATAGCTCGACCAGCCTTCGTTCCACCCCTCGACGAGGACGCCGGAGATGTCGTGTTCGCTCGCGAAGTCCATGTACTGTTTCACCCGGCCGGTCTGGGCGCCGTGATTGCCGGTCTGCATGCCCTGATACTCCCACTGGGCGCGACCGGTTATCATCAACCACCACACGCCGACGAACTTCTGTGGCTCTATCCAATCGACGCCTTGCGGGAACTCGTCGGGGTCGTACTCCTCGTTGAGGTTGACGATCAGGTTCGACTCGACGAGGTCGCCGGGGCGTTCGCCGAGTTGAATCGTCCGCCACGGCGACCGATGCGGGGCCGAAGCCGACACTTTCGTCCCGTCGGGAAGGGGTGCCAGCGCGGCCTCGAAGGTCGTACCCCCCTCCGAAGTGGGTTCGACGGTCATCCCCGCGTAGTCGACGAGATCCGCCTCGTGGACGCTCACGTACAGGTCGTCGGCCGCCCGCATCGTGATGGGCGTGTGCGCACCGCCGAAGGAACTCTCGGCTCCGATGTCGCTCAGCGGCGTCTCGTTGTACGTGTACTCGTAGCTGTTGAAGTCGTTGGGAATCCACCACGCGTCGTAATCGTCCGCGAAGGCGAACTCGGTGCGCTCTGCGCTCACGACGAAGTCGCCGAAGCCACCCTCCTCCGGGAAGACGTATCGGAACCCGACGCCGTCGTCGAAGGCGCGGATTTCCAGCGTCAGCGCACGTCCGTCCTCGCCGGACTCGGCCAAACCGAGGCGCAACTCCTCGTAGTGTTCCCGGATTTCGTCGTACTGGTCCCATACCGGTGTCCACGTCTCGTCCGTCGTGGACCGTTCGCTACCGGTGACGGTGAGTCCCTCGACGAAGTCGGGTTGGTTCCGGAACTCGAAGCCCAACCCCGCGTCGTCCACGACGGTCGTTCCGTCGTAGGCGACGCTGTACCTCGGCACGCCGTCCGCGACGCTCACCGTCACCTCGACGGAACGATCCGGGGAACGGAGTCGTTGTGTCGGTCCATCGTCGCCATCGGTTACCTGCGCGGCCGTTTCGTCGGCGACGGTGAGCGAAAACGTCGACGCCGCGACGAGCGACGCCAACCCGCCGACGAACCGCCGTCGAGTCGGCGAGCTATCTCCCGCCGCCAACCCTTGATTTCTTCCCGTAACCGTCCCTGTACTATTCGCGTCCCCGACTTCATCCGTGCTCTCCAGAGTATGATCTTGTGTCATGAGCGCCTGCAAATAGCGACTCGGGATCGAGCGACATAATAATTGAGGCAGAAAAATTACTTCCAACATGTTAGCCACGCGTTGCCACCATGGGTTACGGATCGAATGGAGCGAGTCGGTGTGACGGACCGGAGACAGGTGACGAAAACGATTCGAAGAACGGTCAGGCTGATGGGATGTGTTCCCGGAGTTAAACGCAGTAACTGCTTCGGTCGGTCTCCTGCCGAGGTCGTCCCGTCCACCGCCGGAATCGCCGTGAGCGAGGGCGGACGTGTTATCGGACGTTTCGCAGGGTTAATGGGCACACGAAACGGGTCGAGATACCGAATCGGACGATTACGAGACGTCGAATTCGACGATTTCGGACGATCCACAGACGGGACAGATTTGGTCCGAAGGGTCCAGCGTCGTTCCACAGTTCCGACATTCGTAAATAAGGCCGTTCTCGTCAGCTAACCACTGCCGCACCGCAGCAGAGAGTGACATGACCTCTGTGCTTCGTCATCCAATACAATAAGGGTTCCCGTATCGAGCACTCGTGGCACCGGACGACGGAACATGTTCGGTGAGAACGGACGCCATTTGTGGCTAAAGTGGCGATATTAGACGAAATCGGCAACACAGTCGGCACCGCACAGCACCGATTCTTCGAAGCGGTCGTCCTCGTCCGCTTCTGGACGGGAAGCGGAGACGTACTTGTGGCGCTGGTCGAGTTTCACTTCTATCCCACAGTTGGCACAAAGGGCAGTTCGTGAGGTCATCAGTACACGGGTAGAGACGTGTACGAGTTCGGCCGATTTTTCTCGCTGTGATACCGTACTCATTGCTACGTCCTGACGTAGTCCCCTGGTATGAAGGAAGTGACCACGCCACATTTTGCCACAACTACCCACGCCCCTGTCAGGTTTCGGCCGGAACGAGGCGGAACAGCTACCGATATCGGTGGAGTCAAGGTTCTGTTCGTATAACGGTATACTGAAAGAGAGTTTCTATGGATATTCCCGACGAATTACTTAGCGTATTTAGTGCGACGGTGAACGAAGACGGCGATTCGTACACGATTACCATCCCCGAGCGGGAGATTACGAAGGGTGACGTCGAACGCGGTGAGGCGTATCGGATCGCCGTACTCGGACCGGTCGACCGTCCCGACGCGGAGACGGAGGAATCGACGGCTTCCTCCCCGCAGGAAAAACAGCCACAACAAACACGACAACCGGAACAGACACGGCAACCACAACAGGAACCGCCGGTCGAGGAGGGGGATCGCCACACGGTAGAGATAGAAGGTATCGGCGACCAAGGCGACGGAATCGCCCGCATCGACCGCGGCTACGTGCTCATCGTTCCCGACACGGAAAAGCGCGACCGCGTCACCGTCGAAATCACCAACGTCGCGGCGAACGTCGCCTTCGCCGAGGTCGTCGAACGGAAACCGTACTACGAGTAACCGGCCGTCGGTCATTTGGGAACCGTGTCCACTGTCGCGTTAGCCTGGCGTTCGGAATACGCCCCCGAGCCGTGCGTGAACGGTCGTTTCGACGGTCTCTCGACGCCATTCTTACTTTTTGAAAATCATCGATTCGACTATCGTGTATGCCACACACAGTCATAGCGGGACCGAGGACGCGGACGGAGTCGTACAATGGAACAGCGAACACGATCCACGGACCGACAAACCGAAACGGATCACGAGAACCGCGAAGAGCGGAGCGTCGACACCGGCACTCGCGAGTGTCCGGAGTGTGAAGCACGGATTTCGATCTCGGGCGATGCGGCCGAGATAGTCTGTGATGACTGCGGACTCGTCGTCTCCGAGAGCCGTATCGACCGCGGCCCCGAGTGGCGTTCGTTCTCCACCGAGGAGAACCAGCAACGCAGTCGGGTCGGCGCGCCCATGACGTACCAACTCCACGACAAGGGATTGAGCGCGACGATCGGCCGACGGGACGTGGATGCACACGGGAACGCCCTCGCGAATCGAAAGCGGCGGAAGATGCAGCGACTCCGTACGTGGGACGAGCGATATCGCTCGAAATCGAACCGTGAGCGGAACCTCAAGCACGCTCTGGGGGAGATTTCCCGGATGACAGCGGCCCTCGACATCTCCAAATCGGACGCCGAAACTGCCAGCGTCATTTATCGACGGGCGCTCGAAGACGACCTGCTTCCCGGACGCTCCATCGAAGGGATGGCGACTGCAAGCCTCTATGCGGCGGCCCGACAGGGAGATGTGCCGCTCAGTCTTGACGATTTCGCGGTCGTCAGTCGAGTCGAACGGCGACGAATTCAACGGGCGTATCGCTACATCACGAGCGAGTTGGCCATCGGAATCGCGCCCACCGACCCGGCGCAGTTCGTCCCCCGATTCACCTCCGAACTCGATTTGAGCGACGAGTCGGAACGGCGAGCTCGCGCCCTTCTCGATGCCGCGAAGCGCCACAACGTACACAGCGGGAAGAGTCCCGTCGCGCTCGCGGCGGCGGCGGTGTACGCGGCCGCGACGCTCTGCAACGAATCGGTGACACAGGAGCGAGTCGGGACCGTCGCCCGCGTCGCCCCCGTGACCATCAGAAAACGATATACCGAGCTGTTGGAGGTGTACGAGGATTGAACGCCCCCCTCCTGCTGCGGTCGATCTGCGGATAAAATACGTGATAATTACGGCGGACGCTACACAATATATTTCCGACGCTGCGTCCTCGCCAGCGTATGGAAACGGTCACCGACGACGAAGCCGTCGCGGATTTCGACACCCGTCGCTGGTGGACGGTGGCGATTTTCGGGTTCATCGCGCTCGAAGGGGCCGCGTTGCAGATGCGGGGTGCCATCATCCCCGTCATTCGGGACGACTTCGGCACCTCCCAGTGGCAGTTGGGACTAGTCCCGCCCGCGGGGACGGTCGGATTCCTGATTTTCGTCGCGGCCGTCGGTGCCGTCGCCGGGCGGTACGACACCCGGATACTCCTGTTGCTCGGAATCGCCGGTGCCGGCGTCGGCGTCCTCCTGATGGGGCTAGTCCCGTCGTTCGGGCTCTTTCTCGTCGCCTTGGTCCTCCGAGGGTCGTTCAGGGGCATCGGACGGGGAAGCGATAGACCGCTGTTGAGCCACCTGTACCCCCACAGACGCGGTCGACTGTTCGGCTACTACGATATGATGTGGGCCGTCGGCGCGACGCTCGGCCCGCTCGCCGTAACCGCCGCGCTCTGGGCCGGGAACTGGCGGTTCGCGTACTACGCGCTCGGCGCGTCGTTTCTCCCGGTCGTCGCGCTCATGTGGTATCTCCCGAAGCCGTCCGTCGGCGGTGGCGACGACCCGCTGACGTTGATGGAGTTGCGCCGAATCGGTCGCAAGCCCGCGGTGTTGGTGATGGCGGTCTGTATCCTGTTCTCGACCGGCGTCGAGGGCGGGCTGTTCACGTGGCTCACGACGTACACCCAAGGTCGGCTTCCCGGATCGTTGGTAACCCTCTCGCTGAGCGTGTTGCTGGTCGCCTACATTCCCGGACGGTTCGTCGCCGGGTCGCTCGCGGAGCGATTCGGCTACGTCCCGCTGAGCTTCGGTCTCGGAAGCATCTGTCTGCTGTCGGCAGTCTATACGTTCGTGTTTGCGTCGGGGGTCGCGGTACTGGCCGGAATCTTCGGTATCGGACTCGCGCTCTCGGGACTGTATCCGACGTTGCTGGCGTACGCCACGGAGAGCACGCCCGAACACAGCGCACCGGTCAACGCCATCGCCCTCGTCGTCTCCTCCTGCGGTATCGCGGGCGTTCCCGCGGCGATGGGATTCGTCATCGACGGGATGGGCGTCGTCCGGGCGATGCGACTCCTGGTCGTTCCGCTCGTCGGGTTACTGGTCGTGACCGCCGTCGCGTGGGTACGAATCGGAACGGTCGACCGCACGGGCGCGTGATCGACCGAGATTCACCTCGACTCCGACCGCCGACTGCCGGTGAGCGAACCCTTTTGCTACCGTCCGTTAACAGCTAGTACATGACTGTACGGGAACGGGAGTCCGAAAAGGAGACGGTGAAGGACGCGTTGTTCGACACCATCGAAGCCGAGCGTGAGCGACTACGGACTATCGCCCGCGACATCTGGGAAAATCCCGAAGTCGCGCTCCGGGAGTCCGAATCGAGCGAGCGGCTCCGGTCGGTTCTTCGGGAGGAAGGGTTCGAGGTGACGACCGGCGTCGGCGGCATCGAGACGGCGTTCGTCGCGCGATACGGGGAGGAAGAGCCCGTCGTCGGGACCATGGGCGAATTCGACGCCCTGCCGGGAATGAGCCAAGCGGCGACCGCCGAACGAGAACCGATCGAAGCCGGTGCGCCGGGGCACGGCTGCGGACACAACCTCTTCGGCGTCGGCAGTCTCGGCGGTGCAATCGCCGTCAAGCGCGCCATCGAAGGTGGCGAGTTGTCAGGGTCGGTCGTCTTCTTCGGCACGCCGGCGGAGGAGGCCGGTGGCGGGAAAGTGTACATGGTCCGCGACGGGGCCTTCGACGACGTGGGTGCGGTCGTCTCGTGGCATCCCGGCTGGTACAACGCGCCCGGGAAGGGGTCGTGTCTCGCCGTCGACGCGTTCGACTTCACGTTCCACGGGGAGACCTCGCACGCCGCGGCCGCCCCCGAATCCGGGCGGTCGGCGCTCGATGCGGTACAGCTCCTGAACATGGGCGTGGAGTTCATGCGCGAACACGTCTCCGACGCCGCGCGCATCCACTACGTCATCCAGAACGGCGGTTCCGCGGCGAACGTCGTTCCCGGCGAGGCGAGCGTGGAGTACCTCGTGCGTGCCCCCGAGCGCGAGGAAGTGGAACGGATTTCCGACTGGGTTCGCGATATCGCCGAAGCGGCCGCGGCGATGACGCGAACGGACCTCGACGCGACGAAGACGTCCGGGATGTACGGCGTCCTGCCGAACCACACCCTCGCCGACGCGATTTTGGAGAACATGAAACGAGCCGATTTCCCGCTCGACGACGAGCAGAAAGCGTTCGCAGCCGAACTCCGCGAAACGCTCGGCGACGCGGAGGGAGCCCTCCGAGAACTCCCCGAATCGGAGCGAGAGGCGGCGCGCGAGGAGGCGATGTTCTCCACGCCCATCGATGCGACGGACGAGGGACAAACGGGGTCCTACTCGACGGATTCCGGCGACGTCTCGTGGAACGTCCCGCTCGGCCGGTTCAGGGCCGCGACGTGGCCCGTCGGCACCCCCGCTCACTCCTGGCAAGCCGTGGCGTCCGGGAAGAGTTTGGGGACGGCGGGAATGGAGTTCGCCTCGAAGACCATCGCGGCGACGCTCGTCGACCTGCTCGAAGACGAAGAACTCCGACGGCAGGCGCGTGCGGAGTTCGAAGAACGGTCGGCGGATCACGAATACGAAAGTCCGCTTCCCGACGGAGCCGACCCCTACGAGCTCGTGAGTCGCTGACCGTCCCGGTCGAGTGTTCCCCTCTTTCCGTGAGAAACGCGATTCCGTACCGGCCAAAGACATTTACGCGACGATAGTGCAGTACGCGTAATGGTTAGCAGAGCGATATATGTGGGGGCGGCGATAACGGCCGTCAGTAGCGCGTTCGCGGGGAGCGTCGGTGGAAGCGGTGCCGTCGCGCCGTGGGGAATATGTGGCGGAATCATCGCCGGGTGGACCGCGGAAACGATATCGGACGGCATGTTCGATGGCGCTCTCGCGGGGCTTCTCGGCGGCGTTGCAACGATGGTACTATTGGGCGCTTTCAGCGCAGCGAGGACGGTGCTCACCACTGCTGACGTCGGCACCGGCGGCTTCGTCGGCGCGTACACGTCCGTCGTCGTCGGACTGATGATCATCCCCACGTTCACGGTCGAAGGGGTCGTTATCGGCCCCCTTTCGAGATACGTGAAGGCCTCTCTCGGGTGACGAATGAGGTATGAATGGAGTCCCCGCTCGGGGTACGCTATGGCACGCGTGCAAGCGGGGGGAGGACGTGGCGGGGCAGGGTAGGGGTGGGTCGGGAGTGATGGCGCCAGACCCGAGGGACCTCGTCAGGGAGTCATTGGCGACCGCGCCACGAATGGACCTTCGTCGGGTACGGTAAATGCTTTGTGCAACAGTTAGGATATGAGACAGTCGGATTGGGAACCATAAACCGCACCGTCGGTCTTCGAGGGGGTGTCACCGAGTATCGCTCATTTTTCGAGGAGAAAGCCACAGCAGAAGCGAGCCAACGCTATGATAGATAGCTGAACCACCTAATCTACCTATTGGAGAATATATACCAATTACATCTATTCTTAGAAGTCGTCCGATTTCGGACGCGCGGTTTCACGATCTTTGCATACCGTTTTACGCCGCCACGTTACCCAGCCCGAATGTGAGCTACAGGTCCCGATGCCGATTACTGCGTTGGTGCCGTGTCTGTGCCACGAAACGACCGAATCGACGCTGTTGACAGTATGCCGATATGAGGAACGAAACGAGAACCCCGAACAGGACAGATGTTTTTATAGAATATTTATCATGTTGTGCGACCTATCCCTATCCGATCATGAAGATAGATTGGAGAGCTGTCATCACCGGATTCCTGACCGCGTTCATCCTCGGATTACTCGCTGCTTGGTTCATCCCACTCACGGCGATGTCCGGACTCGTTCACGCGTTGCCCGGCCTCATCGGCGGTTTCGTCGCCGGTTACATGGTCGTCGGGACCGAACGCGGCGCGGTCCACGGTGGACTCGCCACCGTCATCGGAGGGGTGGTCCTCCTCGTCGTTTGGGCGGTGTTCGGTGCCCTGTTCACCGGACTGTTCCCGGCGTTCACCGGATTCGCGCTCGGCCTGTTCGTCCTGCTCATCCAAGCGATTCCCGGTGCCATCGCCGGTGCCATCGGTGGGTGGGCGAAGGGTCGCAACGCCACGACCCGTGAAACTGTCAAGACCGCGCGCTGACGGGATGGGTCGACGGAACGTGCTTTTACTTTTATACGGGTCACCTCGTGACCGGGTCGGGACTCGTTCGACGTGTCCGCGACCGGAAGAGTTCGGGGTGGATACCGATAGAATCATGTGTGCCGAAGCGCAGTACGACCAACCACCCGTCGTTCGATTCCGTCCGCGTGTGTCGCCGTTCGGAAGACAGTAGTCGCATCCGACGATAGGTTCGCGTATGGTCCGAACCTGTGACGACCACGGGTTTTTCGTGGGGGAGTCGTGTCCCGTCTGTGGCGATGCGGGAGAGGAAGTTATTGGCGAGAATCGACGCGTTCGCCTCTCGAAGTTCATGAGCGGAGTACTACGTCATTTTCCTGCCGACGTGGGGCTTACGCTCAATACCCGCGGATGGGTCGATTACGACGAGTTCGTCGACGCCGTGACGGACAAGTACCCGTGGGCGAGACCCCAGCAGGTCGCCGCGGTAGTCGCTACCGATTCGAAAGGCCGGTTCGAACGCCGCGACGACCGGATTAGGGCCGTGTACGGCCATTCGGTCGACGTAAGCGTCGAATCGACGACGACGGACGTCCCAAATCGGCTGTATCACGGGACGGCACCCCGAAACCTCGACGGCATCGCCGAGGAAGGACTCAAACCCATGGGTCGCCAGCAGGTTCACCTCTCGAAAACGCCACGGGAAGCCCTCGCGGTGGGCGGGCGTCACGCCGACGAGCCGGTAGTTCTGGTAATCGATTCCGAGACCATGACGCGGGACGGCTTCGAAATCGACAAGCGGGGTCACGACACCTACACCGTCGACGCCGTCCCGCCCGAGTACATCGAACGGCGCGACGTATCGTCTCGCACTGGCCAGTAGCGCCGACCCCCCGTCCGTGAGTTTCACCGAGACACTTCGAGGAGTGACATCCGACAACGGATGTGCGGTGGGATACCCCATCCAGCGACGCGTGACTCACCGAATCGCGGCTACGTCGAGCCGAATATCGCGGGTCGAGCGACCGATTTCGATGCCGTACTCACCCTCGTCGACGAGCCATCCCTCGTCCTCGTCGTACCGTTGGAAGGCCGCGTCGTCGAGCGAAACGCGAACGGTGACGGTTTCACCGGCTGGAATCTCGACGGCGGTGAAGCCGCCGAGTTCCCGCACGGGCCGACTCACCCCGTCGACTTCCGGCGGCGAGACATACGCCTGAACCACCTCGCGGCCGTCGCGGTCGGCGACGTTCTCGACGGTGACGGACACCGTTCCGTCGTCGGTCAGTTCGGCGTCGCGGTACTCGTAGTCGGCGTAGGAGAGGCCGTGTCCGAAGGGAAAGGTCGGTTCGACGCGCTCCGCGTCGAAGTGCCGATACCCGACGAAGGCTCCCTCGTCGTAGTGGACGACGTCGTCGACGCCGGGGAACGCCCGCTCGTCCGCCGTCGGGTAGTCGCTCTCCGGTGCGAACGTGACGGGGAGGCGACCGCCGGGGTCGGCGTCGCCGTACAGTATCGCGGCGATCGCGTCCCCGTCGGCTTGGCCGGGGTACCAACTTTCGAGGATCGCCGCGACGTCGTCGCGCCAAGGGAGTTCGACGGGTCCGCTGGATTGGATGACGACGACCGTGCGGTCGTTCACCGCGGCCACCGCCTCCACGAGTTCGTCTTGGTCGCCGGGAAGGCCGAGGTCCGCCCGGTCGATGGCTTCGGACACGGTGTCGCGGACGACCACCAACGCTACTTCGGCCTCTTCGGCCGCGGCCGTCGCGGCTTCGATGTCGCTCTCGACCGTGCCGTCGTCGCTCCCGTTCGAGACCTCGAAGTACGAAAAATCCTCGATTTTGGCGATGCCGCGTTCGACCGTTACGGTGCCGCTCGCGCGCTCACGGATGCCGTCGGCGGTCGGGATCCGATCGAACGGGACCATCTCGGAGGAGCCACCGCCGCCCAACATCGCCGTCGTCGCGCCCGAACCGAGGACGGCCACGTCGGCGTCCTCGCCGAGCGGAAGCGTCCCGTCGTTCGTCAGCAGAACCGATCCGCGGCGGGCGATGGACTCGGCGAGGCGGCGGTGTGACGGCGTGTCGAGTTCACCCTCCCTCTCCTCGTCGTCGAACAGGCCGATGCGTTTCATCTGGCAGAGGAGACGCGCGACCATGTCATCGAGACGGCCCTCGGGTACGTCGCCGTTCTCGACCGCTTCGCCGAGCGGTTCGGCGAACAGCCCCGTCTCCGTGGCGTCGGGCATGCCGTCGTGGTCCTCGAAGTCGAGCGAGTCCTCGATGCCGAACGCCGTCCGGAGCTCTTCCTGTGAGATTCCGGGCATTTCGAGGTCGAGACCGGCGTTCGCGGCACCGACGGTGCTCTCGGTCCCGAACCAGTCCGAGACGACGTATCCGTCGAATCCCCACTCGTCCTTCAGAACCTCGGTCACGAGGTGATGGTGGTCGCTCATGTGGGTTCCGTCGACTCGGTTGTACGAGGTCATCACGGACCCGGCCCCCGCGTCGACGGCGGCACGGAATCCCGGGAGGTATAGCTCGCGGAGCGTTCGCTCGCTCACCGCCGCGCTGACGGTCGTGCGATCGGTTTCCTGATTGTTCGCGACGTAGTGTTTGGGCGTCGCGACCACGTCCTCGGCCTGTATTCCTTCGACCACCGCCGCGGCGAACGCCCCGGAGAGGAGCGGGTCCTCCGAGAAGTACTCGAAATTCCGGCCGCAGTGGGGCGTTCTGATGATGTTGAGCCCGGGACCGAGGACCGCGTCTTGGCCGTTGTGCTTTGGCCTCGCGCCCGAGTGCGACGCCCTGACATCGCGCGAGGTCGGCGTCGAACGTCGCCGCGAGCGAAATCGAGGCGGGAAACGCTGTCGACGAGCGGCCCGGAACTCGTACCCCGAGCGGCCCGTCGACGAGTTTGAACTCCGGTATGTCGAGCCGTTCGACCCCGGGAACGTATCCCGTTGCCGTCTCCTCCGGATCGACGGCACCGTGAACGAGGCCGATTTTCTCCTCCAACGTGAGCGCCGCCACGATGTCGTCGACGGCAGTGGTATCGTCTGGCATGGACGTGTTGAAATTCAGTTATTCTCCACTTAGTCGTTGGCATCAACCGACCGATTTCTACCGTCACGACCGACGGCCCGGACGACCTTCGGGGATTATAATTATATCTTTTTGCCATCGAAAGAAAGAATTGGTCGGAAGCGCAACCCCATTCAAATGCATCGAATCGAAAGGAACTCGGATCGATCGATCGACGAAGCGAGTACCGCGACACACCACGTTGCGCTCTTTTCGCTCCCGGCGTACGGTCACGTCAATCCGACGCTCCGAACGGCGCGCGAACTCGTCGAGCGGGGTCACGACGTCACGTACTACCTACCGGAGCGGTTCGCGGAGGTGGTGGAACCGACCGGTGCGACGTTCGAGCGCCTCGACGACGACTACGATTTGATGGATCGCATCGACGCCGAGAAGCCCGGCACGGATTCGACCGATAACGACGCTGACGAGCGGCGAGAGCGCCTCGTTCGGTTCATGAGCGGGAGACTCGATGCTGTCCCGTCGCTCGTGGACCGCGTCGCCGGCGATGGTGCCGACGGCGTCGTCACGGACCCGATGTGTCTGTGGGGTCGTGCCGTCGCCGACGAACTCGACGCACCGACCGTCTCGTTCAACACGTCGTTCGCCATGCGGGAGGGGTCGCCGCTGATAGAACACATCCGTTCGTCGGACGGCGGGGGAACCCCGCTTCCGAGCGCGATAACGGACGTACTCACCGCGTTCGACATCGACGACCCGGACCCGAGTGACTTCTTCGTCGCGGACGCCGACCGCTCCATCGTCCCGCTCACTCGGGAGTTCCAACCCGACGCCGAGTCGTTCGGCGACGACCACGCCTTCGTCGGCCCGATGGTCCGCGCCGGAGGCGAACAACGGGACGCCGGGCTGCCGCTGGACCGACTCACGGAGCGGCCCTCGGTGTATATCTCGCTCGGTACGGTCGTCCACGGGGACGACGACTTTTTCGAGACCTGCATCGACGCCTTCGACGACGGCGACTGGGAAGTCGTGTTGAAGGCGAAGGGCGATGCCGAACGCCTCGACGCCGAAAGTCCGGGGAACGTGCACGTCCGTTCGCGAGTCCCGCAACTCGACGTGCTCGAACGGGTCGACGCGTTCGTCACTCACGGAGGGATGAACTCGACGATGGAATCGCTCTCGCTCGGAACCCCGTCGGTCGTCGTCCCGCAGATGGCCGACCAGTATCTCGTCGCCGAGCAGGTCGAAACGTCGGGGGTCGGTATCGCTCTCGACCGCGAGGACCCGACCGCCGCCGAACTCCGCGATGCTGTCGAAACGGTCTCCGCCGCGGCGTACTACGGCGCAATCGAGGAGTTCAACGCGTCTGCTGGGGCCGCGGGGGGTGCCGAGCGGGCGGCCGACGTCATCGAAAAGGCGATGGCCGACGGATGAGACGTCGATAGAACTCACTCGCACGATCGCTTCGGCAGGCAGTTCGTACATCAGATCATATAACCGACACTTGACGCGGTGAGATTCGACGGAATCAGCCGCGTCCGACACGCCGATACTGTAAATTGATTAATATATATTGAGGTCGTTTGAGTAGTGGATGCCAACGCAGAAGTTTCGAGCTTCGATCGTTATCATACTTCTAGTACTTCTCGCACCGGTCGCGGCGAGCGGAGTGATGCACGAGGACTTGACCGTCTCGAAGGAGGGGAGTCAACGGGCCGACGACATCCCCGTCGAGAACGTCACGTTCGTCTCAGCGCAGGGGAAGGAGTTCCCAACGGGACAGGCGAGATTGGTCGCATTCGACACGGCGACGAACGAGCCGATCTGGATGCACAACGAGTACGACCGCTACATGGACGTCGACCCGCTGGGACCGAATCGCGTCCTGTTCGTCGCGCGGGACGGGAGCACGGAGAAATCCGCGTTCTCGCTCGACGTGACGTTTTACGCCGTCGAGATGAACTGGCGAACGGGGGAGGTGCTCCGAAAGTTCGAAATTCCGCCCGGAACGCACGACATCGACTACCTCGGCGGCGACAGGTACGCCATCGCCGACCTGAGCAGGGACAACCGCGTTTTCGTGTACGACCGCTCGGAGGACAGCGTCGTCTGGGAGTACCGGTTCCGCGAACACTTTCCCAAGAGCGCCGGTGGCGGTCCCGGCGGCTACACCCACCTGAACGACATCGACGCGGTCGATAACGGTTCCGCGTTTCTCGTCAGTCCTCGGAACTTCGACCGCGTCATGCTCATCGACAGGGAGTCAAAGCGCGTTCGCTGGACGTTGGGAGAGGAGGATAACTACGACGTTCTCAACGAACAGCACAACCCGGTTCTCCTCTCGCAGGACCCCGTCACCGTCCTCGTCGCGGACAGCGAGAACGACCGCGTCGTGGAGTACGAGCGGACGAAGAACGGGTGGAAACGAACGTGGACCTACGGGAAGGGGTTGGATTGGCCGCGGGACGCGGACCGCCTGCCGAACGGAAACACGCTCATCGTCGACAGCAACAACAACCGGGCGCTCGAAGTGACACCGGACGGTGACGTCGTTTGGGAAGTGGATATCCCGTTCGAACCGTACGACGTCGAACGACCGGTGTACGGCGACGAACCGGCGGGACCCACGATGAGCGAACTCGAAGCGAGCAGCGACGTCGGAACGACCGGAGTCAAGGGAGAAACCGGTGGCTTCGTCGAGAACCTCGACGCCAAGTATACGCACGTCTATACGACCGCTCAGTGGGTCCTTCCGACGTGGGTCGGCCCGCTCGAATTCGACCTCCTCGTCCTCGCGGCGCTTCTCGTCGGGGCGTGGGGGACGGTCGAACTGTTCCACTGGAGGAACTGGACGCTTCGGAGGCGCACGGGACCCAAGGACGACCGCTGACGCCGGTTTCCACTTCCCTTTCGCATCGAGAAGTTCGGTCGGTCGTCACGAACGCGAGGAAGGGCGTTCCGGAACCGGAATCGAATCGAACCCAAAGAGCGTCAATCGGCGGTAGAGGGGTCCGACCCCGTCTCGGATACGGGTGTCTCGTCCGACAGGTAGCGGTCCAGAGAACGAGAAGGCTGGGGAGGACGACGACGCTCGCGGAGAACGCGTAGACGATGGCGGCGCTGGTGACGAGGCCGAACCGTTGGAGGGACGGGACGAGTGCAAACAGCAGGACGCCGAACCCGCCGGCGGTGGTGACGGCGCTGGCTAACAGCGCGCCGCGGAAGGCGTCCGAGTGATGATCGCCACCCGCGACCGAGCGGTACAAAACCGATTCGAGGACAGTCACGTGAACGTGATGGTCGTCCCCGAAACACACCACGGAGGGTTTGCCGGGCGCACGCTTCTCATAGATGACGCGACCGTGCTCCTGTCGGTTCCCACCGAGGACGACCACTCGGACCCGTTCGAGGAAGTCGCGCTGTGGACCGCAAACACCAGCATCGGCCACATCCTCACGCGGTTCATTCACGCCGGAATGCGGACCGGACTCAACGACTATCCGGCCGACACCCGAGAACGAAACTGAGCCGACCGGGTGTCCCGTCGACCACGTCGCCGTATTCCGGGTCCAAGTTCGCCTCTTTCACCCCGCCGTCGGGCGAATTAACAACACTAATAGTTCGCGTAGCGGGATTCTCGGCGTTCACGAACTACCGCATCCTCGAATTCGAACCGTCTACTGGTACGGTCAGTATCTGCACGAAAGCATCCCCCCGGGGTTCATCGGCAGTCGGTCTCCCGCCGAATTACAACAGAGAGAAGGCGGAATACAGTATACAGATCCACGAGATGGTTGCGAAGACGATGCCGATGAGGAGTCCCATCCACGTCTCTTTGGTATCCCCGATCTGACTTCCACTCTTCCTCTGCAGCTCGTGTGAGACACAATCACAAACATCCATGTAAGATACGTGCCTCTCCTTCCCCATATTTATTCTGGTAGATCGGATTTTTGATTAAACTGGTATCGATGACTACAGGTCGGAAACGCAACCGGTCGCAACTCGTCTATCGCGGTTCTGACCGGTGGATTCATCTCGTTTTGACCGTACTAGTCGCGTCATGCAGTCCTCCGAGGATGCGCGGGTCGTGGTTACCGGTGCGAACGAAGGAATCGGGTATCACATCCTCGCCACTCTCGTCGAGAACGGCTATCGCGTCGCCGGACTCGACATCAGCGGAGAGGCCCTCCAATCGCTCCGGGAGGCCCACCCCACGCGGGTTCGATATTACGAGTGCGACGTGACGATGGACGAGGACGTCGAGACGGCGATATCGTCGGTCATCGAGGAGTGGGATCGGATCGATATCTTGGTCAACAATGCTGCGATTCTCGATTTCGGCTTCTTCGAGGACCAGACGCTCGCGGATACGAAACGGGTGTTCGAGGTCAACTACTTCGGATACGTTCGGACGATACACACCGTTCTCCCGCACATGAAGGCGCAAAATGGGGGAATCATCCACAACGTGAGTTCGGGCGTCGGTCGGGTCGGCAATCCGGGTCTCTCGGGATATGCGTCCACCAAGGGGGCAATCGAGTCGCTCACGCGCTCCCTGCGACACGAACTCCGCCACGAGAACGTGTCGTGTACGATACTGCATCCTCGACTGGCGAAAACGCGATCGGCGACGACGCTTGGCTATCCGACATCGCAGATGAGCGACCCCGCGTACGTGGGACGGAAGCTCGCCGAAAAGATCGAATCGACCCGTCCCGTCATCTACACCGACTGGGTTACGAAGGTCGGATTGATCTTCTCCCAGCTATTTCCCGTCCTCGTCAGAAGGGGCACCGAACGGTTCCTGGAGGAGCACGAAACGACCGGAGGCGCGGAGGAACGTTCGTAACGTCGAGACGACTGACGATGGCTGACGTGCTAGGTTCGGGGTATCCGAAACCGCCGAACGCGACGGAGCGGCCTCCACCGGTTCGGATGCGGCGGTGGGAGCTATTTCTCGTCGCTACGCTGCTTCCCGTGGTCCGCACAGAGGATGTCGCCGGTCTCCGTATCGAAGACGAACGGGTCGCCCGGCATGATGCGCCTTCCGTCCTCCCCACAGCCATCTTCGTGATTGAGGAAGTACTTTCCCTCCTCTCGGCCGCTCTCCAAGCGGCCCGCTTTTACCGCAAATCGTACGAGACCCTCGCCGATCTGCGTCCGTTCCGTCGAATCCGCGGTCTCGAATCGAAGCAGTGGCATGCGCTCTCCCTTTACGGCCCGCCCACGGGACGAATAAACCCGGCGCATCGTTCATCCCGAAACGGAAATCGAACGGCGTGTAACGTCGATTTCGGCCCCGGATCGGCGGTTCAAGTGTCCGCTATCCGCGACGAGCGCCGTCAACGCTATCCATATCCCCGTAGAGCGGCGGCCTATGGACGTCATTGACACGACCTCGATTCACGAGGAGTTCGACGGCGACCGACTTCCTCCGGGGCAGCGACGCACCGAACAGTTCCCCGTCCTTTCGAAGAGCGGGGTACCGGAGTGGGATATGGAAACGTGGGAGTTCACCGTCACCGGCGCGGTCGATACCGACCTCTCCCTTTCCTGGTCGGCGTTCACTGACCTGCCCCGGGAAACGCAGCGTCAGGATTTCCACTGCGTGACGGGGTGGAGCCGGTTCGACAACGAGTTCACCGGGGTCCCGTTTCCCGCGCTGGCCGAGCGTGCAGGTGTTCGCGACGACGCGGTTCACGTCCTGTTTCGCTCGCTGGACGGCTATTCGACGGACTTACCGCTCGAAGAGTGTCTGCGCGAGGAAGTGCTGTTCACGTTCGAACTGGACGGGCAACCGTTACCGTCCGAACACGGCGGACCGTTGCGCGTCGTCACGCCGCACAAATACGCGTACAAAGGTGCGAAGTGGGTCACGGGCGTCGAATTGCTGACCGAACCGAAACGTGGGTACTGGGAGCAACGGGGCTATTCGACGGTCGCGAATCCGTGGGAAGAGGAGCGATACAGTTCGTGGTGATGGCATCGACACGTCGCGATGGCACCCCCTTGGTAAGAGATAACACGATAGGCGTCGTACGTCCGATCGGGGACCGGTTGGCTAGCCGTCGGAGGCGGTCACGATACCGAGGCGTCCATCGAGACTCGGTAGCGCATCGTCCACCGAACTACCGAAGAGACAGAGACGCATGAGTCAGGAAAAACACATCCCGGGAATCCATCACGTAACGGCCATCGCGACCGACCCGCGGCGGAACTTCCGCTTTTACACCGACGTCCTCGGGTTGCGGTTCGTGAAGCGAACCGTCAACTTCGACGACAAGTATACCTACCACCTCTACTACGGTGACGAAGTCGGTCACCCGGGAACCATCATGACATTCTTTCCGTGGCCCGATGCCGCGCCGGGACGACGGGGCGTCGGGACGGCGGACGCCACCGCCTTCCTCGTCCCTCCCGATTCGTTCGACTTTTGGACCGAGCGACTGGCCGCCAACGACGTCGAGTACTCGGGTCCGACCGATCGATTCGGCGAACGAGTGATCGAGTTCTCGGACCCCGACGGTCTCCGGTTGGAACTCGTGAGCCACCGGGAGGCCACCGAGATCGACGCGTGGCGTGACGGTCCCGTTCCGACGGAGTACGCCATCCGTGGATTTTACGGCGTGACGCTCGCCGTGGAAGGATACGAACGAACGGCCTCGTTGCTCGAAGGGACGATGGGATACGAGTTCGTCGGAGAGGAAAACGGGCAGCGATTTCGCTACCGAGCGACCGGTTCGAATCCCGGGGCGGTACTCGATCTACGATGCGTGCCGGACCTGCAACCGGGGCGCGTCGGAGCGGGAACGGTGCATCACATCGCGTTTCGAACGGCCGACGACGACCAGCAGTTGGAGTGGCGGGAGGACCTCGTCGCACGCGGACTCAACGTGACGCCGGTCATCGATCGCCAGTATTTCCGGTCGATCTACTACCGAATCCCCGCCGGAATCCTGTTCGAAATCGCCACCGACCCGCCCGGATTCACGAAGGACGAACCGGTCGAAGAACTCGGAACGAACCTGAAGTTACCGCCGTGGTTCGAGTCGGAGCGGGAAGCGATAGAGGCGCGACTCCCGGAGCTATAACGTCGGTTCGCGGCGCTCGGACGCTCGGTCTCCCGGGAGGCGGTGATTCGTTCAGAACGATAGGACGTCCGAAAATCGCGTCACGAGCCAACTTTCAGCGCGCTGAAGCCGGTACTGGAGCGTCGAGCGCGGAACGCCGACGTCCTCCGCGACCTCGGCGACCGACGTTTTGCGGGGCATCTCGTAATACCCGTGTTCGGCCGCGGCGATGAGCGCCTCTCGCTGGGCAGACGGGAGGTCGGCGACGGTGATCGTCGGTTCGTGCCACCGAGTCGTCGTTCCGAGTTGGTCGAGTTCGATTCGAACCCCGGACCGAAGGTTCCGCTGAATTCTGTCGTAGAGCGCCCCGACGGCGACATCCTCGCGCATGAGGATACGCCACCTGTACTCGTTCTCACGACGAGTCGTCTGAAACAGCAACCCGTCGCCGAACAGTCGGACGGCGTAGTACGGAATCGAGTGACACCCCTCCATCTCCGAACGATACGCGTATATCGTCCGCGTACCGGAGTTCGTCTCCAAAATCTCGTAGTCACGGCGGGAACGGCAATCACTCCCGCCGACGCACTCGTTACAATGATCCGTATCGAGATACACCGATTCGAGCGCCGACAGCGCCTCGGTCGGCCCCGTGATTCGGTCCACTCGCCACATGCTCCGTTCCGTCACGCAACAGGAGAGGGATTTCGCCAGCATCGACGGGTGGTCGATGAACCGGTCCGTGAGCGGGTCGATACCCCGGTCGTATTTGACCGTGAAGACGAACTCGCGCATGGCGTACCTTGGCGTATGATGAGGAAGTGAATTTCGGCGAGGAAGCACGAACCGCGGTAGCAGCACGTATCGACCGCGAATCCACTCGGGACCTGTCGTTCGATCGACCGTATTCGGTTCATGCCAACCGCATACTCATCCGCGTTGCCCACCTAGATGAGGATGCAGCGAGCGGTAGCCCGGGCCATCCACCCGACTACCGACGACGCTTTCCAGGATACCGAAGCAATCAGACAGTACGCAGCGGAATCGCACACGAACACAAATATCGAACGCGAGGAGCAATCGCGAACACCGGCCGAGGAACGGTACGTCTGTCCGGAGTGCGGCGGAACGCTCGCGCGGGACGCCGAACACGGCGAAACGGTCTGTCGGGAATGCGGTCTCGTGGTCGACGAAAACGAAATCGACCGCGGCCCGGACTGGCGAGCCTTCGATAGCCAAGAGCGCGACGAGAAATCCCGAATCGGTGCGCCGACGACCGAGCTATTGCACGATAGGGGGTTGTCGAGCAAAATCGGATGGCAGAACCGCGACGTCCACGGGAGAGCCCTGTCGTCCCGCCAGCGCCAGAAGATGCAACGGCTCCGAACGTGGGACGAACGCTTCCGAACGCGGAACCACAAGGAGCGGAACCTCAAGCAGGCGCTCGGCGAAATCGAGCGAATGGGGTCGGCGCTCGGGGTGCCGAAAAGCGTTCGCGAGACCGCGAGCGTCATCTATCGTCGGGCGCTCGACGAGGACCTCCTGCCGGGACGGTCGATAGAGGGAATCGCGACCGCCGCCGTCTACGCCGCACTGCGACAGGCCACGGTTCCGCGTTCTATCGGCGAGGTCGTGAACGTGAGCCGCGTCGACGAGATGGAGTTCAAACGGGCCTACCGATACATCGGGAAGGAACTCGGCCTCGAAATCCGGCCGCCGGACCCCGAAGATTACGTCGCCAAGTACGCGTCGGAACTCGAGGTCAGCGACGAACTCGAAGCGCGTGCACACGACCTTCTCCGAAAGGCGAAGGCGGAAGGAGTCCACAACGGGAAAAGCCCCGTCGGACTCGCCGGAGCGGCGCTCTACGCCGCCGGAATCGTCACGACAGAAAAGTTGACCCAAGACGACGTTTCGGAAGCGACGGGGGTGAGTAACGTGACCATCCGAAACCGCTATCAGGAACTCCTCGAAGTCGCCGATCAAAACGCGGAGTCCGTTACAGCAGACTGATGACGAAAGTTCTCGCGTGTCGGAACTGTAACGCCCTCGTCGAGAAGTCTGTTCGGCGGTGTCCGGTGTGTAACGCCGCGCGTTTCACCGACGATTGGGCGGGATACGTACGAATCGCGCATCCGAACCGGAGCGAACTGGGCCGCCGTCTCGGGATCATCGAACCGGGCGGGTACGCGCTCAAAGTTCGGTGAAAGACCGAATTCCCGTCGCCGAGTATCCCGAAATTCGGAGGACGGTTCGGCGGTCAAAACGCTATTAGTTCCGAACCGCTCAGCGGTCGCTCCGCGCCGGGCGTCGAAGGTGCCGTTCGACGCGGTCCACCTTTTCGTCCACGTCGAGCGTTTCCTCCCGGAAGTGATCTATTTTCAACGTCGTCAGCGTCCGTGACGAATCGACGGCCTCCGTGGCCGCCCGAGCGGCGTCGAACACCTCCGAGAGCTCGTCGGCCTGAATCGTCGTCTCCATCGGATGCGTCTCGTACCGAACGTCGAAGTCGTCCAGCGCGTCGACGGCCTTCGCGATTTCCGCGTCGAAGTCCACGGTCGCGTCGTCGAGCGGCGCGACGGAGAGCATCGCCGTGACAGTCATGCATCGACGTTCGTATCCCCGGATCATATAACCAAGTGGTCGTCGATTCGTTCCGGAATCGTCACGTCACGGCCGATCATTTTCCATACAATTTTATGAAAATTTATTAATAAATTCTGGTAAGAACTACTATTACGGTGTGCTGTGTATGTGCATGGCATGGCCCCTCACTTCGGGATACTGTCGCTGGTACCGCCGCTGTTAGCCATCGTGCTCGCCGTCATCACGCGACGAGCGATGTTGTCGCTGTTCATCGGCGTCTGGACGGGTGGCGTCATCTACGGCGGGAGCATCGGCATCGCACAGACGTTCGATTGGATAATTTCTTCCATCGGTGAGAGCACGTTCAACGCGAAAATCCTCGTCTTTACGCTGTTGTTGGGGGCGGGAATCGCCCTCATCTGGCGGTTGGGCGGCGCGTTGGCCATCACGCGCTTTGCCACCCGGCGAATCGACTCGCATCGAAAGGTCGGCGTCGCGGGGTGGTTGCTCGGCCTCCTCTGGAACTTCGACGACTACGCCAACAACGCCATCGTCGGCAGTTCGCTGAAGAACATCGCCGACGAGAAGCGGATGTCCCGCGAGAAGTTGGCGTACATCCTCGACTCCACGGCCGCGCCGATGGCGACCATCGGCATCTCCAGTTGGGTCGCGTTCGAAATCGGGTTGATAGCGGACCAGTACAAGAAACTCGGAATCGCCGAACAGACGCCCAGCGCGACCGCGACGTTTCTCCAGAGCATTCCGTACAACATGTACTCGATACTGGCGCTGGCGATGGTCGGCATCATCGTCATCAGCGGACGGGATTTCGGCGAAATGCTCGACGCCGAAAACCGCGCACAGCGAACCGGGAACGTCATCCGTGACGACGCGAACCCGCTCCAAAACATCAAGGAGGACTTGGGCGAACCGGCGGACGACAACGCGCCCCTTCGGACGTTCGTCCTTCCCGTCTTCGCGCTCGTCTCCGTCGTCGTCGGCGGTGCGGTGATGATGGGATACGCGCCCGGTCGGACGACGATAGAGATGGTGAACAACACCAACATCGCGACGGCGCTCGTCTGGGGGTCGTTCTCCATGGTCGCGACGGCAGTCACGCTGGCGGTCGTGGGGGGAGTCATGACGCTCGACGAGACGATGGAGACCATCCTCGACGGGTTCGGGACGATGCTCCCGGCGGTCAGCATCCTCGTGCTGGCGTGGTCGATCGGTTCGGTCGCGGACGCGCTCGGCACCGGTGACTTCGTCACGCAGTACGTGTCGGGCGTCGTCTCGCCGACGATACTCCCCGTCGTCATCTTCATCACGTCCGCCGTCATCTCCCTTTCCATCGGCACGTCGTGGGGGACGATGTCTATAATGACGCCCATCGTCATCCCGTTAGCGTGGGAAGTCGGGGGCAGTGCGCCGCAGTTTGTCGCCGTCGTGGTCGGTTCCATGTTCAGCGGCGCTATCTTCGGGGACAACTGTTCGCCCATCTCCGACACGACCGTACTCGCGTCGACGTTCGCCGGGTCGGACCACATCGACCACGTCCGGACGCAGATGTACTACGCGTTCACCGTCCTCCTCGCGACGGCCTTCCTGTATCTGTTGTACGGGTTCACGAGCCTCAGCCCGCTCGTCCTGCTTCCCGTCGGCCTCGTGACGCTGGTAGTGCTGGTGTACGTGTTCTCGAACGTGGACGCTCGGCGCAAGAACCTCTCGGCGAAACCGGCATCGAGCGGGACGCCAAATCAAAACTTGATGAGCGACGACTGACCCCACGAACGGTGCTTTCGGAAGAATCGGAACGCTCCCACTTCCGTTTATTATGGCGGCTGGAATACATACGAACAGCACATGATTCACGATGCTCGCGTCCTGCAACCCCAGTTCGTCCCGGAAGAGGTCGAGCATCGAAACGCCGAGATGAACACGCTCTCGAACACGCTCAAACCCATCATGGACGGACAGAACGGCGAAACCTCGCTCCTGTTGGGACCGTCCGGCGCGGGGAAAACGTGCATCGCGAAGTTCACCATCGAGCGACTGCGCGAGAACGTCCTCGATATCGACCGCCAGTACGTCAACTGCTGGCAGGACTACACGCGATTTCAGGTCCTCTATCGCATTCTCGAAGGCATCGGCCAAACCGTCGACATCCACCGTCGATCGACGCCGAAGGACGAACTCCTCGACCGTCTCCAACAGTACGACGGACCGCAGTTCGTCGTCATCCTCGACGAAGTCGACCAGTTAGAAGACAAGAGCGTGCTGTACGACCTGTATCGGATGCCGACCGTCTCGATGGTACTCATCACGAACCGTGAGGACGAGCTGTTTTCCCACCTCGACGGTCGGTTGGCCAGTCGACTTCGAACGTGCGTCCGGGTTCCGTTCGAGAAGTACCATCTCGACGAACTCGTTTCGATCCTCCGCGCTCGCGCCCGGTGGGGACTTTCGGAAGGCGCAATCGGAAACCGGGAACTCGAACTGATCGCGGACGCGGCGGCGGGCGATGCACGGGTCGCGATCGGCATCCTCCGGAACGCCGCACGTCGGGCGGACCAGAGCGGTTCGGACCAGGTGACGACCGACATCGTTCGGGAGGCGATCCCGGACGGCCAGCGCGAGGTCCGACAGAAGACGATCAGCCAACTCAACGCCCATCAGCGCGCCCTTTACGATATTTTGGACGAACGGGGGGAGCTCAATCCGGGCGAACTCTACGAGGCGTATCGGGAACGCGTCGAAAATCCGAAGACGGATCGGACGGTCCGAAATCACCTCTCGAAGATGGAACACTATCGGCTCGTCGTGGCCGATGGGAAGAATCGAGCGCGAACGTACCAACTCCGCTAGTTCGCGTTTTCGGAAACGTCGGAAACGACCCTGTCTTGCCTATGGTTTCACCGAGAGATATCCTATTCGTGATGATGACTCGGAACGCACCACCGCTTCCCACGCTTGGAAACGAGAGTACAGCCTCCGATGATGACCGTAAAACGCGGGTCGCTCCGCCGGGAGATAGCTCAGTACGGACCACCCTCACGAATCGGAGAGGGGTGCTCACGTCACGGCACCCGGCTATCGCGGATGCGAACACCGGCGCTCGAACGGAGGTGAGCGTCCGTGGGTCGAACTGATTCGACGTATCGCGACCTCCTCCGGGCGATGGAGAGCCGTTGGGAGGAGTATCGGCGAGGACTCCATCGGGCCGACCAACAGGTGTTCGACCGGCTCTTCGAGTTCGCACGAGCACACGCCGAAGCGAGCCGATTGCAGACGCCTCGGCTCGTGGAGATTCCCGCGCTCGTCTCGATCCTCCTCGAACAGCAAAAGCAGATCGACGACCTCGAAGACCGCCTCGATCATATCGAGCGGGATTTAAACGACCGAGGATGAGGCGACGGTGTACGAATCGACGACGGAGACGGCGACGCACTCACTTGATCGGTGCTGACTCGCATCGGATGTGAAGAGTCGTACGCCTAGCGTAGTAAAAGTGAGCGTACTCTACCGCGATCGGGATTCGACCGCTTCCGCTCGAATCGTGCACACGGTGGCCGATACTGTCCCTCTCTTCCTGCCGATTCTTCCTGCCCGGGATTTTCTGAGATGTGTGATCGATGTTTATTTTTATGGTCGCATCGGCCCTTCCGTACGATGGAGAAATCGGCATCACCATCACGCTGGTTGCTTATCGGGCTTGCGGCGACCGTAATGGGTGCTGCGGGTACCTATCAATTCATCTGGTCGTCTCTGAGCGGTGCGGTAGGTGCGCGGATAGCAGCGTCCGAGACCGCCTTGAGTACAGTGTTCACCCTGTACATCGTCGCACAAACCCTCGTTCAGTTGCCCGCAGGACGTATTCGCGACCGATTCGGTCCGCAAAAACTGTTGGTCGCTTCGGGGATTTCGATGTTCGCAGGCTACGCAGGGACGGCAGTCGCATCGTCCATCCTCTCTATTTATCTCTCCTATATCGTTGGTGGTGTGGGTGCGGGTATCGCGTACACCGTGGCGGTGAATACATCCGTGAAGTGGTTCGACGAGCGGCGAGGACTCGCAACGGGACTCGTCACGATGGCGTACGGTGGGATAAGCGTCCTTCTCATTCCGCTACTTCGCGAGTATATCGATACCCGATTCACAGCGACGCTTCTCGTGCTCGGTGGAATCGTGGGCGTCCTCGGAATCCTTGCAGGGCTTATCCTCCGGGACCCCGACGACCGTACATCTGCCACGGGGGAGGGGGCTGGCTCCGTAGCACGGAAGGAGGCAGATCGGGGTGAACTGATGGACGAGTCGGCCGCCGTTGGATGGCGAACGGCAGCGAAGACGTGGCAATTTTGGTCGTTTTACGGTGTCTTGGTCGTCGTCAACGGTGTCGGCCTGATGCTTATCGGACAGTCGGTACAGCTGACGACCGAGTTGGGTCTCTCCGCCGCGGTTGCGACATCGGTCGCTTCAGTTGTCGCACTTGCCGATGGTGCTGGCATCCTCATCATCAGTAGTCTATCGGACACGTTCGGTGGTGAACGAACCGCGGGCGTCTCGCTTCTCCTGTGCAGCATGTCACTCGCCGGTGCGATTGCCGCCGCAAATCAACATCATCCGGTACTGTTTTTGCTCTTGGCGGGAGGAGCAGCCTTCTTCCGAAGCCCGGTGTTCTCCATCTTTCCCAATCTCGTCGGCAGTTACTATGGTGAAGCGCGTTCGTCCGAGAACTACGCGCTCATCTACACTGCAAAGGTTCCGGGTGGTGTGTTCGGCGGGACCGTAGCCAGCGTGCTCGTCTCGCTTCTCGGCTGGTCGATGTCGTTCTATCTCGGTGCCGGTCTCATCGCACTTGCGGGCCTATCGACGTTATCGCTCACGCCCACAACGACCGTTCCGAAAGAGGCCCCGACGACAGATCAGTGACATTCCCGCTCGAGCGCGAGAACGCCTCCGAGTCGTAGGTTCCTCACGGAGTCGCTCGGAACGCATCGTCCGGGTTGCAGGAACCGGCCTTTTACTGTTCACGAACTATAACGTCCCTTCACGGAGTTGCCATATGTCACGGTATAAAGTCGAGTGTGTGAGCCTCGACTACGACTCACAGTACGATGATTGCCGTCGTGTCGAGGAGATCGGATTCCGAACCGAAAGTGGCGGGATAACTACCCGAACGCCACGCCAAGTGTACGAAATGATAAACCAAGACGGCGATACGGTCCTCGTCGAGTACAGGGGGGACCTTACCGAGGTGATCGGTGTGACCCACGGAACGACGAAATACGTTCGGACGGAGTCGACGGACACCGAGGACGATGCGCTACTGAAAAAACCGAGCTGTTGAGAGCGCAACGACGGACGTCACGGGGTGCGGGCCTGCGACGGACGGGACCGCTCGTCGTTCGCGTGAGACGGCTACCCGGCAAACATCGAGACACCCTGAATTTGCAAGCTTTACTCTTATGAAGGTACGAACCCAACGTATGTATGAGAGGTGGTGTCACATAGCAAGGAAAACGGATAGCAGATATGCGAAATTGCCGAGAGGTCATCATTGAACGAGGATTTCTCCATCGGATGTGGGCGAACCATCGTAACTGCTGAAGTGCTCATTCAGTCCTACATCTCGTTTTATGCGCGGACGGACACCGTTCCATAGGCGATGGAATCCGGATAGTTGCCGTCCATTACATCCGCGAGGAACGTCTCCGATTCGATCGGCCGAAACGCCGAACGAGTCGATTCGGGAACGCATCTCGAAATCGGGGAGTTCCGAACCGGCCGAGTTCCAAAGGTTAATGCGAAGGGTATGCCAATAGTTACCGAATGTTCAGGGCGAAACTACATTTAAACCTGCAAACGGACTGCATCCTCAGTGAGGTTACGAGTCGGTGGAACACCTCGTTCACCGCGAATCACGAGGAAGTCATCGACGACGAGTATCTCAACTTCGTCATCGATGCGGGGGACAAAGTCGAGGAGTTCATCGAGGCGTTCGAAAATTCCGAGCAGGTAAAGCACGTCGAACGACTCGACGAGAGCCATATCAAACTCACCAAGCGTTCCTGTGGGGCACTTCCAATCATCAGACGGAATCACGGCATGCTCCAATGGTGGGACCGGGTGAGTGGCACACAGCGCGTGTTCAATATCGTCGTCTTCCGGCGGGAAGACCTCCGAAATATCGTCGGTGAACTTCGCGAGATCGGAACCGTACAACTCGAACAGCTCACGCCGTATCGCGCCTCGGAAGGACTCCTCTCGGACAGACAGGCAGAGGTAATCAACGCCGCCCTCGACGGCGGATATTACGAATGGCCGCGAGAGAGGGACGCGGAATCGCTGGCCGCCGAACTCGACATCAGTCACACCACCTTCCTCGAACACCTCCGAAAAGCGGAACGGACGCTGCTCGGGAGCGTCCTGAATCAAAACGTTCGGAGTGAGGATGCCCGCAGCGATGAACCGCACGCCGGCCACGAATCCCCGATGAGGAGTGTGAACTAAACCCGCCTTATTTAAAGAGCCAACAAGTGAAGGGGAGAGAACCATCACCCATCGGGGATGTCATCTATTATCATGGCGCATGAGCCCACAACACGAAGACGGTTTCTCCGGATAGCGGGAGCCGGAGCGGTAGTCGCGGCCGCGGGATGCACCGATAGACCGGACGACGGCGGGTCGGACGGAGGCGGAAACGGAGACGGAAACGGTGGATCGGACGGAGGAGGAAGCGGCGACCAGTCGAAGAAAATCCAGTATCTCTCGGATCGCGGCGATTCGAAAGACGTTATCGACCAGATAATCTCGGAGTTCGAGGAGAAACACGATTACACGGTCGAGGTCACGTACACCTCCAAGGGGAAATCGACCGACGAGCAGTTACAGAAGATGAAGGCGGCGGGCAATCCCCCGGATATCGTGTTCGACACGTCGGCGGACGCGTACCGGTACCATCGCAACGGGAATCTCGCATCGGTCAGTGATGCGGTCCAAGGCACGGGCCTTCCGGACCCGGTCAACGTCGACGGCGAGTCATACTTCGCCGCGACCATGGTCGAACCCCTGATGGGATGGTACCGAAACGACCTCTTCCAAGAGAACCCCACGACGTGGGAGAAATGGACGTCCGAGGCGAAACGCGTCTCCGAACAGGAGGACATCAAAGGATACGTCGTGCAGTCGGGGCAAACGAACAACGCCGACACGCAGATCACCCAATACCACTGGCAAAACGGAGTCAACCTCTACAGCGGACCGTCCGACGATATCGAAGTCACCATCGACAAGGGTGACAACAGAAAGCGCGCCGTCGAGACGTACGAGTGGATACAGCAGATGGCGGAGTACTCGCCGAACGGGGCGGGGTGGGAGTGGGGCGACGCGATCGCCGCACTCCAACAGGAGAACGCCGCGGCCATCATGAGCGTCGGCGGACTGCCGATCCTCACTATCGCTTCCAATCGACCGGACCTCGTCGATAAACTGTCACCGACCCCCTTCCCACTTCCGAGCGGCGAGAAGCAGGAGAAGTGGTGGGCGTACATGGAAGGACACGTCGTCTGGAAGAACGGCAAGGCCACGGAGGGCGCGAAGAAGTTCGTGGACTTCTTCAGCAAGTCGGACAAGTTCATGGACTTCGTCCTCTCCGCGCCGCTGTTCCAGTTCCCGCCGACGAAGGAAATGCTGGACAGCGACACGGTGAAAAACAACGAGACGATCAAACAACACCCGGAGGTACTCGACCTCGTTCGGAACAACTGGGACGCGTTCACGTCGATTCTGGCGACGGGCGAGAACGGCCAACCGAACATCGTCGCCGCCGACGCGTACGGTCAGCAGGTGTTCGGTCAATCGGCCGAACAGATGCTCGTCGGGGGTAAATCCCCCGAGGAAACCGTCGATTGGGTCGCAAAAAAGCTGCGAGGGCTTCAGGAGTAATCGCCGACTCCCATGAGTACGGCAGATTCCCTCAAATCCTCGTTCACCCGACTCGACGAGCGTCAGTTGCTGCTGTTGGTGACGTTCATCCCGTTCACGGCGTTCTTCACGGTCGTCTGGCTAATCCCCATCGGATACGCCCTTTGGATGAGCCTCCTCCACGACCCGACTGGCGCGGCGACGTTCACGGGACTGTGGAACTACGTCGATATCCTAACGAGCAGCGACTTCCCGATATTCCTGTGGCATAGCATCGTCTACGCCCTCTCAACGACCGTCCTCAGCCTGCTCGTCGGTCTCGGACTCGCGCTCGTCGTCAATCAGGAGATCCGAGGCGGAAGCGTCCTCCGGACGATGATGATCTTCCCGTATCTCCTCCCCACGCTGGTCGTCATCTTCGTTTGGAAGTTCATCCTCGACCCGAACGTCGGCGTTCTCAACCAATGGCTCGTTCAGGCAGAGCTCGTCGACGACCCCATCGCGTTCTTCTCGACCATCACGTGGGCGATGCCCGCGGTGGTCATCACCAGCGTGTGGAAGTTCGGCTCGTTCGCCTTCTTCATCCTCCTGGCGCGCTTGCAGGCCATCGACCCGAACCTCTACGAACGGGCGCGGGTCGAGGGTGCCTCGACGTGGCAGGCGTTCCGGGACATCACCCTCCCGCACCTGCGCGGGGCCATCCTCATCATCCTCCTCGTGCGGGGGATATGGATGTTCAATAAGTTCGACATCATTTACCTCTCGACGCGAGGGGGACCGCTGAAAGCGACGACTACCCTGCCCATTCGGGTGTACGAGATCGCGTTCGAAGCGGTCGACTTCGGCGGCGCGACGGCGCTCGCGGGAATCATGTTCTTCCTGCTCGCGGGCGTCGCCGTGGTCTACTTCTACGTGTTCGAACCCGAAAAGGAGGTGGCTCGCTGATGGCGTTCGGCGAAGGGGCCGCCGGATCGGTCGTTCCCCAACGTCTCCAGCAGCGGGTGAAACGTATCGCCGTGATCCTCACGGCGTTGCTGGTGGCCGTGTTCGTGACGTTCCCGGTCTACATCATGGTCTCCATCGCGGTGCAGTCGCCCGCGGCGGTGTTCGAAGGTGGATCGGTCCACCTGTTGATCGATTCGGTGACGTTCAGGAATTTCCGGGTGCTGTTCGAGGAAACGAACACGGTTCGGTACTTCACGAACAGCATCATCGTCACCGCAAGTTCGACGCTGATGTCCACCGCGCTCGCGGTGGCGGCGGGCTACGGTCTCACCCGATTCGATTTCACGGGGAAGACGCTGGCGGCACGGGCGGTTCTGTTCGCGTACATGTTCAGCCCCATCGTGCTGGCGATACCGCTGTACGTCATCTTCTACACGCTCGGATTGCTGAACAGCTACTTCGCGCTGGCGATGGCGCTGACCGGCATCTCCGCGCCGTTCACCATCTGGCTCATGTGGCAGTACTTCCAGACGATCCCGATATCGCTGGAGGAGTCCGCGTGGACCAAAGGAGCGAGTCGAACGCGCACGCTCTGGGACGTCGTTCTTCCGGTCGCGCGACCGGGGTACATCTCGGCGTCCATCTTCGCGTTCGCCGTCGCGTGGAACGATTTCACCATGGCCCGCGTGGTCATGAGCAGCGACGAGATGTACACCATCACGGTCGGGGCGAGCCTGTTTCTCGACCGTGTAACCATCGGCTGGGGTGAGACGATGGCCGTTTCGCTCTTGATCTGCATCCCGCCGTTCCTCATCGCCCTGTTCCTTCAGAACTACCTGCTTCAGGGCTTCAACGTCGGAGGTCTCGAATAATGGCACGTCCAATTCACATCGATTCGGTTCACAAGGAGTATCGATCCGCCGGTGCGGTCCACGTCGCCGTCGACGACCTCTCGCTGTCGATTCCCGAGGGGTCATTTACGACGCTCGTCGGGCCGTCCGGCTGTGGCAAAACGACGACACTGCGAATGATCGCCGGATTGGAGACGCCCTCGGACGGTCGGATAGCGTTCGGAGAACAGGACGTTACCGACCTCTCCCCGCAGGACCGCAACTGTGCGATGGTCTTCCAGTCGATCGCACTCTACCCGCACATGACGGTTCGACAGAACATCGGCTACGGGTTGAAGGTCCAAGGGGTACCACGCGAGAAGCGAAACGACCGCATCGAGGAAGCTGCGACGGTCCTCCAGATCTCCGAGCAACTGGAGAAGATGCCCGCGGAACTCTCGGGGGGACAACAACAACGGGTGGCACTCGGGTCGGCCTTCGTCCAAGACCCCGACATACTCCTGCTCGACGAGCCGATGAGCGACCTCGACGCGCAACTGAAGGCCGAACTTCGCGTCGAAGTCCAGCGGTTACATCAGGAACTCGATGCGACGATGGTCTACGTCACGCACGATCAGACGGAGGCGATGACGATGAGCGACCACGTCGTCCTCCTCAACAGCGGACGACTCGAACAGTTCGCCCCGCCGGGCGAGTTGTTCGACCGCCCCGTCTCGAAGTACGTCAGCCGATTCATCGGAACCCCCTCGACGAACCTCCTGCCCGCGACGGTCGTCGAACGCGACGGCTCGTACGTCCTCGATGGGGACGGGTTCGAGATTCCGGCGTCGGCCGATCGCTTCGCGAACCGCATCGGCGAATCGATCACCCTCGGGATCCGTCCGCAGTACCTCTCCCCCGACGGCGGTGAGCATCGATTCACCGTGATCGTCGACGTCGTCGAGCAACTCGGGACGGAGTTCGTCGTCCACGGACGGTCGAACGACACCAACATCGACGTCGTGTCCTCCACGCTCGGGCAGGTCGATCACGGGGACGAAATCGTCGTCGGGTTCGACGAGGGCGACTTGTTCGTGTTCGATGACAACGGGGGAACGATATGTTACGGCGACGAACTCACGAACCACTCCCCGAAACAGCAGCGGTAATCGGTACGAAACGAAAAATGATAGACGACAATCGACCCACGGAGAACAGTCAATCAGACGAGAAAAACGAGCAGCATTCGTCCGACAATCGCGGCGAACGCGACGTTCGAACGGATGGCGGTCGAATCGCCCCCGGCTTACTTCCCGGTGCGGACGGCCAACCGCTCTCGGACGTCACGGTTCTCGAACTCGGGCACATCATCGCCGGACCGTTCTGTTCGATGTTGCTGGCCGATCTGGGCGCAGAAGTCATCAAAGTCGAACACCCCGAGCGAGGCGACGCCGTCCGGGATTCGAGTCCGATCGGCAATAGCTCGTTCAACTACGTCAATCGGAACAAGCTCAGTATCACCGTCGACCTGAAATCCGAAGCGGGAAACGCCGTTTTCCGCGACCTCGTCGGCGAAGCGGACGTTGTAGTAGAGAACTTCGCCGCGGGGACCGCCGACCGTCTCGGCGTCGGGTACGACGATCTGAGTCGGAGCAACGACTCGTTGGTTTACTGTTCGATAAAGGGGTTCAATCCGGGACCGTACGAGAAGTTCCCGGCGCTCGACCCCGTCGCCGAGGCGCTCTCCGGCGTGATGAGCGTCACGGGGCATCCCGGCACGCCTCCCGCTCGCTCCGGGACGAGCCTCTCGGATATGGCGGCGTCGCTGTACGGGGCACTCACGATACTGGCGGCCATCCGCCAGCGGGATGCGACCGGCGAGGGGCAGCACATAACCGTCCCGCTCTTCGAGAGCACCGTTGCACTGATGGGATACTGGTTAGCGTACACCCAAGCGTACGACGACGTTCCCGAGGCAATGGGCGCGAGCCATCCCGGATGGGCACCCTACGACGTCTTTCGGTCCAAAGACGACCAGTGGGTGTTCATCGGACCGTCGTCGGAGAAACAGTGGCTGCGGTTCTGTGAGGCGCTCGACGTCGACCTGCACACTGACGAACGGTTCGAAACGCTCCCGGATAGGCTCGAAAACCGTGAAGAACTCGGCGAGCGCGTTCAATCGATTTGCGACACCTACACCGCGACGGATTTGGTCGAACGCCTACAGGCGGCCGGCGTTCCGGTGGCACCGGTGAACGACACCGCCGATATCGCCGCCGACCCGCATCTCGAAGCGACCGACGCTCTCGCGGAGGTTCGGGCGACGGAGGGGGACGGCGATCGTATACGGACTCCGCGATTCCCGGCACACACCACCGGATTCGACCGAGTCGAGTCCACCGATCCGCCGGCGCTGGGCGAGGATACCGACGCCGTCCTCGCCGCGTTCGGCTACGATTCGGAGCGAATCGAACGGCTTCGAAAGGACGGAATCGTATGAAACTCCTCGACCTCACGCTACGCGAAGGCGAACAACGACCCGGCGTTTGCTATTCGGTCGAGCAGAAAGTCACCGCCGCGCGGGAATTGGATTCGCTCGGCGTGGACTACATACAGGTCGGGTTTCCGGTTGCGGACGGTCGAACGGCCGAGGTCTGCGAGCGCACCGATTTGAACGCCTCCATCACCGGACTCGCCCGTTCGATCCCGAGCGATGTGACGGCCGCAATCGAAGCCGGGGTGGACGTCGTCGACCTCTTCGCGCCGACGAGCGAGCGCCAACTCGACCACGTCCTCGGGATAGACCGAACCGAACTGGCGGAAACGGTAATCGAGGCCGCCGACGTCGCCCACGACCACGGTGTCGAGGTACACTTCAGCGCGATGGACGGGTTCAGAACGGAGCCAGCAGCCCTCGACGACTTGTTCGCGGCCGTCGACGCGGAACTCTACACGATCGCGGATACGGTCGGCAGTCGGACACCTGCCGGTGTCGTTACCCACCTCGAAGCGCTCGACACCGACCGCTCCTCCGTCGGCGTCCACTTCCACGACGACCTCGGCGTCGGGACGGCGAATGCATTGGCCGCCGCCCGTTGCGGCGTCGGAAAAGTCGATCTCTCGGTCGCGGGTCTCGGTGAGCGGGCCGGAAACGCCGCGCTCGAAGCGTTCGTCGCCGCGGCGAGCGTCGGGGACGAAGCGGTCGACGTTGCGATCGCCGAAGACGAGTTGCTTCCCGTCACGAAGCGCGTTCTCGATACCTTGGACGAGGACGTGAAACCCGAAAAGTCGCTCCTCGGGGAGGGGGTGTTCTCCCACGAATCCGGCCTCCACACCGCAGCGATGTTGGACGAACCGAGTACGTTCGAACCGTTCGACCCCGCCCGGTTCGGCGGCGAACGGCGGCTCCTCTTCGGTCACTCGACCGGCCGAGGTGCCGCACGACGGATCGTAGAACGGAGCGGGGGACGAGTTACCGAAGCGCGAATCGAGCGATTGGTAGAACGGCTCCACGCGAGTTCCCGAGAGCTGTCGCTCGACGAAGCGATATCGCTCGCCGAACGGATCGACTGAGTCATCGGCTCCTCACGTCGTTTCGGTTCCCTTCCAAAGTCTGTGCGAGTAAGAGGGATTCCTACGCCGAGGCGGTGAGTGTCTCAAACTGATCAGTTCGTGTTCGAATCATCCGCACCCTTTCCCAGAATGAGGGCGTTTTCGACGAGGCTTTCGTGCCCGCGGCGTAACCGTTCGGAGATGGCTTGGTGGGAGATATCCAGTTCCTCGGCGAGATCCGTCGCGCCGGCTTTCCGAGGGATTTGATAATAGCCCTGATCGTACGCTAGTGTCAACGTATCTTGTTGCTCATCCGAGAGACCGAAGCGACCTTTTCGACCGTCCTCCAACTGATAGATGTTGATGACGTTCAACGTCATCTCCCGATCCTGGCAGTATTGGTACGTCCGCGAGAGGGCATCTCGTTCGGGAAAGACGATGCGAAGGTTCCACTCGTGTTCGTTGCCCATCGCAGCCAGAATCGTCCCGTCCTCCTCTACGAGGACGCGAACGAGCAACTCGACTTTACTGATCCACTCCATTTGATAGAGCCATTCGTCCCCGAGATCGGCGAGTAGTTCGATGTCTTCGGTCGACGGGTCATCCGCGAGCGTCGATTCGATCGTATCACGGGGTTCATCGGCGGTGATCCAGACGAAGGGCATGATACGATCGTCGTCGTGAGCGACGACTCGTTCGACCTCGCAACTCAGTTCATCGATCGCGGATAACGAGTCACTGAGTGCGAATTCAGTCGCGGGGATTCCGACTTCGACGACCGTTGCAGTCATACCCTCACCCAGGGAAGAGCGAACGTTATATCCGTTGGCCAATGGTCGACGAGAGACGATTGTTGCTGTGCCATAATCATCCCTATGACGACCGTTTTTCCGGACCGACGGCGGTGATCGGATGCCCGGTCTCACAGAAATGCTCGATCGCATTCTGATTTACCGTCGGCTTTTCCGTACCATCATCTCCCGCCGACCACTCACACTCTTTGCAGACGAGCAGTAACTCCCCCATCGACCAACGAGAATACGACCCCGAACAAGACGATAGTGACTGTCACTGCAAGGTATTTTTGACGGGGGTCCGGCTTCGACCGGTGGTTTCCGCCGTCACTCGGCGCGGTCACGACGAGAGGGCGTTCGACGACCGAACGACTCAACGGTCAGAATGGAAGTAAATCGCCCGTTTCCGTTCCGGGAGTTCGGAGTCGTTTTCAACATCGACCCGAGCGGTACACCGGCGTTGATACGATTTGAAAAAGTCGAAAACGGTGCCGGGGAAGAGATCGCGCCAGCGCACACCCTCCTCGACGATAGTCAGTTTGTCGTACGGGGTACCACACTGCGGGCATTCGGTCTGGTCCGGCGCTGATTTGTGCATCGTACGTCCACTAGACCACTTCTACCGGGAAACATCTGGCGACGATCACTGCTTGGATGACGGGGTCCGTAACGCTCGAATCCAGTCGGTAACGATACCCCATGTTCGCGGGTCAGTCGTCGAGTTCGACGGTTGCGATCAGCGCGCTATCGTCGGTCGTTCGACCGGTGATGCGTACGGGAACCCGCGTCTCAAATAGCGGTCCGTCGATCGTAACGGTATGATACTCGCCGAACTCGCCCATCGGATGGAGATCGTTCGCGAGCAGGTAATCGAGGAACTCCTCGTCGAGCGGCGCTCCGAGCCAGCGGTCCGCGACGCGTTCCGCGTCGATTTTCACGATTCGAGCCTCGAATCCACGTTCGATGAAGCTTCGATAGAGTTCGATCGGGTTCCCGTCCCAGAGCGGATAGACGGGAGTCAGGTCGAGATCATCGCAGAGGTCATCGACCCACGCACGTAGTTCCGGACCCGTGACGTTCCCGAAGACACCAGTGCTGGGTTCGACGGTCGAAAGCGTTTCCCGGTAGGTCGGTTCGTAGGACTCCCAGTCGACCCGTCGCCGAATCAGGGGGATGCCCATCGACTGGGCTTGTGCCACGAGTATTTCGTCGACCGCGTCGAACCCCGTCCGGGCGTCGTCACGAACCGCCATGTGTACCAGTTGGACGACATCGTACTCCTTCATCGCGCGAAAACACGCAAAACAGCTATCCTTGCCGCCGGACCACGAACAGAACGCCGTCGGGAGCGAACCGTTGATATCCGTGGGTGCCTGTTCGGTGTTTTTATGGGTCATATGGACACGTTCTACGGAGTTCCGGTGCGTATTGAGTGTATGGTCAGAACCCACGAAAATACGAAACGGAGTATAAGAGGTCAATACGATGGGATCGTTCGACAGTGTGTGACCGGTCGTCACGCTGACTAACCGGATACATCCGACCCGTAACGACATCGCGATCTCCGACTTCCGTCCCGCGTTCCATACCCTCATCGCGTCGCTTCTCTCGTCCCGACAGTGACCCAGTTTTCCGTCCGTTCGCGGTCGTCGCTGTTCGTTCTTCGGGAATTTATAGTTTTTCTAGCGAATTTTAAATAAAGGCCGGTAAAATCATATCCTTTGGAGCATATCCTCTGTATTAGTGTCGCCGAGCCCATCGACTATCGAGTCAAACGGAACTGAACACCTATGGTACGGATGAGGAACCTCGTCGTGGGTGGCGTCATCGTGCTGCTCGTTCTGGCAGGGAGCGGCTATCTCGCAGTCACGAACGAGGATGTCCCGAAACCTTCCGCTGGCGTTCAGGACTTCGGAGACTGGGGAACGGTTACCGACCAACGAACCGAGGTCGTCACCACCTTTTGGACGACCAACCCCTATCCCGTCGATGTCACGACCGGCAATTCGCTTCACGTGGACTACTCGCTTTCCCTCAACGGAGTCACGGTAGCCGATGGGACACGAGAGACGGTCGAACTTCCGCGCGGAAATACGACACAAACGCAATCGACGTACGTAGAAAACGACCGCCTGAAGCGCTGGTGGGTGAATTTCATCGAGGCCGACGAAACGATTCACGCGACTGCGTCTGGAAACCTACGCGTCACCACGCCGGTCAGAGATTGGTCGTATCGAGCGTCGGAGTCACACACCCAGTTCGCAAATCGGACGCCGATTCTCGATTCCATCTCGCATGCCGCCGAGCGAACCGAAGGCGAATACGTTCGTACTCGGCGTGTCGATACCGGTTCCATCCACCGGAAGGTGACTATCGGCGCGGAGGTACAGGATGCCCACGCGAGGTGGGGCCGCGTGACCGGAAACCGGACGACCGTCTCAGTACGGTTCCGAATTCACAACCCGAGCAAGACGGTGCCCATCGTCGTCGATCCGACCGGTCTCAGGATGCGAGCCTCCGTGAACGGAAACACGATGTTCCGTACGGGGAGTGGGGTCCTTTCGGCGAACGCGTCCAAACGGACGTTACTGCGTCCGGAGGAAACACGGGAAGTCGTCATTCCCGTCACGATGGACAACGAGAAAGTGGACGATTGGTTTCGGTCTCACGTCAAAAACGGCGAACGTTCCACGATCGCCGTCCACACACAGCTCGTCGTCGATCCGATCGGGGTCGGAAAGCCGATTCGTGTTCCCGATGGGGACGGAATCTCCTATCGATGTAGCATGCAAACCGCCATTTTCGAGGACAATCAAACGGCCAAAACGACGTGTGGATGAACCGCCCGCTTGGCGGGTGAACCTCGAACCCGTCAGTCGGTCCCAAACGGCCGATTTCGGGAATAGAGAGGAGAAGATACCGACGGTGGCCGATGTGATTTCCACGACATCCGTTTCGACGTCCCACTTTTCGCGATAAATGGGTGATCGAAACGCGCCGACGGTCGTGGTTTATTCGCCCCTTCTCCGTCGTCAGAGACCGCATAACAACAATCGATACCGACGATAGGAAAACTACGAACGTCGCACTACGCCAGTCAGGTCGCCATGTCCCGCGACGTTCGAGCATCGTTAACGAACGAATTGCCGTGTCTGATGACCGTCGTTCGGTGCGTGGTTCCGCTGGCACGACCACACACCGTTTCACGGGAACGGGTCGCTTGTTGGTAGAAGTACCATCGACTCCGCGTCGATGGCGGCCACTCCGTGGCCCCGGTGGTTCGATTCCACTCCCGTTCGTCGGAGTGAGTGGTCGGTCCTATTCGTACCGCCTCAACAGGAATCGTCCCGCTCCCAGGAGTGACACCACGAGTCCACGCCGAATCGTCGGAGTCTCTCGGTTCGTTCCCGAGATGGGATTCCATCGGACGACCGTTAGCTGACGCTCTCCCGCTACAACGACATGAGTACGGCGGAGCCAGTAGGTAGAAAGGTGGCGGGGCACAGACGGACCCGAGTGATGACGTCAGATCCTCTACCAGAGCGGCCTCGCCACGGTGAATCAGTCGTGAACGAACGTAAACAGCCTTTTGGCTGGTTCGTTAGCTATTTAAACTTATTATTAAAAATTTTGAATTGTTCCTGATTGGACGAGCCCGTGCCGAAAGCGGATAGCAACTCATCCAACCAATCGCTTCGTCGTTAGGTGAAATCCCATCCAAATCTGCTCGAATAACGGGGGCTACGGGCCGAGAAAGTGCTTTTTCCGTGGTTTCACTTCACCGGTCGTCTTCGATACCGCCTTCGAAATCGTTGTCCGTGAGGGTGAGGTTCTCCGCGTCTTCGAGGATTTGAAGGGCCGCTTTCCCGCTTCGCGAGCGAGCGGTGACGTCCTCTATCAGCGTCCCGTCGCCGCCCTCCACGAGCGCGTGACTTTCGGAGACGTACGTGCCGCCACGAATCGTGCAGTCTGCGGCCTTGTTGATCAGCGCGTGGCGACCGGAGTCAACGCCGTGGTCGACCGAGAGGCCGAGGAACTGGGAGTCAGCTCGCTCGTTGAAGATAGCGCCGTACGTACCGCTCGTCTCTGCCTGCCCCGTGATGGTAGTGTCCAATAGCTTCACGCCGTCGTCACCGTCACCGATCTTCACGGCCGAACCGCCGCCAGCCTCGTGCGTGACGTCACAGTGCTGGATGAACGCCCTTCCCGAACCCGGCCGAACCATGATAGCGGGAACCGCATCCTCGGTTTGCACCGTGATGGTGCCGTTGTTGAAATGGCTTCGTTCGGCGTTTTTCGCGACCCATACGGCCGGGCTATTGGGAACGCTCGATTGGATGTCGACGTTGGACGCGACGACGTAGTCCCCGTTATCGTAGCGAAGCCCTTGTTGGGCACGGTCGAACCCGCCTTCCTCGTCGACGATTATCGTCGCGTCCTCGACGGTGCTGTTGGTACCACCGATTCGGACGTTCGCCCCCAGACTGTTCTGGAAGCGACCACCTTCGACGTGAACGGACCCGTTGCCATTGGACGCGTACAGTCCGTGGTCCGGAAACGAACCGAGAACGCAGTCGCGGAAGGTGATCGTCCCTTCGTTGTTGTTACACAGTATTCCGGTCGGTCCCCAATCCAATCTATCGCCCGGTGCGTTCTCCGTCGCAACCGCGCCGTCGGGGGCCGAGAACCGTTCGACGAGACCCGTACCGTCGGGGTCGGTGATCACGAATCTCCCGGGACCCCACGCACCGCTGTCGTGCGTGCCGGTGACGTCGATGTCGCGGACGACCAATCCGTCGTCAGCGGCCACATCGAGGACTCGAACGCCGGTTTCGTCGCCGCTCATATCGACCGTGAAGTTCTCCACCCTGAGGTCCGTCACGGGGTCGTAATCGACCCCAAACTGGAACAGCTTGTAGTTCCAGTCGTCGCTATCGTCGAACTCGTCGAACGAGGCCGGGACGAGGGTCGCGTCGTCGCCGACCATTCCGAAGTTATTACAGCCGGTGACGCGAACCCGTTTATCGATATAGTACTCCCCGCTCGGGAATCGCAACAACGTATCGCTCGCCGCCAACTCCTCGATGATCGGCGAAATCGATTCGTTCCCGTTCGGGTCCGCGCCTTCATCCGTAACGTCGATAACCGTCCCGTACTGGTCTTCGAGGTCGGACGACGCGGCCACGCTCGTACCGGCCAGTGCGGTCGAGCCGACGGCAACACCGGCGAGTTTGAGATACGAGCGACGACTTGCAGCAGTTCGGTTTTGTCGGTCTGGAGCCATCACGAGAATACCCATAGGCTGCAGTTTAAGATTTTTCGGCCATAGTTCATACAATAAATTAATTCGAAGAGTTATATCAGGGCATAATTACATCATAGTTCGAGACAACTATGTTTACCGATGAATCGAGACGCAAACACATCGCGGACCGACACGTTCGTGGCTTCGAAAGGGGTGACGGACGGTTCCGAATCGCCGCCGTCGAAACGAGAGGGGCTCTACGGTCGGGAGAGGACTTTTGTAGCCCTCGACAGGTAGTAGCTCACCGACTGTCGTCGGTGTTCGTGACGAACCGGCGGTTTACCGCATCGAATCCAGCGCTCGAACGGTGTCCGACATGATCCACGCCGTCTCGCTCCCCGGTTCTTCGATGCAGATCGCAAAAAACGACTCGCGGCCCTCGTCGACGGTAATTCGGTACCCACTGCTCGCTAATTTTGGATCGTCGTCAAAAGACGAATCAAACGTAGTCACGGTTGGACTCGGAGTCGGGTATAAATAACGCCTGTGGTTTGAAATGGCTACCGCCCGAGAACGCCCGTTCCCGGGGAACGATGAGGCGTCTTCTGTACTCCTCCACGTGTTTTCCGTATCCCTTCAACTCCGGTGAGATTCCAATCGAGAGATAACGTACTCAACATTTTTACGACAGATGATGATACCTCTGTTCATGCGACTCGCACGACTGCTCACTCCGACCGGCCCCGTTTCCGGGGAATACGAGAACGGGACCCTCCGCACCGATGATGGTGTCTACGAAGTCGGTATCGACGGACAATTGCTTCCGCCCTGTAACCCCAGCGCCCTCTACTGCATCGGGCGGAACTACGCGACGACGCTCGAACAGATGGACTACGAACAACCGGAGGAACCCGACTTCTTCATCAAACCGGCGACGAGTCTTCTCGCGGACGGGCAGTCGATACCGTATCCGACGTGGACCGACGAACTCACCTACGCGGGAGAACTGGTCGTCGTCATCGACGAACGCTGTCGGAATCTCTCACCCGAGGCGGTTCCGTCGGTGGTTCGCGGGTACACGATCATGAACGACGTCGATGCCCTCGACCAGGTCGGTCGTACCGCACGGAAGGCGTTCGACGGATCCGCCCCGCTCGGCCCTTGGATCGAAACCGACGTCGACCCGACGGATCTCGACATGGAAACGTACGTCGACGACGAGAAACGGCAGGAATCGAACACCGAACTGATGCTCTTCGATCCGTACGACCTGGTCGCGCACCTCTCGCAGCGGTTTACGCTCCGTCCGGGGGATTGCATCGCACTCGGCAGTCCCGAGAACCCCGGAGTCATCGAACCGGGTCAAACCGTCACCATCACTTACGATGGCATCGGAACGTTGACGAACGACGTCGGCGACGGAGCGTTCCCGTAGTTGGGATTCCCCTTCGCGAGGGGAGGCGGCGGAGATCGACTCGGGCCGACGTCACCCCGTGACGTCATCTACCGCGTCAGTTCCCGCCGTCACCGTTCAACGACGAGATGTCGATGGAACCGTTGCTGGTCTCGAACACGAGGGAATGCCGTCCTTCGTTGAGAGTTCCCGAAAAACCGTGTTCCGATTTCTCCACGGAACTCACGTCGATATCGTGAACCGACACGGGACCGTTCGACGTCTCGGCGGAGAGTTCGACGCTCAGTCCGGGTGCAAGGGCGACGTCGATAGGCCCGTTCGAGTTCTCGACGGTGACGTCGTTCGGCACGGACGGGATTTCGACGTCGATGGTTCCGTTCGACGTCTCGGCTCCCGCCACCCCGCCGACGTTCTTCGCGGTGATACCCCCGTTGCTCGTCGTCAACGAAACGGTACCCTCGATGTCTTCGACCACGAGATTCCCGTTTCTGCTCCGGTATTCGATGTCCCCGACGAGGTCGGTGGCCTCAATGGAACCGTTCGTGGTCGTCACGGCGTCCGTCACCATATTCCTCGGACAGCGAACGTCCATGGAAACGGATGCTTGGTCGCGTTTGACACCTTCGTCGAACTCGGTGACGATGCGAAGTTCGTTTTCGGTGTTCGTCGCGGTGACGGACACCTCGTGCAAGGATTCGTTCGAGTTCGCCCGAATCTCGGCGTGCATATCGACCGTCGAACCGTCGTGGGGCCGTACGTTCACCGGACCGTTTCGATTGTGAACCGCCAGCACCGTCTCCGTACTCACATCGTACGACCGATCCTTCGTCCGCTTCTCTTTGCCGGTCCCCCTATCGACGTTCGTCCGTTTCGTTTCGCCGGTCTCCCGCTCGCCCTTCGCTCGTTTCGTTTCGCCGTTCCCCCCGTCGTTATTCATCGCGTTCGAAACGCATCCGCCGAGCATTCCGACGACGCTGGCCATCGATATCGCGGAAAATTGTCTTCTGTTCATGGTTGTAGTTTGTCAGCCGCTACCGTTGGACTTCGAACCGTCCGTGCCATCCCGTCGCTCGGTCGTCAGCCGCTTGTCACCGAGCACGAGCTTGTTACCCGGCTCCAGTCCCGTCCGATTGGCGAACCCGCGGTTCATCTCTACGAAGTATCGTCCCGGAACGTCCGCGGAGTACCTCCGTTTCTCCGAGTCGTTCACGTTCGGCTCCGGACTCGCGTGTTCGATGTTCGTTATCGTCCCGTTCGCCCGCACGAAGATGATGTCCAACGGTATCGTCGTGTTTTTCATCCAAACGGCGACCGGCCGAGGCGTATCGAACACGAACAGCATTCCGTGATTGCGCGGGAGCGACTGTCGATGCATCAATCCGTGTTCCCTCTCGCTCGGCGAGTTCGCGACCTCCAACGTCACCGGAACTCGCTCGGACCCGGTCGTGAACGCCGCCGAGATCGTCTCGTTCCCGGACGACGACGTCCGTGACACCGCGACCTGTGATTGGTTCGTCTCCCTCGAAACCGAGGTCGCTCGTTCGGTCGCTACGTCCCCGGTTTCACTCGACGTCGCCGGTCGAGCGACCTCCCCCGAACTCGTCTTCCCACCCTCCTCTGACCCGACTCCGATGCAGCCCGAAACCACGACGAACCCCACCAGACACCCGATGAGGCAGGAGATACGTATCCTGCGCATGCTGCAGGCTGGACTACTCTCTAGCGTAAAAAAACCGGGGTTAGTTTCTACCACCCCTCGTTCGACCGATGGGGCGTAAAGGCACCCATCGCGTCTCCCCGACCGCACTCGCCTGTCGTAGTCGGTCCATATGGACACCGCGGATGATCCGGCTACCGAAAGCGACGGAATCGCCGTGTTTCAAGGGAGGCCTGTCCGTTCGGTATATGTAACAGGGGGACCCCTCTCGGGGGCAGCAATATAAAATCGGTGTGAATCGAGCAGATTCAGGTGTCGTCAACGATGCCGTCGACCATCGCGTTCACGTCGACACCGACGCCGCCGCTGTCGGCGTTACCGCCCGTGGCATCGCCGCTCGTCGCGTCACCGCTCGTTGCACTTCCCCAGTCGCGTTCCCAACGGAGGCGTTCACGCCGGCGTCAATCTGTGCCGCACCTGTACCTGCGAAACTGACTGTGAGAAGCGTCGCACACATCGCGAGTACGCGTGCGCCTCGGAAGCGACGTGAAAGACCACGCACCCGAGCTTCAGCGTCGAAAGAGCGTTCCAAGTCGATTTCGTAGTAATCGACGCCGATGATCCGAAGTGCATTCTACAAGCTAGCCCTATTGCTCGTCACCACCGGTTTGCCGAGGTCCAGTTCCAACCGTTCGATGATTTCGAACGTTCGGTACCCCGTACAGTTGCTGAATCTCCCGCTGCGCCATCGGGATTCATCCTCCAGCCTCGGAAAGTACCTCCGTGCCCATCTGACGAGGCTACAAGCGAACGATACGTCGTCAAAGAGGACGGTTCTACCATCTGGGATCGAAACTTTTCGAATTGGGAGAGTACGTCATCTCCCGCAAGGACGTGTGCGAAATCGCCGAGAACGAGATTGCCGCTCTCGACGATCGAACGGATCGGATACCGGACTTCAGCGTCGAAGAACACGGACGGGGAGTGTCTCCGTATAGCGAGATGTACGATACACAGTCGTCGTTTCTCGGCGACCGACAGGCGTTTTACATGCACGACACCGCATCGGAAGGCCACCCTCGCCGAGTTCACTCGTCCCCGCGTTGAGAGGATAATAGAGGCGGGAACCCCGTGAAACCGAACACTCGCTCTCCGCACCCGACGAGCGATTCACACTCGAAGAAACGCGGGAACAGGGATACGCCATTAACGATGAAGAAGCGGTCGATGGTCTCTATTCCGTCGCGAAACCGGTTCATCACCCCGACGGTCGCGTTTGTGGCGCAGTGAGTCTGGACAGTCCAACTACCGTGTCGGCGAGGGATCGGTCGAAGAGTTGGTCTCGCAACTCGACCGGACGGTCCAGAACGTCGAACGGGAATCGAGCGAGCGTTCACCGTCCCCTTACTCGGGGTGAACTCACGGCGCGCCGGCGAGGACGAACAGCGATTCGGTATCGCCGTTCTGTATCTGTCGAGTAGCTTCGGGCGGAAGTCGAATCGCATCACCGCCCTCCATCTGCACGTCTTCGTCGTTGACGGTCACCGTCGCGGAGCCATCGACGAGGAGGTACACTTCCTCGTGTTCTCGGTCGACGTGCGCGTGTTCCTTGCCGGTCCAGCCCGGTTCGCATTCGAGTACCGAAATGCCGAACTGCTCGCATCCGAGCGGGTCACGGAGGAAGTGTAACCCGTCGGCAACACTTTCGACGTCGTGATAGTTGACTTTCTCGTATGCCATACGTGGACCACTAGCGGTTCGAACGGTAAAATCACCCGGCCTCCTCGACGCCCCGATTTACCGGTCGGCCGCTGTCTCGACCGCCGACCAGACCCGCTCGTTGGTCAACGGCATGTCGAAGGTGTCGACCCCGAGCGGTTCGAGAGCGTCGATAACCGCGTTGACGACCGCCGGCATCGAGCCGATGGTCCCCGCCTCGCCCACCCCTTTTACGCCGAGGGCGTTGTTCGGAGACGGCGTCACCGTGCTATCCGACTCGATGTCGGGGACGTCGATCGCTTTTGGAATCGCGTAGTCCTGCAAGGAAGACGTGGCGAGGTTACCGTTCGCGTCGTAGTGGCCGTCCTCGTACAGCGCCTGACCGATTCCCTGGACGATACCACCGGCGATCTGTCCTTCGACGAGTTTCGGGTTGATCTGCGGGCCGACGTCATCGACGGCGACGTACCGCTGGAACGACACCTCACCGCTTTCCGGGTCGACTTCGACGACCGCGACGTGGGTCCCGAACGGTGCCGTCGAGCCGTCCGGTTCGAAGTACACCGACGCTTCGAGACCGGGGTCGACGTCGTCCGGGAGGTTTCGCGGATTGTACGCGTCGGCGGCAACGTCCCGAAACGTAATCCCGTAATCCGGTGCGCCCTGAACGTGAAACTCCCCCTCACAAAATTCGATGTCCGCCTCGGCGGCTTCGAGACGGTGGGCGGCGATCGTCCGCGCCTTCTCTTCGATACGGCGGGATGCCTTCCGAATGGCGTTCCCCGCCATCGGCAAACTTCGGCTGCCGGCGGTGCCACCGCCTTCAGTGACCTTGTCGGTGTCCCCCTCGACGATTTCGATAGCGTCGTAGTCGACACCCAATTGGTCACTCACGATTTGAGCATAGGTCGTTTCGTGCCCTTGACCCGTATCCTGCGTGCCGGTGTGAACGACGACCTGCCCGTCGGCGTTGACCCTCATCTGTCCGCTCTCGATACTCCCCGCGGAGCCGCCACAGATCTCGACGTACGAGGAAAATCCGATACCCAGATACCGTCCGTCGTCACGGGCGCGCTCCTGGCGTTCGCGGAATTCGTCGTAGTCGACGATTTCGAGGGCTCGGCCGAGCGTCTTCCCGTAGTCACCGCTATCGTAGTTCATTTTGAGGGCCGTCTCGACCGGGAACGATTCGGGCGGAAGGAAGTTTCGTCGGCGAAACTCGACCGGGTCCATCCCGAGTTCGCGGGCGCAGGTACTCGCTAGCCGTTCGATGATGTACGCTGCTTCCGGTCGGCCGGCACCCCGGTAGGCCGAAATCGGAGCCGTGTTGGTGAGCACCCCTCGAACGGAGACGTGTCCGACGTCGATGTCGTAGGCGCCACAGAGCATCCCCGCGGTCCCCTTCGGGATGCCCACTCCACCGACCGTCGGGTATCCACCGAGATCCGCGTCGATCTCCCCTCGAAGCGCGAGGATGTGCCCCGACTCGTCGAGCGCCGCCTCGACGTGCGTCTCCTGCCGACGAGCGTGGACCATCGATTGGAAGTCGTCGGTGCGACGGGCCTGCCACTTGACCGGACGTTCGAGTTGCATCGAGCACCACGCCGTCAGAAGGTGGCCGGCGTACGGTTGGAGTTTCGCGCCGAAGCCACCGCCGACGTCCGGCACACGAACGGTGATACGGTGTCGAGGCAATCCGAGGACTGTGGCAAGCCGATCTTGAACCGCGTGCGGGTTTTGGCTCGAGAGTTCGACCGTCAGTTTGTCGTCCGACGGTCGATACTGCGCAACCGCCGCTCGCGGTTCGATCGCCGTCGGGATTACGCGGTTGTTCGACGGGTCGAGCGAGACGGTGTGTGCGGCCTGTGAAAACGCTTCCTCGGTCTTCTCACTATCGCCAGTGTCCCACTCGAAGGCGACGTTGCCCGGTACGCTATCGTGAATCGGCGGCGCATCCGATGAGACGGCGTCGTCGAGTTGTGGTGCGGCATCGAGACGTTCGTATTCGACGTCGATCGCATCGAGTGCATCGAAGGCGGCGTACCGCTGCTCGGCGACGACCGCGGCGACGGGTTGCCCTTGGTACCGCACGCGGTCATCGGCGAGGAGGGGCCGCTCGACGGACATTTCCTCCCCGCTATCGTCGTCTTCTTGGAGATCTTCGGCGTCCAGTTCGGCGGCCGGCATCGTACCATCGAGGCCGGATTCGAGAAGGTCGTCGTGGGTATAGACCGCGATCACGTCACTGTGGGCTTCAGCGTCGCTCACGTCGATCGACTCGATTCGAGCGTGCGCGTACTGGCTGCCGAGGAGCGCGAGGTACCCCATTCGCGGATACTGGATATCGTCGGTATACCGGGCGTCACCCGTCAGAAGGTGTCGATCCTCTCGACGCTGAACGGCGGTGCCAGTCATCTCACCGGGCCTGACCTCGGTGAAATCGACCGTTTCGATCGTCATAGAACTCCTCCCGTCGGATGGTAAAGCGAACTTCCTCGTCCGCGTCCGGTCGTGAGCCTTATTCGCATGGTGAAATAGTTGGTTTATCCATGCACATTAAGCCGACTGTTCCGGTGAGCTAGGTGAGACGATTTTCGCTCGGTGTTCTCATTCCCATGCTCGTTTCGTCCAGCATCGCGGAATCTTCGCTCTCGGCTAGTAGAGCGGAACGAACGCACGAACGAGACCCGCTGCAGCGAACCATCCCTTGAGGAGGCAGATAGGAGCCACAGAAAGCTGCTTTCCGTACCAACCGAGATGCTGTGACGACGATGGGTGGATCCGAGAGTGAGTGACTTAGCCACCTATCGTAGATATTGTGTCTATTATAGCAATTCCATCTGTTAGTCCCATTGGAATATTGTGGTTATTGTGGGTCTATTACTAATTACACTATTATAATCATTGCAGTGAATTTGGTTTTTTAGGCATCGTAGATATATAACTATTGTATCCATTTCACCCATTATATCTATTTCACCTACTGTAAACTTCATATCTATTGTATATATTTTGCCTATTGCACCTATTGTGACCATTGTTCCTATTGAAACGATTTTGGCTATTTTAAGCGCTGTAGCTATTGTAGCTGGAAAGCGGCAGGAGACGCGCCGTAGACGAGCGACAGGTGAACGCTGTTACGCGTACTCCCCGTGAGTTTCGTTGTCTTTTCCCGATGGTTTCGAACGGAAACGTCGGCACGTCATGTCGCTACCGGTGCAGACTGCTGGGGTCACGGCAAAAATAGCGTCAAGAGCGTGTTCGGTGCTCCCCCTCGTTCGTTATATGGAGATGGACTCCTCGTCCTCGTCCGTGTCGTCCGTGCGAACGGTCGTCAGCGACCCTTCTCGGACGTCCGCGAGAACCGTTTCGCCGTCGCTGGTTAACTGGTAAATTGCTTCACCGGTTACGGGTGCGATAAGCCCGTTCTCGCGAAGAAGGTCGCATCGGCGTTCAGCGTACGACAGGTGGAGCCCCATCCGATTTGCAACGATCGGAAGATATTCGGGTTGTATACGCTGCAGGCTAGTGAGTATCTCGATATCTACAGGACGCATCCAGTTCAGACTCTCGGTCATATCGATCGCTCGGCCCGTACTATGAGTCATGTTACCATATATTTACTTGCCGCTCGGGTTCGGGGCTTCACGCCATGTCGCTGGAAGTACTCGAGTATTCGAACGGTGTCGTTCCCGGACGAACTCTTAACTGACCGAACGACCAAGCTAGTACTGTCCACGATGTCCGACAGGGATTCCGATTACACGCCACTCCCGCCGATGACGGAAGAAGCACTCTCCCACCTGCGGACGCGGTTCGGATCGGGAGAGTCGTTCACCTACGAACAAGCGGACCAGGTGCTTCGAGCGCACGACATCGAGGCCGTCCTCATCGATGATCTTCTCGAAACGTTGTTGCTCCGCGGGTATCTCTACGAGGTCGGCGATGACTTGCGCATCACGGGGTAACCCACGACAACCGTGGCGGTACCGCAGTGGGTGGCGACACGCGAATACGGTGCCGGGTGAAACCGATGGAAGGTGTTCGTCGTTCGTTTTTTAGACTTCGGATACGGTTCACCTTTCAAATCGCCAGATGGCTGCGTGGGATAGTAAAGACACTCTCTTCAAGGGGTTAGACTTCGACATAGGTAGTTTTTTGTTCGTGGTCTCGGTGACTTCGAATATGCCAGGCGATACCACGGAGACACCCGACGATGCCCTCTCGGATCGGTCCGAGGAAACAGCGGTCGGTCCGCCTGCGGCCGACGGCTCCGACCAGAAAACGATCCGGGAACTCCTCGAAGAGGACTCCGGCGGATCCGTGTTCGTGAACCGGAACCTCGTCGAACCGGATACCATCATCGACGAAGAACGCATCGTCGGACGTGACGACCAGCTTCAAGCCGTCGTCGCGTATCTCAAACCGGCACTTCGCGACGAGCGACCCCCGAACATGCTTCTCTACGGTCCCTCCGGGACCGGAAAGTCCCTCATCGTCAACGCCGTCTGCGGGCAAATCGTCGAACTCTGTGAATCACAGGACATCAACTTCGGCGTCATCAGTCTCAACTGCCAGCCGATTACCACCCTCGACCGCGCGGTGTACAAACTCGTCGAAACCGTCGCGAAAGACGTCGGTGTCGCCACCGGCGTCCCGGCGACGGGTGTCTCCACCGAACAGAAGTACGAGCGCCTCTACGACCTCATCAACACCTACTACGACTCGGTCATCTTCATTCTCGACGAAATCGATCTCCTCGTGGGCCGGGAGGACGAACCCGCGTATTCGAAGCTCCTCTATCAACTGTCGCGGGCGGGGAAGACGGACACCATTCACGGGACGGTGTCCGTGGCCGCCCTGACGAACGACCCCAAATTCATGGAGAACGTGGACGGGCGCTCGGAGAGTTCGTTCAATCCCGAAGATATCCCTTTCTCCGATTACGACGCGAACCAACTGCGTGAAATCCTCGACCATCGTCGTGACGCCTTCCGAGCCGGTGCCCTCAGCGATGACGTCATCCCGTTGGTCGCGGCGTTCGCCGCCCAAAGTCACGGCGACGCCCGCAAGGGAATCGATCTCTTCCGGAAAGCCGGCGACCTCGCCGACCGGCAGAACGACGACGTCGTCACCGAATCGCACGTCCGGGATTCCCAAGACGAAGTCGACAAGGACCGCATGCTCACCCAAATCGAAGGACTCTCGACACAGAAGAAGATCTCGCTCTACGCGACGGCGGCAGTCGCGGTACACACGGCCCATGCCACGACATCCGTCCCGAGTCCCGTCGGATATCAAGTCTACAAGTGGATCACCGAGCTGTTGGACGCGGATCAGATGACGCGTGAGACGTACATCAAGTACGTCAAAGAACTCAACACGTACGGAATCGTGGACGCCGAGCGAAAAAGCCGTGGCCGTGGACAGGGGATGCACATGGAGTTTTCGTTCTCGGATGACCCCAATCCGATTCTGGACCTGCTCGCGGAGGACTCCCGACTCTCGGCGATCGGCGGTGAGACGGACCATCTCAAATCCATCGCACAGACGAAGATGCAGAAGTTCAAGGGCTCGTAAATGCCGAGGGACAGATCGACGGGAGATCGACGGACGGATCGATGAGCAATCGACGGACGGATCGATGAGCAATCGACGGACGGATCGATGAGCAATCGACGGACGGATCGATGAGCAATCGACGGACGGATCGATGAGCAATCGACGGACGGATCGATGAGCAATCGACGGACGGATCGATGAGCAATCGACGGACGGATCGATGAGCAATCGACGGACGGATCGACGTGGGAGGGCTACATCTCGTCGTGAGAAGGCACCCCCTCATCGTGAGACGGCTACATCCCGTCGTGACAAGAGACAGTCCTCCCGTCGTAATCGACGGACAGCAAGCCGTGAACGGACGATTGATGGGTGTCTGCAACCCCTCCATCGAAGTGTAACATCGGCCGACGGTACCCCCTCATCGAAGTGTAACTGACCGGGACGTCCATGGCGGTGTCATCGTCTGCCGGACCGGCACCGTCTTACCCCGTCATCGAAGTGTATTGTTTGGTTAGAAGGCTTCTCAAACAGGAGATCGGTTCTTTTCGAGCTTCGGAGGGTGAGGAATGGAGGCCTACTTGTTAGAGATACTCGAACCTCTCGGGGGTTTCAAACCCGTTCAGGGTACTCGAAACGTGTCGAAGATACTCGAATACCGCGACCGTATTCCGAACGAAGTCGTCGTTTGTCCGTGACGGTTGCCGTTCGAGATGAGTTGTGAACATCGAGGAGTAACGCTTCTCGAGGATGCTCTCCAACCCCTTCATCGAAGTGTAACCGGAAGGAGAAACCGCTAGCATGCGTTGACTTTTCTGTCACCGTCTACCCCCTTATCGAAGTGTAATTACTCCTCCGTTTACGAGGTACAATGCGTTGTATGCGTGCTTTTATCAGTCATTCTCGTCCGGAAAGTCCACGACCGGTTACCGACCCCTTCATCGAAGTGTAACAACCGGTTTGCTGGCGGAGTGCGGGCAAAAATCGCCGGTCGAGGCCGGAGGTGGTGATGGAACAGCACCTGTCTGTTCTACGTACTTGTTTTATCTACTCGTTCATCCTCGACTCGCTGCGGAAAACGAACGAGGCCACTCATTTCGTCGGCTGGTGTCGATGGTATCACCCCCACCCCGTTATCGAAGTGTAACGTGTGGTTGGAGTAGCGGGTGTTGTTGACGCGGTGGTATCCTCTCTCAGTTATCTTTCTTAGCTGCTTCTTAGCTGTTCTAAATATGGTTTGCAGATATTGTTTTCCGTCTTTACACTTAAAGGTTCCGTTTATTATATACTGCCGTCCAGTCCTCCGAATTCCGGCAATAGCGACGTATTTACCGCCAAATCAGTCGACAAATCCCTCGTCTTAGTTTCCCTTATCACCGTTCTCCACCGGTTCCCTCACGAGCACCCCACCCCCCTCATTCTCCCGTTTACACTTCGACAACGGGGGGAGGGGGTTCGTTCCCCAACTCACTCGAAAACGACCGCCAACGTCTCCAGGTCGACCAGCCGCCAACGGTCATCGAGGCTCTCTCGAAGGTCGTTCTTAAACCCCGATTTCGAGAACAGCACGAACTCCTCGTCTCGGTCTCCCGTCTTCCACCGCACCTCACGCGCCTTCTCGCGCAAATCCTCGACCAGCTCCGTCCCAACCGGCGTGGTGGTCCATTTACACTCGGCAAAGAGTGCCGTCGGTGTCCGGTCGTCGAGTCCAACAATATCGATTTCGTGCCCACCGTACCACCATCGACCGATCGCACCGTACGACCCGTTTAGTTCCCCATTCTTGGCGAGTTTCCAGAGAGCCTCCTGACAGATGTCTTCGAACGTCGTCGCGACGAACCGGTCGAGTTCGGGCATGATCCGATCCTCGAGAACGAGGTCGGGTGCCTGCTCGATTCCCGACCGATTCGGCTCCACGAATCGGAACCAGAAGCGAAGGAACTCGTCGCTGATCCGGTATATCGACCGTTTCGATTTCTTTTCGATCGCCGTGACAGGAACCTCCCGCTGAATCAGCCTGAGCCGGCGAAGACGCTGGAGATACCCCGAAAGCGGTCCCGAACCGATGTCCGTCTGTCCGGAAATTTCGTTCGGCGTGGTGTGTCCATTCGCGATGGCTTCGAGGATGCTCATGTACCGCGATGGGTTGCGCAGTTCCGTCCTGAGCAGGAATTCGGGTTCGTCGTAGAGGATCGATGTCTTCGAGAGGTGGTTTCGGAGGAGGTTCGTTTCGAGCGGTTCGTCGTAATCGAAGAGCGCGAGGTACATCGGCATGCCGCCGGTCACCGCAAACGACTGGACTCGTACCTCGATCGGATAATCGATAATCTCGCTCGCCGAGGCGAACGTGAACGGTTGGAGGTCGATTTGGGCGGTTCGACGCCCATATAACGGGCTCTCGTGACCCATCACGTCCGATTCCATGACGCTGATGCTCGACCCGCACAGGATGAGCGTCGATGTCGACTCCGCCTGTTGTGTATCCACCAGGCGTTGGAATGCGGAGAGAATCGTGTCGCTCGACTCGACGAGATACGGGAACTCGTCGATGGCCACGATTCGTTTGTCCTGCGCGAGAACCTCGCCGAGGTAATCGACTGCATCGTGCCAACTTTCGATGCGTGGAACTCGTTCGTCTCGGTACGCCGCTAACTCCTCGACCAACTGTTCCTGCTGGACTTTCGCCGAGTCTTGGGACGCGAGGTGATAGAGATGGTTCCGGTTTTCACAGAACGCTTTGATCAATTCGGTTTTTCCGACTCGACGACGACCGTAGATGATGACGAGACTGAATCGATCCCGTTCGTGCTCCGCGCGAAGTGCGTCGAGTTCGTCGGCGCGGTCGTGAAACATTCTTACGATAATCATTATCGAGATAATGACTTAGCTCTTTCCCGCTCCCGCTCTCGTTGATGGCTTTATATGGCTACGTCCCGGATCCCGAAGATTCGTCCGTAGGTCGTTGGTTAAACATCCATATATCGGGTACGCACTACTATAACCGAGATATAAAAACGCTCACAGTAACCAACGATCCGGTGAATCCGGCACCCGTGTTTGTTAATACCGCTGTAATCCGTGTCCCACTCGATTGCTGTTGGCAGTAGCGGAATGGCGAACGGTTCAACTCTAAATACAAGGGACCTGCCGATTCGCATGAATAGGCCACGGCTCGAATGTCTGAAAACTGTAACGTGACGAATCTCATCTGATAATGTCTATTGCTTCACCGTTCCGAGAACGTCCTAGAGATAGCAACCGTAGCCGGCCACTTTAGCGACCCACATATTGTTTCTGAGCCATCTATTATCTATCATCTCCTATTCATCCTTCACCACCTATCTGTTCTTCACTACCTATTTGCCCTCCATTACCTATTATTCCTGAGCTACTTATTGTCCCTGAGCTACCTATCGTCCAGATCATCGTTTTGGGACCTCGTCCGTCGTCCGGTCGTATTTCGATTTCTGTCCGGTACCGGTAGCAATAGGTAGTCTGTCTACCTTAGCTGTCTTTTCTGTCTTCACTATCCCGCCCAGACCACCTATCGATACTATCTTACCTGAACTACCTATCGCCACTACTTCTTCTATCCCACCTGCTCGGCTGATCGCTGAACTGAATCCGGCGCTATAACTTACTCAACTGCGGTGCGTACAATAGGTAGTTTAGCTACCTTATCTATCTCTCCTGGTGAACCTATTCTACCTCAACCATCTACTTGCGGCAAGTTTATGTTTTTGTGGCGAGACGGCTATCTCAACCGTCGAAACAAACGAAAACCGGACAATAGGTGGCTTGTATACCTCCGCTACCTATCACAAACGGGGATTCCGGCGGTCGGGTTACACAATGGTAGCAAACGTAGACACTCCACGCGCTGTGAGCGTGGTCATCTTAAAAGGTGGCGTCGGCAAATCAACGATTTCGATGAACCTCGCCCGGCAACTCACCGAACGTGGTCGGGTGCTGTTCGCCGATCTCGACCCGAACGGCCACGCGACGAACGGCCTCGGGTTCGGTGACGTCTACCGAGGGGAGACGAATCTGGGTGACGTCATCCTCGACCAAGGCAACGCGACCGCTGCCGACCTCATTCAGGAGACCGAGTTCGATTTCGACCTCCTTCCGTCCTCGGACACGCTCGAAGATGTCGAAAAGGACCTCGCAGGCGCACTTCAGGGCTCCGCACGGGTCAAAACGAAAATCGTCGATCCGCTTCTCGGTGAGCGATACGATTACATCGTGTTCGACTGCCCCGCCTATCCCGGGATGCTCAACAACAACGCGCTGGTCGCGTCCGGAAACGTCATGATTCCTCTCGAACCCGGTTCGAGTTCCATCGGCGGATACAAACGCACCATGGAGCGACTCATCACGCCCTCACAGGAGTACATCGATATCGACGTGCTCGCACTCGTCCCGAACAAACTCCGCGAGCGAATCGACCAACGGACGGAAGACCGTGAATTGCTCGAAAACTTGAACACGGCCGAAGCGACGGAGAGCAAAGTCCCGAACTTCGCTCGGATTACGGCGGATCAGTTCGACGCCATCGACGACGGCGAACTGCGACCGCCAAAGCCCGGTATCCGATACAGCGCATCGCTTTCGAAATCGCTGAAGGAACACCAGCCGCTGCTGGACTACGATCCCGAGAACGACCAACTGGAGAACTTCGAGGAACTGGCGTCCATCGTCGCGAACGGGGGTGTCGAACGATGACCGATGCGAACCCGTTCGACGATTTGGGTGCCGTCGAAGACGACGATACGACGAAGGAACCGTCAGAACCTTCTCCGGAAAAGTCCACGGAATCGTCGGCCGATTCGATGCAACCCGCGGAGAGCCCCCCCGTTGAGACGTCACGGTCGTCGGAGTCGTCCAAAACCGAGTCCGCGGGAGTTTCCGGTCCGTCGTTCGAATATTCGGAGGTTCGCCAGCGTCCGCTGTACGCCCGAGGCGAGACGTGGGACGAGTTCGAGGACGCGATCGGAATTTCGGTCGTCCCGGAGCTTCGGCGACGGGGTATCCGCGATGAAGAGAAACGTGAAATTCACGACGCCGTCCTCACGCTCGCAGCGGAAGACCCCGAACGGCTCGTGGAGATAATCGCCGAACGCCGACACGATTCCTAGTTCTACACGTCCGATTCTTCGGTCGGCTCTCTCGCCGAAAGACGAGAGTGGCAACTATGAATGAACCTCATATCGCTATATGGATCTTCCGTTCCCTCGCCACTTTCGTCCGAACGCTGCCCCATCCTTCCTCGAAACCGTTCCACCTCCACGACTCCCAGGCATCGTTACAGGAATAGTGCTGTAATACTCCTGCAAGAAATCTGAACCACTTATATTGGAGGAGCCACAACGAGTCCATATGCAACTATCGGACCAAGCGGTGAATCAGGTGAATCTGAGCGTCCATAACATCGGCGGTATCGACGAAACGGAAGTCAGCTTTTCCCCCGGCGTGACTGCCCTCACCGGTCGCAACGCGACGAACCGAACGTCCCTGCTCCAAGCGATAATGGCGACGCTTGGCAGCGACCAGTCGTCGCTGAAAGGGGATGCCGAGGAGGGACGGGCCGAACTGACCTTCGGTGACGAGACGTACACGCGGACGCTACGGCGAAAGAACGGAACGATTTCGATGGGGGGCGACCCGTATCTCGAAGATCCGGAACTCGCCGACCTGTTCGCGTTTCTGCTGGAATCGAACGAGGCCCGCCGAGCCGTCGCACGTGGGGACGACCTCCGCGATCTCATCATGCGACCCGTCGACACCGACGCGATTCAAGCCGAAATCGAACAACTGAAACGCGAACGGCAGCAGCTCGACGACGAACTGTCCGAACTCGACTCGCTCAAACAGCAGCTGCCCGGTCTCGAGGAGAAACGAACCCAACTCCAGAACGATATCGAGGAGAAACGGACCGAACTCGCGGAGAAGGAGGCCGAACTGGAAGAAGCGGACGCGGATATCGGCGAGTCGAAGTCCGAGAAGGCCGAGCTCGACGAAAAACTGGACGAACTGAGTCAAACTCGCTCACGCCTCGAGGACGTTCGCTACAACATCACTACCGAGGAAGAGAGCATCGAAGCGGTCGAAGACGAAATGGACTCCCTCGAAGACGACGCCGCCGAAGGTGTCGAAGTCTCGGAGGAGAAACTATCGTCGATAACGGAGCAGATCCGAAAGCGACGGGAGGAGAAACAACGGCTGGACTCGACCATGACGGAGCTCCAGACGGTCATTCAGTTCAACGAGGAGATGCTCGAGGGTACGAGTCCCGAGCTACTCGCTGCACTGCAGTCGGGCGACGATCACGAGTCGCATTCCGACGGCTCCGTCACCGACCAACTCGTGGAAGACACGAAGACGGTCGTCTGTTGGACGTGCGGAACGGAAGTCGAAGAACGAACCATCGAGGGAACCATCGAACGACTTCGCGACCTCCGCAAGGAAAAGCTCTCGGAGCGCAACGCGCTCGACAGCGAGATTTCGGACCTCCGCGAGGAAAAGAGCGAGTTGGAAGCGACGCAGCGTCAGCGCGAACAGGCGGAACAACGACGTCGCCGACTCGAATCCGAAATCGAGGACCGAAAGGCCCGTCTCGATGACCTCCGGGAGACGCGGACGGCCCTCACGGACGACGTCGAAACCCTCGAAGAGGCGGTCGAGGAACTCGAACAGGAGGAGTACAGCGACGTCCTGGACCTTCACAGGGAAGCGAACCAGATCGAGTTCGAACTCGGCCGACTCGAATCCGACCTCGAAGAGGTCGAAGACGAAATCGCGGATATCGAGTCACGTGTCGGCGACCGGGAGCAGCTCGAAGCGCGACGGGAGGAGATCAGTGACGAACTGGCGGACCTCCGCACTCGCATCGAACAGATCGAAACGCAAGCGGTCGAGCAGTTCAACGAACACATGGCGACCGTTCTCGACCTGCTCGACTACGAGAATCTCGAACGGATCTGGATCGACCGAACCAAACGGGAGGTTCGGGAAGGACGCCGGAAATCGACGAAGAGCGTGTTCGATCTCCACGTGATTCGAAGTACGGAGTCGGGGACGACCTACGAGGACACCATCGACCATCTCAGTGAAAGCGAACGGGAGGTGACCGGCCTCGTCTTCGCTCTCGCGGGCTACCTCGTCCACGAGGTGTACGATATCGTTCCGTTCATTCTCCTCGACTCGCTCGAAGCCATCGATTCGGACCGCATCGCGGCCCTTATCGACTACTTCAGCGAATCCGCGGGCTACCTCGTCGCCGCACTGCTCCCCGAGGACGCCGCCGCCGTCGATGAGAAGCACGAGCGCGTGACCGAAATCTAAGCCATACGGTCGCTCGTTGGTTTTTTCGCGATGACTCCGATCCGACGACAGACGCCCGACAGTCGAATGGATCCGTTTCTAGCGATTCGCTGTGGCCGTCTCCATCCGTAACTGTAACACGGATTTCAACGGATGAGCTTCGAGACGCGAAGACACCGATTCTAAATGTCAGAACAGGATTGGAAAGTCGCGATTCGAAAGCGGGTCGGTGGCCCATTCGAGTGGGTGTAGAACGGTTTTCACCGCTCGTATTCGAGATCTGCGTTTCCGGACTACCGGAAAGAGTACGTCTTAGTAGTGGAGGCGATTCGATAGGTGGGGTGACGAGGGATTCAGTCGACGGGCGATTCTCACCGCGACCCACCGAATGAATTCGGCCTTATTGTTGTAATGGACGTCGCCGCTCGACGATTTTTCGGGAATTTATTCACGGGAAGGCGTTCGGACGCATTTCGAAATTCCGTATTTTCTTTTACAGAACCGATTTGGCTGTCATCGAAACCCAATTTGACGACGCTCCGTATGAGGAAAATATACCGTGAGTGCCGTCGGACCTCCGAATGAACCGAAATCAGTGTCGTGTAACGAATGTGGCCTCTCCTGCCCGTGTGGACCGTTTAACCGCACATCCATAATCATCGGGTGTCTGGTTTCCGGATACTTCTTCGGACAAGCGGTTATTTCTGAGTGAATCATCCATCGAATCGAGATGCACACTGGTTCAATATCGGCGATCCATACGTGGTTCGGTGGCCAATTATCGATTTCTCCGGTCGAAATTCGCGTTCTACTATTAAGAACGGTTTTGGAAATGAGACGTGCCATCGTTTCCGATACGTTGCATGCTGACCCGACGAACGACGGATGTTCCTTCATCGGCGTCTCACGCCGAACAAAGATCGTTTCGTTCCCTCCCCAATGCGGACGTGGACGCCGACTATCGGGGATTAACGATCGGCGCGGTCAGCCGAGACGATACTGCTCGAGAGCGTCCCGGTCGAGTTCGACGCCGTGGCCGGGACGCTGGGGGAGTTGAATCATGCCGTCTTCGGGTTCGATGGGGTGTTTCAACACGTCATCGAACGCCTTTACATCGGAGTCGCGATAGAAGTACTCTATCCAGAGTCCGTTCTCGATGGCGGCGAGCAGTTGAATGTGTAGGTCCCAGTTGTAATGCGGGGCGACCGGGACGTCGTAGCACGCGGCCATGTTGGCGACGCGCATCCATTCGGTCACTCCACCGACGACCGAAACGTCCGGTTGGACGACTTCGACGGCATCCTCGCGGAGAAGGTCGGTGAAACCGTACCGACTGAACTCGAGTTCCCCGCCAGCGACGGCGTAGTCGAGTGCATCGTTGACCTCGCGATAAAGGTCGAGGCTGTCCGGCATGACCGGTTCCTCGATGAAGTACGGGTCGTACTCGGCGAACTTTCGGCAGGCACGGACGGCCTCCTGCTTGTTCCTCCACTTCCCGTTCGCGTCCATGAGAAGCGTCCGATTCGGGCCAATGGCTTCGCGTGCGACGCGAACCCGCTCGACTTCCTCCTCGACGGATTTTCGGCCCACTTTCATCTTGACGACGTCGTGGCCCCGGTCGACGTACGTTTCCATCTCCTCGCGGAGTCCGTCGAGACCCTTTCCCTCGCGGTAGTACCCCCCGCTGGCGTACGCCGGAACCTCGTCCGCGTGTCCACCGAGCAGTTTGTACAGGGGCATCCCGGCCGCTTTCGCCTTGATGTCCCAGAGCGCGGTGTCGATACAGGAGATGGCCCTGACCATCACCCCCTTGCGACCGATTTGGACCGTGCCGTCGAACATCTCGCGCCAGAGCCGCGACGTATCGCGGGGGTCTTCCCCTTCGACCATCGGTGCGAGGACGCTCTCGACGGCCTGTGCGACGACGTCGGCACCGCCGTATCCGAGCGTGTAACCGACGCCTTCGGTCCCGTCCTCGGTTCGGACGTACACGATGGCGTGGTCCCGTTCTTCGACGACGCGGGTCGCGAACGCGACGGGTTCTTTCAACGGGATCGATACGGCAAAGCTCTCGACTTCTGCGATTCTCATGCGGGTATGTTATATTTTCACACGCACCGTGTAAAACCTTTCCGACGATGAAATGATAGCCGAAAGATGTCTCCCACTCCCTTATCGACACTATCCACGCGTTCGGTTTCGATACCGGGCGTTCAGTCGAATGTGAGGCGTTCGTTTCCCCGTGGATTTTTCGAAAATGTCAGACTGTTTGGGGAATACATTTTATATCGCGGTACAAACGCTACTTAGTATGTCGAAACAGACGATCGGATTCGTTGGACTTGGAATCATGGGACTACCGATGGCGAAGAACCTGCTCGACGCCGGGTATCCGGTTATCGGTCACAACCGCTCGAACGAGCCTACAGAAGAACTCGTCCGGTATGGCGGGACGGACGGTGGTTCCCCGGCAGGCGTCGCCGAAGAGAGCGATGTCGTCCTTTTGTGCCTGCCCGACTCGCCCGATGTCGAACAAGTCGTGCTGGGCAACGAAGACGAGGATTCCTCGATAATCGATGGTCTGAGCGAGGGCATGACGGTCATCGACCACTCCACTATCGCTCCCACGGTTGCCGAATCCATCGCCACGGATCTCGCGGAAATGGGCGTGACGATGCTCGATGCGCCCATCTCGGGCGGCGAGTCGGGCGCGATCGATGGCAGCCTCTCGATCATGGTCGGCGGCGACGAGGACGCACTGGACGAGCATATGGCTCTCCTCGATGTCGTCGGCGAGACTATCAATCACTGCGGGTCGAGTGGCGCCGGCCAGACGACGAAAGCGGCGAACCAAATCGTCGTCGCGGCTCAGATGGTGGGCGTGAGCGAAGCGTTGGTGTTTGCGGATCAGGCGGGTGCCGACCGCGAGGCCGTCGTGGACGCCATCAGCGGCGGTGCCGCGGGCTGTTGGACGCTCGACAACCGCGCTCCGAACATGATTCAGGGAAGATTCGAACCGGGGTTCTTCGCCAAATACCAGTACAAGGACCTCAAAATCGCCACCGACGCCGGGGAGGAATTCGGCGCGCCCATGCCTCAGACCGGAATGGCTCACGAACTCTACAAGACGATGGTTCAGAACGACATGGGACGCGACGACAACTCGGGCGTGATGCAAGTCCTCGAAATGATGGCCGGGAAAGGGGGACACACCGACGAGTGACTTTCGACTGACTTACCTCGGACGGTCGGGCGCTTCGGCGGTCGCTCAATCGGTCGTCAGCCGACGACGTCCGCCTCGACGGTTCCGACGCGTTCGACTTCCGCTCTCACGCTGTCACCGGAAACGATGTGCTTTGCACCCGGCGTTCCGGTCGAGATGACGTCCCCGGGTTCGAGCGTCATGACGTTCGAGTGGAACGACACGAGTTCGCGCGGCGACGTCATCATGTTTCGAATCTCGTTCTCGGCGGCGACCGCATCGTTGACGACGGTTCTGACCGACAGTTCTTCGAGCGAACCGACCTCGTCGGGGGTCACCATCGAAGGGCCGAACACGAGGAAGGAGTCGAAACTCTTCGCGCGGGTCAAAAAGCGAGGGTTGCGCTCCAAGATGTCCTCCGCCGTCATATCGATGACCGGAACGTAGCCGGCGATGACGTCGTCGACGTCACCCTCGTCGACGTCGGAACACGTCCGGCCGATGACGAGGGCGAGTTCGGCCTCGGCGGTCACGCGGTCCGTGATGTCGCGCGACGGGAGTCGAATCGGTCCGCCGGGCCCGGTGGCCGTCGTGGACGGTTTCATGAAACTCGCGGGCTCCGTCGGACTGTCCTCGTTCAGGTCGGACGCGTGGTCGGCGTAATTGAGTCCGATTCCCCAGAGCTTCCCCGGTCGTTCGAGCGGCGCAGCGAACGCGAGGTCCTCCGCCGAAACGCGACTCGCCGCCGCCTCGTCGGGCGATGGGAGTGCGCCCGCGGCCGCCAGCGGAAGCGCGTCCCGGATGGTCGTCAGTGACGGGTCGGCGGACGAGAGCGGAACGAACCCGTCCCCGTCGCCGAGCAGTGGCCTGCCGTCGATGGTTCGTGCAAGTCGTGTCATGGGATTAGAGGTTGGACGCGCCCTGTCCGCCGTCGACGGGGATGGCGACCCCGTTGAGGAAACTCGACTGCTCGGACGACAGATACGCGACGAGGTCGCCGAGTTCCATCGGGTCGCCGATGCGCCCGAGCGGGTTGATGTCGCCCTTCGTTTCGAGACCCTCCTCGTAGCTATCGTACTCTCCTCTGTCCACGGCCGCCTGGATGAGTTCCTGCTGCCGGGCAGTCTCGTGCGGCGCGGGGAGAACCGCGTTCGACCGTACCTCCGGCGCGAGTTCCTTCGAGAGCGTCTTTTCGAGGCCGATGACTCCCATGCGGACGGCGTTCGAGAGGACGAGCGACGGTATCGCCTCCTTGACGCTCCGGGAGGTGATGGTGACGATGGTGCCGCCGCCGTCCTCGCGGAGATGCGGGGCCGCTTCGCGGACGAGACGGACGACGCTCATCACGAGCAGGTCGAACGCGTCGTACCAGTCGTCGTCGTCCATCTCCATGAAGGCGCCGCTCGGCGGGCCGCCGGCGTTGGTCACGAGGTGGTCGATTCCGCCGAACTCCTCGACCGTCCGTTCGACGAGGCGGTCGATGTCGTCGGAGTTCGTGAGGTCGCCTTGGACGGCGAGAACGCTCCCAGTGGCGACGGATTCGACGTCCGTTTTCGCCTCGGCGAGACGGTCCTCGCTTCGACCGTTGATGACGACGTTCGCACCTTCCCTCGCGAGCGCCTTCGCTGACGCCTTTCCAAGCCCGCTACTCGACGCGGTAACGAGGGCCACGTTTCCGTTCATTTCATAATCCATGGTAGACGATGAGAATGCACGACCACACATACATAATTGTTTGCCAAAGGGCCGTATTCGACCGGTTAATTCGCAACTGTCTCCGATCGGAACGGGGACAGAACTAAGCGGATACTGCGTAGATGTATGGACATGACGGAACTGGAGATACCCGACTCCGAGACGCTGGAGGACGTCAACGATATCGACATCGAGGCGTTTCCGCGGTTCGCCTTCGCGGAACGCCACAGGGAACCGCCGCAGGTCGACGACGTGACGGCGGCCACGCGCGAGGCGGTCGGCGATATCCCCGCCTTCGGCGAACTGTCCGCGGGTTCGGAGGTGGCCATCACGGCGGGGAGTCGCGGTATCCACGACATGCCGGAACTCGTCGAAGCGGCCGTCGCCGAACTACAGGATCGCGGCTTCGACCCGTTCGTGTTTCCCGCGATGGGAAGCCACGGCGGGGCGACCCCCGAGGGCCAACGCGGCGTCCTCGAAGAGTACGGAATCACGGAGGACCGACTCGGCTGTGAGATACGCGATTCCATGGCCGTCGAGTCAGTAGCCGAGGACGCCGTCGGCCGTCCCGTCCCCGTCTCGACCGTCGCGCTCGACGCCGACGCCGTGCTGGTCGCGAACCGCGTGAAGTTGCACACGGACTTCCGAAACGAGGTCGAATCGGGGTTGACGAAGATGACCGTGGTCGGCCTCGGAAAACAACGCGGTGCGGAGGAGATGCACAACGCCGCCATCGACCGCGGCCTCGACACCGTCATTCAGGAACGCGCCGACCTCATATTCGAGCGCGTTCCCGTCGTCGGCGGCATCGCCCTCGTGGAGAACGCCCGGGACCGCGCCGCACACATCGAGGGTGTCGCCGTCGAGGACATCCCCGACCGCGAACCCGAACTCCTCGACCGCTCCAGACGACTCTTTCCGGGACTTCCCGTCGACCGACTCGACGTCCTCATCGTAGACGAAATCGGCAAGGACGTTTCAGGGACCGGCATGGACACCAACGTCATCGGCCGATACAACTTCCTGGACGAGGAAGAACCCGAGAAACCTGACGTTCGACGGATTTACCTCCGCGGTATCACGCCCGCGTCCCACGGAAACGGTATCGGAATGGGGCTGGCCGACTTCGTTCACGAGGACGTCATCGCGTCGGTGAACCTCACCGACACCTACCTGAACACGGTGACGAGCGGCGAGCCGTCGCGCGCCTTCATGCCGATAATCTCCCCGTCGGACCGCACGGCGATGTTGCTCGCCTATTCGATGACCGGCGTTCGGGACCCCGCCGACCTCCGCGTCGGGTACATCAGAAACACCCTCGAACCCGACGAACTGTACGTCTCGGAACCCGTCGCGCGTGAACTCGCGGAGCGAAATGCCGTCGACATCGGGGACTATCGAAACCTCGCGTTCGACGACGATGGCGATTTCGCGTTCGGATTCGACGACTGACCGACGGGAAAAAGTAAAGCGTAGGCGCTACAATCGTCCGGCAATGGATGGAAAACCGTTCTTAGCAGTGACGATGGGCGACCCGGCGGGTATCGGCGCGGAAGTGATCGCCGGGGCGTACGATACGGGACACGAGACCGCCGACCTGCTGGCGGTCGGTGACGCCGCAGTCGTCGAAAAAGCCGTCGAAATCACGGACGTCGACGTGGACGTGCGGTCCGTATCCGACGTGGCCGACGCCCGCTTCGAAGCCGGGACGCTGGACGTCCTCGACCTGAACCGCATCGAGGACCACGAGTGGGGAGACCTTCGGGAGGAGTACGGGACCGCGAGTTTGGCGTACGTCGAACGTGCGATCGACCTCGCCGTCGACGGAGACGTGGACGGCATCGTCACCGCCCCGATAAACAAGCAGGCGACGCGGATGGCGGGAAGCGAACACGCCGGTCATACGGGACTGCTCGCGAGTCGAACCGGCGTCGAGGACTACTCGATGATGCTCGTCGAGGGAGACCTCCGCGTCACGCACGTCAGCACTCACGTCCCGCTCCGGGAGGCCTGCGACCTCGTGACCACGGAGAACGTCCTCGACACCGTTCGGGTCACGCGGGAGGGACTCCTCGACCTCGGTCTTTCGGAACCGCGTATCGCCGTCGCGGGGTTGAACCCGCACGCGAGCGACGGTGGACTTCTCGGGGACGAGGAGCGGTCCGAAATCGAACCCGCGGTCAGCGAAGCACGCGAGGAGGGAATCGACGTCGAAGGTCCCGAGTCGCCCGACACGGTCTATGTTCAAGCCGCTCGCGGCGCGTACGACTGTGTCGTCTCGATGTACCACGACGAGGGCCACATCCCGATCAAGATGCTCGGATTCAGCGAGGGCGGCGAGGTCAGCGGTGTCAACATGACCGTCGGGCTTCCCATCATTCGGACGAGCGTCGACCACGGCACCGCCTTCGACATCGCCGGGGAGGGCATCGCCTCCCCCAGAAGCATGGAGGACGCCATCGAAGTGGCCACGACGGCGGTTCGAAACCGGCGAGCACGCGGCACGCACGGGGTGTGAATCACTGACAGAGTTCCCCGACCGCCTCCGCAGCCTCATCGAGGGCGGTGCGTTCGGCCTGCGAGAGCTCCCATTCGATTATCTCCTCGACGCCGTCCTCCGAGAGCCGGACGGGGACCGAGAGCGACAAATCGCGGTACCCGTACTCGCCGTCGAGGGGCACCGAACAACAGACCGGTTCGTCCGGACCGCCGTCGAGCACGGACGCGACGAGCGAAGCGACGCCGCGGGCGGTTACCCATCGCGACGTCTCCTCGGAACCACGGAGCGCCATGATGTCGTACGGAACGTCCTTGACGGCTTCCGAGATTCGCTCGCGTTCGTCCGGCGAGAGCGTAATCGGTTCATCCTCCACGGTCGTTCGGGAGAAGAGCGGGACGAGGTGTTCGCCGTGTTGTCCCATCGTGTAACAGGTGACGTCCGACGGACGGACGTCGGCGTGACGGGCCACTTGGTCGGCGAGGCGTGCGGTCTCGGAGAGCGCGTAGCCGATGCAGTAGCGTCGATCCCATCCGAGCGCTCGCCACATCCGATGGTTGATGGGGTCAAGCGGGTTCGTCACGGTGACGACGGGTCGCGGTTCGACCGACCCCATCCACGAGGCGATGTCGTCGACCAACTCCCCGTTACGCTCCAAGAAGGAGAGCCGTCCTCCGCGTTTGGCGCTGTCGTCGGGGCGAGGGATGCTCGCGGCCACGACGACGCAATCGGCGTCGGCGACGGCCTCGGAACCGGGAGCCGCGGCCGTGACGGTTCCGCTCCCGGTCGGTCCTCTCGCACCGGCCGGATGTGAGCCGTGGCCGAGGCTCGTCCGGATGTCGATTGCGTGACCCTCGGCCGCGTCGTCCTGTACGTCCACGAGCGTCACGTCGGCATCGGGGGCAAGGAGCGTGAGCGTATATGCGGTCGTGGCACCGATCGTGCCGGCACCGCCGATGACGGCTACTTCCATGTGTGTTGATATCGTAACACACTACTAAATTTATCGGGTAGCGTTCCGGTTTCGATTCCGTCTTCCACCGGGTCGTTCCGACCCGGAACGCGACCACTGGGAGAATTGCTGCGTCACTAGCCTTCTTGTTCCTGGTCTTCATGGCATGAGCTATGGCACCGTCCATCACGCGAATCGAGAGTACCGAGTTCAGCTACCCAGTCGAAGACGTCGGCTACAGCGAGGGTGGGTTCAGTCTCGTCTACGAACCCGGGGGAGCCATCGAACGCAAACTGTTCGGCCTGAAAATCCACACCGACGAGGGAATCACGGGGGAATACGTCGGCGGCAACTCCCCCGCATTCGCCCAGATTCACATGTTCGCGGACTATCTGATCGGGAAGAATCCGCTTCACCGGGAGCGACACTGGAGCAAGGTCAAGCGAGCGCTCCGCAAGTACGACCGGATGGGAATGGGTCCCATCGATATCGCGCTCTGGGACTTCGCCGGGAAGTACTACGACGCGCCGATTCACGAACTCCTCGGTACGTACCGCGAACGGCTTCCGACGTACGCCTCGACGTATCAAGGCGACAGGAACGGCGGACTCGACTCCCCGGAGGCGTACGCGGACTTCGCGGAGCAGTGTCTGAAGATGGGGTATTCCGGCTATAAGATACACGACTGGGGCGGCGATTGGCTGGACGTCGAGAAGACGGTCGAAACGGTTCATGCAGTCGGCGAACGGGTCGGCGACGGGATGGACCTCATGATAGACCCCGCCTGCGAACTGGAAACGTGGGGCGACGCGCTGAAGGTGGGTAAGGCGTGCGACGAACAGGATTTCTTCTGGTACGAGGACCCGTTCAGCGACGCGGGTATCAGCCAACACGCCCACCGAAAACTCGCCGAAAAGCTCGACACGCCCATCCTCCAGACCGAACACATCAGGGGACTGGAATCGCACACCGACTTCGTCGCGAACGGCGCGACTGACTTCGTGCGCGCCGATCCGGAGTACGACGCCGGTATCACGGGCGCGATAAAGGTCGCCCGCGCCGCCGAGAGCTTCGGCCTCGACGTCGAATACCACGCACCGGGTCCCGCGCAGCGTCACTGTATGGCCGCCACCCGGAACGCCAACTACTACGAGATGGCGCTCGTCGGGCCGAAGTGCGATAACACGCAGCCACCGGTCTACCTCGGCGACTACGCCGACCAACTCGACAGTATCGATTCGGCGGGAACGGTGCCCGTGCCGGACGGGTCGGGCCTCGGCGTGGAGTACGACTGGGAGTACATCCAGGAGAACCGCCTCGGCGGGCGCGTGTACGAGTAGTACGAACGAGCGGGCATCGTCACGGCCGATTGACGTTCAGTCCTCGGCGGGGCGGCCGTCGTCCGGAACGGGCGGCGCACCGACGACCATCCAGACGTGGTCACCGTCGCCGCCCTCACCGTCGTTTTTGATCTGTCGGCGGGTTTCAGGCGGAATGCGGAGAGCACTGCCCGCCTCGACCGTGTGGGTCTCGTCGCCGATTCGAATGCGACCCGGTCCTTCGAGGACGAGGTAGAACTCCTCCTGTTCGGCCTGTCTGTGGAAACTCATCGCGTCGCCCTCGGAGAGATACCACACCTTCGGGCGCATCTCGGTACAGCCGAGTGCTTCCGTGAGGTTCACGTGCATGGTTCCCGAACCGGCCGACGGTTCGGGTTCGAGGTCGTCGATTCGGGTCAGACTGTAGTCGTCAGCCATACGCGTACATGAGATGGGAAGCGGATAAACGTCGGGGTGCTGGACTCGAAAACGCGGCCGAATCAGGGCTCACGAAGTGCGCGCTGGACGCTCGATGCGATTTCGTCCCTCGCCGCCGAGTCCAGTTCGACGAGCGGCGGTCGAACGGCGGCGGTTTCCAGCCACCCGCGCGATTCGAGCGCGGCCTTCGTCGCCGGCGCAAACCCGTGGTCCACGCACTGTTGGAAGAGGGGTGCGATCCGTTCCGCGCCGATTTCGCGTGCCCGTTCGACGTCCCCCGCGGCCACCGCGTCACGGGCCGCGACGAACGTCTCCGGAATCGCGTTGGACAGCGCGTTGATGCCGCCCGAAGAACCCATGAGCATCCCCGGAACGACGTAACTGTCGAAGCCTTGGAAGAGGCGGAAATCGTCGGGCGTGCGGTCCGCCACTTCGAGGAAGTAGTTGAAATCCCCGCTCGAATCCTTCAACCCGTGAACGTTCGGATGACGGGCGAGGGATTCGACGGTAGCAGGAGAGATCTCCTGTCCGGTGCAGGACGGGATGTTGTAGAGGAATATCGGAAGCGACGCGTCGTCCGCGATTTTCGAGAGGAACCGTTCGTTCCCCGCCGGGTCGTTCGCCCCGTGGAAGTACGGAAGGACGATCAGGGCCGCGTCCGCACCGACGTCGGCCGCCGTTTCGATTCGTTCGAGCGTGCCGGAAACGGTGGTGTCGGCGGTCCCGGCGAGAACCGGCGACCCGTCGGCGGCGTCGACCGTCGTCTCCAACACGGTTTCGTACTCCTCGTCGGACAGGCTCGCGAACTCGCCGGTCGTCCCGGCCGGAACGAGGCCGTCCATCCCGGCGTCATCGACCCGCGTCACCAACTCCGCGAGCGCGGTTTTGTCCACGTCTCCGTCGGCGTACGGCGTGACGAGGGGGCACGATACGCCCTCGAATCCGTCGGTATCGAAGTTCGACATGGATACAGAATTCGTATGCGGGAAGTTAACTCTTCCTCGATGGTCGGAGCGGGCCGATTTCCGGACCGGTCCGGTTCTCTATCTCGGAGTCAGAGACGGTCGCGAAGGTCGGTCACAACGTCGAGCGTCCCCGCATCGCCGCCGAGGTCGGGCGTTCTCGGGGCCGAATCGTCCGCGAGTTGTTCCGCGACGGCGCGCCAGAGTGCGTCGGCCGCGGCGGACTCGCCGAGGTCGTCGAGGAGCATCGACCCGGAGAGGACCGTCGCCAGCGGGTTGGCGACTCCCTGACCGACGATGTCCGGTGCGCTTCCGTGGACGGGTTCGAACATCGAAGGAACGTCATCGGAGGGGTTGATGTTCGCGGACGGGGCGAGTCCCATGCTACCGGAGATTATCGCGCCGATGTCGGTGAGGATGTCGCCGAAGAGGTTCGAGGCGACGACGACGTCGAACTCGTCCGGCCGACGGATGAAGTCCATCGACGCCGCGTCCACGAGGAGACGCTCGGTTTCCACGTCCGGGTATTCCTCGCTCACCTCGTCGAACACGTCGTCCCAGAGGACCATCCCGTACGCCTGCGCGTTGGATTTGGTGACGTTCGTGAGTTTCCCGTCGCGCGCCTCCGCCTCCTCGAAGGCGGCGCGAACGATGCGCTCCACGCCCGTCCGCGTGAACACGGCGGATTGAATGGCGACTTCGTTGTCGAACCCGCGGTGTTCACGTCCGCCGACGTCCGCGTACTCACCCTCCGTGTTCTCGCGATAGACGACCAAATCGATGTCGCCCGAATCGTAGCCACGAAGCGGCGATTCGACGCCGTCGAAGAGAACCGAGGGACGTTTGCAGATGTACTGGTCGAACGTCTTCCGAATGGGTAGCATCAGTCCCCGGAGCGTGACGTGGTCGGGAACGTCGGGGTGACCGACCGCACCGAGGAGGATCGCGTCGTGGTCCGCGATTTCGTCGGTACCGTCGTCCGGCATCATCTCCCCGTGTTCGAGGTAGTGTTCGGTTCCCCAGTCGAAGTCGGTAAACGTGAGTTCGAAATCGTACTCTCGGGCGGCGTCCTCCAGCAGTGGACGGACCGCGTCGATCACTTCGGGACCGATACCGTCGCCCGGAATCACCGCTACGTCGTGCGTCATGGCGATAATGGGGTACGACGGGAACAAATAACTAGCGGTGACGGAAATAAAATCAGTTGCCGACCGCGCGTTCCTGTTCTCCCTTCGCTGGGTTCGGCATCTCGCCCGATTCGTGGCTGACGGTTCCGTGGACGAGCGCCTCGCCTGAGTTCTCGTCGAACAGGTGGATCGCTTCTTCGTCGAAGGTGATCGTGATCACGTCACCCTCCTCCGGTTCGATGTAGGAGGGACAGCGGACGCGGAACTCCCGTCCGTCCATGTCGAGATAGAGGAAGTTGTCGGACCCGATGACCTCGACGACGTCCACGGTCGTCCGTACGGCTTGTGCGTCGTCGACGTCGTCGTCCACGCGGACGTTCTCCGGACGGACACCGAACGTGAACCGCGTATCGTCCGAAACGCTTCGGAGCGTATCGACGAACTCGTCATCGACATCGACGTTGAAGCTCTCACTGTTGGTGAGGGTGTTGCCCGCCAGTTCCACCTCGACGAAGTTCATCGAGGGACTCCCGATGAAATCCGCGACGAAGCGGTTCGCTGGCTGATAGTATACCTCCTTGGGTTTGCCGACCTGCTGGAGTCGACCGTCGTTGAGGATGACGATGCGGTCCGACATCGTCATCGCCTCCTCCTGGTCGTGCGTGACGTAGATGGTCGTGATGTCGAGTTCCGAGTGGATGCGCGAGAGTTCCGTTCGCATGTGCTTTCGGAGCTTCGCGTCGAGGTTCGATAACGGCTCGTCGAAGAGGAACACCTCGGGTTCCCTGACGATCGCACGACCCGTCGCCACGCGTTGTTGCTGTCCTCCCGAGAGCGACGCCGGTTTCTTGTCGAGGAGGTCGTCGATACCCATCATCTCCGCGGCCTCTTCGACGCGGCTGTTGACCTCCGCATCGGTCAGGTCGGTGCTCAGATTGAGACCGTAGCCCATGTTCCCGCGAACCGTCTTGTGCGGGTAGAGCGCGTAGGACTGGAACACCATCGCGATGTCCCGGTCCTTCGGCGAGACGTCGTTGACGCGCCGTCCGTCGATGCGGAGTTCGCCGTCGGTGATGGTTTCCAGTCCCGCGGTCATCCGTAGGGTCGTCGATTTCCCGCAGCCCGACGGGCCGACGAAGACGACGAACTCGCCGTCTCGAATCTTCAGGTCCAGTTCCTCTACCGCGACGATGGTGTTCGAACTGCCGTCGAACACTTTCGTGACGTTGTCGAATTCTACGTTTGCCATGTTATAGGTCCTCCGTGTCAGTACCGCTACGAGTTTGTCTGTCGGCCCGTACCACTTCGACCGCGTGAGACGTGTGTTCCTGCATCGGTATCACCCGGCGAGGCCCTCCCCGACGAAGCGCTGTGAGAGCGCGTAGAAGACGACCGGCGGCAACACGAGGAGCACCGCCGCGGCCATCAGCAGGTTCCACTGCCGGAACGCGTCACTGCCGAGGATGTAGTGGATGGCGACCGTCGCCGTCCGGACGTTCTTATCGCTGGTGAGGACGAACACCCACAGGAAGTTGTTCCACGCGGTGAGGAACGAGAAGAGGGCGGCCGCACCGACGGCGGGCAGCGACAGCGGCAGGACGATGCGCAAGAACGCACCGATCTCCGAGTGGCCGTCGATGAGCGCCGCCTCCTCGATGTTCGGCGGGATGCCCTGCCGGAAGAAGCCCTGCAGGAGCCAGATGGTCTGGGGCAGGACGAAGATGGACAACGCGACGATGATACCTGTGAGCGAGTTGATCAACCCCAGCGTGTAGAAGATGTTGTACACGGGAATCGTGATGACGATCCACGGGAACATTATCGTGAACACCGCGGTGTAGAACAACAACTTTCGTCCCGGGAAATCGAGCCGAGCGAACGCGTATGCGCCGGGAATCGAGAAGAACAGCGAGATGACCGTCGCGGCCAACGCGACGATGATGCTGTTCCTGAAGTACGTCGTCATCGCGAACGAGTTCCATATCTGGAAGTACGGGTCGAGCGTGAAGTGCGAGAACGGGGTGTACCCCGTCGATGGGTCGATGGCGGCGAAGTTGGTCAAAACGGACGTCCGAATGACCCAGTAGTAGGGCAGGAGCGCCCAGACCGCCATGACGAACAGGCCAGCGTACAGCAGGTATCGTGAGCGTTTGGTTTCGTTCAACATGGTTATAGGTAGAGGTCCTCCTCTTCGTTCATGATGGTCACGTAGAAGATGGCGCTCGCCATCGCCAGCACGATCATCACCATCCCGATGGTGTACGCCCGGGCGAAGTTCAGTTTGACGTACGCCACCTGATACGTGAGGATGCTCAACAGCATGGTTCGGGTCCCGGGACCGCCGCCGGTTAGCTCGAACGGCTGGGCGAACTCGGCGATGTTCCACGCCGTGCGCAGCGCGAGAACAATGATGGTCGGCGTGATGAGGTGTGGCAACGTGACGTCACGGAACCGACGGAGCCGCCCGGCACCCGCCAGCGCGGCGGCCTCGTACTGGTCGCTCGGGATGTTGATGACGGCGGCCGAGTAGATGATACCCGCGTACCCGAAGTCGTGCCACGCCTGTGCCACGATCATGGAGATGTACGGCCAGTATCCTTGGGAGAGGAACGACGGTGCGTTCTGTATCCCGATGTCGGCCAAAAATTTGGCGAGGAACCCGAAGTCGGGGCTCAGGAACCACATCCAAACGACCCCGCCCGCGAGCGGTGCGGAGAAGTACGGGGACATGATGATCGCGCTCAACCACTCCCGGGAGCCTTCCCTGACTTCGCTCAGGAGGATGGCCGCAAGCATACCAAGCCCGAGTTGGAGAAGCGTCGTCGAGAAAACGAAGACGATAGACCAACCAAGGGCGAAGACGAACAGGTCGTTTGTAATCATCCACTGATAGTTTTCGAGGCCGATGAAACTCCCGGCACCACCGAGCTGAGCGTTCGTGAACGTCAACCACACTCCCTGAACCATGGGAATGTAGAACAGCAAGGCGAACATTATGAACGTCGGGAGTATGAACAGGTAACCGGTCCAATTCCGTTTCAGACGGTCCCAGACCGACTCCTCTGTCAGTCCGTACTTCCGTCGAATTTCTTCGGCACTCTGTGCAGCTTGCGCCATGTTACCTAAACACTGGATACCCCCTGTCAAAAAGATTTGGATAGTTATTCGTGTAACAGTTGTCGACGATTCAGCTGGACCGATTATTTGTTCTGTTCCTTTAACGTTTTCTTGATCTTCTGGTTGATCTTCTTCGGAGCTTCCTCCGCGGAAACCTGACCTGCTATGGCCGACGAGATGGTCTTGTTGATGTTGTTCCAGCGAATATCACTCATTCCCTTCACGTCCCACGCCGCTCCGGTCGTAGCGTACTGACTGCCGTACTTGTCCACGTTATCGATGGCCGTCGTGGTCCACGACGCGAGTTTGTCGCCGTACTGTTCGGTCAGCTTGCCGCTCATCGGGGCGTAACCGGGAATCGCCTCGTAGTACTCGCCCCACGCGGGAAGCGCGAAGTCTTCGTCGGTGAGCAGGTACATGTTGAGGTCCCACGCCGCTTTCTTTTTCTTGTCGCTAGTGTCGAGGATCGACGTCTGCTGTTCTACGGCCCACATGTGACCGCCGTGTTCCCCGGAGACACCTTCGAGTTCGGAAATACCGACCTTGGAACCGTAGTCCGGGTCGAGTTTCGGGTCCGGCAGCAACATCACGTCACCGTCGCCGCCCTGCCACCCGAACTTGACGTCCGATTTGACCTGCCGCCAGCGGTTTGCAGTCGGCGTCGCGTACATGAAGGACGCGACGCGGTCGGTGAGCATGAGCGACGGTATCTCCTCGTCACCCCGCGACGCGGACTTCTTGCTCGAGAACTTCTTCGCGAGCTTGATGCAGTTTTTGACCATGCCGTCGGTCTTCGGCGCGTCCTTGTGGTCGCTCCCGACGACTATGTCCGGGTCTTTCGGGTCGCCGCGAATCCACGGGTCGGTCCCGTCGGTGTATGCGGTCCGTGCCTCGCCCCAGTAGGATTCGAGGTCGTTGTAGACGCCCGTCTCTTCCCAGGCGATGATGTCCTGGTTCTTGTCGATCTTTTCGAGATAGCCGTAGAAATCGCTCCACGTGGCGAGGTCCTTTTTCGGGTTGCTGACACCCGCCTTCTTGAACGCTTGCACGTTGATCCCGAGATTGGTGTTCGTGTGGCGCTGTGCACCGCCGGACCAGTAGTCCCCGCGGAACTGGGCGGATTCCTTGTTTGCGGCGGTCAGGTTGTCGGGCATGCCCTTCGTCTTCTCGTAAAACGGCTTGTGATTGGGCACTTTCCCCTGATTGAAGAATTTCAGTCCGAGTGCGCCTCCCTCCGCTATCGCCGGTGGGTTCCCGGCGTTGACGGTCGAGGACAGTTTCGTCTTGATGTCCCCATAGGAAACCGCTTGCAGGTTGACCGTTACCGACCCGTTTTTCTCCTGGAAATCCTTCATCGAATCCTGATAGTGCTTTCGAATGTCGGAGTTCTCGGCGGCCATCCCGGAGATGAACTGGATGGTGGTCGAACCGGAGCCGCCACCGCCGTCGTTGTTTCCATCTCCATCGTTGTTTCCGTCTCCGCCGTTGCCGTCGCCGTCGTTTCCACCGCTGGAGCAACCGGCGAGGGCACCGAGTGCCCCCGTCGCGGCCGTGGCACCCGTTCCCTTGACAAATGTCCGACGGGAAAGGGACCTGTCTTCGTTCTGGCCAGTGTTATCTAATGGCATCCCATCATTACTTGAACAAGAGGGTATAATAAACTTTGCCGATTAATCATCGCTCACTTCGCTCCAAACAAAACATCGATGATTCGATTCGAAACCGACGAACCACGATAAACCTAAGGCCGGGGGCAGTCACGGAATAGGCATGACAAACGGTGATGAATTCGAACTCCTCGGCGACGTGCGGGCGGTGTGCGACGTCGTCGATTCGACGCTCGGGCCGTTCGGCGCGAACAAACTCGTCGTAGAGGCGGACGGGACGGTCACGACGACGGCCGCCGGGTCCGCCGTTATCGAGAGGCTCGATGTCTCGAATCCCTCTGTAGAACTCCTCCGTACGGGGGTCGAGGGATTTCACGAGGTACACGGAGACGGCGCGAGTTCGGTCGTGACGGTGCTCGGGGGTCTTCTCCGCGAGGCGAATCGGCTGGCGGACCTGGGATGTCACCCGACGGTCATCGAGCGGGGATATCGCGCGGCGATGACCGTGGCGGACGAGTACGTCGGAACGCACGCACGCCCCCTTTCGGCGGTCGGCGCGGAGGCCGTTGCGGCGACGGCGTTGACCGGAACGCGTGACCCGGCAGTTCGCGAGATGACCGCGTCCCTCGTCACCGAGGCGGTCGATACCGTTCTCGCTGCCGCAGAACCGGGGTCCGACGTCGGTCGAAACGTGACGGTGGTCTCGCACGTCGGGGCGGCGTCCGCCGAATCGAAACTCGTTCCCGGCGTCGTCGTCGATACGTCACCGGACGTCCGGTCGATGCCGCGGAACGTCGGAGAGGCCGGTGTCGCGGTGCTCTCCGGCAAGGTCGATGTCCCTCACGTTTCCGAACTGGACGGGTCCGAGCGCGCCTTCTCGGTGGACGGGTTCGAGACCCGTGCGGCCGTGGGCGACCGGGAGCGCGCGTCGTTCATCGAAACGTTGGATCGCGTCGCCGACGCGGGGTGTCGGGCGGTTTTCACGACTGGTGGGGTCAACGACCGCGTCGTCACCATGCTCGCCAACCGGGGTATCGTCGCGTTCTCGGCGCTCGACGAAGCGGACATCGCCCTCCTCGCGCGTGCGACGGGAGCGATGGTCGTCCCCTCGTTGGATGACGTCTCCCGGGAGACGCTCGGTGACGGCACCGTCTCGGTAAACCGCCACGCGGGCCACGACATGGTTCACGTCCAGGCGGATACCTCCCCCGTCTACACGCTGTTCTGCCGCGCACCCGACCCTCGTTCGACCGACGCCTTCGAGCGGTCGGTCGAGGCTGCCGTCCGTGCGACCGCCACCGCGCGGACGGACGGACGAGTCGTCCCCGGAGCAGGGGCGGTCGAAGTCGGTGCGGCCCGAGCGATTCACGACCACGCACCGTCCGTCGCCGGGAAGGAGCAACTCGCCGTCGAAGCGTTCGCGGACGGGCTCCTCGCGGTACCACGGGCGCTCGCTCGGAACGGCGGATTGGATGGCTGGACGGCCATCGCCCGTCTCGTGGCCGCACACTCGACGGGTCGTGATGCGATCGGGGTGGACTCCACCCGTGGCGAGATACGGGACGTCCTCGCCGAGAGCCCGGTCGTCGAACCCGCGGCACTCCGACGCGCCGTTTGGAACACCGCCACCGACCTTGCAATCCGATTCCTGCGGGTCGACGAGCAAATTTTCGCCGAGAATCTCGGCGACGAGGACGACTCCGTCGCCCCGCGCCGCTGATCACTCGTGTTCGGTTCGGGGGGTGAACCGTTCCCCGTCGACGTTGGGAAAGAGCACGGCGTCGACGGTCAACAACTGTTCGGCGACGGAACGGGCGGTTTCGGTGGCCTGCGAGAAGATTCGGCGCGGTTCGACGATACCCGTGTCGTAGGCGTTCGCGAGGTTGCCCGTTTCCAAATCGAGGCCCAACGGAACCGGGTCGTCCCCCGCGTGTGCGGTACGAAGTGCAGCGACGGCGTCGACGGGATCGAGCCCCGCGTTCCGCGCGAGTTCTTCCGGGACGACTTCCAACGCGTCGGCGAACGCTTCGACGGCGAGTTGCTCCGTTCCCGAAACGGAACGGGCGAACCGTCGGAGGTCGACCGAAACGGCCGTCGCGGCGGCACCAGCGCCGGGAAGTAGCTGCCGGTCGATGGCCGCCACCGAGGCGACTTCGAGGGCGTCCTCGATGGTGCGTTCCCGCTCGATTCTGGCTGTTTCCGTCTCGGTTCCCGCGATGAGCGTGTAGACGGGACCGTCGCAGTCGTCGAAGACCGCCCACTTCTCGTCCTCGCGTACGAGTTCCGTGACCCGCCCCGCCGTCCCGAGGACGTCCCGTCCGATGTACTCACTGTTGGATACGACGCGTGCACCCGTCGCGCGTGCGAGGCGGTGGACGTCGGATTTCGGATACTGTGCCCGGTCCACGACGACGACTCCGCGCGTTTCGAGTGCCCCGACGACGGCGTCCTCGACTTCGTCCCGACAGACGAAGACGTCGACGTCGAGTTCGTCGATACGCTCTACGAACGCGCTCCGACGTTCGGCGAGTACTCGGCTGTCGGCGGCGCGTTGGTCGGGGGAGACGGTGGACTCACCGAAGGACGTTGCGGCCTCGCCGAAGGCGGGCGTTTCGTCCATAATCGCGACCGTCGCGTCCGTGAGTTCTCCCTCGACGACCGGTTCCCAGTCGAACTCGACGTGAACGTCCTCGTGCTCGCGGGCCGCGCCCGGGAGCCGTCGGAGGACGACCCCTCGGTGGAGGCGGCCGGTCGCGCCGGTTCCGACGACCACCGAGACGTCGTCCGTGTCGAACCAGCTGCCGTCGGCCGCGGTGGCGAGCGAGGCGACGGCTTCGGCGACGAGTTCCGCGTAGCGTTCGCGGGCGTCGTCGTCGAGGTCCGCGGTCATCGCGGTCGAGGCGACACGAGCGAGCGTATCACGGTCGTCAGGCGTGCACTTCCGTGCGAGCGTATCGAGGATCTCGCCGGATCGCTGGGCCGCTATCGCGTATCCGACGACGATGGTGCTCGGGTGGAGACCCTGCTCGATCAGCTCGAGGCCGCCACGGATGAGTTCGTCCGCGAGGAGAACCGCGGTCCCGGTGCCGTCGCCGAGCGACCGTTGCACCGAGTCGACGCTGTCGACGAACAGGGCGGCGACGGGGTCGTTGAAACCGTCGCCTCGTTCGACCGCGGCGAGTATCTCCTCGGCGCTCCCGGTCAGTACCGCTTCCGGTTCCCCCTGTAGGTCGTGTGTCTCGACGAGCTTTTCGAGGCCGTACGGACCGATGGTGGAGCGGACGAGCGAAGCGACCTGCTGCGTGGTCCGGCGAATGTATTCACGCGCCTCCTCGTCTCGGATCGTCCAGTCGCTCCTGTCGACGCCCTCGACACCGGGTTCCGTTCCATCGACATTCATTGACACGGATTTTGCAAGTGGAACGTATAAACTTGCCCACCGACCGGCGTTCGGGGGGACGAACGACGGGCGAGGAGTAAAGACGCCGGTTACTCACACCGATGCGGAAACGATGGATCGATAGCGCTCCTCGGCGCGTTCCCGGTCATCCTCCGAGAGGTCGACGAGGGGTTCGCGGACGGGACCACCGTACTGTCCCACGAGGTCGAGACCGTACTTGACGGCCGGGACGTTGTTCGCGGAACCGAATCGGTTGTTCGGCCCCGTCTCCTGCCGGAGGTCCTCGTAGGACCGAAGCTGATCGCGGATTTCCTTCCCCCGGGACAAATCGCCGCCTTCGAGCGCCTCCTGAAGGGCGAGCACCTGTTCGGGGACGAAGTTCCCGATGCCGGTCGAGAACCCCTCGGAACCTTCGAGGGAGAACGACGGAGCGTACCGCTCGGCGATGCCGTTGATCCAGACGATGTCGCCGGGAGTCGTTCGCACGCCGTCCGAAAACGCGGCGATGTCCTCCACGGCGTACTTGACTGCGACGACGTTCTCGCGGGCGGAGAGTTCACGGATGTGGTCGTGCGTGAGTTCCGGCCCGCGTTTGTAGAGGACGACGCCGAGGTCGGTGTGGTCGGCGATGGTACGATAGTAATCGAGGATGCCCTCCTCGTGGACGTACGTGTGGACGGGATGCATCACCATGACGGCGTCCGCTCCCGCGTCGGCATACCGGTCGGCGAGCATCGTCGCGTTCTTCGTGCTCCCGCCGACGCCGCCGACGGTAGTCCCCCCGTCGCCGAAGGCGTCGGCGGTCGTTTCGACGACGGCGGCCCGCTCTTCGTTGGAGAGGGAGTAGTACTCGCCGGTGTTCCCGCACGGAACGATCACTTCCGCGCCCGCATCCCGGATGAATTCGACGTTCGACGCGAGTTCGTCGTGTCGCACCGCCTCGCCGTCTTCGGTGAACGGTGTCGGATTGGTAAACGCGACGTTTCGGAGGTCCTGCCTCAGCGATCCGTAGTCCATTGGTATCACGTGACGTACTACTAGCGAACTACAAAAAGACTTGCTTCCAGGGGCGGTCGTTTTCCCTCATCGCCCCCAAAGCGAGGATTAATGCAGCGGTGCGTCAACGACCCACATATGCGTATCACAGACATGGAAGTTTTTCCGGTCGCACACCGGGAACCCCGTCTCCGAAACTCGTGGGGCGGTCATAGCGACGTCGCGGCACGAACGATACTCCGTCTCACGACGGCGGACGGAGAAGTCGGTATCGGAGAAACGTACGGAGACCAGAGCGACACCCTCGAAAACGTTCGTCACCTCGTCGAAGGAGCGAACCCCTTCGAGCGAAAACCCCTCGAACTCAAACTCCAAGACCCGATGGTCTACGGCGCGATCGACACTGCCCTCTACGACCTCATCGGCCGCTCGCTGGACGAACCGGTGTACAACCTCCTCGGCGGAAAGGTCCGTGACGAGGTGGAGTTCTCGGGGTACCTCTTTTACAAACAGGAGGACTCGGACCCCGATTCGGCCGCCGTCGCCGGGTACGAGGTGCTGTCCGCGGAGGACATGGTCCGCGAGGCACGGGAGTTCGTCGAACTGGGCGGCTTCGAGACCCTGAAGGTGAAAGGCGGCGTCCTCGAACCCGACGAGGAGATACGGACCCTCGAACTGCTGGCCGAGGAGTTCGGCGAGGACACGCCGCTCCGAATCGACCCGAACGGAACGTGGAGCGTCGAAACGACCGTCGATATCGCCCGACGCCTGCGGGAGTCCGACCTCACCATCGAATTCCTCGAAGACCCCGTCCCGACCCTGAACGCCCATCAGCGATTGAAGGAGTACGTCGATTATCCCATCGCCACGAACATGTACGTCGTGGATTTCGACGAGATAGCGCCCGCGGTTCGCCGGGAAGCCGTCGACGTCATTCTCTCGGACCACCACTACTGGGGCGGTCTGTCGGGGAACGTCGACCTGGATAGGGTCGCACGGACGTTCGACCTCGGCGTCGGGATGCATTCGAACTCACACCTCGGCGTGAGCATGGCGGCGATGGCACACGTCGCGGCGGCCATGCCCACGGTTCGATACGCCTGCGATTCCCACTACCCGTGGATGGCCGACGACGTCATCGAGACGCCCCTCACGTTCGAAAACGGTTGTCTCACCCCCGAAGGTCCCGGTCTCGGCGTCGAACTGGACGAGGACAAACTGGAGCGAGCACGGCGGCGGTACGAGGAATCCGACCCGCTCGCGTACTCCAGCGTCGGTTCGATGGCCACCGAGTACGCGAGCGCGATGGACGACATCGGCCGGAGCGACTGGCTGCCGAACAAGCCTCGGTGGTGATACCGTGCCAGCAGGGTTGATACGGCGTGCGGGCGGACAGGACGTGGCCATCGCGACGGCCGCCGCCGCCAACAAGGGTGGGTCCATCCTGATGGGGACGGTCATGGCCATCTACGTCGGCCGCGTCGGAACCCCGTTCGCCGTCAGTCTCGTGACGGCGACCTACTTCTTCGGTTTGATGGTGTTCTCCCCGATATGGGGTGCCGTCGCGGACGTTACGGGTCGCCGACGAACGGTGTTGGTCCTCTCCGCGGCGTGCGCGGCCGTCTCAATACTCCCATTGACGTTCGTCGGCGGTGTCGGGGTATCGCTCGGATTCCGCACCCTGTTCGCCGTCTTCGCGGCCGGTTTCCTGCCCGTGATGCTGACGGTCGTCAGCGAACGGGGCGGCGATTCGGAGCGCGGCCGAGCGGTGGGCCTGTTTTCGAGCGCCGCCGCGGTGGGGTTCATGCTCGGCCAGTTCACCTCCGGGGCGCTCATCGAACTGTTCCCTCGTTCGACCGTCTACCTCCTGATCGCCGGCTTTGCGGCCATCGTCGCCGTCGCCTGCCTCGCCGTCGAGGACCCGACGTCCGACCAGAATCGCGAGGTTACTCTCGGTCTCATTGCACAGAAAACGGCCAACCGACTCGTTCCGACCACGGGTATCGACCACCTGCAAACGAACGGTCTTCAGTGGTTGTACGTCGCCTCCTTCCTCCGAAGCGTGACCGTCCTGGGGATGACGAGTCTGCTTCCCGTCTATCTCGTCTCGAACGTCGGGGTCTCCCCGTTCGTGATGGGCGTCCTCCTCGCGATCAATCCGGCCGTCCAAATCGCCGGGATGTACCTGATGGGTCGGCTCTCCGACCGCGTCGGCCGGAAGCGCCTCATCGTCTCCGGCCTCGTCGGGAGCGGCGGCTACACGCTCCTTATCGGCCTCACGGCGATGCCGGGGACGCTCTCGGGACAGGTGCTCCTCGCCGGACTCGGCCTGTTCTGTCTCGGCACTTCCTTCTCCGCGCTCCAGACGGGCATCATCTCCTTCATCGGGGACGTGGCCCCCACCGACCGCGAATCCGAACTCATCGGTCTCCGGTCGACGGCACGCGGTTTCGGCGGGGTCGTCGCGCCTCCGCTGTTCGGCGTCTCCGCGATGGTGGTGGGTTTTCAAACGACGTTCCTCGCCGCGACCCTCCTCTCGTGGATGGGTGCGGCGCTGGTGATTCGTTTCGTCTCCGAGAGCTACACACCGACTGGGGCGACGGGGATGCCGGCCGTCGACTGACCGTCGAGGGGATCGTCCGAAGCGAACGCGAAGGCGGACGGAGTCGCGCCGCGGCGGAACAGTTATACCGTTCTCGTGGAACGAATCGTTCGTAATGGAGCGAACGATACTGGTACTGAAGTCGGGGACGCACGGAATGCCGATCGAGGAGTACGCGGCGGCGATCGGTGAGCGAGTGCCGGACGCCGAAGTCGAGTTGGCGCGAACGCGCGGCGAGGAACTCGAAAAGATCCCCGACGCGACGGTCGTCACGAGCAAGCGAATCGACGACGAACTGCTGGCGAACGCGGAAAACATGCGGTTGTTCGCCTGCTACTCCGCCGGATACGAACACCTTCCCCTCGCGGAACTCGAATCGCACGGCGTCGCGGTGACGAACGGGTCCGGAATCCACGCGCCGAACATGGCCGAACAGGTCCTCGGTAACTTGCTCGTGTTCACACGCCGCCTCGACGAGGGATGGCGTCGACAACGGAACCGCCGGTGGGAACACTACCAAGCCCACGAACTCAAAGGCGCGACCGTCACCGTCGTCGGCCTCGGTGCCATCGGACGGGCGATCGTTGAGCGGTTGGAACCGTTCGGGGTCGATACCATCGGCGTTCGATACACGCCCGCAAAGGGCGGCCCGACGGACGAGGTGGTCGGCTTTGACGGCCCCGAGTTCGAGTCTGCGCTCGCACGAACGGACTACGTAGTCCTCGCGTGCCCGCTCTCGGAGACGACGGAGGGGCTCATCGGTGCGGAGGAGTTCGACGTCCTCGCTCCCGATGCCGTCCTCGTCAACGTCGCCCGCGGACCGGTCGTCGATACCGACGCGCTGCTCGACGCCGTGCGGAGTAACCAACTTCGCGGCGCGGCGCTGGACGTGACGGATCCCGAACCGCTTCCCGAAGACCACCCGCTGTGGAACTTCGAGAACGTTCACATCACCCCCCACATGGCCGGACATACCCCGAAGTACTACGAGCGATGTGCCGATATTCTCGCACGCAACCTGGAGCGGGTGGACGAGACCAGGGAATACCGCGAGTTGGAGAATCAGGTGGCGGGGCCGGAGTAGGGGGAAATTGCGAGGTTTTATTTCTCGTACAGGCGACGAAGCGCGGCCAGACGTTCGTCCCGTCGACGCGTCACCGCGTCCGGGGAGTCGTAGTCGTGAAACCCCGCGCCGTCGGCGATTCCCCCGCGCCCACGGTCGAGGTAGTCGTCGAAGAGCGCATTCGGTTCGTCGTCGTCACAGAGGTGCGTGTAGAGTTCGTCCGTGACCGTGCGAAACAGGTCCAGACCGGCGATATCCATCGTCTCGAACGGGCCGACGACCGACGTTCGACGGGCGTAGCCGTCGCGGATGGCGGTGTCGATATCCTCGATGGAGGCCACACCTTCCGCGGCGAGATGCATGCACTCCCGGACGACGGCGCTCTGGATGCGGTTCCAGACGAACCCCGGAACGTCGCGCTCGACGACCACCGGTTTCCGGTCGACGGCTTCGACGAACGCCGCGGTCCGGTCCATCGTCTCGTCGGACGTCTCCGCGCCGCGGACCACCTCGACCGGTTCCAGCAGATAGGGCGGGTACCACCAGTGACAACCGACGATTCGATCCGCGCAGCTCGGCGCACCGTCGGCGATGTCGGTGACGCGGAGACTGGAGGTGTTGGAGGCGAGAACGGCGTCTTTAGGGGCCACTTCGCCGATACGCTGAAACAGCTCCCGTTTGACTTCGATGTCCTCGGTGACGGTTTCGAGGACGAAGTCGGTATCGTCGACGGCCGCTTCGAGGTCGGTTTGGTAGGTCACTTCGGAGAACGCGTCCTCGGGTTCCACGGGTGCGAGGTCCCGTTCGTCGAGAAACGACAGGACGTCCCGGATGCGTTCTCGGGCGCTATCGAGATTCGATTCGTGATGATCGTAGAGCGCGACGGATCTTCCGTTGAGCGCGAAATGAGCCGCGAAGCCGTGTCCCATGTTCCCCGCGCCGATGACCGCAACGTCCCGTATCGGATGCATCGTGGGTGAGAGCGTGCGTCGCACCCACTAAACTGTACCGTCGCTCGAAATCCGACGATCATCACGCCTGCTCGACGGAGACCGAAAAGAGTCATATATATTTAGTAAATATTATTATTACTTTGCATTATATTATAATACTGTTCAATAATTATTTGGTTACTCACTTAGACTGTAATCCTATGCCAAGAAGTAACAACGGCATCGATCGTAGAGGGATGATGAAGTACTCCACGCTCGCGAGCGCCGGACTGCTCGGGTCGTTCGCAGGCTGTACCGACATGGGAGGCGGCGGAAGCGGGGGCGGTGGATCGAAGGACTTCACGAAGAAGGCGAAGAAGATCGGTTTCGCCGATGACTGGCAGAAGCGACGCATGACGTCGCTCGACGAGTGGAAGATCGGGGACCGAAAAGCGGTCCCGTCCGAAAAGAAGCTCACGAACAAGCAGGCGTGGAAGGATTCGAAATCGCTCAAATCCTCGCCGTTCAAGCTCCCGGACGGGTGGAAGGACGTCGTCGGCGACGTCAGTGAACTCCAGATACTCAACTTCGGGTCGCTGAAGTACGACCCGGCGACGGTGGCGACCTACGCCCTGTTCGAGGACCGCTCGGGTATCACGCTCAACCCGCTCGAAATCGTGGTCGACCAGGCCATCCCGAAGGAGACGGCGTTCCTGCAGGCCGGGAAGGGGAAACCCGAGATGTTCGACGTGGTCATCACCGACTCGCTTTCGTCGTTCGTCTCCGGGAACAACCTCGAGTCGCTCGATGCACTGATGCCCAAAGAGGAGATGTGGGAGCCGTATCAGCCGGTGATGAAGAGTTCGCTCAAGTACGAGGACCACCTCTACGCCGGTCCGACGTACTTGGAAGCCAGCCTCATCCACGTCCGCCCGGACCTTCTGAAGAAACAAGGGGTCCCCGAGAAATCGCGGAAGGCCATCCTCGACGGAACGTGGACGTGGGACGATTTGGAAGCCGCGATGAAGGCGTTCGAAGGCACCGGGACGTACGCGTGGGCCTATCGCGGGTCCTCGCGCGTCTACACCATGCGGGACTTCATGAAGATGTTCTACCAGGCGGGCGGTCAGTTCATGGACGACAGCGGGACGGTGACGGTGAACAGCAAACCGGCCCAGGTCGCGCTCGAAAAGATGGTCGAGTGGCACGACAAGGGATGGGTGCCGGACGAGGTGGTCAATTACGGACAGGGCGACTTGGCCGACGGCTTCCTCTCGGGTCAGTTCGCGATGGTTCCCGTGTACGGCGACCTCGTTCCCAAGGCGATGGCGAAGTTCAAAAAGGAGGGCCAGTACACGCCGACGCTCAGCCCGAAGGGTGGCAAGGACGCGCCGAATCCGACTCGGGCGGGCATCGCGTCCCCCACCGGTCTCGGCATCAACGTGAACGCGCCGACGAAGAAGAAACTCGCCGCGATGCTCTACCTCGACACCCGACTCAGCCTCACGAGCCAGTGGTGGGAGTTCGTCGTCGAGGGCAACCAATCGTACTCCAAGGACGTCTACACGGAGGCGGCGAAAACCGACTCCGCGAACTACGCGGAGATTCGCGGCGAGCAGATGAAGTTGAACAAGGCCGAGGTCTTCCCGCAGGAACGACCCATCAAGCAACACGTGAGCCAGGAATGCCAGAAGGCCCTCGCGGGTGACGTGTCCCCGAAGAAAGCGCTCGATAACGCACAGGACTACGTCGACAAAGTCCTCGGGCAGTAATCATCCCATGTCATATGAAACAGACACCCCGTTCGGCGAGCCCGATACGGCGTACGAGGAGGTGAAGTACCGCCTCTCCCAGTTCGTCAACGACCACATCCTCCTCGTCCTTCTGGGACCGGCCCTGGTGGTCATCACGGCCATCTTCATCTATCCGGTACTCCAGTTGTTCAGGCAGTCGTTCTACCTGACCCTCCCGGGCGTTCCGAGTCGGTTCATCGGCCTCGGGAACTACACCGACATGCTCGGACGGGACGAGTTCTGGACGTACTTTCGGCACACGTTGGTCTACTCGTTCGGGTCGCTCGCGCTGAGCCTCGGCGGCGGGCTCTGTGTCGCACTGGCCATCAATCACGTGACCCACCGACGACTCCGGAACACCTACTCGACGGTGATGATGTTCGCGTGGGCCATTCCCATCGCCGTCGTCGCCCTCATCTGGAAGTGGATATTCACCGGTAACAAACTGGGTCTGATAAACATGGTCCTCATGGACCTCGGTATCCTCGACCAGCCGTACGCGTGGTTGGCCCAGCAAAACCTCGCGATGGCGATCGTGACGTTCACGGACGCGTGGGCTCGACTCCCGTTCGCGATGATCGTCCTGCTGGCGGGCCTGCAATCGATCCCGAACCACATGTACGACGCGGCGAAGGTCGACGGGGCCACGACGTTCCAGACGTTTCGCGCCATCACGCTTCCGTACCTGCGGCCGTACATCGCCATCGTCGCGCTGATGAACTGGATGTTCGCCTTCCGCGCGTTCGCCATCATCTTCCCGCTGTCGCGGGGCGGTCCCGGAACGCGGACGACGGTGTTCAGCCTCTACATCTATCGGGAGGGAATGATCAACTTCGACTACGGATACGCGTCGGCCATCGCGACGTTCATCATCCTCATCTCCTTGATCGTCGCCGTGATTTACGTCACGAAGATCATGGGAGGTGTTCAGGACGAATGAGCACGCCGAACGAAGGATACGAACGGATCAGCTACGAGAGCAAACAGCGGTTCTGGGACGTCGTCGAGAGTCCGTACATCGTGCATCTCGTGCTCGCACTCGCGGTGCTGAGCGTCATCGTTCCCCTGTTCTGGGAGCTGCTCACGTCGTTCAAGACGAACGGCGCGGTGTACAACCTCCACTACCTTCCGCGCAACCCGACGTTGAAGTCGTACTACGAGGTTCTCATCGGTCAACAGTACTGGAAGGCGCTACTGAACAGCCTCATCATTTCGTCGGTGACGACGGCAGTCGTGATGGCCCTCGCCACTCCGGCGGGGTACGCGTTCAGCCGCTATCGGTTCCGCGGCGACAACATCATCTTCATCGGGGTGTTGTTCTCGCGACTGTTCCCGCCCATCGGCCTCGTCGTTCCGTACTACCAGATCATGTCGTGGGGAGGGTTGCTGAACACGCTGCCGGGGATCATCATCGCCCAGATCTACCTCTGGTTGCCGTTGATGATTTACATCATGCGGAACTTCTTCATGTCCATCCCGCCCGCCTTGGACGAGTCGGCGCGGGTGGACGGCTGTACGAAGTTCCAAGCGTTCTGGAGGATAGCGTTGCCGCTCGCGGCCCCCGGCGTCGCCGCGTGCGCCATCCTCACCTTCCTCTACTCGTGGCGGGAGTTCCTCTTCTCGCTCATCGTGACGACGGACCTGCAGTCCATGCCGATCTCCGTCGCCGTTTTCAAATTCGTCGGCGACGTCTCCGTCCAGTGGGCGGGCCTCGCCGCCGCGAGCATCGTCGCCGTTCTTCCGACCATCCTCATCGTCGTGTTCTTCCAGCGCTACATCGTGAGCGGCCTGACGGCGGGGGCGTTGAAGGAATGACCGAACAGACACCGAACCATCAACGAACGGAGCCAACAGAATGAGCGAAAGCGAATCCGAAAACGCGGTACGATCAAGTATCGACGACAAATCGAACGACCACAACGTCCGAATCGACGAGTTCACGAAGGTGTACCGGTCCGGCGGCGAGGACGTCGTCGCGGTCGAAAACCTCAACATCGACGTTCGACGCGGTGAGTTCCTCGTGTTCGTCGGCCCCTCGGGGTGCGGAAAGACCACTACCCTCCGAACCGTCGCCGGCTTGGAGGAAGCCACCGAAGGCCGCATCTGGATCGAGGGGAACGACGTCACCGGAAAGGATCCCCGGGAACGGGGTATCGCGATGGTGTTCCAGAACTACGCGCTCTACCCGCACATGACGGTTCGAGAGAACATGTCGTTCCCGCTTCGCATCCGGAACTACCCCGACGACAAGGTGGATTCTCGGGTCGAGGAGGCCGCCAGCCTCCTCTCCATCGACGACCTGCTGGAGCGCAAGCCGAGCGAACTCTCCGGCGGGCAACAACAACGCGTCGCGTTGGGTCGCGCCATCGTCCGCGAACCCTCGGTGTTCCTGATGGACGAGCCGCTGTCGAACCTCGACGCGAAACTCCGCGTTCAGATGCGGACGGAGCTGAACGAGATTCACAAGCGCGTTGGAAAGACGACCATCTACGTGACACACGACCAAGCGGAGGCGATGACGCTCGGCGACCGCGTCGTCGTGTTGAACGACGGGAAACTCCAACAGATCGGACCGCCACAGCACCTCTACGACAATCCCACGAACCAGTTCGTCGCGGGCTTCATCGGTGAACCTCCGATGAACTTCGTTCCGGTGGACCTCCGCGAGACGGCGAACGGGTACGAGGTGCACGCCGACGGCCTGTTCACCATCGACCTGCCCGAACAGCACGTTCGCGCCGTGGACGAGTGGGACGGGCCGCTCCACTCCGTCACCCTCGGCATCCGACCCGAGGACCTTCACGACGCGGAATCCGACGGCCAGCGTCACGGGGGAACCTTCGAGGCGTTCGTCAAAGTCGTCGAGCCGATGGGGTCCGATAAGTTCCTCACGCTCACGCCGCCCGACGGCGGCATCGAGTTCACGGCTCGCGTCGTCCCCAACAGCAACGCCACCGAGGACGCCACCATCTCCCTCTCACCGAACGTGAACAAGATACACCTCTTCGACGACGACACCGGGCAGAACGTCACATCTCAGTAGACGGCTCGGACCGTTTTTTTGCTCGCCGACAACGAATCGTAGCTCGCTTCCCGATAGCGGCGTGGACGTTCCGTCCCCCGAATCAGACCCGACGGAGACGATCGAGCGCGTCGACGATGGTCGAGTTCCCGCCGAAGGCACCCGCCTTGGTTACGATGGGCGTTCCGTCGGCCTCCCCACCGCGAACCTCACCGACGGGGACGCCGACGTCGATCTCCTCGCCGCCGAGGGCGACCCCGTCCGCGTCGAGTCGGTCGAGGACGCTCTTCGCGACGGAACCGCCGGTGAGAAACAGTCCGTCGGGGTTCCGTCCCTCCCAGACGGTTTCGGCAGCGATACCGAGCGCGGCGGTCACTCGCTCGCGGGCGTGGCGTCCCGAGACGTTCTCCCGTCTCGCCGTCTCCAGCGTTGCGGCGACGGTATCGCCGTCGCGCGCCGCCGTGAGGACGACCGCCGGTTCCGTTGCAAGCCGTTCGAGGCATTCGGCGGCGGCATTTCTCGCGGCGTCGTCGGGGGCGCTCACGGCGGTTCGGGCGTCGAGTCGGACGACCCGATTTTCGGGGACCGCACCGAGTTGCGTCAGCGTCCTCGGATTCACGCTCCCCGCGACGCCGAAGGCGACACCGCTGGGGTCCGCGGCGACGGACGAGGACTCCAAGGTGGATTCGCCGGGGCAACGGACGTGTTCGGCGAGTCCGGCGCTTCCGACCAGAAGGACGTCCCCGTCGTACCCGTGGGCACCCGCGGCGACGGCGTCGAGGTGCGAATCGTGAACGATATCGAAGACGACGATGTGACGGTCGTGGGGTTCGACGTCGTCGGGGGGGAGAAGCGCTTCGCCGATCGAGCGCCCGGCGACGCGTTCGATACCCGCGTGGGCGACCGGACCGCCTATCTGTTCTCGAACGAGGCGCGGTACGTGTGCGGTCCCGATTCCGCTGTCCGGGTCCGACCCGACCTCCGTATCGGTGAGGAGTTCGCCGCTGACGAGGTGGTAGCCACACGCGGTGAGGCGGTCGTTCGAGGGATGTGCCGGTGCGACGGCCGTCGCGTCGGCGTCCATGGCGTCGTGAGCGGCGGCGATTTCCACGCCGAGGTTCCCGCGGAGCGTCGAGTCCACCTTCTTATAGACGACCGCAGCGTCGGTGGATTCGACGACGCTCCGGACCCGGGAGGCCGCCTCTTCGGCGGCGGCGTAGCGCGAATCGGTGTCGACGACGGTGACTGCCGCCTCCGGATCGTCGAAGTCCGAATCGAGTCGGACGATGGTCTCGTACCCTCGTCCGGCGAACGAGTGGCCCGTGTCCATCGCGCCGGTCAAGTCGTCGGCGACGACGAGGGTGCGGTCTGCGGTCATCGACCCGAGTGGACGCCGTCGATTTCGTCGCGGAACCGCGTCTCGGACGATGGCACACTGAGGGGAAACTCCGACTGTGAGTCCGCTGATGATCTCTGGAGGGGACGGCCCGGTGTATCGATGTCTATCATGGTCTCCCCTTCCCCCGCGAAGAATCTTAGTTCTACCTCCCGCCGAAACCGTGCCGACGGGAAACTGCAAAATACCCGATCCCCTCAGTGATGAGTGTATGTCCGACAGTGGAGGAACGAACGAGTATCGACCGGTCACCGTCGAGGGAAAGACGGCCGTCGTAATCGGCGGCACGAGCGGCATCGGGCGAGCGATCGCGATCGGCTTTGCGAAGGACGGCGCCGACGTCGTCGCGACGAGTCGGTCCGAGTCGCGCGTCGGGGACACCGCCGAAACCCTCCGTGCGGAGGGTGCAGACACCGTCGAAGTGACGTGCGACGTCATCGCTCGGGAAACGCTCGAATCCGTGCGGGAGACGGTCGACGCCGAACTCGGCGGGACCGACGTTCTCGTGAACTCGCCCAGCAGTATCGCACGAAGCGATATCGCGGACGCAACCGACGCCGAGTGGGATGCGGTCTTCGACGTCCAACTCGACGGCACGCGCCGCGCGACACAGGTGTTCGCTCCCGAGATGGAGGACGGAAGCATCATCAACGTCGCCTCCCTCTCCGCAGAACTGGCGATGCCGGAACTCGCCGCGTACTCGACCGCAAAGGGAGGACTCGGCGCCTTCACGCGCGTCGCCGCACAGGAGTTCGCCCCCGAGGTACGTGTCAACGCCGTCCGTCCCGGATTTATCGAATCGAAGCAGACGGAGGGGGTCTACGCGGAGGGGATGCCGCGCCACGACCGTATCGCGGAGCGAACCGCTGCGGGACGTCTCGGCCATCCGGAGGAGATAATCGGCGCGGCGATCTACCTCGCAAGCGATGCAGCGTCGTACACGACCGGCGAGATACTCACGGTCGATTCGGGGTTCACGGCGAACACCTTCGTCTGGGACTGAGTCGTGCGCTAAAATGAGGAGGTTCGGGACGAATCAGTCGTCGTCTTCCTCCCGGTCGAGCCAGAAGTCGAAGGACCGTCCCGGAGCGAACACGTCCAAGCCGACGGCGCGTTCGTCGCCCGTGTTCTCGACGCGGTGGGCCTCCCACGAATCGAGCCACACGGAGTCGTTTTCGCCGAGCGTCACCTCGTCGTCCTCGGTGTAGACCGTCATCTCACCCTGTAGCACGAGACAGACCTGTTCGTTCTCGTGGTCGTGCATCGCCGAGGAGTGTCCGGGGGGCTTTTCGAACCACTCGAAGGTGAACTCCTCGCTGCCCGCCATCGAAACGCGCCGCCAGCCTTTTTCGGGTTCGTACGATTCCGCCTCGTCGAAGAACGTCGGTTCCATGGTCGTTCGCTCCCACTCGATCGAACGTCAAAAGTGTGTGGGAGAAGGCACGGTGTAAGATTTATATCCGCCCGATGAGCTATGGTAGGTTATGACGTACGGGCCCAAGAAAATCGTTGACCTCATCGAGGAGAGCGGGTGGTCGTACCCCGTCACGACGACGCGACTGGAACGGAAACACGCGCTCGCGAACATCCGAATCGACGAACGCGGAAACTCGATGATGCTCGGGGAACTCCTCGCGGAGGGCGACATCGACCGGTTCGAGGACGAAGACGACCTCTACGTGAAAATGGAACCGCTGTTCGAAGCGGAGAGGCAGAAGCGAAACGTCGGTATCATCGGCAAACTCAAACGAATCGTCCTCGGGACGTACACACGGTGACGAGACGATGAACAAACTGCGCACGACGGCGATATTCGGCGGCGCGGTTCTCCTCATCGCCGCGGCATGGGGGATTCTCGAATACGGTTCGACGGCCGGTCTCGAACCGTTCGCGTGGATAGCGCTCGTCGCCATCCTCGTGGCGATAGCGCCGGATGCAATCTCCCTCGCGAAACACACGGTTTACCAATATCTGCGCGAGTCGAAGGCCGCGGACGCCCGCGCCGGGACGAAGGACCGGTACTTCAGGTCCACCGAAACGTTTCGGGGGCGCGAGGAGGTTCTCGATAGCGTCCGCGACGCCGTCAACGGGACCGATAGTTACGAGGACGTCGCCGCCAACGATTTCCCGGAGGGAACCGGCCTCTCGGTCACCCACGCCGGGTTTCACAACTCGTTCGTGCGCGTCGACGCGGCGGGCAGACTCGTCCTCGCGGGTGCCTCGAAGCGGACAGCGGACCTCGCCGACGATATCGCGACGACTCTCGATACGTCCTTCGACCAATCGTGGGCGAACCCGATGCGTAATCGTAAACCCATCACGGGCGGGTTTCGCATCCTTCTCGCGGTTGCCCTCCTGACGGCCACGGGTCTCGGTGTCGGCGCAGTCGCCGCCGCCGGATATCCCTCGAACGCGTACAACCCCCTCGAAAAGGCCGTTCTCGCGTCGTACGACGCCCGTGAGACGGTGACTCCCGGAATGAGCGAGACGGATGCGGCCATCGGCAAGGCCGAGTTCCGTGTGGACATGCTTCGGGAGTCGAGCGTCGAAATCGGGTGGAACGACGGCGATTCCATCCGTCTCATCGATACCGGATTGGCCACCTACTCGGTCGCGGGAGACACTCGGTCGTCGATAGCGGACCTACGGGATCGGAGTCTCACTCCCGCACAACGGGCCCGCATCGATGGTATCGCCACCGACCTCCGTGACGCCGAGACGAGCGCGGCAGCGACCCTCCGAAAGCGAGCAGGCGACCGGGAAAACGAGGTCGCGTCGAGGGGTATCCGCGATATAGCGAACGCCCTCGGTGATCATCGTGCTGGAACGGCAGGTGCCTCGCTCTCCATCACCATGCCGAAGGCGAACACCGAAATTTCGTTGCGGAAAATAGACACCGGCGGTGTCGGCAACGGAACCGCGACGAACGAATCGACTCCGAACGGCGCGGCGGCTAACGGGTCCGCCTGACCGAACGTCCGACCCGTCCCCTTTCCGCTCGTCCTGAGGAATCGTTTTGTGGGATGGGTGCACACCACGTAACTATGGTAACTGGTACTGGCGGCGAACTCGTCTACGATGCGCTGGTCGACGCGGGTGTGGAATTGCTCGTCGGCCTTCCCGGAACCCAGACGCTTCCCTTGGACCGGATCGTGGTCCGGCGTGACGAAATGGCGTATCTGATGGCCCGGCACGAAACCGCGGTCCCGCACATCGCGTGGGGATACTTCGAGACGACCGGCCGACCTGCGGCGACGCTTACCGTCCCCGGCCCCGGGGACACGAACGTGATGCACGGGCTACAAAACGCCCACGAAGATTGCGTACCTATCCTCCACGTTTCCGCCGACGTGAACCCCGAAGACCGCGGGAAGGGTCCTATTCACGAAATCGAGTCGGACACGTTCGACAACGTCGTCAAGCGAAACGTGACCGTGAGCGACGAACTCGAACTCCACGAACTGGTCGAAGGGGGAATCGAGACGGCCCTCACCCCGCCGTGTGGTCCGGTTCGACTCGGCGTCCCGTCGGGTCTCCTCGCGGCCGAAATCGAGGCACCCGAGGTGAGCGTAACCCCTGAACGGGCCACGTACGGGAACGACTCCTATTCGGAGACTGCCGATCTCCTCGCCGAAGCGGAGCGACCGGTGATATACGTCGGCGGAGGGGTACGTCGGTCGTCCGAGGGGGTTCGTGTCGTCCGGGAACTCGCCGAGGCGCTCGATGCTGCTGTCATCACGTCGCTCAAGGGGAAAGGCGTCTACCCGGAGAGCGACGATCGTTGGCTCGGCGTCACCGGAACACACACGCCAGCAGGAATGCGCGAGACGCTCTCCGCCGCCGACGTCGTCCTCGCACTCGGAACCGACTTCGACGGCGTCACCACTGCCAATTGGGAACTTCCAATGGGGGAGACACTCGTCCACGTCACGCTCGACACCGACGACGTGAACGAGGGATACGACGCCGACGTCGCCATCGTGGACGACGTCACCCGAGCGGGCGACCGCATCCTCGCGGACCTGGAAGGTCGGGGTGGGGACGGTTGGAACGGTGCCGACGTCGCCCGACGCGTCCGCGCTGAGTACGAGAACCATCTCCACGACCTCGGACTCTTCGATGGTGACTCGCCCGCCAACACGCCGGAACTCCTCGCGGCGGTCCGGGAAGCAACACCCCGTGCATCGCCGGTCACGACCGACGTGGGAGGGTTTCGACTCTGGTCGATGCAGACGTTCGAAACCGACGCCCCGGACCGATTCGTCACCGCCGGGTCGTGGGCCGGGATGGGCGTCGGTCTTCCGGCGGCGATCGGCGCCGCGGTCGGCCGTGACGACGACCAGCCCGTCGTCTGCCTCACCGGCGATGGCGGACTGATGATGTGCATCCACGAACTCCACACCGCCGCCGAGTACGGTCTCAACGTCGTGGTCGTGGTCTCGAACAACGCGGACTACGGCATCATCTCGAAGTCGCCGAAGATCATGCAGTACACGGACCGGCACGAGTTCACGTGGGACCGTCCCGACTTCGCCGAAATCGCCGAGGGCTTCGGCGTTCGAGGGACCACCGTCGACACGGCGGCGGCGGCGGGTGACGCCGTCGCGGACGCGGTGGAGCGACGGGCGGGGCCGGAGCTCATCGACGTGACCGTCGAAACGGAAGAGCCGTCCGCGGCCGCCGCCGCGGACTACGAAACCGAGCTCTCGTTCAATTGAAACCGGATTCGCCTTCGAGCAGGTGTTCCTCGACGACGTCTTCGTCGAGTTCGATACCGAGTCCCGGTCGCTCGGGGACTTCGATGTAGCCGTCCTCGATGAGCGGGTCGCTCGTGTGCAGGTCGTCCCACCAATCGACTTCGAGCGCGTGGTATTCGAGGACGTCGAAGTTCGGAATACAGGCTCCGAGATGTACACACGCCATCGTTCCGATGGGACTACAGACGTTGTGCGGCGAGAACGCGATGTAGTTCTCCTCGGCCCGGTTCGCGATGGCCTTCGATTCGGCGAGACCGCCGCAGGTCGACGGGTCCGGCGTGACGATATCGACGCCGAAGTCGTAGAGGAGCTCTTTGAACTCGTGGACGCGGAACCTGTTCTCGCCGGTCGCGAGCGGGATACCGGTCGCCCGGGCGACTTCGCGCTGGGCGTCCATGTTCTCCGGGGGAACGACGTCTTCGAGCCACATCAGGTCGTAGGGCTCCAGCTTTCGCGCGACGCGTTTCGCGCTGTCCAGCGAGTAGTCCCAGTGGATGTCGAACGCGAGGTCGATATCATATCCGATGGTCTCGCGGACTGACTCCACGATATCGACCTTCCGCTGCACGGCGCGGTTCGACACTCGCCCGTTGTACGGATCCGGGTGGTTGTCCATCTCCATGTCGAGGTCGAACTTGAGGGCGGTAAAGCCCATCTCTGCCACACGAGCCGCCTCCTCTGCGTACGCTTCGGGGCGATAGGCGTCCTCGTCGTGATGGGCGACGTATCCGTCCTCGGTCTCGAACGCTTCGCCCGCGTGGCAATCGCAGTAAATCCGGACCGCGTCACGATACTTCCCGCCGAGCAACTGATAGACCGGAACCCCCAGGACTTTTCCCATGATGTCCCAGCAGGCGATTTCGACGCCCGAGGCGGCGGTCACGACCTTTCCGGTCGTGCCGCCGTGGCCGGACATGTCTTGCACGATGCGACGGAAGATTCGCTCCGGGTCGAGCGGATTTTCTCCGACGAGGAAGCGCTTCATGTATTCCATGAGATCCGTGACCGTTCCGCCGCGATAGGACTCGCCGATGCCCGTGACACCCGCGTCCGTGTGTACTTTCACCAGATTCCACTCGAAGTTCCCTTCGACGACGGCGGTTTCGATATCGGTGATCTTCACGTCCCGGTCCGGCGCGCGGTTGGTCGCGTGGTTGGAAAAGTCGCGCATCAGTCCCGTCCTCCGCGTCCGTTCCGCTCGCTACCTTTCAGCGTGGCGTTCGCTTCCATGGGATAACGTTCGATGTACGGAATCGAACCCATATAACCATTGTCACCGGATACCGTACGATACGATCGTTTAAGTGAACGCTTTCGCAACGAACGGTATGGAATTCCCCGACGCGAACGAACTCGCTCCGGTCGTGCCCGACGTGGAGTTACCGCGGTTTGCACGAGTGCGTCACGAACCGTCCACGCCCGAACTCGACGACCCCAAGTCGGTCGCCCGAAACGAAGTCGGCTCCCTCCCGCTCGACGGCGCTGAGGAGGGTTCGACCGTCGCCGTCGGCGTCGGAAGTCGCGGTATCGACCGCATCGACACCGTCACCGCCGCGGTCGTGACCGAACTCGCCGACCGCGGATTCGACCCGGTCGTCGTTCCGGCAATGGGGAGTCACGGCGGGGCGACCTCCGAGGGCCAACGGACCGTCCTCGAATCCTACGGCATCACCGAGGACGCACTCGACTGCCCCATTGACCCGCGCACGGACACGACCATCCTCGGGGAGACCGACCGCGGATTCCCCGTTCACTGGTCTACGGCCGCCCTCGAAGCGGACGCCACGCTGGTGATAAACCGGGTGAAGGCACATACGAACTTCCACGGTGCCGTCGAGAGCGGTCTCACGAAGATGAGCGTCATCGGGTTGGGGAAACAGCAAGGTGCCCGGAACACGCACGAACACGCCATCGTCGACGGGTACGAGACCGTCCTCCGCGACGCGTTCGACGTTATTGCCGCCGAATCGAATCTCGTCGGCGGCATCGCGCTCGTCGAGAACTTCCACGACCGACTCGCGGAGGTGGCCGGCATCCCCGTCGGGGAACTGCCGGACGGTGAGACGCCGCTGTTGGAACGGGCGTACGAGTACATGCCGACGCTTCCGTACGACGAACTCGACGTCCTCGTCGTGGACCGGATGGGGAAGGACGTCTCGGGGGCGGGCATGGACACGAACGTCATCGGTCGGTACAACGTATTGAACGCGGACGACCCCGAGTTCCCCGACATCAAGCGGATTTACGTCCGCGGACTGACCGAGGCGTCCCACGGGAACGGTGCCGGTATCGGTCTCGCGGACGTCACCCGACGGTCGCTGGTCGAAGGACTCGACCTCGCACAGACGTACACGAACATCATCACGAGTAACTCCCTCGCGAAGGCGGCACTCCCGGTAGTCCTCCCTACCGACGAGGCCGCGGTGAACGTCACGCTCGGCTCGGTCGGTCCGTACGACCCGGAACGGGTTCGCGTCGCCTGGATTCGCGACACCGGCCACCTCTCGGAGTTCCGTATCTCGGAGGCGCTCGTCGACGAAGCCGAGAACGTCTCGGTTCAGGACTGGGAGCGCCTCGACTTCGAGGAGGGTGAGGCCACTTTCGAGGAAATCCAGTAAGATAGCGCGGGCATCCCCACATTTTTCATGGAGTCCGTCGTAGTACGAATATATGAACACGAAAGATAATTTCAATTATGGGCCCCGTCCGGTTCCCGAGGGGATTATTCTGGACGCTTGCGGTGAACGATCGCTCCCTGAACTCGGCGTTATCGAGCAGCTGTGGAAGACGGACCCGATTCCGGAGGACCGAATCGCGGACGTTGCGGCGGCGGCGGTAGACTCGTTCGACCTCGCGGACGTCCCCGATGGCGGCGAAGTGGCCGTCGGGACGGGAAGTCGTGGCATCGCGAACATCCCCGCCATCGTTCGCAGCGTCGTCGCCGAACTCCGCGAACGCGGGTACGAACCCTTCGTGTTCCCCGCGATGGGAAGCCACGGCGGGGCCACCGCCGACGGCCAACGCGAGATGCTGGCGTCACTCGGCGTCACCGATGACGCTATCGACTGCGAGATTCGTGCGACGATGGACACGACGGTCGTCGGAGAGACCCCCGACCGCGGCGTCGAAGTTCACGCCGACGCGAACGCCGCCGCGGCGGACGCCATCGTCCCAATCAACCGCGTGAAACCGCACACCGACTTTCAGGGCGACGTCGAGAGCGGTCTCTCGAAGATGCTCGTCATCGGCATGGGGAAACAACGGGGAGCGAAGACGGCCCACGAGTGGGCGATGGACTGGAGTTTCAGAAACATGATCCCCGAAATCGCATCCCTGCTCGTCGAGGAGCTTCCAGTCGTCGGTGGGGTGGCCATCGTCGAGGACGAACACGACGATACCGCCACCATCGAGGGTGTCCCTCCTGAAGGGTTTCTCGACCGAGAAGCTGAACTGCTTGAGGAAGCGTACGACCGTCTTCCGACGATTCCGTTCGACGAAGTGGACGTCCTCATCGTGGACCGGATGGGAAAGGACGTTTCCGGATCCGGAATGGATACGAACGTCATCGGACGACTCGTGTTCGGCCCCGAACCCGCCCCGGAGACGCCGAACATCGAACGGATCTTCGTCCGAGGGCTTACCGAGCCCTCACACGGCAACGCGACTGGTCTGGGGTCCGCCGATTTCATTCACGCCGACCTCTTCGAGTCGATAAACCTTCCCGACACGCTCGTGAACGGCCTCACGGCATCGGCACCCCGAGGTGTCCGCATCCCTCCGGCCGTCGAGACGGACCGAGCAGGCCTCCTCGCCTGTCTTTCGACCATCGGCGTCACACCCCCCGAAGACGCGCGTGTCGTTCGTATCCGCGATACGATGCGACTCGGTCGCTTTGCGGCGTCCCCCTCGCTGATAGCGGAAGCCCGAGAACGCGATGACTTGCGTGTCGCCTTCGAACCGGAGCCCATCGATTTCGAGGACGGTCAGTTCGTCGAGAACGTGGTCGAAACTACTGGTCCCTGATGGTGTCGCGGTGTTCGAGTCACTGTGCTGGCTCATTCCGTCTTTCAGAACGATATCGGAAGATATTCGACAACGGAAGAAACGTTCCGAGGATAAATCGTGCCGTTGAACCGGTCTCTCGGTGAAATACACGCATCTCAACTGAACCGTGATAGAGATAACATCCGACAAACGTGTACTGTTGGAATACATACCCGACGAATATTAACAAACATGGGGAATAATATTCAGAACATGAATTTATATTATCCGCTCTTCGATGTAGCATAAATTTATAAAATGATATGGGTCTGCGTTCTTAAATAGGGAATAAGATCCTCGGAAGAAAACGTCCGTCGTAGCACGGTTTCGGATCCATCGAACGAACGATCTCGACGGGAACTGCCCACTCGAAGTCCAACCCCGGCGTCAAACAGGGGAAAAACCCCCGTGATGAATAGAGGTGGTTCTTACAGACAGAACGGTATGATCACAGACGTCATGTCGTCCCACCGATCGGTTTCACCCTGCTGATCGCGTCGAGCGGGACGGGCTGATACTCGGGCGGAACCGATACGGTCCAAAAGCGGGATGGACGAGCGATGATGAATGGTGCTCCCTGGAGACGGTTGTCGACTCGATGAGGGCTGATCGAATGCATACCGGTACCTCCGATTTCGCTGTCTCCCTTCCGAAAACCTCCTTCTTCGACACATCGATCGCCGAAGACCGCGAATTCATTACAATGGTAGTGATGTAACGAGTACCCCCAACGGAGTAGTGACGACGATGACGGAGCGATGATTCCGGTACTAGCGGACGAATTCTCCCGATGGTTGTTCCAGCGTTAGTAACATCGTCGACCGACTGCGGGGTGAACGGACTACATTTTTCGTCCTCGTATCCGCCACTGACCGAATGAGTCGCAGTCGATACTCCGCTCTTCGGGCGGCATCTCCGCCGAAGGGTCACTCTCCACGATCGTTCCGATAGTATCGAAACGGGGCTATTCACCGTCGAACCCTTCCCGAAGGGGACGCCCGCTTAATCGTCCGGAATGTTTATTGCAGTTGATAGAGAGTCAAACGATATGTCTGAACGCTCGATACGACACGGACTGCTCGATGGGGAGTTTTCGGTCGGTACGTTCCAACTGCTCGATTCGACGATGGTTTCGGAGATGATCGGCATCGCGGGGATGGATTTCGTCATATACGACCAGGAGCACGGGCCGTTGACGGCGGAGACGACGCTGAAACTCTCGACTGCCGCGCAAAACAGGGACGTCGCACCCATCGTCCGCGTTCGCAACAACGAGGAGGCCGAGATACAACGTGCGCTCGATATCGGGGCCGCCGGCGTCCAGGTGCCACAGATAGAAACGCGTGCTGACGCCGAAGCGGCCGTCGAGGCGGCCCGTTTCGACCCGCTCGGGAGTCGTGGACTCTCGAAGTACGTCCGTGCCGGGGACTACGTCGGTAGCGAGACGTACACGGATGACCGGAACGAGGAGACCCTGTTGGTCATCCAAGTCGAGGGTGAGCGGGGCGTCGAGAACATCGACGAGATACTGGACGTCGACGGTATCGACGTCGTTTTCCTCGGACCGTACGACCTCTCGCAGTCGCTCGGGATTCCGGGGCAGGTAACGGACGACCGGGTCGAAGCGCTCATGGAACGCGTCTGTGAGCGGGCGGCCGACACGGAGACCGTCGTCGGTGCGTTCGCCGACGACGCGGAGATCGCGAACAAATGGATCGACGCCGGCGTCCAGTACATCACCCTCGGCGTCGAGGTGGCCCTCTTCACCAAGTACCTGGACGGCCTCGTCGACGATGTCGACCTCCCGCAAACGGACTGACGGCCCTCCCGTAATCCGGAGCGACTGCTGGTAGAGCAACCACGTGAAAGATGAATAGCTGTCGTCGGATGGTCGAGAGGGGTTAGTCGACCAACGACCGGGTTTCCCAGTCCTTCTCGAACAGGTTTATCGTGTGCACCTCGTCTTTCGCGCCCGAGTACGCGTGCTCTTCGACGACGTCCATATCGAGTTCGACGCCGAGGCCGGGACGCTGTGGAATCTCGATGTGACCGTCCTCGACGACGACGGGATCGACGAGCAGGTCGTTGACCCACTCGACGTCGTACGTCTGGAAGACTTCCTGTATCATGAAGTTCGGGACCGCGGCGTCCACGTGGGCCGAAATCGCCGTCGCGACCGGTCCTTGCGGGTTGTGCGGTGCGAAGCTGACGTGTTCGGCCTCGGCCTGCGCGGCGATCTTCTTCGCCTCCGTGATGCCGCCGGTGTTCATGATGTCCGGCTGGACGATGTCAACGTCCGTGTTCGCCAGCAGGTCGCGAAACTCGTACTTCGTCATCAGCCGCTCGCCCGTCGCGATGGGAATCGGCGACTTCGCCGCCACCTTTCCGAGGCTGTTGATGGAGTCCGGGGGGCACGGCTCTTCGAACCACGTCGGATGGAACTCCGAGAGAGCGTTCGCGACTTCGACGGCTTGCCCGGCCGTGAACCGACCGTGACCTTCGATGAGGAGGTCCACGTCGGGACCGACGGCTTCCCGTACCGCGCCGACGATGTCGACGGCGAGGTTGAACGTCTCGCGGTCCATACGCTGCCACGACTTTCCGAACGGGTCGAACTTCATCGCGTCGTAGCCGTCATCGACGACCTGTTCTGCGGCTTCCTGCCACGTCGCGGTGTCGTCGGTCGTCTCGGTATACCACCCGTTCGCGTAGGCCCGTATTTTGTCGCCGTGGACGTTTCCTCCGAGGAGTTCGTACACCGGGCGGTCGAGTACCTTTCCTTTGATGTCCCAACACGCCATGTCGATGGCCGAACAGACGGTCGTATTGACGACGTTTTTGGAGAACCACTCGTCGCGGTACATCTCCAGCCACAGTCGCTCGGTTTCGAAGGGATCCTCCCCGATGAAGAAATCGCTCATCTCTTCGATGGCGGCGGCGATGGTCTCGGGTTTGTCGTGCGTCGTCGCCTCGGCGAGTCCTTGGATTCCTTGGTTCGTCTCTAACTGGACGAACACCCAAGGTTTCCACGGATTGGCGACGACATACGTTTCCACGTCGGTGATGTGCAACTCCGACATAGTTATCTGTTTAACTAAGGTCGTAATAATACTTATCTTTCGGATGGATATCGTGGAACACCTCCGCGGGGAGGGTCGTTCGAACGACGTTTCACGTCCACCACTATCCGATACTATCGGAAAAATATTTGGTGGATCGGGAACTGGGTAGAGTATGAACACCGAACCGGACGCAAAAATCAACTCGACCGCGATATCGTTCGAAATCGTCGAACATCTCAAAGAGAAGGGAGGTGCGACGTTGAGCGAGGTCGTAGACGTCTTCGAAATGCCGACGAGCACGGTACACGATCACCTCCAAACCCTCGTTGCGCTCGGCTATGTGCTGAACGACGACGGGACGTACCGAATCGGAACCCAGTTCCTCGAATTGGGTGGCTATGCACGAAGCCATTCGCGTATCTTTCAGGTGTCCGAAGCAGAGTTACAGAACTTGGCCAGCGAAACGGGAGAGCACGCCAATTTGATGATCGAGGAAAACGGGATGGGCGTCTTTCTGATGAAACAGAAGGGAAAGGAGGCGATCAAAATCGATACGTACGAAGGGATGCGGGTGTATCTACATACGACCGCGATGGGAAAGGCGATATTAGCGTTCATGGACGAATCTCGACTCGAGAGCATCCTCTCACGACACGGTCTTCCCCGCATTACGGAGCACTCCATCGGGAACAGAGAGGCTCTCGAAGCGGAATTGGACGTGATTCGGGAACGGGGGTACGCGACGGACGACGAGGAGCGACTCAACGGGATTCGTTGCGTCGCGGCACCGGTGACGACCGACTCTGGAACCGTCGCCGGTTCGGTCAGTATTTCCGCACCGAAGAATAGGATGCAGGGGGAACGCTTCGAGGAAACGTTTCCGAAGAAGATCCTCGGAACGGCGAACGTCATCGAGGTGAACATGCGACATATGTGACGAACGGGAGCCGAACCGCTGTGCACCTTCGGCGTGAATCATCGAACGGAAACCGGTCGACGCCACCATCGGACATCGCGATTCCGTCTCGAAAGTCGGTGGCCCCCCGCCACCGAGCGGACGCCATTCCGTCCGCTCAACTCGACGTGAGACCCCTTCTCCCTGTGAGAGGCGTTCCTCCATGGGCAGTCAGGTGGTATTCGGGACCGACAACCTCTGTCTCCCACGGGAATCCCGCAACTGGCAACAGGTGTGTTCTCGATATCAGAACCAAATGGTGCAAGGGGGGTGTCTATCCCGTCCGTTCCCACATAACGGTCGAGTGAGAATCCGGACGATGACCTACTACGCTCGTCTCGATAGTGGACGTCCCGTTACATCACTACGTCTGTAATTGGGCCGGGGTAAGGACCCAGGAAATGATGTATTCTTGACGTGTTTGCCGTGGAGGCCCGCGTCCCGAATACCTCCGTCGGTGATCGATTACCGCGGATAAAACGCCGACTTTCACGCGTTGGATGAAGAGGGCGTGTACCGCTGAAAACGTCTCGGAACGTACCGCCTCTCCGCCCGCCCGTTCCGTCTCGTTGTATACTGCGCAAACGTCCCGTCGGTATCTCGATGTGAGTGCGGCCGGAGGTGGTACTCGCTGAGATACGGGAACCGACCGACGGAACTGCCCGATACTATCGAATGGTGTCCCGGAATCCACCGTATCGGGGGTCTCGCTGATACCGTTTCGGTCTGTAACGCCATCTGTGTCGGATGGACGGCATATCGGGAAAGCTGGCACGTTCACGATGAATTTCAACGAACAGTGAAACACACGTACTAAACTCGTACGAACGATAAATCTACAGCGATCAACGATGAATTACGGATTTTTTCAAATACAGAACGGTGACGGGCCCCGGAGTTACGATAGTCGGCGATTTCCCGCGAATGGGTGTTCTGATATACAGAACTCATCCTTTGGATCACGCCTATTTTCCGCGGATTACGCCTTTTATCAACAAAATTTGTCGCTTGTATTCTCTAATGCAGAACAATTTTTTCACTACAAAGATTGAAAATCTTCAAAAATATCTCGTGAATGGCGAGCCTACATCTCGGTCCGTACGCTTCATCCGGTGTAGACCGACAAATCAATAAAGTAGTCCGGGTGAGGTGTAATACCATGGTTTACAGAGCCGGTATCATCGGCACTGGCGGTATCGCGGGAATGGGCATCCTCGGGATGCACGACGAAGCGGACATCGGTCGGAAGAAGTTCCGAGCGAGTCACGCCGGCGGCTACAACGAAACCGACGAGGTCGAACTCGTCGCGATCGCCGACGTGAACGAGGAGAAACTCGAACGGTTCGGCGACGCGTGGGACGTTCCCGAAGCACGGCGCTACGTGGGACACGAAGAGATGCTCGCAACCGAGGATTTGGACGTAATCTCCGTCTGTACCCCATCGTACCTCCATCGGGACCACGTCGTCGCGGCGGCGAACTCCGCCGCCGATCCGGCCGTCATCTGGTGTGAAAAACCGATCGCCGCGAGCGTTGCCGAGGCCGAGGAGATGACCGCGATCTGTGAGAGAACCGGGACCGAACTCGTCGTCAATCACTCCTTCCGGTTCACCGAGAATATTCGGAACCTCCGACGCGCCATCGATGACGGCATCGTTGGGGAGACCAAATCGATATCCGCCGATTTCCGACGCGAACTGATGCGCAACTCTACCCACCTGCTCGACCTTCTGGTGTTCCTGCTCGACGCCAGAGCGACGACGGTCAGCGGCTACATCAACGGGGAGAACGACGCCGTCGACGCGCTCGGTGGGACGCAGGAGGTGACCGACTCCGGCGGCGGCGGCCACGTGCTTCTCGACGACGGCACCTTCGCCACCGTCGACTGTACCGTCGCCCGCGAAATCTCCTCGATGTGCCTCCAGTTCGTCGGGACGGAGGGAAAACTGTACCTCAATAACGACGACGGCGAGTGGCGATACTGGAGTCTCGAAGACGGCACCCACGTCGAACGACCGATTCCCGGCGTTTCGGGTGCGTGGTCGTGGGAGGAAGACTACAGGCAGGCGTTTCCGAACGCCGCCGACCACATCGTGAACCTGTTGAACGGTGACGCCGAGAACCACTCCCCGGGGACCGACGCGACGCGGTCCCTCGAAATCATCGTCAGTTTCTACATCTCGGACTACACGGGAAGCCACGTCGACCTGCCGCTCGACACGCCGCTCAAGGACGTGCGAATCACGTCGTGGTAACGATGCGACGAATCGATACGCACGTCCACGCGTGGGGAGCGGACTCGGAGGCACACCCGTGGTACGAATCCATCCTCCCGCCGGGGTGGTCGGGACCCTATACGCACGAGGACCTCATCACGGACATGAATCGGGAGGGTGTCGACGAGAGCGTCGTCGTCACCACGCCGCTGTACGGCAGGGGGCGGAACGCGAACGCGTACACCCTCGAAGCCATCGCGGCACACCCCGACCGTCTCTACGGCGTCGGCCTCGTGGACTTCTTCGCCGACGACGTTCGGGACCGTCTCCGGACGGTTCTCGACCACGACCGCATGCTCGGCGTTCGGATGCACGCCGCGTTGGAGTACGACGACGCGCCGACGAAACTCGACCGCACCGGCGACTGGATTCTCGACGACTCGCTCACTCCAGCGTGGGAGGAACTCGCGGCGCTCGACGCATGCGTGTTCGTGTTTCCGAAGGCACAGCAACTGGGATCCGTCGCGAAACTGGCGGACACCCACACCGACGTCACGTTCGTCGTGGACCACATGGCGTGGCCGGACGAGACGACGAACCCGGACGCGGCACCGTGGAGCGATTTCAGCGAGCTCGCGACGCACGATAACGTGTTCGTGAAGGTGAGTTCGCTTCCCCGTTCGTCGGGCGAGGGATGGCCGTATCGTGACCTCTGGGACTACGTCCGAAACCTCGTCGAGTGGTTCGAGGCCGACCGCTTGATGCTCGGATCCGACTATCCGTGGATGGACGATTGGGCGACGTATTCACAGTGTCTCGACTGGGTCGGGGAGGCGCGGTTCCTCTCGCCCCGAGACCAGCGCTATCTCAGGGAGCGGACCTTCACCGAACGCTTCGACGCGTGACCCTGCCGCAACGAAAACAGCTTTGAGCGTCCGTCGGAATGCTGAAGACATGTCTCACGTTAGATTTCGTGACCCGGCAGGTTCCGTCCGAAACGGTTCGTGGACGAACGACGGTATCGTCTTCGGCGACAGCACCTACGACCCCGACGAGATAGATATTCTCCCGCCGACGGAGCCGAGTAAAATCGTCTGCGTCGGACTCAACTACGCGGACCATGCGGCGGAGTCCGGGATGGACATCCCGGAACGCCCGCTGTTGTTCCTCAAACCGCCGAACTCGGTGGCCGGACACGGCGATACGGTCACGCTACCGGCGGGAAAAGAACAGGTCGAATACGAGGCCGAACTCGGCGTCGTCATCGGGAAGCAGTGTCGAAACGTCGCCGCCGAGGACGCGGACTCGGTCATCGAGGGATACACCTGCGTCAACGACATCTCGAACCGCGACGACCAGATGGTCGAACAGAACTGGATTCGCGGAAAGGCGTTCGACGGGTCCGCGCCCATCGGTCCGGTGATCGCCCCGCCGGACGAGGTGCCGGACGACGCGGCGGTCGAACTGCGGTTGAACGGGGAGGTCAAACAGCGATCGTCCCGCTCGGAGTTCATCTTCTCGGTGCCGGAGATAATCGAGGAAATCACGGCGTACATGACGCTCGAACAGGGTGACGTCATCATCACGGGAACGCCGGCGGGCGTCGGCCCGCTCTCCGACGGGGACCGTGTCGAAGTCGAAATCGAGGGCGTCGGAACCCTCGAACACGGGGTCAGGACGGACTAAAATCGCGGTATCACCTCGTCGCCGAACAGTTCCATTCCCTTCGTCTCGGGGAAGTCGAGAAACAGCAACTGAAGTTTGTGGAACCCGAGGTCTCGAATCGCCTCGATCTGCTCGGCCACCTCCGCCGGGGTTCCGATGAGGAAGTCCCCTTTTTCCCGCGCGTCCGTCGCATCGGACAGCTCGTCGTCCATATCCGACTCCTCCCCCCACGGAAGCGGGAAGATTCGGTCGCAGTACTCCCGCAGTTCGTCTTCGTCCTCACGGACGAGGACGTGGGCGAGCCACGACCGTTCGACGTCTTCCGGGTTGCGTCCCTCCTCGCGGAGGTACTCGTCGAACTTTCGAACTTTGAACTCGATGGGTTTTCCGCGGGCGCGGGCGCTGATTTCGACGTTCCACTCGTCGGCGTACCTCGCGGCGAGGCGCAGCATCCGCGGCCCTGCGCCTCCGACGACGAGCGGCGGATACGGCTCCTGTACCGGTTTGGGTTCGTTGTACGCGTTCTCGATGTCGTAATGGTCCCCCTGGAAGGTCGGGGCGTCCTCGGTGAACATCGTTTGAAGGACGCATATTGTCTCCTCCAGCATGTCGATTCGCGTATTGACGTCCGGAAAATCGAAGCCATAGGCGGCGTGTTCTTCCTCGTGCCACCCTGCGCCGAGTCCGAGTCGGAGACGGCCGTCGGAGAGGATGTCGACGGTCGTCGCCATCTTCGCCAGCAGTGCGGGATTTCGATACGTGATCGAACCGACGAGCGGGCCGAGTTCGACGTCGTCGGTTCGCTCGGCGAGCGCGCTCAGCAGCGTCCACACCTCGAACTCCTCTTTCCGGGGGCCGAGCATGAAGTGATCGGGTGCCCAGAGACCTTCGAGGCCGGATTCGACCGCCATGTCGGCCCCGGCGTGTATCGAGTCGCGGTCGAGGGCCTCGTAGAGCGGTGCGTCCCGGTGGATACCTGCACCGGCGTAACACTGTACCATCCAGTCGAATTGCATGAGTAGAACGGTTCGTCGTACCCCGTTAAGTGTTCGGTCGGAACGCAAAATACATCAATCATCGATCATGAATGTTTTCGGGTTTCGGTTTCCTCCGGCGGTTTTCTCGGTATCCGGAGCGATATAGTACCGCATGATGACATCAGGTGACAATATATTTATGATTAAAGTTATAATGCACACCTTCAACATGGTAATAATGCCATCCGTTACCAGAAGACGATACATTGCGGGTTCCGGCGCCGCCTCGCTTACCGCGCTCGCCGGCTGTTCGGACTTTTTCAGCACCAGTAGCGGTCCCAAGAGCAGCGAACTGAACAAAATCGGCATTTCGATGTACGTTCGCGGCGGTTCGTGGATCACCGCCTTCAAGGAAGCCGCCGAGTTTTACTGTAAGGATCAGGGAATCGAAGTCGATATCGTTCCGAACCAACAGAGTGCTCAAAAGCAGGCGTCCGACATCCGTCAATTCGCTAATCAAGACTACGACGGCATCATCGCGAGCGTGTGGTCGACCGGTGCCGTCAAATCGGCCATCGATTTCGCGGAGAAGCAGGGCGTTCCGGTCTTCACGGCCAACGCCGACACCGCGAGTTCGAAGGCGAAACTGTACGTCGGATTCAGCAACGCCGCCGGCGGAAAGAAATCCGGCGAACAGATGATAAAGGCACTGGAGGAACAAAAATCCGACAAGGACACGTGGCGCGTGCTGAACGTCCGCGGTCCGCAGGGAAACCAGTCCGCGAACCAGCGCAGTCAGGGCTTCCTCGACGCAGTGAAGAAGAACGACAAGATCGAAGTCGCGGACACGATAAACGCCGAGTTCGCACAGGACAAGGCAAAGAGCAAGGTGAGCCAGTGGCTCAACTCGAACGGGGACGTCGACGGCATCTACTCCGCAAACCTCTCGATGGGTCTCGGCGTGAAGACGGCCGTCGAGCAGGTCGGGAAGTTGAAAAAGAAGGGAGAGGACGGTCACATTGTCCTCACGCAAATGGACGGAAGCCCGCAGGTCAACCCGCTCGTCAAGAAGGGCTACATCGACGCCGCGGTGGACCAACCGAACTACTTCTACATGCCCATCGCCATCGAATACATGCGCCAGTACATCGAGAACGGCGACGACGCGATACCGAAGGCCGGAAATCAGGTCTCGAAGAGCGACCTCAGCATCAAGCCGCACAAGCACAAGGGCGTGAAACTGTGGAAGAAGGCCATCTGGAGCCCGGCCAAAATCAAAACGCAGAACGACCACCCGTGGTTCCAGACGAACAGCATCGTCATCACGCAGGAGAACGCGGATAAACCCTACCTCTGGGGTAACATCTGGGGATAAACGAATGGTGAACACATGAGTACGTCCACCAACGGTTTCCTCGGACGGTTCGCCGACGACTCGGAGGATTTCGTCCTCGCGCTCCTCGAGTACATGATCTGGCCGATCCTCCTCGTCGTCGTCGCTTTCGTTGCGGTGCTCGTTCCGAACACGTTTCGGAACATCGTCTCGGTGCAGTTGATCCTGTGGCAGGCGGTGCCCATCGGACTGCTCGTCCTCGGCGAGAGCATCTGCCTCCTCTCCGGACACTTCGACCTCTCGGTCGGGGCGATAATGGGGTTCTCGGCGATGCTCACCGGCATGTTGCTCGGGAACTGTCCGAGTTGCTGGGGCGTCATCGGCAGTCCGGCGCTCGGATTCGTCATCATCCTCGTCGTCGGGGGCCTCATCGGCGTGTTCAACGGCGCGATGATCAGCAAACTCGGTATCAACCCGTTCCTCCAGACGCTCTCGACGCTCATCATCCTGGAGGGCGCGAAAACCGCGCTCAACACCCAACCGGTTCCCGTTCCGCAGGGATATTTGGTGCCCGGTTCGATTCCCAACCTCGCCATCCTGATCACCATCGTCGCGTTCGTCGTCGTCGGCTACGCGATGAAGTATTCCGAGTTCGGACAGGAGGTGTACGCGCTCGGCAGCGACAAGGACTCGGCGCGCGCCGTCGGGGTCAACACCGACCGCGTCACCATCACCGTCTACGCGATAAGCGGCGTTCTCGCCGGACTCGCCGGGTTGATGAGCACCGGATACACGGGCGTCGTTCCGCCGCTCATCGGTGAGGGACAGGTGTTTCCCGCGTTCGCGGCGGCGGTCATCGGGGGGATAAGCTTGTTCGGCGGTCGAGGGAAGATATCGGGCGCGCTCGGCGGCGTCCTCCTCCTCGGCGTGATTCAGGCCGCCCTGAACATCAGCGGCGTTCCGGCGACGCAAGTTCAAGTCGTCAACGGCTTCGTGCTGCTGATCGCCATCCTGCTGTACAACACCCAAGAGAGCATTCGAAACCGCATCCTCGCGGCGAGCGCATAACCATGACAACGCAACCCAACGAATCGACTCGAACCGGGACGGAATCGGACGTGAAGATGCGACTGGAGGACGTGGAGAAGCGGTTCGGGCGTATCGTCGCGCTCGAAAACATCGACCTCGAAATATACGAGGATCAGATATTCGCGCTCGTCGGCGACAACGGTGCCGGAAAGTCGACGATGATGAACGTGCTGTGTGGCGTCCACGAACCGACGTCCGGACAGCTGTACTTCGAGAACGAGCCGGTTCACTTTTCCAGTCCGAACGACGCCCGAGAGACGGGTATCGAAACGGTATATCAGGATTTGGCGTTGATGAACGACCTCGACGTCGCCACCAACATCTTCATGGGTCAGTTCCCGAAGCGGGGCGTCGGACCGTTCAGCATCATCGATTGGGAGGAGACGTACGAACGCGCCGACCACATCATGTCCGACCTGCTCGGGCGCGACATCGACCCTGAAACGGAGGTCGAATTCCTCTCGGGCGGCCAGCGCCAACTCGTCGCGGTGGGGCGAGCGCTCGCGTTCGACCCCGACGTCATCATCCTCGACGAACCGACGAGTGCGCTCTCCGTGGATGCCACCGACCTCGTCTACGAGACTATCGAACGATTGAAGCGGGAGGGGCACACCATCATCGTCGTCAGTCACAGTTTGGAGACGGTCATGGAGTACGCCGACCGGGTCGCGGTCCTCTATCAGGGAGAACTCGCCGAAGTCGCGTCCGCAACCGAAACCGACGTCGAAACGTTGACCGAACTGATGATAGCGGGGACGGCATCGGGTGGCTCATGAGTACTGAACGGACCACGCTCGTGTCTCCGTCACGGAGCGGGGAGACGGTCACGTGACCCGATTCGGATTCTTCGCCTCACTGGAGGAGTTCTCCCCCGAGGAGTGCCTGGACCAGGTCGTAACCGCCGAGGCCGCGGGATTCGACAGCGTTTGGGTCAACGACCACTTCCATCCGTGGTTCGATCACCTCGCCGACGGGTCGCCCGCGAACGGCGGCAACTGCTGGTCGTGGCTGCCCGCTGCCCTCGAACGAACGAGCGACATCGAGATCGGAACGGGCGTCACGGCGATGCTCAACCGCTATCATCCGGCCAACGTGGCCCATCGACTCGCGACGCTCCTCGAACTGTATCCCGACCGGGTGTTCCTCGGAATCGGCACCGGGGAAGCCCTGAACGAAACGCCGCTCGGCAATCCGTGGCCGGAGTACGCCGAACGCGCGCGGCGGACGGCGGAAGCCATCCGTATCGTTCGTACCCTGTTCGAGGAGGAGTTCGTGGAGTACGACGGCGACTTCTGGTCGCTCGACGGCGCGAACTTGTACACGGGGCCGGACGAAGCCCCGCCGATTCACGTGGCGGGGAACGGGCCGACCTCCGCGCGAATGGCGGGGGATTTGGCTGACGGCTACGTCACCGTCTTCGAACCCCCGGAACGGGCGGCGGAGGAACTCTTCCCGGCGGTACGGCGCGGCGTCGAAAAGTCGGCGCGGAACGAGTCGTTCGACGACGTCGAACGGACCGTACACATCCACTGCTCGCTCGCGGAGACGAAATCGGCCGCGCTCGAACCGTGTCTGCCGTGGCGACTCACGCTCCTTCCGATGGTCTTCGAACAGGACATCGCGGACCCACGCTATTTGCAGCGACACGGCGACCGGGTCAGCACCCGCTGTCTGGAGGAGCAGTTCGTCATCACGACGGACCCGCAGGACCTCCTCGACGTCGCGGAGCAGTACGTCGATTGCGGGTTCGACCACGTCGTCTTCCAGAGTTCGAGTCCGGACCAGGAGGCGTTCTGCGACGCGGTCGCCGACGTCGTCATGCCGTCGCTTTCCTGACTGACTCCCTCACACTCCCTCGAACGACGGAGCGGAAATCGGATTTCGATTCTATCTGTTACTAATAATAAAACCGTAAGAACAACTATTGACCGGAGGGAATGATTTAACTTATGTCATTCTTACTGTGTAGTATGGCATCGGGTAACAAAGGCAGCCAGTGGCATAGAGACACTTCCGACCGACGACGATACCTCAAAACGCTCGGGGCGATCGGTCTGGGTGGAAGCACCGTTCTCGCGGGGTGTACCGGCGATTCCGGTGGCGAGAGCGAGGAGTACGAGAAGGCGTTCTCGACCGTCCCGACGCTGGAGAACGATTATTGGAACGCGTTCAAACGCGGGTATTCGAAAGCGACGGACGCGTACGGTGTCTCCACGAACATTCAGGCGAACGGCGGCAGCACGACGGACATGCTCTCGCAGGTCGATTCGGCGGTCACGCAGGGTGCCCAATCCATCATCGGCACCGCGAGCAAGGATTCCGGCGTCCCGTCGCTCGCGAAGAAGGCCAAAGACGCCGACATCCCGTTCATCGAGATGTGGGCGATGGGAAAGTGGTACACGCCGCCCGATGCCGGGGAACAGTTCGTCCAATACAATATCCCCGAACCGGTGAAGACGGGCAAACTCATCGCGAAAGTCCTGTTCGAGGAGATGGGCGGGTCGGGGAACTTCGTCCACATCACGGGGATGCTCGGAACGGTCGGTGCGAACGGGCGAAACATGGGCGTCGAGGAGGCGATGAAGGAGTATCCGGACGTGAATCGGCTCGGCAAACCGTTGCCAGGTGATTGGGTACGCGGGAAATCGCGACAGGCGATGCAGTCGTTCGTCTCGAAGTTCGGGGATAAGATCGACGGCGTCTATGCACAGAACGACACCGAGGCGCTCGGCGCGCTCACGGTTTGTCGCGAGAACGACCTCGACGTTCCCATCGTCGGCTACGACGGCGCGAAGGAGGCCGCAAAGGAGATCAAAGCCGGTCGCGGTAAGGACGAAGCGCGAATCGTCGGGTCGCTGACGGCCCATCCGCCGTGGCAGGCGGGGTGGGCCGTCGCCAAGACGTACGACTGGATTCACGGCTGGCGACCGAAAATTCCGGAGCGGATGATGTTCACCGGCGGCACCATCATCGTCAAGAAGCCCGGCGAGTGGAAGGACAAAATCGACTACACGCTCACGACGCCCGAGACGTACCTCGACAACGTCTTCGGGGACGGAGCGATGCCGTACGACTGGGAGAAGATGTCGGTGAAGAAGGCCGGGAAGGACTCGTGGGACCCGCAGAACAAACTCGTTCCCATCCGCAAGAGCGACTTCTACCAACTGCTCTGGAAGGAGAAGAACAAGCCGAACAGCTACTCCCTCCCGAAGGAGTACGGTAAGAGCAAGCAGTTCGACGAGGTCGAGCAAACGTACGCCGACCGGTACAAATCGAATCCGTATGAGTGAATCCGAACCAACCGCACCATCGGGCGCCTTCCAACGCCCCGAATCCGAATCCACGGACGGACTCGTCGTCGACGACGTCTCGAAGTCCTTCGGCAACGTCGACGCCCTCGTGGACGCGTCGCTGACCGTCGAACCCGGCGAAGTCGTCGGACTGGTGGGCGAGAACGGCGCGGGAAAGAGCACCCTTCTTAAGATACTCACCGGAATCCATCGTCCCGACGACGGGGCGTTACGACTCCACGGTTCGACCGTCACCGTCGACGGTCCCCGCGATGCCGCATCGAAGGGCATCTCGCTCGTGCACCAGGAACAGGACGTCGTGCCGAACATGACGGGCGCAGAGAACCTCTATCTCGGTCTCCTCGACGCGTTCAGCACGGCCGGCATCTTCGACCGGTCCGCCCTCGAAGCCGCCGGGAACGACGTTCTCGACGACCTCGGCATCGACCTCGACCTCACGGAGCGCGTGGCGACCTACTCGTTCAACGACCGCCAACTGCTCGAAATCGCAAAGGCGTTCAGCTACCTCGAAGGGGTGGACCATCCCTTCATTCTGCTCGACGAACCGACGGCGGGGCTGGAAGAGGAAGGGCGAAACGTCCTGTTCGACCGCGTGAATGAACTCCGGGACAGCGCGTCGTTCGTCTTCGTCTCCCACGAACTCGACGAGGTGCTCGAACTCGCCGACCGAATTTACGTCCTGAAGGACGGTCGCGTCGTCGAAGAGACGCCGACCGAGGAAGCCACGGAGGAACGCCTCCAACGGGCGATGGTTGGACGCGAAACGACGGACGAGTACTACCTCACGCCGGAACAGCGATCGATTCCGACCGACGCATCGACCGCGCTCGCGGCCGACGACCTCGGGATGGACGACGGGATTTCCGAAGTCTCGTTCGAGCTACGGGGCGGCGAAATCCTCGGCGTCGTCGGCGTCGATGGTTCCGGGAAGGAGCGACTCGGTCGACTGCTCGGCGGTCCGACGGTGCCCGACCGAGGACGTATCATCGTGGAAGGAAGGGAAGTCGACACCCCGACGGTGTCGAACCTCGTCGATGCTGGCGTCGGCTACGTTCCGAAGGAACGGAAGTCGGAGGGACTGTTGCTCTACCAATCGCTCCGCTCCAACGTCTCGCTTCCCAGTCTCGGCCTGTCGACGCTCCACGAGCGACTGCCGGTCGTCGGGGACGGCCTTCCGCTGGTCGACTTCGAACGCGAACGCGACCTCGCCGAGCGAGCGGTCGAGGAACTGGCCGTCAAGACCCCCGGCGTGGACACCCTCGTCCACCAGTTGAGCGGCGGCAATCAGCAGAAGGTCGTCCTCGGCAAGTGGGTGGTCCGCGACACGACCGTCCTCGTCCTCGACAACGTGACGCGCGGCATCGACGTCGGCGCAAAGGAGGAAGTGTACCGACTCTGTCGAAGCCTCGCCGACGAGGGCGTTGCTATCCTGTTCATCGGGGACGAACTCCCGGAGGTCATCGGACTGTCGAACCGCATCCTCGTGATGAAGAAAGGACGGATTGTGCGGACTATCGATGCACCGGCGGACGAGAAACCCGACGAAGAAACGCTCATACGGGAGATGATCTGAGATGGCGACCGAACTATCGACACGGACGAGGGAATGGATAGACGAATACCGCGAGCGACGGACCGTGCAGGACTGGCTGGTGAACATCGGCCCGTTCGCCATGCTCATCCTGTTGACGGGCCTCTTCTCGGTCACGAGCGACGTGTTCTTCACGTACGGCAACTTCATGGGCGTGCTCAAGAACAGCACGATACTGCTGTTCGTCGCGCTGGCCGGAACGTATCCCATTCTCCAACAGAGCATCGACCTTTCCGTCGCCGCGAACGTGGGATTGAGCGGCGTCGTCACTGCGATGCTCGTCGGCCAGTTCGGCCTCCTCGCGCTACCGCTCGGCGCCGGCGTCGGACTCGTCCTCGGGATGTTGAACGGCGTCGTCTTCACGAAGCTCAAACTCCCCTCGTTTTTGGTCACGCTGGGGACGCTCTCCGTCGCCGAGGGGAGCGCACTCCTCCTCACGGGCGGGTCGTCCGTCCCGTTCCGAAACGCCACCGTCGGGTGGATCGCGACGGGCGAACTGGTCCCGACGATTCCGAACCTCGTCCTCTGGGGTGCGCTCTTCTACGTCGTGACGACGTTTGTGGCCTGGAAGACTACGTTCGGACGGTACTGCTACGCGCTCGGCGAGAGCGAGTCCGTCGCGGAACTCTCGGGCGTCGACGTGGACCGGTACAAAATCGGCGTCTTCGTCCTCTCCGGACTGCTCTGTGGCGTGGCCGGCGCGCTGCTGGCCGCCCGCATCTCCTCCGGTGCCGCGTCGATGGGTGACGGCCTCCTGCTTCCGAGCATCGCCGCCATCGTCATGGGCGGGACGGCGCTCACCGGCGGCGTCGGCGGACCGCACCGAACCGTCCTCGGCGTGTTCGTCATCGCCGTCCTCCGAAACGGGCTGGATCTCAGCGGCGTCCACCCGTTCGTGCAGGAGATCATCCTCGGATTCGTCGTGATAGGTGCCGTCTGGATGTCGATGGACCGGGAGAAGATAGACATCGTGAAGTGACCGACCGCGGTGGAATTTCGATTCCGGCAGTCGAGCGACGAACCGCGAACGGCCGACTGCGGCCCGCACTAATTTTATGTGAGAGAGGGCGAAACGTCCTGTATGGCAGTACTTACTGAGATCGCTGATTACCGTTGTCACACCGGCGAAGGACCGCTCTGGCACCCGGACGAGGGACGCCTGTACTGGGTCGACATCCCGAACGGGAGGTTGTTCCGGTACGACCCGGCGACAGGTGACCACGAGCAGTGTTACGAGACGGACGTCATCGGCGGCTTCACCATTCAAACCGACGGGTCGCTCCTCCTGTTCGAGGACAGGGGACGAATCGAGACGTGGCACGACGGGACCACCCGGACCGTCGTTGACGAACTCGACGCCGAACTGGACTCCCGGTTCAACGACGTCATCGCCGACCCTGCGGGTCGGGTCTTCTGCGGAACGATGCCCACCGATGACCGCCTCGGGCGATTGTATCGTCTCGACACGGACGGGACGATCACGGAACTGTTCGACGGGGTGGACATTCCCAACGGAATGGGCTTCACGCCGGACCTGACCGGGATGTACTTCACCGAAACGGAGGCGGACAATATCTACCGGTTCCAGTACGACGAGGAGACGGGCGAACTCTCGAATCGGGACGTGTTCCTCGATACGACGGACGAACGAGGGAGTCCGGACGGGATGACCGTCGACGCCGACGGCTACGTCTGGACGGCGTACTGGGACGGCGGGTGTCTCGTCCGGTACACGCCGGACGGGACGGAAGACCGACGAATCGAGTTCCCCGCACGGAAAGTCTCCTGCATCACGTTCGGCGGTGCGGAGTACGAGGACGCCTACGTGACAACCGCGCTCGGTCCGGGAGAGGGCGAAGCGGGGACGCGGGCCGAGGAGGGTGAAGGTGCGGGGATGCTCTTCCGACTTTCGCCCGGGGTGGAAGGGGTTCCGGAGTTCCGTTCGGACGTTTCGGTGTGAGCGTCGGAACGGACGTCCGGACATCCGGAGTTCGGTGCCGACTGACGACGGTCAGTGGCCCCAGAGGGTGTCCCCGTCACGGTATCGCGCATCCGTGATTCGGTCCCACTGTTCGTCGGTCAGGTCGACGTCGCACGCGCCGACGTTCTCGTCCAGTTGTTCCGTCGTTCGCGCGCCGATTATCGGAACGCAGGTGAAGTCGTCGTGGTCCATCAGCCAGCGAATCGATACCTGTGCGGGCGTCGCGTCCACTTCGTCCGCGACTTCACGGATGACGTCGAGAACCTTCCAGCCACGCTCCGACGCGTAGTAGTCGCCGAAGACGTCGTCGAAGTCCGCGCGGGAGCCGTCCGGACCCTCCACTGCCTGCGGGTCGTCGGGGTCCGCGCGTTCGTACTTCCCGGTCAGGAACCCGCCCGCGAGCGGCGAGTACGGACAAACCGCGAGGTCCTGGTCCGCGCAAACGTCGAGATAGTCGGCCACGTCCTCGTAGTATCCCGCGTGGTGGAGCGGTTGCGTGACTTCGAACCGTTCCCAGTCGTGAACGTCGGACTTCCACAGCGCCTTCGTGAGTTGCCACGCGGCCATCGTGGACGCCCCGAGGTAGTTCACCTTGCCCTCATCGACGAGGCCGTTCAGCGCGTCCAACGTCTCCTCGATCGGCGTCTCCTCGTCCCAACGGTGGATGTAGTAGAGGTCGAGGTAGTCGGTGCCGAGTCTGTCGAGCGTCCCGTCGATTTGGTTCCGGATGTGCGTCCGTGAGAGCCCGGAGTCGTTGGGACCGGGTTCGCCCCATCCGTCGAAGGGGAAGTACACCTTCGACGTGAGGACGAAGTCCTCGCGGTCGTGGTCGGCGAGCCAGTCGCCGATGTACTCCTCGCTCGTCCCGTTCGGAGTGCCGTAGACGTTCGCGCTGTCGATGAAGTTGATTCCCCGCTCCCACGCGGCGTCGAGCAGTTCGTGGGCCTCCTCCCGGTCGGTTTCGAGGACGTCTCCCGTTCGCTTGCCGAAGCGCCACGTTCCGAAACAGAGTTCGGAAACCTTCGTTCCGGTCGAACCCAATGTACGGTATTCCATCGTCCGAACGAACGGTTTGGAGCGACAAAATCGCTTGCATTCATCGACGAACCGGGCGAGAACCGAAACGTTCCGGCAGGGGGTCGAACGTTCCGAGATGTGTCACATCGACGGTCCGATGCGGGTTATCGCGAACTCGGTCAGTCCGTGTTCGTCGACGGCACAGGGGCGACCGTCCGCGACGGTTCGAATCGACGGCAGAAGGTCCTCCGCCGTTGCCGTCGTCGCGTTCACGTCGATATCGTCCGCGAGCGCACCGACCGTGGATTCCTCCCCCGAGACTTTGAGAACGGGAACGGTCGGATGTCCGGCCGGAATCCCGTCGGCGGTGAGGTGGAGGATGAGTTCCGCACCGGCGGCGACCAAACCGGTTGCCGCCTCCTCGAACCGTGACGGCGCATCGAGAATCGCAAGACCCGAATCGAGGGACGACGCGGACCCGTACTCGACGACTTCTCCGATAGCTTCCGTCCCCCACTCCCGCGTTATCTCCTCGAAGTCGAGCGTCGAGGCACGCATCCCGACGCGCGTCGCACGAGGTGGTTGGTCTCGATGGCGGGAGAGCAACCCGTCGAGTTGTGCCTTCGCCTCCGAGGACGTCCGGGCGCGTGCCGCCTCCGGATGTGCGAGCACGCGCTCGGTTCCCGCGACGACGACCCGTGCGCCCAATCCCACTAGCTCGTCGATCGCCTCCCCGACCAGTGGACCGGCCGTCTCGCGGGTGCTCTCGCGGAGGTCGCTCGAAACGACGCCGACCGTCAGGTCGCCGAGCGAAATCGACCGTTCCCGCGTATCGGCCTGCGTCCACAACTCGCGTGCCAACTCGATTCCCCGCTCAACGCAGGCGTCGGTCCCGCCGACCTCCTGAATCGAAAGTTCGCGCACCGGAACCCCTCGGTCGGCGAGCGCGTGGGCGACGTCGTCGCTCTGCACCTCCTCACAGCCCAATCCGACGACGACGACGCCCGCCACGTTCGGATTCGCCCCGATTCCGACGAGGGTCCGCGCCGTCTGCTCGTTGTCCGCGCCGAGTTGCGCACACCCGTGGTCGTGCGGTGTCGCACGGGCGTACGGGAGTTCGTCCGCGATGCGCTCGGCGACGAGGTGGGAGCAGATGACCGACGGGACGACGAGTACGTGATTCCGTATCCCGACGGCTCCGTCCGGCCGTTCGTAGCCGTCGATGGCGTCCGTCATCCCGTTTCCTCCTGTTGGTCGCCTCTGCCACGCGTGCTCTCGCAATTGTGCGTGTGAACCCACGTTCCGGACGGAACGTCGTCGGTCGCACGGCCGATAACGGCCCCGTACTTGAAAATCTCGTCACCCCGGTCGATGGGTTCGAGCGCGAACTTGTGACCGAAGGGAACCTCGTCCGAAAGCGTCACATCACGCTTCCCGTCCGAGAGCGTTCTCCCGGTTTCGAGGTCCTCCAAGGCGGTCGCGACCGAATCCCGCTGGTCCATGACGAGCGCGGCGTCGTCGATGACGTCGCCTTTCATGCCGTTCCCTCCAGTTCCTCCGGTTGTATCTCGTTGATGGCGAACTCCTGTAACTGCCGTCGCTCCGCTTCGGTTCGGCGGCCGTCCGCGACGTCCCTGATGGTCTCGAACAGTCGCTCACCCACGGTCTCGATTTCCTCACCTTGGACGATGGTCGAGGCGTTCACGTCCATGTTGTTCCGCATCTTCTCCCACGTGTGGGGATTGCCGGTCACTTTGATGACCGGCGCGATGGGGTTCCCGGTCGTCGACCCTCGACCGGTGGTGAACGCGACGATTTGTGCGCCGCCGGCCACCTTCGCCACGACGCTCTCGACGTCGTATCCGGGCGTGTCCATGAGGACGAGTCCGCCGCCCGTCGGAAGGGTTTCGGCGTACTCGACGAGCCCCCGGACGGGCGTCGTCCCGCCTTTGGCGATGGCTCCCAGGCTCTTCTCCTCGATGGTCGTCAGACCTCCCTCCTGGTTTCCCGGCGTGGGCTGTGCCCCCCGGAGGTCGACGCCCATCAACTTCGCCTGCCCTTCGCGTGCTTCGACCCGTTCGAGGAGTCGTTCTCGAACCTCGTCGGTCGCACAGCGGTCGGCGAGGATGTGTTCGGCACCGATGAACTCCGGCGTTTCGCTGAAACTGACGGTCCCACCGGCGGCGACGATTCGGTCCGCCGCGTTCCCGACCGCCGGATTGGCCGCGATACCGCTCGTCGCGTCGCTCCCGCCGCACTCCGCTCCGAAAATCAGTTCCGACACGTCCGCCTCCTCCCGCCGCGCGTCGGCGATTCCTTCGTGAAGCGTTTCCGCGATTCGCTGCCCCTCGGCGAGGGCGCGCTTCGTTCCCCCAGAGTCGCGAATCGAGAGCGTCTCGACAGGCTTTCCGCTCGCTGCGATGTCGTCTGCGAGCGCCTCGGCGTCGATGTCTTCCGTTCCGAGTTCGATGACGACCGCCGCCCCGACGTTCGGATTCCGACCGATTCCGGTGAGAACGCGCTCGGTCTGTTTCCGTGCCGGTTTCGGTTGCGTCGTTCCCATCTGATGTGGCGTCGCCCGCGCCCACTCGCCCGCTTCCCCCGCGATGTGGCGAGCGACCGGGCTGGCGGCCACGGACGTCGGAACGAGGGCGACGTAGTTGCGGACGCCGACACGGCCGTCGTCTCGGCGATACCCGTGAAACGTGGTACTCATACACTCACACCGTTCTCGGAGGAGGGCAATAGGTATTACTCCGCGTTCGGTGGAAAACGCCTCGAAAAGTAGTCCACCGCGGGGGAAGTCAGTGGCTCTCCCTATCGGTGAAGCGGACCGGGGCGGGAACCGTCGGAAACCCGCTATCGTCGGCTGAAAGTTCGCTATCGTCGGTCGAAAGTTTGCTACCGTCTATCGTCCGTCTGCTCGAGAAGCCCTTTCAGATAGCCGATGGCGTAGAGTCGCCCCAGCGTCATGTAGCCGGGGTTGTCGTTCGATTCGGTCGCCATGGTTTGGACGTGGTCCGGTCGAACCGGTCCCTCGAAGCCGATATCCCGATACGCCTCGACGCATTCGAGCATGTCTGTCGGGCCGTCGTCGTGCCACGTCTCGACGAACTTCTCGGCGGTCCCGTCCACGTCGCGGAAGTGCACGAAGTTGATGCGGTCTCCGAAGTGGCGGATGGCCTCCGGAACGTCCGCCCCCATCGCGGCGAAGTTGCCCTGACAGAAGGTGATGCCGTTGTACTCGCTGTCGTAGACATCGAGGACGCGGTCGTAGGCCTCCACGCTGGTGATGATACGATCGACGCCGCGAACGTTCCCCAGCGGCGGGTCGTCGGGGTGCAGGGCGAGTTTCACGCCGGCTTCCTCCGCGACCGGGACGACCTCCGTGAGGAAGTGTTCGAGGCCACTCCAGAGTTCCTCGGCGTCGACGGGGGCCAGCGGTTGGTCGGGGCCCCGCTGCATGAGGTCGTGGTCGTATCCGGTCGTGAGCGACCCGCCCCGCGACGGGAGCGCGGTCGACGTGCGCGCCCAGCGGAGACCGGCCATCCAGTCGTACGCGACGACCGGCACGCCGAGTTCGCCGAGGTTTCGGAGGTACCGTTTGAACCGTTCTATCTCCTCGTCGCGTCCGTTCCGTCCGAGTCGCGTCGCGTCGGAAATCGGGACACACCCCTCGATGACGTCGACGTCGATGCCGAAGTCCTTGAACCGTTGGGTCAGTTCCATGAGGTCCTCGAAGCGCCACGGTTTGCTCCCGTCGCCGATTTCGAGCGTGTGGACGACCGCCCGTTCGACGCCCATCTGTTTGGCGAGTTCCCATCGCTCGTCACGCTCCGGTGGCAGTATGAGTGCTGGCTCCATGGTGGATGTGTCTCTCGTCAGGGGGTATCACTGTTTCTCTCTTTCGACGACCAGTTGCAACGTGGGGGAGGGTGCTGGAACGTCAACGCCTGCGAGGTGCGAGTATTTCGACCGGATGCTTCACCGACTCGTCCAGCAGGTCGGCGAGTTGCTCGGTACACGACGTTCCGGATGCGACGATGGTTCGGTCGGTCTCGTCTGCGAACTGGTCGCGGAGCGTCGTCCCGACGTCCATGCTCAACTCGTAGTACTCCGATTTGTACCCGAAGCTCCCGGCCATGCCACAGCACTCCACGTCCGAAGTGACCACGTCGTAGCCGAGGCGTTCGAAGACCGCCTCGGTGTACACGTCGAGTCCCAACGTTCGTTGCTGACAGTGGCTGTGATAGGCGATTCTCGGGGCGTCGTGCGGGAGTACGTCTGAATCCGCGCCGTTTTCCAGCAGCCCGAAGACGTATTCGAGAACCTCGTAACTGTTCTCGGAGAGGGTTTCGAACGCGCGGTTGGGGAGCAGTTTCTCGTACTCCCGTCGAAACATGGCGAGGTCGCTCGGTTCCACGACGACCACGTCCCGACCGCGGTCGATGTCCCGACGGAGACGGTCGAAAACCCGCCGAGCCTTCGATTCGGCCGTGTCGATCATCCCTTGGGAAAGCGGGGTGCGCCCGCTTCCGGGCACGTTCGGAACGACCACCTCGACGCCGAGGGATTCGAGGAGGACCACCGCGGCCTTTCCACGCTCCACGAGGACGTAGTTGGTGTAGACGTCCGGATAGAGGACGGCGGTTCGGTCGGCGTCGCGAACGTGGCTCCCGCCCCGTGCGTCGAACCACTCGACGAGGGATTCGTCCCGAAAGGTCGGAAGATCGCGACGCTCATCGATACCCGCGAGTCGGCTCATCGCGGCTCTGACCGGTGACGACCCGAGCAATCGGTTCGACACAGGCGCGGTCTTGCTCGCGACCTTCGCCATCGTCTCGAAGTTGCCGAACGCCCGTTTCTGGACGTCGAGTCCCCCCGGTTCCTCGTCCGGGGTCAACCCCTCGATGAGGAAGTCGAACTTCGAGGGGTCGTGGTCGCGGTTGAGGCGGTCACGGACGACCGTGTTTATCCACGGGATGTCAATTTTCACCGGACAGGCGTTGACGCAGCGTGAGCATCCCGTGCAGAGGTCGTTGAAATCGGCGGCGCTGTCGATGCCGTGGACGCCCGTTTCCCACCCGGTGGCGATGCCGCCGGTGTACGTCTCACCGCCGAAGGCATGGCCGCCGACGTGCTGGAAGTTCGCACACGAGTTCGCACAGGCTCCACACCGAATGCAGTACAGCGTCTCGCGAAGTTGGTCGTCGTCGCGCATCGCCATGCGCCCGTTGTCGACGAGGACCAGATGGAACTCCCGGTCGCGCTGGTCTCCGAACGCCGGGTCGTCGGGGTTCTCGAAGTCCAACGTGGGGGATTTCGTCGGCGGGCTAAACAGCGAGACGTACTGAGCGATGTCCTGTCCCGTGGCCGACCGGGCGATGAGTTCCACGAAGGGGCCGAGGTCCGACAGCGACGGGAGTATCTTCTCGACGCCGGCGACCGCGACGTGGGTGTCGGGCGTCACCGCACACTTACGCGCGTTACCCTCGTTGGTGACGAGGGTTATCGTCCCCGAGTCGGCCAACACGAAGTTCGCGCCGGTCATGCCGATGTCGGCGGCACAAATCCGCTCGCCGAGGTAGTCCCGGGCGAACTCGGTAAGTTCCTCCGCCGTCTCGAACGGTTCGTCCGGGTCGAAGTACTCGTTGAACAGGTCCGCGACGTCGTCGGTCGTTCGGTGTAACGACGGCCCGACGAGGTGCGACGGCGCTTCGTCCGCGATTTGAATGACGAACTCCCCGAGGTCCGTCTCCCAGACGTCGACGTCGGCGGCTTCTAGTCGCTCGTTGACCTCCAGTTCCTCCGTCGTCATGGACTTGCTCTTCACCAGCGAGTCGGCGTCGGCGTCTTCGGCGACCTCCCGAATGTAGGCGTTCGCGTCCGCGGCGTCGTCCGCGACGTACAGATGACCGCCGTTGTCCTCCACCGACTCGCGGAGGGTCTCCACCAGTTCCGGGAGTCTGTCGATGGCGTCCTCCTTGATGGCGCGGGCCTCCTCACGAACCGCCTCGTAGCCCGCGAACTCCTCGACGGCGTCGTACCGTTCCTCGTTGAAGTGCGTCGTGTTCTCCTGAACGCTCTCTCCTTCCGTCTCCAGTAAATGGCGGATTTTCGCCGCCTTCTCGCGTCGGCTATCGCTGCTCATCTAGCGGCCCTCCACGACGATGACGCGGACGTCCGCCGGTCCGTGAACGCCCTCGACGAGCGCGCCCATGTCGCCGGTGGCGCTGACGCCGGTGGCGAAGACGGCGGAGCGCCGCCCGTCGTCGAACTCGCCGTCGAGCCAATCGAGGGCGTCGCGGACGTCGGGGACGATGTCGCTCTCACGGATCACGGCGACGTGGCAGGGCGGATAGAGGCTGACCGGTTCGGTTCCGTCGGCGGACGATTGCAATACCAAGCTTCCGTGGGCTGCCACGCCGAGCGCAGCGGGCGTGACGCCGGTTTTCGCGCCGGTTAACTCCCCCGTCGATGGAGAGCACGTCACGTCAGCGTCGTCGAGCGAGATTCCCTCGATATTCAGCGCGACGCCGACCGCCGGCGTTTCGATGGCTTCCTCCAGCGCGTCGGCGAACGCATCGACGGACGTCACTGTACACGGGACGTCGAGTTTTCGCAACGACGATTCGAACGTCGTTGTCGATTTCGTCGGCATAGAAGGACGTTGTGGAGGTGGCCTAATAACCATTCTTGTGGCGGCGATGCGCTATCCCTCTCGCCGATGGGGAAAAAGCCGTCGGGCCGTCCGCGTTCGACCTGCTACTCGTACACGTGCACGCTTCCGGTGGCGTTCGATTCGACGTACTCCCAGTCGTACTCCACGCCGAGTCCGGGACCGTCGGGAACCGGAACGGTTCCGTCGTCGTCGACGACTTCGATCATGTCGGAGTAGTCGCCCAGATACACCGGCGGTTGGGTGTTCTGGCATTCGGGATGAACGAGCGCCATCTCGTAGTAGTTGGCGTTCCGCGTCGCGGCGATGCAGTGTCGCTGGGCCGGACCGGGTGCGTGAAACTCCGTATCGAGTCCGAAGCCTTCGGCCATTCGTGCGCGTTTCATCGCGCCCGTGATTCCGCCGTCGTACTCGGGGTCTGCACGGACGAAGTCGGTCGCCTCGTTCGCGACGAAATCGGTCGCGACTTCGAGGCCACGGATGTGTTCCGTCTGGAGAATCGGGGTGTCGAGCGTCTGTCGAAGCTTCCGATGTGCGTGTTGTGAGATACCGCCGTCGCGGAACGGGTCCTCGTACCAGAAGAACCCCTCTTCGTCGAGCGCGCGGCCGAGTTTGACAGCGTCACCGAAGGTTTCGAGTTCACAGGCCGGGTCGTGCATCAGGTCCATCTCGTCGCCGACGCGTTCGCCGACGGCGTGGACGGCGGCGATTTCGCGGTCGAGGTCGCGGGAGGTATCCCCGCCGCCCCATCCGTGAATCTTGTAGCCGGGAAATCCCCTGTCACGACACTCCTCGGCGAAATCGGCGAACGCCTCCGGGGAGTCCAAGCCCCCGTTCTCGTCGCCGTGATACGTGGACGCGTAGGCGGGAATGCGATCGCGGTACGTCCCGAGCAGTTCGTGAATCGGGGCGTCGTAATATTTCCCCGCGAAATCCCACAGTGCGATGTCGATGGGACCGATTCCCATCCGGTCGTACTTTCTCAGCGCGCGCTTGACTTCGCTCCAGTGTTTTTCACGTTCGAGCGGGTTCTTCCCGACGAGATAGTCCGCGACAGTGTTGTACTGGGCGGCACCGGGAGAGTTTCCGCCGATATACTCCCCCGAGATACCCGTGTCGGTCTGTACTTCGATGGCGAACAGTTTCCGCTCCGTCGTCGAACCGGGTTCGTAAACGAGGTTGAAGCCGTGTTCGTCGGTTCCTACGTCCTGTAATGGGTACGAAAACTCCGTACTCACTATCTTCGTTATTTCTGGTCCCACAGTATCCGATTCCGATGTGGCCGTATATAATTTATCTCTCCTCGACGGGCTTCCGGAGCACTGGAGACGGGCGACCGTATCGCCTGGTGGTTCGGAGGGTTCGGAGCGTGAAACGGTGCAGAGGGTGACGATTATCGGTCAGTAGTTGATGTTGAGTTCGATGACGTTGGCCGCGTTGAGTACCCGTTTCGACAGTTCATCGTGGAGGTCATCGTCGCTCACCCTGCTCGCGGGAGCGGAGACGCTGATAGCACCCAACACCTCGTTCGAGGAGGTGCGTACCGGTGCTGCGATACAGCGGAGGCCCTCCAATCGTTCCCCGTCGTCGATGGCGTATCCTCGCTCGCGGACCTCTTCCAGCGTCTCGAACAGTTCCTCTCTCGTACCGATACTCTGTGGCGTGGCCCGTTCGAGCCCGTGCTGTTCGACGATTTCGTCGACGCGCTCCTCGGGCAGGTGCGCGAGAATCGCCTTTCCGAGTCCCGTCGTGTGGAGGTACGTTCGGAGACCCGCGTGCGTATCCAAATCGACCGCTTTCGCGCCTTTAGCTCGCATCAGGTAGACGCCCTTTCCCTGTTCTTCCACGAGGAGATTCGCGAGCTCGCCGGTTTCGTCCGCGAGCGCTTTGATTTCCGGCTCCGCAACCTCGTAGAGTTCCATCGATTTCCGGGTGTGGCCTCCCACTTCGAGGAACTTCAGCCCGAGACGATACTCGCCGCCGGTCTTGACGACGTATCCGTGTTTCCGAAGCGTCGTCAAGTGGTTGTGGACCATGCTCTTTCCCATGTTCGATCCGTTGGCGAGCTCCGTCACGCCACACGAACCCCGTTCCATCAACTCCTCGACCAAGGCGAGCGTTTTTTCGGTGGTTTGCACCGGGTGTTTTGCGTCCATGTCAATGGAAGGCACACATTCATCACTCATAAGCATTCTGGAGACCAGAACGGAAAGAAAAACGACCAAACCTGTTCGAATCGCGCACCCGAAACCGAACGGCGCGCTTCGCTCGCCCGAGAACGCATCACGCTCCGTGTACCGTCCCATCGAACGACGTTTTCGACCACTCGGCGGGATTCAGTCAGCGTCTTGGACTCGCGTCTCCGTGAAATGGATTCGGCCGGTCGTCGGGATGTCCATCGTCGAAGTGACCGCGAACTTCCCGAAGAAGGCGGACGGGAAACCGTCGCACCGTCGATGGATTTCCGTCCTCGTCTTGATTTCGACGGTGGAAGGACTAAACCGTTCTCCGTTGCAAAACGGAGAAGGCGAATCGACGTATCCATTGACTGTTCGGTAGAATTGTTGTGACTACCGTCGACAGTAGGAAAAAGAAACAACGCGGAGCGCAGAGTACGTCGGTGAGCGCTATTCGCCCCGTAACGTGAGGTGGAGCTGTCATTTCGGCACCGTTCTCCGCGTTCCACGGTTTAGAACGCCACGATCACCGATTGACGGTCGAGTAGATTGCCGCAACCGACCGAACCTTATGCTCCAGATTCCGTATGTGGATGTCATGACCGACAAAACCAGCGTGCTTCTCATCGGGGAGAACACGTTTCCCTTCCACGAATTCGACGAAATGGCACCACGTATCGAGGACGCTCTCGGGGACGACGTAGCCGTGACTCGAACGACGGACCGAGATTCCCTGCGCAGCCTCGCCGACTACGACGTCCTCGCCGACTATCTCACCGACAGCTCCCTTTCCAGCGCTCAGCGAGACGGTCTCTCCTCGTTCGTCGCGGATGGTGGCGGTTATCTCGGGATACACTGTGCCGCGGACATCACCAGTACCCACGACGGGTCCGGTGGCATCGACCACCGGGACGAACCGTTCCCGGAACTCCGGGAGTTGCTTGGCGGGCACTTCATCGGCCATCCGGAGCAATCGACGTTTCGCGTCGATATCGCCGACATCGATCACCCGGTTACCGCCGGGGTCGAGGATTTCGACGTGTTCGACGAACCGTACACGGTCGATTACGATGAGGACGGGATACGCGTCCTCGCTCGGATGGACCACCCCGATCTCGACGACTATCCGGTCGCGTGGGTACGAACGGTCGGCGACGGAAACGTCTGCTACGTCTCGCTCGGGCACACAGCCGAGGCGTTCGAAACCCCGCAGTACCGACGCCTCCTTCGAAACGCCGTTCGATGGGTGAGCGCCTGATCGGCGTCTTACTTTTCCACCGCTACGTCTGTAGGAGTCCCCTCGATCACGAGCAGATCATAGCCGGGAACGGTTTCCTCGCCTAACCGAACGTCCGCATCGCCGACGTCGACGTCTATCGGTTCGCCGCCGTAATTGAACACCCACGTCAGGTCGCCGCGGTGGGCAACCCGGACGCGGTCCGGGAGCGGGTCGGCCGCGTGTGTGACGTTGGCCCGCGTGAGCACGTCGGAGACGAGGGCGTCCGCGAGGTCGGCGTCCGGCCAGATCCCGACGTAAGCGACCGACCCGGGTTCGGCTTCACGCACGGTGATGGCCGTACGTCCTTCGCCGATCCCGGTTGCGTACTGCCCCACGACCCTCGCGTCGTCGGCGTCGATCCACTCCGCCCACGTTCGATATCCGTACCGTTCGCCCCGATACGAGAGGTGGGCGTCGGACGAGTCCGCCGGGACGCTCTCGTGCTGATCGACGCGAACACCCGCGAGGTCGGCGAGCGGTCCCGGCGGTCGCGTGGCATGAAGCTTGTTATGCGGGTCCTTCTCCCCCGAACGAATCGTGAACAACAGGTGACCGCCGCTCTCGACGTATCGTCGGAAGGTCGACGCGACATCGTCGCCGACGAGGTGCAGCGATGGGGCGAGGACCGCGTCGTAGTCTCCGAAGTCGGCGTCGGTCGGAAGTATGTCCACTTGTACGCCGCGACCGCGAAGCGCGTGGTAGTACGTGTGGAGGTGGCTCCAATAGTCGAAATCGGGCGACATCGCCTGTTCGTCTAGCGCCCAGAGGCTTTCGTAGTCGAGGACGAGCGCGACGGGTGCGCTGACCGAACCCCGGTCGAGATCGGCGAGTTCCGCCGCCGCCGTCGTCGCGTCGTGGTATCCGCGGTCGGCGGTCCCGTCCCGCTTTCGAAGCCCGGCGTGATACTGCTCCTGTCCCTCCAGACACCGTCGCCACCTGAAGTAGGAGACGACGTCGGCACCGTGAGCGACCGCGTGGTGTGCCCAGAGACGCATCGCACCCGCTGCCGGTTGAGTGGTCTCGGGCGGCCAGTTGATCGACCCCGGCTGTTGCTCCATCACCCAGAAGTTCCCGGGTGCGGCGCAGCGATAGCGGTCGTGATTGAATCCGATCTGGTCCGGGTTTCCGAGCCGAAGTTCGTCCGCATCGGCCGGATCGTCGCCGGCGACTTGGGGGAATCCGGTCGGATACGAATCCCACGCGGCGAAGTCGAGATCGTCTCCGACGTCGTAGGGGTCTAGCTGGCCGAAATCGAACATGAAGTTGTGGGTGACGAACCAGTCGTCGTTCGCCTCCCGCAGCCGATCCACTTGCGACCGGTTGTAGGATACGACGCTCGCGCTCGCGAAGCGGTGGTAGTCGAGCAACCGTCCCGGATGGTGATCGGTGACCGTGTGACGCGGCGGGTCGATCTCCTCGAAATCGGTGTGATGTTGGCTCCAGAACGTCGTCCCCCACGACTCGTTCAGCGAGTCGATATCGCCGTACTTCTCACGCAGCCAGGTCCGAAAGGCCGTCGCACAGTCGTCGCAGTAACATCGGATGGTGTCGTGGCAGCCGTACTCGTTGTCGGTCTGCCAGCCGACGACCGCCGGATGGTCGGCGAAGCGTTCGGCGAGGGCGATGACGATGCGGTCGGTCTGCTCTCGGTAGGTCTCCGAGTTGAAGCAGTAGTGTCGCCGACTGCCGAAGTGGCGGACGCCCCCGTCCGGTTCCTCCTGAAGGATGTCCGGATGCTCGTCGACCAACCACTTGGGTGGCGTCGCCGTGGGGGTACATAGTACCGCCTTCATCCCATGCTCGTGCACGAGATCGACTGCGGTTTCGAGCCACTCGAAGTCGAGTTCGCCGGGTCGCGGTTCGAGTCTCGACCAGGAGAACTCGCCCATGCGGACGTATTCGATCCCCGCCTCGGCCATCTGCTCGACATCGGTGGACCACCGTTCGCGGGGCCAGTGTTCCGGAAAATAACACACGCCTATCGACATACCTTCGTGTGGCGTGGAAACTATTATCAAGCTATCGGTGGCATCGAACGGCGCTCGGTCTCGACTCCGGGCTCTCGCCGATCACGTCATCGAGGTGAATACGACGAAGGCGACGGTCGTCGGAAGCAGTGCTATCGTGCTTCGAATCCGACCGAGATCGTAGTGCCGTGCGAGCACCGGCCGAAGAAGGAGCGCGCAGAGAAGCCATCCGCTGATCCGGAGCAGCCGTACGATTTGCATCTGCTGTGTGCTCCGGATGTTCATCCGTACTTCCATGATCTTCGGTGCCATCTGTGAGACGTTGCCGCCGGAAACGGCGGCGATGCCGACGTCCGAGCCGGAAATCGTGAGCGCGAGAACGGATGCGACCACGAAAATCGGAACGAACACCACGGAGAGATACCCGCCGACTTTGAACGTGGTGACGTCGAGCGTTCGATTGGAGGCGATCAACCCGGCGATCGCGCCGATCGTTCCGAAGAAAAAGAACAGCAGCAACAGGGTCTGGAAACTCGTGTAGACGAAGTTGAGGACGAACGCCGCCAGCAGCGACGGGAACGGTTCCCCGCCCTTCATCACTCCCGGTTCGATGAGGTACGTAAATCCGCTCCGAAAGAGGATGTGGGCGAACACGCCGATCGCGGGCGCCGTCCAGCCGTAATATTCGATGGATTCGGCCGCCTCGCCGAAGTCATCCGCGTCGAGAAAGGCCCGCCACGCATCGGTGGTCGAATCGACCCTGGCGCGCCAGGCCCCGTATGCAGTTTCGAACGCCATGCAACGTCCAATTTCACTAGACTGTCAAGGGTGTTTCGACTAGACACCGAGCATCGGGACGCTCGGTACCAAAATGTTATTACCATCCGGGGAATGTTGTGAGACGAAGTAGCATGGTGAAATACTATCAGTTACGGAATCAGTTTCTCAACCGAGTTTCGCTACCGCGAAAGTATCGCCACCTCCTGTCGAAGGAGAGCGTCTGGGGTTGGTTGTTTCTCGTTCCGACCTTGGTCTCGCTCGGTCTGGTAAGCGTCTATCCCGTCTTCCGTGCGGCGTACCTGAGCATGAACGAGTACAACGGAATCACCCCGCCGACGTGGGTCGGCCCGGCACACTACGTGAAGATACTGTCGGGGTGGCCGGAGTTCTGGCAGGTGTTGCTCAACACCGTCTCGTGGGCGTTCGGCTCGATCATCATCATGCTCCTCGTCGGGATGGGGTTCGCCGTCCTTCTCAACCGCGAATTTCGAGGGCGAAACGTCGTTCAGGGGTTGCTCTTGCTGCCGTGGGCGATGCCGTACATCGCCGTGGCGCTGAACTTCCAGTGGATGTACAACTACAATCTCGGGGTGTTCAACGGCCTCTTGCGGCTGGTCGGCCTCGGCGCGATTCCGTGGATCGGGAGTTCGAAGTTCGCGCTGTTTTCGGCAATGCTCGGCTGGGTGTGGCGAAACTTCCCGTTCTTCATGATCAGCTTCCTCGCCGCGATGAAAGCGATTCCCGATTCGCTGTACGAGGCGGCGCTCGTCGACGGCTCCTCCCGATGGGAGCTGTTCCGCCACATTACGCTTCCGTACCTACAGCCGGTTATCATCGTGACGACGCTGCTGATGAGTCTGTGGACGTTCAACAATTTCACCATGATATTCGTGCTGACGAGCGGTGGTCCGGGGATGTCGTCGATGGTGCTCCCGGTGTACGTGTACAACAACGCCTTCCTGTCGAACTCCGTCGGGTTGGCAAGCGCCATCGGAATGGTCATGATGGTCATCATGCTCGGGTACGGACTGGTGTACCTCCAGCTCTACCGGCAGGACATCGGTCAGGTGTGAGGTGAACACGATATGGCAACCAAATCACCGCAATCGAACTCGTCGTTCCTGAACGACCCGATGCTCAAAAAGATCGGATTCCACGCGTTCGTGTGGAGTCTCACGCTCATCGTCTTGTTCCCCATCATCTGGATGGTCGTCACGTCGGTGAACGTGACGACCGTCGAGGAGCTAACGCGAATCGGTATCACTGGCTGGCTAAGCGGGGTGAGCCTGAACAACTACATGACGATGCTGAACCAGACGACGTTTCTCACGTGGTTCATCAACAGCGCCATCGTCTCGCTGGCGTCCACGCTCATCAGCATCGTCGTCTGTATCTTCGGGGCGTACAGCATCGGACGATTGCGATTCCGCGGTCGAAAGTTGGTCGCGACGTTCCTCCTCATCACGCAGATGTTCCCGTACGTCGTCATCGTTATCCCGCTGTTTCTCGTCTTCCGTGACCTCGGGCTGTTCAACACGCTCACCGGCCTCGTCATCGCGTACATCGCCTTCACGTTACCGTTTACCACGTGGATGTTGCGGGGATTCTACGAGAACCTCCCCGCCCAACTAGAAGAGGCGGCAATGGTCGACGGCAGCACCCGTATCGGGGCGGTCATCAGTGTCATTCTCCCGCTGTCCGCGCCCGCCATCGCGACGACGTTCATCTTCGGGTGGATTCTGGCGTGGAACGAGTTTCTCTTCGCGCTCGTGCTCATCAACGACCCCACCAAGAAGACGCTGCCGCCGGGAATCGGCTCGTGGATCGGACAGAACACGGTCAACTGGGGGCTCATCATGGCCGGTTCGACGGCGGTCAGTTTGCCGCTCCTCCTGCTGTTCGTCTTCCTCCAACGCTACCTCGTCGAGGGACTGGCGGAGGGTGCCGTCAAGTCGTAACGGACGCCCGCGGGCAGAACGACACGAATTTTCACAAAAGTAAAGTCGGGTGGGGTCCGTTCTGTTTTCTATGGAGCAACCACCTACTTCCCCATCCGGTCAGATCTCCGGATACACTCGTTTCGACCGGTCCGATACGAGTGAAATCATCAGAACCGCGGCCGAGGAGATGGGGAGCCTCGTCCGGAGCACGCTCGGACCGTCGGGCCTCGACAAACTCGTCGTTCGCCGACAGCAAGACGACGAAATTCGCGGACTCGCGAGCAACGATGGGATTTCCATCATCGAGGAGTTCGAGGGGGAGACGAACCATCCGGTCGCACAACACCTCATCGAAACGGCGGAGGCACAGGAGGACGACTTCGGGGACGGGACGACGACGACGGTACTGCTGACGAGCGAACTGCTCACCGCCGGACTCGACCTCGTCGCCGAGGGCGTCGCCCCGACGACCGTCATCGAGGGGTTCTCCATCGCCGCCCAGCGGACGCTCGAAGTCTGGGATGACTCCAGCGTCTCGCTAGCGTCGTCAAACGGTGCATCGCTCGACCGCGACCTCCTTCGGAACGTGGCGATAACCGGGATGACGAACGGGAGTACGAAATCCTGGTCGCTGCACGGCCTCGCCGACCCCGTCGTGGAGGCCGTCCTCCGTGTGTCGAACCCGCAAACCGGTTCGGTGGACCTCTCGTTCGTCCGAACGGAGGCGATGCCGGGCGGGGGCGTCGCCGATTCGTCCCTCGTGCCCGGTGCGTTCCTTCCCAAGGAACCGTACTGGGGAACCGGCGAACTGCCGGTCGAGGGACCGGCGCTGCTAGTCGGCGGCGACGTGGCACCCAGGGACCCGGCGTTTCAGGGCAACGTGACGGCGGACACGGACGGATTCGACGGCGTGCGGACCGTGGACACACGACGGTTCGACGACATCGCGGCCGCGATTCGCGCGACAGGCGCGGTTGCCGTCCTGGCGAGCGGGGATATTCACCGCGATATCGCCCAAGAACTGGGTAGCCGTGGCGTGCTCACGGTGCAGAACGTGAAGGATTCGCGCATCGAGTTCCTCGCCCGTGCGACTGGAGCAACGGTATCGACGCCGCTCGTTTCGGCCGACGTGGTGGATGCCGAAGCGACGGCACCCGTACGCATCGACCAACGGTTCGACCAGCAGGACGAGAGCTGGTTGGCAGTGATGGCGACCGGCCCGGATGTCCCCGAGGCGGTGTCGTTCGTCGTCCACGGCGGCAGCGACTCCGTCGCCCGCGAAGCCGAGCGGCGGGTCAAGGACGGGTTGAACGCCGTTCGAGCGGCGGTGATGCGCCCAGAAGCGCTTCCCGGCGGCGGGGCGGCGGAAATCGCCGCGGCGGTGGCGCTCCGCGACTTCGCACCGGGCGTCCCCGGACGGGCACAGCTCGCGGTGGAAGCGTTCGCGGACGCGATAGAGACGATTCCACTGACGCTGGCTCGGAACGCCGGTCGCGATGCGCTTGGTACCGTGCTCGACCTCCGGAGCCGTCACGCCGGCGGGAATGGACGGGCGGGGATCACCGCGAACGGAGTCGTCGTCGACGACGTGCTCGACCACGGTGCGTTCGACCCGCAACTCGTTCGGACCAGCGGGTTCGTTCGCGGCGTCGAGTTCACGAACAGCTACCTCCGCATCGACGGTATCCTCTACAACGCGACCCCCGGCAGTCCGCTCGACGGAGCATCGTCGTAACTCGAAAAAGGGTCGATGGTGGCGAGAGCGGAGTTGCGTACGAATACGGGTGTCGCCGTCGAGTGATCGGTCCCCATCTGATCGGCAGGGAGCCGTCCGTTTTCCTCGAACGGCTATCGAACCGGTGGGTCTTCCCGCTGTGTCTGCCTCTCGACGAGAAGGTTGTCGCCCGTCTCCTCGTCGAACAGGTGAATGTCTTGATCGTCGAAGGTGACGTACACCTCGTCGTCGACGTCGGGATTCACGTCCGGCGGGACGAACATAACGTATTCTCGCTCTTCGTCCACGTCCGTCCCCGTCGCCGCCGGCTCAAAGTACAGAAGGTTGTCCCGACCGAGCGGTTCGACCAGCTCGACGGTGACCGCGCTCGCGTTCCGGTGGGACGGTTCGCACAGTTCGAGGTCCTCCGGTCGGATGCCGAGGACGAATCGGTCCGAGGCGGTGTTTTTTGCCTTCTCGGTGATCTCGTCCGATAAGACGTGGTCGATCTGTCCCGTGAACCGGGCGACTCCTTGTCGGTCCTCGACGATTCCGTTGAAGATGTTCATGCTCGGACTCCCGATGAACTGGGCCACAAACAGGTTCGTGGGGTCGTTGTACACCTCCCGTGGGCTACCCACCTGCTGGAGTTCGCCGTGGTTCAGGATGGCGATCCGGTCCGACATCGTCATCGCCTCCTCCTGGTCGTGCGTGACGTAGATGGTGGTCGTGCCGAGTTCCTGCTGGATGCGGTTGAGCTCCGTCCGCATGTGTTTGCGTAGTTTCGCGTCGAGGTTCGACAGCGGTTCGTCGAAGAGGAACACCTCCGGTTCACGGACGATAGCGCGTCCCGTCGCCACGCGCTGTTTCTGTCCGCCGGACAGCTGACGGGGTTTGTTGTCGAGGAGTTCCGGGATGCCAAGCAGATCCGCCGTCTCCTCGACGCGTCGGTTGATTTCCTCCTTGTCGAGCGTCGTCGAACGCTTGAGCCCGAACGCGAGGTTTTCACGCACGCTGAGGTGCGGATACAGTGCGTAGTTCTGGAACACCATCGCGATATCCCGGTCACGAGGCGGGAGAAAATTCACGACTTCGTCGTCGATGGATATCTCCCCAGCCGTTATCTCTTCGAGCCCGGCGAGCATCCGGAGCGTCGTCGATTTGCCCGAACCGCTCGGCCCGACCAGCGTCAGGAATTCTCCGTCGGCGACCTCGAGTTCGAAATTATCGACCGCAACCGTTTTGCCGCCGTAGACTTTTTGAACGGAATCGAAAACTATTCGTCCCATATACCATGTTGATAGGGAACAGTTGTCTATAAAAATATTCCGTCGTCGTCGACGGGAATTTCCAATCAGATACGGCTCTCCGAACGGAGAAATCGTCGTTTCAGTGGATCGGGTGGCGGAGGTTATCGACCCGGACCGAACCTGACGGGGTTTATGGATGTGGTGTCGGGAACGGCGGGTGTACCCACCTCGGCGTCATTCGTACGGATTCCAGATTTTCGGCGTGTTGTTGGAACCGGTGATCCAATCCTGCACCTCCTTCGGGGCGTCGTCCAGGCTCGGTTTCTCCGAGTTGCTATCGAGCGTGTAGTCGAGCTTCTTGTTCGCCTCGTTCCGAACGTTGTTGGCCATGCTGACCAACGCTTCCTTCGGGTCCTTGTTCGAGCCCAGAATGGCCGAAATCGCTTGACTGTATCCGGTCGTCGAACCTTCGACCGAGCCGAGGAACGGCGTGTCCTGTCCGCCGCCGTAGACGCCGTAGCGCCGAGTCTTCTGTGCTTGGGTGACGAACGCGTCGAGCCAGTCGTCGGGAAGCTTCGTCGGGTTCTTCGTGAAGAGGTCCATCTGCTCCTGACTCTTCCGTACCGGCATGAAGACGGGTGCGGACGCCGCGAAGTAGTCGGACTGGTTGTCCGGTTGCATCATGTACTTCACGAACTCGTTCGAGCGGTCGCCGACTTCGTGCTTGGAAACGTCGTCGGTGAACGGGCTGAGACAGGAACCGCCGCGGAACGACCACCGTTTGCCCAGTGGTCCCTCGGGCATCGGCTGGATACCCACGTTGTCCCGAAGGCCGGCGTGTTCCTCCGTCCGGGCGAGACGTGCATCCTCCGCGCCGAGGTGCGCCATCCCGGCATCGCGCTCCCGGAAGAACTTGTCCGTCGCGCTCGAATCCTGGCTCGTCCAACCGTCTGCCGGCAGGTCCCACGCCTTCTTCAGGCTGGCGTAGAACAGGTGACCGAACAGGGACCCGGCCGAATCGAGTTCTACCTGCCACTTTCCGTCCTTCTTGCTGTAGAACTTCCCTCCCGCGTTCGCCGTGTAGGCGAACGTGTGTTGACCGGTCGTGAAGTCGCGAGCGCCGGGTTCGATGTACCCCGGATTTCCGGTCTCTTTGACCACGTCTTTCCCGATTTTGACGAGTTCCTTCCAGTCCTTCGGCGGCTTGCTGTGACCCGCCTTTTCGAGGAGGTCCTTCCGATAGTACATCGGTCGCGTCTCGACGAACCACGGGACGCCCCACTTCTTGTCGTCCCAACTGGCCCACGCTTCCATCGGCCCGTACCAGTCGTCGTACGAATCGTAGATGTCCGTGATGGGTGCCGTCGCACCGAGACTTCCGAAGTTCACGGCGTGTTCGTTGGCCATCTCCGAGACGTTCGGCGTCGTCCGTCCCTGAATGGACGCGTTCCACTTCGGGAACACCTGATTCCACACGATGACGTTCGTCGAGACGTTGACCGGCGAATCCGAGTGTTTTTCGAAGCCCTTTGCGGCCTGCTTGATGTTCTTCGTCACTTCCGGGATGTATCCGCGCATCGTCCAGAAGATGAAGTCCTTTTCACCCTTCGTTTTGCTATCACCGCCGCTACCGCCGAACTGTTCGGTACATCCGGCCAATCCGGCTGCGGCACCGGCCGCACCCATGGATGCAGCAGCCTCCATGAAACCGCGCCGGGAGTAGTCTCCCTCGTCGGGGGTACTGGTTACCGTCTCGTCAGTAACGTCGCCGACCGATGAATCAGTTGCCTTCGGCATAGTGACACGGATTATCATTACTATAGGGGACAATAACCTTTTCCCTTAGGATACTTCTCTCCTCGTCGAACAGCTCTTCGAAGGGAAACGAGAACTGCTACCCGTTTAGGATAGCACGACAGTCGCTCACGGCCGCGGCGTCGTCACCTTCGGGGGAGAATTCGCACCCGATGTACCCGTCGTACCCCGCGGCGGCGAGCGCGGGGAGGATGTTCCCGTAGTCGAGTTCCCCCGTTCCGGGTTCGTGTCGACCGGGAACGTCCGCAATGTGGACGTACCCGATATGGTCGAGGTGACTCGTCATGTTGGCGATGACGTTTCCTTCCGTGATCTGCTGATGGTACACGTCGAAGAGGAGTTTGACGTTCGGATCGCCCACCGCATCGACGATGTCGTATCCTTCCGCCGACAATTCGAGGAAGTAACCGGGGTGATCCACGGCCGTGTTCAACGGTTCGACGGCGAGCGTAACGCCCGCGTCGGCGGCGTCGGAGGCGACGCTTTCGAGAGCACCCACGATAGCACCTCGTTGGGTAGTGCGGTCGATATCCGCCTGTTCCTGTCCCACGGTGATAATGAGGGTCGAACAGCCGAGGCGTGCGGCCGTTTCGATGGATTCGCGCATGGACCGGCAGGCCTCGGCGGTTCGGTTCGGATCTGTCAGCGGGACGTCGCTGCCGAGCATGGCTGCGACGTTCAGGTCGTGTTCGTCACACGCGTTGGCGACCGCATCGAGGTCCTTGTCGCGCCATCCCCAGAACTCCACCGCGTCCGCGCCGGCCGCCGCGGCGAGACCGATTCGCTCCGTAAACGGTGCTCCCTCGAAGACCATCTCGATGCAAACCGACAGTTCTGGCATCGGTCACTCCTCGGCCGGTTCCGGAGTGAGCGTCCCGTCTTCGATCAGCGCATCGAGGGGGTTGTCTTCGATGTCGAGCGGCAACTCGACGCGGCCGTGTCGTCGTGACGATTCCCACGCGCCGAAGATGATTTCGGTCGCCTTGAGCGCGTTCTCCGCGTTCAGTTCGGAGGTGGAATCGTTCTCGACCGCTTCTACGACGTCGGCTATCGCACGGTCGATGAAGACCCGACCGAACTCCCGAGAGTCGAGGCCGTGGAGGCCCTCGCCGTCACAGTCGACGTGTTCCCACCCGTCGTCCCCGTCGCGCTTGATGCGGAGGATCTGGTCGTCGGTTTCGTTGTTCGGGAAGCCGTGTCCGATTTCGATGGTGCCCTCGCTGCCCACCAGGCGGTTGTGACAGTTGACCAGATCCGCTCCGATTCCGGTCGTCGCGAGTCCGTAGACGCCGTTCTCGTATCTCCAAGAGGCGAGCGTCTGGTTCTCGTTGTGGGCACCGAACCACAGGTCTTCGTCCCGGTAGTCGAGCTGGGAGATGACCCACTCGGCCCTTCCCTCGTCGTTGTAGTAGTTACAGAGGTCTACCGAGTGGGATCCGTAGTCGTAGATGTTGGGAGCCGCACACTCGACCCGTTGGAGGTCTCCGATTTCGCCGGCATCGAGCAATTCCTTGGCCCTTCGATATCCTCGGCCAAAGCGGCGTTGGTGATTGAACGTCAATTTGACGCCCTCCTCGTCACATACCTCGACCATCCGTTCGACGTTCGACCACGTCCTGTCCATGGGTTTCTCGCAGTGTATCGCCTGCACCGCGTTGCTCCGTGCGATGTCGGTCACGATGTCGGCGTGCGTCGGCGGGGGCGTACAGACGCTGACGATGTCGGGTTCGACCTCGGTGACCATGCCGAGGTACTCCTCGAATACGCCGTCCGCTTCGATACCCCAGTAGTCGGCGAACGCTTTCGCGTTGGGTTCGACGATATCGGCACAGGCGACCAACTCCGCTCCCGCGTGGTCGTAGGCCGCGGCGTGACGGTACGCCATCGCGAATCCTTGGTTGTTCTGTGTCTCGGGGTCCGGTCCGGTTCCGACGAAGGCGCTAGTTACTGCTTTCATTGCCTCTGAATCACGTACGGAGGTTATTCGAATTCCACAATAAAGTTTGTGATTTGGTAACTTATGTCTCTTCGATGACGTTCCGGAGTGCTGACGGCGCAACGTATATGAATCGAGCGTGTGACTACCAATCATGGATGTCGGAGTCCTCACAGTCGCATTAGCGGAAGAATCGATAGCGGACACGTTCACGTACCTCTCCGATCTCGGTGTCGGAGCGGTCGAACTCGCTTGTGGCGGGTTCGTCGGCGACGCGCATCTTCCGAGGGACGAGTACTTGGACGACGAAGAATCCCAGTCCGACCTACGGACACTTCTCAACGAAAACGATCTGTACGTTTCGGCGCTGGCGACGCACAACAACCCGCTCCATCCCGTCGAGGACCGCGCGGCCGAAGCGGACGAGGAGCTCCGCGAGGCGATTCGCCTCGCGAGCCAACTCGATGTGGACGCCGTAACCACGTTCTCGGGGCTCCCCGCCGGAGGGCCGGACGATTCGGTTCCGAACTGGATCACCGCGCCCTGGCCCGACGAACATCGCGAAGCCCACCGGTATCAGTGGGAGGAAGTTGCCATCCCCTACTGGCGGGAACTCGAAGCGTTCGCCGACGATCACGGCGTGGACGTCGCCATCGAGATGCACCCGAACATGCTCGTCTACGAACCGCGCGGGATGCTCGAACTCCGCGAGGCTACCGGCGACCGTATCGGCGCGAACTTCGACCCGTCCCACCTGTTCTGGCAGGGAATCGACATCACCGACTCGATTCGACTGCTCGGCGAGCGGGACGCTATCCACCATTTCCACGCCAAGGACACCAAGGTGTACGACGCGAACGCCCGCGAAAAGGGCGTGCTCGACACGACGCCGTACACCGACGAAATAGACCGCTCGTGGATATTCCGGTCCATAGGGTACGGTCACGGCGAGGCGTTCTGGAAGGATATCGTCTCGACCCTTCGCATGGTCGGCTACGACGGCGCGCTCTCCATCGAGCACGAGGATTCACTCACGTCCGCGACGGAAGGGCTGGAGAAGGCCATCGACGTGCTCGAACGGGCGGTGTTCGAAACGAACCCCGGTGACGCGTACTGGGCCTGAGGTGCCCCGATGGGCGACGTTTTTCGGTGGTTCGCACTCGGCGTTTTGCATCCGTGCCAACGTAACACGCACGTTCATACGGCATAGCTATTCTGGATATCAAAACGGGGATTCAAACATCCGTTTCGAAACGATATACCGTGTTACTCCACGGTTTCGACTCGTGTCGTCGTGAAGTACGATCGGCCGGTCGCCGGTACTTCTTTCGTCGTCGGAACATCGAACGCCGCCGTGGAGACGATATCGCTCGCTGACCGACCGACGCGGAGTTCGTAGGCACCTCGCTCGACGGCGAGATTCATGTCCCGGTCGTGGAACGCGAGTTGTGACGCGTCGATTTCGAAGGTGACGCGTTTCGATTCGCCAGCGACGAGGGATATCCGTTCGAACCCGACCAGTTCTTGAACCGGTCGTGCTTGACTCGGGGACTTCGCGCTCGCGTACAACTGGACGACTTCGTGTCCGTCGCGGTCGCCCGTATTGGTGACCGTGACTTCGGCGCTCACCTGCCCGGACGGAGCGAGCGAGTCGGTCGATAGCGATAGGTCACCGTATTCGAAGTCGGTGTAGCTCAGACCGTGGCCGAACGGGTACAGGGGTGTGCTCGCCGTGTAGACGTGCTCTTCGTTCGCGGTGTTGGGTTTTCGGTTGTAGTAAACCGGCAGTTGGCCGACCGACCGCGGGATGGAGACGGGGAGGCGGCCGCCGGGATTGTGTTCGCCGAACAACACTTCGGCGATGCCTTCACCCCCGCGTTCGCCCGGAAGCCACGCGTAGAGGAGCGCGGGCGCTTCCTCTACGATCCACTCGACGGAGTGGGGTTTCCCGCTCACGACGACGACGACCAACGGCGTTCCGGTCTCGTGGACGCGTTCCACGAGTTCCTGCTGGACGCCGGGGAGGTCCAAGTCGACCACGTCACAACCTTCGCCGCTGGTGGGAACGCTCGGGAGGTCGGCTTGCTTCTCGTCGATGTCGGAGAAATCGACGGCGGAGCGCGCGCCGACGAACGTGATGGCGACGTCGGCGGCTTCGGCCGCCTCGGCAGCCGAATCGAGGTCTTCGGTCGAGGATCCGGTCGTCGTACACCCCTGCTCGTATCGAACATCGAACTCGGCGTGCTCGCCGCGCGCTTCGATGGCGTCGAGTGGGGTCGTGGCATCGAAGTCGACTTCCTCCGTGGGATAGTGGGCCGGATACGCGTAATCGCCCATGAGTTCCTGTGCGTTGTCGGCTTTCGGACCGACGACGGCCACGGCGTTCAGTTCCTCCCCGTCGAAGGGGAGAAAATCGTCCTCGTTCTTCAGGAGGGTCATCGATTCGCGGGCGGCGCGGGTGGTGAGTTCTCTCGCACTCTCGGTGTTGAACGGAGCGTCAGCGGCGTCGACGTCGACGGTCGGTTCGTCGAGGAGTCCCTTCTCGGCCTTCGCACGGAGGACCCGACGAACCGCCGTATCCACCGTCGCTTCGGCCACGTTTCCATCTTCGACGGCGTTCACGAGATGGTCGCCGTAGCAGTCCGTGTATGGGAGTTCGACGTCGAGACCGGCCTCGACGGCCATCACCCCCGCCGCTTGCTTCGATGCCGCGACGCCGTGCTCGCTTTGCAGGAACTCGACGCTGTAGTAGTCCGAAACCACCGTCCCGTCGAATCCCCACTCGCCACGGAGAACGTCCGTCAGCAACCACTCGTCGCTCGCACACGGGATGCCGTCGATGTCGTGGTAGGCGTTCATTACGGACTCGGCGTCGGCCGTTTTGATGACGGCCTCGAACGGGAACAAGTGGGTCTCCCGAAGTTCCCGGCGTCCAACGTTGACCGAACTGCGGTTTTTCCCGCCCTCGCCGGCGCCGTGACCGGCAAAGTGCTTGAGCGTTGCGGAGATGCCGTCGCCATCACCCTGCAAACCGTTTACGTATCCACAGGCCATCGCTGCGACGAGATACGGGTCCTCGCCGAACGTTTCCTCGACGCGACCCCATCGAAGGTCCCGAGCGATGTCGAGCACCGGCGAGAGCGCGTGCGTCGTCCCGATCGCTTCCAACTGACCGCGGATGGTGTCCGTTATTTCCGCGACGAGGTCCGGCGACCACGTACTCGCGACGCCGATCATCTGCGGAAACGTCGTTCCGCTCGGTCCCATATAACCGCTCAGACACTCCTCGTGGGGAATCGCGGGGATGCCGAGTCGGGTCTCGTTCCCGAGAAAGTCCTGAAGTTTGTTCGTCCGTTTCGCGGCTTCCCGTGGTGGAAGGCTTCCTTCCCCGCCGAGTCTCGTCAGGTGACCGATTCCGTTTTCGAGGAGTTCCTCCACCGCCTTCCGGTCGAGGCTTCCATCGTCGTCGAGCAGTTTGTTCGCGTTCACCGACCCCAGTTGTGCGACCTTTTCCGTTATCGTCATCTCTTCGAGGAGATCTTCTACTCGCCCTTCGTCGGCGATACGAGGCTCTCCACGATCCGATTCAGTTTGCATCAGTTGATTTCTCGCAATCACATCTCTTAATGGTTTGGACGGGAGGTATCGCGGTATTTCCGCGCTCGGTTACTCGCTTCCCTCGGCAACGATGGAGAAGTCCACGACAACGGTACCGCCTAAACGCACGGCAGAACAGGTGTGGTTCGAGCCGTCACCGAACTGGAGGAACAACTCCAGTTCGGGAAGCCGGGAACACCCACGGCGTTCGCCAGCGATTCCCGCCAATACGGCACCCAAACTCATTTCTCGGACGATGCCGCGCCGATATCTATCGCCATTTCCCCGATTCGGCAGTCGAAACGTCATGAGCCGATACATCCGACGCGAAGTGCGAACACGTCACCGGCTTCGTCGGGTATCTCGACGAGACCGACCCCACGGACGGACAGATTCCGACGACCGGAACCGAATCCGGGGAACGAACGTCACGCCGAAAAAGGACGAACCGAACGACGGCACCGAGTTGGTCTCAGTAGCTGTCGTACACCGTCTTCTCGATGGTGTAGAACTCCAGTCCCTCGTCGCCCTGTTCGCGCCACGTCTCGCTGGACGAGCGCTTGAACCCGCCGAAGGGAACGTGCAGTTCGAGTCCCGTCGTCTTGTCGTTGACCTTCACGACGCCCGCCTCCACCTCGTCGATGAAGCGGTTGGCTTCCGTGTGGTCGTCGGTGACGATGCTCGCCGAGAGGCCGTAGTGAACGTCGTTCGCGACGTGGAGACCTTCGTCGAAATCGCTCACCTCGATGACGGCGACGACCGGCCCGAAGACCTCCTCCTGTGCGATTCGCATCTCGGAGTCCACATCGGTGAACACGGTCGGTTCGACGAAGTAGCCCGATTCGACCGCGTCACCGTCGGGCGTGCCGCCGCCCGCAGCGAGCGTCGCGCCTTCCTCCTCGGCGATGCCGATGTAATCGAGCGTCGATTCGAGTTCGCTCTCGCTGACCTGCGGTCCCATCTCGTGATCGGCACCCGGTCCGATGTCGATGGATTCGGCGCGGTCCACGAGTTCGGCGACGAACTCGTCGTACACGTCCTCGTGGACGATGGCGCGGGAACACGCGGTACACGACTGGCCGGTCGTTCCGAATCCGCCGTTGGCGACGATGTCGGCCGCCTCCGCCGGGTCCGCCGAGGACGCGACGACCGTCGGGTTTTTGCCGCCGAGTTCTGTCTGGACGCGCTTGCCCGCGTCGGTCGCTTGATCGTACACCATTCCGCCGACTTCGCTGCTCCCGGTGAACGACACCGCGTCCACCGCGTCGTGTTCGATGAACTCGGTGCCGACGGTACTTCCCGACCCGGTGACGACGTTCAGGACGCCGTCGGGGAGACCCGCCTCGTCCAGCGCTCGCGCGAGTTCGATGGCGACGCCGGGCGCGGCCGATGCGGGCTTGAGAACGACCGTGTTCCCCGATGCGAGTGCCGGCGCGAGCTTCCACGCCGGGATGGCGATGGGGTAGTTCCACGGCGTGATGAGCGAAGCGACGCCGACCGGTTCTTTGATCGTGTACAGGTTCTGGTTCGGTGCGCTCGGACTCTTCATCGTCCCGCCGAGGTCGGCCGCCTTCCCGGAGAAGTAGTGGAAGATGTCGATTGCCCGCTGAACCTCCCCACTGGCTTCGGCGTAGGCCTTCCCTTCCTCCGCGACGAGCATGTCCGTGAGTTCCTCTTTGCGTTCCGCGAGCAGGCTTCCCGCCTCTCGGAGGATTTTCCCGCGCTCCGGTCCCGGTGTGGACGCCCAGTCGTTCGCAGCGGCCGCGGCGGCTTCGACCGCATCCGTCGCGTCGGCCGTACTGGACGACTGATAGCGTCCCGCGACCTCGCTCGGGTTTGCGGGGTTCTCCACCTCGATGGTGTCGCCCGTCTCCGCTTCTGTCCACTCGCCGTTGACGTAATTTTTCGTCGTGTCCGACATCATCCTCCTATTCACACCTCTCCCATACGACTTTTACGGTCCGACGAAGGTTTGGCGCGAATTTTTACTATCGCCATCAGTAGCTTTTTGCCGACCGGGTCGAATCATCGGATTATGACCGTCAACGACTACCTAAACGGCGTCAGGCAGCGAGATTGGGAGGAACTGGATGCGGGGACCCTCCGCCTCGCCGTCGTGGGACTCGGGTGGTGGACGCGCGAACAGGCCATCCCGTCGATTCGGGAATCGAAGTTCTGCGAGACGACCGTCGTCGTCAGCAGTTCACACGAAAAGGCGGAAGACGCCGCCGACGAAATCCCGACCGCCACGGCCGCCATCACCTACGAAGAGTTCGTGGACGGTCGCGCGACCGACGAATACGACGCCGTGTACGTTTGCACGCCGAACGCGTATCACCTTCAGTACGTGTCCGCCGCGGCGGACCACGGAAAGGCCGTCCTCTGTGAAAAGCCGATGGAAGCCACGCTCGAACGGGCGGAGGAACTCGTCGCGGCCGCCGAAGACATCCCACTGATGATCGCCTACCGGATGCAAACCGACCCGCAGGTCCGGTGGATGCGCGAACTCGTCCGCGAGGGTGCCATCGGCGACCCGGTCGCCATCCACGGCCACATGGAACAGCAGATGCTCGACTTCGTCTCGGGCAACCCCGACCAGTGGCGACTCGATCCCGACCTCGCCGGCTACGGTTCGACGGTGATGGACTTGGGAATCTATCCGCTGAACACCGCCCGGTTCGTTCTCGACGCCGACCCCGTGAGCGTGACCGCACAGATGCACTCCAAACACGACGCGTTCGACGAGGTCCCCGATGAACACGCCACCTTCTCGCTCCAGTTCGACGACGGCACGTACGCGGCCTGTACCGTCAGCCAGAACGCAAACCTATCGGGTGGTTTCCAACTCATCGGAACCGAGGGCGAACTGCGCCTCGACCCTGCCTTTTTGGGCATGACGCCGCAGACGCTCACGCTTCGGGGCGCGGAGGGGCGGGAGATGGAAATCGACGACGGCCGACGCGACCTGTTCGGCGACGAGATGACCGAGGAGTTCGATTACTTCGCCGACCGCGTCATTCGCGGCGTCGAACCCACGCCGGACGGCGACCACGCGCTCGTCGACATGCGGACGCTCGCCGCCATTTACGAGGCCGCCGACACAGGAACACGGGTCACGGTCGAGTAACCGACCCGAACGGCTTCTCCCGATTCGCAACCTTTACTACCGACCTCTAGGAACCCTCGCATGCAATGGTTGATCATGCGAAGCTCCGCGACCCGAACGCGGAGTATACGATGCGCGACCTCTCCGCCGAAACGATGGGCATCACGAACCGTCGCGGCGGGGTCCGCGATGCAGAGATAACCGACGTTCAGACGACGATGGTGGACGGCAACTACCCGTGGATTCTCGTTCGCGTCTACACCGACGCCGGCGTCGTCGGTACCGGCGAGGCCTACTGGGGCGGCGGCGACACGGCCATCATCGAGCGGATGAAGCCGTTCCTCGTCGGCGAAAACCCGCTCGACATCGACCGACTTTACGAACACCTCGTCCAGAAGATGTCCGGCGAAGGTTCCATTTCCGGAAAGACCATCTCGGCCATCTCCGGCATCGAAATCGCCCTCCACGACCTCGCGGGTAAACTCGTCGAACTCCCCGCCTACCAACTCGTCGGCGGGAAATACCGCGACGAAGTTCGGGTCTACTGTGACCTCCACACCGAGGACGAAGCCGACCCGCAAGCCTGCGCGGACGAAGGCGTCCGCGTCGTCGAGGAATTGGGATACGACGCCATCAAGTTCGACCTCGACGTCCCGTCGGGCCACGAGAAGGACCGCGCGAACCGCCACCTCCGCGGCCCGGAAATAGATCACAAGGTCGAAATCGTCGAAGCCGTCACGGAGGCCGTCGGCGACCGCGCGGACGTGGCGTTCGACTGCCACTGGTCGTTCACGAGCGGCAGCGCGAAACGCCTCGCCCGCGAACTCGAGGAGTACGACGTGTGGTGGCTCGAAGACCCGATACCGCCGGAGAACCACGACGTACAGCGGAAAGTCACGGAATCGACGACGACGCCCATCGCCGTGGGCGAGAACGTCTACCGGAAGTTCGGCCAGCGGACGCTGCTCGAACCGCAAGCGGTGGACATCGTCGCGCCTGACCTGCCCCGCGTGGGCGGCATGCGCGAGACGAGAAAGGTCGCCGACCTCGCGGACATGTACTACATCCCGGTCGCGATGCACAACGTCTCCTCGCCCATCGGGACGATGGCGTCCGCGCAGGTCGCCGCGGCGATTCCCAACAGCCTCGCGGTCGAATACCACTCCTACCAACTCGGCTGGTGGGAGGATCTCGTGGAGGAGGACGACCTCATTCAGGACGGTCGAATGGAGATCCCCGAGGAACCCGGTCTCGGCCTGACGCTCGACTTGGACGCCGTCGAGGAACACATGGTCGAGGGTGGGGAGTTGTTTGATGAGGCATAGCCTCATCAAGCCAGCGAATTTCCAATTTGCGTCGTTCGACGAAGCGTGAGCTTCGTCGAGCCAGCGGAGTTTTACTCCGCGTTGTTCGACGCGGCGTAACCCGCGTCGAGCCAACGAATCTTCGATTCGTGCCGTTCGACGAAGCGTAGCCGACACCTCCTCGGTCGAAAACGCTTCCGACGACGATACTCTTTTAACACCTTCCGCTCATCACTGTGTATGCGCTATTACCGACTCCCCGGGGGAGAGACTCGCTCATCCACGGATTACTTGGTAGCAATCGACGACGACGGAACCGCATACGACCTCTCGTCCGTTTCAGCCGATCTCGGCTCGTTCAGGGATCTCGCCCGCGCGGCGAACGCGAACGGCGAATCGGTCGATTCGATCGCCCGAAAACGTCTCGACGAGGCCGAACGCATCGATTTCGACGCCGCCCGGGACGTCCTCCAACCCGTCATCGCCGACGAGGTGTGGGCGGCGGGTGTCACATATCAAATCAGCGAGGAGGCACGCAAAGCCGAGAGCGGGAAACCCGAGGTGTACATGGACGTGTACGACAGCGACCGACCGGAACTGTTCATGAAGGCCACGCCGTCGCGGACGGTCGGGCCGGGAGAAGCCATCGGGGTGCGCGGAGACTCCACGTGGGACGTCCCGGAACCGGAACTCGGCATCGTCCTGCACCGCGGCGACATCGTCGGCTACACCATCGGAAACGACGTTTCCAGCCGCGACATCGAAGGGAAGAACCCGCTGTACCTTCCGCAGGCGAAGGTGTACGACCGTTGTTGTTCGCTCGGCCCGTGTGTCGCCTCGGCGGAAACGGTCGAGGACCCTCACGACCTCTCGATGTCCCTCTCGATACGACGCGACGGTGAAACGGTGTACGAGGACTCGACGTCGACGAGCGAGATGGTGACCACCTGCGAGGAACTCGTCTCCTATCTCGCTCGTCACAACAGCCTTCCGGAGACGCTGGTTCTGCTCACGGGAACCGCGCTCGTGCCCCCGGAGTCGTTCACCCTCTCCGAAGGTGATGAAGTCGTCATCGACATCGACCGTATCGGCCAGCTCGTCAACGATACCGTCACCGTCTGACCCGATAGCAAGCGCTAACGCACCCGAACAGAGTCATCTTTTCCGACGGGCGGTCCGTTTCGACGTGGTGGTCCGTCCGTTCGGCCGTCAACGTGTTCTACAATACAGAACAGAACTGGACGACAAGGAAGGTGGTATTCCGGTCGAGAAACCCTCGGTCGAGTGGTGAATCCCCGTCTCACCGAGTTATACGCCGGAATAACGCAGCTGTTGCAATTTATCGATGGAGTGTATTGGTTCTGATATAGAGAACAAATTTCGGCTGAATTCGTTATACGATCGACTATTCGCTTCCTCTCCACCATTGGCGTTACAATCCTAGGGCTGTATGTCTTACGAAGATTCATCCGATTTCACTGCTGTTGGTCCCCGATCGGCGACCGCGGTGGGTAATCGTTTTCTGCAGCAGAATCCACGAAGATCTGCATTCCCGATGTCGGAACCGAACGGAACCGCTCACTCCGCAACCACGGTGTTCTTGAAGAACGATGACCGCTCGAAGTTTTGAACCGGAATCGACCGTTTCTCCGGCGTGGGTCCGTGTTTCGTGCGAAGTCCTTCGGTGGGAATCGTAGCTCTGTTCGTCGAACTCCGTCCGCTCACTCGGAACGTACGGTGTCGATAACCCCGCGGAGATATCCGACGGTAAATCCGCGCGCTCGGTGACGCCAATCGTCGTCGCCGACCATCTTCGGGACGTGGTCCGGAATGGCTACCCCATCGAATCCGATGTCGTGGAGCGTTCGAACCACTTCGACGGTGTCGAAGTTCCCCATATCCACGAACGTTTCGTGAAACTCCGGAACCGTCCCCACGACATCTCGGAAGTGGATAAAGACGATCTGGTCGCGCTCACCAAACCGGCGAAGTACCTGCGAGACGTCCTCGCCCATCTGGGAGAAACAGCCGAGACACAGCTTCAATCCGTGGTTATCACTCGGAACGAGGTTCATCGCCCGTTCGAAGTTCTCGACGTTGCGGAACAGTCGAGGGATGCCTCCGAGCGATTCTATCACCGGCGGGTCGACGGGGTGCAGTGCGAGTTGGACGCCCGCTTCTTCCGCTACCGGGAGCACCGCTTCCAAGAACTCGCGGTAGTTGTCCCAAAATTCGGATTCCGAATACTCCCTGTCCAAATCGGGAGCGAGCGCGTGCGGGTCGTCGAGTTCGGCGAGGTCGAACCCGGTGCCGAGCGCTCGACCGCGAACGTTCACTGGAGATGTTCGCATCGGCACGACGCCACGGGGGTTCCATTGATACCCCAAGACGGGAATCTCTGCCTCGCCGAGATTCCGGATGAGGGTTGTGATCTGGTCGAGCGATTCTTCACTTCCTTCCCGACCGAACATGATGTCCCCGTACAGTGAATACGGAAGCGATTGAATACCTGTGAGCGACAGCCCCGCCGATTCGACCCGTTCGCGCGCTGCCGTTAGCTCTGTAACCGTGGGGATCGAATCGCGGCCGACGGAAACCGTTTGAGTCCCTTCCTTGTCATTGAACTCGTCCGGTTCCTCGTCCGTGTCTGCGTGATCGACGAATATGTCGGTCGCACCCAATTGACGGATGTATCTCAAACGGTCCTCCGAGAGCGAACGTGTTCTGACACCGACCCGAACAGCAGTACCTTTCGACGTCTCAGCAGTAGCACGGTTGCTATCCATACCTCAACCACGTTCTGGAACACATAAATATATTTGATATCTTAAAAACAAGTTCGGTGGATGAAAAACCGTTTCCGCCCCCTACGATGTGATTCACCCGATCTCGTTCCCGTGTCGGAGTGAAAAAGGACAACTATCTTTTTCGTGTGTTTTGATGGTAACCGTATCGAGTATGCGGTCAATACTGTGGATTTTTTATCGTAGAGGACAGTGGGTACCGTATGACTCCACGCACAAAGAAAGCGGCAAACAAAATAAAATCCATCGACACGTCATTCGAGATCATTGAATATCTCATGGAAAAGGATGGTGCTGGAGTGACTGAACTTGCGAACAACTTAGGACGGTCTAAGAGTACGATCCACGCTCATTTAAACACCCTTGAGCAACGAAGGTACGTGGTACAAACCGGCGACACGTACCGCGTTGGGCTACGGTTTTTGAATATCGGCGGGTACGCCGCCCACTCCAACTCGGTGTATCGGCTCACGAAAGACGAGGTAGACGAACTTGCGGCCGAAACCGGTCTCGCCGCTCAACTCGTCGTCGAAGAACACGGCAAAGGGATCATCGTTCATCAGTCGAGAGGAAACAAAGCGGTTCAAACGGATTCCCACATCGGTACCGAACGGCATCTTCATTGCACGGCATTCGGAAAGGCCATGCTCGCATACTTCCCCCGCGAGCGAGTTCGAGAGATCCTCGACAGACACGGGATGGTCGAACGAACTTCGAGGACCATCACATCGATGGACGAACTCACCAAGGAATGTGAGGAAATACGTTCACGAAACGTGGCGTTCGACGATAACGAACAAATCGAAGGCATTCGATGCGTAGGGGTGCCAATACTCACAAACACCGAGGAGGTCCTCGGAGCTATCAGCGTTTCCGGGTCGACTCGTCATATGGACGATGAAACGTTCCGCAAGAGAATGCCCGAGCTAATTCAACATACGGTGCGTGTTATCGAGATAAACTATTCGAACGTGTGAAGAATGGATGGGATAGCTACTATCGAATCGGAGTTCATACCCTCTTCCTGTTACGGTGTCGGATTCGCAACGTGGGAACGAGCGTGAATGGTTTTTACGAGCGGGTCTGCTTTACAGACATAGTGCTGTAATCCGCCTCTCCGTTCGATAATATAGAACAACATCCGTGTACGGTGCATCCCATCGTGACAACTAGCTGAATGATATGTCGTATTCGACGTTCGAACGCTCCGAAACGGCCGACTCCAGCCGTAACCGAACGGTGAGTAGCGTTGTGTTCGATAATTCGGAACGGAATCTGGGGTCCCCCGGAACCTCGATTACGGACTCGGAACTTCGACTCGCTCGTTCGTCGCCGCGGACTCGTACGCCGCTTCCTTTACTATCGTCGCACGCAGGGCGTCCCGTGCCGTAGCCGGGGGTGTTTCGTTTTCTCGGATCGACTCGATGAACGCTTCCGGTTTCGTCTTTCGCTCACCGCTGTCCGCATATGGTGACACTTCCGAACCATCGCCAGTAATCTTCTTCATCGTTCTGTCTTCCCATTCTCGACCATCGAAGTACATCGCTCCCTGGTCATCCCAGATGTGGATATGTTCTCGCGTTCGGGGGACGATACCCGAATCGAAGACGTTTGCGATCGTACCGTTTTCGAACTCGATAACGATCGAGGACTGTGTATCGAGTCGTTCGTCGTCGCCGTGATAGTCCATTCGAGCAGTAACGTATTTCGGAGTCAGTCCTGTCACCCAGAGTATCGCATCGATGATGTGCGTACCTGTCGTATAGAGGTGGCCACCGCCACTCAAGGAGGTGTTCATACGCCAATTGGTTCCCTTTTCGAAGTGGTGACGCCAGTCTTGGGTAATCTCGGCGGTGACGAATGTCGGCGTCGAATCCCCGAGCGCCCAGCGTTCGCGCGCCTCGATGAACCCGGGGTTCAGGTGACGCTGGTACCCGACCATCAACACGGAATCGCTCGCCTCGTCCCGTTCGACCAGCGCTTTCGCATCGGCGAGATCGATGGTCAACGGTTTCTCACAGAGGACGTGAAGTCCCCGGTCGAGAGCGGCCACGGTTTGCTCGTAGTGGAGTCCATTCGGGGTGACGATGAGTACGGCGTCTAGCGACTCGTCGTCCAGCATCCGCTCGTAATCCTCGTAGAGCGACGTCTCGGGAACGGCAAGTCGCGTCGCCGTTTTGGATAACGCGGCCGGATCGATGTCTGCTATCGCCGAAACCTCTGCCGATGGGAGTCGGTTGAATTGCTCCCCCAGTATGCCTCCCAAGCCTCCTGTGCCCACTATTCCTATTTGACTTACGGCATCGCCGTTCGTATGATCGGTCATTGCGGTGTGTTCATGGGAATCAATCACGAGGATATAAACTTATGGAAAGATCATAGTTTGAATATATATCGGAACATCTACGAACAACTACTTCGCACGGCGTCAATTCTCCAATCATCGAGCCACGAAAAATCTCACACCGTGAGGATAGCGTCAGTGCGCTGGATGTCTCCCTTACCGATGACGAAATAGAAACGCTCGAGGCACCGATCGACCCCACGTGGTGTTCGAAGAACCTCTGATAACCGGTAGTGCGACTGTGCGCTCTAAAACGACCGATAACTGGTTATACCGACCGTTTCGGTGTCGTCTCCCGCTTTACCTAGGTGGTAACTTCCGTTCGCTTAACCCGTGGAGCGACCATTTATATGGCTCCTCTTTGGATACTACCGTATGAAACAAACACCGAATCCGAGCGTCACGTCTCGTGCTCGAACCGACGATACGCATTGGATGACGGTAGCGGCCTACGCCGTCCTCGGTATCGCCGTGACTATCTACACGGCTTACACGCTTCTGCCGGTCAGTACAAGTCCGTATAGCTTTCTCACGGGTCTCGTACTGACCGGTGCTGCCCTGTTGAGCTTGTTCGCATACTTCGCTCTATTCAAGGATACGATCCATCTCTCACACACCGAGTCCCAGTGGAAGCCGAGTTGGGTCCGATACTTCATCTCGGGGTTCGCCATTCCATTCTTCTGTTACCTACTCCTTGTAGAGGGTATCTCACTCGGAAAACCGACGCCGTTGATCATCGTCTACTCGTTGATTTTCTCCACGACCGTCACGTGTCTCGTCTACCTTTCCTTCCGTCGGCGCTACGTGGGACTGCCATAACTGGCGGGGTGTCGTCCCTCTCGTCCACTCGCACTTGTTCTCCACGGAACAGGTTTATTCCTCAGATATTGTGTATAATACTAATAGCAACTCATATATAGGGTGAAATCATCAACTCATGATAGACCATGGCAAACACAGGTTGTAGTAGACGCAAGTATATGAGCCTCGCCGCCGCGATGGGCGCGGGTAGTATCGCTGGCTGTTCCGGTGGCGGCGGTGGCGGCAGCGGTTCGGACACGATAACCGTCTGGTCTGACGCGTTCGATTCCCAGACACCGAAGCTCAAGAAACTGATGCGCGATTCGGTGGACGGGAAGGTCGAATTTTCGGATATGCGCTACGACAGTATCAAGAAGAAGTATCTCACCGGCGCAAAAACGGGGACGCCGGATGTCGTCGAAGCGACGCCGAACCACCGAGGCGATTACGTCTCGGCGGATCTGATCGAGCCGTTGACCGACCGGGTGGACAAGCTCGACTACAAGGACGGATACACCGGTCTGGATACGATGAAGTACAAAGACGATATCTGGGCGTTACCCTATATCGGAAACGGTCGTGGGTTCGTCTACCGACAGGATATACTCGAGAAGTACGGCTTCGAGGTCCCCGAAAAATGGTCGGACTTCGTCGAAATGGGCGCTGAAATCACGAAAAAAGAGGACGGGATGCACGGCTTCACGCTCACCAGCCAGAAAGGAAACACTCGCGGACTTCAGGAGTTCCTGTCGTTCCTCTTCCAACGTGTCGATACGATATTCGAACCGGACGGGGACGGATGGAAACTGGTGCCGACGGCGGAGGACTTCGGCATCGTCTTCAAGGAGTACTTCTGGGATCCCTTCTACAAGACGGACAAACCCGCGACGGACCCGAACGCGAGGGGAATCGATTCCCTCGCTCACGATATCGCGTACGTGAACGGGAACTATGCCGCTATCTCCACCGGCCCGTGGATTCCGGGATTGGCCAGCGGGTCGGACGACACCAACGAACAGGCGATGAAGAACTATCGGAACAGCGTCGCAACGCATAACCCCCGAGTCGAAGGTGGTGAGAAAGGCACGTACATGGAAGTCAAGCCCGTTTTCCTGAACAACAACTCGAAAAACAAGGACGACGCGTGGAACGTGGTCAAAGCGGCCACGAGTCCGGAGGGAATCAAAACGTTCCTCGAAGAGGACCCTGGTAACCTCCCAGCACACGAGGACGTCGAATGGAACGTCCCCGAGCAGACCAACAATCCCGATTGGAAAGGGTTCAAAGAGGTCTTCAAAACCGGGAAATCCTACGGATTTTGGAGCGTCAGTAAGGTTTCGACGACGTGGTTCGACCTGTCGCAGAAGGTGATGTACGACGAGATAGACCCGATGAAGGCGGGCAAACAACTCCACCAGGAGTGGTCCAGCAAGGCAGGGGAAATCTAAACGCGTCCTCTTTTCGAGAACTTCGGCGCAAACTCGGTAGTACCGCACTGATATCTGTCGTCCTTCCGTATCACTTCCAGCGACGATACGTTCGGCATTCTTCTCACCGACGCTACTCGTTCCGGGGTGAGAGAAAATACGTACACCAACTCGACGGGTGTTTCGTCGTCGGTGTTCGAATCGAAGTGAGGAGAAGACGGCCTTCTATACCATCTCGTTTCTCTACCGAATCCCATTACTCCTCTCGATTCGGTCGTGCTGAAACGAGTGTGTGGTTCGGTTCGCAGCGAGGTGAGAAATCGTCGCTGCCGAGAAATCGGCGGTTACGTACCGTGCATTCCGCCGCTTGCGAGCCCCTCGACGATATAATTCTGGACGAGGGCGAAGAACACGATCGACGGAATCGCGGTGACGGTTGCTGCTGTGACCGTCGCTCCCCAGTTGATGGTGTTCGCGCTCTGGAAAAGGAAGAGGCCGAAGGGGAGCGTTCGCGTTCCGCCACTCTGTGAGAGGACCGACACGAAGAGGAAATCGTTCCACGACGTGACGAAGGTGTAAAACGATGCGACGGCGATGCCGGGCAGCGCCAGCGGAATGATCACGTGGTAGAGGGCGGTTAAGTGAGAGCAACCGTCTATCCGTGCTGCTTCGTCGAGCGCTTTCGGTATTTCGTCGAAGAACCCTTTCAGGAGCCACATGGCCAACGGGAGCGCCCGCACGCAGTGTGCGAGGATGATCCCGAGATAGGAGTCGACGAGGCTCAACGAGTACATCATCAGGAAGAACGGGATGATGATCAGCGCGGGGGGCAACATCTTCGTCGACATGAAAGCGACGAGCAGTACCTTCCGCCCCGGGTAGGTGAATCGGCTCAGCGAGTACGCCCCGAGGATTCCCAACACGAGCGTTATCGCGGTCGTACTGAACGCGATGATTATCGAATTGACTAACAGCGATTGGAACTGCGGATCGGACAGTACCAACTCGTAATTGCCGAGCGTGAAGTTCTCCGCCGAGGGAATGATGATGAGATGGTCCGCCTGAATGATGGAACCCGATTTGATAGTCGAGAGCGCGAGCCACACGACCGGGAGGAGAAACCAGATGAAATACAGTGCCAACGCCGCGTACACACCGAGCGCGTATTTGAGACTGTGCTCTTCGCCGACCCATGCGTCTAAGCGGTCGATGACGCCTTCGTTTCCGTCCGTCGTATGTCGATTAGTTGTTGCCATTGTCGTTCTGTTTTCCGTTGGTCGTGGTTCGGGAGCTGTCGTCGTTCGAAGCCATCATTCCGTGTCCTCCAGTACGATGTAGACGGTCGTGAACATCGCCAATAAGACGAGCATCACGGCGCCGACGGCCGACGCGTACCCCAGCGCGTACTCGCGGAACGCCTGTTGATACACGTACGTGCCGAGTACTTCCGTCGCGTTCACGGGACCGCCGCCGGTCGCGATATAAATCATCTGGAACGAATTAAACGCGGCGATGGTCTCGATGACGATCATGATCATCGAAATGTACGAGATGTTCGGTAAGGTGATGTATCGAAACATCTGTAGCCGACCGGCACCGTCTATTTCCGCCGCCTCGTAGTACTCCTCGGGAATCGACTGCATGCTGGCCATAAGCGCGATGGCGACGAACGGGGTGTCTTTCCAGACCCGTAACATCGTTACCAGCGGCAGCGCGAGCGACTTGTCGCCGAACCACGATTTGTTCGGCCCACCGACCATCTTCATCAGTAGATTGGCCAAGCCGTAGTCGACCTGAAACGTCCACGTCCAGATGATGACGATGACCACGGGGGGAATTACCCACGGGACCATGGATAAACTCCGTAGCTTTCCGATTCCGGGCAGATTCTCCTTGAGTAAGAGCGCGAGGCCTAGTCCGAGGAGATACATCGACACCACGGCTCCGACCGTCAGCAGGACCGTCTGTTTCAGTGCGAGCGCGAACACCGGGTCCGCGAACAATTCGTGATAGTTCACCAATCCGATCCACTCGACGTTGTCGGGATTCAGGAACGAACGAGAATGAAAGCTAATCCAGAGGGCTTGTATCGTCGGATACACGATGATCACGAGCATCATCACCGTCGCGGGTAGTACGAGCCCGTATCCGACCCACGTTTCACGTGCGAACCACTCGGCCTCGCCGAAGAATCGGCGTACGCGATGAAATCTATACTCTTCTCCCGTAGGTGTCGACATCGATTGTGACAATTATCGACGGCCATATAAAAATTTATGCCAAAAACCGACACGAATGTGTGTACAATAAGATAGTACTCCCCGATTCGACTCTCAATCGCTGCCGCTGCCACGCGGAGAACGCCGTATATTGTTCGAGACCACATTTATCAATATACTTCAAAAAGACATATAGTAACAATTCGCAAATACTCCGTTCAGCAATGGCGGATCTAGAGCTACGAAACTTCACGAAGGTTTATCAATCGGGGTCCGCGGATCCGATCATCGGCGTCGATGACCTCAGTATCACGCTGGAGGAAGGCAACTTCCTCGTCCTGGTCGGCCCGTCCGGATGCGGAAAGTCCACGACGCTTCGGAGCATCGCCGGTCTCGAATCGGTGTCGGAGGGTGAGATTCGGATCGACGGAACGGTCGTCAACGACGAGAAGCCGAAAAACCGGGACATCGCGATGGTGTTTCAGAACTACGCGCTCTATCCGCACATGTCCGCGCGTGAAAACATGAGTTTCGGGCTCAAAATGACCACGGACCTGTCGGATGAGGAAGTCTCGGACCGCGTCGAGCGCGTCTCGGAGATGATGGGTATCGACCACCTGCTGGGGGATAAACCGAAGGAACTCTCCGGAGGACAGCAACAACGGGTGGCCCTCGGTCGTGCTATCGTTCGTGAACCCCACGTGTTCCTGCTGGACGAACCGCTCTCGAACCTCGACGCCAAACTTCGAGCACACATGCGTACCGAGATTCAGGAACTGCAGGAGAACCTGAACATCACCACCGTCTACGTTACCCACGACCAGACGGAGGCGATGACGATGGGGGACAAAATCGCAATCCTCGATGGTGGGACGCTTCAACAAGTCGGAACCCCGCTGGAATGTTATTACACGCCACAGAACCAGTTCGTCGCGGGGTTCATCGGCGAACCGGCGATGAACTTCTTCGAGATGGAGGTCGACGACGGGGATCTCGTGAGTGATCGGGTCAGATATCCCCTTTCCGGCACTCGTCTCGACGCGGTACGTGGAGAGGGCCACGTCACGCTCGGCATTCGTCCGGAGGATATCGAACTCGCCGATAGTCCGGGCGATCATACGATCCGTGCGAACGTCAACGTCGTCGAACCGCTCGGAGACATCAACTACATGCACGCCGATGTCGAGGGTATCGAGTTGACGGTGAAGATACCCGGCGAACGATACGTAGAACAGGACACCGATGTCACGCTGGTGCTTCCCGAAGAGAAGATCCATCTCTTTAGCGGCGAAACGGGCGACACGCTTTGTAACCGAAGTTTGCCGACGGACGAATCGTTCCCGAAACAACTGTCCTCCCACGGGGATTGAGACCCCTCCGACGAATGGTCCTTCCGTGACCGAAAACGAACGGCCTCGTGTGCGTTAGTCCTTCGACAGTTCCGTTGCCGGCAGTACACCGTCCACCTTCAGAACGAGATTCGCGGCTTCCGTGGCGCTGATGATCGCGTTCCGTTTTACCGCCGCAACATCGACGATTTCGGACGCGTATGCGTCGGTCGACTCCCCGGAACGGACGTCTATCCCAGCATCCCTCTCGCCGCCGTCGTGGGCGGCACGTAGCTCGGTCAGGGCCCGTAACGAGTCGTATCCCGCATTTTTCGCGAGGACGTACGGGATCTTTTCCAACGCGTCCGCGAAAGCCTCCATCGCCAGTTGCTCGCGGCCGCTCCGTTGTACCGCACTGTTCCGAACGTTTTTCGCGAGTTCCATCTCTATCGCACCGGCACCCGGAACGACTTGCCCATCGGAGAGCAATCGGACACCGAGGTCGATCGCATCGGTGACGGCACGTTCGAGTTCGTCCGAGACGGTCTTCGTCGTCCCACGGAGAACCAGCGTCACGGCGGCCGCATCCGTTCGATCGATGTAGAAGGTGTTTTCGTCCCCGGTATAGAGAACGTCCGCTCGCCCGACCTCGTTTCGTATCTCCACACTCGGGTCGGAAACGATCGGTACGTCGAGCAACCGTGCCAAAAACTCCATGTCCGGTTTGGGAGTGAACCTCGTTATCGGAACGCCCTCCTCGGCCAGACGCCCCGCTATTTCGTCGTCGACGCGTTTTTGACAAAACACGACGTCGACTCCGGCCTCGACGATACCGTCTACTATCCGACGGCGGACGCGCGAATCCCGCTGGACGAACCGTCGATACCGATTCGGGTCGCTCACGTCGGCGATGAAGTCGCTTTCCGAGTCGCCAACTTCGAGCGGTGCGTTTACGAGAAGTACGGAGGCATCGTCGAGTTCGAGGGGTACGTCCTCGACGATCGGTGACTTCTCTATAACCGCGCCGGAACGTAGCTCGGATTCCCCGACCCGTCGGCCGGGGCGACGAACGACGGCGATTCGCTCGGTGTAGTCCCCGCCTTTTCGGTCGCCGACCTGTCGAAAGGCATCGACGAGCAGTTCCGCTATCGCTCTCCCCTCCGCATGGGAGACGGTTCCGGCGAGGGTACTCGCTATCGCCTGCTCGAACAGGGGGTCGTCCTCGTTCGCTACGCCCCTCGCCATGGTCTCCAACTGGTCGCACGCGAGGGAACTCGCGGCGCGAAATCCGGAGACTATCGATGTCGGATGGACTCCCTCGGAGAGGAGCGTCCGTATTTCCCGTATCAGTTCTCCCGCGATGATTATCGCGGTCGTCGTTCCGTCCCCTACCTCCGACTTCTGTGCAAACCCTACGTGTGCAACCATCGTTCCGAATGGATCGTCGAACGACATCCTCTCTAGGACGGTCGCACCGTCGTTGGTAATCGTCACGTCGCCGTTCTCGTCGATGACCATCTTGTCCATCCCGTTCGGCCCGAGCGTCGACCTGACCGCCCCTGCGACCGCTCGGGCCGCTCTAGCGTTGTGGAACTGTACCGTTCGTTCTTCTTCGCCGTTGGAGTCCCACCATCTCCTCCCGTCCGTGGTGGCTTGAGCCATGTGATACCTATTTGCGTGGACATCCTTAAATACGTTCTGTGACCCCGAAATACCAGAACGAACCGATTCCGATATCGTCCTTCTTCCTAAAATTCCGTATCCATAAAATATATCCTTCTTCGAGAGATTGGGTGACGTAGTCATGGAGAGCGAGATAGGTTCGAAGACTGATGGTAGTGCAACTGCTTCCAAACGGAGCGACCAGGTCGAGAACATAAAAATCGGCTACGTCGGTGGGGGAAGTCGGGGATGGGCGTACACGCTGATCAACGACCTCGCACAGTGTCCGACGATATCCGGGAAAGTGGTGTTGTACGACCGCGTTTTCGACAGTGCCAAACGAAACGAGCGGTTCGGAAACTGGGTGCAGGAGCGCGAGGGGGCGGTGGGTGACTGGGAGTACGAGGCGGTCGAGGAGCGGGACCGGGCGCTCGACGGTGCCGATTTCGTCGTTCTCTCCACGCAAGACCCTCCTCCGGAAACGATGGCCCACGAAATCGATATCCCCGCCGAATACGGCATCCATCAGTCCGTCGGCGACACGGTCGGACCCGGCGGAACCGTGCGGGCGATGCGAACTATCCCGGTATATCGTGACATCGCCGCGGCCGTTCGGGAGCACTGCCCGGACGCGTGGGTGGTAAACTACACGAACCCGATGACCGTCTGTGTACGGACGCTGTACGAGGAATTCCCTGATATCAACGCTATCGGCTGTTGTCACGAGGTGTTTCATACCCAGGAACATCTGGCGGAACTCGTCGGGAAGTACCGTGATACCGACCAACCGTCGAGAAGGGATATCGACGTGAACGTCAAAGGAATCAACCATTTCACGTGGATCGACGAAGCGAGTTGGCGCGGAGAGGACCTCCATCCCCTCATCGAACGGCACCTCGAAGAGGAGATTCGTGACCGCTCGTTCGAACCGGGTAGTTTGAACGGCGATTCCTATTTCGTGGATAACGAACTCGTCACCTACGAACTCTACGAACGGTTCGGAACGTTCCCGGCCGCAGGGGACCGACATTTGGCGGAATTCGTCCCCTGGTTTCTCACCCTCGACGACGAAACGGAGATCCAACGGTGGGGGATCCGTCTCACACCCAGCGAGTATCGGATCGACCGCCAGGAGGACGCACTTTCGAAGTTCCACGACCCGATGAACGGCGAGGAGGAGTTCGAGTTCTTCGACTCCGGCGAGGAACTGGTCGAAATCATGCACGCACTGTTGGGGTTCGAGGCGCTGAAGACGAACCTCAACCTGCCGAACCGCGGTCAAGTATCGAACCTCCCGTCGAACGCCGTCGTCGAGACGAACGCGCTCTTCACCGACGACAGCGTGACGCCGCTGGCTTCGGGTGAACTCCCCGCACAGGTACACAACCTCGTCAGTACACACGTCGAAAACCAGGAGACGCTCATCGAAGCGGGTTTTTCGGGCGATATCGACCTCGCGTTCCGAGCGTTCCTCAACGACCCGCTCGTCTCCATCCCCATGGCGGAGGCGCGGGCGATGTTCGACGACTTGGTCAACGCAGTTCGACCCTATCTGGAAGACCACTGGGACTTCGAGAACGCATCGGCGGTTCGTTGATACCGATGTTGACGATCGTCGAACCGACCACTGTTTATTCACAACCCCTCGTTTCGAGGGTGTACTCCAGTGATATCGTTCGGGAACGACCCGTTCGAACGTCGGTTTCCCACTCCTCTCCGATTCGAGGCTCACTTCGCAAAAACCTTTCACTGATGCCGCTCGAACGAAATTTTAAATATACCGTCAACGAACCTACCACGAGAACAGCCAATGAATACAGTAGTAGTAACCGGTAGTTTCGGTCGGTTGGGCCGTTGGACCGTCGATATGCTGGCAGAAGAGGGATATTCGGTCGTCGGCATCGATACGACCCATCCGGGGTCGGGAGCGCGGGCACGGGACCGTGTGGAGCTCAAATCCTGCGATTTGACCACGCAGGGTGCGTTCGAGGAGTTGGTCCGGGAAGCCGATCCGGACGCCGTCGTACACCTCGCCGCGATTCCGAACCCGGAAGTTCACCCCGGAACGCAGGTATTCGAGAACAACGTAATGAGTACCTACAACGTTCTCACCGCAGCGGGGAGGGAGGGTCTTCCCGTGACATGGGCGTCGAGCGAGAGTGCGTACGGATTTCCGTTCGCGGAAAACCCGGCACTCCCCGAGTACCTTCCCATCGACGAAGGTCATCCTCTACGACCGGAAGACCCCTACGGTTCGTCGAAACTCGTCGGCGAGGACGTCGCGGACGTCGTCACACGACGATACGGTATTCCGATCGCCAGTCTTCGGATTTCGAACGTCCAATATCCGGGCAGGTATTCGGTACTCGACGGTCGAGACTCGCTGGAAAACGGCGTCGGTAACTTTTGGTCGTACGTGGACGGACGCGACGTCGCAACCGCGGTTTCCCAGTCGTTGGACGCGGACCTGTCGGGCCACGAGCCGTTCGTTATCGCGGCCGACGACAACTATCTGGGCAGACCGACGACGGAAGCGTTCGAGGAATACTTCGGCGACCTCCCGGACGACGTTTCGATATGTGGCGAGGAGTCGGCCTTGTGTTCGGAAAAAGCGAAAGCGGCTCTCGGATGGCAGCCGAAGCACACCTGGCGAACGGCGGCAGACGAGAATCGGCCCGTGCCGACCCTCACAACGTAAGCCGGAGACGACCAGAAGTATGAGAGAAACCACTATCAAATCGGTATCCGACGGCGTTCGACTCGATGGTGACGTCGAGGGAACACCGTGGTCCGAAGCTAACCGAATCGACGTCGATCAGTTCAATTGGCACCGGGACGGCCCGAAGCCGTCGCTGACAGCACGGATACTGTACGACGACGATGCGCTGTATCTACAGTTTCACGTCGAGGACCACAACATCTCTTCGCTCGTAACGGACCTGAACGGACCGACGTATCGGGACAGTTCGGTCGAACTGTTCGCCGACCCAAATCCGAACGAGGATTCACGGTACTTCAACTTCGAAGCAAACTGTTGTGGCTACTTCAAACTGGCGTGGCAGGAAACGGGCTGGCAGGAACGCGATATCGGACGCGATCTCGTCCCGGCGAGTGTGGCCGAACGAGTCCGTGTCGAAACGTCCATCGAAGGACCGACGCGCGAACCACGTGACGACGACGAAGGGTGGTGGTTGGCTGCCGCACTTCCCTTTTCGGTACTTCGGTCGCTGACGGGTATCGACATCGACCCGAATTCGGATTCCGTTTGGAGGGCGAACGTGTACCGAAGCGGTGTTCCCTCCGACGAACAGAAGGCGACGTGGAATCCCATGCCGACGGAGGTGCCTGCGTATCACTCCCCCACGTATTTCGGTCGGTTCACATTCGACTGACGGGGTTGGAGGCATCTCACCACCGAAACGGGAAAGCGCGGGTACGTTCAACGGACGAACTCTGTCCACGGGCCGTCGACGTACGGATATTCATCGATAACGTCGCGGTTCACCTCGATACCGAGTCCGGGGTCGTCGGAAAGTTCGAGCGTTCCGTCTTTTATTTCGAGCGGAGTCGATAGGATGTCGGTCGCGAGCGGATTCGGGTACATCCCCGGCATACCTCCGTCCTCGTAGATCGGATATTCGAGGAACGGCGTCTCGGGCGCGGACGCCGCCAAATGGGCGTTTGCGACCAGTCCGAGTTCCGTTCCGAAGTGGTGTGGCACGAACGTAACCGGCGACTCGCGGCAGTATTCGACGACTTTTCGGCAGCCGGAGAAGCCACAGTGTTGTCGAACGTCGCCCTGTATATAGTCGACACCGCCGGTCTTCGCCAATTCGATCAGGTCCTCCGGCATCGCTTTGCTTTCCCCGCCCGCTAACGGTACACCGGTCCGTTTCGAAATGTGGCGGTACCGTTCGTGGTCGCTCGGCTCGATCGGTTCTTCCACCCATCGAACACCGTACGTTCCGTGGTCCGATACGAGGTCGACGATGGTGTTTAGGTCGTATGATCGCTGCCCGAAACCCCACCACGTGTGTCCATCGACCATGACATCGATTCGTTCACCGACGGCGTCGTGAACGCGGCGTATCATTTCCCTGTCCTCGTCCGGTCCCCGTCCGACGTGATATTTGTATCCCTCGAAACCGTCCTCAGCGACTCGTTTCGCCTCGGCGGCCACGTCGTCCGGTGAGGGATACATCCCTCCCGACGCGTAGAGTGGGATTTCGGGGGTACCGTCGCCTTCCTCGGCGAGCAGTTCGTACACCGGTACCCCGTGTTGTTTGCCCGCTATATCGTAGAGCGCGATGTCGAGAGCCGCTGTGGACCGGGATTTGAACTCCTGGGACAGTGTCGTCTGTCTGATTATCTTCCCGACAGTCTCTATTGACGTGATCTTCTCCCGTTTCAAACTGGGGGCGATCGCCCGTTCGATCACCGTCACGAAGTCATCGAGGCTTCCATCGGTGGAAAACTCCCTCATTACTGAACTACTGGCGTCGACCGGTGCGTACCCCATTTCACCGCTGACTGTTTCCACGGTTACGAGGACCAAATCACGCTTGAGTATCCGCCGCCGCCCGCTGTAGAGTTGGTATTCCCGAGGAGGATCGAGCGTGGACGACAGGTTATACGCCTGTATATCGGCAATTTGCATCTCTCTGGACTACCGTACACGTAGATGGTTTATATAATTATTCGCCTGCGATAATCGTCGCTGGCGTGGAACCACTCGCCTGGTGGGGTCACAACGACACCGATTGACGCTGATTCGTACGCCGTTCGGGTTACGGCGGCCCTCGCACCGGACCCGTTCGGTATGACCGAACAGACCGTCGTAAACCCCCCGGTTTCCGGCGTCCCGTTACAGGACTACTACTGTAATAATGCCGTGCAGGAGGGCCCGAAAGGAACGCGCACACCTTGATTCGGTATTATCGAACGATACTGTCCGATACGGAAAACGGTGTCCCGCTTCGAAAACTCGACTCTTCTAACAGTTGGTCAAAAACACATCGCGGGTGGTCGCAAGCCGTAGACCAAAACGGGTCGAAAGTTACTGCTGGTAGGCGTCCGATTCCGAGAGGACAGCGGAACCTCCGAGGTCCCACTCGTCGAGATAGTCCGCTTCCGCATCGACGAGTTCGGCGAACAGTTCCCGTGCGGTCTCCGTCTGGAGCGACCTGACCTGTGGGTCGTTGAGGAACGCCTGAAACGCGAGGTCCACGTTCCCTCCATCGACGGCCGCCTCGATGAGCGTTTCGTGGGTGTCCACGTGGGTTCGAAGTTGCGTGCGTACCGGTCGCGGAAGCGGACCGGCGGTGATCGGTTTGGCGTTGTTCGGCGTTATCAGCGCGTTCGTTTCGACTACCGCTCCGTCGGGGAGGTCCGATATCTGTCCACGGTTGGGGAGATTTACGTGCGTCTTCATCATGTCCCCGGAGGTGAGCGTTCGGATGAGGTCGACGGCGATTTCGCCGGATTCGGCGAGCGAAAACTCCTCCCGTCCGTCCATCCACGACTTGACGTCGTACGTCTGATGGTCCGTCGCGTCGTCCTCCCAGTGTTGACTGCGGTATTCGCTCGTCGTCCGCTTGACTCCCCACCGGTTGAGGTCGTCGGGCATCGTCCCTTGGATGAACCACGGGGCGTACTCGACCAGGTGCCGATCACCCGCTGCGGGAAGAACCCCGAACCGCCGATACAACTCGAACGTCACCTGATTGTTGTCGACGAACGGGTCCTCGTCCGCCATTTCCGCCACGCTGAACTCCCGCGTCGCGCCGTCCTGTTGCAAGTGATAATCGATCACGTCGAAGAGATCGATTCCACGCCAGTACGCCTCGTCGACCCACGTGAAATGGTTGATTCCCTTGACGTTCATGTCGATCTCGTCGCGGTCCGGTCGTTCCACGTCGAAATACTCACCGACCAAATCGGCCAGCATGTCCTGTGCGTGGAACACCTCGTGGCATAACCCGAGCGCGTTGATATCGGGGAACGCCTCGTACAGTGCGCGGGTCGCCCACGTCATCGGGTTGGTGTAGTTCAGTACCCATGCGTCGGGACAGTGTTCTCCGATAGCGGCACCCAATTCACGATACACTGGAATCGTCCGCATCGCACGCAGTATCCCGCCGGGACCGATGGTCGCCGCGACGGCCCCGTATATCCCGTACTCCTCCGGAATGTCGAGGTCGTGAACGAACGTCTCGGCGGGGTTGAACTGCGTGGAGAGAATGACGAAATCGGCACCGTCGAGCGCCCGGTCCCGCTCCTCGACCGCCTCGTACTCCCAGTCACCCACCGCCCCCTCGCGCTCCTGCACCCAGTTTCCGAATTCCGCGTTGAGTTCGGCGCTCTCGTAGTTGATGTCGTACAAGGCTACCTCGCCTTCGACCTCGGTGCAGAGGGCGAGGTCGCGGAACAGATTTGGCGCCCACTGCCGACTCCCACCGCCGATATAGGTGATTTTGACGCGGTCGTCCGGGAGTTTCGGAAGCGATTGCTGGTGGCTACTCTGGCCGATCAGCTGCTGATCATTCACCATGGACTGTAGTATCTTTCACATGGGTCTTAGGTGTTATGCTCGCCCTTTAACTCGACGCCTCGTCGTACTGAAATTCGGTCCACGCACCCTCGACGAACGGGTAGTCCTCGACGACGTCCATGTTCACTTCGATACCCAATCCCGGTCCGTCCGGGACCGCCAAAACGCCGGTGTCGATGTCCGGCGTTCCATCGACGATATCGAACGCCAGTTCGAAGGGATACATCCCCGGTTCACCGGACGAATCGAGCGCGGGGTCGTTCTCGAAGACGGGATATTCCAGCAACTCCGCTTGCGGTGCGGCCGCGGTGAGGTGTGCGTTCGCGATCAAACCGAGCCACGTCCCGAAGTTGTGGGGGACGAACGTGACGGGTCGGTCAATACAGAACTCCACGGCGTTCCAACATCCCGAAAATCCCCCGTGATGACGTACGTCACCTTGCAGGAAGTCGACTGCGCCGGTGCGTCCGAGTTCGACCAATCCCGCCGCGGACTCCTCGCTCTCGCCTCCAGCGAGCGGGACGTCTCCGCTTAGAGCGCGATATCCGTCGTAGTCATCCGGTTCCACCGGTTCCTCGACCCAGTACACATCGTGCTCCGCGGCGTGCTCGACGAGGGACCGGACGGTTTCCCGTCCGTACGACCGGTCGTCCATCTTCCACCACGTGTGTGCATCGACCATGATCTCCAAGTCCACGGTTTCGTCGAGGCGTTCGACGATCCGGCGGTCGCCTTCAGGTCCGATGCCCGGACGATACTTGTATCCGAAGAACCCTTCGTCATCGAGGAGTTTTGCCTGTCGAACGTAGCCCTCCGGTTCCATGTACATTCCCGCGCTCGCATACAACGGAAGTTCCGGGGTCGGTGTCGTCCCGTGACGTTCGCAAAGCAGTTCGTAAATCGGTGCTCCGACTTCCTTCCCGAGCAGGTCGTACAGCGACACGTCGACTACGGATTTGACTTGACTACGGAGACGCTCGGGGAGGTCCATCGCGGCGACGACGGCGTGAGCCTGTTTGATTTCGTCGATCGTTTCGCCTTCGAACTCGTCAGCGACGGGTCCGTTGATCACGTCGGCGAAGGTGGCCTGTGACGCGCCGTCGAAATATTCCCGCATCGCGGAACTGCTCGCGCCCGCGGGTGCGAACCCACGGGTTCCGTCCGCCGTCTCGACGACGACGAGGACGACGTCCCGTTTCAGAAGTCGACGTCTCCCTGCGTGAAAACGGCGCGTTTGAGGTGGATCGATCGGTGACGACAGTGCGTACCCGCGAACATCGATGATGTTCATATTCCTACCATCGGTGACGAGAACTTAAACTACTAGCTCGATACCGAAACCGTGTCACATCGTTCTGTCATCAATTGTGAAATCAAAATGATAGCAGGACTTATATCCTACGGGATGAATTCTCAACTATGTCTTTGTCAGACGATACGGTGAGGGAGCGCCTTCGAGGCGTCGCAGTTGGTTTATTGACGCCGTTTGACGACGAACTGGAGGTCGACCACGCGAAGATGGAAGAAAACGCTCGAACGATATACGAGGCCGGTATTCGAACGTTTCTCTCGACGGCAAATATAAGCGAATATCACTCACTGACACACGAAGAGCGGGTGGACATAGCCGAAACGAACACCGACGCGCTCCCTTCTGACGCCTGCATTCTCGCCGGAGTCGGGGGAAACACGAAGGACGCAAGACGACTCATCAAGGATTACGACGACGTCGGCGTCGACGCCATGATGATAATGCCACCCGACCATACGTACGTTCACGAACAGGGACTACTCCGGTATTATCGAAAACTCACGTCCGTCACCGAGACGCCGTTCGTACCGTACGTTCGCGGGTTCGATCCATCGGTCGCATTTCTCCGTGATATGAGCGGGATCGACGGCATCGTCGGTATAAAATACGCACTGGAAGACCCGGTAAAACTCGGGGCGAGCATCGCCGCTGGGGACGACGAGACGGTCTGGATCGACGGACTCGCGGAGCCGTATTCGATTTCGTACTGGAACGAGGGTATCGAAGGCTTTTCCGCCGGCGTCAGTAACTTCCGCCCGGAAGTAGGCATCGAACTCTTCGACGCGCTTTCGGCCGGGGAGTGGGAGTATGCCCGACAGCTCCGGAACATCTGTTTACCGTATCAGAACTTCCGCGGGGAAACCGGCCAGCACAACTCCCTTCCCGGAGCGATCAGCGTCCCGGCGGTGAAGAAGGGACTCGACCTCGCCGGTCTCAACGGTGGGCAAGTTCGTGAGCCGATCGTCCCGCTTTCGGAGGAGGAGGAACATCGGGCCGAGGACCTGTACCGACAACTGGACGACGACATCGAGCGATTGATAGGATGATCTCGTCCGAATCACGTACGGTTCATTCCGGCGGCTCGTTCCACTCCTCACCGTCGTCCTGCGGCCGATAGCCGATTTTCGACCGCGCGTGTTCCAAGTCGAACCACCGTCTGTCGTTGTCGCTGACGCCGTAGAACACGTCGAACTCGACATTCTCGTCCTCGAGACAGCAGTCGACTTGGTGGGCGAAGTCGCGTCGGGACTGCCACATCGCCTTCATCCGTGCGACTTGCTCCTCGTACTCCGGGCTGCCCCGTTCGTACTCACCGTCTTCGACTCCGCTTTCGGCGTCGCCGTACGGATGGTCGTACGCGTTACTTCGGACGCTACAGATTCGCAGCGCGTAGAACCGTTTCGGGTAGTCGTAGTTCTCGACGTAGTATCGACCGAGATTTTCGCCGAAGCTCTTGGTGGTGCCGTAAAACGAATCCGGACGCACGGGAACGGTGTGGTCCAGTACGATGTCGGTATCGCGATGATAAATCTCGGGCGAATTCTCCCGCTCGTACATCCCGACCACGTGATTCGTCGAACCGAAAACGAACGTCTCGACTTCCGCCTCGCGGGCGGCCTCCAGCGCGTTGAGCATCCCGAGGACGTTCGGTTCGAAAACGTCCTCCCACGTCCCATCCACGTACGGATAGGCCGCGAGATGGACGACAGCCTCCTGTCCCTCGAAGGCGGGTCGAATCGCTTCGTAATTCGACACGTCAGCGACCACGGTGTCGAAGTCTCCGTACGGATGGTCGTCGGGACGGTCCGAACGATTCAGATACGTGAACTCGTACTCGTGACGGTCGTGGAGATGGTCGATAATGGCGGTCCCACACCGGCCGTAGGTACCCGTTAAAAGAACGTTCATCGGTCGAAAGAACAAGGGGACAGACCATAAACCTGTGCCTCCGAACGAAACCTGTGAACGGATCGCTTCAGTTCGCGTGGTCCTCGTCGCCGAAGGGAGTCACTGTTCCCGAAACACATATGTGGTACCGAAGGGAATTCCGACCGTAGGTCGAAAAGAGACATAAATTATGGGTGGTGACCCCGACGAAATTCGGGACGAATGCGTTCTACGGGGCTGTTCCGTAACGGGATTTCGTCGCAACTACCACCGTCACAACTAGCGACGTCAATTACACCGGACACTGGTCCGGACAACAAGGAAAAACCAATATGGAAATCACCGACATAGAAGCGATTCCACTCTCACACTCGCTCGACAAAGGCCGCGGCGTCGGGAGTGCACGTGGGATTCATACCACTCGATCGACGACGCTCGTCAAACTGACGACCGACGATGGAGCCGTCGGCTGGGGTGAAGCGTTCGCCCCGGCACGGACGACGGCGACCTTGATAGACGAACTGTTCGCGGACAAAATCGTCGGAATGGACCCTTTCGAAGTCGAATCACTCGCGGAACGGTCGTACGTGGACGGGTATCACTTCGGCGGGAGTGCCATCGTCCAATGTGCGCTCAGCGGTATCGACGTTGCGATGTGGGATCTCATCGGAAAGAGCGTAAACCGCCCCGTGCATCGACTGTTGGGCGGGACGAAGACGACTTCGATCACCCCGTACGCGTCGACGATGTACGTCACCGAATGGGGCCAGGACCCCGCCGAACCGATAGAGCGAGCGGTCGAGGAGGGATTCACCGCGGCGAAGATCAAGATCGGTCGCGGGTTCGAAGACGACGTCGAACGCGTCCGAACGGCCCGAGAGATACTCGGCGACGACGCGTCCTTGATGGTCGATTTCAACGGGAACTATCGACCGAAGCAGGTCGCTCGGTCCATGGAGAACCTCTCGGAGTTCGACATCGCGTGGGTCGAAGAACCGGTTCCCCCGGAGAACCATTCGGGATATCGGCAGGTACGAGACCTCGTCGACGTTCCGATAGCGGCGGGCGAGGCCCATTTCAACCGATTCGAGTTCAAACGACTCATCGACGACCGAACCGTCGACATCGTCCAACCGAATCTGGGTCGGTGCGGTGGTCTTTCCGAAGCGCGCCGTATCGCCGATATGGCGACGACGGAAAACGTGGCGGTTCGTCCCCACATGTGGAACAGCAGCGTCGGGTTGGCGGCGGCGATCCAGTTCGCCGCGAGCGTTCCGGCGTATCCACACCTCGACCACGTCCCGGAACCGCTCCTCTTCGAGTTCGACCGAAGCGAGAACCCCCTTCGAGACGACCTGCTGGTCGACCGAATCGACCCCACGGGAGGCATGTTGGAGGTGCCACAGGAACCCGGACTCGGAATCACGGTGGACGAGGACGCCGTCGAACGGTACCGACTGGACTGAACCGGTACTCACACGTGCTTTGAATCCCATCACCGACCATGGATGCAGTCCTCGACAGCGGAATGGTGTACGCGGTCATCGGGGCCGTCGTCTGGGGATACTTCCTCTTTCTCAACAAATATCAGTTCGGTCGGGTACCGTCTACCGTTTTCATGACGATCACCTTCGCCTCTGCGGCGGGCTGGTACGCGCTCGTCGCGGTAGTGACCGGGACGCCGATGACACTCCCCGCACGATATTCCGGGACCGATTGGGCGGTCGTATTCGGCGCCATCGTGTTCTTGGCTGCCGGTCTGTTCCTCCTGTTTCACTCGATTCAAATCGGGCAAGTGTCGTACGTCGCGCCGATCAGCAAAATCACGCCCGTGTTCGTGCTTCCGTTCGAAATCGTCCTCCTCGACGAGCGGCTGACGGCCGTTCAGTTCCTCGGTGTGGGGCTGGCCACGCTGGCGGTGTACGTTGCGAACTATCAGGGTGGCAACTTGGCGACACCGGTGTTGAAAGCGACGACGTACCGGCCCGCACAGTTGGCACTCCTGAGTGCGTTCGTCTTGGCAATTTTGAACGTCGCACAGCGGGTCGTCCTTCAGGAGTTGGCGTTTCCGAGGACGACGTGGGTCATCCTCAAACTCGGCGGCACGGCAGCCCTCCTGTCACCGCTAGCGGCCCGTGATTGGCATTCCGAGTTCACCGGGTCGCTTCCGAAACTCGTCTTCTCGGGGGCGATTCTGATCGTCGGGGAACACTTCATCGCGCTCGCCTTCACACGGATCCCGGCGAGCATCGCGTCACCGATCCTCAGTATGCAGGCGGTCGTCGCCGTATTGTTAGGCGGAGTCGTCTTGAACGAAGAGGATCTCCGAATCCGTCTCGTCGCGGCAGTTATCGCCGTGTTCGGGGTCGGGTTTATCGCGATTTGACCCTCCGTCACCGTTTCGCTCGAAAGTGACCGGTGGAACTCGAACGATCGTCTCCTATTCGTAGTTCGCACCCCCCTCGGCGAGGACCGATCGAAACGCATCGGCCGCGGTCCGAAACCCGTCGGGACCGCTCAGTCCCGTACTCGCTCCCGCGTACTGGAGGTGGGGTTCGAGCGAGGCGAAACCGTCGAATCCCCGCGCGTCGAGGACACGAATCAAGTCGTCGAATCGCCCGTCGCCTTCTCCGGCGGGTCGTATCTCTCCCCGTTCGCCCATCTCGGCGTCCTTGACGTGGAGATACTCCACGTACTCGGCCAGCAGTGCGAACGCGTACGGATAGGCCTCGACCCCTATCTCGACGAAGTTCGCCGGGTCGAACGCGGCGCGGAGATTCGGGGAGTCCACGGTCGTGAGGACGTCACGGCATCGTTCGGCGGTATCGCCGTAGATGTCCTTCTCGTTCTCGTGGACGAGCGTCACACCTGCTTCCTCCGCGCGCTCGGCTTTCCAGCGCATCCGTCGCATGACTTCGTCTCGGTGGTCCGCCGGGTCGTCACCCTCCGGGATGTAGTAAGAGAAGATGCGAACGTACTCCACGTCGAAGAAGTCCGCACTCTCGATGGCGCGTTCGAAGCGCTCCTTGTGAGGTTCGAAATCCTCCGTGATGTCGATTTTCCCGATGGGTGAGCCGATGGAGGAGATGGCGATGCCGCGCTCGTTTATGGCGTCCCGAATGCGTTCGAGTGCAGTGTCGTCCAAGTCGAGGACGTTGGTATCGTCGACCCCTCGGAGGTCGAAGTAGTCGATATCGAGCGTTTCGAGGACGTCGAGTTGTGTTTTCAGGTCGGGATCGATTTCGTCCGCGAATCCGGAGAGAACGAAGCTACTGCCGTCGCTGGTCGTTGGTTTTTGTGCGGTGTCTGATGCCATTATGTCGGTTTTCAGGACGGCCGTGACGGTGTTAACAGTTTCGACGCCGGTGAAATGACCGGTATCCTTTTGCGGTGGCCGTGAGACGTCTCGAATCGAATGACGGAGAACTTCCGTATCGCCATCGCCGGTATCGGTGCGGTGGCGGAGATGCACGCGGAATCGATAGATGACCTGCCGAACGCCGAACTCGTCGCCGGATCCTGCCGGACGGCCGAGAAGGGTGACGAGTTTGCGGACGAGTACGGCTGTAACCATTATGCGGACACGGAGACGATGTTGGACGAGATGATCCCCGACGTCCTCGTGGTCTGCACGCCGAGCGGTGCCCACCTCGAACCCACGCTCGCCGCGGCGAACCGCGGCGTTCACGTCCTCTGTGAGAAACCGCTCGAAATAACGACCGAGCGCATCGACGAGATGATCGAGGCGTGCGAGACGGCGGGCGTTCGACTCGGTGGCGTCTTCCCACAGCGGTACAATCCCGTGGTCGAAACGATGTACGACGCGGCAGCGTCGGGCCGATTCGGTCGGCTCGCGGTCGCGAACGCGTACGTGCCGTGGTGGCGTCCGGACGACTATTACGAGGGGGCGTGGCAGGGAACCGAGGAACTCGACGGTGGCGGCGCGGTAATGAACCAGTCGATTCATAGCGTGGATGCCGTTCAGTGGCTCGCCGGTGCGACCATGAACCTCCACGGGGACGAAAACCCGGTCGAGGAGGTGTTTGCGTACACGGGGAGGCTCGCACACGACGACGAACGGATGGAGGTCGAAGATACCGCCGTCACCGTCCTTCGGTTTCGGAACGGGACGCTCGGCCAACTCCTCGGTACGACTTCGATGTATCCTGGGTCACTCAAGCGCGTCCAACTCGGGGGACGTGAGGGCACCGCGGAGCTCCTCGAAGACGAACTCGTGACGTGGGAATTCCGCGAGGAACAGCCGAACGACTCGGAGGTTCGTACGAAATTCACCGAGACGACTAACGGTGGCGGTGCTGCTGACCCGATGTCCATCGATTACGAGTACCACCGCCGGAACATCGCGGCCTATCTCGACGCGCTGACGAACGACGCGCCCTTCATGCTCGACGGACGGGAGGCACGCAAAGCCGTCGAGATTATCGAGGCCATCTACGCCTCGGCCGACCAGGGAACGCCCGTCCGTCTCGCATAAACCCCGATTCCGAGCGACGCTCGTGCCGGCAACCGCACGATACAACCCTCCCTTCGATCGTTTCTCTACGTACACTGTTCTGCGGAGCGGCGTCACGACAGTTCTCACGTTGCACCTCCGACATCTCGCCGCCAAATTCCAATCACTACTAAAAATAAAATATTTAAATCTCTTATATAGTAATAAAATAATTGCAATAAGGATATAAATTTCTATAGTCCCCCTTATGGCTTACCAGGGGTGTTTGTGTGGTGTTTGCAATTATATGTATTTTTAATCATTGTTGGAAATTAGTGGTCGTATGTCCATTTCCCCTGCCGGGCTCGCACGTGAATCTCGAAGCTCACTCCGCGTCCAATCCGAGGAGCCGTTCGGCGTTACGGTGGGCGAGCTTTTCCACGTCCGCGGGGACGAGTTCCGCGTTTTCGAGCAATCGGCGGCCGTCGTCGATGGAACTGTACGGGTAGTCCACGGCGAACATGACGTGGTCGATGCCGACGGCCCGAATCGCCATCGTGAGCGGCGGTCGGCCGAACATCCCGCTCGTAGTGAGCCAGAAATGTTCGCGGAAGTAGTGGGGAACGTCGTGTTCCACGTCCGCCACCGGTGTGAGCCAGTCGTCGATTCGGTCGAGCATGAACGGAATCATCTCGCCCATGTGCCCGAGGACGACGTTCAATTCCGGGTGGCGGTCGAACGCCCCCGAAGCGATCAGCCGCAACGCGTGGAGTCCCGTTTCGGCGTGCCATCCCCAACTCGTCGTGGCGAGCGAAAAGTCGACGTCCGGGTCGAACCCCTCGTAGTACGCAGCGTCGACGTTCTGTGGGGGATAGCCGGGATGGATGTAGAGGGGAACGTCGAGTCGCGCAGCCCGTTCGAGCAGCGGGTCGTAGCTGGGATGGTCGAGAAACCGCCCGTCGGTCGTTCCGTTGACGACCGCCCCGACGAACCCGTGTTCCGTGACGGCCCGTTCGAGTTCGGAGACCGCCGCGTCGGGGTCGGCCATCGGCAGCGTGGCGAACCCGACGAAGCGGTCCGGGTGGGCGGCGACGGCGTCGGCGAGTTCGTCGTTGGCGTCCTTCGCGAGTTCGACCCATTCCTCCGCCGTCATCTCCGCGGACCCCAACTGCGTGTGCGAGACGACCTGTACGTCCATCCCTCCCTCGTCCATCGCCGCCAGTCGACCTTCACCGAGGTCGCGGAGTCGGTCGGTCGGCGACGAATCTCCCTCTCCGCCTTCGCCGGGGTCGCTCCCCGCACCCTTCTCGACGAAGCCGTCCGAGACGAAGTGTTCCTCCACGCCGATGATTTTCATCTCCCTCATACGCCCCCGACGTACGTCCTCCAACGTGTTAAACGCGGACCGTTGGCGGTCGCGGGCGAGTTACCACTCGGCCAGACTGCCGTCGTCGTGGTGCCAGACGGGATTGTGCCACATGACGTCGTGTTCCGCGCGTTCCCGCACCCGCTCCTCGTCGATGGCGATTCCGAGCCCCGGAGCGTCCGGCGCGGCGATGTATCCGTCCGAGAACCCGAACACGGTCGGATCGTCGAGGAGGGCCAACCCGCCGCTCTTGTCCACGTCGTGGAGGTTCAAACTCTGTTCCTGCACCACGACGTTTCGCGAACAGAATCCGACCTGTACAGCCGCGGCGAGGGCGATGGGGCCGACGGGACAGTGAGGAACGAGCGCCACGTCGTGCGTTTCGGCCATCGTGGCGACCTTCCGCATCTCGGTGATTCCGCCGACGTGCGTGACGTCCGGGTGGAAGACGCCGGCGACCCCGTCGACGAGGGCCGATTCGAACTCCCACCGGGAGTACAGTCGCTCCCCCGTCGACACCGGTACTGTCGTGTGCATTGCGACTTCCCGAAGTCGGTCGTTCTGCTCCGGGGGAACCGGCTGTTCGAAGTACATCGGGTCGTACTCGTCCAACGCGCTGACGACGCGCTTCGCCATTGGAAACGACACTCGCCCGTGAAAGTCGACCCCGATGTCGATCCCGTCACCGACGGCGCTTCTCACCGACTCGAAGCGAGCTTCGACGGCGTCGACGGCGGCGGGCGACGCCAGCATGCGAAACTCGGCGGTCGCGTTGAGCTTCAGCGCCGAGTAGCCAGCGTCAACCATCTCGCGGGCCGAGACGGCGATGTCCTCGGGCGTCTCCCCGCCGATCCATTGGTGAATCCGCAACCTGTCCCGGACCGGTCCGCCGAGGAGCGCGTGAACGGGTGCCCCGTACCGCTTTCCCTTGATGTCCCACAGCGCCATGTCGATTCCCGCGATGGCGCTCATCAGAATCGGACCGCCCCGAAAGAACCCGCCGCGATACATCGTCTCCCAATGCTTCTCGATGGGGAGCGGGTCCTCGCCGAGGAGATACGTCGCCATCAGTTCCTCAACGGCACCGCGAACCGCTTTGATGCGTCCCTGAACGATCGGCTCACCCCAGCCGACCGTTCCGTCCGAGGTTTCTACCCGCAGGAGGAGCCACCGGGGCGGCACTTCGAACAGTTCGTAGTCGACGATGTGCATACGCGACACTTACAGCGAAGCCACTTGACCGTTGCGCGCATCGCCGAATCGCGTGAATCGAACGGGTTCGGACGTGGCGGCCGGAACCCGCCTCACTCGCTCGTTCCGTAACTCTCCAACTTGCCCTGTATCCGGCGAATCTCCTCGTCGGGGAGGATGTCGGGCGTTCCGACCGTCGAGGCGAGGTGGTGAATGCGGGCGCAGTACTCGACCATCTGTGCCACGTCGAAGGCGCTCGCGAGGGAGTCCGAGGCGGTGAGAACGCCGTGATTCTTCAGCAGCGTCGCCTTGAACTCGTCGCCGAGCGCTTCGGTCGCCGCGGCGCCGAGTTCGGGTGTGGCGTGGGTTCGGTACTCCGCCACGGGAACTTCCGTCCCCGCAAAGGCGACGAGGTAGTGCGACGCCGGAATCGGCTCACCGAGCGCCGCGAAGGCCGTCGCGTACGGCGAGTGCGTGTGGACGACGCCGCCGACGTCGCTGCGCTCTTCGTACACCGAGAGGTGCATCGGTAGCTCCGTCGACGGTTCACGGTCCCCGGCGAGGACGTTGCCGTCGAAGTCCACCACGGGAACGTCCCAGACGTCGATGTCGCCGTACGGGACGCCCGAGGGACTGATGGCGATGCGTTCGTCGTCGAGCCTGATGCTCAGGTTGCCGCCGGTTCCTTCGGTCAATCCGCGCTCGATGAGTTCGACCCCGTAGTCGCGGATGGCGCTGCGTTCGTCGTGATACTGGTCTTTCTCTTCGGACATGAGTTACTCCGAGGCGACTCCGGCATCGGCCATTCGGTCCGTCAGTTCGGCTTCGGCTTCGGCGGTAAGGGTTCGATGGTGAATGGCGGCACCGGTCTCCGTGTCGAAGAGGTGTACCGTCCGCTCGGGGATATCGACGTACAGTTCGTCGCCCTCCTTCACCGGCCGCTGGCCGTCGATTTCGACGACGAACGTCTCGTCGTGTGACTGCTCGACCGGTTTCAGGTAGAGGTATCGGATGCTTCCCATCGGCTCCACGACGTCGACGGTACAGCGGAACTGGTTGTCGCCTTCCGGTTCCTCCGTGACTTCGACGTCCTCCGGCCGAACGCCGATGGTCACGCGGTCGTACCGGTCCACGGACGTCGCGAGTTCCTCGGACAGTTCGTAGTCGAACCCGTCCGACCGGAGCGTGGACTCGTCCCGTTCGGCTTCGAAGAAGTTCATCGAGGGCGACCCGATGAAGCCCGCGACGAAGCGGTTCGCCGGTTTGTAGAAGCATTCGAGCGGCGTGCCGGCCTGCTGGAGTTCGCCCCCGTCGAGGACGACGAGTCGGTCGCCCATCGTCATCGCCTCCGTCTGGTCGTGGGTGACGTAGAGGGTCGTCACGTCGAGTTCGGACTGCAGACGGTTGATTTCGGTTCGCATGGTCGTCCGTAGCTTCGCGTCGAGGTTGGATAACGGTTCGTCCATGAGGAACGCGTCGGGGTCGCGGACGATGGCCCGGCCGAGCGCGACACGCTGGCGTTGGCCGCCGGACATCTGGGACGGACTGTTGTCCAGCAGGCGTTCGATGCCCATCGTCTCCGCGACGCGCTCCACGCGCTCCTCGATTTCGTCGCCCGAGAGGTCCGTCGACATCTTGAGACCGAAGCTCATGTTCTCCCGGACGGTCATGTTCGGGTAGAGCGCGTAGTTCTGGAACACCATGGCGATGTTCCGTTCGCGCGGCGACTTCCCGTTCACCAGTTCGTCCTGAATCCAGATGTCTCCCTCGGATTGCTGTTCCAGCCCCGAGACCATCCGAAGCAGCGTCGATTTCCCGCTCCCGGACGGCCCGACGAGGACGACGAACTCGCCGTCCCCGATGTCGATGTCGACGTCGTCCACGGCGACGATCTCGCCCTGTCCGTCTCCGAACCGTTTGACGACGCTGTCGATAGTTATTCCGGCCATCGGAGTAGTATCGTCGTTCTTCACAAATAAACCTTCACGTCGATATCGGAAAATAAACGATCCGATGGGACTCCCCCGTCACTCCTTCAGCACGGCACCGAAGCTCAGACCGGACGCGAGGTATCGGTTCGCGACGGCGAGGAGTAACAGCACGGGAATGATCATCGTCATCGACGCGGCCGCCAGCATCGACCACTCGATGTTCCGAGACCCGATGAAGCTGTACACCGCCAGCGAGAGGGTGGTCGCCCGGTTGTTCGTGAGGATGAGCGAGAACAACAGTTCGATCCACGCGAAGATGAAGCTGATGATCGCGACGGAGATGATGCCGGGGAGTGCCGACGGCAACACGACCTTCCGGAACGCCTGCGAGCGCGTCGCGCCGTCGACCATCGCCGCCTCTTCGAGCGACTGCGGGATGCCGTCGAAGAACGCCTTCATCACCCAGACGACCAACGCCACGTTGATCGTCACGTACATGAACACCAACCCGATGATGGTGTCGTAGAGGTTGAACGTGCGGAATATCACGAAGAACGGGATGACGACCGCGATGGGCGGCAGCATCCGCGACGACAGTATCCAGATGAGCACGTCGGGTTTCTTCGGCACGTCGTACCGCGAGAGGACGTACGCCCCCGGAATCCCGATGGCCAACACGATGAGGACCGAGGCGGTGACGCTGACGACGCTGTTGGTGAACGCGGTGACGAACGACGGGTCGTTCGCCAGTTCGAGGTAGTTGTACACCGTCGGCAGGAACACCCACTTCGGCGGCAGTTCGAGCGCCTTTCCCGGCGGCTTGAGCGACATGAACGCGAGCCACCCGAGCGGCGCGAGGCAGACGAACGTCCACGCGAGGAGCGCGGCGTGACGACCGACGGCTTTCGCGCGTTCCGAAACCGCCATCACTCCAACACCCCCTCGAAGCCGACGACCCGAATCAGGACGTTACAGATGATGAGGACGATGACGAGGTACACGATTGCGAGCGCGCTCGCCGCGCCGATGTCGATGTACGTGAACCCGGTCTGGAAGATCTGGATGCTGATGAGCTTCGTCGCGTTCCCGGGGCCACCCCGCGTCAGGCCGTACACCGTCCCGAACGTCCGGAACAGGTCGATGAGGCGGATGAGGAACGCCACGAAGATGACCGGCTTCATGTACGGGATGACGACGTGGACGTACGTCCGCCACGTCGGCGCGCCGTCGATGCGGGCCGCCTCTATCAACTCGTCGGGCACGGATGACAGTCCGGCGTAGAGGATGATGAACATGAACGGCGTCCAGTTCCACGTGTCCATCAGGATGACCGTGAGCAGCGGGACGTCCGTGAGGAAGTTCGGCGCGGCGAACGGCGTGTACGTCGAAATAGTGTACGCGATGATGCCCAACTGCGGGTCGAGCATTATCCGCCCTATCATGGCCAGACTGACCGGGGCCACGGCCATCGGCAGGATGAACGCGATGCGGTAGAACGTCCGCGCCCACCTGTTTTTCACGTTCGTCAACAGCGCGGCGAGCGCGAACCCGAGGACAAGTTCGAGGAGCAGCGCGCACGTCACGAATATCGCCGTCACCGTGATGGACTTCCAGACGACGGGGTCGGTGAAGATGACCCTGAAGTTGTGCAGTCCGGCGAACGTGCCGATTCGTTCCGGGTTGACGTAGTTGTAGTTGACGAGACTGAGGTACAGGTCGTAGATTCCGGGGAACACCGTGATGAGGAGGACGACGAGCACCATCGGCGTGGAGAGCCACACCGGGAGGTACTCGTTCCAGAGTGACCGACCCTCGTCTTGCGTTCCTTGCTCCGTTCGCGTTTGGGTGTCGATGCTCATGGTTCGGTGGTATGGTCCGTCGATTTGCGGTGGGTACGTGTTCGTATCATGGTTCAATCCTGCTGGACGATGAGTTCGGCCTGTTGTGCGGACTTCGAGAGGGCCGATTCGACGGACTTGCCGCCGGTGATGGCCTTCTGAAGCTGGATGGAGTACTTCTGTGCCCAGACGGGGTACATCGCGTCGTACGGTTCCGTCACCGCGTCACTCAGCGATTCCAGCGACACGCGACTGAACGTCTTCCCGTACTTTTTCTTGTACGCCTTCTTCGACCAGATGGATTGGCGCGTCGGGAACGACGCGTTCCGCTGAATCGACATCCACCGTTGGGTCGGCTTCGACGTCGCCCACAGCATGAACAGGAACGCCGCCTCGGGGTGTCGCGCGGCCTTCGACGTGGACAGTTGCCACGTGAACGCGCCCGGCGCGAACTTGCTTCCCTTCGTCGTCGGCGTCACCATCTTGGCGACGCCGATTTCGCCCCCGTCGGGGGAGGAGTCGGCGAAGCTTCCCCAGAAGAGGTTCGCGTCGTTCATCACGTGCGCGGCGTTGCCGCCTTGCATGGCCGCGACCACCTCCGACCACGTCATGGTCCCGATGGACGGCGGGCCGTACTTCTGCAACGCGTCGACGTAGTACCGACACGCCCGCTTCGCCACGTCGGTGTCGAGGCCGGACTCGTCCGGGTACCGCTTCCAGAGGCTCCCGCCGTACTCCCGAATCCACGCGTCCATCGTGTAGACGTTCATGCCGTACCCCTTCTGCCCGCGGTTGACGAGTCCCGACATGCCCTCTTCTTGCTCCTGAATGACCTTCGCGTTGTGGAGGAACTGGTCGGTCGTCTTCGGCACCGAGAGGCCGTGTTTCTCGTAGAGGTCCTTCCGGTAGAACATCGTGTGAACCTCGACGGTTATCGGCATGCCCGTCCAGTGCTTCGTCCGACCGGCCCCGTGGCACGCCTCGCGGCAGACGCCGAGGAGGTCGTTCGGTTGATACCACTTCTCGTCGAAGAGGTCGTCGCGTTCGAAGTACGGGTCGAGGAACTGGAGCCACCCCGCTTCGCGGAACTGGTTGACGACTTGGTCCATGAAGAAGACGTCGAACTTCCCGGCTCCGGTGCTCACGTCGGTCAGCCGCTTCGTCCGGAACTGCTGTTCTGGGAGGATGTTCCACACCACGTTTATGCCCGTCAACTCCTCGAACAGCGGGACGAGCGGCCGGATGTTGTCTATCCACGCGTGTTGGACTGCTCCGACGTTGATGGTCGTCCCCTCGTGTTGCTTCCACTCGATGTTCGCGCCGGTGTACTCGGAGAGGTCGATCTTCGCGTCGCCGCTCGTCGGGTCCACCGTCTTCGTATTGCTCCCCGACGAGGCCTCTCCGCCTCGCGTACAGCCGCTGAGGCCGACTGCCGCGCTCGTCCCGGCGACCGCGAGGAAGTCGCGGCGCGTCCTATTCGTCATTGGTCGGCTCCGTTGCCGTGGTTCGATTGCTCGTGTTCATTGTCCGTGTCTGGTGATGGTCAGTCCCCCGCAGGCGTTCGGCCGGGTTCGTCGCATCGACCGCGTGCGCGTTAGACGAAACGCCGTCGATATCGACCGAACCGTCCGGCGGGATGTCGATGGCTTCGGTACCGGTTTCCGTCGACAGTTATCCACGCGAATAATTCCATTACTCATAATTAAGCATTGCCCTTACTACAACCGATCGCGGCCCCTATTCCTTCGTGAATTCGCGAAACAAATATATGGCTCAACTCGGTCACTCCGAACATGGACTGTGACTTGTCCGAGCGGACCGCGCTCGTCACCGGTGCGGGCCGCGGTATGGGTAGAGAGACGGCGAAACGATTCGCGACCAACGGTGCCGACGTCGTCGTCAACGACGTGGACCCGGATGTCGCCGAGGAAACCGCCGACGAGATTCGTGCCATGGGCGTCGAGTGCATCGGCATCGGCGCGGACGTGACGGACGAAGCCGAAGTCGAAGCGATGGTGGAGACGGCCGCGGAGCGTCTCGGACCGATAGATATCATCGTGAACAACGCGGGCGTCGGCGACGCCGGACCGTTCCTCGACGAGGCGTACGACGACACGTTCGAGTTGAACATCGACGTCCACCTCAACGGGTCGTTGAACTGCATCCGAGCGGTCGTGGACGGGATGGTCGAGCGCGGATACGGGAAGATAATCAACGTCACGTCGATTCACACGAAGAACGGCGTCGGAATGTCGCCCGCCTACGACGTCGGAAAGTTCAGCCTGCTCGGGTTGACGAAGAGCCTCGCGCTCGAACTCGGCCGGGAGGGCGTCCGCGTCAACGCCGTCGCGCCGGGATGGGTGAACACCCGGATGACGGAGGAGTTCAGCGACGACGTTCGGAATCAGATACTCGATAACAACCCGCTCGGGCGGTTCGCCGACCCCGAGGACGTCGCGAAAGCGACGACGTTCCTCGCGTCGCCCGCCAGCGACTACATCAACGGCCACGAACTGCGCGTCGACGGCGGGCAGGTCCCCATCGACAGTTGGCGGTTGGACAGTCGCTGAGCGTCATCGGTCGTCGTTCGGGTAGATCATCTTCTTCAACCCCTCCTTGTCCTCCATCTGCGAGAACGCGTCCGAAAGTCCGTCGAGGTCGTACTCGTCGGTGACGAGCGAATCGACGTCGATTCGCCCGTTTCGGAGGAACGTGACGGCGCGAGCGAAGTCGTTCGGGGTGAGCGAGAACGTCCCGACGAGTTCGAGTTCGTCGTAGTAGACGTCGAACGGGTCGATTTCGACGGTCGTTCCCTGCGGCGGGACGCCGAAGACGAGCGTCGTCCCGCCCGCGGACGGCAGCGATAGGGCCGTTTCGATGGTCTCCGGGAGGCCGACGGCTTCGACGGCGATGTCGACTCTATCGACGAGGTCGTCGAGTTCGGACGCCAACTCGGTTTCGACGGGGTCGACGACTTCGTCGGCACCGGTTTCGAGCGCCAGTTCGCGCCGTTCGTCGACGGGTTCCGAGACGACGACCGTTCCCGCGCCGCTCGCGCGGAAGGTCTGGGCGAGGAGCAGGCCGATGGGTCCCGCGCCGATGATGACGACCGTGTCGCCGGATTCGAGGGATACCTGATCGACGGCGTGAATGCAGCAGGCGAGGGGTTCGGCGAACGCGGCCGTCCGATACGGAACGTCCCCGATGGATTCGACGTACCCCGCGGGCGCACGAACGTATTCGGCGAACGCCCCGTCGATGATGGTGTCGGCCGCGCCGCCGATGGAGGTGAAGTTCTCACAGAGGTTCTCGTTCCCGCTCACGCATGCCTGACATCGGTTGCAGGGAATGGAGGGGTTGATGGCGACCCTGTCCCCGACGTCGACGTCCAACACGTCGTCGCCGACGGCGACGACTTCCCCCGAACTCTCGTGGCCCGGAACCGTCGGGAAGTCGACGGGAAACGTCCCGTGATACATGTGATAGTCGGTCATGCAGACGCCACAGGCGTTCACTCGGACGAGGACGTCGTTCGCTCCCGGGTTCGGTTTCTCTCGGTCTTCGATGGCGACGGAACCGGTATCCGTCAGTACTGCTGCTTTCATAGGCGGATATGACTGATATCTCGGGACTGGCGGTTAAATCTTCTCCCCCCCGGTAGCGCCGCCGCACGGATGTTCGGGTTCCGGTCGCGTTCACCCGCACATTGTCTCCGCTAATACCTGCGAAATATTTACTATGGATGAACGAACAGTATTCGGGACGAATGGGCATACTAGACCGATTTGCACTTGACGGAGAGACCGCCATCGTGACGGGAGCGGCCCGCGGACTCGGGAAGGAGATGGCGGACGCACTCGCGGAGGCGGGTGCCGACGTGGCGATAGTCGACGTCGATATCGAAACCGCGGAAGCGACGGCCTCGGAACTCGAAGAAATCGGCGTCGATACCACCGCCGTCGAGGTGGACGTGACGGACGAAGCCGAAGTCGAAGCGATGGTGGGGACGGTAGCGGATCGTCTCGGACCGATAGACGTGCTGATAAACAACGCCGGCATCGCCGCGAACGCCCCGGCCGAGGAGATGGAGTACGAGACGTGGCAGAAGACGCTCGACGTGAACCTCTCGGGCGTGTTCCTCTGTGCGAAACACGTCGGTCGCCGAATGCTCGATCGGGACGGGGGACGCATCGTCAACATCGCCTCGATGTCGGCGTACAACGTCAACGTTCCGCAGCCGCAGGTCGGATACAACGCGTCGAAGGCGGGCGTGTTGATGGTGACGAAGTCGATGGCCGTCGAGTGGGCCGACCGCGGCGTTCGGGTCAACGCCATCGCGCCGGGGTACATGCGGACCGACCTCGTCGAGGAGGTCCTCGAAGCCGACCCCGAGATGGAACGGGAGTGGGTGGACAACACGCCGATGGGACGCCTCGGACGACCGGACGACCTCCGCGGAATCGTCGTTTACCTCGCAAGCGAGGCGTCCGCGTACACGACCGGCGAAATCGTCCGCGTCGACGGCGGCTACACCTCGCGCTGAAGCGGAGTGGACCCGCCGTTGGTTCACCGGGACGCCAGTTCGCGCATCGTCGTCTTTGCGTCGTCCCATCCGCTGCTCGTCGGTTCGTACGTGCGAATATTCGTCGTCGCTTCGACGAGTTCGCGGCCCGTTTCGAGGTCGGGAAGCGACCCGGCGGCGACCGCCTGCGTCAGGAGGTTGCCCGTCGCCGTGGCTTCCGTCGGTCCCGCACGGACCACCCTCCCGGTCGCGTCAGCGAGGGTTCGGCAGAACAGTTCGTTTCGAACGCCGCCGCCGCCGACGTGGAGCGTGGACGGGTCACGACCGGTCACGGATGCGATCTCGTCGAGCGCGACGGCCGTTTTCACCGCGAGGCTATCGAGGAGACAGCGGACGGTTTCGCCCTTCGTTTCCGGAACCGCTTGTCCCGTCTCCCGGCAGTAGTCGGCTATCCGCTCCGGCATCTCGCCGTCGATGCTAAACGTCTCCGCGTCAGGATCTATGAGGGTCATCTTTGCAGGTACGTCGCGAGCGGCGGCTATCAACTCCTCGTAGGACGCCGACTCGCCGTGTTCCTCCCACGCCCATCGACACTCTTCGAGCAGGAAGAACCCGTTCACGTTCTTCAGCAGACGGACGGTGTCGTCGAAGCCCAGTTCGTTGGAGAGTCCGGCCTCGTAGGCCGCCGCCGAGCGGTTTGGTCGCGAGGCGACGAGTCCGAGGATGAACCACGACCCGGTGCTGAGGAACGCCGCACCGTCCGAAAGCGGCATTCCGGCGACGGCCGCCGCCGTGTCGTGGCTCGCCGGGAGGACCAGTTCCGGTTCCGACGGGAGGTACTCCGCCGACACCGTTCCGGCCGTGCTTCCCGGTTCCCGGAGCGGCGGCAGCGGTTCGGTCGGGAGCGAGAGGTCGTTTAAGAGGTCGGTGTTCCACGTCCGTCGCCGAGGGTCCAACATCTGCGTCGTCGAGGCGACGGTGACTTCCGTGACGGGGTCGCCGCCGAGGAGATACGTCAGCAACTGCGGCATCATCAGCAGGCGGTCCGCGTCGGCGAGACGGTCCGGTTCGTTTTCGGCGAGCGCGTGGTACTGCCAGAGCGTGTTCGGGGTGTTCCAGTGGTTGAGTCCGGTGGCGTCGAATATCGACCGCTTTCCGACGGCATCGGTGATGACATCGCGCGTTTCGCTCACCGCCGGGTCGCGGTAGGAGTACGGGTCGCCCATCGGCTCGCCGTCGCGGAGCAGTCCGAAATCGAGTCCCCACGTGTCGATTCCGACCGTGTCGACTCCGTCGAGTTCTTCGGCGGCCAACGAGAGGCCGGTTTCGATGCCATCGAGGAGCCTCGATAGCTCCCAAACGTATCGACCGTTCGTCTCCGTGGGCCTGTTGTCGAACCGGTAAATCTCGGCCACGTCCAGTCGGCCGGTTTCGATGCTTCCGGCGAAAACCGTGCCGCCGTTAGCGCCGATATCCACTGCTACGTGTTTCATGCCGTTCTTTCGTTATCGATGTCCTCCATTGTTTTTAATGTTTCCCGAACTGGCTCACGCTATGGAAAAGTCTTCAATTTAGCAGAAAATTACGGATAGCATACTGGTATGTTTAGGAGGACAAAACGGGTCCGTGAGGGTCTCACACTTCGGTTTTCGTGTGGATACGTTCGAAAAGTCGGTGAACGCCCGTCTTCGACAGAACATAAATCATCATTCGGTATGAATTCAAACTGCTAGTTTAGCATCGGTGAACAAATATAAATGGCACTCTTGCGATGTACGCTCATGGACGAACCGAATCGGTATCCGGTGAAGGCGACGCGGACGTCGTTCGCGCTCATAGAAATTCTCGCGACCGATGGGCCGCTCGGCGTGACCGACGTGACCACCAGAATGGACGCGACGAAGGGAACCGTCCACAATCACCTGACGACGCTTCGCAGTTTGGGATACGTGAAGAAAATCGACGGCCGATACGACCTCACCTTGCGCGCGCTCGCGACGGGCGAACGGACGCGGGAGCGGTCGAACCTGTTCCGTGTTGCGAAACCCTACTTGGACAACCTCTCGAAGACGACCGGGGAATGGGTCGGCCTCTTCATCGAGGAGGAGGGCCGCGGGACTCGTGTCTATCACGCGGTGAGTTCCGACACGTGGTCGCCGCCGTCGGTCGATGGCGACCAACTGCCGCTCCACGCGACCGCCGCTGGAAAGGCGATTCTCGCTTCGATGCCCGACCAACGTGTCGAGGAGTGCGTTCGACGACACGGGTTGCCCGCGCGAACACCCCAAACGATAACCGACCGGGAGACGCTCGACGCACAACTTCGAAGCGTCCGCGGTGACGGCGTCGCTTACTGTCGGGAGGAACGAATCGAAGGAGTCAACGGCGTTGCCGCTCCCGTCCGCAGTAACGAGGACGAGCGCGAGGGAGCCATCTCCGTAGTCGGACGGGCGGAGGTACTCAACGGCCGGCGTTTCGAGGAGGACATCACCGGCCAGGTGTTGAGTACCGCGAAGCAGGTAGAACTGGAACTCAGATCCGACTGAACTCGTTTAGTAATTCTAAACGGTGCGACGGGTTCTCCGGTTCGTTCGTACTCTCGGTACCGGTCGGGAATCGTCCCTTGGTTCGTCGACCGCTATCGTCCTCGAAACTGCCGAGGCGACCGCGGTTCCTAACGTTCCCACATCTAAATTACAATGGTAGGGGTGTAATGCAATGGATCGTCAAAACGACGACGGTCCAACGGTTGGCTTGCATCCTACGTGGCCTCGTCACCTCGTCTCGTTCTCTATACTATCGTCAAGCATATGTGTTGTCCTAAATGCCTCTCTACTGCCTATTCTGACCACTCCCCACTTAAGAATAGCGTTTTTCCGTATCGTATCGAGCGGTAGGCGAAACCGAATCCGCTCCGAGCCTCTCTACACACAGTGTATCGTGTAAGCGTAACAACGGCGACCCGGGTCGGTTCCCGGTCACTCCGTGTCGCGACGGAACCGAAACGGCGACCGGTCGTCGTCCGTGAAGAGCGCCCGACTCACGACGAGCCACGTCGGGATGGCGAGCACGACGATGGCGAGAAAGCGGACCCCCGAATCGAGTGGCGTGAGCAGGGCGCTGTAGAACCACACGATGGCGAACGTGAGGACAAGCCGAATCATCGGCTTCAGCGCGACTTTCATTCGTTACCCGGCCGTCCGCCGTCCGCGACAGGTTCGTCGGCGTGGTCGAAGCCCTCGATGCTGAACCTGTCGTCGACGACCGCGTCCTCGGCGACGAAGCCCGTTCCGTACTCGAACTCGTCGACGTGAATGCACGCCGCCTTGTGCCCGTCGTTCGCCCCGGGTATCGCATCCAGCGACGGGGCAGTCGTCTTGCACTCCTCCGTAGCGTTCGGGCAGCGAGAGTGGAACGAACACCCTGACGGCGGGTCGAGCGGCGAGGGGACTTCCCCCTCCAACGCCGTTCGCGTGCGGGCGAGGTCGGGATCCGGTTCCGGAATCGCGCGGAGTAACGACTTCGTGTACGGGTGTTGTGGACTTTCGAAGAGGTCCGACCCGTCAGCCACCTCCACGATCTCGCCGAGATACATGACCGCCACGCGATCACAGACGTGGCGGATGACGCTGAGGTCGTGGGCGATGAACAGGATCGTCAGATCCAACTCGTCCTGCAGGTCCATCAACAAGTTGAGTACCTGGGCTTGGATGGAGACGTCGAGCGCCGAGACGGGTTCGTCGGCGACGATGAACTCCGGATCGACCGCCAGCGCGCGGGCGATACCGACGCGCTGGCGCTGCCCGCCCGAGAATTCGTGGGGATACCGATTGGAGAACTGCGGCGGAAGGCCGACCGTCTCCATCAGTTCGTCGACGCGCTCGTCGCGTTCGCCCTCGTACAGCCCGTGAATCTCCATCGGCTGTTTGAGCAGCTGTGAGATGGTCTTTCGACGATTGAGACTGGATGCGGGGTCCTGAAACACCATCTGGATGCGCTTTCGCATCGCCTTCATCTCCCCATCCGACAGGTCGGTGAGGTCGGTTCCGTCGTAGCGAACCGTCCCCGCCGTCGGCTCGTCGAGGCGCAGGAGCGACCGTGCCGTCGTGGACTTTCCGCTTCCGGATTCGCCAACGAGTCCGAGCGTCTCGCCGCGTTCGATTTCGAAGTCGACGCCGTCGACGGCCTTGATGCGCTCCTCCGCGCCCATCAGTCGGTCGATCAGTCCATCGTTCTGAACGAAGTGCTTGCGCAGTCCGCTCACCTCTACCAGTGAGTCGTCAGTCATCGATTACTCCTCCATCGGCCGCGGTTTCGGTACGCGGACCGGTTTCCGTCTCGTTCGATGTCGGGCCGTATCCACGGGCGTGGATACAGGCGGCCTCGCGATTCGGTTCGACCGACCGCAGTTCCGGGTCGTACTCGCGACACGCGTCCGTCGCGTGCGGACATCGCGGATGGAACGAACACCCCGACGGCAGGGCGGCGAGGTTCGGCACGTCGCCTTTGACCGGGACCAACCGGTCCAGTTCTCCCCGCAGCGTCGGCAGCGAACGCATCAACCCGCGCGTGTAGGGGTGGCGCGGATTCTCGAAGAGGTCGTCCACGCTCGCGCGTTCGACGATGCGACCGCCGTACGCGACCGCGACGCGGTCGCAGGTGCCGGCGACGACGCCGAGATCGTGCGTGATGAGGATGATGCTCATGCCGTACTTTTCCTGAAGGTCGTCGAGCACTTCGAAGATCTGTGCCTCGATGGTCACGTCGAGCGCCGTCGTCGGTTCGTCCGCGATGAGCACGTCCGGTTCGCACGAGATCGCCATCGCGAGTAACGCCCGCTGGCGCATTCCGCCCGAAAACTGGTGCGGATAGCTGTCGACGCGAGCCTCCGGTTCCGGAATCCCCACGTCTTTCATGAGTGAGACGGTGCGCTCGCGCGCTTCTCGCTTCGAAACGTCCTGATGTCGCAGGATGACGCGGCTGATCTGTTGACCGATGGTGAACACCGGGTTCAGGCTCGTCATCGGGTCCTGGAACATCATCGATATCTCGTTGCCCCGTATCGCGCGCATCTCCGCTTCGCTCTTGTCCAATAGATCGTCGCCGCCGTAGAGGACGCTTCCCCGTTCGATGCGTCCGGGGTCGTCGACGAGTTGCATCACGGAGAGCGCGGTAACGCTCTTTCCGGACCCGCTCTCGCCGACGATGCCGAGGGTTTCGCCCTCGTGGAGGTCGAACGAGGAGCCGTCGACGGCTTTCACCGTCCCTTCGTCCGTGTAGAACCGCGTGACGAGGTCGCGAACCGACAGTATCGGGTCGCTCATTCTCTCGTTTCCTCCGTGTACCGCGGATCGAGTGCGTCACGTAGCCCGTCACCGAGCAGGTTGAACCCGAGGATGGTGAGCACGATGACCGCGCCCGGGAACACCGAGTACCACCACTCGCCGCTGTAGAGGTAGCCTCGCGCGTTCGACAGCATCAACCCGAGACTCGCCTTCGGAGGCTGGATGCCGAGACCGAGAAACGACAGCGCGGCGCTCGCCAGCACGGCCGTTCCCATGTACAACGTGCCCTGAACGACCACGGTCGGCAACGTGTTCACGGCGATGTCCTTCATGAGGATGTGTCGGTCGCTCGCCCCGAGCGCCTTGGCGGCGTCGATGTAATCCTCCTCCATCTCCTTGAGCACGGACCCGCGCATGACGCGGGCGAAACTCGGAATGTAGACGACGCCGATGACGATGATTATCTTCACCAAGTTCGGGAGCACGAACGACGCGTATTCCGTCTCCCCGACGCCCAGTACGCCCAGCACCGCGATGGCGAGGATGAGGCTCGGGAACGAAAAGAGGATGTCCATGAACCGCATGATGATTTCGTCGATCCACGTGTTCCGGTAGTAGCCGGCTATCGCACCCGCGCTCACGCCGATGAGCATGGCGAAAAAGACGACGCCGAGCGACACCGTCATCAGTGTGCGCAAGCCGTAGAGGATGCGCGAGAGGATATCGCGGCCGTGATGGTCAGTTCCGAGGTAGGCGGTCATCGATCCGACCGCCTCGCCGTTCTCGTTTTCGACTATCATCTCGGTGCCCATCGGCATCGGGTTGTGTTCGCCCTCGGGTGCCTCGAACTGTGCGGTCGGGTCGTGCGGGGCGACGTAGGGTGCGAACAGCGCGAGGAGAACCATCGTGCCGATTATTCCACCGCCGATCAGTGATAGCTTGTTGCGCCGGAACTCCTTCCAGAACATCTGGAGCTGCGAGTGATGCGTCCCGGGGGCCGATCCAGCGTCGAACTCGTCCGCCTCTGCGTGGTCTTTCGTTGCCATCGTTAGTTCCTCCCGCCGTATCGGATTCTGGGGTCGAGGTAGGCGTAGAGTACGTCGACCGCGAGGTTCGCGAAGACGAACACCATCGAGATGAACAGGATGAGCGCCTGAATGATGCGGTAATCCCGCCGGTCGATGGCGAGGATCAGGAGCTTCCCGATTCCCGGGAGATTAAATACGGTCTCCGTTAGAATCGCCCCGTTCATCAGCTGTCCCAGGCCGACGCCGATGACGGTGACGACCGGGATGAGTGCGTTCTTTGTGGCGTCTTTCAGTATCACTTCGCGGCTGCTGATACCCATCGCTTTCGCCGTCTTGATGTAATCTTGGCTGAGCGTGTCGAGCATCTCCGAGCGCATCATCCGCGCGATGAGCGCGGAGTATGCCGTTCCGAGCGTAATCACGGGTAGTACCAACTGCTGGAGGTTCGCCACCGGGTCGACCCACGGCGGCGTCCAACCGCCTGTCGCCCACGGGAACGAGAACTGGACCGCGAACACCATGATGAGGATGATCCCCAGCCAGAAATCGGGGATGGAGATACCGGTCAACGCGGCGATACGCGCCGCGTGGTCCTCGATCCGGTCCTGGCGCACGGCACTGATGATGCCGGTAGGAATGGCGATGAGTATCGCCATCATCATGCTGAGTATCGAGAGTTCGACCGTCAGCGGCAGTCGCTCCACGATGAGGTCCGTCACTGGCGCCCCCTGTTGGACGGTCCACGACGTTCCCAGGTCGCCCTGTATGGCATCGGCCATCCAGAGCCCGTACTGGACGTACACCGGTTGGTCCAACCCCATGTCGTGTCGAATTTGGCTGACGAGCTTTTCGTCTTGGAGCGGCCCGAGCATCACGCGGACGGGGCCACCCGGTGCGAGGTGAACCAGCGCGAACACCACGACGCTGACACCGAGCAGTACTGGTATCGTCAGCAGCAGGCGTTTTGCGACGTAGCGTCCCATGCTCATCGACCGATCACCACCGCAGCGGTTCTACATAGACTCATTCGTTCACTCCCTCTGGATCGAATTCCATGGTTATATACGTTTACTCACCGATCTCGATGTCCCGGTACTTGTCGACGAACGTCCCGATATCGTAGTTCTTGACCGAGTTGCTCCACGCTTCGAGCTTGTTCACGTACGCGATGTCGATCTGAATCGCGTGTTCGACGAGATACTCCTGGAGACGGTAGACGATCTCTTTCTGGGTCTTTTCGTCCGTCGCGGCCTGCGCTTCGCGCAGTTGTGCGACGTACCACTCGTGTCCGTTCGAGTAGTCTCCCTCGGCGTCAGCCGGCGGTTCCGGTCCGCTCGGGGCGTAGATGTCCATCAGGTCGTCCGCCTGGTGGTGCCAGTTGTTGTGGTTGTGGTTGTTGTTCGCGTAGCCTGCCTCCAGCCACGACGTCACGACCGGAATCGACTGTCCCCAGTCTTCCATGGCGGCGTGCCACGTGTTCGTGCTGTAAACCTCGTTCAACAGGGTCGACTTGTCCACGGCGGTGACGTTCACATCGATGCCGATGTTGGACAGCTGATTCTGGATGACGACGGCTTCGTCCTTGAACCACGAGCCCTTGGTGGCGATGATGTCCATTTCGAAGCCGTCGGGATTGCCCGCTTTTTCGAGTTCCGAGCGTGCTTTGTCGGGGTCGTAGAGTTTCATCTCCTTGAGCTTCGGCGACGTCCACTCGCTGTCGGGGTACCACGGACCTTTCTGGACGACGCCCTGTCCTTGGAAGATTTCGTCCAGAATCTCGTCGCCGTCGATGCCGTAGAGCACCGCCCGCCGGTTGTTGACGTTGCTCATCGGGTTGCCCTCCGCTTCCATGAGGTTCACGTAGAGCACCTGCGTGAGGTTTCCGGGAACCGATTCCGCCGTTATGTCCGGCTGGCCCTTCAGCCCCTCGAAATCCTTCGGCGGAACCTTGTTCGTGAGGTCTATCGTGCCGGAGCGGAGGTTGGCGAGGCGCGTGGAGTTCTCCCCGATGAAGTCGAACTTGATTTCATCGACCGACGGGATGCCGTCCATCCAGTAGTTCTCGTTTTTCTTCAACAGGACGTGACTTCCGCTCTTCCACTCGACGAACTCGTACGGGCCGGTTCCCGCGCCGCTCGGATCGTTCGTCAATTTCGTCGCGAGGCCGCTCGGTCCCTTCCCGTCCTGCGTCTCGCCGCGCGAATCCTTCGGGACGATTCCTTCCAGACTCCGTGTGAGCCACCAGTTGAGCGTCCCGAAGGGCTTCGACGTGTTCAGCCGGAGGGTCCGGTCGCCGACGATTTCGCTGCTCTCCACGAACGGCATGCGGCTCTTGATGGGGGAGTTGTTCTCGGGGTTCAGAATCCAATCGACGGAGTATTTGAAATCCTCGATGGTCACGTCGTCGCCGTTGTGGAACGTGATTCCGTCGCGGAGCGTGTACTCGAACGCTTTTCCGCCGTTCTTCGGTTCCGGCACTTCCGTCACGAGTCCCGGCTTCAGCTTCTCGTCGGGCGTCAGTTCGATGACCTCGTCGAAGATGAGGCCGCCGACGGTACTCGTGGCGGTGTCCGTCCAGAGCGCGGGATCGAAGTTCCACACTTCCGCGGAGATGGCGACGTTCAACCGCGTCTTCTTGCCGTTTCCGCCACCGCCGCCGCCACCGTTGCCGTCTCCGCCGCTGTTATCGCCGTCGTCCGACTTTCCGGAACATCCCGCGAGCGCAGTCCCGGCCAGCACGCCGGCGACGCCGACGAACTGCCGTCTATTCAGGTTGTATTCGATTATGTCATCTTCTTTCATGTCTACGTATACCTACTTCGATTCACACATTTTGGTGTGGTCTATCTTAGCACATGGAGATAGATTATATAATTGTTTTGTTGGAGGCACGGCCTCGTTTCGATACGTTTCGTTACGATTACCTGTCCCATAGCAGTTTAATAGTCGAACTTTGTTGTAGGGCCATGGCAGATGCCAGACCGCTCACCCTACGAGAGCTACGCAGAGACCTGCACAAAAATCCCGAATCCGGTTGGAAGGAGTTCCGTACGACTGCGCTCATCGCACACGAACTCGACGAACGCGACTACACCCTTCATCTCGGTACGGACGCCGTCGCCGAGGACGCTCGCCTCGGCGTTCCGGACGAGGCCGACATCGCGAACGCGGTCGCTCGCGCCCGTGAGGAAGGTGCACCGGAGTCGTTCATCGATCGAATGGACGATATCACCGGACTCGTCGCCGAGAAGTCGTACGGAGACGGGTCGGGACCGACCGTCGGTGTCCGAGTCGACATGGACGCCCTCGAACGCAGCGAGGCTACCGACGACGACCACCGCCCCGCCCGCGACGGGTTCGGGAGCACCCATCCGAACGAAATGCACGCGTGTGGCCACGACGGCCATACAGCCATCGGTCTCGGTATCGCACGCGAATTCGACGAGAACGGCGGTTTCGACGGGACGTTGAAACTGTTCTTCCAACCCGCGGAGGAGGGCGGACGGGGGGGTAAACCGATGAGCGAGACCGACCACCTCGACGACGTCGAATACTTCCTCGCGCTTCACCTCGGACTCGGTAACGAGACTGGAATGGTCGTCGCGGCGTACGAGAACCCGCTGTCGAACGCGAAACTCGACGTGACGTTCGAGGGTGCCCCGAGTCACGCTGGAAACGCGCCAAACGAGGGACGCAACGCGTTACAGGCCGCGACGACGGCGATTCAGAACCTCTATGCCATCCCTCGCCACTCCGACGGCGCGACCCGGATCAACGTCGGGAAGGTTCACTCGCCGAATCCGCAGAACATCGTCGCCGAGGAGGTCCGGATGCGCGTCGAGGTTCGCGGCGGCTCGGCGGACCTGAACGACTACATGTTGGAGAAAGCGCGCCGCGTCGTCGAACACGCGGCCGGAATGCACGACGTGGAACTTCGAACCGGCCTCTACGGGAAGACGACGACGTTTACGGCCGACGATCCGATGATCGAGGCCGTCACGGCCGCGGCGGCCGATGTCGACACCGTCTCCACCGTCGTCGAACGCGCCGACATGGGCGGGAGCGAGGACGCGTCGTACCTCATCCGTCGCGTACAGGAGAACGGCGGTGAAGCGACCTACGTCGGCATCGGCGCGAGCAACCCGCACGGCCATCACACGGCGCGATTCGATATCGACGAGGATTCCCTCGCTATCGGGGTCGACGTCGTCGCTCGTACCGTTCGAACGCTCTGATCGCTGCACTCGGACGTGACTCGCCGCTGGGTTCAGAGCGGCCGCGCCGTCGGTAGGGCGGCCATCGACTCGACGGCGCTACCGGTAGTTATCCGGGCGATACACTGCGTTTATTACCCCTCATTTCGATTGAGCGGAGGTATGCAGGTTGACCAGGAACGCCTTCGTCGCGACGTCGAACGGAACGGCCAGTTCGGTGCCATCGACGTCGATGAAGGACACGGGCGGACGGTACTGACAGGAAGCGACGCGGACCGGCGCGCACGGGAGTTCTTCGTCTCGCGGCTCGAAGACGCCGGGCTCTCCGTGCGCGTCGATGCGGTCGGAAACATCGTCGGGCGGTGGACGCCGGAGGGAGCCGACCCCGATGCCGCGCCCGTGGCGGCCGGGAGTCATCTCGATTCCGTTCCCGAGGGGGGTATCTTCGACGGACCGCTCGGCGTTTACGCCGCGCTCGAAGCCGTCCGAACGCTGCAAGCTTCGAACGCGGACCTCCGCCGGCCGGTCGAGGTCGTCTCGTTCACCGAAGAGGAGGGCGCACGGTTCTCCTTCGGATTGCTCGGGTCGTCTGTCGCCGCCGGCGTTCGAACGCCCGAGGAGGCGCTGTCACTCGCTGACGACGAGGGGCGCACACTCGGGACGCACCTGCAGAACGTCGGCTTTGCGGGCGACGACGATGTTCACGCGGACGAATGGTCTGCCTGGGCGGAACTGCACGTGGAACAGGGAACGACGTTGGAATCGGCCGGGAATCAGGTCGGCGTCGTGGACGCCATCACCGGCATCACGAACTGCAGGGTCGAAGTCGTCGGCGAGGCCGACCACGCGGGCGCGACGCCCATGGACGAACGGTCCGACGCGCTCACGACCGCGAGCGAGTTCATCGTCGACTTTCGTCGCGCCGCAGAAGAAGTGGTCGCCTCCACCAGTCCGACGGCCGTCGGAACGGTAGGCCGGTGCGACGTCGCGCCGAACGCTCGCAACATCGTTCCGGGGTACGTCGAACTCCACATGGACATCCGCGACGTCGAATACGAGTCGATGAACGCGCTCGCGGACCGCGCCCGACAGTCGCTCACGCGTCTCGAACGCCGTGCTCCGGTTCGAACCGAATTCAACCGGTACCGTGACCAGCGGCCCAGCCGGATGGCTGACAGGTGTGTCGAAGTGGCATTGAATGCGGTTGAAATGCTCGATATCGGGGCACAGAAGATGCACTCCGCAGCGATGCACGATACTGCAAACGTCTCGTCGGTGACCGACACCGTGCTCCTATTTGCCCCCTCGCGGAACGGCCTGTCGCACAATCCACTCGAATGGACCGACTGGGACGATTGCGCCGCAGCGACCGATATACTCGCGACGACGCTGGCGGAACTGGCGAGCGACTACTAGCCGAATCGGACTTCGAACTCGACGATGGACGCCGATTCGTTGCGTCGTAGATAGTTGCAACCGGCGTCTAGAAGTGGTATGTGGACTTGTTTCTCTCCATATGTGTCGGATTCAACCGTTGGTGTTCGATTTCAATACTCCGACTTCCCCCGCGTAACGTCGGGAAATCACGCCGCCCTAAGATGATTTGCACCCGGGGCTCGAGCTCCGTCGGTCGGTAATGGGACGGTTAGACGAGTCATAGCCGGACGAAAACACACGTACTACCTTCTCCCTTGGGATTGCAACATATGCAAACAACTATAACGGTCGTTTGCACAGTGATGGTATGAGCAAACTACCGAACAACGGGTCGCCATCACGGTCGTTGAGTACCGTTGTGACGGCGGTGAACGTGATACGGGCTCTGGAGGAGCTACGTAACGCGACCGTTGACGACTTGGTCGACCACCTCGACGTCTCCAAAACCACGATGTACAACCATCTTGCAACACTTCGACAAACCGGGCTCGTCGTCAAGAACGGCGACGCGTACGAACTCAGTCTTCAGTTCCTCCTCCTCGGCGAGTTCGTCCGAAACCAGCACGTCCTCTACAAAGTGGGGAAGAAGGAGGTCGAGAAGTTGGCCAAACGGACCAACGAGTACGCGCACCTCTCGACTGAGCAACACGGCCTTCGAATCAGCCTGCTCAAGGTACGCGGCGAGAAGGCCGTCGGGGACGAGTATCAGACGTCGAAGTTACAGAAACCCGACTATCTGCACCCGTCGGCGACGGGGAAGGCGATACTGTCACAACTCTCGCCCGAACGAACCGCGGAGATAATCGACTTTCACGGCCTACCGGCCAAAACCCGGAACACCATCACCGACAGGGACGAACTTCTCAAAGAACTCGAGGAGACGCGCGAACGCGGTTACTCCTACAACGACGAGGAGGAGATCGAGGGGTTGCGCGCGGTCGGTGCGCCGATCAGGGACCGCGACGGAAACGTCCTCGGGGCGTTGAGCGTCTCCGGGCCGACGAGCCGGATGAAAGGAACGCAGTTCCAGGAGACGATACCGGAGATGGTCACGAGCACCGCCAACGTCATCGAGGTTAACATCAACATGTCGGATCGGAGCTCCGACACGCTGGGTTTGGGGTAGTCCCGTCATCACGTCGCGCGCTGCTACCGAGACGTGCTTCGGTGGGGACGGTTCCGCATTTGATCCCGGTATCGGCGAACCGATCCCCTCGTTATCCATCCGTCGGCCGCCGTCCTTCGGACTCACCGTTGTCAATTGCGAGTGATCGCGCCGAACGCCATTACAACACTACATCTGTAAGTCAATTTGTGACTTCTTCGAGAGCAACACAAGGTATACGTTGTATTCGGCGTTGATGAGGCCAAATAGTATTCCCAAATTCTTCAGAGACAGCGGCCGTGAAACCGGCGAAGGAAGAGAATCGCTCACGACCGTCGCATCACAATTTTATATAGCTAAATATAGTTTACCAATTCCTGCTCTGCCGGTAGCGGTCCTCTGTCACCCGCTTTCGGTACATCAGCGCTCGGCCATTCTACTTCTCCATATCTCCGTAAGCGGAAGTAACACCACCCCGGGACCCCCGAACCAATCTATGCGCAGTTCGTAGTGTTATCCGATCATCGACCAGACTCTCAACTGAGGATACTGTTCGTCAAGTCGTGTTGCATAGAGGGTGTGTATCGGTTACAGGGAGAGGTGGTGTTCGACGGCGAGTGAAAAGAAACGGTCAGGAGAATGGTTAAGATAACAGCGAATAGAGAGGAGATATGGTTGACTCGTCACCTCCGTCAATTCCGCGAAGTTGGGCTGCCACGATAATTGTTCTATATATCATATTTTTACTATATTCAATTCTGTTAGCGGGTTCACCTCTACTTGGACTGCTTCCCGCACTAATCATCATTCCGCTCTACTTACTGTGGCGATTTCTCGTTGCGATAGAAGCCATTGCCGACGCTCAACAGCGTATCGCCCACCAACAAGACCAGAAGAAATAGACACGGCAATCTACGGGTGTTCTATCACGATTTACCGGCTAAATACACGCTCTCTATTGCTCCTTGGGTCTAAGAAACTCCATCTCTCCCAGATGAAGATGAGCGAGGACGGATCAATGATAGATTTTTAACGCTTTCTAATAAAGAAATAATCGGTATCAAATGACCAACTCTCTCAATGAATATCTTAAAGAAAGGCCGGCATTCGGTGGTCTTACCGTCCTTGGCATGCTCCTCATCGGAATGATGATCTGGGCAAAAATATACTATCCTCATCGTTCCGTCGGAACTATCCTCTTTGACCCCGGTCTTTGGTTTGTCTTTGTTCTCATCGCCCCCATCCTGTTCCTTAGCTACTATCTCAGTTCTAAATGTTTAAACTGACCAATAACAAATGGCGTCTAGTCAATAGTCCGAAGATAATATAAATTGTAGCTACAGATCGTACAAAAGACACGTGATGCCCGTTTTCTGCTTTCTAACCGCTAATCGCCACGATGATTGGCGGATGACGAAGAGGTATTAATCCCCTTCGTAATCACATAGAGTAATCCAGTGAGGAGCGCGGTATTTTGGATGACTGTGATGAGAGTACTCCGTAGTCCATAGAGGAGTTCAATACCGAACGCTGCGATGAATTCGTCGAGAAAATGGGCGAGGAGAAAGCCGATTAAGAGGATTGTTCCAACGCGGAGGCTTTCGGTGAGTAGCCACTGACTATTGATGCCGAGTTTATTCATAGAACTAACTGGTTTTCTAGTGCGATAAATCTACGCTCTCAATTTAGCATCTTGCTCGGAGAGTTACAAAGTGCGTGATGCGTATTTAGCGTGCCATCTGTTGATGAAATCGACGACTGGATTCGGCTATGCCGAACAACTGGAGAAAAGTAGTCTGCTTTCTGGGATTTTGGCGCGTTTGGCACTGTCTAGATAAGGACGAGCAGGTTGAAGAGTTAGTGATTCATGCTACTCTCAAACCTGCTCAAAAAGAGTTTAGAGACGGCTACGCTTGAATGTTGGGAGCGTGAGCGGACGGCGACGCCCGTTAGGGCGTTCGCCGTCCGGCTTCACGCGACCGGTTGTTCGCTCAGGGAAACAAAATCGATTCTTGCGCTCCTCGGCGTAAAACGTTCGCATCAAGCGATTTTTCAATGGGTTCATCGGGTATCTGACAGCGTTTCCGACCCGCCGTCGGCGCTGCCGACGGCGGGTCGCGGTCGACGAAACCGCTGTCAAAATCAGTGGCGAATGGTCTTGGGTGTACGCTGCAATAGACACTGAAACAAAACTGCTGCTCGGTATCGATGTATTTGATCAGCATGGCACTGATCAAGCGGCTGCGTTTCTGTCTGGATTGGCCGAGAAACACGATCTCTCGGACGCCGTGTTTCTCGTTGATGGCTATGGATATCGGACTGCCCTCTTTCGGATCGGGTTGAGCGGTCGGCTCGACGACACCGAGCGAAACCTGATCGAAAAGTGGTTTCACACGCTCAAGCAGCGGATCGACCGCTTCCATACGTCGTGGGTGGGCAGTCGGCCGAGCGTCCAGCGGTGGCTTGAACAGTTTGTGCATTACTATAACCATCAGCGACCGCATCAATCGCTCAACAACCGAACGCCTGTCGAAGAGGAGCTAAACTAGACAGTGCCCTATGAACAGATTAGCTACTATGTCAACAATTTCTGTCCAGTTGTCGGTCATAGGTATTTCAATTCTCTCCGTGTGGATCGGCCTTATCACTGCTTTAGGGGCGTGGTCAAACCAGGTTATTGTGTTTTGGAGTCTAATTCTGTTCGGATTCGTTGGACTTGTTCTTTTACTTGATATGAGAGTTGGATCTGCGATATAGCAATGGTACTGATCGTTGATCCGCACCACCGCACAAGAAACCGTAATCCTTCGTAGTAAACGATTGCAGCATTAAACAGTTAACAGTACTCCTCCAATAATTGCAAGAAGACCAAGCCCCACACACACCGCCCAGAATGAAACTCGTTCAACAAGCCGCATTAACCCATCAATCGTGATGTAGCCAACCACTGCCGCAGTTACAATGGAAACGAACGCCGCCAGTGGTGAGAGTGATGGGATGCCACCACTATCTAGAACCGCGATAAGGGCCCCTCCCAAAGCTGCAGGAATCGAAAGCAAAAACGAAAGCCGGAATGAATTGGGGCCATCGTGCCCTCGCAGGAGGAGCGCGCTTGCTGTTGTCCCTGACCGAGACACGCCAGGTAGAATTGCAAGTCCCTGCAGGGATCCAACGAGAACTGCATCAACGAGATTGGGCTCGTCTCGCGTTCCAAGAGAGAGTCCACCAGCAAACCGCTGTAAGAAGCCAGTACAAACCAACAGAAGACCGATCAGCGCAACGAACGTTCCGCCCGTCACCGCAGAAATAACGTGTTCGAGCCCAAGATACGCGATAATTCCGACGATCCCAGACGCGAGACTTGCAACTCCTAAAAAGGAGAGTGTGGTTGTCTCGTCCGAGAACGCACTTTGTGGCCGCCAGTCTGGAAGCGTCCCCAAGACGTTCACAAGTTCATCTCGATAGTATGCCGTCGCCGAAACCGCAGTCCCAAGATGAAGAAATAGGGCATATGCAACTGCTTCCGTTGGTGATGCTAGGTTGAAGAATGCGAAAACGAGAGTGATATTACCTTCACTCGAAATCGGAAGCCATTCAAAAATCCCTTGGAGAATACCGAGGATAAGACCAATCAGGAAAGAGCGACTCATATGTGACCCTCCAAAGCGGGTGATGAAATAATCTTCGAATTGAATGAACTCGGTTTAAATATCTTGAGTACTTCCCTGTCTATCACCTTCTAATGGGTTTTTTCAGATAAACAAACCTTTCTTCGCTAGATCTGTAAGTGTGACGACTTCAACGTTGCTTTGCTTAATATATTGAAGAAGAGATTCAAACTTCTTCTCGGAAAACCCTCCTGCACCAATCTTATGGAACAAAAAGACCGACAGCTGCTTGTACGTTGCTGCATAGTCAACCATCTGTTTCGTCCGAGCGATATTTCCATCGCCGTACATCCGTGAGAGGATTGTATCCTTCTCGATTATCGGTAGTGCGTTTGGTGATGCGCCGAACGATAGTGTTAGATCAAAGTGCTTTTGCGCAAGGTCGAATGTTTTAGGCCCAACGATATTCTTCGGGACAGCCATGTATTTGTGTCCATCATAGCCATACCGTTTGAGCCAACTTTTCGACTCTGTCATTATTTCCTCTTGCTTTTTTGGAGGGTATTGAGGAAACGGTTTTGCACCAATATTTGGATGGGCGATCATATCCCAACCATCTTTGACCATCTCACGCATTTGAGGCTGTGTGAGGAAGCCATCATCGTATATTGCATCCGTGATGACTGCATCTACCCCAGGGAATCCGTGCTTCTTCATGTGCTTCTTATATGCCACTGAATAGTGAGACTCAAGGCTGTCATCGAACGTGAGCATCACCATCCCCTTCTTAGGAGCGGGTACGGTTTTCACATCATCAACATAAAAATCGATGGGAGTCGTCGAATTCGGATCTTCCGGACGGCCAATAATACGTACCTCATAGACGTTGGAAAGATCGACGCTCTGCTGGCGCTGAACATCTGTAACTCCAAGGTTTACTCGTACCCATTTTCCCTTCGGTCCATAGAGAGTGCGTTTCAATTCGACGATATGCCCTTGATCAGGTGCATACAACTGAACGGCGACTTTTACAAAATCATGGGACGTACATTTGAACGCCAGCGAGAGGTTTTTATTGCTAAAATCGGCAGGGTTGCTGGCGAAATTCACTCGATGGATTTGGCCTTCGATAGATTGCTTACCACCAATGACATGGGCTGACTGTGACCCAGCATATACCTGTTTTGTACCCTTTTTTAGCGTTCCTAGTCCGTCGACAGCACTCCAGCTACCGAGCGACTCGAAGTTCTCAAACGCCTTGGGAACTCCTTGACTATCAGAGCTAGTTGTTGTCTTTTCTTCTGGTGTCTGTGTTTCTTGAGCCGATGTAGTTCCTCTGTTCGCAGTGGTCGATGACTGGTTCGGTGCGCTTGTTTCCTCGTTTGAGTCGCCGAATACAGTACACCCGGCAAGGCTGACCGTTCCTATTGCTCCAACTGTTCGAAGGAAAGCACGCCGTGTTTGGCGAGACATTGTTACTGAGGTACAAAGATAGTAGTCTTATAGTCTTTTTCAAATCATGTAAGGTGTCTGAATTCCTTGTGTGTTGATTCATTAATATCTCGCATAGGAATTGTTTTGAAGATAACGACACCATCGTTTTCAAATACTTGCTGATAACGTGCAGAGGCACGTAACGAGGTAATCGTCTGCTGGGTTTGTCGATGCTGTATGCCTCGTACTGTGAACCTTCCTTTCGGTACATAGAGGAAGTCGGGCGAGAGATGTGCTTTTTGAAGTGTGTCCGTCACACAATCGCTTGTCTCACATGTTGAAATCCGCCTGAATCGCTGAATCTGCGTCCGGTATGCTTCTTTTCCCATCCATTCAACCCCCCATGGCCCTACGATGATAGTGCGATGTGCTTGTTGTGGAAACCATTCGGCAGTATCCCCAAAGACGATGAACTGTGCAGTTGGCGCTGTATTCTGCTGTACCCACTGCATTGCGCTCACGTCTGCTTTGTCCATAAACGCAGGTAACGATTGACTCCCAGCATGTGTGTTAATACTGCTGGTTACATAGAGCCCACCAGCTACGCCACCAAGTAACACGATACCTAATACGAGACTACTTACACCAATTTGACGTTCAGCTATCGTCTGTGTGAACGGACGAACGGCTGCTTTGGCGCCATCGATAATAAGGGGCGCACTGAGAAATGCACCGACGAAAAACGGGAATCGAGCCTTATCAAGCACAAGTGAGGCAAGGAGGAGCCAGGCAGGAAGAAATACACGCCGACGAGCGAGTAGATAGAGACTTCCTAGGAGAGATACTGGTCCCCAAAAGAAATAGAGTGTCTCAGCCATTGATCCGAATCTAAACATTCGTTTCAAATGGGACAGATTTCCTCCTATTCCTCCCTGTGCTCCTGCTGCAGCCACGAATATATCGACACCATGGGTTTGAATGACTTGCATCCACCATGGTGCTGTGAGTAAAATCCCCCCTAAACCAGTGAGCCAACCATAGCGAATCCCATCAAAGGATCGATCAAAAACGAACCATTGTAAGGCAAAGCTCCCGATAAAGAAGACAGTATACTGTGGATGTGAAAGAACGGTCATTGCGAACGCGATAGAAGCTACGGGAAGCCAACGAGTATCTTGATCACGAAAGATCAAAAGACCGGCATAGAGACCAAGAATTACGAACCCAAAGGCAGGGGCACGGACAAACCCACCAGCCGAAAGATGCCATTGCAATACTGGCGGAGTCACAGCAATGATGATTGCCGCGAGGCTGGCTTTCGGTCGTGACTCAAGCAATTGTTCGGCGAGAGCATAAGCTGGAATGAGATAGCCGACAGTGAGAATGCCAGGGAGGATCCGTGCGATGGTGAGTGGACGCATATTGAGCCAATCGCGAAGAATAGCAGCGAGATACAATCCAAACGGTGGATAGGCGAATGGCAATCCTCCGCTCGTGTAGTATGGAATGACTTGTGGCAGTGCATAACCATGGTCGACGATACGACCTGCCATTAGTAGATACAATCCCGCGCCGAACGCGGGGTATGGATGCGTTCGAAGATACCCAATAACAAGAATCGTCCCAATGAGTATACTAGGTACCAGCCAAGTAACAGAGTTGTTGATGATCCATTCGAACTGCTGGTAGTATCTGCTCGAGATAGAATTATTTGGTTCTGTTGTTTGATTCTTACTATCGTTCTCCGTCATTCTCTTCGATTTCTGGTCTCAATACGGATTAGAGAACCGATATCGAGATCCGTAAGAATGCTTTTACTTCAAGCAACGAGATTACAACAATAGATTGGGATTTAATCGAGGTAACACAATGAGTTTCAACTAGTCTTTTTCTGGTCGTGGAAGGGCGACAAAAGTCATTTCAACGATGCTGTATGGGTTATACACTGATTGGCGGCAAAATATTAGTAAAAGATCTGATAATAAAGCCTCATCGGCACTATCTAGTTACGTGATTCTGTTGTAGAGTGGCGTTTCATGTCTTTAGCGGGAGTGGCGAATGAATCACTTCGTCTCATCATGGCTAGGATTTCTGTGACATAGCCGAATTTCGTCATCTCACAGTGCAACCGATATCGATCTCCAGAATCAGCCACGTATAATCGGCGAGAAAAACTGCGCCAATCGTATCGCTGCCGCTCGATTTTTCTTATCTAGACAGTGGCTTATAACTGTTTCTGACGTGTAGCATCAGTACAAAAGACCTACGGGGATACGGTATCAGCATTTATATTAGATGAAGATTCATTCTCGCAGTATCTGGCTCGGGTTTCTAAGTGCGGCTATGGTTCTGCTGATGCTACTTTGGTTCATTGGTATCGGTGAAATCAGTGCCGCCTTTGCAAAGCTTACGACGCGATCGGTAGCCGTCATATTCGGATTAGCATTGGCATGGATGCTTTCTTGGTCGCTTGCTCTTCATCGAATATTGAATGTGGTTGGTGCAAAATCTTCTGTCTGGGTGGCGTTTCTTCTATTCGCGAGTTCGGTATTTGCAGACAACATTACTCTGTTTGGTCAGGCGGGCGGGGGACCGTTCAGTGCTTTACTAATCTCAAATTCGACAAAAACAACATATGAGACTGGTTTAGCATCAATTACTAGCTTTGACGCACTCAACCTTCTTCCATCAATTACCTTGGCAGTTATTGGACTTAGCTATTATGCTGTTCAATATGCCGTTGGCCAACATCTATCCCTAATTATGATCCTAATAGCGGGAACTATCGTTTGCCTTCCAATCGTGAGTTATACATCATGGCGATATTCTACACAGATCAATTCTAAACTCACTCACTTACTTACGGTTATTTTGCAATACAGCACTATCTTTATCCCATCCTATGAGCCACCTGGTCAGGATGCGATTCGCGAACGGGTTGATGGATATTTTCAGACCATCCACCGGATCAGCACGAATCCGACTGACCTTTTCGCTGCGTCCATGTATTTAACAATTGGATGGGTTTTAATGGGCTTGATTATGTTTGTATCGATACAGACGCTGTTAGGTAGTGTAAACTTCCCACTGTTCGTCGTCTTTATCATTGTTCCTGTCGCAACGATAGCAAGTGTCACACCGCTCCCTGGTGGGACTGGCGGCGTTGAAGTTGCAATAACATTGCTTCTCCTTCCGATGGGCATTTCGAAAGAAGTCGCTCTTGGAGCGGCACTTATCTATCGACTTGGAACATATTGGTTTTCTACTCTGCTTGGTGGGATATGTGTACTTATACTCGAACAAACAACGAACTAAATCTGATCCTCGATTATAATGTACAAATATCTCTCATCTCTCTTGGCGGAATTGATCTACTATCAGTATGTTATGATCCAGTAAAATAAATTGCTCCACCGATCGTGATACACATACTCCCGACCCACATCAAAAACAGTGCGAATACTGCGCTCTTCCGTGTCACAATCCCAGTCCGATTGACAAGCGATGTGGTGAGTACGCCGATCATTGCACCGAATAGAAGTACCGTAAATAGAGAGCTACCTATAAGATATACTGAAAATGTTAAACTAGCTGATTGATGTAACTTTGATGGATTCATTGGTTGTTTCTCTCTCATCACACCGTATGTTATTTACTATTTCTCTCGTTTCTCTCTTGAGCGAACCCGCTCGCCAGCATGAATCAGGTCTTCTACTCCATTCAATGGCGATATTTCGTTGTGGCGATCAGTGGTTTCGAGACCATGTTTTGAGTACCACCTTGATTTTGGACTGAAAATAGAATCCTAATAAATAACCCGAGTTCAAACCCAGGTTCCTTCATCAATGGCTCATAGCATGGTTATTTGTGTCGCTATCCTCATTGGTGCATCACTCTTGATGTTGGTGCTCCTTTCAGTGGGAATGGGTTGGTATTCCCTGTAGTAGCCATTCTAACGCCATTGTCGACACCGATTCTGGCGATTATGATTGAATCAGTCTCGCTGTCACTTGCACCCGAGCGATTTAGAGAGATTCGCGGACAAACACTTGTTACGATTCTTATCATCCAGGCCGGGATGTCACTGCTTGCATTTGATATCGTTCCCCCACAGAGACAGTAAACGAAAATATGTCCTATCCGCCAGAGGAGAATGTAGGTGTGTGTATCTGACCCACGGGAAATGAGGTTGCAAAAGAGTCGTAATCAGTGTATAACAAACTACTGAACTACCGATTGTTCTGTAGCGATCTTAATGGCACCAAACTATATCTCAAACCAACGTGCACAAAAAGCAACACTCCTTGTTGGATTTTTATCACTCGCAATATCGGCGCTTATAGCACATAGAGACCCGGCAAAATCATACGAACTCTCAATCTATCAGGCCACTCCAGTAGCGTTCTGGATTGGTGTTGGTATTGCGCTTTTCATTGCTGCTATCCTAGCGTTCCGGACGATTGGACCTCTACGGCACCTCGCACTCATCCTCTCTGGAACTTGTATTTTGACGGTTGTGAGTCTTCCAGTCATTCGAGGGTATTATTTTTTCGGTCATGGAGATGCATTGACCCATCTCGGATGGGCACGCGAAATCAGCGCCGGAGCCATGAATCCTACCGAGTTACTCTATCCGGGGATCCATACGATCTCGGTCATCATTAGTACTGCTACCGGCCTTCCTCTCAATAGAGCCTTGCTGTTGACCGTTGTTTCATTCGTTCTTCTTTATCTTCTATTCCTTCCACTCTGTACACGAGCGCTCGACCCTCACAAACTCTCAATAGTGTTCGGAGCGCTCTCTGCGTGTCTATTGCTACCGATCAATGGAATCAGCCTTTTTGTGCAGCCACACCCCGCATCACAAGCAGTACTCTTCTTTCCTCTTGTTCTCTTCCTTGCTGTCCGGTATCTCACCGGCGACGAGAAAAGTAAAATTCCCTTCGTTAAAACTCCGTTTGGAGTATTACTTGCGCTTTCCTCTATTGCAATTCTACTCGTGCATCCTCAACAGACGGCTAACGTATTGATTGTGTACGGCTCTATTGTTGGCGTTCAGTGGCTCTATTCTTTATTCTGTTCCAATCACGCTATCGCTGGACAGCATCGGTCATTGTTCGGCCAGACTGTGTTTCTTGGTATTTTGTTCCTGATATGGATGCCAACGCATCAGCGTGCCAGTGGCTCAGCGAGATATCTTGTCCGTCAGCTTCTCTTTCGATCGAATACTGCTGCAAAAGATATCACCCAACAAGCTGGTGGTCTCACACAAATCGGTGGAAGTCTTGAGTCGATGTTTCTCAAACTGTTCTTAATCAGTTTCATTTTCTGCGTGATTACCGCCCTAACGCTGCTTGCCGGTGTGAGCAATCGTCTTTCCACATCGCGAGTTAACCAATTTAGCAACTATTTCTTCGTCGCCTATATTCCTCTGTTTACACTTTTTGGAGCCTATCTCGTCACAAGTACCGGAAAATTCCATTTTCGCCAACTTGGGTTTATTATGGTGATTACTACGATTTTCGGCGCGATTGGATTGACACACTTTATTGACTATCTTGATCACCATATAAAACGGACGGAGTTAGTGAAATCTCCTCTCACAATATTTTTCATCGCACTACTGGTTCTTTCTGGAGCGACTCTGTTTCATTCACCGTATGTTTTCCAACCATCGGAGCATGTAACCGAGGGAGAAGTAACTGGCTATGAAACCGCATTTGCTAACAGGGGAAACTCGTCATTCATCGGGTTACGTGCGCCTGGAACGCGGTACGCTGATGCATTGTATGGAGTTCGGGAAAGAGATCCTCGCGAGTTCCTCGGTGACAGTCTCTACGCTGATACTCCTGCAACTGGGAAGAACTTTACTGGGTCATACTTAGTGAACTATTATAACTCAAGTCACTACTTGCCAATTACCGCTACTGGTCGACAGCGTGAAATTCGTGTATACAATGGGCTTCGATTCCCTCGACGAGGGTTCCGGTCCCTAGAGAATCAACCGAGGATCGCTCGTGTACAGTCTAGTGATGGATTCCAATTGTATTATCTACGGACATCAGAATAGCATTTATGCCACGAAGCTATTTTCTTGATTGGTTATCGATATGCCGTCTTCGGTTGCTCCAAACAATCGGAGAAGGAGTAGTCGGATTTCTGGGATTCCGCTGATTCGTCACTGTTAGTTTAGCACCTCTTCGACAGGTATTCGACTGACGAGAGCACTGATGGAATGAACGCTTGCTAAGTCCCTAGAGCATGGAGTAGGAACAGGGTGGCACAGGCTGCCAACTGAAGAAAATGATAAAACCTTTTGCAGATGCGTCTGAGCCGTCGAAAGCACAGCACTAAGCATCTCCCGACCGCTATTGATAGTATGAGCAGTCACTTCATCAACAAGAGAGCCATCACTAGATATTCTATGAAGCAGTTGTTGGCATTTGTTAACGATCTTTTAGTGTGCAGTGATTTGCCGTTAATGACCAGAAAAGCCGTAGTTACAGTATGGCTTTCGATCATTTATCACCAACAGACTTACATCTGAATCCTTCTCATCAGCTACTATGAGGAAATTGACTGACCTTTGGAAATCTCTTCGAAACAATTCATTGTTCTTTTCGGGTGTCGATTTTGAATGCGCTGGATGTGGAAACACAGTGAAAGAATATCATGAATCTTGTCCACATTGCGGAAGGCAGTTACTATAGACTATGTTTAATTGAGCCAATTCAAAAAGCGAACAGTCCGAAGATTGTGCTGTTCATACTCAATTAAAGACTGCACATAATACTTCATTTAAATACCGGGGAATACCATATTCCTTGGGCCCGTGGAACTCAATTTCCAACACGTAGTACTACTATCATAAAGATTAATCAAGACTGAACCCTTATTACGAAATGGGATGCCCATAGAGAATTCCGATCCAGAAATCTTGGAGGTGAATATCGATCAATCCAGGGAGGTTCGTCTTGTCAGATTTTTTCTGATGGAGAAGACCTTGAATATTATTTCGTGGACCATTATCGGGAGTGTATTCGCTTACCTATCGATCGATCAATTAATAAGCAAATATGGCGTCCCAATTGAGCTACTGCTCTTTTTTATGCTAGGTTTATATCTGTGTTCTAGAGGATGTAAATACATGGCGCAAGCAACCTTGCCATCAAAGCTTCACACAATCGAAGACCACTCGTAATAAATAGGGCCGATTACTGATTTTCGATACTAAAATCATTCTTTTACAATAATCCTCCCTGTCATTCCTTCCATCTCGTGAGGAACACAGAAGTACGAATAGGTTCCAGGGATTTCAAAGGTGCGTTTGAATGTAGTTTTCGGATCAACCGTGCCATGGCCCTTCCGCCAAGCATCACGAGCTGCCTGTTCGGACTCGAAGCCACCGGAGGCAAAGTATTCTGCATTTTTCGGGATAGCATTTTCGTACGCAGTAACACTATGTCTGCGCATATCAGTATTTGCCCACACAACGGTTTCTCCTATTTTTGTTTCGAACTTCTGTGGGTTGAAAGACTGCGAACCCATAGAAATATCTCCGTTTAAGCGACTGGAGCCAAGAATCAAATTTGCACAGCCAGTTAAACTAGTAGCCAAAGATACAGTAGCACCAGCTAAATATGCTCGACGTCTCATAGTAGACTTTCAGGCTGCGATTATTAAATACTTCCTGGGGATTCCTAATCACTGAAAATGGGGCAAGCGTTTTTTTTGCGAATTATGTCTGTATACCTATCTTCTCCATGTCAGTTAGTATGACCACTTCCACATTGCTTCGCTTTGTGTGTTGAAAATTGCATCGCATCTCTTTTTTCAGATAGACAGTCTTATCCAATTTTGTGGGGCATGAAACTAAATGCTGTTTAAATTTTGTAGCATGATTGGCCATTTTTTGTTTGATTGATTCTTATTGAATTATGTAGTCCGATCTCCACCTTTGTGAATAATTCCGCTATAATAGTCAGGGCCCAGCCGCATTCAGTTTTTGAAAAACTGCTTCGTCACAGTACTACGACTGTAAAGGCAATTCAGCAGGATTAACTACCGGATAGCTAGCGATACAGTATTACATGGAGGATTTGGAGTCCTCTCGAGGGTTCAGATTTCAAATTCTGAAATCGCTAAGATTCTTATAAAGTGGAAGCTAGTTTGTCGAAGCGACATATATTGACTATTGCGGCATTCTTCATCACTCTCGCAGTATCATTCTTTCCCTAATGTAGCAATCTACAAACGATATTTTATGATCTTGGCTGCCAAAAGCCTAATTGGATATTGGTTCTATTAAACAATAGAGTCAAAACATACAGTTGATCATCGGTGTGCGTTGTGACTCCATGGCGAACAAGGGTAGCAAGGTGTCTATCTCCTGAAAGAACCATTGCACCAGCTTTTCGAAGAAGATCAATTGCTTCGTTACGCTGAGAAGGAGGAAACCCGTTTGAATCTAAATCCATTGCTGGGAGGCCATTAAGTGTGGTTTCAACGCACGCGTAGAGGTCTTGTGAAAGACAAATTGGAAAACTTTCTTCGCCAAGACTCCCTGACCACTCATTTGAAGACTGTTTTTGGCGAGCTCCAAGAAGTGTTCTATCCAGTCCAACTTTCTTAAACAGATCTCCTCTGTTTTGTCTTGCAAAACCAGCAATTTAATTTACCAAACTAAAAATTTAATTTATATTACAAATATAATATTTTATAATTATTATCATACAATAGTTGTCGTACTACTGTAAAGTAACTTTTCCTTTGATGATTCCTCATTCTCAAGTTGTTTGCCACTGTCTAATTCGAATTAGGTGGAACGGAACAAAGACAATAGATGTACTTATTCGTCGTGATAGCATGCCCGTAAGCTCAAGTCACATCAATCGTCGTCAGTTTATTCAGAGGACGATTGCCTCGATAGCCTTGGTTGGTGGTATCTCAGCGGCAAGTGCTCGCCAGTCTAGTCGTTCCCCACAATACACCTTAGAACAAAACGGCAAGTGTATTCCTATTGCACCGCTGTCGATGTCTGGACTCCCAGTCAAACAGTTCTATGACTATCGTACTCCGAAGACAAATCCATCCTCTCACAAGTACGCCTCGTTCGGCTCGGAGGAACTCCAACGGAAGAACACGAGTATTCTCTTCCTGTACGAGGGACCCAATGGGCTGAGTCTGGTGGCGGTTCACGATAAGATCGATGCTGGAGACGGCGGTGCAGTTACGTTCCGAGTCACGAATCTCCCGGCTAAAGGCAAGCTCGTTGTTAAGGACGACTCGTACAATTCGTCAACGAACCTCGATACCTGGGACTACTCAAAGAACAGAAATTGGAAGGGGAAGGAATCTGCGAGTGTTAACATTAGTTGGGCATGGGACAGCGGGAGCTCGGATGGATTCGTTTATCGTGGATTAGGAAATCAGTTTGAGTTTACTATCTATCCTCAATTTAACGAGAACGCCATTCTATCGGATGAAAACAGCGGGAAAGTAAAGCAGTGGGAGTTTCTGTCCGGAAACATGAACGACCCCTCCCGAACAAAACTCGATATGACTAAACCAGTCACGATCTCATCTAAGACATGCCAACAAGAGTCTCCACCACAGGAGACGGCAAGAAACAAAAAACAAAAAGAGAGTAGCAAACACGCGACATCATCAAAACCATCTGACGATAAAAATATAAATGAAGGTCAATCGATCTTTGGTCAGATTTGGAGCGGTTTTGTTTCGGCCTTGGAATCATTGGTGTCGTTTTTCACTAGTCTGTTCTAATCTGCATGCAAGGAACTCTTTCTTTCCGAGGGACGAATTCCCGAAAGGGTTGCGACTATTTCTTCTAATTAGCCAATACTGATTTCCTATGGGGATTTCTCGGCTACCTCACAATGTATGGGTTGATTTGCAGCATCCCGTTCGTTAGAATGCGTATCGATCAGTGTCCGTACGAATTATATATTGCTGGTACAAATCTTAATGTCAAATAGTTCATACCCATTTTGCCCCGTCGAGAACTAAATAAATTGTCCTGTTATTGGGGAGCATTTGTTTGGGACCACAGCTAATCTATTTACTAAAGAGGATTAGAAGCATGTCTTGCTATTCAAATACAGAATTTTGAGTATGAGAATCGATCTTTGACTGCTTAACTGAACCCCAAAGACAAAGCGAGAGTAGGCTAATTCATACCCACGGCAAATGAGTGACACGTCGGCTCGAAGCAAGAGACGGTTGTATAGAAGTCCATTAGCCGCACGATTTATCGGCTTAGAATTGATTTTACTTGCTATCGCATCTATAAATATATTTATAATTAAAGGATCCTTTGGTTACCTTTTTTTACGGTATGTCCATTTCCCTTGCAGTTCTTGTAATGATTGTAGGATTGATTATATTGTGTTCTGCAATGTTCCTAAGGAAAAACGTATGAATTAGTTAAAGTGTGCTACCATCTCACTCTCTTGGCTACCATTTTGGAGGTGAACTCTTATTAATCTAAAAGTAATAGACTCAGATGGGAGCTAATTATGTCAATTTTCCAGTTGCTACTTGATCGGTTACGGGATGCAAACGAAGAGTATGAGCTGTATGAATGTACAAGATGTGGTAATACCCAACCAGCGATTACTCCGCATATTGTCTGTCCAGATTGTGGCGGTAAACTAATTCGTAGCGATATTGACGATCTCGATTATAGCGTTTCATCCTCTAATTAAACATAAATTCATACATAACATTAATTCCGATTTCAGCAATTCATTTTTCGTTCGCTATTCTTCCTCTATCCCATGGGACGTTGAGGACCTTTTTCAATTACTGAAATGCAGTGCTCTATTTGAGGTATTGAAGCCGGCGACTGTAGAAGGTTTTCCCACAATTGAGCAAGGGAGAGCTCTATGGCCTTTACAGTATTAGCTGTGTAATGGGACATATTTTCAACTTCTGAAATCAGAGTGCCATTCGAGATAGACAAAGTACAAAAGAATGGTTCGAAGATCGCGTTCAAATGATGAAAGCCAGAGGAATACAAAAGTCTCATGAGGTCAGAGCGCCAGGTATGCTATGGGGAATAATGAAACGAGAGAAGGAGATCACTCGAATATTTTTATCCATTGTTGTCATATTGTCATCAATTATTGCTGGATTTTACATTGTACTGTCTTATATTGATCCAAATTTGTTCTATTCTTATTTTAGATAAATATAATTTTAATTGTATCTATCTATGAACAATTGAATAAAAAAGGAGCCCAAGTCCGATTGCCAACAATAAGCTTTCTATTGTATGGAGCGTAATTAACTCTTGACCAGTGAGTTCGAAACTTCTTCGAATTCCAATTTCATAGATTGCTTCCACAATTGTTCCGACAGTGACTGTTACAAATCCTAAAGTTGCGACTTTGAATGATTGATTACCTCGTTGGCTATATACACGGTAACTAAGAATCGATAAGACACTTCCAAAAATAAGCGTTATTATATTAACTAGAATGAAGCCGAAAATCCCAATTCCCGATTCTGGTTGTGATGTGAAATTGGGTAGTATCTCTAACATTATTCACCTATCTTCCTGTTCATTGAATTCCTGCAAATCTTGCCAGAATCCTTCGAACTGATCAACCATTTGTTGTCGTATCTGGACATCTACAATGAACCCCCCGTTTTCAATTTCAAAGCACACTTTCTTAAGATCGGTTTTAAAGACTTGATACTGTGTTCCATCCTCCTTTTGCAGTTGTTTACGTAGTAAATCATAATCCACTAATTCATTAATGCGTCTATAGATTGTGGGAAGTGATGTTTCACACCGATCTGCGAGCTCTTGTGCCGACATTGGCTTTAAATCGGCGAGGACAAGTATCTGCCGTGCTTGGGCATTACCCAAGACTTCAAAGATATTGTCTGCCTCCCAATCCTTACTCACAGGTGGGCTCATTATTCGGGGATATAAATAAACAGCGATTCTGAAACTTTGCTTTTCGCGCGTGGTGTTGCACTCATCCCGCCACCTAATGTCCGAACAGTATTGCTCGCTATTATCTTACTCAACTCGGTTGCCCTGAATAGTTTTCAGTATAGAGATCATCAGAAACGAGAATTCGAATCCGCCGCTCAGTTCGTCGACCAAGGCTATTCGCCTGATGATTTGATTATCGTCGACAAACGAAAGTCATCATCACCATTTGGATATTACTTCGACCGAGCGGGCATGCCGACAGTCGGTGATATTACAGGGCCACTTCGTCCGGCGATTCGAAAACAAGTCAGGAATATCGACACGGTATGGGTCGTCTTTTCATCCTCGAAACGTCCACACCGACGGAAAGTACTTCGGGTCGTCCGACGGACACATGACCGTGCAGACATCAAACACTTTGCCGGTATCACCGAGTATCAATTTGTTGATAAAACAAAGCACAAAGCGTGATAGACGTTCTCCGCGACACTTCTTCGGATACCTCTTGGATAGACAAGGGTAGCCATCATGAACTAGAGGTAACGAACGACAAAGACACGATTGAGAGTCAGAACGGTCGAAAGCAACGTAAAGTGTGGTTGTCAATCGAAGCTCAAGCAATGATTAATCGTTTCATTCGAGATGTTGATCCCGGGAGAGGACAGTCCCCTAATTCAGAACACATATGGTTATTTTAATTGGCTCAAATTGAAAATTCGCTATTTTTTTGTCAGAGGAACCCCGACAAGGGATATGCGACGAGTAATTTCTGATTCTGTGTCTCAAGTGAAGCGACAAGTCAAAGCCGATCTCAAAGCCGATCCATTTCTTTCCTACATTCTTCTTTACTCATTCATACTCGCTGGATTCTGGATATGGCATCGTGTTCCAAATTTTGCGACTCGAGATGAACGTTGGCGTATTATCGACTCAATGGAAGCAGTTGGATTTTTTGCTGCTGATCCCAGTATAAAATCTCTCAAAAAAGGTGTTCTCTATGGAAAATCATTTGGTGCAACTTTTTATTTATATGGATTCGTTTTCCTTCCTATCTTCATATATGCGTTCATTACTGGGCAGCTGGACGTGTTTTCAGCTATCCCAAATCTCAGATCAGATAACTTGTTGATTCTCTGGAACCAAACGCCACGCTGGGTTTGGACATCAAGTATACTGCTTGCACGCTTTGTCAATGTCATACTTGCAGTCGGTTGTGTTTATGTCATGTATCGGATCGGAACAACGATGCGTGACCGTGCAACTGGTCGATTAGCGGCGATTTTACTCACTATTTCCTGGGGGTTTGTCGTTCTAGCACATGAAGCAGGAGAAGACATTCCAGCTCTGTTTTTCCTTTTGCTCGTATTCTACTTCGCTCTACAATATGTTAAAACAGGGAAGGAGAAAATCTTTTATTTAGGATGTGTCTGTGGGGGGGTTGCTATTACGTTCAAGCTCACTGCAAGTATTAGCATTCTGCTACTCGGAGTCGCATACCTCCTTCGAGCAAGAAGACCAGACACATCACTTCGAGCGGAACTTATGCGACCTCAACTTTTGCTCATTGGTGCGTTCCTCGGCTTTGTAACGATCTACGTTGGCTATCCTAGTGTATTAGTCGGTGGAATCGAAACGCTTACAAATTGGATACTGTTAAAATCGAACAATAAGGGATCAACATTTGGCTGGCGAGTTAAACCAAGTTGGTGGTGGATACTTCGTGGATATTTGAATGGATTTGGCTTACCCTTATTTATAGGAGTGATAACTGCCGCACTAGCGAGTATTTCTCAACTTCGAGAGCGATCTCTTGCAACAGATGGTATTATTTTATCGTTAGTAGGCATCACAACTGTTCTCGTCGTGCTTTCTCGATGGGCATATCTTCGTACCCACCATTTGTTGCCGACCTTTCCGTTACTCATTCTGATCCTCGCAGTGATGTTGATGCGGCTATATGATAGTAATCGGTCGCTTGCACGACCGCTCTTGCTTTTTTTAATCGTAACAAGCGGATTGTATGCTAGCGTCGGTGATCTTGGATATGCTAGCCAGCCACGAGATAATGCTACAAAATGGCTAGCATCACATGCTTCCGAAAATAGTACTGTTGAGATATATGTGAGTGACCCTCAAGAAGCGGCGATTCCACATGGAATGGCAGTGGATTGGCCGTACGATAGGGAAATGAAAATTAACGGAAAAAACCGGACACCCTCTTACACTAGATGGATATTATTGATGCCAAAACGATGTCCTACTTATATCGAACTAAGCTACAACACCGGAGTACTGTACCTCGCTTCAGATAACCACAGTGAGCACGCAAGACGGCTCTCTGATCCGAGATTGACAAAATATTATCGCGATTTATTAGCTGAAAACAAATACCCCTACAACATTACCCGCACATTTGGTCCACAACCTCGGTTCCTCAAAACACAAATCCCGCGATCACAATGGTGGGAACTTCTCCGAGTTGGCCTTTTTCCTCGAACGATTCAGTATGGTGATCCGCAAGACTTTGGAGTTGATCAATATATCGTGATTTTAAAGCGGACTGGGGGATGCAACGTATCACGGTGAGTGGTTCTCAATCCAGGTGCTAAATTGATGAACAGGTTCATGATCAAACTGACAATTGATCGGACAAGACTCATCTACTGAGTAGAGTTAATCAGTCTCGGTTTGGTTGCTCACCGAAGAACTTTTTTATTTTTGCATAGAGGTTTCCTATTGAGCAATTTAAGATGGATAAGGAGCCTTCACTAGAGGATGATTCGAATTCCCCTCAGATCGATCGTCGGTTGTTTATGGTCGGCGCCACCTCACTCGGTGCATCTGTCGCCCTACCAGGGTGTAGCTTCCTCTCTGGAAATGGCGACGTCTCACTCGACCCACACTTGCAGGACCCGTCCGAGGTCGGGACTGCCACCTCTCCAGACACCCGTCGCCATTGGCTTGGCCCTGAATTCTGGGGCAATCGTCTACAGGACTGGCGGTACAACCACGGCCGGATCGAGTGTCTCCGTGGTGAAGCGGGATACGAACTTCGAACCGTCGCTGCGCTTACCCGCGAAATCAGTCCCGGCAATAAACCAGGCCACCTCCGGGTAACGACCGGTATCTCTGGAAGCGATGACGGCGACGGATTTTCAGGTTTCCTTCTCGGTACCGGCACCTCCGATCTTGATTACCGTGCCGCAGCTCTCACTCAACGTAGCTCGGGTGTCGGCGGTGGCTTGCTCTGTACGTACGAGACCGACGGACACGTCCGGTTCAGAGACCACACGAATGAACGAACGCCGATAGCATACGAAACGCTCCCGATAACCAAGCAGGAGGGTCCCGCTCCCGAGCCGACATCCGATGACGAAATCCGACTTCTACTTGACATCTTACCGCAAGACGATGCGACATTCACCATCGTTCTCAAAGCCATCGATAAAGAAAGCGGGAGCCTTCGTGCAGCCGCACGATGTGATGGCATTTCCGAAGACGTACTGACTGGGGGCATCTCGTTCGTATCTTCCCCACTCCCAAAACAAGATGGGCCTCGATGGTGGTTCAAGGAGTTCACGACGAGTGGCGCCAAAATAGCTACGTTTCCCAAACGTACATTCGGTCCAATCGCGGGAACGCTCTTTTCTATCGATACGCGCAAGTCCCTGCTGAAACTCACGACCCAACTCCTCCCGGTTGGCAAATCGGCCCCCAACACGATTCGCTTTCAGTATCGTTCGACAAACAAGTCCACTATTTCCGAGTCATGGCACACGGAGCATGCTAAGGTCACAGAAGGCTACACGTCGTGCTTCCGTGTTGAGGATTGGGATACGACTCAACCCTGGGAGTATCGTGTGAACTACACGGATGAGACCGGAACAGATTGGCAGTATGAGGGGACGATTCCTGCCGATCCCAAAGCGAGTGAGGAAACGACGATTGCACTCTTCAGTTGCACGAGTGCGACAGGGCAGCGTCTCGACGAGTCCGCTCCTACAATGAATGCTGCAGGTACGGCGGTACTAGGCAGGTACACGCCGGCGAACATATACTTCCCCTATCCGGATCTTACGAAGAATGCCGGCTCACATGACCCTGATCTGTTGCTATTTGTTGGCGATCAGTTCTATGAACAAAGTCCAACGAGAAAGCCGAAAGACGACAACCCTAAGCTTGACTTTCTTTACCGATGGTTACTCTGGGTATGGTCATTCCGTACCCTCACGCGTGATACACCGACGATCATCTTGTCCGACGATCACGATGTCTATCAGCCAAATCTCTGGGGATCGGGTGGTGACACCGTGTCGAAGAACGAGGGTCGCCACGACGGAGGGTACACGCATTCACCCGAATTCGTCACGCTCGCTCAACGCATCCAGTGTAGTCACAATCCCGATCCGTATGATCCAACCCCGATTAATAACGGGATCAACGTCTATTATGGCTCATTCACGTATGGTGGGGTAAATTTCGCGCTGCTTACCGGCCGCAAATTCAAGGACGGACCGAGCGAAAGCAGATGGTTCTGGGAAGATAAGCAACTTATCGGTGATCGACAAGCTAAATTCTTAGCACAATGGGCCACCCGCGACGATGGGTTACCTCGGATTTGCGTGACTCAAACGATCTTCGCGAGTGCTCGCACGACACCGGACGGTGAATTGAAGGGATTCTATGATACGAATGGCTGGCCGAAGCAAGGACGAGATCGAGCGATCAAACTGCTTCGCGACGCGGGCGCGCTCATTGTAGCCGGAGATCAACATCTCCCCTCACTCGTGCGCCACGGGATCACCACTTTCACCGATGGACCTGTTCAGTTCACCGGGCCGGCAGGCGCCGCGGTCTATCCCCGGTGGTTTGAGCCAAACGGGGCGGGCTCCACCGATCTGAGTCAGGCGTATACCGGCGAGTTCACCGATCCGTTCGGAAACAAGTTCCAGATGTTGGCAGTCAAGAATCCGGATATTTCGAAGGCGGAATTCGACCAATACAATAGCGGGGATTTGTATGACCGGGAGCTGAGACCCGAGGGCTATGGAATTGTCAGAGCTGATCACGGCGTTGAGAAGTTCGTTATCGAATGCTGGCCCTGGTTCAAAAATCCAACAGCAGACGATGCCACACAATATCCGGGGTGGCCGTATCACCTTGCGTTTGACGAAACAAGTGGGGACTAACCAGTCTCCCTGCAAATCGCTTCAGATATTTGTAGTAGTTTTAATTTCTGATCTATTGTAAGCCCAGTCCACATTGATTTGGTTTTGTTCTACGTGGGATTTTGATATAGCGATCTGAGATGATAAATCATCTACTATCACTCCGATTAAATTACGGGTAAGTCGGCCACCAACAATTTTAATTTCGGACGAGTTCCAAACAGTAACTCCCTCTGCGTTCAGCCAGGCATCAACATTTTGAACAGTTACCTGGGACGCATTCACTATATGCACTCCTCGATTCCAACGCCTGATCCGTACCGAGTTGACCGAGACATCTGTGATTCCCATCCGGTTTTGAATAAGAATCGCTGTTGAATCAGTCACACCTCTTCTAATAATGATATGATCTCTTCTGTTGAGAGTGACATGGCTTGCATTAATAGTGATACAACTTTTTGCTAATTGCCCACCTTGGATATCTTGTGTAATATGGTACGTTCCGGGGCTGGAGATCATACGACAATGTTTTACTGGTTGTGATTGTCTAATTGATAAATCGTTCCCGCTAGAAGGGTCCTAGAAAGCCAAGATAATTCCTACGCAGAGTACAATACCAAGTAGAAATAAAATAACGACTCTTCGTCTCGTTAATCGATAACGCGAGGAGACCATCAAGAGTGAATGTGGTGCTGACCAATATAAATCAACTACATTCTGCTCAGGTTTGTTGATAGCATTCGTATCAGAATTATATAATACAATGATATTTAGATGAAGAAAATATTGACAACGAAGTCAATATCGACTGAATCGCTGTTACATAGATGATTAGGAGATCTCATGACTAATGAATTCATTTAAAAAAGAGATGTATCACTCATGGCAGCCATCCGATCGAATATTCTCCGTTCTGCGTCACTAAACAAGAGTTTCCTAGACATCGCTTTGGTTGCACGTGTGTCATCGAGACTCCGTACCGAACCATTTCATCAAAAGCACCATTTGCTACTCCTCGCTTATCGAAACGCGCTATATGACAATCCCGTTTGTTTAGAATAAGAATGCCTTACCGAAGTTTTGATTTTTGGGTCAAGTTTCAATAACTGAAAAATGCTTGCTTTACATAACTACATCTGTAATGAGTCTACTGATCCGCGATATTAAGCTTGGAATTCAACGATCAAAACATAACTCAAACTATACTAATTAGTTTGCTGCTGGTTTTTTCGGATTGTGAAAATACGCTCTACGTGTTGTCCAGCCGCTTTGGAACTGAGCTAAACACCGTATATTCACCATGTATTAAATGAATAGTTAAATGGTAGCACTCAATTAACAAACATGGAGTTCTCGGACTCTGATGTTATGGATAATAAAGAACCGCTCACAGTCCTATCTGGCTCGTTATCGCTCACAGTATCCCCGAGGGATAAGCCTTGATCGTTCTGCGACAGTAGCATTCTCAACGGTCTCTGATAATGTGCTTAGATAATGTGTTTTCCAGGTGGGAATTAGTTCATGAACATTCTGTTGTGTTGAATAGATGGACAACGGTGAGATAGACCGTTAAAATCAGTAAGAACGATGCTGGGGAAGTTGGTTATGGTTGGGAGTCTGTCTCCATGACATGGCTCTTTTTGAAGATATTTCCCTCCGAATTATTTCCAAGTTGAATGTCGAGAATAGGGAGAATTGCGGTAAATCCTATACGGGATGAGAACGTTGTGTCGCTATGCAAAGGAAGGAGCGGAGAGTAATCATTGTAATTATTGTAATTTCTCTCTCCGCTTGCGTCGGGATTCAAGCGACACCATCGATATCTGGCTACCTAAATACACAGAAAATCAACTCCTGTACAACAATCGATAAGCCCGGACGATATGAGCTTACAACAGATATCACAAATGGTGGAGGAACTGGCATTTCACAAAGCTGTATTGAAATCCGATCCGGAAACGTCGTACTAGATGGGAATGGACATACCATTGACGGACGGGGAAATAGTCATACGACCGCAATTCAGATAAATACAGCCAGCATCAATGATGTACAGATCTCTAATGTGAAGGTTACTAATTGGCATGAAGGTATAGCATTTCAACATGGTTCTATTGGTGAAATCCACAATGTCTCGGCGTCATCAAACGTTTATGGAATCTCAATCGAGGATTCCCACCTGATAGTAACCACAGACAGTAGGATGGAAAATAATCTGGTTGGAATCAAAAGCAGTGACAACAGTCTCCATCTCAAGTTGTGGGGAAATACGATCACTCATAATAACGTCGATCGAATCTGATTCACTGAATGAGATTTTCTCTTCTTCGACTATTTAACTTCGTGGATGCTTGATCGAACTAGCCCAATCGGGCCATTCCTTACGCTCAACGCCGTAAAACGTACGATTTCCCGACATTGCCTTGAGTTCTCTTGCATCCTGTAGACTCCAGACGGCACCGTCTTCATAAAACAGCCCATTGAGAACGCCTTTCCGACGCATCGGCAATGTGTATGCTGGTTTTAACATCAATGACCAAAAGAAATTGCCAACACTGTATTTTCGGATGAGTGGAGCTAGTGATGAGTAGTTTGGATACCATTCTTTCACCTTTTGATTTGAACCTCTCCACCCAAACGATGCGACCTTTTGCCACTCGGTCAACCAAATCGGCTTCTCGAGTTTCGAAGACAATTCTCGATGATTCTGCAACAAATCTTTGAATATCCGTTTGCTCGAAGGATAATTATAATGGAATTGTAGTATGTCGCTTCCCCAATCGAGATAGTCCACACTGTTAATAAGGCTCGTTGCACCGACAGTTAATGGGATAGAAGCACGGTTGCGTGAGAGAGTTCGAAACATATCCTTTGCAAATCTCTTAACGTCTTTGCGCCATCCCGGTTCGTTCATTATCTCGATCGCTAATAATCGCTCGTCGTTTCGATAACGGTTCATGAACCACTGAACAAATCGACGGGGTTTCGTCCATTGATTTGGATTTTTGACAACGGTTAGCGATGGTGAGCGGACGGGTGGTGCTGTATGTGGATTAGTATCTATCAAATTTTCATGAGTGGGTTTTGTACCAACATTCTCAAACAGGCTAAATAGCACTTTGATATTCTTGTCTGATGCAGCCGTAAGAAAATGGTTAATCGCCTTCTCATGTGCTTGTGGATTCTCAAGCCAGAATTCGTAATTCACCCAGGTTCGAATCGCATTTAAATCTAGACGAGCTGCATACCCAAGATCACGTTCGATTATTTCTGGTGAGTAATTGGCCCACATTTGATAGAAGTTAAAATCACGACTTGGAAGATACAGAGCACCTCTGATATCAACTGGCGGTTTATCCTCAGTAGTCAAGGTGCCACCGATCCCACTAGAGCTAGTAGAAATTCCGATTCCTACTGCACTACCTGTACGAATGAATTGCCGTCGAGTAATAGTCATTGATGGTTACTTTTCGATAAGTCTGCGGGTTTTGTAAACGTACAGGCCATCCGTGTTATCCAAGTTAGAGGTATCCAACGAATAGCTAGTGGAGTAGATTCAAAAACTCTGGGTATTTCGTCGTCATGCAGCAATTTGTTCTTGTGTCTCTGCGAGATTTGTTTCGCACTGACGGAATTGTAACGAAGGATAACGTTCCCGCGAATGTTACTATTATCGCGAGGAGCACAATAATTACCGATTTAAACATCTAAAAATACAGGACAAGAGTACAGGTGTTTTCATCAGTGAACAGTTCTCTCATCTCACCTAATACTCTTTATTGCTCGAAAATCATCTTTCATATTTTATCTTATTATTGAAAATTAAAATTGGAATATATTCATAAATGGAATCGACGACAGTATTTGCTGTTCTATAGCACTCGTGATTAAGATTCGGTTTGAGATGCACTTGATCGCACTCAATTGCCCTTGCAATTCCTCACGAAGTACCAATTCTCCCGGTCTTTGGACGCGAACGGCGACCGTCTGGACGTGTACATTGGCCAGTCCTCTTCAGGATCATCACATACTGGTCCACGCCGAAGTCCTGCGTGTCTCCGTACTGGATGGTTCGCGGAAAAAGTCCGGTCCGGAGCATGTCCCACCAGAGCGGACGGGGCTTGTCCGTATCGAGGAATCGTGGACGGGGACCAAACGTGGCAGCGACCTCGTAGGGATACTTGTCTTCGGCCAACAGGTGGCGGTAGTAACTCTCAACCCGTGGGCTGGAGAAAATCTTTGCCCGTTGGCTATGGTTGTCGGGCGCGAGGTGTAGTACTCCGACTGGATAGTTGAGCTCGATGTACGTGGGACATCGCTCGGGCATAGCGAGCGTCCACTTCCTGACGCCGAGGGTTCGCGTCTTCCCTCCGATCGTCATCGTTCGATTTCTCGGCTGGTAGACGTCCATCCCGTGGGGAACTGCGGCATCCTGCGGATCCATCGAGTATGTCTCGACGGTCGCGTTCTCCGTGGCGTGCGACGATAGCCACGACATTGCTTGGTCTCGGGGCTGGGTCGCGTACCCGAGATCGCCCATGCCGGCGTACACACCGCTCGTCATTAGAAGGACCACGATGAGCGGCCGCGCGAGCGATCGGTTACTGTCGTAGAGGCGCGCCAGGACCACTGCGAGGACGATGATGAGGAACGCGAACGTCGGGAAGAGGTGGTGAGCACGAATGTAGGCCCAGCGACTATAGACGACGAGGTACGTCGCCGTTCCCGCGAGCGCCAGCAGTACCCCGTTCGATGCCGTCGACCGCTCGCGCAGAAGCGGGAGGCTCGCCCCGATGCCGCCAAGTGCCCCGAGGAAGAGCGGCAGTCCGAGGCCGTGGAGATATCCACGCAGGATCCACCACCAACTTGGGGCGATCAGCCAACCGAACGACTGTCCCTTGTTTGTTGTTCCTCTGTGCACTCGGTCTATAATCACCTCGATCCCGCCGGCAAACGTGCTCGGGAACCCGACGACTATCATTGTCGCGCCGAGCACGGCGCCGAGGACGAGAAGTCGCGGCCGCACAAGCGCTTCCTGTGGCGTCGTCTTGGGGTTCCGTGCGTACAGGAGGTAGGCGAGCCCGAGCAAGACGATACTGACACCCGCGGTGAGCTTGAACGCGATTGCGATCCCACTGCAGACGCAGCCCGCGTAGAATAGCGACTCCTCGCCTGTCTCGGAGTAACGGAGGGCAAAGTAGACGACCAGCAGCAGGAAGAACAGTGCCGGGATGTCCTCGCCGGCCTCGTGTGCCAAAATGAGGAATTCCCACGTCAGCGACAGCAGAATCGCCGCTAGTCGCCCGGTCGCGCGGTCTCGCATTGTCGTTCCAATCCGGTACATCACATAGATGCAGCCGACCGCCAGCAGGACGTTGATCAATCGCGACGAGAGAACGATCGCGGTCCAGACCCATGCAGGCGTACGGTTCCAATGCGCCCAGAGGTCGACTTTCATCCCCGAGGGCGGTCTGAGAATGCCCATGAATGCGTCAAGCTGACCGGTCAGAAACGCGAACGCGATCACGGGAATGAGGGTGATTCCATAGAGGTATAACGTCGCTCCGTAGGGACGCCAGTGTTCGAGTCCCCTCCGTAGGGACTCGACGCTGGGGTCCTTATGGAAGAACACCAGCACCTCCAGCGGATCGACAACGCGCCAGCGCTCGTCGCGGGTCGCGAAGTTCGGGACGTGATGCCAGATCCAGAATCCGGCGAGGATGAACGCGAAGAGGAGGATGTATGTGAGGTACGGGTCAGCTTCGAGATCGTCGCGGATCTGTCGTTTTATCGGATTCAGGACGCCAGCGATAGCTCGCCGCATGCTGGTTTATTGGAGGAGGGTGATAAAAGCGTGGCGAGTTGGTCGCCGGACGGTGAGACGGTTTCCACTGACCCGTTACCGGATCCAGGTGACGAGGATCGTTCGGATGAGGCCGACCGCGTACCCAAGCTTCGGCTTTTTTGTCTCACCGGTCTCACGACGGGCGATGGTGACAGGGATCTCTTCGATGCGGAGGCCGTTCTTACGAGCCTCGATGAGCAGCTCAGGTGCGCTGAATCGCATTTCAGTTAGGCGCAGCTCGTCGAGCATTGGGCCGCGGATCGCCCGGAACCCGTTCGTACAGTCGGTGATCTCCATCTTCGCGATCGCGTTAATCAACGCGGTGAACACTTTGATCCCCGATTGTCGAGCGATACCATTGCCTGATTGATCAGAGCCGATGTATCGAGATCCGACGACGTAGTCCGCTCGGTTTTCGAGGATCGGCGCGACGAGATCTTCGAGCTGGTCGACCGGGTGTTGCCCGTCAGCGTCCATCGTCACGACCATGTCCGCGCCATTCCGTCGAGCGATCTCGAACCCCGTCTTGAGTGCGCCACCCTGTCCCTGATTGATCGGGTGTTCGACCACAATCGCGTCGGTTGAGTCAGTTCGATCGTAGGTGTCGTCGGTCGAACCATCGGAGACGACCAGGGGTTCAACCGCGTAACCGCGGATTGACTTCGGGAGCGAACTGACGACGCCCCGGATGCTCCCAGCTTCGTTGTACGCGGGGATCACGACGAAGATCCGCCGCTCGTCGGTACCGGCATCGATCGTCGCTTGTTCGATAGTGAGGCTCCGCGAGAGGCCAGCCACCTGCAATTGGTTCGACCGGGTCCGCGCGAACAGGTAGAGCACCAGGGCAATCAGCGCCACGTTCACGACCAGCGCGATCGTCAGAGGTCGGCTCTGAATGTCTAGAAGCGATCCGATACGGACGAATACGTCTGGAAACAGGGCGATAGTGAACACGCCCAGCGAAAGCAGGATCGCGACGCCGAACTCAGCCCGCGAGAAGCTCGTCCGGTAGCGCTCGAACCCCCACAGGAAGATGGTGAGTGCAACGATCACCAGCGCGATGGTGAGCGTCGGACTGTCAAGACCGGTCAACTGCAGGATCGTCGAAGTTAGCACCACAGTTTCAGCTAACTGACTGCTTTGCGAGAACGATAATTATACGTTATGGTTTCCGGCGACACTACTAGGGGTCGCGGGTGCCGGTGACAGCAATCGGTCATTGTTGCGTTTTTGCTGCTTCGTCGCAATCACCAGTTCCCGTAGAGATAATCCGAGGAGGATGATCATCACGGTGTGAAATGAACTCTAGGCGCCTTTACATTTACCGGTATTATAATGAAATCAGAAAGACTCGGTTCAATTGAGACTTTCACCTGTCTTCAAACGAAGAAATCCCGAGTGGCAGAGTGACGAGGGATTCGAGTTCGTCACCGTCAGATCGGTCGTCGAGGGCTGTTAAAACCAACATCATTGAGAGTTGACATATCTATTTCGGGAGCAGAAGTGGCTCATCCGGAGTCGACATAGCCCAGTTCGCGGAGCCGCTGTTCTATCTCCTCGGTCGCTTCGGCCCGCTTGGCCTTAGTCCGCCACCCACCACTGTCGAGCGTTACATCCGCGTCTCGGGCTATCAGCGTTCCGAGGTCGCTCCTGACGGCAACTGTCGCTTTTTCGTGCCATGGGGCGACTGTGATCATCGTCTCTGAACCACCCTTAGAGAGGGAGATCCCATGCCACCCCTCTGGCGGTTCGGCCCCGACGCTCTCGACCAGCGTGGGCGCCACGTCGAGCAGGCTCATCCGATCGCGGTCACCGGCGCTGCAGGATATATCGGGAGCCGCGTCCTGTACCACCTCACGGTGGCCCACCCCGACTGGACGGTGAACGCGATGGACAATTTCTGGCTCGGCGATGTTCGGCAGGTCGGAGACGTCAAGATCGAACATGTGGACCTGCGCGACCGCGGTCACCTGGAGTCATTTCTCAACGGCGCGGACGTCGTCCTCCACCTTGCTGCGATTACCGGCGTTCAGGACTGCGAGGAGCGTCAAGACCTTGCCTACGAGGTGAACGTCGGCGGGACGAACAACATCGCCTGGTTCTGTCGCAAGACCGGCGCCGCACTCGTCTTTCCATTCAGCGTGGCCGTCCTCGGCGATCCCATTGAATTTCCAATCACGGTCGAACACCCGCGCGAACCACTGAACTGGTACGGTCGGACGAAGCTCATTGGCGAACACACTATCGCTGACATGGCCGACGGTGCCTTCCCAGCTCACTGCTATCTAAAGTCAAATCTCTACGGCGAACACCAGGTCAACGGGCGAACCGTCTCCAAGGGAACTGTTATCAATTTCTTCGTCAATCGTGTGTCCGAGGGTCGAGAGCTGACTGTGTACGAACCGGGGACGCAGTCGCGGAACTACGTTCACGTCGACGACGTGGCCCAAGCGTACGTGAAGAGCGCAGAACGGTTGCTCGACAACCTCGATCACGGGAAGACAGGTGCTGATGGGTACGAGATCGCCGGCAATGAGGACATGAGCGTCACAGAGATCGCGAAACTTGTCCGGTCGATCGCCGCCGAGGAAACCAACCGAGATGTCGGAATTTCGCTTGTCGAGAACCCCCGACCCGACGAGACGTTTGTTGAGAACTTTGCTGTCGACACGGCCCGTGCCTGCCATGAGCTAGGTTGGCGTCCCGAGCAATCCGTCGCCGAGAGCGTCCGTTCGCTCCTGCGTGCCAAGTGTCTCTCATAAAAACCCACAAACATGGATATAGGCAAGGAGGGTGGCAATCCGAACAAGCGGATTGGCGCTATAGGTTGAGACAGCAGTTGACATCCGCGACTGAAACCATAGGCTTTCTCCTCGAATCTGTGTAACTCATTGTCGCCCGAAACGATTGAGATGGCCACATTTCGATATCCGGTACAACTAACTATTAAGCCGGTACAAGAAGATATTTACACAATCAATAGCACAGAAGATACTGACGGAAGTACAGTCATTGACACGCCCAGCACTAAACTCAAACAAACACACTCTGTTCTCCTCTAATGCACCTGTTTTCCTTAAAACACAAAATGCTCGAATCCTCCATGTTCATCGTTCCGACATTCTTCCTCCTTCTCGGCGTTCTCGAAACGATGGGTCGATACGCGCGGATTCAGTCGGGCACACAACTCCCACACATCGACGTGCGGTGTTGCTGGCGTCCGCTTGCAGAGGCGGTGCTTGCCGGAAAGCCCATTTACGTCCGGCCAGCGATAGACAATAAGCCGCCACTATTCGAATTGCTCAACATCACCGTCGCCGCGACTGGCCATTATCTACTCGTGTTTTTCGTTCTCGTGGGACTTGCGAATGCGGTCATCGCAATCCTCCTCTGGCGAATTTGCAAACAGCATGATGCCTCCCACATTGGCTTAGTAGCGGGATTACTGTTCTTGACGAGCGTCCCCGTCGCTGGAGGAACAGTAATAAATGTTCGTTCGTTCGCAACTGCGGGCATCCTCCTCTCACTCTCGGTGAGCAATCCTGCGGCACGCGGCGCGAACATCGCAGTTGCGGGACTGTTTTCCCAATACGCAGTGTTCGCCATTCCAGCACTCGCATACGACCGACTCCGCGAACTCGACCGCGAGTCGGGCATCAAATGGTTAGCATCGTTTACCTTCGCCGGACTCGGCGTCGTGGCCATCACGTTCGCATTCGTCTACGTGGTATGGGGAGAGACTTCGTTCAACGGCGCGATTTACTGGTCGTTCGGGGCCGCGGAGAAGTACACGACCAATCCTGTCGTCCCGTCGCTCATCGGCGACACGAGTCAGTGGATGAGTGCACTGTACCGCGAAGCCCTCAACCACTTCGTTCTTATCGTCCCCGCAGTGATTGTCGTTCAATTGGTGCTTTTTACACGAGACGCCAAGCGACCCACACTGTCGACGAATGTGCCCGTTATGACGACTGCGTTTCTTGTGGTTTCGATGATACTGCCGCTGTTCGTGCGTGCGTATCGCGCGTACTGGCTCTATCCGCTTCCATTCCTCGCCCTGCTCGCCGCCACCTGCTATCAGGAGTTTTTCATGGCCTCAACAGAGTGAGGAGTCATGGTTGCAAACCTAAAACTCCCACTGCTTGGGATTCCTCAGCGTTCAGGTGGTGGAGGATACTAATAATCTCTCTATCTCACAGCAAGCGAACAAGCTCCGACATACCTCGGATTTGAACGGTCGAAAATAGATCGCGAAGTACGGTGCACCTCTTAGTGGACTCCGTGCTGAACCATGTGCCGTGGCTATAATGAGTAAGAAAATAAGCACCTACTCATGTACAATCTATCACTAGGATGCCTATTGCTCGGAAACCTACGGACTTTATATTACCGGATTGAGGGCTGCAGCCAGTGAAGCCGATCTCTAGGGTCGCGTCTATCCACGTTGTTTGCGAGCGACCGCCGCCAGCTATTATGCGTATAACGACGTTGCCCCGGTACCGTTACAGGCGCAGAGAGGGTGACACAATCTGGCAACCACACAAAAATACATCCGTATCTCAGGAGGGATTCGCTCGGACACTCAAAACGAAACCCAGCCCACTGATCGTCGTTACAGCGGCGAATTCTCCTCTGGCTGACACTCTCCGGTTCGTTCGAGGATCACCGTGTACTGGTTGACGCCGAAATCCTGGGGATCACCGTACTGAATAGTCCGGGGATAGATCCCGACGCGGAGGAGTTTCCAAGTGGGGTCGCGAGGCTGGTTGGTTCGGAGGAACCGCGGTTCCGGTCCGAACGTCTTTGCCACCTCGTAAGGGTACTTATCCTCGGTAAGCAACGCACCGTAGTACTCTGCCATCGTATTGTTCGAGAGACTCGCCGAGCGCGCGCTGTGGTTGTCCGACGCGAGGTAAAGCAACGAGGTATGATAGCCGAGTTGGATGTAGGTTGGACAGCGCTCCGGCATCGCTTGCGTCCACTGGACGTAATTCGGGTTCACTGTCTCGCCGTCGACGGTCATCTGTCGGTCAGTCGGCTGGAAGACGGTCGCATCATGGGGGACGGCCGCCTCCTGCGGGTCCCACACATACGACTCGATGGTCGCGTTCTCGTCGGCGTTCGCCGCCAGCCAGGCCGTTGCCTCGTCTCGCGGTGCGTCGGCGTATCCAGCGACACCGATCCCTGCGTACAGCGCGCTCGTCACCAGCAGCAGCGCGACGAGTGGTCGACCGACCGACGGGCGGTGCTCGATCAGCCGGATCGCGACGGGTGCCAACACGAGAATCAACAGCGCGAAGACGGGCAGCAGATGGTGCATCCGGACGTATGACCACCCCGAGTACACGTACAGGTAGACGGCGACGCCGACCAGCGCGAACGCGATCCCGTCGGCCGCCCGCGAGCGTTCTCGGAGCCGCCACAGTCCCGCCGGAACACTTGCAATGAGCGCGACGAACAGTGGGAGGCCGACCCCGTTAAGCGAACTCCGGAGCAGCCACCACCAAGTGGGTGCGACGATCCAGCCGTGGGGCTCTCCCTTTGCCACTGTCCCCCGGCTGATCCGTTCGGCAAGCACATCGATGCCGCCGAGAATGACGCTCGGAAAACCTACCATGACGGCGAGCAGACCCAGCACCCCACCAACGACGAGCAGCTGCGGTCTGAACAGCGCGTCACGCCACTCTACATTGGGTTGCCGTCCACAGGCAAGGTACGCGACGCCGAGGATCGGAACAGCCACGCCTGCCGAGAGCTTGAACGCAATGGCGAGTCCACCGGCGAGACAGCCAGTGCAGAACCAGTTTGCCCGCGTCGTCTCGACGTATTGCAGCGCGCAGTACATCGTGACGAGCAGGAAAAACAATGCCGGAACGTCTTCTCCGACCTCGTGAGCCGACACAAGGAGTGCCCACGTAAGGCTCAACAGTAGCGCCGCCAGCCGCCCAGTCGCGCGGTCTTGCATCACTGTGCCGATGCGATAGATGACGTAGACGCAACCCACCGTGAAGACGACGCATGTGAGCCGCGAGAGCAACAGCGTTCCCGTCCACACCCAGCCGGGGATGCTCTGCCAGTGTATCCATAGCCCGTCACTCCAGGCACGCGTCGTCGCAGTGAACACCTCGGTCTGCCTGGTGAGAAACAGATACGCGAATACGGGGAGACAGACCAGTCCATACAGGTACATTGTTGCTCCGTAGGTTCGCCAGTAGAGGACACCCTTTCTCAGCGAGTCGTAGCTCGGGTCCTGGAGGAGAAAGCCGATTGTTTCCATTGCATCAACAACCCGCCACCGCTCGTCACGGGTCGCAAAGTTCGGCACGCGGTGCCAGAACCAAAAGCCAGCAAGCACGACCGCCAGCAGGAGGACGTACACGAGGTATGGATCCGCGCGGAGGTCGTCTCGAACCTGCGCGTAGACGCGACGAGAGAGGCTCGTAATCAGTCGGAACACGATTGCCTCCGAGGGCGTCCTCCCGGTGCCGCAACAACGTATCCGCGGTTCATCGAATTCGTGTGACGAGAGTCGTTCGCGTCAGCCTGAATGCGTAGCTGAGTCTAGGCTTATTACTCTCTTTGGATACCCGTTCTGCGACCGTAATCGGGATCTCGCAGATTGTAAGTGGCTCCATGCGGTTCCAATGCGTAGCGCACACATATTAAGGCTTAGTTGAATTACTTATACTTGAAAAGCGACTCCTTGATGTTCTTCTGTTATTAGATCAGTTCTCAAAATTTCTTGCCGATAGATGTTGAGATTAAAATTCTCAACGCATAGCTAGATGATTCTCACATATTTTGACATCATTGATCTCGGATCAATCGACGCTATCAATGAAAGCTACGACGAAAGACTGTGACTGCGACCAATCTCTCTCCCTAATTTCGTTGTCGACAAGTTGATTGATAGAAATTGATATTAGGATTGATCGTTACTACCAGATGGTTGTGCTCGAATATGTTTATTCAGTACACTCATTGGCATCACTACAAGGTCACCACGATCTCGCCAGTGTGCTACAATCTCCAAAAATGAACGAATAGGAGACCATTGCTCATCATTAGCGATATTATGTAGATGGCTCCACAAATGGATGTATGAGTCTTGTCGTATTACTTTTAATACTGCTCGTTCTAAATATCGCCGATGAAACCACTGCCGAATGGACGTTGGTATGGAACGAAATAGGAAAAGTGGCTGTTCAGCTCCAGATGGAAGAGAGGCAGCAGAAAGAGTACTATATTTAGTACAATATGTCTCGACAATCTCATCGACTAATTGTGGCTCGATTGGATCTGGAGGACTAAATACAAGCTGGTTGAATTTGTGTAGCCGGGTTGGAGCCGATTCATACCCTAACCGGCGAATAATCTCGACATCACTTTTTTTGAGAACCTCCTTTGATGGTGGAGAGTGACGAGGTGGTACGAGTGACACCGGTTTTGGTTCTCCGATTTTTTGGTGTACTTCATTTGCTCGTTGGAGTTCCCATTCTAAGACACGATTAGACACATGTTTACATAAGACATGAGAATAGGTATGTGAGCAGATTTCGTGGTTAGTATTCGAATCTTGAATGGCTTGAACGATATCGGGTGCAAAAAACAAAGAGTCGCAGCCACTTGGGATTGAGTCCCACCAACCCTCTCTGTGAGGGGTTTCCTGTGATGGTAGTTGTTTCTCGAGAAGATGACCAACAACATCGAATGTTAGCGGGATATTCAACTCATCACATGCTTCGAGTAACCGTTGGAGGGTTTTTGTTTCCCTATAGCGATTTTCACTGAATCGATTATAATATCCCATATCATGATAGCCCCACCCCAATTCAATCTCTAAACTTATTGTAATTACTCCAACCATTTACGCATTCACCATTACCTTGCTACTTGATCTTGGTCTTTGAGTGGTAGATCTAATTGACAATATACCAATGATAAATGTGAACTCATTATTGGTTGGAGTTATTGCCCTCATGAGTTACTCCCTGAGGCGATGGATTTACTTTGTTAAGTGGGTACTGTCTACAGTATGTAGCTCTTGAAGTCTAGTAGCTTCTACCAACGGTACGTATTGATTAAACACGTATTTTCTAGTTCTTGTTGTTGTACGGATAGCTGCTCAATCTCAAGCGTATCTGTACCCCTCCCCCCGAGCGGTCACAGTAGGTAAGTAGGACACGAGTATTGTTGTGAGAATAACATCGTCAGCTGTCTCTACTGGAACTGACCACTAGTACTGTGCTCTCTCTCTCGTTATCAGTGCCATCAGGCACATTCACCATTGCCTGTCAAATCGAGTGTGTATCTCATAGCTTTGATCTTTCCTCCCTAATTTGGACGTTACCACTTGTCGGGAGAGATCCCATCGTTTTTGTGAAGCTCAGCAAAGTCAAATGTGTGAACATTGACTGACTGCACTGTATCTGAACCACCATAGATATCTATAATATCGAAATTGTCTTGTGTCACATGAACCTCTGCCCGATCACCTAACTGAACACTATTGAAATCACTTCTCTTTGTCCACCTATTTAAACATCCCTGCGTACCATCTTGAGAGAAGTCTGATCCGCAGATCCGAATGAGATATTTTACGTTGAACCGAGCAGAGAGCCGGTTGTGTGTTGCTTTGGTCACAGCAATGTTAGTTGGCGACTGAATACTATCGCCGACAATGTTTGGATCATACTTCCCATAAATTAGCCCTCTCGAACGATCAAACGCGATATTCAATGGTTGATCTTCATGCCGTTGTCCCTGATCGGTCCACTCAAGAGAGAGGACTTTCGCTTGGATATGACCAATTTTCGCAAGTCTAACCTTTGAAAGACAGCTTCCAAGACTACTCGTCGTCAGCGCTAAACCCGACAGTGCAAGAATTCGTCGTCGAGGGGGCACAGTACTTTCTCTTTAGATAGAGTAATAAGCTTTCTGAGCATCAAACTACTATATTTGAACTTCCTTTTTGCATATATATTCTTATCCTTTGCTTTAAGATTTATCAAATAACCATCTGTGAGATCAATTTCAATGCTCTACCTCATCATGCTGATGAATAACTACAATTCCAGTGGCTTAGTCATATTACGACTCTCCCCATGGTGTGGGCAAAAAAATGGCTCGCTTGTACTCTTGGTTATGAATCTGTAAGAGGAGACCAGTCTCTCAAGGGATCAATCGTCGCCGTTAGAAGTTATTGCTCTCGGATATCCCCGTTAAATCTCGTGACGAGACGTGAATCTAGCTTCTGGTGAATCTCTCAATAAACATCTATTGGGGATGAACTCATTGGTTCCCCTGTGCACACAAACAGAGAACTCTTATCAGTCTTTTTAATCTTCACAATCACTTTCTCAGGATGTCTCGGCGCTCAAAGTGCTTACCAAATATCAAATGTTGAAAACAAGAGGACAATCAATAATTGCACATCAATCAATAAGCCAGGGCACTACGAACTGAAAAGTAATATCACAAACGGAGGCGGTACTGGTATTTCCAAATCTTGTATAAAAATCCGATCTGGAAATGTAGTTTTAGATGGTAACGGACATACGATAAGCGGGCGTGGAAATAGTCATACCACAGGAGTTCAAGTAATTACGTCAAAGACTACTGAGGGAGTTAAAATACAAAACTTATCTCTCACAGATTGGCATAATGGGGTTGAATTTCGGCAGGCAACGGTGGCTAATATACAGAATGTTGAGGCTTCATCAAACGTCTTTGGGATCTCCGTTGAAAATGTCACTCGGGCACAAATCAAATGGAATACAATCCAAAATAACACCGTTGGAATAAGAGTTGGTGATGGTATTGAACAGTTGGAAGTAGACAAGAATTCGTATTCAAATAATGAAGTTGATTTATTGTAAAATCAACCTTATCAGATTAGAGATTTAGCTTTGTGGGTGCTTTATTGCGTTGATCCATTGCGGCCATTGCTTTCGTTCCACACCCGAAAATGAACTGTCGCCGGACATGCCTTTGATGCTTCGTGCGTCTTCCAGACTCCACACAGCACCATCTTCATAAAAAAGGCCATTGAGAACTCTCTTTCGACGCATTGGGATTGTATACGCTGGCTTGAGCATAAGTGACCAAAAGAAGTTGCCAACGCCGTATTTTTGCAGAAGTGGCGCTAGTGATGAGTAGTCAGGATACCAATCTTCTACCGCTTGACTGGAACTATTCCATCCAAATGAGGCTACTTTTTGCCACTCTGTTAACCAAATTGGATGCTCAACTTGTTCCGATATTGTGCGATAATCTTGCAGCAAATCCCTGAATATCTTCTTACTAGATGGATAATTATAATGGAACTGTAGTATATCACTCCCCCAGTCGAGATAGTCTACACTGTTAATCAGACTAGTCGCGCCTACGGTTAATGGAACAGCACCGCGATTCTGCAGAAGCATTTGAAACATTGCCTTTGCAAATCTCTTCACGTCGTTGCGCCATCCAGGTTCATTCATCACTTCGATAGCGAGCAACCGGTCGTCGTTACGATATCGATCCATGAACCATCGAACAAATTCTCGCGGTTTCGTCCACTGTTTCTTATTTTGAACGACCGTTAGTGAAGGTGATCGTACTGGCGTTGCAGTTTGAGGGTCAGTATCTATTAGATTTTCATGGCTTGGCGTTGTACCGACGTTTTCGAACAGACTGAACAAAACGTCGATGTTTTTGTCGGCGGCAGTTGTGAGAAAATGATTTATCGCTTTTCTATGAGCTCGTGGGTTTTCAAGCCAAAATTCATAATTCACCCAGGTTCGAATCGCATTCATATTTAACTGTGCTGCATAACTGAGATCACGCTCGATTATTTTGGGCGAATAATTTTCCCACATCTGGTAGAAATTAAAATCCCGTGTTGGTAGATAGAGAGCACCTCTAATATCAACAGGTGCTACATTTTCCGTATTAGTTGGTGTTCCCGGCGCACTGCAACCTGTAAGGAGACCAATTCCTGTTACACTACTCATTTTAACAAATTGCCGTCGAGTACCTCTCATCAGTTCTTACATATGGAGATATCGTCAACGGTTGTAAGGATGGGGGAAATTCATTCACTGTGGAAAATCTGGGAAATCTAGTCAATACAAAGCTAAAACAGGAGTTTTAGACCCATATTCATGTTCTGACGGTATATGTCACTCGCTGCAAATCGGTCTAGGAGCTCCTCTGTTTAGATAGGACTCATCAAAGGGTGAAACGAGGAGATCGAACCTATCATTCCGACTGTTTTTCCGAATGAGTCGGTAACCGGATACAAACTTCGCCACCACATTTCACAGTCACCGCACAGTTTGCATAGGCGAATGAAATCGAGAGCTGTGAATCTTGAGTGGACTGCATTGCATTCGAGGAGGAAATCAGCTTATTGAGTGCTTCCGGTTCGACTACTTCGTACAATAACGGAAGATCAGATAGCTCACGATGGGCTGCGAAGGCAACCGTATCGATGACAGCTGCGCTCGGTGCTGTATCCCCCCAGTTATAGAACGCCTGAATCTGCTTAGGTTCCTCCGTCTTCTCCTCCTGATCAATTGGCGAATCTTCACTCCCCATACTGTGTCCAACTACGACCGACTCGTATAAACAAAGTGTGGACGACTTAAGCGGATAAACAAACACCTGATCCGGAAATTTGCATTACAAACTACACATTGTCTAAGATAGCATTCTCCGGAGGAGGTTATATCCCCGCTACTGCATTAAGTACAATTAGTAAACCAATCACGTTACATCATTGCCAGAGGTACTCTTCCACTATCGGTGATTTATCCTGATTAGTTGCGGAATGGACGCGGACTGGGCCACCACGATATACATACGCCACTGGCTCAAAATAACAGATTTAATATATTATTTGAGGAGTGTAATTTGCCGCCTTGGTATAGGAGACTGACTTCAAACGAAAGTTGCCGAAACTCATGTGTCACACCGTTTTAGAGACTTTCGACTCGTGCTGAACCGCGTATTTGTGGCTATCTTTCTACGAGGAGAGAATCTCCCCGTAAACAGCGGGGAGATGTCAAGATGAGTCAAAAGTGACCTTACGAAATAGATTAAATCTATCTTTAAACTATGTATCGCTCGGTGGCCGTTCGAACTTTTACGTTACCGATTCAAATTAGAATATCGAATGGTCCCTACTCAACTCCTCCCCTCTAGGGCCAGATGGATCGTTCTATTAGTAGGACTTAGTATTATCCTTGCTGCACTCAGTCTCGTAATACAACCATCATTATTCAATGATACTCCATTAGCAGAAGAACCAGTCCCAATATCCCACTGTACTGTGATTTCGGAAGAGGGTACCTACACATTAACGCAGGATATTCGAGGCGGAAGGATAGCAAGTAGTTGTATTCGGATCAAAGAAAGCCACGTGACACTCCAAGGTAGTAAACACACACTTATGGGTAGGGGTGCGACCGACTCCACTGCTATTCTTATATCAAGTCCAGATGGCGTATCAGATGTAACTGTACGCTCGATCAAAACTACTCGGTGGAATCGAGGCGTTCACTTAGTCAATACATCAGATGCTACGCTCCAAGATGTTGATGCGTGGCGGAACACAGAGGGAGTTACAGTATGGAATAGCACTAAAATTAGAATCAAGGACTGTCGACTGACAAACAATCTCTTTGGACTAGTTGTTGACCGCTCAAGTCCTCGCGTTTCAGTCTCATCAGTCTATTTTGAAGGAAATAATATATGGAATATTAGCTGGGGCGAATACCAATCTCAGTCTGGTCAACCACAGATTCAACATCAAGATAGGATAAAATAAAATATAGATAATTTATATATTATTTTTAATTAAATTGTATTTTATTTTCCATCATCTGTTCAGAACAATGCTGAATTTCACGTTCAGTACTTCCCTGTCAAGTTGAACACTGTCGATCTGTTACTCAAACATTCCTATGCGTACTGCGCCGTGTGGACGTGTTACACGGGGCACTCCGCTCCAAGACTACTGTATATTGGTCCACACCGAAATCCTGTGCGTCTCCATACTGGATGGTTCGCGGGAAGATTCCAACCCGAAGCAAGTCCCACCAAAAGAGACGAGGCTTGTCTGTGACCAAAAACTGTGGACGGGGACCGAATGTGGCAGCAACCTCGTAAGAGTATTTGTCTTCGGCTATTAGATGTCGGAAGTAGCTTTCCATCCGCGGATTGGACAAGAGTTTCGCTCGTTCGCTATAATTGTCGGGCGCGAGATACAGTATACCGTTTTGATAGTTGAGCTGGATGTACGAAGGGCATCGCTCGGGCATGGCGAGCGTCCACTTCCTGACGCCGGGGGTCCGCGTCTTCCCATTGATCGTCATCTCTCGATTGCTCGGCTGGTAGACGTTCATCCCGTGAGGAACTGCGGCATCCTGTGGATCCATCGTGTACGTCTCGACGGTTGCGTTCCCTGCAGCGTGCGATGACAACCACGACATCGTCTGATCTCGGGGCTGATTTGCATATCCGAAGTCACCTATGCCGGCGTACACACCGCTTGTTATTATGAGAATTACGACGAGTGGCCGCGCTAGTGACCGGTTTCTATTATAGAAGCGCGCCAAGACCACCGCAAGGATGAGAATAAGAAGGGCGAATGTTGGAAGAAGGTGATGGGTACGAATATACGCCCAGCGACTATAGACGGCAAGGTACGTTACCGTTCCTGCAAACGCCAACAGTACTCCATTCGACGTTGTTGACCGTTCGCGGAGGAGTGGAAGGCTCGCGGCGACGCCCCCAAGTACCCCAAGAAAGAGCGGTAGTCCAAGACCATTGAGATACCCACGAAGGATCCACCACCAACTCGGGGCAACCAGCCAACCAAACGACTGCCCCTTATTCGTTGTTCCTCTATGCACCCGTTCGATAATCACATTGATTCCCCCAGCAAACGTGCTCGGGAAACCGATGACAATCACTGCCGCGCCGAGGACTGCGCCGAACACGAGAAGTCGTGGCCGCACAAGCGCCTCCCGAGGGGTCGTTTCGGGGTTCCGTGCGTACAAAAGATATGCAAGCCCAAGCAGGACGACACTGACTCCTGCGGTGAGCTTGAACGCCATTGCAATCCCGCCACAGATACAGCCAGCGTAGAACAGCGAGTTCTCTCCGGTCACGGAGTAACGGAGGGCAAAGTAGACGACTAGCAGTAAGAAGAATAATGCCGGGATGTCTTCACCGGCCTCGTGGGCCAAAACGATGAAGCCCCACGTTAGCGACAGCAGAATCGCTGCCAGTCGCCCAGTCGCGCGGTCTTGCATCGTTGTTCCGATCCGGTACATCACGTAAACGCAACCAACCGCCAGTAGCAGATTAACCAATCGCGACGAGATAATGATCGCGATCCAGGCCCACGCAGGCGTCCGATTCCAATGCGCCCAGAGATTAACACTCATTCCATCCGGTGGTCTGAGAATCCCCGTAAATGCATCGAGCTGACCGGTGAGAAACGCAAACACGATTATGGGAATGAGGGCGATTCCATAGAGGTATAATGTCGCTCCATAAGGCCGCCAATGCTGGAGTCCCCTTTGAAGAGACTCAACGCTGGGATCCCTAAGGAAGAACACAAGTACCTCCAGCGGATCGACAACGCGCCAGCGTTCGTCGCGAGTCGCGAAGTCTGGGACATGATGCCAGATCCAAAATCCAACGAGGACGAACGTGAGGAGGAAAATATACGAAAGGTATGGGTCAGTTTCGAGATCGTCGCGAATTTGTTGGGTTATCCGATTCAGGACGGCAGAGATAGCACGCCGCATGCAGATGTCTTAGAGGAAGGCGATAAAAAGCGTGGTGGGTTGCTCGTCGGACAGCCGTCAAGGAGATTTGCACAGTCTGTCACCGAATCCACGTAACGACGATTGTTCGGATGAGGCCGACCGCGTACCCAAGCTTCGGCTTTTTTGTCTGGCCGGTCTCGCGACGGGCAATAGTAACGGGGATTTCTTCAATGCGGAGGCCGTTTTTACGGGCCTCAATGAGTAGTTCGGGTGCACTAAACCGCATTTCGGTCAGATGTAACTTGTCGATCATTGGACCACGAATTGCTCGGAACCCGTTCGTGCAGTCAGTGACCTCCATCTTAGTGATCGCGTTAATCAACGCGGTGAACACTTTGATCCCCGATTGTCGAGCGATACCATTCTCTGATTGATCAGAGCCGATGTATCGAGACCCCACGACGTAGTCTGCCCGGTCCTCAAGAATCGGTGCGACGAGGTCTTCGAGCTGATCGACCGGATGTTGACCATCGGCGTCCATCGTCACAACTACGTCTGCACCGTTCTGTCGGGCAATCTCGAATCCGGTCTTAAGTGCGCCGCCCTGTCCCTGGTTGATCGGGTGTTCGACGACGAACGCGTCGGTCGAGTCGGTCTGATCGTAAGTATCGTCGGTCGAACCATCGGAGACAACGAGCGGTTCAATCGTGTAGCCACGGATCGATTCCGGGAGCGAACTTACGACGCCTCGGATGCTTCCGGCCTCGTTATATGCGGGGATCACGACGAAGATTCGTCGCTCGTCGCCCGCATTAATTTTCGCTTGATCGATTGTGAGGCTCCGCGCGAGGTCAGCCAGCTGCAACTGGTTCGATCGAGTCCGTGCGAACAGATAGAGCACTAAGGCGATCAGTGCTACGTTCACGACTAATGCGATCGCCAGCGGTCGGCGCTGAATGTGCAAGAGCAACCCGATACGAGAAAATACGTTCGGGAATAGGGCAAGGATGAACATGCCCAACGAAAGTAGGATTGCGACGCCGAATTCGGCCCGCGAAAAGCTTGTTCGGTAGCGCTCGAACCCCCATAGGAAGGTCACGAGCGCGATGATCAACACCAGAGCAGTGAGTGTCGGACTGTCAAGACCGGTCGTTTGTAGGATCGTCAAAGAGAGCACCACGGCTTCAGTTGACGGTTAGTTCGCGAGAATAATAGTTATTCGTTGTGGCTCTCCAGAAACACTTCTGGAGGCCGTGGGTGCCGTGGCATCGAGCGATCGGTTACGGTTACATTGTGTTTTTGCACTGTCGCAATCACCAGCGCAGTGGAAACAATCCGGAAAACAATCATCGCGATATGAGATTCTAGAACGACCTTTCATGGTTATCATATAAGCGCAGTACCGATCTGTGGAGATGATGAGTTGAATTTGAGAAATCCAGATGAACCTCCATCTTGATCTCTGCTACACATTCTCGGGCGATCGAAGGCAAAGATGTAAATGGGCACAAGTCCTTCCGATAGCTGAAATCGTCACTTCCCACAGCTATGAGCCCTCCCCGCGCCGTCATCTCCGTTGACTTCGAGTACTTCTCGCACACTCCTGCCTATCGGAACGCCCGTGGGACGGTAACTGACACTGATATTGGACTGGGAGCCATGGACGGCCTTCTTGACATTCTTGATGACGCCAACGCCAGGGCGACATTCTTTGTTGTTTCCGACGTCGCGGAGCGTCGTCCAGGGCTCGCTGTTCGGGCGGCTGACGCTGGCCACGAGATTGCCTCGCACACTCGCAGCCACGTCCATCTCTCAGAGATCTCTCCCGAAGAGCGACACGCAGAGCTCAAAAGCTCGCGCGAGGCGCTCGAACGGACGACGGGTACGTCAGTGACAGGGTTCCGCGCCCCATCGTTCGACGTCCCGCCAGACCACTTCGACTTGCTCGCCGACACTGGGTACGAGTACGACTCGAGCATTGTTCCGTGCCGAAAGATCCCTGGCTGGTACGGTGGGGAGTGGTCCATGCGTCGCCCTTGCGGCGCTGACAAGCTTGTCGCGGGCGCGCCGTCAACTGTCGCCGAACTCCCGGTTGCAGTCATGCCAGGGATCGGACTTCCCCTGACAGGGACGTGGCTCCGATTTTTCGGCGTCCGATACACAATCCTTGGTATGCGCCTCTTGGCCCGCAAAGGGATTTCGCCCGTCCTCTACGTCCACCCATGGGAGTTCTGCGAATTGCCGACGATAGCGGGCGTTCCACGGAGGATTTACTGGCGCTCCGGAGAGTGGATGTGGCGTGCGCTGACGGCAATCCTTAATGAAGACTTCGAATTCGTCACTGCTAGATCAGTTGTCGAAAAGTATTGAAATCGGTGATAATGGTACGTTAGCACCTCCAATTGCTGGAGCGGAAGCGGCTCACCCAGCATCGACGTAGCCGAGTTCACGAAGCCGCTGTTCCAACTCCTCACTCGCCTCGGCTCGTTTTGCTTCGGTCTGCCATCCGCCGCTATCGAGCATTACATCTGCGTTCCGAGCTATCAGCGTACCGAGGTCGCTCCTGACGGCGACCGTCGCCTTTTCGTGCCATGGGGCGACCGTAATCATCGTCTCCGAACCGCCCTCAAAGAGGGAGTTCCCATGCCACCTCGCTGGTGGTTCAACCCCGATGCTCTCGACTAGTGTAGGTGCCACGTCGAGCAAGCTTATCCGGTCACGGTCGGTTTCGGCGTTCTCTACGGCATCGAAACCAGAGAACACGAGCGGCACCTCGACGATCGGATCGACGACCCGACGGCGGAATCCTTGGTGATAGAAATAGCCCTCCTCGCCAAATTCATCGCCGTGATCCGCGGTGAAGACGAATGACGGGTCGCTGTCGAGTTCTGAGAGCAGGCGCTCAATCTGCTTGTCCACCCGGGAAAGTGCGTCTCGGTAGGCCCGATCGATCACTTCGACTTCCTCGTCGGAAGGGGCTGGCGTCGAAAAAAGTCCGCCGTCCCCAGCGGCACCGGCCTTCCGGTCGAGAGACTTCGGGATGGCCTCGTCACCGACACCGTACGGTCGGTGGCTCTCCATTAGGTGGATCCAAAGGAATCGCGGTCCGCTCGCATCGTTGAAGCGCTCGATCGCCACGTCGATGAGTTCCTCATCGGGCGGGATCGAGGAGAGCACTGCCTCCATCGGGACGAGACGGCGGTAGAGCCGGCGGACAGGGATGAACCCACCGAGATACTCCCGGATTCGACTCCGTCGGTTCTTGAAGGGATTCTCCCCGCCGCCCTCAGTGAACGTCTCGTACTCGTCAAAGCCAGCGTCGAAGCCGAACGCCGAGTCAGCCTGTGGCGTCGGTGTCAGCCCAATACAAGTGTAACCTTCCGCCGCCAGCACCTCGGCGAGCGACCGCTCCGCTACTCGTGACTGGAGGGCCGAAACAAGACTCGACGAGAGCAGCCCCGCGAGGCTCGGACGGGTGTAGTGGGCGGGGGTGATGCCCACGTAGGAGTCGAACGACGAGAGGAACTCCATCGAATCGAAGTGGTCGTAGCGGACGGAGTCCGCTGTGACGAGTACGATGTCCTTCATCACTTATCTCGTAGGTCACCTGACGGACGAATAGGCGTTGCGGTCCGGTCAACGCTGATATTGATCGTCGCCAATGCAGAAGAATCAGCATGATGGCACAGGAGACAACGAAGTAGACAAGGCAACAACGAAGTAGACAAGTGCCGACACTCAATACATGATCTACGTCGACATGGAAGTCTCGCTTTCGTCTCTTCGAGCAGTGGTCGCCGCCCCGTTTTCGTCAATACGCAAGCGAAAGCCCTCGCAATCATGAGTTCCACCCGTCGCCGTCAACTGTTGAAGGTCATCCGCTACGGGCTGAGCATCGCCGCGCTAGCGTGGATCCTCCAGCAGGCCGCGTGGGGACGCGTTATCGAGACTATTGGTGGGATGAACCGTATTGCCATAGCGTTTATCCTCGCATTGACGGTTCTAGAAGTTCTTTCCCGGTTCTCCATGTGGCACGTTCTGCTCAACACGCTTCGTCGGACGCCGTTCTCGACGGCAGCGCGGACAACACTGACAGTCAATTTCGTCAATCAAGTAATCCCCTCCCGCGTCTCCGGGCGGTCGCTTGCGCCGGTTGTTCTACGTCAATACACCGGATACGACTGGAGCGAACTTGTGTCGGTCGCCGGCTTCCACACAGCACTGTACGCAGTCCTCAACGGCGCGGTGGCGCTGTTCGGGCTGGCGCTTTTCGCGTCCTCTCTCTCAAAGGGCCTACTCGTCGCTGTCGGCGCGTCCGCGACGCTCTACCTCGTCGTTGGTCCGTTGATTCTGTTAATGGGGACTCGGCTGGAGGGGGCCGGCAGGGTAGCTGTCGCGGTGCGCAATCGGGTCGGCGTCGGACGCATCCCGCTCGTCGGATCGGTTGCTGATCGGTTTTTCGGGGCCCTCCCGAACTTCGGCGCGGACGCCGCTGATACTTTCGAGCGACTGGCCGCCGACTACTCTATGATCGCGCTCTACGCTGGCGGGTGGACGTTTGCGATGATGGTCGTTCCGGGGGTCCGAACGTGGTTGCTGCTTGATGCGGCGGGCGTGAAGTTCTCGCCACCGGTGTTGCTTCCAGTCGCGCTGGTCACCGCCTACACCGTCACGCTGCTCCCACTGACCCCAGGCGGTGTCGGTGTTGCGGAGGCGTCGGCAACGCTTGTGTTGGCTGCGCTCGGTGTTCCCGCGTCCGTCGCCGCGCCGACGATCCTCATCGACCGGTTCCTCGGCGTCTACCTCCCGGCATTCGCCGGGTGGGTTCCGGCGATGCGATTGGATATCTCGTCGGTTCTCTCAGACCAAAAGTGAGCCGTCGCAGGCGGATGCTGTACAGGCTTGACAGGAGCAATGAATCGACGAAGAGAAACGATCAGTGAGGAGGGGGGACTGATCCGGTGATAGACCAACCGAGGTAGAAGAACCTATCTGGCCAGGCCGAGCAATGTAGTGTATGACGCGAACGTTCGTCCTTGGTCTCGACGGTGCCAGCTGGCGACTGCTTGATCCTTGGATCAAGGCGGGAGAGTTACCCAATCTGGCGGCGCTTCGTGAGGACGGGACGTGGGCGGAGAGTCGGAGCTGCCTACCACCGGTGACGTTTCCGAACTGGAAGTGTTACTCGTCGGGGAAGGATCCTGGCGGATTCGGTGTCTTCTGGTTCGAGCGTGTCGATCTGGCCGAGAGGCAGATCGATGTCGTAAACGGCAGTGACTTCCACACCGCTGAGATATGGGATTACCTCAACGACGAAGGGCAGACTACCGGCGTCATCAACATGCCAACGATGTACCCTCCGCGCGAGCTCGATGGCTTCGTTGTAAGCGGTGGCCCAGACGCAGTCGAAGGCGAATACCGTTCGATTAACTCCGGGTATACAGCGCCCGCGTCCCTCGCAGACGAGCTCGAAGAACGATTCGACTACCGCGTCCACCCGGACCCGCTGCTTTCGTCGAATGACGAGCGCGACGCGGAGGTAGAAGCGATCCTTGACCTGTTCGACGCGCGCTTCGAGGCCGCCCTCTCGCTGTTCGAGGAGCACGACCTCGACTTCCTTCACCTGACACTGTTCTATATCAACGTCCTCCACCACTTCTTCTGGGATGACGACCCGACCCGACGTGGCTGGCAGAGGATCGATAAGTGGATTGGCCGACTCGCGGAGCTAGAGGATACGGATCTCGTCTTGATGTCCGATCATGGGAGTGCGGCGACGACGACGGAGTTCTACATTAATGAGTGGCTGGCCGAAAACGGCTACCAGACAAGAGAACGGACCCTCGAAGACTACCTCCGTCCACTTGGTCTCACCCGGGAGAACGCGCTGTGGTTCGCAAAACGTGCCGGGGCCGTTGATCTGCTTGCAAAGACGGTTCCGGAGCGATTTCAGCAATTGGTGCCCCAGCAAGCAGGGCTCAAACGTGGGCGGAAGTTAGAGGCAATTGATCTCGACCGGACGAAAGCCGTCGCGAGTTCTCAGGGGCCAATCTACCTCAACTCAGCATACGACGTTGATTCGGTGCGCCAGGCACTGATGGCTGACCTCCATGAGGCCGCAGATGACGAGGGCTGCCTATTCACGGACGTCCACCGGGGTGAGGATGTCTACACTGGTTCCTATGTCTCCGAAGGCCCTGAAATTGTCGTAGATCAACGCCCAGGCGTCCACATCAATGACGGCATCGGCGGTGGTCGAATTCACACCAAACCGGATCGCTGGGCTGCGGAGAACACGCGTAGCGGCATTTTCCTTGCTAGCGGTCCCTCATTCGACGCACAAGGAGAGATCGACCAGATAAGTATCCTTGATCTTGCGCCCACGCTGTTAGTGAGCGCCGGTTGCGACGTCCCGACGGATATGCGCGGTGAGGTTCTCCCGATACTCTCCAACAAGCTGTCGTGGGAACGCCGGGAACCAATCGCCATCGACACAGCCAACGGTCGACGCGCGGCCGGTGAAGTTTCCGACCGGCTCAAACAGCTCGGGTACATGGAATAAAGGAACTCTCACTATCGTCTCCCGATAATGAACATGTATTTGTAACAAGGAGGCATCCAACGCATTATGACGATTCTCGTCACCGGTGCCGATGGTTATCTCGGTTGGCCGACCAGTCTCCGCATCGCCGACCGCTGCGAAAAGCGCGTCGTGCTCGTCGACAACTTCGCCCGCCGCCGGTGGGTCGAGGAAGTCGGTTCGACGTCTGCCGTACCGATTGCCAACGCAGACGAGCGGCTGGCAGCCGCTCGGGACGTCCACGGCCTTGGAAACCTCTCGTTCATCGAAGGCGACCTCACGGACAAGGCGTTTGTCAACCGACTCCTCCAGGTTCACGAACCCTCAACAGTAATCCACACCGCGGCACAACCCTCTGCTCCATACTCCCAAATAGATGGAGACCGCGCAAACTATACCCAGGACAATAACCTCCAGGCAACCCGTAACCTGCTGTGGGGACTCGAGGAGGCAGATCTCACCGACACGCACTTCGTTGAGACGACAACCACTGGGGTCTATGGCGCGCCAGACTTCCCGATCCCGGAGGGCGGCGCGACGATGCGTCACCAGGGACAGGAGGATGAGGTTCCGTTCCCAGCGATGGCCGGGTCGTGGTACCACTTGACGAAAAGCCACGATGCGGCGAACATGCGTCTCGCCCACCAACAGTTTGATATCCCAATCAGCGACGTCCGGACAGCGATCGTCTATGGCACCGAGACCGAGGAAACACGGACCGACGACCGCCTGAAAACGCGGTTCGACTTTGACTACTACTTCGGCACCGTCACCCATCGCTTCTGTGCGCAGGCAGTCGCGGGGTACCCCGTTACCGTCTACGGAAAGGGCAAACAGCGAAAACCATTCGTGAGCCTCGAAGACGCCGTCGAGGGACTTGCGCGTTTAGCAACCGAAACGAACGATGAGGAGAGTCTCACGGTGTACAATCAGGTGACACGGGCTATCTCGATCGTCGAAATTGCTAACACGATCGCCGAGGTTGGCCGTGAGTATGGCTACGATGTTGAGGTCAAACATTTCGAGAACCCCCGCGAGGAGGATGAAACCCACGAGATGGAGATTGAGCATGATCGGTACGGATCTCTCATCGGCAAACAGGCGCAGTCGTTCGAGGAGAGCGTACGGGACATCTTTGAGACGCTTACCCGCCATGAGAACACCATTGAAACCTACGAGGATCGCTTCCTGCCAGGCGTTCTCGTTGACGACTAACCATGCATGTCCTAGTGACCGGAGGCTGCGGGTACATCGGTAGCGTGCTCGTCCCGCAACTACTTTCCGAGGAGGCAGTTGAGCAAGTGACGGTGTTTGACTCGCTTGAAGCGGGGTCGCCGCGCAACCTCATCAGAACCGGTCTCGGAGGGGACGCTGCACTTTCGTTCCAGCGTGGCGACGTCCGCAAGTACGGGTCCGTCGAGAGCGTAATGCGTGGCGCCGATTCGGTGATCCACCTCGCAGCGATAACGGGCGCCGACAATACGCACAACCGTCGGGAGGAGACATTTGCGGTCAATTACGGTGGCACTGAGAACGTCCTTACTGCCGCTGGGAAACTCGGTGTTGAGACGGTCGTCTTTGCGTCTTCCTGCAACAACTACGGCCGGACAACGAGTAAAAGTCTGGACGAGGAGACAAAAGCCGAACCGCTGAACCCATACGCGGAGTCAAAGCTCCAGGCCGAACAACTCCTCATGGAAGCGGTCGAGACCTACGGATTCAATGGGACCGCGCTCCGAATGAGCACCAACTACGGGTACGCTCCCGGTATCCGATTCAACCTCGTCATCAATCACTTCGTCTTCCGAGCGCTCACGAACCGGCCGCTTACTGTCTACGGCGATGGGAGCAACTGGCGGCCCTTTATCCACGTGCGCGATGCGGCACGAGCGTACAGTTGCGCCGCTTGCCACCCCGAACAGTGGCCCCAGCTGGTATACAACGTCGGAAGTAACAAGGAGAACTACCGCATCGCCGAAATCGCTGAGATCGTTCGGGAAGAACTCGATCAGCCGATCGATGTCACCTACCTTGGAGAAAAACAGCCTGGCCCCTCATACCACGTAAACTTCGACCGCCCGGTGAGACCGGCTTTGAACCGGAGCTGTCTGTCCAAGACGGAGTCGTCGATCTCGCACGACGATTTCGGGAACTCATCACCGAGCCGCCGACGCCGACAGCAGAATTCGGAGCCGACGGACAGTGTTCGGGGCAATTTGGGAACGGTGATGACGAATGACCGCCAACGACGATGCGTCGATGGGTGAGAGGACCGCTGACGAAAGGACGCCGACGATCGCAGTCACCGGCGCTGCGGGATACATCGGGAGCCGTGTCCTGTACCACCTCGAAGCAGCCCACCCCGATTGGACAGTGGTTGCAATGGACAACTTCTGGTTTGGGGATGTTCGGCGGGCCGGCGGCGTTGAGATTGAACACGTAGACCTGCGCGAGCGCGATCAACTGGAGTCGTTTCTCGACGGTGCAGACGTTATCCTCCACCTCGCAGCGATTACTGGCGTCCAGGACTGCGAGGAACGTCAGGATCTCGCCTACGAAGTGAATATTGGTGGGACGAACAACGTTGCTTGGTTCTGTCGCAAGACCGGTGCCGCGCTTGTCTTCCCGTTCAGCGTGGCTGTCCTCGGAGATCCCATGGATTTTCCGATAACGGTTGATCACCCACGCGACCCGCTGAACTGGTACGGTCGGACGAAACTCATTGGCGAACACGCTGTCGCCGATATGGCCGACGGTGCCTTCCCAGCCCATTGCTACCTAAAGTCGAACCTCTACGGCGAACATGAGGTTGATGGTCGAACCGTCTCAAAAGGCACCGTTATCAATTTCTTCGTCAATCGAGTGTCGGAGGGTCAAGAGCTTACTGTGTACGAACCTGGGACACAGTCACGGAACTATGTCCACGTTAACGACGTGGCCCAGGCATACGTAAATAGCGCGGAGCGGTTGCTCAACGATCTCGACCGTGGGAAAACAGGAGCTGAGGGATACGAGATTGCTGGTGACGAGGACATGAGCGTAATTGAGATCGCAAAACTTGTTCAGTCGATTGCCACTAAGGAGACCGATCGAGATATCGAAATTTCGCTTGTCGAGAACCCTCGTCCTAACGAAACGTTCGTTGAGAATTTTGCTGTCGACACAGCCCGCGCCCGCCGTGAATTGGGCTGGCATCCCGAGCGCTCCGTTGTCCAGAGTGTCCGTTCTCTCCTCAGGACCAAATGCAAATAGGTCATAGATCTGGCGTGACGAGGGGCAGCTGGAAATTCCGACTTCCATATTTTTCTAGTGCAGCAATATACAAATTAGAAGGCTACTTTCCTCTTAGGGAAGTATTATAAGTTCAAGAATGATCGGGTAACGAGCGGTAAATTTGTGTCAATTACTATAATATATGGTATTTTATAGAAACGCAGTAAGAAATACAATTTTTGTTAATGCACTACGCGTGGTAAGACCAAATCTGCAAGTACACCACATATTGTTTGTCCAAACTGTGGTGACACACTAGTCTGTAAAGACGATTTTCAGATAATGAAAAAGCGGTAAATACATGGACCCATTATCCTCCCAACTGATCGTGAGCATTCTCCAAATCGTGGGGTAAAAGCAATAAACTCTGCCTTTACGAACATAGATGTGTAATGGTTCTCTTTTTCAGTATTTGAAAATCGTGTACATTTCTATGCCGCGGTGGCTCAAATATAGATTAATAACAGTTTCCGAGTGCCATGGTCAGACCCAAATAACAAAAAGCTCATTCAGATGAGCCGCTAGAGATTCAATGATAGATAATGAATCGAGAAAGAGACATTTCCCAAGTAGTATTATCCATCATTACTGTTTTATCATTAGCAATTTTTATTTATTGCCTTGTGTTATTTTATCTTGAACCAAAAACAATTTCCCCGGGGCAGGTACTAATCTGAAAATGCTAAATCATTGCCGGGTAATAGAATAAAAAAGAAGACCTAATCCGATTGCTAATAATAAGCTTTCCATAGAGTGGAGAATAATTAGCTCCTGACCGGTAAGTTCGAAACTTCTCCTAATCCCAATTTCATAAATTGCTTCAACAATAGTTCCGATTGTAATAATCACGAATCCAATGGTGGCGATTTTGAAAGATTGAATCTTACGTCGTCTATATGCATGATAGCTAAGAATTGACAATACACTTCCAAAGATTAATGTTAATATATTTACAAGTAGGAAGCCAAAAAATTCGAACCAAGAGTGTTGTTGTGGCATGAAGGTGAGGACAAAGTTATTCATTATCTAATTCTCCTCCTTTTCACTTGAGTTTTGCAACTCCCCCCAAAAATCTTCAAATTGATCAACCATCTGTTGGCGTAGTTGGACGTCCACAACAAATCCCCCATTGTCGATCTCGAAGCATACTTTCTTAAGATCAGTTTTGAAAATCTGATACTGGGTTCCGTCCTCTTTTTGTGTTTGCTTACGTAGTAAATCATAATTTACTAACTCATTAATTCGTCTATAGATTGTAGGAAGGGACGTCTCACACCGATCAGCCAGCTCTTGGGCAGACATTGGTTTTAGATCGGCGAGCACGAGTATCTGCCGCGCTTGGGCATTACCCAAGACCTCAAAGATATTGTCTGGCTCCCAATCCTTGCTCACAAATTGGCTCAATCAGATGAGAGCATAAATAGACGCCGATTTGAAGCATTCGAAAAGAAACTAAACTCGAAGGACTATCTCGTGTCCTTGTCGGTAACCTGCTCTATAATTTGCTTCCAGTGGTAGTACACTCTTCTGGACGCGCACACCGATCAAATCAGCCGTCTGGGTCTTGCCGTTGTGTTCGATTTTGTGGGTTGTCGGATCGACGACAATGATTACTCGTGCTTCGAAACGCTGGCCGCCGCTCGGTGCATTGATTCAGGCGGTGGTCTGTGTTGGTACCGTCGTTGCTTGTGTTGCCGTTCTGGTCGCTGTCTGCGTCGGATCTGTGCTAGTTGTTATAGTTAGGTCGCCGCTACTGTCGCCGAATCCAAAGCCGCCGAGGCAGCCTGCAAGCATTACGTCTGCGATAACGCCGAGAATGCGGAGGAAACGCGCCATATTTGTACTCTTTCTCTGGTTAGTTCAAAATTTGAGGTAGAGAACAATGCCGTAAATGGCCCTGTCGATGGCTTTATTGTCAGTCAACAGCAATAGGGTTGCAATGATAGACGAAGAGATAACCGACGGGAGTCGAGAAGACGACTTTCGCATGCTGTACTCCGTTGCTCTCGATCGCGTTGCTCCAAATGAGGACTTTGACACATATGTTGATGATGAGTCCGTTGAGGTTCACTTTCTGATTTTAGTGATCATCACCTTCGTATTCAGCATATTGATTATTGGACTTGAATCGGTGTTCTATCTCGTGATTCGGGCGTTTAGTCTCTGAATTTGTCTCTCTAGTCAGCGAACGCCCAGCGATGCGTCGAATGGACCGCTGCTCGTGACCGGGGGGACAGTCCGTCTTTGAAGACACAGGTGTATGAGAAAATGCACCTCGTGACCATACCCTGCCACAACGCAATTGTCTCACTAAGAGATGGCATACGCCCAAGGTCCAATACACGGGTCATCAGTGTTTAAATATTAACACTGACAACGTCAGCTATGTCCACAGCAGTCTCGATCAGTCGACGAAGATTGATTCTCATTGCGTTATTTGGCGCACTTGGAGCAGTCAGTCAAGTATACCAACTGGTTTACGGAGAGCGGAGTTTCTTCGTACTCTCACTCTTCGTCGCGTTTCTCCTTGTCATCGCAGCTGGTCTCTGGGCACTCTCCAAGTAGAGACAGAGGGCAGGAAGCTCCCTCTGGTTCACTCGGTATTAGGCCAGATATGTCTGCTACCAATAACTTTGTTTGAAGACACCACATTTCCGCAGTAAATCGGCCGTATTCCGCACTTCTCACACCGCTACCACACACTTCTTTCCCATCCATCGTGGAATTAATTCAGTACATTAGCGCTCTTTCTGACAGTCCCTTTGGAGACAGTCTAGAGGACAATCACCCTGCTGTTATTGGCAGTCGTGGAGTGTCCTCCCAGAGAAGCAGTCTCGAGTGCTGTTGCTGCTCGGCGTCCAGTTTTCCCGGCAGGGTGGAAAGTTCCTTCAGTGGGACACCACCGGAGATTAGGGAATGCTGGTCACCAAACATGACAGTCCATCTGTAGTGATCATCGGACACGGTAATCTGTTATTGGTGGACAGTCCACTGTGCTGTTCCCTCCCGTTGTCGCGGATCACTTCATTGAAGCTGCGGTGTCCCGCAAGAGACGGCACCCCACTGATGTGATTAGGGTGGCACCCAAATGATACAGGCACACCGGCACCTCAGATGGTGCGTGCTCCTGTTAGCACCCATTCTGTCGTCCAGGTTGGCACCTAGATTTGCGTGATGACTGTGGGCACCCCAACCAGTATTGCCACTGGCGCTCCTCTCACGTCGCTCATTGGATCTCGTCGTCCTGTCCCAGGGAGAGGATTGTCAGAATTCGTCACACTTGGAGATTGTCCTGTGCTGTCTCACAGACCGTGGTGTCTGAGGCTATGTTCCCAACGAACGTCATTGGAATCCGGCTCTCGACGAGAGTTGCAAGGTTAAGACCCCCACTACCGTATGGCAATCTGCTGTTCTCTTTCACGCGGGGAGCAGCAGAACATGGAGTAGGGATATTTCCCTGCTTTGAGGGTGATGGGTGGACCTTCATGGCCACCAACATCCTTTCACTGATGATACTACTCTACAGTTATCTGTGGCGCTCCTTTGACTCTCTTTCTGCTTTGTACTATCATGAATCAGCCTGCTCCTTGGGATATTTAGCAGCTGATACAAACGGCCTGCTGATTAGAGAGGATGCATCCCTCATCGCTACCACTACACCACCGATGGATTCAATAGAACTGATGGCTTCAAAAGCACATAATGGATCCAGAACTCGAGTACGTTCAGGTCGGGGAACAATAACATGCCGTGGGGAGTAAACACGGAGTTTACCGAGGAAGAGGGACCGGAAGTAGAGATCGATGAGGATCAAGAGAAGGTCGATCGGACAGAAGAGGGGTCCGAAACCACTCAAGATTTCGATATTGACGAAGCGATTTCGAATTTAGACTGAGCGGGACAATCTCTCGTTGTTATCATTTATTCTTTTCAAGCGACAAAGAACGCGCTCTAGGATGGCTTTCTTGCTCGATTGTACAACACCACCGTTCACGAGAACCTGTGATCTGCCGGCACAACAGGAAGCCGGGCAGAGCTCAATCCGCTGGATGTTCTCTCTGCTACCGTCCTCCCTTTGTCGTGCTGCTCGAGTTTTGGGCTTCCCTCTTTCGCTGATCTGGGGTTCAATTATTCTGTTCCGATCTGGGGTTCAACCTGCTGTAACACTGTTGGGGTTCACCTCTGCTATGATGCTGACTTCGTAGTCGTGCCGTTGGTGTTCTCCGTGCAGTGTTGCTGTTGATCGTCACCAGCGGTTGCTGCTTGTCTGATTGCCCTTGGGGGATTCCTCAACTACTTTCTCATATGGGATTCCACTGGTCGAACCAGAAATGGGATTCAGATGTAGCACTCCACTGTGGGATTCCTGGTGTGTCGTCCCAGTCGGGATTCACCCTTGCTGATGCTGTTGGCTGTTTGTCTCTGGTTGGTGCTGCTCGAGCTCCACTTTGCTCGCGCTGCTCGACTGATCGACCGTCGTCTTGACTCATTTTACCACACCGGACTTCCGCTGTAACACTGCCCCTGTTTTGTTGCCTGCTGGCTTCCCCTCTCATCGAGAACCATGCTATATTTGACATTGCTGTATAGCTGTTAACTGCTGTTGCTCTCTGTGCTGAATTTGGTCTAGCTCCTCCTCGTTTTCTTCCGCTTTTGCTGTCTCGTTGTTCGCTTTCTCTATCGCTGTTTCCTCTTCTTACTACTGTTGATACTTCCATTGGCTGTAGTACCTTTGGAATACCAGATTCTCGTTCTCTATTGGGATACCACCCTGCTGTTATTCTCGGCTGATTGGTGTTGATTCTCACTTTTGTATCACTCTTCCGACTACCCTCTGAACCCCTCTCTTTTCTCGCCTCAGTCGAACCCCCCTTTGTTCTCGTTCTCGATCTGTTGTCTGCTGGTTGCTCTTCCTGTTCTCTCGTCTCTGCTGTTCGCCTGGTTCCTGTCGCTCTGTTGTTCTCAATTCAACATCCACTTTCTAACACTTTCTCGACTTCTGTTTGGCTGTTGCTCTAGTGAATCCCCTCTGTATCGAACTGTATTCTGGTCGGTCTATCACTCTCATCTGAATCCCTGACTGCTTGTTCCTGGTTGAATCCCTTCTGTGTCGTTTCTGTTGATTGTCGGCCTTTGTTGACTTCGGTTGTGTCTGTTTTTCGATTATTTTATTTTCCGTCTTTCTCGCTTCATTTGTATCCCCCTTTGGCTTTGGTGCACCGTCTGGTATTCCAGTCTTTAGTGTTGCGCGGGATTTTTGGCTTCTAAACACTACTAATTTAGAGGCCATATTTGGAAGGATTCTCTTAGGTACTATCTTTTGGTACCTTATTTTAGGGCCTATTGTTTAAGTGTACAGAGATTAGAGAGAAATATATGAGCCAGACTACCGACGATGATCGACCGCTCACCGAGCAGCTCGACTGGAAATCTCAGGAGATTCTGTGGGCGCTCTACGAGCAGGATGGAACCGCCGATACATCTGAAATACGGAGCTTCACAGGATTAGAGAACAACGATCATATTCTATATCGGCTTCGTGAGAAGTTAGTGCCGAATGATCTCGTGGAGGTGATGCAGCCTGAGATCGAGAATAACCAGATTCCAGCCAAGGTGACGACCCTCACACCGACCGGAGAGAGCGTTGCCGAGAAGATTGCCGAGCGCCAGGAAACACCCACCGATATATCAGACCGGATAGAAAAAGTTGAGGCAGGAATATCACAGGTGCAGGCCCGTCTCGATCAGGAGGCAGAAACGAACTCATACCCCGACGAGAACGCGACTGTTCCGGATGATATTGATCTGAAAGAACTTGACCACAAGGTCGATGAATTGTGGAACGCAATGGAAGTGATTCGGGACTACATTCAGACTGAGAACGATGTTGACCTCGCTAGCTATGGTCAACAGTAGTCCGACCAGGATTAGAAGAAACTATCATAACTACTACCTTCATCACTCTGTTCGTTTTCTGTCTGTGTCTCTGCCGTGTTTTCCTCCGTCTCCGGTGTCTGCAGTTCCTCTGTTGGTTCATCGCTTGACGGTGGCACTGACTCGGTATGCTCGGGGGCGGTGTCCGGCTCGTGGGCTATCTGATTACTGATCGTCTCATCCTCAAACAAGGGTCGAAGTTCGCCCTGCTCGTAGCGCTGTGGTCCGTCGTAGGTGTCGTTGTCATCGTCCGGGAAGATGACGAACTCAAAATCCTTCTCGGTGGGAAGCCGACCAAACTCTTTCTCCGGTAGGAACGGCACGGGCACTTTCTTCCACTTATTCGCCCAGCCCTCCTTGTCTTCATACGTTTCCTGCTCGCCATCGTGGTAGATCGTATAGGTTCGGTCGCCAGGGTCGTAGTGATAATAGGCGGGGAACGCCTCTTTCTCGACCGCTGCCAGGGCGTCCATGCTCTCGAAGCGGGCATACTCTTCATCAGTGTTTGCATGTGAGAAGACGATCTCCTCGCCGTCCTCTTGCCACTGTACGGTATCGTTCTCTTTGTTTAGCTCCTCGACTGCTGGCCGGAGCGCGTAGCGATTTGGTTCCGGTTCGATTGCCTCACCCTTATTGAAGAACACGCGGCTCCCGTGCGTGCCATCGCTCGCAAAGGTGAGTGTCGAATAGTCGGTTTCCGTCGCCTGGGCGTGGCCGGTTGTATGATAGATTGCTCGCTCGCCACGGCGTGCCCAGAAGACGAAGCTATCCTTCGACGCAGTGGCGTCCTTCGTTGTGAACACACACTTCTGATCGGCCTCAACCGCTTTTCGCAGGTTCGTCAGTGTCTGCATGGGCCGTTTGATCGTAGTTGTCTCGGCCTCAATGCTCAGATTCTGCCCGCCTGAGAACGCGTAGAGGTCGCCATAGCTGTTGATGAGTTCCTCACGTTTCTCTTCGATTTTCGGCAGGGTTGGCTCTGCTGTTGGGTCAATCGGCAGCTTTGCAACGCCGTCCGGCAGTTCACCGCCTTCGTCCTGGCTCGGTAACGAAACCCGGTAGCCCAATCGGGTGAATGCTTTGAACGACTCGCCGAGGACCCAGCGGTGATCCTCACCGCCACCACTGCCGCCCTTGCCGGTGTCCTGCTCGAACAGTTTTGTATGGCCTTGCTCAGTAAGCGACGCCATGACGTTTCCGTCTGCTCGCTGCGTCTCGACTAATCCACCCAGCTTTTCAACCACGAGATTTGTGAACGCGGGATAGTTGTCGTAGTTCGTCCGCCGCTTGCACTCGACTTCGATCTTTCGTACCGAGACGCTACCCATGCCGTCGCCGGTCCGCTCGACCGCCGCCACAAAGAGCGCTTCCAGCACGTCCTTGTCCATCAGTTCGTCCGGTGCTTGCTCGCTGTCTTGGTGCTCTTCAACGGTCGTCTCAAGTGCCTCACCCAGGCTGCCGAACTGGAGATTTTGCTGTATCTCTTCGTCCGTCTGCGGGGTGCGTCCATACTGATCGAGCGAGGCCCGAATCACGTCGTCTACGTCGTCTTCGGATCGGAGTGGCGGGTAGGGTGGGAACGTATGCAGCTTGAGCGGGTCACTGTACCCACCCCCATTCAGAGGTACACGCGTCCAAATGCGATAGTTCTCCGTCTCGATGAGGTCTTCTACGTCGTAGCCCCGAAACTTCTTCATCAATGGCCGGGCGTCGTCATCGTCGTTTACCCGGAAGGCCATGAGGTTGTTACAGTTGTTTTCAACCGCTTTCAGCACTCCAGCTTTCTTGAGTTGGGTGGGATACTGACACGCCAGCGTCACCGACAGTTTCATCGACCGGGCCCGCGCTAGCATATCCTCGACGTCTAGATTCTCGTTCAGCACTTTGTCCGACTCGTCGAAGATGGCAAAGAACGGTTCGCGCTCTTTCCCGTCGAAGGATTTGTTCTGGACGGCCGTCCAGATGGGACGCATCGTCCCGAGTGAAATCATCTGCTTGATATCGTCATTCGTGACGGGGGTGCGAACGATGACGATTTTGTTGTCATTGATGATCTCCTCAAAGTCGATCGTCGATGAGCGACACGCGGCAATACGTCGGATGATGCCGTTTTCGACCCATGATTTGATGCGCTTCAGTAGGGGTCGTACCTCGTCGTCCTCCATCTCCGCGATCTCGTTCACGAACTCGGCGACAAACGGGTCTTCAACTTCTTGGGCGAACTGCTCGCGGCGCTGCTGATTGAGCAACACAAAGTAGAAGTCGATGATCGAATAGTAGTCCTGGGGATGATCAGCCTCCACATTGTGCCGGAGCATCGCCCGGCCCATTGATTCGGTGATCGATTCCATGTTAATCCCCCAGTACTCATCATTATCGAAAATCGCTTTCAGCACCTCCAAGCGGTCTTCAATCGCCCGCTCCCGTTCGGCATCGGTGTCGCACTTGGGCACGTCGAGGAAATTGATCGCGACGGTTTTGTCGAACTCGTCGCTCCCTGGCTCAATCCACACAACATCATCTAAGCGATGTTCGGGAAGCATGCGCAACAACTCGCGTGAATCCTCGGCTTTCGGGTCGAAATAGACGAAGCCATGGCCCGCATATGCGAGTTGCACCATCTGATTGAGCAACAGGGTCGTTTTCCCCGCACCGGTCGTCCCGACCACCCAGAGGTGCTGGAACATATCTCTGAACGGGAAGCCCGTTGCGGTGTAGCCCTGCTGGGCGGAGACGTTGTATCCGGCCCAGATCGGTGACTGTGGATTCTCGTAGCCATCTTCAATCCCCCGTCGAATCCGCTCACTCGCCACCAAATCGTACTCTCGGTCTGGACTCGTGCTTGGGGTCTTGGTTGCCACGTAGGTGCCACCCTCTCGGATATGGTCCTGCGGGTCGATCTGGTAGGGTTCGCCTGTGAGTGACTGCATTTCGTCGGGCACGTCGTTCACGTCGTCTGTGGCCGGTTCGTCTGCTGCTGGCTCGTCGTCTGAACTGAAGTTAAATAGTGACATGGTTGGGTTGGTAATGATGGGGTGTTTGCTACTGCTGCTGTGCTGAATCCGGCGGAATACTGCTGCCCCGCTGGGTGTTCTTCCAATCGATATTCGGCGTGTTGATCTCCTCGTTGGGAATGTGGGCTGCCCCTGCTAACTCATCAATGGTCAGAATCATCTCTCGGTCATGCCATTCACGAGTGTGGAATGACTCGATAATCGTTGGAAGGCGACTCTTCGAAACGGGTGTTGCCTCAAAGCCTTGTTCGGTCTTACTGTTGTAATAGCGAGTAAACATCCCCGCCACGCCTTCACAGCGGGCTTCGGCCTCGTACTTGTCGGGTGAAACGGCGATTATTCGGAGGTTCGTGTTGAACGCGTACTTCCCACGTTGCTGTTCGATGATCTTCGCGGCGTCCTTGTCCTTTTTCGATGCCTCGCGTTCGCGGGGATCGAGCCATCCCGTCACCGTGTTTTGGCGCAACCCTTCAGCGACATCATCGACGCTCTCACCGCTGCGGAGGAGCCCGCCCCCATCGTCGATCGCCCATTCTTTGGGCTCAGGCCGAAAGACGACCTGGACAACCACCCGCGTCTCTTCTGGCCCTTGCATTTCGCTTGTCACTTCGCTGTAGGGGTCGTGAGTGAACCCATCGCCCTCGTGGTGGCGAATCGGGTAGAAGTAATGACGCTCAATATCGAGTTCAGCAGCCGCCACATAGTCGTCAGTATCGATAGGGGGGAACCCGTCACCGTCCTCGACGGTATGCACGTCGGAGTTTGCATACGCATTTTCCAAGCGTGTCGTGTACTTGGTGGCGACTTTCTCGGTTGCGGCGTGCATGAGGAACTTTACACGACCCTCATCAAACCAGAGTTCGAACGCGTGATGATCACTCGTATTCTTGCCGCGAAACCCACTCGTCTGCACGTCGTGAATTGACTGCAACAGACGGGCGGCTCCTTGGATGCCGTCGTTATCCTTGTGCGGCGTGATTCGCAAGAGTGTTCCTGGTGTGTCTTCGGCGGGTTGGAAGTACTGCTCGCCGAGGTTCGTTGCGGTGAACGTGCTGTTCGACCGGCTGAATAGCCCCATCAGATCTCACCCCATTCGTCCTCGATGTACGGCCGAAACGGCCCGTCCTCGCTCGCTTTGTAGCTATAGATCACGTCCTCGAAGGGCGAGGCTCGTTCCTGTGCGTGCATCCACCCTTCGACGTCCGCATAATCAACGAGATAGTCAGTATACCCCAGTCCGTCTTCTCCGCGTTTTGCCTGGCTGGTAATGAAGTTCAGTTGCTCGTCGTTCATCCCAAAGCGCGTCTTTGCGTCGTCTTCCTCCAGCTTGTCCGTGTAGAAGAACTCGGTTGTCGGAACCTGACCGAGAATAGCGCGCTTGGACTCTTGCATGTCCTTGTCGTCGGCGCTCGCAAAGTCGCTCGGACGGTGCGAGAGAAACCACAGCCCGGCGTTGAAGTGCCGCCAGTGACGGGCCGACTGTTGAAGCCAGGCGAGGATTTCCTTCGATTGAAAGAGGTAGTGCGCTTCGTCGATCACGAACAGCGTCTTACTCGGCGCTCGCTTCACCGCCTGATAGACCTGCCCCAGCATCAACTGGAGCATGGTCGCTTTGTCCGCCGCTGCACCGAGCCCCTGAATCTGTTGGAGGTCGAGATACGACACTTCTCCCGGCCGGATGTGCGCCTCGGATTCCCCGACGAGTGCGTCGTGTTCGCCGCCCTGTTTGAAGCCACTAAGACGGCGAAGGAGCGGGCCCGCGTTCTCTTGGATCTGTACCTTCTCTAACTCCGAGTCGACGTACTCGCCCGGATTCTCGCCCATGTCGTTGACGGTCTCCCGGAAATTGGCCATCGTCGGGCTGTTCTCGGCTTTGTGTGTCGTGACGTCCTCTTTCAGCACACCCGCCTCTTCGTAGGTGGCGTTCAGTGCATCGGAAACGAGCGGGGCGAACTCACCGGCTTCGTCCCCGATCATATCGAGGATGAAGTTGCGCGCTTCGGTGAATTTCATATCGTACGGATCCAGGTTCCCTGATGCTGCCAGCGCCGCTTCCGGCGTTTCCTCAATATGAAGCGGGTTGATGGTCTGCGACCCGTCGACCGTGATGTGCTGGCCGTTCATGAGTTCGATGAGACTCCCGAACTCACCCATTGTATCGCACAGTATCAGCGTGCGATCCTCGCCAGCAAGGTACCAGCGGGTCGCTTGCTTGCCAACGTGGTAGGATTTCCCGCTGCCGGAGTTCCCGATCGTCAACCGATGGCCCGGCGCAACCGAGAATTGATCCTTGATGATTTCACTCCCGTTCTGGACGTTTCGCCCCTGCTCGACGCCGTCCTCCTGGTCGATGTAGGCGGATACCGGTGGGAAGGCCGCCGCGATCGTTCCCGAAAGGGTGAGCGAATAGCGCTCGCGCGTTGAGACATCGGCGAATTTGTCCCGGCCGTTCGGCGAGCAGGATTCGAATAATTCGGCCTGGCGCTGTTCCGGGGCCAGCACCGTCAGGTGAGCGGGTGCGCTTTCGAGCGTGTCTCGCACCGTGTCGCAATCGTCTTCGAGCGCCCGATGCTTCGCGATGTCTAACGTGAGGTCGTCTTCGCTCGCCAGGCCTTCCTCGATTCGTTCTTCGGCTTTGTCGAGCGCTTGGCGCGTTCCTGCTCGTACGGTGACGTAGCCGCTCAAGTCCCACGGCTGGGCTTGTGTGTGGTGGAGCAGCTTATACATCTTCACGTAGGGATCGAGGTCGTCCTCGACGAGAATCGCCGAGACGTCGCTCACGTCTTTGCGCTCGTCGATGTTCGCGTCAATCTCCCCGATTGTATCCTTCAATTCCAACTCGGTCATGCGCTTGTCCCGTTCACGCACGTCCAAACAGACGTCCACATCCACGCCTCGCATGGTGTAGATCTGCTCCAGGAACTTCTCTCGGGGTTCGACCGGCCAATCGGCAATCCAGTAGGTCCGACAGTACTGTTGGCCCGTTCGCACGTAGCCGTCGCGAGCGTCGAACGTCTGTGGCGCGAGCAGTTCCTGAACGCGGTCATTGGATAGGCTGTTACCATCGTCGTTACCGCTCGCGAGCGGATTGAGCAACCCTTCGCGGACCTGCGCGAGGAACGATGTGTCTTCGTCGGCGTCCTTGTCAGCATGGGTACTCGTTGCGACTGGTTGCGAGACAGTGCCGCCATCGGTTGTCGCTTCGACCGTCGCGACGTCCGCTACTCCTGTCCGTGGCGTATCGGTTGCATCCACGGCTTCCGGGCGCGGGCTATCGCCCTCCTCGGCGCTATGCGGCCACACCGCGGCATCGATATCTTTCGTCACCCGTTCGGTGTCGAAGGAGTGTTCCGTACCACTCCAATACCGGCCCAAGAGAAGCGCATGCTCGGCCGGCCCGACTTGCGTTGTCTCACACCCATCGGTACTCCCGAACGCCCGACAGAGGCGAGACAGACGGGTTTTCACTTCCCGCTGCATCCGCCGCCGCTTCGCCTCCCACTGCTCATTGTCGCTGCCGAACAGAAGTGAACGAATCTCGCCGTCGTCGGTCATATCCGACACCGCAACTTCGTCCGGGCGGACCTCGACGACGAGATAGTGCTGCCATTCCCGAGCGTCGAAGCGTGGGAAATCGGTGTTCTCGGTCCACTGAATGACGCTCCGTAACAGCTCGCGCGCCAGTTTCCATTCCTCGCCGGCGTACTCCGAGGAATAGAGCTTCGATCGGTACTTGTCCGTGACGTCGCGCGAATCGATCTCAAGTGCCGAGCTGAACAGGCGGAAACTGAAATCGCTCACGTGTTGGTCGAGTTCGGTCCGAACTCGGCCAATCATTTCCCGTGCCTCGCTCTCTTTCTGCATCGCCGTGTTGCGGCCCGAAATGCGGGCCATCGCGACCAGCCGCCCGTCGTCCATTTCGGCGGTGCCATCGGCGTGGATTCGCTTTACGCCGTGGACAGTCGCCGCTTCGTCGCCCGTCTTGGGCAGACGACGGCTGGCCTTCAGCTGGGCGAGTGGGGCTTTGATCCTGTCCAGCCCCGTGGTGTACTCGTCGGAAGAAATCGCGAGCCCAAAGGCGCCAAGGCCACCCAGAGCGCCGATCCCGGCGCCCACTGCAGAGGGAACAAGTGGGGCGCCAAACAGGGCAGCGAGGCCACTAACGCCCATCAGACCGGCGCCCGGGGCACTGTAGAGCATGTCGTTCACGTTGAACCCGTGAAAGTCGAGACTAGAATCGACGTACGGCGGGACGAGTTGGGTCGGGTCTTTCGGCGCGTCTTCGTTGGTTGTCATGGGTAAGGCCCGTTTCCCAGCCTTGCACCGGGATGGTGGCGTGAACCGAAACGGGAGTTAGTCGTCGTGCTGTTCTGCATACCATCGAGCCACATTCGCGGCCATCAGCTGGGACTTCCCGATTCCGGTCTGTCCAAGCGTGATTCGGTGGTATCCGTCGTCTTCTGCCAGTTCGAGCGGTTCGGTTGTGGTATCATCTGTCATAGTTGACTACTCGTATCGCCGGAGGATGTCGCGACCACGGTTCAGTTCGTAATCGGCGCGTTCCTGTTCTTCGCGGGCAGCTTGGGCGTCAATACCGCCGTCGGCATTCAGCGCGTTGTCCACCGAGTGGTAGTTCACCGTCTCATCATCCGCCGACGAGCCAGCGCTAAACGTCGAGTTCTCCGACTGCTCCCAACTCGAATCATCGCTGCGATAGTCCTGGTACTTCTCGTGAACCGCGTGGCCGACGCGCTCGCCGGCTTTGTCGACGTATTCGCCCGCCTTCCGCTGGTTTGACGCGGAAGTACCGAGTGCGACCGACGCCGCGTCGTTCGCGTGTGCGAGCATCTCCTTCGGGAGAATGACCAAGGCGAAGACGAGCCCGCCAACCACGAGGACAAACGTCTCCAGAATACCGAGCACCCCTGACGTCCAGGGGAGATCGGCAAGCAACCGAAGGACGAGTGCCTGAAAGAGCTTCGTGATGATCACGACGCCAAAAAGGTAGACGAACGTGTCGCCGATGCTCTTCAGGAACCCGGAGAAGCACCGACACGCCCAGGCCAGCGGCCATAAGAACACGCTCAAGTAAATAAGCGCGCGCTCAAGCCCGAGGACGAGAATCCCGACCGCGATCGTCCCCGATTGTATCAACCCAAGGAGCGCACCGACGCCAATCCCGACGCCCAGCTTCGCGAGCTTCGAGTTTGTCCGAATGAACTCGGCGCCATCAGGAGCGACCGACATGGCTGTTTCATTCGCGAGATGGAGGATGAGCGGGGGGATGATCCAGGTTGTCGCGACCATGAGAAACGCGATACCGACACGCTTCCAGGCCTGGCGCTTTTCGTACGGATCCGAGCGGTAGAAGGACATACCGAACCCGGCCATGAGCGCCACTGCAGCAAGGCCAGACGTCCATCGTGCGGCTGTATACACACCAGGCCAGAGCCCATTTTGCGGATTGACCCACGTACTCGGTTTGTCGGCTTGCCCGGGCGCTGGAACTGCTGCGACGCTATCGCGAACCGTATTCGCGATGCCTTTCCCGATACCGAGGAAGATTCCGGCGATCGCTTTGAGCTGGCCCTTCGCCATATCAACCGGGTTAATTGATGGGACCAGTCCACCGCCACCACCGCCAAGGATGTCGTCGACAAGGCCCCCGCCGTCGTTTCCACTATTCCCGCCGCTTGTCGAGTTGTTCCCGCTCGTCGTTGTCGTCGCGTTGTCCGGAGGCGACGTTTGCCCGATCCCCGGGAGACCGATCCAGTGGTTCTGCTCGGTGGTCGAATTGTTCATTGCGGCTGATTGAGCGCCGACGGGAGTAGTGAGTAGTGCAACTATCGCGACGAGACAAAGCACCGACAGCCACCTGGTGTTACGATTCTGTATCATAGTCAAAAGGATGAGCCATGTGGCTCACATGATGTTCGCGAAATTCACGCACGAGAGCGTGCTCACGCCTGCTTTGTCGATCACGACCGCGAACAGCGGGAAGAACCACGCGCCAAGGAACGTGATAATCGCACCCTTGAGCGCTTCACGGCCCTCTTTCTTTTTGTCCGACCGAGCGCTTCCCATCTTGTTCACGGCGATCGCACCGCGAAATGCCGAGAGGAGGATCATTCCGAGGGTGATCATCCCGAATGCGAGTGTGATCACAGGACCGAGCCCCGATGAACACATTACGTCACTCGCCTCGTTAGTCGCCTGTGCTGCGACCGGGACCGAAAACACCGACAAGAGAGTGATGATTCCCATACTCTTCCGAACGGATCGCGTGGAAATTACCTCACACGTCCCGGCAAGCACGGATTTCCAAGACCGATCACCCTGTGGTGAGTCGTGTTTGAAGTACTGGAACCAGTTTGAGTTGGTTTTTTCATCTGATTTCGACTTTCGTTCAATCATCGTGTTCACTATGAGATCTAGATCTCTAGATATATACTTTACGGACACAGTGGTCTGGATTGTATTACGAACCCAATTAGTGTGTCCGTAAAGTACTAGTAGTTCGGAATAGGGCTGTTTTACATGCTCCTATACAAACCCAGTAGCATGGTCTCGCTCACAGATGTCGACAAAGAAATTCTCGAACTCCTTCGAGAAGGACGAGCTACGCAATCGTACATTGTCGACGAAACGGGTTTCTCACGCCAACACATCCACAATCGCTTAGGAATCCTTGCCGCTGCCGGCTATCTTGAGAACATTCACGCGAAGACAGCATTGTACGAGCTAGTAGACGATCCGCTTGCTGACGAGGAGAATGGAGGATGAAGCCGTGCAAATTCCGCCACTCTCGATCAAGCCACGAAACGAAAGCGCCCGAGAAGCAATGCGTCGGCACTTCGCGATACTCATCGGCTTACTGAAAGTCGTTCTCGTCGGCAGCATTATTCAGATCGTCGTCCTCGCCTGTGCGTGGGCGCTTGGCCGTCATGTCCTCCACTACTCTAGCACTGCCACTGGCTGGATGGTAATCCTCTCGTGGTTCCTTGCGGCGTATTTCATCAAACTCTATGGGCGGAGCATCTTCCCTGTGAACGCTGATCAGTTCACCCGAGTTTGAAGCACAGAACTCACGCGATTTTTTCGCCGTCGAGAAACACGTTCTTGAGCGTCGCACCTCCGTTCCGAATGACTCGGGCCTTTGTCGCATTCCACCCTGGCGTTTTGATCACGAAGTCTTTGACCGTCGCTTGGCCGACACCTTCGTCGACGACAAGTGCCTTCATCGGCGTATCCTTGATCGTCACCTCCACATTTTGGATCACTGCTTTCTCAACACCGTGCAACGCTGTGAGCGACCATCCAGTCGGCTTTGTCTGAACGATTTTCGTATTCGAGACCGTACACGTGCCGTCGTCGATTCGGATCGGGCGTTGCTCGTAATAGAATTCGCCGCCAAACGAGCGATCGGTCACAACGACACAGTTGTGGATTCGTGAGTTATCGCCGCCGATACGGATATTCGATGCCTGGCTATTCGCCGCGATACAATTCACGACCTCGACCGTCCCATCGCCCGTTCCAGGATGCCCACCAATCACGTAGATGCCGTTGTCCGGCCACCCGCCGAACAATGAGTTCTCGACACGGAGGTATCCCTGTGCCTTCGGATGCATCGTAATTCCCGACGTTGCCCACGATCGACCAGCATACGGCCCACCGTCGTATGTATCTCGCGTGTTGATCGTCTTCTGGTACGTGAGTCCACCAAAGCGAAAGTCAACGTTACTTACGCGGGCTCGGGCTTTCTCCGTTGCTGGGTGTACTCGAAGTGGTCCCTGACAGCCAAGCGAATGCATGCCGACTTGGCGAAGCGAACGAATCTCCGATGTCCCCGCCGTATGGTGATTCAATACCTGTATCCCTTGGTTATCTCCGCGCCAGTCGAGCGTGAACCCGCCGAACACGAACTTCCCTCGATGCGGGTTGTCTGGAATCCCGATTTTGAAGTGCTGGGCGGGACCGTGGAACTCGCCTGCCGAAACGTCGAAGCCGTTGATTGCATCCACCTTCCCGTGAACGAGCGTTGCGTTCTGCCCGATAATACCGAGGTTCTGAAGCCCGACGCGGCGAACCTGGCTGTTCATTTTGTATCTCCCGGGCGGGAAGTAGAGGAGCGTATCACTCCCAATCTCCCGCTGGATGGCGGGCGAAACGTCCTCGTTGCCGGTTGGATCCGCGCCTGCTTTCGCCATGTTCACAACGTTCTGGAACTCGCCGCGCCACGGCTTGGGGTCGATCGATCCGAAATTACCGTTCGTTGCGTTTGTGCTGTTATTTGTCGGCCCTGTGGACGGGACACTCCCACCGCTCGCGCCAGTTGGAAGGAGACAGCCTGACAGCGCTGTCGCTCCTACACTTGTTCCTGTCGCGAGATACGCACGTCTGCTATACGATTTGCGGGTATCCGTGTCAGTAGGTGGAGATGTTGCCATGGAGGGGAATCAATAGTAGTTCAGTGCGAACGTTGTTTCTAGGAGATAGTATTACATCTATCTAGATAAGATTTTCGTGAGTTACTGTATTTACTGATTTAAGTATCTTAGAAGTTGCAACTGTTCCCGTTAGCACACTATGCTAATGAGAAAACAAAAGAGTACTTAACGCAGGCAGATTAACCGACGGGTTAGCGAGTAGTACCGGGAACGAGATTCCACACTTTCTCTGTCGCGACGTACTCACCGTCCTGCTCTTCGATGTATCCTTCAGCAAGGGCCTCGGCTATCGAATCATCAATATCGCCGTCAAAGCGCCCATGCTGGGATGCAACCACACCGATGTGGTCGCGATCGATTGTCGCACGGTTCTGCCCGCCCGTGTTATGCTCGATTATCCGAGCGACGATTGTGGCATTCTCGCTCATATCGACTGGTAGTGCCCGAACGTCGTTAAATCGGCTGGCTGTCTAGGTTAGTATTATATACTAATCTACGAGCGACTGACTGCAAGCGCACACTCTTGATCAACGCAGTGACCACTTCGATTGTTGAATGAAGGATTACGAGTCGTGCTTCGCGTCCAGTGTTCCGCGAACAGTTTCCTTGACTGCCTCGATACCGGCCTCATGGAGCACATCACCGACAATCACTGTATCAGCGACACTCGCCATCTCGTAGGCCGAGTCGTAGTCGTGAATCCCACCACCGTAAAAGAGCTGCGCTGATGAGAGTGCATTATGTACGGCAGCCACAACTGCTGGATCACCGAGGGCGCCGGAATACTCGAGATAAACGATTTGCTGGCCAAGGATCTGTTCGGCGAGTTCAGCATAGGCGATGACGTCATCGACGTCGAGGTCACAGTCTGCTCGCGTGTATGTGGCGACTGCCGACGCCGGATTCAAAACAATATTGGCTTCTGGATGGACAGCTTCCCACTCAAGATCAGACGAACGAACCCATTCGTGGTGTGCTCCTGTGATCCACAGTGGGTCATCGGCATTCAGAACGATCGGGAGCAAGTAGCCAGAGAGTGACTCAGTGTGAAACGACGACGGGCGATAGGTCGGTTCGACAAAAATGGGAATCTCGGCAGAAGCGAGTGCATCAAGAATCGGTTGCACGCGTGCTTCTGTGACGTTCGTAGTTCCTCCAATAATAATTGCGTCTGTGCCCGTGTCAGCAATGCCAGCATAGGTATTCCCATCGTGGAGTGCTTTGTCTGGGTCGACCTTCGTGACGTGATTCCACTGCGTCCACGGAGCCGCCATAGCTCACTGTAATGCGATGACACGCAAACCACTTTCTCTCCGCAAAAATTGATCCACGTTTGTGTACCATTCTAGCCCCCATAGATATTCGTGTCTCACTCTCCGTTTTCGAAATGGAAGTCGTTTGTATCAGCTCGTTCGGGTTTCCCCTTGCTAGAAGTATTAGTCCCTATGAATATCAACTGGGTCCCACAAAGGACTGTGAGGCAACTCCGACTCACCCCAAAGGTTTTGTCGGGGGATCAAAGCAACCAATACGCTTCTCTTCCCGCAATAGCGAGTGTTGGTCACAAACTCTCCCACTCGCTAGCACCAATTTACTATCGTAGTAATAGTAGATTTTAAGTAGCGAAGATTAGTCACTCCAGTATGACTACTTCAGAATCCGACCAAGACGCCTCTGCTGACACACACGAGAACGAATCCGGTCTTGACTTTGCTTCGTATAATCTCCCGACCGATCTCACCGCCTTTCAGGCACACCTCCTGTGTCTCATCTACCGTTTGGGACCCGCTGAGGGCGTCGATCTGCAGGAGGCGTTGGAAGACATCTATCCTGAGCCGATCAATCACGGTCGATTATATCCTGGCCTCGATCGCCTTGTGGAGAAAGGGTTGATCTCAAAACAGACGAAAGCGAGCGATAAGCGACGGAATGCGTATGCGACCGTCGGGAGGGGTGATTGGGCGGTCGAAGAATATCACCAATTCATGCACGATATCGTGACGCCAGAGTAGCTATCAAATCACCTCTAACTGCTGATTGTCGCTTTTTCAGTCGGTCATATCATCGTCTACGATAGGGCTTGAGTCAGGACTAATTCTCTCATGGGAACGCTTCTGCGAACGGAGAGAGTGCGACAATGACTGCTTCAATCGCGAGCACAGCAAGTAACCTACATGATTTGTCAAGTTGCTCAGTAACTGTAGTTACGTCCTCCTTCGTTCGTGAATTGATAGCGACGTTGGCTCCAGCATCGGCGAGCCCTTCTGCGATACCACGACCAATTTCTTTCGTAGATCCAGTAACGATCGCTGATTAACCGCTGTAATCGAACACAGTGTGACCGACCATAGTGTTAGTATAGTATTTCCCCCGAAGAATGCATTGGTGTATTGATTGGAAACAAAATTCGTTGAAACGATACGTGAGTGTCCGTGAGGAAGACAACAATACCCTATCCAGATACACTCGACAATTGATTCGATTATCGGGTTTGTCAATAACTTTTGTACTTATTCTATCGAACCGCTCGCTGGGAAGGCTTAGATTTATACACAGTTGACATTCGTCGGATACGCCACGTTTGACGGTCAGATATTCGAGGTCAGTAGAGTCTCGTCTATGTAATTTTTCGTTCTTACTGCATAACATTTGAATCACTAGTAATACAAAATACGACAAAAATCACTATTGAGTGATTCATTATTACTAGGTTAAGGCAAAATTATAGGAACGAGAGCTCTCCCCACACACAATTCCTTTAGATAATATTTGGATAAAGCAGAGTATTACAGTACGACAACTGTAAACAACCGAGTGCCCACTGAACTTGAAAAATTCCAGTCAGTCTCTTCGAATACTGTACAGAATACAGCACCCGTGCAACTATAATATGACACTTTTATCTTCGCCGATGATCAAAAGAGTGGTCTCACGATAGTGAGCATCTTGACAAAGGATGAATTAGATATATTAATAGCGGTAAGCATTGGTAGATCGAGCGTATTATTTCTGTAATATTTTTAGTAGTATATTTTATGCTAAATAACGCAGGTTTAAAATGTCAGAAGGGGATAAATATTCTATTATCCTTAGTAGGAAGTATAGCTACATTTAATTGTAATTAATTCTTCAAAATATATTTGTATATACAACATATTATATATGCCGTAGATCCATGTCAACAAACGACGCAGAAGAGAGCTCGAGGAATGAGCAAACAGATCATGAAGAACACTCAATTGATATAAACGATATTAACGACGAGCAACAAGATCGAAAGTCACTCAAAGCATCACGACGCCGCTTTCTTGCCGCGAGCGGTGCTCTCACTTTAGCCACAGCGTTTGGTGTCGGGACAGTTGCCGGACAAAGTGAGATGAACCAATCCGCCCCCAAAAGCTTTGAAGAATTCCAAAGCGTAATCGATGACACACTCGAAAATGCACAGTCGGTCATTGACCAGGGTCCTTACGAGCCCACACGCGATTCACTCAAGAACGTAGATCAAGTCCCAGAGTGGTTCCGTGATGATAAGTTTGGCATTTATTTCCATTGGGGTCCATACTCTGTCCCCGCGTACGGATCGGAATGGTACCCTCGTCATATGTACGATACGAATAATTACATGTACGATCATCACTTAGAAGCATATGGCTCTCCGAAAGATTACCCCTATCAAAAATTAGTACAGCAGTTCACTGGCCAAATATTCGACGCTCAAGAATGGGCAGATCTATTTGTACAAGCTGGTGCGCGATTTGCGGGTCCTATTGCAGAGCACCATGATGGTTGGTCAAATTGGGATTCGGCAATTAATCCGTGGAATGCTAGCGATCGAGGACCTCAAACAGATATTACCGGTAAGCTCGAATCAGCGATCCGAAACGAGGGTCTTCACTTTATCACATCGTTCCACCATGCCCGCAACGGCCTCCCCTGGGACGAAGGTGATTTCTCATATATTGATCCTGCAGGGGAGGTCGGCCACTACTCACACGCGTACGAAAACTTCCCATCGGTTACAGAGGGGTGGCCTGAACGAGCGATGTATGCCAATATGTCTACAGAGCTCTTCTTAGAAAGTTGGGAAGCAAAACTTCTAGAGGTGATCAGTCAATATCAACCGGATCTGATTTGGTTTGACAACGCTGTCGAAACTGTCCCAGATGAGTACGCATACAATTTCCTTGCGTACTACTACAACCAAGCGGCCGAAAACGATCAGGATGTCGCCGTCACTCGGAAGCAAGAAGACCTACCTAGTTCGATGAGTATCGAGGACTTCGAGAAGGGACGACCACGGACGATGCAGGATCAAGCGTGGCTAACCGACACTACGCTCTCATTCGGATCTTGGTCATATACAGAAGACCAAACGTACAAATCAGTTGATCAAGTGATTCATACACTGATCGATATTGTCAGCAAGAACGGCCAAATGTTGTTGAACATTTCACCGAAGGCTAACGGTACGATTCCAGATGTACAGCGCGAGCGCTTGCTCGGTGTGGGAGGCTGGCTAGAGACCAATGGTGATGCAGTATACGAAACACGACCCTGGAAGGTATTTGGCGAAGGCCCGACCCGCTTAGATTCGGGTGGCCACTTTGTCGGAAGCGTGGAATATACACAAAAAGACGTACGATACACACAGTCGAAAAATGGAGAAACGCTGTATGCGACCGTCCTTGGATGGCCGGAGAAAGAAGAACTGACTCTCGATGCTGTCAAAGTCGAGAAATACTCTGGCCCGGAGAAATCGAATAATTCCGATAGTGGACAGGTCCCGCCTCACGCTGGTGCGTCCGAGGTCACCTTGCTGGGATACAGAGCGGTTGATTTCAGCGTTGACGATGCCAACAAACAAGTGACGATCGACATTCCAGATCTCTCGGAGTCCGAACGACCGAGTAAGCATGCAATAGCATTCGAATTCAAAGGATTTGAATTAGAGGCACAACCGGGAGATCTCGCGATAACGCCATCGGATATTACTGTTGAGAATGATGGTTCGGGCGTTCTCAATATTTCTGCGACGGTTAATAACGATGGATATTCGACTACGGAAAAATCCTCCCTGCAATTTTTCGAAACATCTGGAGAGGATCAGACACAGCTTGCGTCAAAAACTATTGAGTCGATCCAACCACAGGAGTCATTCACTGTAGACTTTGATTGGGAAATCGGTAGTCAATCGGAAGGAATCTATGAAATCACAGCAGTAATTGATTCCGAAGATTCGGAAGAGAATAATACCGCGGCAAAGATTATCCCGTTACCGATTATGAATCTTGCTGGTGAGTGGCGTTTCCACCGAGGAGATAACACGGACTGGAAGCAATCATCGATTGACGAAAGCGACTGGGAAGTAGTTACTGTTCCCGCCAACTGGGAGGACCATTCCGACTACACGGAGAATCCAGCATATGGCTGGTACCGAAAGTCGATCACAATTCCCAGCAAATGGAAAGGCTATGACCTACATATTCCACTCGGTAAAATCGATGACGTTGATGAAACGTTCTTCAATGGGGTCAAAATTGGGCAATCGGGAACGTTCCCCGAAAACGGAGATGAAACGGCCTGGGAAGAGACACGTCAGTATACGGTAGATCGTGAGGACGTGAATTTCGGTGGAGAGAACACGATTGCTATTCGTGTTTATGATAGCAATGGAGATGGTGGCTTCTATGACGGTCCACTCGGTCCGATTACGGTCAATGCCGACAGTCCTCCACCAGTTGTCGGGGACTCGCGACCGCAAGACCTAGACAGGGATGGTCACTACGAGGATATCAACGGTGACGGGAAGGCCAACTATGATGATATTGTCGACCTTTTCAACAATTCCGAAAAGGACGCAGTGCAGGACAACGTTGACGCGTTTGATTTCAACGAAAACGGGCGGTTCGATTTCGATGATATCGTCGCCCTTTTCAAAAATTTGTAATACTACGAGGCAGAGAAATCAATAATTTCTCTACTATATGATCTGTTCGCGACGTTTTGAAAGGTGATACTAGACCAATAGCGGTAATTAGACCGGAATATGGATTATTTAAATAGCATCCATTCTGGAGATGAATGTCGTGAAACCGTAGGTAATTATCTTAAAATTAATCTCTGAAAAACTGTATTTGGAATATTTAAGTACAGCTATTACCAACCATACTCCATGATCTAAAATCCGCATTCCACTATATTAAAAATTTGGGCACTGTTTAGTTAAGCTCCTCCTTGACAGGTGTTCGGTTTTCAAGCGAATGATGCGGTCTCTGACGGTTATAGTAATGCACAAACTGCTCAAGCCACTGCTGAACGCTCGGCCGACTGCCCACCCATGACGTATGGAAGCGGTCGATCCGCTGCTTGAGCGTGTGAAACCACTTTTCAAGCAGGTTTCGCTCGGTGTCGTCGAGCCGACCGCCCAACCCAATTCGAAAGAGTACAGTCCGATAGCCGTAGTCATCAACGAGAAACATGGCGTCCGAGAGATCGCGTTTCTCGGACAATCCTGACAGAAACGCAACCGCTGAATCAGTCCCATGCTGATCAAACACGGCGATGTCGAGAGGGAACTTCGTTTCGATACTTATTGCATCATACGCCCAAGACCATTCGCCGTTTATTTTGACAGCGGTCTCGTCGACCGCGACCCGCGCCGGCGATGCCAACGATGGGTCGGAGACGCTGTCAGTGATCCTATGAATCCATTGAAAAATCGCTTGATACGACCGTTTCACGCCGAGGAGCGCGAGAGTCCCTTTTGTTTCTCTTATTGAACATCCGGTTGCGTGGAGCCGGACTGCAACGCCCTGATGGGCGTTGCAGTCCGCTCACGCTCCCAACATTCAAGCGTAGCCGTGTCTACACACTCTTTGAGCAGGTTTGAAGGTAGCATGAACAACTAGCGCTTCGACCTGCTCGTCCTTATCTGGACAGTGCTATACTAACTATCCACAAAGTTCTTACTACCAGTGTTCTATAACTCAACATGATTGAGGTTGGAAAACGCTTTTTGTACTTGCACTCCTAGGGGGGTATATTCGGGTACCAGTATGCCTACGAGTTGTCACGGTTGAGTGAACGTATCGATTCGATTGGAAGTACAACACCCTGGGACGAAGTGGAGCCAGCAAACTGGAGCGTCCTTCTTAGTCAGGTCATGAGTATCATTGTGGCAGTGGTTAGTGTGTTTATACTTCTAGGCGGGATATTTTGAATAGCTCTGAATGATGTTGGCTGCTACGAACTGCGCATAGATTGGTTCGAAACTCTCGGGGAGGTTGTACTTCCGATTATCAAATCAGGCAGTAGAAGGGCGGTCGGCCTACTTTGGGCTTTTGCTCCACTTACCGGCCCGTGTAGTCCCAAAAACCGCCAAACCGGCCACTCCAGAGAATCAGGAACCCACCGTCGTCTTGCGTTCTAGTTCAGTTTGTAGTATTTTCAAATCAATAATTGATTTATGTAGAGTATTAGTTGAAATACTTAGAACTGAGATAATAACTGAGAAAAAGGATAGGAGCGAGGAGAATAAAGACAAACCAAAGACCAGGATCAAAGAGAATAGTTCCGACAGGACGATAGGGATAGTATATTTTTGTCCAGATCATCATTCCGATGAAGAGCATGCCAAGGACGGCAAGACCGCCGAGTGCCGGCCTTTCTTTGAGATATTCATTAAGGGCGTTGGTCATTTGTTGCCGATTATTTCTTTGTTAGCGAGCGTTAAAAATCTATCATTGATCCATTCTGTTCATCTTCGTTTGATATGGAGACGTCTACAAATCCCGGACGAGCACGCCGTCGTCGACTTTTTCTTCGGCGAGTTCAATCGTCCGTTCTTCGTGTACCTCGAACCCGTGTTTGTCGTAGAATGATCTTCCCACCTCGTTCCCAGCGATATATTGTCTCGTGAGTAGGGGACTTTTCACTCTCCCAGGGCTGCTTGCAGTCGTTGCCTTTGCTGTATATACACTCGGTGCAGTGGGAGATGCTGCTGGCTTCGATATTGAAACAGCAATCCAGGCATGGCACCTTCCGTCTGGGACGCGAGTCCGAGAGGCACCGAATGAACTCTCGAAATTCATTCAGCCACAAACAAGCAGAGACGAGTAAACGGAGACACGAGAGTCACTTTCCCGATCCTGGATTGTCTTTCTCTTCAATTCGCTCTGTATACTTTGCAAGTGAAGTATCAAGTGCTTTGCTTGCATCAATATCAAGCGAATCAGCGACAGCGAGGAGCGAAAAGAGAACATCACCGATCTCGTCCGCTTCAATGGCAAGCTGCTTCGGATCGTCGCCATAGTCTGTCGACTCTGTTGCATTTTTCGCTACTTCTCCAAGTTCAGAAACCAAATCAAGGAGCCGAAATTCAGGTGGTGCTTCCAACTGATGGTCTTCCAGAAATTCGGAAACTCTTTGTTGTTCTTTCATAGCAACCCGTCATAGTGAATGGACGATAAGAGTGGTGAAGTAAGGCTCCAGAGCTCGCGCAGGTCAAGAAGAATATTGAGACAGTCCACTGGGTGAGTTACCCCTATTTTCTCTCAAATAGCCAACGCCGAGAATATAATTCATATGTTCGTTGTTTGTCGTCGTTGTGAGACTAGCTCAAATAGCATTATACTCAACCCTAGCGCGAGGGATAGTCCAGCACCATACGTCAAGATGAGAAATACAATCGCGGGGTAGTGAACGAGAGTATCACCTAGTGTTCTCACCCCCCAAAATAACCAGAAGCAAGTTAGGAAGATGAGACCGACACTATATCGGCGTATGCCGTGTTTCTGGAGTATAAATGGGATAGCAAAGATTGCTCCAACAGTTATTCCAAGACCGAAAATCAAACTTAGTGTTATACTTGCCATGGCTATTAGGAGTAAATAAGAATGTATGAGTATTTATATTAATTTGCCACTGCCTCATGTTGCACTAAGCAGACGTGGACACACCTGATTTCAAGTGAAGGATGACAGTAGAAAGCCGTCACGACTTACAGAGTAACTATCGATCTCAAATAGTCTGGATGTCTTGTGGACATCCATACAGACGCTACCCGTCACTGATAGAAATTAGAAAGCCGTAGATCAATTCCAAGCGCCTCTGCGATCACCAGAATTGAGCCCCCAAATAAGAACGTATAGGTGATCAGAGTTTGCTCCCCGCGCAGATATCCAACGCCACCAAAGCCAGTGAATAAGAGACCAAGTGCGATCCTATAGCCGTGTGTGTCGTGAATCCCTTTGATCGCACCAGCAAAAAACCAGAGACTCGCTAGCGCCATGAGGCTGATCAATATAACCGATACACGAGTCTCGAAAGCGAACACCACTCCGACAAAACAAAGCGATACAACGACAGCGAGAGTGAATCGACGAAGATCAATTCGCACACCAAGTACGTCGACCGATGGAAGCATAGGTACCTGTTAGAAAACGACCAAAATAAGAGTGTTGTCACGGATTGATTACAATGAAGCCATAGTACCGCCGTCGGCGCAAGTGGTATGGCACTTGTTCCAGCATCGCGTAGTTGTCATCCGGGAGTGGACAAAACACGATGAGCAACCAGTCAGAACCTAGCCGCGGAAGAACCCCTACTTAGTCCCTTACTTATCGAATATTTCCACTCTCCAAGTAAAGCCATCTTTGGATGGGGGGAGAGAACGGACTTTCCCAAAATCAGTTGTTATTAGTATAAGGTACTAATATTGCCACGCCCTTCGGCAGAATCCTATTTCTCGTCAGTGTCCGCTTAATAGGTAGTGGATTTGCTTAAAATTGAGCGGTTGTTCGCGTATTGATTGCTTGCTGAGGATGTGACCGGTTCTAGTGCTTTGGTCGTTTCAGTGACGAAAGTCAGACTCTTGGACAGAATACGCATTTTGCGTCAATACATAGCTTTTTCTTTTTACATGACAACTCATGTTCGGGGAGTAGACAGCGCCATGGATGCTTCCCCATACGTAGTAGCGGCTAGCATCATCCACGCTACCCGCTTTTGACAGACACGGATAGGCTATTAGTTCTTCAGTCACGTCATTGATAGAGATGACGTATTGGTGGGTTGCGGGATTCTCGTTGCTTTCATGGGTGACTTCAAGAAGTCCGGGGACATTGACGTCGAAGGGAAATTGAGTACATCGTAGACTGGGATGAACAGTACGTATTAGTGAAATCGCCCATCAACTCGTGAAAACTCTGCTGATAGTTATGAAAACCGAATATCTTATTTTCTAATAACAGCACAAAGCATATACCAAACCCCCCACATGACCCGGTGTGGCGCGGTCGCCAATGACTCACCAATGGGCTCAATGTTAATCTGGCGCCATCATTCCTGATTCACTGTAACCCCTTCCCCGCCACATCTTCTTGCTCGAACGAATCTGATGTCATCAGATTCTGAGCAGAGAGTGTGCACAATCGAGGGATAAGCGACTTCTAATAACAGAAACATCACCTCTGTAGAGAAAGTAGCATTCTTTCTACCAGCAGTAGTAAAGACTCAATCAGTAGTAAACGTGAGTGGGTCGAACCTTACATCACATACTGCATACAGTCAACTCATCAGTTTCGAGGTCGTTTTACCTGCGTATATTTCAGTGGTAGAAATGGGGTTCGCAGCAGTATACCCGCATTCACCGGACCCGTTCACACTCTACGTTGATTGGATGCACAGATTTGTCACCCTACAATGGGGGCAGTCAGTGTATTACCAGCAACTAGTCATCGATCTGTATCTCCAACGCCTTCCAGTGACAGTAATATACGTTGTTCCCGGCGTTGTAGCCGCGACTCTTATTGGTTCAGGCCTTTCGACATGCGCTGCAGTAGACCAGAATAGCCCACTCGATATCATTCTCTCGGCGATATCCTACATCGGTCTGAGCGTGCCAGCGTTTCTCCTAGCCGCGGTCATCGTCGTTTTGATGCCTACCATCGTTCCCTGGATTCGCATCTACAATCCTTCCCTTGGCATCTGGCATCCAATGAATCTGCTCCGATTGACGCTCCCTACAGGGATTATTGCGCTCAACTTCCTCGCTATTCAGGTTCGCCACGCACAGACAGAGACGGCTGAATGCCTCCAAATGCCGTACGTGAAAACCGCCGAGGCAAAAGGAGCCGGACGATTTCGAATCGCAACCCATATATTTCGAAACATGTGGCCGTCACTGGGATCGCTTGTCCTCGGTGAATCGCTTAGTCTGCTCTTGTTGTTGACGATCGTCATCGAGAAAGTCCTGAAGATCGAGGGAATCGCTATAGCGATCTTTTACAGATTCGCATCAGGCGATCCAATAGTGACGTTCACTGCAGTCTTTGGAATACTACTCATCGGCATTACAGGCACACTCATGCAGGATTTTATACATATTCTGATAGACCCACGTCTTGATACTGACCGATAGCGCACACCTCCGTCTTCAGGTGGGGGAAAAAGTCAACAGTGACTTGCACACCGATTCCACTCACGCACCGCGTACACGTTTTACCAAAACGGAGGTCCATGTCTTGCCTCACCCTTACGAAACAATCCAAGCAAGAGAATGAAGCAAGAAAGAACTCAACCAAATCGAACGAACGGCATGTCTGCCGTCAGTCGTCGACCGACGTTGCCACGCGCTCACCTTCCTGAGTGTGAAGAAGGCACGCTGCTGGATGGCCAGCTTCCGATGTATTCAACGGTGGTTCAGTCTGTTCACAGACAGTCTCGAACTCCCGGGCCAACTGGGTTTTCGCTTCATCGACGTTGTGATGAACAATCTTCTCAAGTGCCTCTTCGAGCACGGATTCCGCGGCCCTGTCCGAGAGCGTCTCTGGAAGGTCATGCTCACGGCGGAGTTCGGCTTTCATCTCTGCTGCGTCCTCGTCTGATACGGCCTCTTCGGAGTCGAGACCGACGAACTCGCGGACTGCATCAACATCAATGCCATGTCGCTCAAGTGAGACGCGAAGGTCCATGACTGCTCGCCAGTTCTCCTGCTCGAAGTCGTATTCTTCCGGCTGAATGATCTCAGGACATCGGGTGTAGAAGTTACAGCCGGACGGTGGATCGGACGGATTCGGAACGTCACCGGAAAGCCCTCCTTCGATACCTTTCGTCCCAACATCAAGCGTCGGAATCGCTTGCAGTAGTGCTCGCGTATATGGGTGCTGGGGGTTCGTGAACAGCGTTTCCGTGTCCGCAATCTCGACGATCTGTCCGAGGTACATGACTGCGACTCTGTCACAGACCTCACGCACGACGCTCATGTCGTGACTGATGAAGAGGATCGAGAGATTGAACTCGTCTTGAATCTCTTTCAGCAGCGTCAGCACTTCGGCCTGCACGCTCACGTCGAGCGCAGAAACAGGTTCGTCGGCCACGATTAGCCTGGGATTCACCACGAGTGCACGCGCGAGTGCGACGCGCTGTTTCTGTCCTCCAGACAGTTCGTGGGGATATCGATCAGTGTCGTTCGCGTTCAATCCGACTCGCTCGAGGAGGTTACGGGCAATCGCGATTCGACGCTCGCGCGGTCCGACGCCGTGGATCTGGAGTGGCTCCGAGATCGACTCCCCAATCGACATCCGAGGGTCGAAGCTTGAATCGGGATTCTGGAAGATCATTTGCGCCTCCCGTCGGAACCGTTTCAGTTCCGTGTCGTTGTACTCGGTGATGTCCTCGCCGTCGAACTCGACGATTCCGTCTGTCGGGTCCTCGAGGCGCAGAATTGATTTCGCGGCGGTCGACTTTCCACAGCCCGACTCACCGACGAGTCCGACCGTTTCGCCGGGCTTGACGTCGAACGAGATGCCGTCGACCGCTTGTACCCGACCGACCTCGCGTTTCAGAACTCCTTTCTTGATCGGGAAGTGTTTCTTGAGACCCTCAACTGTGAGTATTGCATCGTCTCTATTCGACTGATCGACGCTATCTGTCGATGGGAAACTCATACGTTGTGGCCTCCGTCAGCCCGGGTATCCTGTTGTGTGTCAGTGTGACTCTCCGTTTCGTCGAGTTCCGACACATCGTATCCTGGTCCATAGTAGACACAGGACGCTTCGTGTGTATGGACACTTGGAACTGTGTGCATCGATGGTTGGTCGCCGGTGGTGCATTCTTCCACAGCATGCTCACACCGGGGGTAAAACCGACATCCAGATGGAGGATTCGTCACCGGAGGGAGTGTCCCCTCAATTCGCTTCATTGCCTGATCGCGACCAGGTAAACAGTCGATGAGTGCTTTCGTGTACGGGTGAGAAGGATTCTGTAGGACGTCTTTAACTTGTCCTCGTTCCATCACCTTCCCAGCATACATGACAACGACACGATCGGCGATCTCCGAGACGACTCCGAGGTCGTGTGTAACGAAGATAATACTCATGTTGTCCTTTGTTTGGATCTCTTTGAGGAGTTTGAGAATCTGTGCTTGGATTGTTACGTCGAGTGCCGTTGTTGGTTCGTCTGCAATGAGGAGTTCGGGGTCACACGCCAGTGCCATCGCGATGAGCGCTCGTTGTTTCATCCCACCAGAGAATTCGTGGGGATAGTCGTTGACGCGGGTGCTCGCCTCGGGAATGCCAGTTCGGTCCAGTAAGTTGACGACGCGCCTTTTTATTTCTCCCTCCGGCATGTCGTCTCGATGGATTTTGAGCGTCTCACCGATTTGCCGACCAATCTTATACACTGGGTTGAGACCGTTCTGGGGGTTCTGGAAAATGTGACTGATACGGTTGCCACGGATTTCTTGCAGTTCCCTCCCTGACATTGAACCGAGATCAATACCATCGAAGGTGATGGTGCCGTTAACGATTTTTCCGGGCGGCATGTCCAGAATCTTCGTAATCGATTCGCTCGTAACGGTCTTCCCGCTGCCGCTTTCACCGACGATAGCGACCGTCTCACCACGCTCGACATCGAAGCTGACGCCGTCGACGGCATAAGCGGTTCCAGCATCGGTGTGGAAGTGAGTTTTCAAGTCTTCGACGGAGAGCAATGGATTATCTGTCATAGTCCACCACCTCCTCCAAGGTTTTGGCGCGGATCCATCGCGTCTCTCAGTGCCTCACCGATGTAGAGGAACGAAAGCACAGTGAAAAAGAGGAAAATGCCGGGAATTGTAGAGATCCACCATGCCTGTTCAATGTTTGCTTGTCCAGCGGAGATGGTGCGGCCCCACGAGAACGTCGTAGGATCACTGAATCCAAGAAACGCGAGTGTTGCCTCACCAAGTATGAAGATCGGGATACCAATCGTAGCATTAATGATAATGCTATTTGATGAGTTCGGAACCAGGTGTCGACGAACGATATAGAGCATACCTGCCCCTGAAGCACGTGCAGCTGAGATATATGCTTCATTGGAACGCTGGAGCGCTTCACCGCGGACTGTTCTGGCGATGCCTTCCCAGCCGAAGATTCCATAGAGGGCAATAATCATCCATAGCTTGGCGCCAAATATGTAAACTAATAATAACAATAACATGAATACTGGGAAAATGGACTGAATATCAGTGTATCGCATCAAGACTTCATCAAGCCAGCCGACGTCCGTTGCCGTCGCCAGTGCGGCAACAGCGCCAACCAGCGAACCGATGAACACAGCGATGATTGTCGCGATGAGCCCGACTTCCATACTGATACGCATCCCGTAGATGACAAGCGTGAGAATCCCCATTCCTTTCGCGGATGTTCCTAAGGGATACTGCCACGTTCCCGTCTTCACGACGCCATTGATCGTTGCGGTGATTCCGACCGGCGGGAGAATTCGGTTCGTGAATCGGGTATGTGGCGGATCGATTAAGAGCGGCCCTAGCATCCCAATCGTGAATATCACAATGAGATAGCAGAGCGCGACGACGGCAATTTTGTTCTTCTTGAACCGCTGCCAGTAAAACTGACGCTGTCGCTCGTTTCTCAGGAGAGGGAGGACACCATGGAAGAACATCGCGACGAGTGTTGCCGCTAACATCCACTCAACGCTAAGGACATCCCATTTTAAGATGAGGGGCCCTTTGTTGATAACCGAGTCGTAGGTATACAGTGCGATGATGAGGAGATAACATGCAAGCTCTATGAGTAGTGTCTTCGAGAGATTGACTGTTGAGACGGTTTGGGTCTCCCAGTTGATGTCCTCGAACGTCGTATTGGTATATTTGTCAGTCATGGTTACCTACTACTGTAGTCGATTCGGGGATCTAGGTAAACATACGCGAGGTCCTCGAGAAGGTTCCCCAGAATTGCGATGAACACCGTAATCAACGTGGTGGCAAGTATCAATGATGTGTCTTGTTCAATGATAGCCGTGTAAGACATATAGCCGAGTCCAGGTATCGCGAATATTTGTTCGACAATCACTGAGCCCGACCAGAAGACCGCGAGCAACTGACCGACAAAGCTCGTTGACAGTGGTACCGCAGCCATTCGGAGGACATGCCAGATCATCAGCCGATACTGGCTTGCTCCCTTGGCTTTTGCCACTTTCACAAATTCCTGGTTCATTTGTTCAAGTGCTAACGCCCGTGAGTATCGCAGTTGATAGGCAAGTGACGCGGTGAGCAACACTATAGCCGGCAGAATCAACTGCTTAATGTTCGCAATTGAGAACCAGCCCTGTTGTTGAGGGATGCCACTCTGATAGTACGTGGGAAGAGCTTCGAATCTCACCCCGAGTAGCATTATCAAGACAATCGCGAACCAGAAGTTCGGGATGCTAATTCCGAAGAACCCGATGAAGCCTCCGGCGTAATCCGATAGCGAATAGGGCTTGTATGCCGAGTAAATCCCAAGCCCGTACCCGATCAACGTTGAGAGTATCAGAACCGGAATTGCATATTGCGCTGTATACTTCCACGCATCGAGTACCGCCGGAATCACGTATTGGGAGCGTGATTCAGACCACCCCCAGTTGAGCGTGGCCATATTGAGCATGTAATTTTTGTACCGCTCTGTCACGGGTTTGTCAAGCCCCCTCTGCTGTTTGAATTGCTCCCTACACTCCTGTGGGTCTTCACCTGTCGCGGCACAACTCATTACAGATTGCATCTGTGCTTGGTTCGGCGACGCTATGAGCAAGCCGAAGGTCAACGTCAACGCAATCCAGACCGCGACTACTGTAAACATAAGCCGCTTAGCAATGTACCATTTCATATGTTTGAATGCTAAAAATACCAGAAGTCGCTTACCGGCTGCTCTTCCCTTTAGCGAAGTACATTCTCGCATCGCCCATTGTGGCATCTAAATTGCGCGCCCAGTAGTCTTCCGGCGGGCTGTTGCCATATCCTTGCACCGGTTTGCGGTATGCGTAATAATTATGGGGATTATACTCCCAAATACACGTACGATCCTTAGAAAGGTACATAAGCATATCCTGGATCTTCTGTTTTGCTGCTTTTCGGCTCTTGGCGGTCTGTGCCTTATCGCGCATCATTTCGAGGTTCTTATCAGGATCATTACCATACATGTTGAAGTTTCCTTTCTTCCCGAATAGATTCGCGATCGTTCCAGCCGGTGTCAGTGGACCGTACGAGAACCCGAGCGTCAACATGAAGTCCCAGGGCTTGTTGGACACTGCTTTGTCCCGTGGTCCGTAGTTGTATCCCGATGGATGTTCTTTCCCGTCCTTCCCGTAACCGATGTTTTCTGACTTAGAGATTCCCTTGGCGGGGTTTTTACACTCTCCGTAATTACTCAACAAGCTCGTCCATGATGTTGTCTTTTGATTAAGCTTGATGCCAACCTTTCCAAGACGTTTCTTTAAATACGAGGCGCGGAGGTCGTCCATCTGGCTGGACTCGTACACAACGGTGAGGGAGACCTGATTACCATTTGGACCGACAAGCTTGTCACCTTTGTATTTGTACTCACTCGATGTCCCTTCCTTGAGGAGTTTTTTCGCCTTTTTTAGTGAGCCCTCAAACGTCACGGGATCCTTAGGAGAATACTGTCCCCACGAGGGGTAGAGGGTGTTCTGCACACCTGCCATTCCGCTGAGAAGATTCTTTACAATGAAATTATTGTTGTATACATGCGCCAGTGCATGGCGAACTTTTCTGTTCCGGAGTTGTGTCCATCCGTTTGCACGCTGATTGACGCCAAGGTATCCTGACCAGGCGCGGTAAGGATTTTTGTATAGCTCTATTTTGTTCTTATTTTTGTAGGAATTGACCTTGTTGACTGGGACGAATGAACGATCGATTTCGCCTGCCTGTAGGGCCTGTAGGGCAGACTGGCGCTTGTCGAAGTACTGGTAGTGGACCTCATCGAAGAATGGTGCTTCTGCGAAAATTTCGGGGACGCGGTCATCCTTTTTTGCCCACTTGCGAAGATAATAATCATCTGCCCGCGTGAAAGACATGACAGATTGTTGTCTCCACTCCTTGAGATCCCATGGGCCAAGATTCCCATTGAATGTAGCCCTCATGATTTTATCATCTTTCTCAAGACCTTTGGCGTCCTTCTTTTTCACATATGACTGCGCAATTTCTTTCGGAATCGGCATCATATAACTGAGCGGTTCATTATATGGGAAGAACGGGCGTGGGCTTGGAATCGTTTCACGAATTGTATATTTATCTACCTTTTTGAATTCGATTGGCTTGTTCTCTTGCCCAACCAAGAACTCATTTGCATATGTAAACGCGGCCCAGTCCGCCTTCCAAATATTCTCAATATTCCACAGGTAGTCCTCTGCGGTCAGCTGTCCATACCCTTCACCAAACTTCAGGTTTTTGCGCAGCTTGATTTCCACCTCCGTGTTCGAATCATTCACCTTCATGTCCTCGAACCAAAGGGGAAGGAAGTTATCGTATTTCGGACCTTCGCGAACAAATCCACCCTCCATCACTAGATTGACACGGGCACTCGTCTCACCATCGCCAATACGGAAAACGTTCAGTCCATTCGTTGGGTTGGTCGTTGCAGCTTTGTATACCCCACCCTTCGGAATATTCTGTGGGTCAGCAATCGTAGTGTCCTGTTGAGTAGAATTGCTCTTGTTATCAGTTGAACCGCCACCACTACACCCAGCAAGGCTTGCAACTATTCCGGTTGCACCCATGTATTTCATCAATCGTCGTCGATTGATTGCATCGATCTCATGGCCTTCGTCATCAGTTACCGACCGCGAATTATTACCAATGTCCACAGTCACTATGATTGACTCATTTAACTAAAATATAAGGGTTATTAACATCTATAATCTGAAATAAATATTTGAATTTTGCCATTATTGTACTCTGACTGAGTGGTTCATGAGTTATAGAAATCCGAATTTTTCCCAATAAAATGCTGAATTCTAAGTTTTATATTATTTCAATTACTATTAAGTATATTTGATTATTGGTTATATTGGATTTTAAACGTAGATGTAGGAGGTTGATTTCGCAAGGTATGGTTAGAGACCACGCGAATTGGGCTTGTTCGGCTATGGTTCCCAGAGAAAGAAGAGCGAAAACCAACCGAGTAGGGCGCATTGACCTATGCGATGGCGGGTCTTTCGCTTGCAATCACAGCGATCGTTCTTGCACAACTATTCATATCGATGTAGCGTCGGATAGATACCTGACCAATAGGTGGACCAGATCTCAAGTGAAGTACATCAAGTGAGAACTGCTAGCGTGTAAAGTGTCCCTTCATCGCTTCAAAACACTTCGAAAAAATAGAGTTTACAAAATCACTGTCGGATCAGCTAATGACAGTTTGATGGGTCGCATTTTTAGCTGCAGCAGCATACCACGACGGCTTTGAGACCTGTGTCTCACCAATCGCCGAGTAATTCGCTGTCTCTTGGATCCGAATAGTTGACCCATTATACGTTCCTGTCCCAGTGAACGAATAGCGATGAATGACACCCCATGAATCAACGATGGCAGTAAACGAGCCATTTGTGACTGTCACGGGCTGAAATGAACGTACCAAAGATGAGGGACTGCTCACATTGCTCGAGTGCAAGCGGTACAGGTTGAGCGTTGAACTGGAATCGTTTGCCTTCGTAATTGATTGGATTGAGGATGCAGTAACAAAGAGATACAGTCGATCGCGGGTCGTCAGTGAGCCAAGCATCGTCGGTCGGTCTGGCAGTAACCAATAATGACTCTCATCGTTGATGGTTATTTTACGAAGCGTCTCAGTACCATTTGACCAGTACTTGATTTTCCCCTGTGATGCACCTAGTAACGCCGGAATTTGGCCTGCATACGCTGTGTTGGAGCGAAAGTGAGTGTTGTTGTGTGTCGCTTGAATTGTAGTAGATTTGTGACGCAAGAGCGTCCCATTTGCATAGCGTAGGTTGAGGGTTTGGTGATACGTGAATGATTCCTCGGTAAGGATCCGAGCGTGTGCTGCAGTGAGTTTTTCGGCGCTCGTCACTCCGTCTGCTGTAACTCCTGGGGCAAGTGTACCGGAGAGAGTAGTGGTGGTTTCGGATTGGGATGGAGACGGGCCGGGTGAAAGGAAGCTGGTACAGCCAGCAGTGAGGATGACGAGTAGACATCCGAGATAGACAGTGCGCCTCATTATTGTTTGTTGTCTCGTTTCGCGTGAAAAATGTATTGATTGTCTCAGACGCGACGTCGCACTCGGAATGTCAAAGCAGACTACTTGAGATAAGAGTTTACTCGAAGGAGAGAGTATCTGAGGGGGTCCAGTGGCGATTAAGCTGTTATGGACACACACCAGGTTTCAAGTGAAGACTGACAGCTAAAACGCCAGTATCGACTACAGAGCGTCTATGTTTGAGACGTGTTCCGTGGACTGTGTGTTTTATCGAGATAGGGAGAATGGTTGAAAAGAAACGAAGTTACTTTACGATCTCCGGAGATAGTGACTACATGAAACGTCGCTGGTTTCTGGTCCTCGGAATCTTCCTCATCATCAGTCAACTCACGGTCCGCGCAGCATTCGGCCTTCCAGCCCCGTCCGAATCGAGTGCGATAGCAACATTCGTGATCACTGGCAGTGCAGGCATCCTATTCGTGATCGGCGGTACCGGAAAACAGGTTGGCCCCGCCACCTGGAACCAATTCATCGGGGCAGCTGATCTCCTGCTCGGTCTGATGTTTGTTCTGGGCGTTGTATTCCCAATCTGGAACAGTACATCGCCGTATGAGAGTAGCATCCAACCGTTTCTTGCGGTGGCGGCTATCGGCGGCGGTGCGTCACTCATGTTTATTGGGATCGACTGGGTTCGTGGCGGCCACTATTTCGATCTCTCCTCATACGAGCCCGGACCGATTCTTTCACGTGGATAAGCCAGCTGAGCTCAAGAAAATAGATGAGCGGTTAGTTCGAGGTCGATGATGGCTTCTTTGATAGTGGTGGAAGATAACCAACCCATTTGGCGAGATAGCCTGGTGTCACCATATCTCTTGCACTAAGCAGAACCAAGAGAGTCTAGCAAGCGTCTCGAGTGATGTACTTCCGTTTATCAGGTTAGAGAGTAGAAAATCGACTTCAAGCTGAATAGAGATCGTAAATCAAATAGTAAAAGGATTGATGAGACCTCCCAGAAATTAGAGACCATGTTTGAATGGCTCTTTCCGCAGTGGTCAAATCCCACTTTCCTCGCTGCGATCGTTGGAACGCGAATTTTCATCAATCTGATTCTGACGACGATTGTGGCAAAAGCAACTAGTGCTACATCGGGTTCAACAGTCGTAATGGCGGTTTTGACCGTCCTTTCAGCGGTTCTAATGGTTGTCGTGCTTCGCGGCGGTCTCGGACTCAATGCGTCCTATCTTGAATTCCTTCTCCAAGTGACTCTCCTCGTGCTCACAGGATACGTCGTCGCTTCGACCTGCGAAAATGGTCGGTGGAGAGTCACTGTTGCTGTCTCCCTTGGTGCGATTGTACTATTGCTCATTATGATCCCTCTCTATGGTGAGGCCACGGTTGCTCCCTGACCATCCGGAGCATCTCCACTGCTGCTTATACTGCCCACAGGAAGTCAATCGCCTAAATCAGGCAAATTCGAGAGATCGACCTCGCTTTCGTCGTTCGTTCTACTTCGGTTATAGAACCAATCACGCATCTTAAAACGCGCGGCACTGTCTAGTTTAGCTCCTCCTCGACAGGCGTTCGGTTGTTGAGCGATTGATGCGGTCGCTGATGGTTATAGTAATGCACAAACTGTTCAAGCCACTGCTGGACGCTTGGCCGACTGCCCACCCACGACGTATGGAAGCGGTCGACGCGCTGTTTGAGCGTGTGAAACCACTTTTCGATCAGGTTTCGCTCCGTGTAGTCGAGCCGACCGCTCAACCCAATTCGAAAGAGGGCAGTCCGATACCCGTAGCCATCAACGAGAAACACGGTGCCCGAGAGATCGTGTTTCTCGGCCAATCCAGACAGAAACGCAGCCGCCGAATCAGTGCCATGCCGATCAAACACTTCGATACCAAGCAGCAGCTTTGTTTCGGTGTCTATTGCAGCGTACACCCAAGACCATTCACCGTTAATTTTGACAGCGGTTTCGTCCACCGCGACCCGCGTCGGCGTCGCCGACGGCGGGTCGGAGACGCTGTCAGCCAGCCGATGTACCCACTGAAAAATCGCTTGATGTGACCGTTTAACGTCGAACAGTGCTAAAATTGCTTTTGTCTCCCTGAGTGAACAACCAGTCGCATGGAGACGGACGGCGAACGCCCTGACGGGCGTCGCCGTCCGTTCGTTCTCCCAAGTTTCTTCTAAATCCGCGTCTAAGCCTTCTTCGAGCAGGTTTGCGAGCATCTCTAGGCAAGTTACTCAACAACCTGCTCATTCCTCAAGCTGGCTTAACTAGACAGTGCCGCTGAGAAGTATGTCCCAGGTATGCATCAAAAAGATGCACACGCAACTAACCCACATACTCTTCTGGTCGTGTTTCAAACACTATTCGCATTGGGCCTCATCATTGGAGGTGCGGATATGTTCGTCGTACACACCGAATGGGTCTCAAAAGAGATACTGAAGATTCCTGTCACCATCGTTGCGCTGCTTATTGCTCCACTTGCGACAGAACTCCCCGAGAAATTCAATAGCATCATCTGGATCTCCCGGGATAAGGACATACTTGCACTTGGAAATATAACTGGAGCAATGGCCTTTCAAGGCACCGTGCCAGTAACACTCGGAATTATCTATACATCATGGGATATTTCATTGCAGTGGGGAACCAAGAGCTTCCTCTATGGGTTCTCGGCTCTTCTCGCGCTTTTAAGTGCAGGGATTCTCTACCTCCGTGCTCGGACCATCACTGATGGAAATATGAATCCATATCCATTCCTGATTGGTGGCATTCTCTACATAGTATTCATTGGAGTCGTCATCTACCATGTGTTGATTCTCCATATCAGTGGTGCGTAATCTGTAGTTGCCTGGGTCTTCAACTGATGTTAGGAGAAACAAGAGTGGGAAACTCGATACCCAGTACCTAATTATTGAATCACTCCCGTATCTATCCATGGTTATTTCTATTCTCTACTATTTATAAATTATAGTCATAAATTTAGGTAACTAAGAGATGACCTCTCCGGTCGACCAGAATCTGTTCAATTACCACTGTGTAACATATGACACTGTTATCTTCATGAGAAACAGGAGATTGTCTGGAGACGAACCGCTATAAGAGATTGATATCAATATACAACCCATATTTCAGTTCAAATGTCCAAAATTTGTGTCGAAATCTACAAACACAACAATCATATGGCTGAGTGACGTATAAAGGATGTATCTCCTATTTGGGGAGGGGGTTGCAATGGATTCTAGCAAAAAGCGCACTGTCGAGAATGAAGTAGCTTACATCGAACACGATGTTGCTGAACTAGAAGCAGAGTTAGTCGATATCGAACCCGTCGAGATTGGCACAGAGGCACAGCACCTCGACGTCAGCAAGACATTTACCGAGCGAATGCGCCTCCCTCAGTCGACGATACGTCGACTTGGGTATCTCGGGATTATCTATATTCTCGGGTTAGCCATCATGGTGCCGTTTTTCGGAACATCAACAGAAGCGTTGGTGCTGCCACTCGTTCCAACGATTATCGCTCTTGCCTTTACGTTCGAACTTATGGACTCATCTGCAGGGATGGGGTTTGGCACTGCATTAGCGCCAGTCCTGTTTCTCCTCGGTTACAGTCCACTCGAGGTGACACCTGTTCTCCTCATTTCCGAGTCGATCACAGGTATCGTGTCAGGTGGTGTCCATCACGAATTGAAGAACGCATCCTTCTCGTTCCGACCGTTAAATGATGAGACGAAATTGATGCTCATCATGGGTGGTGTGGGAGCAATTGCAAGTATCGTCTCGATTGTACTCACATACTTCGCGCTTTCGTTCCCCGAATCATACATCGAAGCCTACGTCTCACTCCTTGTCTTAGCAATGGGGCTCATTGGGTTACTCCGGGCACGAGTCGTGACGACGATTGAGTACAAGCCACGTCGCCTCATTGGCTTCGCAGCACTTGCTGGAATCAACAAGGGAATCGGCGGTGGTGGCTACGGACCAGTCGTCACGCTCGGACAGATCCTCTCCGGTGTGTACGAGAAGAGTGCAACCGCTATCGCGTCGCTCGCAGAAAGTATCGTCTCGCTCGTCGGCGTTATCACGTTCTTTGCGCTCTCAACACAGGGCGTTGGCGTCAACCTCGTGCTCCTTCCATCCATTTTCGCGGGTGGGTTTCTCGCATCGATCGGTGCGCCCTACCTAGTGCGGGTTGTTCCGAACCGGGTCTGGCGCTATATCATTCCACTGTACGCCTTCACCATCGGGGTGCTAGGGTTGACTATTGGACTTGACGTCTAAGCGGTTGACTACTACCCCGGCGTATCCATGAAATCTCAGACTAACCGAAATCATGTACAAGACAATCCTCATACCAACTGACGGAAGCGAACATGCGAACATCGCGGTCGAACATGCAGTAGCGTTAGCTGCCCAGTTTGATGCGACACTGCACGTCCTCTCGGTCATCGATACGCGACACCTCGGAATCACGACCCCAACCGAACTCGATATCGAGCAACTTCGATCGGCATATAGAAAACAGAGCGAGGAGGCGATCGATGAGGCAGTGCGACGAGCAACAGTAGCCGACGTATCAACCGTCACAGACATCCAAATTGGCGTGCCTCATCGAACAATCACAGAGTATGTCGACGAACACGGCATCGATCTCGTGGTGATTGGAACCCATGGACGGACGAGATTACGTCAAACGCTCCTTGGGAGTGTGGCTGAGCAGGTATTACGGACGTCCTCAGCACCAGTCCTCGCAGTGCGCTCCGATCAACAGCTCGTGGATGATTAGTGACTCACGGGTTTCCCTTGTGATCTCATTCACCATTGTAAATCGTTCCATCATCAAATTCACACTAACTGGCGTTACAAGATACGTACGCTACGATTAGCACACTTGTTGAAACCGGTCACCAATGGAGAGCTTCGACAGGAGATGATTCTCGTCGTATAGAGGCGCAGTATGCAACAGATCTATTCTCGATACCAGGGATCGTTAAAGAAATGATTTGAGACTGATTTCGTCATGACTCGAAAGGAATTGCTCAATACGCTTCTCTCGCCATCCAAGCGGTGACAACACACTCGCTGCTGCCCGAATCAACAACTCCCGATAGAACCCGATATCATACTCGTTCAACTCCTCACTCGCCAACAGCACCCGCTCTCGCGAGCGCTTCCCGTCGTCAACCACCACAGACGACACACTCTGACTAGGGGCACGCGCCAAGCCCAGATCAGCCGCCCGCTTTAGCGCCGCCACACTCCGTGTGGACTGCGTGTAGTCCTCCCGTTGTTTCGAAACGCGATTCGTGATCACCAACTCATTCGGATCGACCGGTCGAATCAACGCTTTCTGCGCATCGTCGATATACGACGGCGTACTCCGCTGTCGGCACTCGATGCCACGATACTTGTACTCATCTTCACCAGCAACCTTCCCGAAGTACTTGATCAATGCACCAGCATCTGAATCACGTAACGGCACAAACGATATCCAGTCGTAGTGAGCTTCATGCTCAAGCCGAATCGCCACCTCTTCAGAAATCTTCGAGACAAGCTCTGAAAGCGACGTCTGTTCCGCTCCCCCAATCGGCGTCACCCATACGCTATCGACGATCCCATGCACGATTCGCCACCCATGCTCCTCGAGTACTGCTTTCGTCTCCAACAAAATCTCCCGAGCATACGCGTTGATCGCTTCGTGGCACTCGATCCGTCCGAACTTGGCATTCGAAAAGCCCTGATAGCCGAAACAGGAGACCAAAATCCACTTGATTGCACTCGATTGACCTTCCAACTCCTCGCGACGCTCTTCGTCCTCAGTCTCACGAATCTCGGCTTTGATCGCATCCCGGTCTTCAATCAACGGCTCAAGCACATCCGGAAGGTACCCTCGCTCGTCACAAATCGAGTAGCCGATTCCCGGTACATCCTCCCGACCAGCGTGACACTTACAGCGAATCTTCTCCGGACTCACGTTCCGCGTGACGATGATATTCGGATACAACGAGGAGAAGTCGAGTTCGTGAACGTCTTCGTGTAACCCGACGTCCGGCGCAAAGGTGAACCCACCCCGGTCGGCGTCGTGCAACTGACGCATCGTTTTGAACTTCTCGTGCCGCCAGGAGTGCCACGGGACAAGCACATCCCGCTCGCGAGCTTCTTGGATCTGAATCCCGGTCAGAATGGTCCCGATTGATGACCACGCCAACTCCTGTAGTGGTTTGCCCGACTGTGCGACGAGATACAAACAGCCATCGAGGTTCGTCTGGTTCCACATGAACGTGTTCGAGCCGTCGATAATCACCCGGCCCGGGAGATTGTAGCGTGCTGGTGAGTGGCCGACTTGCCCATAGCTTTCGTAGGTCGATTCGCCCGCCAACTGCTGCCACCCTGCTCTTCGTCCAAGCTGGAACTCTACGTCGAGTCGATCGGCCTGCTGAAAGAGGACGGGAATGAGGTCGCTGGTATTCAGGAAGAGTACATCCGGATCAGCACGTTCGACATGAGCCGACAGCGTGGCTAATACGTCCGCACCACTCCCAGTCACCGTCTCATCGTCAATCGTGAGTTCGGTAACTCGCTCACTCACTAATTCCGTCTCCGGTACAGCAATCTGCATCTGTGAGAGTTCGTGGGTCGGCAGTGGGTCAATCCCCTCTTCAAGACAGTACCGAAACTCCCGCGAGAAGTCGACATTGTAACAGCGATACTCACCAGGCGAACCCCACTTGCTCACCATTTGCGCCACTGAATTCACTGCCTTGAGGTCGACAACATCCACTCGAAGTACTTGCTCGGGATCATGCCGAAAACTCACGCGTTCATCAACCACGGCAACCCGCACAACGGCAGGATGATCACGGAGTGCAGCACGTGCCGTCGAAAAATCGCCATCACCGTGCACCGACACGTAGATTGTCGGCGTATACGATTCATCGACTTCACACTCTACCCCCGTCTCGGTCACTGACCAGGTGAGGACGTCGCCGTCGACGTAGTCGATTTTGTACACCATGTCCTCATCCTCAATCGTTCAAATCTTCCTCTAAGTGATCAAGCCGTTCTTCCAAATCCTCAATCTGCTTTTGCTGTTCGAGCAATATCGAGATCGGAATCGGTGTTTCAACGAACAGGGGCTTGTGAACCGTGCTGGGATCGGTATGCAGCTGGGCATACTCGAAGAGTCGATCGAAAACCAACTGATCAGTCGGTCGAAGTGCTCGGCGATACTCGTCCCATCCCGTCGTGATTTGGCTGGTTTGCATCATTACAGAACCACGACTACCGAGAGTCCCTTAGGCAAGCCCGAGTCATTTCCAAAGGTTCCGATACAGGAGATACCGCTGTCAACACGTATCGGTAGCGCCACCTGCTGACTACCATACTGTGAGGAGCAAGACCGCTATTGACGGAGGTTCTGACCGGACGACACCACCGTGAGAACGGTGCAACGCATTCGACTCAGCCCAAGCATGATGGGCTAGATAGGAGTTCACTCCATACACGAGATTTGGGCGACATGGAGCTACTTGTGGAGAAATCGGCTCGATGAATCGATCGAAGATAACACTATAAGTGATCTGATTAGTTCCTCGGAGGTCCATGGATGCTCCGAAGCGGTGTGCACTGGACTATCGGACCGAAACGTACATCAATTTCACTCCAAAGCAACCCGGCCATATCGAGCAAATCCTCCTCGATTTGTCTGTTTCCGATTCGTGCTTCCGAAAGCCAACGACTCATCACAATCAGTATGCAATAAGCTATGGAAGATCCAGTCAGAAAGGGAGGATGGCGGCAGTTCGGGAGGCAACTCACAGGGAGCCAATTATGATGGATGTCTCTGGGTGATGGCACCAGACAGTGTGTCTCTGCTGTGGGCTGTGTGAGTGCATGTAAACCACTGGTCGGGAGTATAAAAGAGATACCGTAAGCACAAAATTTGATTTTAGTATCTATTTAGCGCACTAAAACCACAATATACCCTTGTAAGTCAACTTTTCTAGTGACGTTCAGGGAGTTTTGGAGGTAGGCAGCTATTACTCAAATAGTTACAGGACAAAGGGAAAATATGCCCAGTAACATACGAACCGTCGAGACAACAAACTGGTTCGAAAACGAGAACACATCTACTGGCTCAAATTCCCCACCACAATACGCCCTAATCGCGACCCAATCGATTGATCCAGATCACTCACTACCAGTGAGTGTGATCGAAACGGTCGTCGAGACACTGAGACCACCAGGTGGCCAGACGTCGCTCAATTTATACCAGCACGTCAATCCGGATGCCCTCGAAGAGCTTATCGAAGCAAGTAAAGCAAAACAAAGTGGTGTCGAAGTACGGTTTGTGATCGAGAACCATCTCGTTAGCGTTCGGAGCGACAACACTGTCCGTATCTACGAACCACTTGGATCACAACGTACCGAGAACGACAGTGCCATATTGAACTAACCATCCCAAACAAAGTCCAGATGCTCTTCGTATCGAATCGACCAAGAAGCGCTATCGAGACTGCCGTCGCTATGCAGAGCTGTAATCAGTGAGTCGAATCTTTCCCTCCACTTCGTAAATATGGCCCTTATCGTGCAGCCGTTCGACGATATCCTCGGCAGATGGTCGTCCAAGATCCTCTTCATCGTCCAAAATCGAATAGGCCTGCTCGTAGGTGAGCTCGCGCTCTTCAGGGAGACGTCTCGCGAGCGCATCAAGCGCGTCTTGCGCAAGTGGGGAGAGCGGAGATTTCCCATTTGGAACCATTCGTACCCTCCAATTGAGCTACCGCACAGGTAAACCCTCGGTCAGAGTCTGTTCGTGCCACTAGTTAATGCGATGTAGTAAGAGGAATAAGCAGCCGATATGGGAGTATGGGTTGGGATGAGTGCGAGAACCCACATCGGCTGCTGGGTTGCTAACTGCACTCGACGCTTGGTATCCGACGGATAAAGTCTTCAGCCAACCACAACGGAAGTGAAACTCAACGTACCTCCTCCAAATTCGATTCTACCATTCTCAGCATCACTACTGCGCCGAGAACGGGACGACAAGGCAAACACTCATGGTTAGCATAGCGTACTACCGCCAATGCCCAACACAATCAAACGCTCCGGCGATGGCCTCGCTCTCCAGGTCACAAAGCCCGCCCGAGCCGCTGGACTCGTCGAAGAGACTGACGACGACCCTCCCCGCCTTGCAGACATCCGCGTGTTTGCATTCGATGGTCTCCTGCTCGTCGTCGACCTCGGCCGCATCAATGACGAGAATATGGTCGAACCCGCAACGTCAGCCGCGCTCGACACCGTCTCGATCCACCGAGTTGCAAACGCTTCACTGCAAATCGCAGGGAATGGCTATTAGGTCCAACTCCCCGGTGCTGCAGATGCAGGATTTCACGTTGGTGATCGAGCGCCCTGTACACCAGCGCCGAATCTGCTCGTGAATTGCGTCGCTAATTTAGAGCAGATAGCACTGACGAGTGCTTTTAAGCTTAAGATTAATGTTAATAGCGTGGCCGCTCCCCGATTTCTTGCTCCGATATCGCTATTTCGTAACTCTACTGGATATTTGCATTGCTACAGATTTCCAACGCTGGGCCATTGACAAGACAATTGTATTAAACTTAAACCCAATCTTAAGGTTAGTATTTCTATCAATTTTACCTATAGCAGGTTCACTCCTTGTTTTTTCGGTGAGCCTCCCACCGAGTCCGCATAAATTCGAGACCAGGCGAGCTCATTGTCGATCTGGAACCAAAAGTCGACACTGAACCAGATGATTAGTAAAATCACGATTTAGATAACCGCTACGATTATCATCTACTGGCTCTAAGTACCCGTATTGCCCCACCGCGGTTCGTCAACCGAGAGAAAGAACTCGACACATTACGATCGCAATTTCAACGTGATACTGCCGACTTGAGCGTTATTTATGGACATCGTCGACTTGGCAAGAGCGCACTTGTCCGTGAAGCAATCGACGATTTCGACAATGCTGTCTACTGGTAGGCGACCGAGGAAACACCGGAAGCCCAACTCACTAACTTCGTCGAGACGGCGAGTAAGGTCTTCCCGATCGTGGCTGATATCCAACGTGACTGGGAGGCACTGTTCCGCGCGCTTGGCCGGGAAGATGCAATCGTTGTCCTCAACGAATTCCCGTATCTCATTCAGTCGGATGATGCGCTTCCGTCACTACCAAAAACCTACCACGGAATCGGGTATTGATGGCACCGTCAGTTCGAATTAGACGTTGTTGATCTCGCGAGTGATGGAACACTCGTCGTGGACGAATGCAAATACACGTCTCGAGAAATGAATGGGGGTGATTTGATTGACCTTGAGCGAAGTGCAGCACAGATACAGTGGACGCCGGATGACGGTGGTGAACCAACGTACCGCTACTGTTGTTTCTGCCGCTCTGGATTTTCAAATGAGCTCCAAGCTACGGCTGATGAACGGACTGATGTCTCACTGTTCACACCCGACGATATTATCACTAAAATCGGGGAGTAAACTACTCACTTCCGTTGTACTACCTGCTCCTAAATCTTAATATTAATCTTAAGATCAGCTTGACAGGCGCATCACGGACTTTGGTATAAAGATCAAGATTTCCCGAGATTGTTCCTCCCTCGCTACCCACCAGCGGTCAAAATCTCCCCCATCAATAAACAGTGAGAAATACGGGTAGAATTGATCTTAAGATTAATATTCTCTATCGATTTCCCATTTCCGCATCGCGCGTTCGAACGTTTCAGGATGGCGACGAGCTAGCTTCTTTAGGTGCTCGCGAAATGACTCGGCCACGTTGAATTCGAGGTTGTCGTCGCTCCGCAGTTCTTTGTAAAACCGGTGCATCGGCTCGTCGACTGAGAAGCCAACAGTTTGTTCTTTTGGTCCTTCTCCGAGTTTGTTCAAATACTCGTCCGCGTCGAATTCGTTTCTCGACGTCTCTTCGTTTGTCTCCCCACCCGATTCTGCTGCATCCATCGCATCGTTCAGTGGATTACTCATTGTTGATCTTAACCTTAGCTTTAATCTTAAGTGTACTGCTCGAGTGTCGTGTCATCGATTTCTACAACTTCGATGTCATCGAACTGCCGTGCACCAGCACGGAACGCGTGGTAACACTGTTGCCGAATCGATCGGGGAGTCCCGTCACTTCGATCGACAACCTCGTCGATTGCGCCTGCACTGTAGGGATCAGATGAGTAGCCATCACTGTACTCTTCTTCGCGTGCGAATGCGAGCCACCGTCCGATCAGTTCATCAGTCTCGGCAAAACCAAACCGTTCCAGTGATCGATCTTTCGCAACGAGACGAGAGGTAAGTGTCTCGCGAAGTTCGTCGATTCGCTCACTTGCTATCGGTGTACCGAACAGGAACAACAGGAATACTGGCTCTTCATCACCGAGGTCACCGACACTCTGCAACGCGGCGAGTAGCTGTTCGTACGTACGCGTGTTGCGTGCTGCATCCTCGAGCTGATCCACTTGGATGATGCAGGCGATGTCCTGTTCTTCGAGCTGAGCGGCTACGTCTTCGACGATCTGTCGGACCTCATCGGTCGGATGTGGATAGGCATCCGGTATCTCCAGGTCTTCATACTGTGATAGTTCGTCTAGTAATCGTGTGTAGAATCGTCGTGTTGTGATGGACTCGACTTCACGAATCCGTGCAATGTGGAACTCTTCGCTTCGGGGGCCGTTTGCGAGTGCGTCATAGACGAGATCGCGAAAGTGAGTCTTCCCTGCCCCGCGCCGGTCGATGATCGAGACGTGGCCCGCTCGGTTCAGAATGTGTGAAGCGACTTCGTTGAGTAAGTCATCGTTCACACGGACGGCAACCTCTGGATTCGGTAGCGTTTCCGCGGTGAACGGAATCCGGTCTGGTTTGATTCCTAGTTGTTTCGCATAGCGTTTTTGCACGCTTTCAGTGTCGTCGAGTGCTTGTGTGAACTGGTCCGTTCCCATACACCGACACTAGAGTGAATAACCTTAAATCTAATCTTAAGATTAATCTGCTGTTCGAGTTGGGGAGTGACACTGAACCGTTTCCCTCAACTACTGACCCAATAGGTAGGCGTCTTTACTGCAACTATGGACAACCGACAACCCACTACCATCACAATGCTTAATCTTAATTCTAACCTTAAGAATCGGGCCCTGTTCTGGTTAGGTAGTGATGAGTCCGATATAGAAATTAAGATTAAGATTAATCTTAAACAGTCGTAAAACAGCAAATGAAGCTTGAATGTTGAATAATTCGTAGAGGGTCGACGAAGAAGACGAGGCCGAAATGGTCGCGACAACGGTTCGAGATAGTGAATTACCCCGTCCTACGCGCTACGCGTGTTGAGGACGGGGCTTCCTGTTTCCAAGACGATCTGATATCTATTGACGCTCACATCCCGCGTTGTTTGGCGAGGAATCGTGTGTACCGGCGGGGTACATGCGAAGTGTCTTTCGAGGATACTTCTAATTTCAATGCAGGGCGCACGCCATAGGAATTGAGATTAACGTGAACGTCACCTGTGTCCGTCATCCACGTCGGTTAGTCCCAAGAGAAGGGGTGGTAATTCTCCGGGACGTCAGGCTTGTCGGCGAGTGGCGACCAGTGGGTGTATTCGAGTACGCGTGGGGGTCGATGCGCTGAATCTCGCCCTTGTCCTCGTACGTCTCGTCCTCCCACTTGCCGAAGGTCGGGTGGTCGTTTCAAACGAACGTATATGAGTACCTCTAGCCAACGAGAATCCATGGCAACCTACATCGCGTTCCTACGTGGGATCAACATCGGTGCACACAACCGGATGAAGATGGACGACCTGCGGGGACTCGTCGAATCTTTGGGGTGCGATGGCGTCGAAACGTACATCCAGAGCGGGAACGTGATGTTCGAATCCGCGGATGACGAGGAAGCGGCGCTTCGCGAGACGATTCACAACGCGATTGAGGAGCGTGTTTCGGCATGAGCGAAGACCCGATTTTCTTCGAGTCACGCGAGGCGTTCCGCGAGTGGCTGAACCAACATCACGACACGACCGAGGAACTCTGGGTCGGGTACTACAAGGTTGACGCAGAAGAAACGGGAATCGAGTACAACGAGTCGGTAGAGGAAGCGCTCTGTTTCGGGTGGATTGACGGTCTCATTAACAGTATCGACGACAATCGATACAAACGCCGGTTCACGCCTCGAAAACCCGGGAGTAAGTGGTCAAAGAAAAATACGGAGCATGCGCGGGCAATGATCGAAACGGGAAAGATAACACCGGCCGGGATGGAACTCATCGAGGCGGCGAAGGAGTCGGGTAAGTGGGAGGATGCCTACCGACTAGCCGACGACCACGAGATACCAGCTGGGCTCAAGGCAGCGCTACAAGAGAACGGGACGGCGTGGCGAAACTTCCAGACCTTCTCGAACACCGACCAGCACGCGTTCATCGCGCTCGTCGAGGAGGCGAAGACCGCCGAAACGAAAGCGAAGCGCATCGAGAATACCGTCGAGCTCGCGGAACAAAACCTCCGAGCATACGACGAGCAGAATAAACGGCGCTTGTGAACGACCCGCTGGTTGGTGTTTCATCAAGATATTTCACCGCAACAATGAGCCAACCAGCGCGATCGGATACGGTTACGGAGATCTCTCCGAAAATCGGCCTACATCATCTCCCATCCTGTACCATTACCTGCCAGTCTCCCGTGCATCTACGCACTGAGTGATGCAAGCGCGGCCAGCAACAGTACGAACGAGATCACGGCCGCAGTCTTCGAGTGTGATTCCACTGTGTCCAGCGAACCCGGATTAGAAGTCCCACATCATGAGCGCCGCGATGTTCGAGAACGCACAAACCAGAGTGAAAACACGATGACGAAGACCCCGAGACGCCGACTGACGTGTTTGACCGGCTCACCGCAAAGAGAAGTTGAGGCTGCTGTTCTCAATGTATATCGAAGATTATTAACTACACTAAACTGACAGCCCATAAATTCATTCTATCCTCGATAGGATTTCAAAGTGAGTAATACGGCCTATTGAGTACTCGGAGATGGTGGAAACTTGGATGAAGGGTGCCCAAGAAATCGAAGACTATCGTGAAATGGGTTCAGATGTCTGTGGAATATACCCGTGTGATTTTGACTGTTCATGCATTTAAAGATAGAACTTTGTTTCTGTGCGAAATCATGCTATCTCCGATCCAAGTCTATTCTGATGTCGTCTCTCACAACAAACGATGGCGTCGAACTATACTATGAAACACACGGAACAGGGAAACCGATCGTACTCGTCAGTGCGTGGTCCAGCACGTTACAATTCTTCGAGAAAAACATTCCCGACCTCGCCGAAGACCACCAAGTAATTGCATATGATCACCGAGGCCACGGTGAATCGGAAACCCCCGGCCACGGGTATCGCATCGCTCGACTTGCGATGGATCTTAAAGAGCTATTGGACCATTTGAACCTCACTAATGTCACCGCAGTCGGATGGTCAATGGGAGCAGATGTGTTGTGGTCGTATCTGGAGCTTTTCGAGAGTGATCGCATTTCGAAACTGGTCTGTGTCGACCAATCCCCCAAAGAAGATCTTGTCCCACACGACTGGGATCGGCAAAGCTGCTTCAACGTCGAGGCGTTCACCAAACTCGCAAAGGACATCGAGTATGCAGAAGAGGAGGTCTTCACTCGCATGACTGGTCGGTACGATTCAGTAACGCTCGGTGAATCAGGGTTTGTGAACGAGATGGTGAACTGCTCGACGACGGCAAAAATCGAACTCATGCGTGATCTCCTCAATCTCGATTGGCGGACATTCCTTCCCGAGATTGAAATCCCGACGCTGGTGTTCGTCGGCAGAGATAGCCGAGCAACGCCGCCAGAAGAGAGTGCGTACGTCGGCGACCAAATACCAACTGCTGATACTGTGTTCTTCGAGGACGCTGGCCATATGCTGTTCTGGGAACATCCAGAGAAATTCAACGAGGCAGTCCGTGACTTCAGTAACTGAAGGCCGGGTTCCCAGCCGCTATCTGTTTACTATTGTGCCGCTTCTGCGGCGAAATTCTTGATGATCCGACCTTCAGCTCGATGGCGCAATCGACTTACCGCAGATTTGTGAATGTCGAGGATTTCTCCCAACTCAGCGAGCGTACAGCCGCGAGGAGTATCGTAGAACCCGCGTTCAACTGCTTCGAGAATGAATTCCCATTGACGATCTGTGAGCATCTCGCTTGCAGTGTGGGATTGGACTAGTGAGACGATCTCATACGGGATACCTGCCGCCGCTAATTCGTCGGTATATTCCGATAGCTGTTCGTGTGAGGCCTCTAGCTTGACGGAGAACCATCCGTCCCGAAGGATCGTCGGATATATTGAGATATTTTTCGACCGGCGGAGTGGATCATACGACTTCGTTGCTGTTGTCTGGAACTGGAGCAACACCATTCGCTCATTGGCATGATAGACGTCAATTGCGTCTACTTCGGGTGTGTTCTCGAATCGGTGAACGAGTGCATCTCCCTTGGACGTCAGTACTTCAAGAATGACGAACGCACCTTCGTCTCGTAGTTGGGTGGCCTTCAGCTTGAACTCGGCATCGGGGAACTCACTCGAAATCATCGCCAACCAACCGTCTACCGCTGTTCCATCGAGCTTCACCTGGATTTGAGGCATCTCAGCAGAGAATCGGCCACCGATGTACTTAAAAGCAGAAACTTGTTCCTACACAAACTCACGCTTGCACTCTACCTACTACCAGGTGCAATTGCAATGAATTCACAGACGAATATCAGTATTGACACCGACGAGGACTGGTATTGATGACAGATCCAACACCAACTTCTCAATTAGAGGCGAATAAGCAGCTTGCCCGCCGAATTCCGGAAGAAGTCTTTGCCGGAGGTAACCTCGAGTTGCTCGACGAACTATATACCGAAGATGCTGTCGAACGCAATGCGATGGGAATTCATCAAGGTCGATCGGCAATCCGGGAATCCTATAACAGTTTTCTCACCGCATTCCCCGATGTCTCGCAGACTGTCGAGAACATCGTTGCGGAAGGAGATCTCGTTGCAATGCGTATCACAAGTCGTGGAACGCACACAGGTGTGCTTGGAGGACTTGAGCCAACTGGAAAAGAGATCGAAGTGCAACAGATGTTTTTTGCCCGTATCGAGAACGGGATGATCATCGAACGATGGTTCTTGCCCGATAACCTCAGTCTCTTGCAACAACTCGGTGTCATCGATTTTCCACCCTCGTAACGCTGTCCACAGCAGTGAGGCAACCAAAAATCATAAAATCTATAATTCGATCAGAAACCAATTCTAAGATTCAGTTCGAAGTGTTGCAGAAGGGTATATTGGCTAAAATCGCTCATTCTGGGCTCTCTTTACTGGTTGTAGTCTCATCTTCCGGGTGAATAAGTTTGATATCGCAATATAGAGTTTATTTACTCGGGTGGTCCTGATAACGGTTGATAGAACGGTTCTATCGGGGTTTTACACTGGGAGTGGTGGTGTCCTGTCTACTTCTGCTTAATATACTAATCGGAAGTGGATACCCCCCCGATACCCCTACTGAAATCTATGGAGGTGTGATGGCTCTAGTCGAAGACGACTGGCGAATAATTGAAGTCCGGAACAACAGCTCCCTGGGTGTGTGAGACGTCCTTTTCGCCAAATAGGCACTTCGGCGATGTCGAGTGTATGAGGGCCACAGAGCATGAGCGCCGCGAAGTTGCATGGGATGTATCGCTCACGATATCAAATATTCTATGGCTCAGTGAAATCGATCAACTATCCGTGATGCTCCTCAGCCAATCGTTTAGTTAACTTGCGTTCGACTCTGTTCCCGCATGAACTGCTGGAGGTACCAATAACCGCCAGCAAATTTACCTGTCGTCCCTGAGTACTTCCATCCACCGAACGGCTGTGCTTGAACCAGTGCACCAGTTGTCGCACTCTGAGAGCGGTTCACATAACACATTCCAGACTCGATTTCATCAAACCAGCGGTCGATCTCACCGTCGTCTTGAGAGAAGAGTCCAGCACAGAGCCCGTACTCGGAGTCATTCGACTTCTCAATTCCTTCGTCGAGATCAGATATCGGGTGAATCGTGACGAACGGAAGGAAGTGCTCTTCACGCGCAAGTTCGTGACCGTGAGGGATATCAGTGACTACCGTCGGTTCGACAAACCGACCGTCTGCGAGGTTATCGACTGTAACGACATTTCCACCGGTTCGAACTGTCCCCTCCTCTTCAGCGCGTTCGCAGATGTCCGTGTACGATTCGAGCGCACTATCATTAATGATCGGTGATATGAAGGTATTTCGTTCAGTCCCCCGACCGATCTTCAAATTTTTCGTTTCGGCGACTAGTCGATCCGTGAATTCATCGATTCTGTCCTCTTGAACGTACACACGTGAAGTCGCGGAACATTTCTGTCCGCTGAAAGAGAACGCTCCTTTCATCACGCCCTCTACCGCGTCGTCAAGTTCTGCAGTATCACTGACGATAACTGGGTTCTTTCCACCGAGTTCAGCGATGACAGGCCCATGTTTTCCTTGCTCGGAGAATGTCTCTTGAATAGACAGTCCGACTCTTCGCGATCCGGTGAAAACTACACCCGAAACGTCTTCGTGTTCGATCAGAGGCTGGCCGACATCGCGTCCACCGCCCATAACGAGATTTAGAACACCCTCCGGAATTCCTGCCTCGATGAAGATTTCGACACACTTGTGTGCAATCAGTGATGTCGTTTTCGCGGGTTTTGCGACGACCGTATTACCGGTGATCAACGCACCGCCGGTCATACCGACGAATATAGCCATTGGGAAGTTGAACGGTGCGACAACTGCAAACACACCGTACGGTCGCAGCAAATTCTTGGTATGCTGGCCAGGAGTCGGCTCTCCAGTGTCGAAATCATATCCATTAGACCGCTCTAATTCACGGCTGTAGAATTCGAGGAAGTCGATAGATTCGTCAACGTCAGCCATCGCTTCCTTCCGGTTCTTCCCGTTCTCTAGGGAAATTATCGCCGCGAGTTCGAATTTCCGGTCTCGCATGATATCCGCAGCGGTACGGAAGATATCCACACGGGTATCGACATCGGAAGCCTCCCATTCGGAGGTGACGGTATTAGCTGCGCTGACGGCAGCGTCCACGTCTTCCGAACTTCCGGCAGTGAACTCACCAATTGTCACGTTCAGATTCCCGGGAGATACGACGTCGAAATGGTCATCCGTATCGACCCGCTCACCGTCGATCCAAAGGTGGTGGTTCCCTCCGAGTTCCGCTTTGACGGTCTCGACGGCTTCCTCGTACGCTTCGTGAAACTCCTCGACGTTACCGTTTTGGTTGTACCCGTGAAACGTCAACTCGTTATCAAAGTCTCTTGCTTGCACAACCGTAGCAGGTAGTTGATTGGTATTATAGCTTGTGATTTACTACCATAGTCTATTCGGAAAAGCCACCGATGCCACGCGATTGTAGGTCCGCTCTTCCGACTGAAAAGACGCCAGTGAACGGACAAAGCGCGGCAATGAAAACGACGTTCCACGGACGGTCGCACTCTCCGCATGACGTCGTGGTGCGTGCTGACGTTCAGAGGTGTGTTCCCTGTCGACCCCCCGTCGTCCGTGCCGTCAATCCTGATTCGCAGCGCTCGTGGACGGGGAAGGGCTAGTTAGCTCCTCGCTCGGCCACAGCAACGAGGCACCGATTGCGGCGGCGAACCCAATTGGCGGCGCGATAAGACGAACCGTGATGACCGAGTTCATTCCGAAAGCGATCCAAAGAATGGTCGTGCCGGGACCGGCGACGAATGCCGCCACGAGGCCTGCCACGGAGAGGTTCCGTCGCCAGAAGAAGAGAAGAGTGAATGCCGGCCCGAAGGCGGAGAAGAGCCCGGTGCCGGAGTAACTCACGAGGGTGTACACGAGGTTCGACGTCAGGAGTGCGATCACGAGCCCGATCACGCCGACCGCAAGCGTGGCGACCCGGGAAACGCGTAGTTGGGCTTTCTCGCTGAAGTCCTGTCCTTTCTTCAGAATATCGGTGTAGACGTCCTGTGCGACCGCGGAACTAGCGACGACGATTTGCGAGGAGGCCGTCGACATCATCGCCGCCAACGCGCCCGCGAGGAGGATTCCCCCGAGCAGTCCGGGGAGATGTTTCAGGACCATGAATGGGAGGACCATCTCGCGATCTGCCTGCAGTGCTTGCGGAGCACCGTCAATGACGCGTGCAAGGAGGCCGAGGAGCACTGCGCCAGACGAGGTCAGGATGCCCCAAATGGTCGCTACGATGATGGCCGAGCGGCGGTCGTCGCTGTTACGAACCGCCATGAACCGAGCGTCAAGGTGCGGGTAGCCGCCGAGATACAGGAAGAACCAACTCAGGTTGGCGCCGAGGAAAACAAGCGCGGCGGCACCGGTCCGTCCCCCGAACAACGCCGCCCGGTTTCCCCCGGAAGCCGCAAGTCCGCCCAATAGAGAGGTGGAAGGATCGAGGAATACGCCCACGAGAAGATACCCTGGAAGCACGACAAGCGTGAACACCATTAACAATGCTTGCATCACATCGGTCCAGACGACGGACGGAAATCCGCCAGCGAGCGAGTACGCCGTAACGACGCCACCGATGAGGAGGACTCCGATGACAGGATCGATTCCGAAGGCCTTCTTGAAGATGTTACCGCCGGCGAGGAACTGTGACCCCACATAGCCCATGTAGAACACGAAGGTGATGAGCGCCGGGAGCGCACGAGTAACTGGCGAGTTACCGGGGAGTTTCTCAGCGAGGAGTCCGATTGGCGTAACTGCACCCGTCTCCTTGCGACCCTCCATAAACGGCCGCGCGTAGACGATCCACTGGAAAATGGCCCCACCGGTCGTGCCAACGAGCACCCAGATAGCGGAGAGGCCAACCGACCACGCTAATCCAGGCACGCCCAGGAGAAGCCATCCAGACATTCCGGAACTTCGTTCGGAGAGTGCGAGTGCCCAGCCAGGAATCTGTTCGCCCCCGAGAAAGAAGTCCTCCTCGGAGGAGACCAACTTCGACCCCCAGTGACCGATCGCTACCACTACGATCAGATAGCCAACTAGCCCGATAATGGTTTCCATGCCCGCTTGTACCATAGTCATATGAGAATTTTTGGCATAATATATGAATGTATTGGTATGGACTCATCTCCTGCGAGTTACGACCCTACTCAGTCGAGTTCGGTCTCGATCTCGGCGATCGTGTCGAACAGTTGCTCTACTGTTTGTTCCTCGATCTGCTCGTCGGTCATTCGGTAGGTCGCACCGTCTACGGCGAGGCCGCCGAGGACGTACCCGTTGGGCTTCGTTATCTTCGCACCAACGCTTCGGAGCCCCTCACGCTGTTCCTCGTCGTTGATCGCATACCCTCGTTCACGGACTAACTCTAGTTCCGCCTTCAGTGCATCCCGATCCGTGATCGTGTTCTCCGTGAATTTTGGGAGCCCCCAGCGGTCGATGATCTCGTCGACACGTTCTTCGGACATCTCCGCGAGCAACATCTTTCCGCTTGCAGTCACGTGCATGTGAAGGTACTGACCAATCTTGAAGTCGGTCATCGCGGAGCCACCGATGTTGTGGTAGACCACGACGAGACGACCGTTCTCCTCGGTGGCGAAGGAGATTTCTTCGGGTATCCGGTCGGCGAGATCTCGCGCTTTCGAACGTACGACGTCAAACGCGGGCTCCTTGTTCTTAGCATGCTGGGCGTGCGAGATGAACCGCAGACCCAGCTGGTACACCCCGTGTTCTTTCACCACGTACCCGAGCTTCTCGAGAGTGGTCAGATGATAGTACAGCGTACTCTTGGAGAGCTCAAGCTGCGACTTGAGCTCCGAAAACGTCGCTCCATCCGCGTTCTCGATGGCGTGAACTACTGCGAACGACGTTTCCGTCGTAGTGAACGTCCGGCTTCCGTCTGTCATAGTATCACATCACACAGCCCCGACGCAAAAGGGTTCTCATTATGGGAACCGCGTGCTGGTAGCCACTCTCGCCCGGGAAACCGCAATCACATCGGTAAATTAGCACGTAGTTCACACTATTCGAACCGATCGCCAACCTCCGAGATTACACCGCCATGGTCGAAGGCCAGCGGTGACACCCGCCCACCTCCGTTACAGAACTACTTCTGTAATACTCGTCCCGCTGTCTTCCTGGAGTGGGCTGTGAGAGGGGACAAGTACTGGTCGGTCCCCATCATCCGCTATGCTACTTCACACTATTCGAAAGGATTTGCACATTGATTGACCTGCCACCCTTGCTACCGTCGGAACGTACCACGTCATGGTGAGCGGTACCATCTTCCATGTGTACAATCACCTACCGGTTCTACTATTGTGAATAATACCCGCATGCGGGTTTCATAGCAGTTGTCCACCGTTATTCGGGAAAATAGAATCATTTTTGCCATCCGAACGTCGAGTGATATTCGTGATTCCACCGATCGCAAACAACTTCGTCGCCGACGAGTCGACCGAAGGAGCATTGGAGTACGCCGCCGAGCTCAACGACCGAGGTATCGGCGCCATTCTCAACCTCCTCGGCGAACACTATCACGAGCGCTCCCCCGCGTTCGAGGACGCAGCAGAGTATCGCCATCTGACCGCGGAGATCGATGACCGCAATCTCGATGCGTCCATCAGCGTCAAGCCCAGTCAAGTCGGTCTCAACGTCAGCACAGACGCCTTTGTCGAAAACCTCGAAAACATAGTCGACCGCGCCATTGACCACGATGTTTTTGTTTGGGTCGACATGGAGGACCACACGACGACCGACGCGACACTCGATGCCGTCGTCGAGAACGCCGAACGCGACGGGGCTGATATGGGTGTCGCTATCCAGGCGAACCTCAAGCGGACCGACGAGGACCTCGAGCGACTCGCCGAGAGCGATGCGACAGTTCGCCTCGTCAAGGGAGCGTACGATGAACCTGCCTCGATTGCACATGTGGACAAATCACGGGTGAACGAAGCCTATGAGAAGCACCTCGACTTCCTCTTCCGCGAATCCGAGCGCGTTTCTGTCGGCAGCCACGACCCACGGATGATCTCGCTTGCCCGAAACCTTCACGACGAGTATGGTACTCCCTTTGAAGTCCAAATGCTCATGGGTGTCCGTGACGACGCGCAGGTCGACCTGGCGGATGACGGGGTGCGTGTGGTTCAATACGTCCCCTACGGGGGAAAGTGGGCTCAGTACTTCTATCGCCGAGTCATGGAGCGCAAGGAGAACCTACTGTTCGCGGCCCGCGCGATTCTCTCGTGACGATGCGACGCATTTCGACATCAACCGAGACATCGATTAACAACCCTACGGCAGCGTGTGAGACGTAGAACTCAGGAAGAACGAGAAAGACGATCGAATATCATCGTCTACTGTGAGCTGAAAAAATGTGAAAGGGCCGCGATGACAGTCGAGCGGGGGCAATTGGGGACAGACACTGAGCTACGAGTCGCATCTGTTTCCTGCCAGACTGTTCATTGTGTCCCTGTCATCCAAGGACATTCACTACCTTTCCAAGACAGTGTTTATATCTGTCCTTTTTACCGTCCATTTTTCTATCCGTATTGTTCAACGAGCACGGTCGTTCCATAACTGAATCGCCGGGTGGCTGTATCGATAGCCATCCGTTTCGGTCATATTGAGTGCTCAATCGACCGAGTTTCGACAATTGTCGATAGATAATTTTATGATTGACGATACTATAGTACGAATCGATGCGTTACAAATGTAATCGTTGTGGTTCAAACAGCATCGTTCGGGACTACGGAACCTGGTCGTGCGAAAGTTGTGGTTACGTGCCACCACATGGAGCAGATTAGCTCGAAGTAGGAACGGAGACTCGTGGACTCTCGGATTCGATTCAGATCCATACGCGAATCGGACGTTCACGCTATGCATTCGTCGAAGACCCAGACGAACAGGAACCCAACTCATCGAACGAGACGGGATCGATGGAGATCTCCCTCCATTCTAATCACCATACATAACAAACCGTTGGAGATCTGGGGGTGGCACGGGCTAGATTCTCTTCTCTTCGGTAGGAATTCAACTGTCGAACGGTCGGGACGTCTCTAGTGGCCATAGTAATGTGAAAAACATTCAAGACACCGATCACCGCAAGGACGACTGTCTACTCACGACTTCTGGAAGCAATCGAAACGTAGTCCGTGTGTATCAAACCATTTCGATCAAGTTCCGCTCGGTAGAGTCGAACCGAACTCTCGACCAAATCAGAAAGAAAACGATCCGAAACCTGTATTCTTCGCTGTAACAAACCTCATTCTTATAATTATACTCCTCGCTAGCTTGTGTAAAGACGCAACCGGCAAATCGGTGGGAAGCCGGTCAAACGATTGGATACTAAGCAATGATTGTTCTGGGATATTGTATTATTTATTCAAGGCCACTCGCCATTGGTTTGCGACAAGTACGCCTACGAGGGCTCCGTCGGTTTTGTCGACTGCGGGCCAAATTTGTACCAAATAACTGTTCAGTACAATGATTGCTCCGTGATATGATTTTCGTACGTCGAAGCGACGGAGAATCGTTCTCGGACCTCTGATTGGTATCCGGTCGCGTGAAAGCGGACAGCAATAGCCTGATGGGCGCCCACAGAACGTTTCGCGTTCCGGTATACAACGGAACTCGACGCATGTCGTTAGCATCCCCGTTCACTCACACGCCCACCATTCGATATTCGCCGTTTCTAACCCCAACGAATGTACACTCGGTATGAACTGGTTTTAATCGCGGAGGACAACGGTCTCACACCCTCGTGTTTTGTATCTGTTATTGCAGACGTAGAGCATTTTTTAGCTGGTCGAGTACCCCTCTGTCGATTGGTTCGTTAGTCCATGACATGCCTTTAGATGATCACTATTTATAAGGAATAAATACATTCATCCAGCCGTATTGAACTGCGACTCTTCCGGTGCTTCTCAACAGGATATTGAAAATAGGACGGTCAAAATTATTTACTATCCCTCGGATAACATTCATTTGCTTTTCATATATCTACGACCTCCGACTGTGATCACCCGCTAATAAGCGGAAGTAGGCCACCCCCGGTACCTTCGAATCAATCTATGCGCCATTCTTCTTGCGCTCTTCAGTGTAGACCGCTCACATTTAGCGGCCCTTCAATGGCTACATAGGCTCGCTGGCAGCGTGTCCGAGCCGCCGTCGGCGACGATAATGCAAGTCAATATCGACAGGATCGCTGTCAAAGTAAGGAAACTGGTTGTGGGTATATACCGCAATATAACTTGGTACGAAGTTGTCAGCCAGTGCAATTTTTAGTCAACATGGCAATGATTCGGTGGCTGTGTTTCTGTCCGGATTGGCTGAGAAATGCAATCTCTCGAAATCCGTGCTTCTCGTCGATGGATACGAATATCGGACTGCCCTCTTTCGAATTGAATCGTGCGGACGACTCGATTACACGAACCGAAATCTGATTATTGTACAATAGTGTGATCTACAGTCTGTATTCGTTGTTCAACGCTGGCATCGGTCGAAAAGAACTAAATTGAACGCTGATTTTGGTTATTGACTATATTGGTAATTTATTGAGATCGAACTTGATGCTTCACGAATTCTTTGTTGCAGTTGACTCTGATACGATTCATCTCGCACCCGATCGCTCGGCGCAATTATGCCCACAGCACCTAAAACAGCATCATTGACAAGAATTGGAGCAGCAACAATACCCATGCCGCTGACCTGCTCATCCCAGTCGACTGCATATCCTTCTTCGCGAATTTCTTCTAGCTCATCCGTTAGGGAGTTGATATTAGTAATTGTCCGGTCAGTCATTGACTCCAATCCATGCCTGTCAATAATTTCGTCAACACGATTTTCGGAAAGATGGGCCAAGATAGCTTTTCCAGAAGCATGCGTATGAAGCGGTGTCCGCATGCCGGGATACATCCCAAGATCCAACGCCTGGTCTCCGCGTTCATAGTGGAGAATAACTGCCTGTCCATTATCTTCGGCGTTGATATCTGCCACTTCTCCGGTCTCTGCAACCACCTGCTGGAGTTCGCTTCGTGCAACTCTAAACAAGCGACTCCGATACTTGACCCGCCCTCCAATAGTAAGTGGCTTGTAACTAAGGTGATGTTTTCCTCGTGTCCGTGTAATGTATCCTATTGACTGTAGAGTTTGAAGATAATCATAGATCGTGCTTTCCGGGACGTCCAACTGTTCCGCGAGTTCGGATGTAGTAGCACTGGTTTGCTCCCAGAGTATCTCAATAATCTCGAACGCCCTATGAACTGTTTTGAGCGGTATGGGGTCACCAGACATATACAGCAATAATCGGGAAGTCTATTTGTAATTTGCGATTATTTCGCAATCACTTCTCACATCTTCTTACGTTCAATAACTGCAGTCGTCTGCATTGCTAGATCGTGGAGAAGTAGAATTGACGATCCAACCACTACATAAATGGAATTTCAGTATAAATTCTAGAAATATCTTATGATTAATGGTGATCGTTGCGGGACGAATTTCGATTATCTCGCAAAAAAGAGCCAGCCATCTGCCGAATGGTACTTATATACGAGAGGATATGGCGCCGCTTATACCGTCATCGCCGGTTCTTGCTGACTCCACCGGTTCTCGGTTCTACCCGGCGATCTGTTACACCACTAATTTTGTAAAGGCATGGTTTAGACGCGAATGACCCGGTAGAACAGCCAGTCAGTAGAAGACGTACACCTGTACTCATGTCCATCCTTATTGCGAGTATCTCGCAATGCCTGCATAACGGAAGATTGTCGGGAATCACATAGATAAATGATCTACCGATACTTTGCCGAGCAAATATCCGATACTAGTCGGGAATAATATAAGATCCCTCTGGGTAATCTGGGCGTCGTTCTGATCGTATTGACACATTCCATTTCTATTCCACGATCTGCTAACGTTGCGGTTGCACTAATCAAACGATCAGGGGACACAACGGAAGGCCAAGTCCGCCTCTGTTTCTTGGACCGAGTCGACGAACTCGTATCCGAAGACAGCCTCCGAACGTTGTACCTTGAGTTTTCGGGTTTTATCGTTCTGCTCTCCACGCCACCGTATTCACCAAGAAGTGACCTCCTGAGACTTGTTACGTTGATTGATAGTGGACTATCTGCTCGATACCCAGTCGACAGTTGTCGTGATGAGTCACAGAGCGATCACCGCGGAAGTGCGTACGCGAGTAATTCTATTGGTGTTGGGGGTTCGTCTCTATCAAGCGATGTGCCAGCGAGTGAACTGTTCGACGAAACCGGTTGGATTCGACTATCGGCGAGTTGGGTTCGACACGACGTTCCCGGTGCAGTAACGACCTCAGCCTCGCTTTCGTCGATCTGATCGAAGAGGATCTTGCCGATAGCTTTGCTCAGGGAGTAATGTTCTGCCTCGTATCCGAACGTACCGGCCATACCACAGCAGCCCGAGTCGAGAGGATCAACGGTGTACCCGGCTCGTCGGAGGACACCGACCGCGTGATGATCTTTTTTCTCGGCCTTCTGGTGGCAGTGACCATGGTATACGAGCGATTCGGCAGGTGTGTTCCAGTCGACATTTTCGTCCAGTCGGAACGTGTCTAAATACTCACAGAGTCCGTAGGCGTTCGCAGCAACTGCTTCGACTTCGTCACCGGAGCATACATCAAGAGCGTCAGATTGGAACATCACCGCGTCGGACGGTTCCGCGACGACGATATCCCACCCATCGCGAACACGCGGCTCGAGTTCTTTTACATCCCTTTTCACGGTCTCTCGAGCACTATCGACGAATCCTTTCGATAACGCTGGCCGACCGCTATCGGTTTCGGTTGCTATATCGACGTGAACACCCGCAGCCTCAAGAACGCGTACTGCTGCTTTCCCGACTTCCGGATGACTATAGTTGGTGTAGGTGTCTGCAAAGAGGACGACTTTCCGTTCGGCTTCTGATTTTGGGATGAGGGGTTTGCATTCGTCGAACCAGTCTTGTAGCGTCTCTCGGTGGAACTTCGGTAGCGACCGCTCGCTCGCAATCCCGACCGTTTTTTGGGTAACCGTCCCCATTGCTGGAAGTGATTGTACAAGATTCGATACCGGTGCTAGTGCACTTCCGATCATTGCGAGCGTATCGAAATTGGCGAAAATCTTGTCGCGAAGACTTGCACCGTATTTTTCATGCCGTTCGTGCATGACTTCAGTTTTGAGTTTCGCCATGTCAACGCCGCTTGGACAGTCCCGCTTACACCCTTTACATCCGATACAGAGATCAAGAACGTCCTCGGCGAATTCATCGTCCGTAGGATCATCGGGAAGATCACCGCTCATTGCCTGTCTAAGGAGGTTCGCCCTGCCACGGGTCGTCGTAATCTCCTCTTCAGCGGCTCTATAGGTCGGACACATCACTCCACCCGTGGTTTCCTGGGATCCGCGACACCCTCCACACCCATGACAAAGCTCGACCATTCCCTGCATCCCGTTCTTATTCTTCCAGTTCAACGATGGCTCAAATCCAGCGTCGAACTCATACTCCTCGTCGTACCGAAGGTGTTCAGTCATAGCATGGTCGCCGCAAACATTCCCCGGATTGAGTAACCACTTCGGATCGAACGCGGATTTCAGGTCGCGAAATACCTCCCAAAGGTCGTTACCGTACAGTTTACGATTCCACTGGGTGCGCGCGCGCCCGTCGCCGTGCTCGCCGGAAACGCTGCCATCGAATTCGACGACCATATCGGTAACCGCGTCCGCGATGGCGACCATGTCTTCGCGATCAGCGGTAGCCTTCGTGTTGATCAGCGGGCGTACATGGAGAACACCCGGGCCGGCGTGGGCATAGAATGCCGCATCGGCATCACGATTCTTTTCGGTAAGTAGCGACTGAAACCGCTCGACGAATTCCGGGAGGTGTTCCGGCGGAACTGCACAGTCTTCGATGAAACTAATGTGCTTTTCGTCGGAGGTTCGAGAGAGCAGGATCGGGAGGCCAGCCTTCCGGAGTGTTCAAAACATCGCCCGTTCATCCGCAACATGGGCCTCCAATCCGGTGAACGCGAATGTTTCGCTATTAGTTGGTCGATTTTCGGAAGGGGGTATTTCAGTGGCAGTTTTTGGAGTCCTATCGGCGAGGAGGGTCGCAGTCTGTTCCCGGCCGTGGTTGGTATCATCGGCGTAAAATTCGACGAGGAGCCCCGCTTCTGCCTCACTCGGGACGATCGAAGCCGCTTCTTCAAACTCGGTCGTCTCTCTCGCGAGGCCGAGAAGCACGTCATCGATGAGTTCGACCGCAGCAGGGTCGTGTTCGAGCACGTACTGGACATCGGTCACGGCGTCGAGGACGCTCTCGTAGAACAGCAGTGACACTGCTTTCGTCGTTGGGACTGGCTCGAGTGACACTTCGGCTTTGGTAACGATAGCAAGGGTACCTTCGCTCCCTGCGAGCAAGCGAGCGAGATTGACCGTCCCCGTCTCAGCCTCCTCGACGAGTACGTCGAGGTTGTAGCCCGAGACGTTACGTTTCATCTCGGGAAACCGGTCCCGAACTTCATCGCCCTTTTCGTCGATAATCCTGACTATTTCCGCACACACCTGTTCAAACAGCGATCCGTCACAATCGGCAGACAGACGGAGCTTTTCGACACTTATCTCGCCGAGTGTGACGACTGTTCCATCGGCCAATACGACTTCACATTCCTCAACGTAGACGTCGGTCTTGCCGTAGACGAGCGAGTGTGCTCCGGTTGAGTTGTTTCCGATTGCCCCACCGATTACGCTACGGTCACCAGCGGCCGGGTCGGGCGCAAATTTCAGATCGTGCGGAGAAAGTGCCTCGTTGAGGTCACCAAGGACCGTACCCGCTTCAACCCGAGCCCGTTGCTCTTCCGGGTTGATTGCCACGATATCATCCATGTATCGGGTGAGATCGAGTACGACGGCCTCGTTGATTGCTTGCCCTGCCAGGCTCGTCCCACCGCCACGTGGTAGGAGCGGGATTCCTCGGTCAGCACAATAGGTGACGGTTGTCGCGACGTCATCGGTTGATTTTGGGAAAACGACGCCAATCGGCGTGATCTCGTATGCGCTTGCATCGGTAGCATACAGTTGTCGCGTGTAGGTATCGAACCGAACGTCACCGGCAACTCGGTCGCGGATATCCTCTACGAGCGCCGGTCGATCGATCTCATCTGGGACGAAATCATATGATTTGTGATCTGCGGTATCATCTCCTTCCTCGAATGCTGTAGTGGAGTTCGTCGTCATCTTCGGTTCAACGCTCAAATAGTTACCACACCTTTCCCACCAATAAATCGTTCGACACACAGTTAGTTATTCGAAATAATATCACTGTATCGTTGGAAATCCGTGGTCGCAAGCGCACGTCTTCGAAATGCGATCACCCACCGGGAAGGCTCTTTTCGGGAGCGTTGCTCGGCAGGGTACACTTCGTTCGGAATTGTCGATATTATTCTTCTCTTCGAACGGGAATAAAATGACCGGTTTTTACGAGTTGAGTAGGATGAAAACCTCTATTTGTTGGAGACTTATATCCGATCAGATGAGTCCCATGAACACTGCAGCATGGACCAACGCAGCGGTTATCGGGATGAGAAGGGCAGTTCGCATCACGAACAGTACGAATAAGTCCTGGAATCGAATCGGAATATCGTCGAACATATCGACCATCATCGGCGCTGAGGCGGCAAAGAAAATCGCTTGCCCGCTCACTACGATTATGACGAAAACCTTCGTAATCAGGTCACCTCCGACGGCGAACGTCGCAGCAATGAACATTTCAGCACCACCAAGAATCACCGATGTGGCGGCCATCTGTGGATCCGGGATACCGAACGCAGACAATATCGGAACGAGCGGAGTCGACAGTACCTCGAAAACCGACGTATATTCGTTGAGAGTTACAGCGGCCATCCCAATCGTGAGAATCGTCCCAAGCATCATTCCAGTCAGTTTCAGCCCGTCGATGAGCCCGTAGACCGCGGAGCTCGGGATTGAGGCTCCCTCTTCAGCGGTTTTGATGGCCTCGTTGAATGCAAATCTGGAATAGTCTCCCACTGACCCGTTGAATTCTGGCTCCGGATCGGGTTCAGCAATGAATTCGTTCGGGACGGTCGAAAGCGGCGGTATTCGAACGAGAATGATTCCCGTAATAATCACACTAAGCAGGTACAAGAGAACGACGATCGGAAATACATGCAAGATCTTGAGGACAGCAGCGATCGCTCCAATCGTTCCCAAGTTCGCCGTGGCGAAGCAGGTACAGATGACGAAGACCTCACGTTTGTCATAGCCGCCACGGTCGAAGACGTTTCGTGTGAGGTAATAGCCGATACTGAACGAGCCAAGCCATGACGCTGCACTATCAAGCGCCGCACGACCGGGTAAATTGAACACTGGCTTCATCACCGGTTGGGAGAGCGTACCAACGAATTGCAGTCCCCCGAGTTCAGCGAGTAAGTTGACGAAAACAGCACCAATCGGAATCACGAGCGTGATCGTCAGGAGGAGACCGCCCCAGACAATACCTGATGTATTCTCGCTAAGCAGCCACTCTGGTCCCTGACCGATGAAGATCGGAATCGCGAGAAAAATCCCGACGATGCGGAATATCCAGAAAATATTTGATGTTTGCCAATAATCCAGCTCGAACCGATCGGCTGTCCGGTCACTGATCGTCACGATTCCATGGTGGTTGGCCATCGAAATCGTCGTCAGGATTCCACCGGCGAGTATCAGACCGAGCGTTAAGAACTCCACGAAGGTCGGGAACGCTTCCTGTGTGAGACTCACAACGACGTCGAGTGGAATCGTAGTTTGACCGTTCCACTGTATCGGGAATAGAAAGAAGAACGAACCGATCCCGAACGCAAGGACGAACTTCAGCACGGGTTTTGGCCGCTTCTTTATCAACCTCACATCCTTGATCGTTTTTGTATCCAGATCGACGCTATCGCCAGACACGTGCTCGTCATTCTCCCACGTGGTACTACCAAGCATGGTTCGACCGTATTTTCCATCGATAATAAATATATCGGTTGTATATGTGAATTATCTACGTTTCGGCGCTTTGAATCAATTTTTATATAAGATTTATATTTAATATACTTCCGCCCGAACGATCCGCATCAAATTTTTCATCCGTGAGAATCCTTGTCCCGCAGTTCGACACGATACGTGACCACAACTGTTATCATGATTTACTCCAACGATACGATCATGAGCGATACTACGACAGCAGCGCCAGTGCTGATAGCTGGCGCAGGTCCAGTTGGTATGTCCGCGGCATTAGCACTACACGCACGTGGTGTGGAGACGACGATATTGGAAGCAGAATCCGAAGATCGCGACCGATCCGGGAGTCGTGCTATCTACGTCCACGGGTCGACACTCAGAACGCTCGAACGAATTCAACCTGGACTCGGGACTGATCTCGTCGCCGAGGGGATCGTCTGGCCGACGAGGCGTACCCTTTTCCGTGGAAAAGAAGTGTTCAGTCGAACGTACGACTCGCCTGGTGGCTCCGGTGATATTCCCCATTTCACCAGCATCCCACAAGTCGTGACTGAAGAATACATGCATCGCGCATTAGACGAAGCCGGTATCGATATCCACTGGGACGCTGAAGTGGAGACCGTGGAAACGTCGCTCGACGGAGTCGAAATCGAAACAGCCGACGGTCGTGAGTGGAGGGGGGAATTTTTGATCGGTGCTGACGGCGGTGGGTCGACCGTCCGGAAGGAAATCGGTGCGAATTTCGACGGTGACCAGTCCGAGAACGCCTTCATCATTGCGGACGTCGCGGAAGTCGAGAATGATCCACGCTCGCTTGAACGAGTGTTCCACTACGATGCACCAGCGGCTGACGGGCGAAACGTACTGCTCGTCCCCTTTTCTGGCGGCTGGCGGCTCGACATTCAATGTATCGAAGGCGACGACCCCGAAAAACTCTGCAGCGACGAACGAATGCGTGAGTTCGTTCGAGATATAATGGGTGAACAGTATGCAGACAATCTACAGTGGGTTTCGAGTTACTATTTCCTCCAAGTGATGGCGGATACGTTCGTAGACGAACATCGCCGAGTGTTACTTGCAGGAGAAGCGGCCCATCTGTTGGCACCATTCGGTGCTCGCGGAATGAACTCCGGGATTGCCGATGCGGATGAGGCGGCCTCCGCCGTTGCGGCTGCAATCAACGCCAAGACCGATGCGGTCATCCGCGATGAGGTCGAGCTGTATGCTGCTCGCCGTGAAACAGCTGCTGAATTCAACCTCAACGCGGCCGGTCAGGCACTGAAATACCTCCAAGGCGATAATCCGGCGACGGTCCTTCGGAAAGAAGCAGCTTCCGCCTTGGCAGATCACTTCGAAACCGCCGGTGAGTGGCTCGACGATGCACCGTACGGCCCCCACGGAAATCCGCCGATCGTCTCGACGGGCAATTACTGAATTATGTTCACCAGTTACCGTTCACACACAGGTAGTGGCGGCTCCCAAATCTACCGATAGACGGCAAAAACATGGGGTTTCTCAGCCCAACTGCAACGTTTTGGCGACCCAGTGATCCCGGGCAGCCATCACCAACGATTTCTCGTCTTCGAAGTCGGTCGTTTTGGCCACGAACTCGTCCCACTCCCCGTGAGACACTCGATCAAGTTCGCCGGCGGAATCGGCGTTACTGGGGCTTGCTGCGACCAGCTCATCGAACGAGTCGAATTCGCTGTGGTTTCGGACGAACGTGGTGTCAAATAAATCGGTGATTGAAATCTCCTCATCGCGATCATACACAGTATCCACATCCGGGATATCCCCACGCTGTTCTACGGCTGCTTCGAGGTCTACCTCTTGAGCCATAGTCTCAATCGTCATTGAAACCTTGTAAATCTATATCATTCCTGACCGCTCTCAGATATTCCGTTGACATGCAGATCGCAGGGATCAACCCAACGAGGAGCGTGATCGTCTCAGGAAAGTTTATAACGGAGTATTTTCCCACTCGGATTCCGGGGGAGTTCGTCGAGAAATCGGTATTCTCGCGGTCGTTTGAAATTCGCTAGGGCATCGTTGTTGGTACACCATTCTTCAAGATCGTCCGAGGTCAGATCGTCATCAGCGACGACGTATGCCTTAACGATTTCTCCCCACTCATCGTCCGGAACGCCAACAACGGCGACATCCCGAACTTTCCGATGGGTGATGAGGATGTCTTCCACGTTCTCCGGATGAATGTTCTCGCCACCACTAATAATCATATCGTCAGTTCGACCGGTGATTACGATAGTACCTTCGTCCGTCTCATAGGCCGCATCGCCGGTGAAGAACCAACCGTCGTGAATGGCTTCCTCGGTGCGTTTCGGCTTGTTCAGGTATCCGTCGAAAGCGAGCGGCGACTCCGTATTGACGATGAGTTCCCCCTCTTCACCGTGCTCAACCTCGTCGTTGGGATCGTTATCGAGGTTGACGATCCGCGTCTCGTAGAACACGTTTGCCGGTCCCGTTATCCTCGGATCGTCGTTCTCGTCCAACCCTACGTGTGCAGTCGTCCCGAACGCTTCGGTCGTCCCGTATAGGTTCGCGATGTGATCCGGGTCGAATACATCGATGACGTTTTTGAAGAGCGCTGAATTCATCGGTGCCCCGGAGTATCCAATCGCTCGAACGCTACTGACGTCGACGTGGTCTATCGCGTCGGTGGCGAGATACTGACTGAAGATGGTCGGTGCCTCGTGAAGGCCGGTAACCTCCCATTCAGGGATCGCTTCGACACATCGTTCCGGATCGAACTCCGGCATACAGAGATACGTTCCGGACACGCTCAGGACGTTACAGAGGATGCCGTGAAGTCCGACGGTATGATACAGTGGCATTATGCCGATCAACGTTTCATCGAGATAATATCGCTGGCCCATAGCGTTGACCAGCGTTCGAGTGGTCGTTGCACGATGGTCCAGCGGAATTCCCTTCGGGTCGCCGGTCGTCCCGGAACTATACAGGATGACACTCAGGTCATCACTGGTCACGTTGAGATCCGGTTCATCCGCCGGTGCGTCGAGAAGCGAGTCGAATGACTCCGCTTCCGACGGAGACCCGTCACCGATGAAGAACAGTTCGCAGCCAATCGAGTCAGCCACCGCTTGCACTGACTCCGCCGACAAGGCATCGTACACCAGCACGTCGGCGTTCGAATCGTCGACGTGGTACGCAACTCCATCGGCCGCCACTCGGAAGTTAAACGGAACCGGAACGGCTCCGATGAACTGAGTCGCGATGAACGTCATCGCATTCTCGGGGCGATTTCCCATACAGATGGCCACCCTATCTCCGTGGTCGATACCGTGATCACGCAGTCCGTTGGAAATCGAATACACCCGATTCGACAGCTCCCGGTACGTAAATTCTCGTCCGGATTCGAGGTCTACGATGGCATCTGTATCGGGTGTTCGGGCAACTGACTGTCTGAACAGTTGTGGAAAGAGCATAGGCGATAATAGAGAACTTAGACTAGATAAAACTCTGGGTCGCTGACTTCCCTCGGCTATAACCGTGGTGTTTCACCTCTCGATGCAGAATGACTTTTCGAAGCAGTCGGGACCGACCGATGGTCACGATTCGACCCCTGACCGAGATTCGCGTAGTGTTCATGAGTCTGCGATATTTGCTCGGACTGGTCTTCGGTAAGCGGCTTCGTCTCTGCGGGCGTCCCATAGCGTGTCCCTCGGGATGGTTTGATCCCGCAAAACGATCTTGATTCCCATTGGTGCGGTGCTCGGGTACGCTGCGAACTATTTCGGTCTCTTTCCTTCGAGTTACGTTGGAATCGAACTCTCTGCCGAGGCCCCTCACTCGAGAACTCTGCGAATCCCTTCTTCGATACGAGGCGGATTGGGGAGGTAGTAGTCCTCCATCGAGAGTAGGGGGACGGGGATGTCGAAGCCAGTGACACGTTCGACGGGCGATTCAAGATAGTATAGTGCATCGTCGTTGATTCGAGCGACAAGTTCCGAGCCGAGTCCCCCCGTCCGCGCTGCTTCGTGTACCACCAATACCCGGCCAGTCCGTTTCACCGATTCGATGACCGTTTCGTGGTCGAGCGGTGAAACGGTACGGAGGTCGATTATCTCGGCGTCGACGCCGTGATTCTCCACGGCCGCCATCGTCGGTTTCATCATGGCGCCCCACGATACGACTGTCAGTTCTCTTCCTTCGCGCCGGACAGCGGCCTTTCCAATCTGTTCTTCGTAGGACTCCTCCCGGAGTTCCGCGCTGAACGACCGGTAGATGTGCTTCGGTTCTAGGAAGAGCACCGGATCGGGATCGCGGATGGCTGCGATCAGGAGGCCCTTCGCGTCGTGCGGCGTGCTCGGGACGACTACCTTCAGTCCGGGGATGTGGCCGTATGCCCCCTCTAAACTTTCTGAGTGGTGTTCGAGCGCCTTGACCCCTGCACCGTAGGGTGTCCGGATGACGAGCGGTGCGGTCCATTCGCCGCGCGTTCGCCAGCGAATTCGGCTCGCCTGCGTGACGAGTTGGTCGAACGCCGGGGTGAGGAACCCCGAGAACTGGATCTCGGCCACGGGTCGATAGCCGTACATTGCGAGTCCGACCGCGCCGCCGACGATAGCGATTTCCGAGAGAGGCGTATCGGTGACTCGCTCCTCGCCGAATCGATCCTTCAGCCCGTCGGTTGCCCGGAAGACGCCGCCGCTTTCAGCGACATCCTCGCCGAAGACAACTACCCTCTCGTCCGTTGCCATTTCGGCGTGCAGCGCGTCGTTGATCGCGCCGAGGACGGTTTCTTGCACAGCTAGGTCACCCCTTCACCCGCTGTTGGATGTGGTCGTACGCGTCAGAGCGCTCTTCAAGGAACGCCTTGAATTCGACCAGTTGACGCCGGAGGTACGGCGGTAGTTCATCGTACAGATACTCGAACAGCTCGTCGACGGACCGCTCTTCGTACTCGTCCGCGGCCGCCAGCGCGTTGTCGAACTCCTCGTTTATTTCCTCAACGAGGGCCTCCCGGTCGATGTCGGTCCACAGCCCTTCCGAGCGGAGGAACGACTCGTACCGCACGAGCGGATCTCGCTCTTGCCACCGCTCTACCTCCAACTCGTCGCGATACCGGCCTGGGTCGTCGCTGGTCGTGTGGGCGTCGCGACGGTACGTCACTGACTCCACGAGCGTCGGATTTCCGGAGCAAGCAGCTTCGCGCGCTTCGGAGACCGCCTCGTACACGGCCAGCACGTCGTTTCCATCGACACGGATGCCATCGATTCCGTATCCGACGGCCCGTTGCGCTATCGAGCAGGCGTTCGTTTGCTTCTCGAATGGGGTCGAGATCGCATACTGGTTGTTCTGACAGAAAAACACCGCCGGCGCGTCGAGGACGCCAGCGAAGTTCACTGCCTCGTGCACCGCGCCGGTACTGCTAGCTCCATCGCCGAAGTACGCCGCAACCACGGAATCCGCGTCAGCGAGCTTCATTCCCCACGCGGCGCCGGTGACGAGCGGTAGGTGCGATCCGATGGAGATGGCTATCATCTGGTCGTGTTTGGCCATCTCCCGGTTCGCATCCGCAACACCGCGCCAGAACAGTATCAAATCCCGGATCGGCAGCCCCTGGAGGAACATCGCGCCGGCTTCGCGTCCCATCCCGAGGAGCCAGTCTCCCTCCGCGAGCGCGTACCCGGATCCGATAATGCTCGCCTCCTGTCCGCGGCCGGATCCGAAGGTTCCGATCCGGCCGCGTCGCTGAAGTTTCACCATTCGATCGTTGAACGTTCGCTCTAGGACCATCCAGCGGTAGAGCTCTTGAAACGCGTCATCGTCGAGGTTCGGAACCGCCGTGGTGTCGTACGAGCCGTCGGGATCCAGAATCTGAAACGATCCGAAATCGAGATCGTCCTGTGAGACTCTCCCTTGGTTCACTCCGGCCGACACCTCGAATCTACTATCGTTTTCCATGGCTTGTCGATCACCCTTGTTTGAGAATCCAGTGGTCGAGAGATAAATCCATCGGGATCTTCTAATCCGACACGCTCGCGCTTGGTGATGGTGCTGAACCGATCACCGTGCTTCGCCGAGATACCGGTTCGCCTTCCGAAGCAGAGACGAGCGCGTGACGGACGGCGCGTACCGCCAAGATTTATAACGGTGCTATACACACGGGTAACTATGCGATTCGTTCGATTCGACGAGACCCGACTAGGATTATTGACCGAGGACGGCACCGGAGTTGTCGACCTTACCGACAGGCTGGAACTCGATGCCGACGATCCGCTCTTGGAGTACATCCACGACGGCTATGATGCGAGCGAGTATACCGACGCAGATCCCGACTACGATCTGGACGATGTATCCATCGAAGCTCCAGTAAAGCGGCCGGGGAAGGTCATTGCCGCCCCGCTCAACTACGAAAACCATATCGAGGAGGCTATCGCCGACAAGGACATCACGACGGAGGAGTGGTTCTCCATCGAGGATAAGGGATATTTCTTGAAAGCACCCTCCAGCGTCGTTGGTCCCGACCACGGCGTCGAGCTCCCGTTCTCGGATCGACGTGTGGATCACGAGATCGAACTGGCGTTCGTAATGGGGTCGGACGTCAAGGATGTGAACGCCAACGAAGTTTGGGACGAGATCTTCGGATACACCATCCTGCTCGACATCTCGGTTCGCGGTGATCAAGACCGCTCCAACCGGAAGTCCTACGACACGTTCACGGTTGTCGGACCGTGTGTCGTGACACCGGACGAGGTCGGCGACCCGCAGAACCTCGACATGGAACTCCGACTCAACGGCGAAACAAAACAGCGGGATAGCACCAACGACATGGTGTACACTTGTGCCGACGTCGTGCAGTACGCCTCACTCGGGACCACCATCGAGGCCGGAGACGTCATCACGACAGGGACGCCCGAGGGCGTGAGCGCCCTGTCGGACGGCGACACCATCGATGCCGAGATCGAGAACGTTGGTTCCATGACCGTCGACGTAACGGCGCGCGACGTTCGCTTCGAGGACGTGAACGTCCAGAAGGGCGGTCAGCGCTAAGTCCGCCGTCCCAAATACTATCGGAAGTCCGTCTCTCTCCGCGGCTTCCACTCAGTATCTATAGGGGGAAGCGTGTATGACAGAGGACACGGTTCATCTGGATTCTATGGGCGCGTGATTCGACGACCGGAGACCGCCTCGAATCACGAACGGCGGTTATTTGTTTAACGCCGAAGAGGCGCTCGACCTGATTTCCCTGTAGAATCGATGAAGTTCCGGTTTGAGACGACAGAAATTTAGGTCGGTTGCGCTTCGGCATAGAAGTTGAACGCCTCGAATACCGGACGGTCACTCATGCCGAGGAGGATCGCCTCGTCATCCGGTTCGTGGTGATGAATCTCGTCCGGCGGCACGACGAAGATATCCCACTTACCCCACTCCAACGCCTCGTCGCCGACATGGGTCACTCCTTCCCCTTCGATGACGAAGTACACCTCCGTCGAGTTGTGGAAGTGCGGGTCGGTCGACCCCTCGTTGAGCAATTGTGCGCGGAACGACATCGTTGGGAACAACGGCTCCTTCCCCGTCGCCGGATTGACGTAGGCAAGATTGTATCCGTCGTGCGGGTCGGGGTCGTCATTGTCCGCTCGCTGGTGCAGTGTCTCAAGCATCTCGTCCCAGCCGAAACGGTACGGCGGCGTCGCCTCTCGGATGCCCTCGAACGGCCCCGGAATTGACCCGTCCGCCTTCTCGTTCGCGGGACGGCCGCGACCGTACTGGGAGTCCCAGTACCCTTGGGTCTTCGTGACGGGTTGGCGTTCGAGTTCGTGATTCTCGAAGGCCTGTCGCTTGTTCAGCGAGTCCAAGAAGAGGGGTAGATCGAGGACGTCGAGCCACGCGGCCGTCTCGTCGGAGTCGTTGACGTGGTCGTGCCACTCCCACTGTGGCGTTGTGATGAGATCGTTGTCCTCCATCGGGAATTCCTCGCCCGCAACGACCGTCTTCATCTCCTCGTTGCCGTCGATGGTAAATCGCAAGGCGTTCGCCGAGTGGCGGTGGGAGGGGGCGGTTTCGCCGGGAGAAACCGTCTGGACGCCGACGTAGATGGTGTTCGATATCGCGTTTCCGATTGCGGTGTTAATGGGGACGGCGACCCGCCGCTGGAACCCCGGCGGAAGGTCGGCGATCGGCACGTCCGCTTCGATGCCATCGATGGCGGTTTGGATGTCCTCCCACTTCCAGATATCCGCTTCGAGGTCGTCAATGACGTTTCCGAAGTCGTCTTCGACCTCCCAGAGCGGACGGAGACCGTGGTCTTCGAGGATGTTTCGCGTGTCGGAACTCAGCTCCAAGAGTTCCTCGGGATCTTGTTGGGCCATGGTCAGACTATCGCACAGATTCATCATAAAAGTAGTGGACGCATCACCCTCTCTCCGAATTCGATACGGGTCACCATTGACCCGACGATTTTCCCCCTCATGGTCGGTCGATCCAGAGAGCTGAGAGCAACTCGGCGGGGTTACGTGCGGCCCATCCCACAGTGCTACGTCTGTGCGTCGAATATCTCCTCAGAGGGGAAGACTGCCCGACAGTCTTCACAGACCATCTGTCCCTGGATGGCGTACTCCCAGAGCTTCCCGCCGCAACTCAGGCAGTCGAAGTGTGCTTGAACGAAGGGATTTTCCTCGGCGTAAATGTTGTCGAACTCGGCCATGCGAATACATTACGATAGCAGTCCAAAAAGCGTATCGCCCGCGTCCGGACGCAGCCTCGGTTGGCCTGGGGTCGTACAGCCTGGAAGGACGGAGTGCCGATTAGTCGTCGGCGTACGCTTCCATCGCTTTCCGGAGGTCCTCGGGGAATTCGATCGCCCCCGCTCCGCCGGTGCGAGCGCAGACGCGCTGTTCATACCCGGAGAACGCCACCTCACCGCCGCAGCGGGCGACGTACTCGAATTTCACGCTCCGGTTTCCGAGCGTCGGCGTCAGTTCGATGGTGACGTCATCGCCGGCCTCGACGGGGTTCTCGAACTCGAAGTTCATCTCCACGAGTGGGAGGCCGAACCCGCGCTCCCGAGACATCTCCCAGAAGGGCCAGCCTATCGCTTCCATGAACATATCGGACGTCTCGTGGATGGCGTCGACGATGCGAGGGTAGTGGGCGATACCGAAGGGGTCGGTGTCCGAAAATCGTACGGTCCACGTTCGCTCGTACATGGTCATTCCTCCTGAAGAACGACGGCGGCGTCCAATGCGACCGCGCCAGTATCGGTCGCCAGCACGGGATTGACGTCCACCTCTGCAATCGCTTTGTGATCAACGACGAGATCCCCGATGCGCTTGACGACATCCGCGAGTGCCGATACATCGGCTGGCGGACTTCCACGATAGCCGTCGAGGATGCGTATCGCCTGTAATTCCTCGATCGCCGACCGAGCTTCCGATCGATCGATCGGCGCGAGACGGTGACTGGTATCCGCGAACACCTCCGTAAAGACGCCACCGAGGCCTGCCAGCACGACGGGACCGAACGACGGGTCTCGCAGGCCGCCGACGATGATCTCAGTACCCGAATCCGTGTCGTGGGCTGCTTCGACGAGAATGTTCGCCTCTATTTCCGCCGCAGTCGCAGCGTCGAGAATCGCTTGTGCGGCTTCGTGGACCGCGTCACCGGTCTCTAATCCGAGTGCGACGCCGACCCCGTCAGCCCAGTCACTCTTGTGGACTATCGACGGAGCGGAGACTTTGACGACGACAGGATAGCCGATGGCTTCAGCGGACTCGACGGCCGCCGCCGCGTCTTCCGCGATGCGGAACGCGGGAGTCGTTACGTCGGTGTTCGCGAGCAGCGACTTGCTTTCCGCCTCGGTCAGGACCGTCCGCCCGTCCGCCCGCGCCGTTGCGATGGGATCAGACATTCGCGTTCACCTCCGTTCGATCGGTAGCATCGGACAGTACGGCGTACTCAGCGAGCAGGGCAGCAGCCTCCGCGCCGCGCTCGGGTGAGGTAAACACGGGCACGTTTGCCGCACGGAGCGATGCGAGGTCGTCTGCCATCCCCTCCTCGATGCCGTCCGTGACGAACAGAACCGGTTTGTCGACGTCTTTGGCCAAGCCGTCGAGTGTGTCGAGCGGGAAGCCCAACGCCTCCTCGAACAGCTCAAATACGAGGACGATATCGACCTGTTCGTCCGCTGCGACGGTGGACACGACCTCTCCAAACTCCGGCATGGGTCGCCCGGTGTCGACGGGGTTTCCAGCATACGTTATTCCGGGGAGGAGCTCTTCAAGACGCTCTTGGGTTGCCGCCGTCAGTTCTGGAAGCTTACCGCCGGCCCGCTGAATGCGGTCGGCGATGATGATTCCGGGACCTGCTTGTGCCGTCACGACGCCGATGTTCAGTCCGGAGGGGTCGGGCGAACGTCCAAGTGCGACGCCCGCATCGATCAGTTCGCTCGTCGATTCAACCGTCAGGACGCCATACTGCTCGAACCCCGCCATGTACAGATCGTGTTTCCCGGTCAGCGCTCCGGTGTGTGACTCGGCGAAGTCGCCAACGTCAGTCTTTCCTACCTTGTAGGCGACGACCGGAGTCTCGGCGTCACGACACGTTTCCAAGACTCCACGCCCGTCGTCAGTGCCCTCGACGTGAAGAAGTATCGCGTCGGTTCGCTCGTCCGCATCGAAGTACGAGACGACCTCCTGAAAACCGACGTTGGCGCGATTTCCGAGTCCGACCATTCCCGACAACCCGTAGTGCTCGCGACGGGCCTGGAAGGCGAGAACGTGGGCGACGCCGCCACTTTGGGCGATGACCGCGACGTTTCCTGCTCGTATCCGCTCGACGCCGCTAGCGAACGAGGCGAACAGCTCCTCGCTTGGGACGACGAAGCCGCTCGTATTCGGCCCGAGGAGTGCGATATCGTGTTCAGTTGCAACCTCGACGGTGCGTTCCTGGAGGCGTTCACCCTCCTCGCCAGCCTCCGCGAAGCCGCCAGCGTAGATGACGGCACCTCCGACGTCTGCTTCGCCGCACTCTTCGAGTACGTCCGGTACAACGGGTCCGGGAACGCACAGCAAGGCGAGGTCGACGGTATCATCGATTTCCGTCACGGAGGCGACGAACGATTCGCCGAATACCATTCCCGACGAAGACGGGTTGACGGGGTATACCGAGCCGTTGAACGCAGTCGCGTTCGCCATCGCCTCGTAGCCGATCTTTCCTTCGTTCTGTGAGGCCCCGATGACCGCAATACTGTCGGGATTGAACAGTCTCTGTAGATTCACAACTACCTCTATTCGGAAGAGCACCATATGGTTTTCCCCGACTCGCGGACGTAACGGTTCCATCTACGAGGTGAACGGATCTAACGTGTCTGCACCGATTCGGGAGTCGATTTGTTCGACTGGTTCGCTAATCGCCCACAGAATAGCGTAACGTGAAGGGTGTCCGGATGCCGGCGTTGGGATCGCTTCGCACGTTCGACACCCTCCCCGATTCAAGCTGACTCCCTGATTCAAGCTGTCGCGTTCGTGCCCGTCTATGGGAGCTGATTAGCGTGCGGTCAACCAAAGTGTAACTCGACGACGCGCTCTCGCTGTATCGTTCCGGTATCGGATCGCGGCAGCGTCTCAGTGGTGATGGCGTACTGACGCGGACGCTTGAAATTGGCCAGCGACTCGTGATCTTTGCAGAACGCGTCGAGTTCGTCTTCGTCGATGGAACCGTCGGTGACGACGACGGCGGTAACGATCTGCCCCCAGTGGTCGTCGTCCAGACCGGCAACGCAAATCTCCTGGACGTTCCGGTGAGAGGCTAATGCCTGCTCGACTTCGGACGGGTAGACGTTTTCCCCGCCGCTGATGATCATGTTGTCGACGCGGTCGACGATGTAGAGGAACCCGTCTTCGTCGATTCGTGCGATGTCGCACGTCCTGAGCCAGTCGCCGAAATACGACCTCCGTTCGGCCCGTTCGTTATCGATGTATCCCTCCGACCGTCCGGGGCCTCGTGCGATGATCTCCCCCAACTCACCCGAATCGACAGTTGCCGTCGGATCCGGATGCTCATCCAGCGGTGCCGTTTCCACCACCCGTAGTTCCCAGACGAACGACTCCTTGCCGATCGATCCGGGGTGGTCGTTCTGAACCGACGGGTGAGCGAACGTCAAGTTCGGCCCTCCTTCGGTCATCCCGTACGTATTGTAGACGTTTTCGGTAAGCAGCGAAGCAGTGCGCTCGATCAGTTCCTCGGTGACTATCGACCCGCCGGTCCGAATATACGAAAGCGAATCGACGTCGTAGCCGGATTCGGCCTGGACATCGTTGAGTCCGTTTAGTTGTGTTGGGACGGCGAGCAGTCCCGTGATCTCGTGTTTCTCGATCAGTTCGAGCGCCTTCGTCGGGTCGAAGCTCGAATGAAGAACGACCGTCGCCCCCGCGAGGAGGTGAGGGTAGAGCCACGCGTCGGACGTGACCATGTGATACCACGGCGTCGTCACGAGTGCGACGTCAGTCATGTCGATGCCGTGTTCCATGACGACTTGGGTTGCTCCGAGCCACATCTGCTCTTGGTCGAAGCAAACCGCTTTCGGCTGACTCGTCGTCCCACTCGTGTAGAAGACGGCACAATCGTCACCGTCGGGTAACTCGTCCCGTGACTCCTCGGCCGTCCCCGAGAGCACCGCATCGTAGGATTCGACATCGACGCGAGAGATGGTCCGTTTCCCGGCGTGAATTGCCACCTCGAATTCGCCCTCTTCAAGCATCTCGAGGGCGATCTCTGCGTTGGCATCGTCGAAGACCAAGCCTGCGGCGTCTGCCGTCTCCGTCATCGAAATCAGTTCGCGAGTGCTCCCTCTGAAGGGCAGTTGTACGGTGGCTTCGCCGCGCTTCTGTCCGGCGATCATCGATTCGACGGCGGGCAATCCGTTGTTTGCAAGAACCGCACATCGATCCGAGGGAATTCGCTCGTCCAGAGCGTTTGCCAACTGGGTACTTCGCCGGTCGAATTGGTCATAGGTAAACTCGACTCCCTGGTCAGTAACGATGGCTCTATCGTTAGCGTGCGTCCGGACGGTTCGTTCGAACGCCTCTAAGTACTTCATGGTGCGAGACGTTATAGCATAACGTTCCCACCCCTACTATTAAAGGTTATGGTGATCTCAGCAAAGGTGGGCTATTTCACCGAATGATGCCGTGCGTGGTATCTTATGATTCGGACGATCCTCAAATCGTGATTCTGTCTTCCCTTCATTCGCTACCTGGATTCCCGAGTGATCACGATCAGGTTTTTGTGTAGCTCCGCGCAACGATACCTATGTACACTAAACGCATCCGTACGAGCGGTCGGGGGCTCCTGTCGCACATCAAGCCGATGTTCTTCGTTCCCGCCATCGCGACATCCCTGTTCGGGGGATTACTCTCCCCAGTGTTCGCTCTCATTCCAGGGATACTTCACGGGTGGGCCGTCGGACTCGCCCTGTATACGGCACACCTGAAAGACGGGTACGTCGACGGCCACGTTCGCGGTGAAGAGCAACCGACCCTGTCCCCTCGGGAGAACCAGGTCGCGATACGGATAGCGAGCGCTGGTTTCCTGCTAACGATGGTCGCCCTATGGTGGTCTGTGAGTCTCGCCGCTGTGCTGATGACGGTTCCGTTGTGGATACTGGCCCTATTGCACGCGCCGTACCTCGATATGAACCCAGTTACGGTCACCGCCGATTACCCGATCGGTATCGGCCTGTCCGTCCTCGGGGGGTATTTCGTCCAAACGGGGCAGTTGTCCGCTAAAATCCTTGGCGTATCGGTCATGTTCGTCGTTCTTCTCTCGGGGGTGAAGGTGTCCACGGACCGACTCGATTACACGTTCGATCAGTCGATCGGAAAGCGCACCGTTCCAGTTCTTCTCGGAAACGATGGGGCGAATGTGGTTGCAGCCACGTTTTTCTTCTCGACTTCATCGCTCGTGATTGGGCTGGTCTACGCGGGCTTGTTTCCGCCGATCACGGCCGTCGCGGCCGTACTCCCATTGTTCGCCGCCGGTGTAGGGTTCGTCGGATCGAGGCGCGGAGCGGTCAAAGTCCAGATGTTTCTCACGTATCCATTCGCGGCGATCCTCTTTTCGACCTACTGCTGGTCGATACGTTGCAGCGCGATTCAGGTACTCAATCCTCTGCGACTCTCCGTCGATCTTCCTCTCCTGTAGGCGTGTCCTGTGAGAACTGTTCCCCTGCTACGTCCCACCGCGACAACCGTTTGACGGGATCTAACTGACGCTCCTCTTGTCATAGTTCAACTCTCGACTCGATTCCTTTCTCCTAGAATATCGTCTGACCCCGGCGATTTCGGAAGCCAATTCACGAATCGATGTGTTCTCTCACAGCGAACGTTCGTGTTTCCGTTCATTGAATCTCACCCTTCTCGGGGCGCTCAAATCAAGCCGCGATTTTCGGTCTTCGGTGCTTGAGAGCCCTACACACGGTGTTACGGAGCTATATTTGTACTCCATCCCCAGTGGATTTCCAGAGCGTGCATCGATTACGCGCATCATTTGTTCGCTGCCAGCGAACGCTTGAGGAGGTGGGTCGTCGTATCATCCTCTCATGGGTAGCACGCAGTGGAATTCCGAACTGAAAACGAGAGGGACGGCGGTTCGTCACACCTCGCTACGAAAATCGGTGGCTGCCACCAACGTTTAAGTGCAAAACGCTCCACTCATCGGGCGATGGATACTAACGCCGATGGAACGAATCTGGTCAAGTCGGATGAAACGCTGTTCGCTATAATTGAACAGCTTCGGGAATCAGACGGTGCGGGTGTCACCGAACTCGCCAACCAACTTGGTATGGCGAAAAGTTCCATTCACAAGCATCTCCACACGATGGTCAAGCACGGGTACGTAGTAAAACGGAACGGTACGTACAACCTCGGACTCCAGTTTCTACATTTCGGCGAGTACGTCAGAGATAGCTACGATATTTATCATGCTTCAAAGTCGAAAATCCATGAACTCGCGGAGAGAACGGGCGAGATGGTCTGGCTCATCATCCCCGAGAACGGTCTCGGCTGGTTTCTATACGGGGAGAAGGGGGACACCGGAATTAGCAAAGAATCCATCCTTGGGTCGTGGACCTATCTTCACAATAACTCCGGTGGAAAGGCTATTCTGGCAAACCTTCCTTCAGGGCAGATTGACGACATCATCGATCAGCACGGACTCCCCACGAAAACGGAGAACACTATCACCGAACCTGATACGCTACACACGGAGCTTGAAAATATCCGCGAGCGAGGCTATGCGGTAAACCAAGGCGAAGACATCGCAGGGATCCACGCGGTCGGAGTTCCACTACTTTCCGATGGAGAGATCCGGGGAGCGTTGTCGATTGCGGGCGCTGCACACCGTTTCAAACAGGACCAACGTGAGCAGAAACTCGCTGAGTATCTCATCGCAGCTGCGGATGACGTCGAGGTCAATCTCGCATATCAGTAACTACTGTCCACTTTCCTTGGCTGACCCGCGTTAACGGATGGTGTAATTCGATGCATCTCCCACCGTTCGCCATTATCGAACCGTCGCATTTAAAACATTTCCCGGAAGGAACCATGCGTAACGAATCAGTAGCAACCAGAAGACGAGTCATCAGGAAGAGGGCCATCGTGAAACGTCCCGCCGAAATCTCGGTTGCGGAACCCGGTACGTTCTCTTACAGTGAGCCGCTAGTATTCGTTGGTAATCGTTTTTGCACCTCGGCGAACGTGTTCTATCAGCTCAGAGCGAAAGGCCGAATCTTTCAGTCTGTCCGTCGTAGTCGCTATGGAAAGAGCACCGAGTACGGTAGCGTCGTTGAGAAGAGGTACCGCGACGACGCACATTCCTGGAATCTGTTGGTTGCAGTCCAAAGCGTAGCCGTCGTCCCGAATCGTTCGTAGTTCTTCTCGCAGGGTTTCGACATTGGTGACCGTGTTTTCGGTCACCGGATCTAATCCGTGTGTATCGAGTATCTCCTCGACGTCTTCGTCGGGAAGGTGAGCCAGTATGACCTTTCCGGCAGCGTGTGAGTGGAGTGGCGTTCGTCGGCCCGGATAGGTGCCTAAGTTCAACGACCGTGGCCCACTTTCGTCGTGGAGAACGACCCATCGGCCACGTTCCTCGACACTGACGGTAGCGAGTTCACCCGTTTCGGAAGCGATCTGTTCTAGTACCGGTTTCGCGATGTGGAACAGGCGGTTTCTGTGTTTCAATCGACTCCCCATGGCGAGGAACCGGTATCCCACGTGATACTGTCCATCCCTTCTAACTACATACCCTGTCGACTCTAGCGTTCGCAGGTAGTCGTGTGCGGTACTTCGAGGCATATCCATCTGTCTGGCCAGGTCCGACGGCCCCGTTATGTTTCCTTCCCACAGTAGTTCAATGATTTCGAAGGCTCGAATGACCGTTTGAAGCGGAGCCGATGTTCGGTCCATACGATCGCTACTGTCTTCGCTCTTATAATTGTTCGGTTATTTCGGACGGATTCTGCTACGACCATTCGGCTTTACAAACGTAGGAGTGTAATCGAAGGGTCGCCAAAGCGAACTAGGAAAACGTGACGATGATCGGATAGCCCCAAAGATACCGATTTTACGGTCTATCGTTTGCAGTCCCGTCGGCATCGTTCGAATATTTCGGACGGATTCCGTTCCTCGGATTTCCATCGTACATCGCTCGATCGATTATAGTCACTATCCTCACAGTTACATCGACGGTGAGATCAAGTGCGGTAAGACATCAAAGCAACCAACAGTGAGTTGTGCCAGTCGGCGTGGAGAAGGTGGGATGTGTACTTGCGAACCTGTTGTCAGCGGACGGCGACAGCGATGTGGGAGAATGACTCAAAAATACAGGGTTCCGACCCGATTACTCGTCGACCGGCAGCGTCCCGTACTCCGACTCGAACTCGCTGCGTAGCACCTTCTTGTCGAACTTCCCTGTCGTCGTCTTCGGGATCGACTCAATGAAGACGATCTGGTCGGGGAGCCACCACTTTGGGAACCGATCAAGGAGGTGCTCTCTAAGTTTGTTCTCAGTGATTTCGCTGCGTTGGACGACGTAGGCGACCGGGCGCTCATCCCACTTCTCGTGTTCCATGTTGATCACCGTCGCTTCCTCGACGTCGTCGTGAGCCATCAACTCGTTCTCGAGTTCGAGCGAGGAGATCCACTCGCCACCACTCTTAATCACATCGTCGAGGCGATCCACGACCTCGAGGTAGCCGTACTTGTCCACGACGCCGACGTCGCCGGTCTTGAACCAGCCGTCATCGGTGAACGATGTCTTCGTCTCCTCGGGACGGGCATAGTACTCGTCAATGAGCCACGGTGCCCGTGCCTGGATCTCGCCGGTCGACTCGCCGTCGTGGGGGACGGATTCACCGTCAGGCGTCCGCAGGCGGATTCGCACGCCGGGCGCGGAAATCCCGGGTTTCATCTGCTGCTGGTAGCGTTCGCTCTCCGACAATTCCCGGACTTCAGTCGTCGTCATCGTGTTGACGAGGTGGGGTGCCGCCTCCGTCATGCCGTACCCTTGGTGGATCGGCGCATCGATCTCCTTGTCGAACTTCTCCATGAGCCACTCCGGCGGTGAGGTGCCGCCGATGAGAACTCGATCGAGGCTTTCGAGTTCGACATCCTCGTTCTCGTCGTAGTACTGTGCCATGTCGAGCCAAACCGTCGTCACGGCGGCGGTGACGGTCACTTCCTCACGGTCGATGAGACGGGCGATTCCCTCGGCGTCGGTGTTTTCGCCAGGGAGGACGAGTTTTGAACCGGAGAGCGTCGCAGAGTAGGGTAGCCCCCAGCCGTTGACGTGGTACATCGGGACGACCGGCATCACGGCGTCGTTCTCGCTGATCTCGAAGACGTCGACGTGGCCGTGGGTCAGCGAGTGCAGGTAGAGGTCGCGGTGACTGTACGCGGCGCCCTTTGGCAGTCCCGTCGTTCCCGAGGTGTAACAGATCCCCGCCTCGTCGTCCTCGTCGAGATCGGGCCAGTCGTACTCGGTATCTTGGCCCGCGAGCAGGTCCTCGTAGGCGATCACGGGCTCAAGGTTCGTCTCGGGCACTTCGTCGTCCAGGATCACGTACTGCTCGACCGTCTCGAACTCGTCGGCGACGCCCTCGACGGTTTCGACCAACTGAGGATCGACGAAGAGGACCTCATCTTCGGCCTCGGTGACGATCTCTACTAAGTGCTCGTCCGGAAGCATGTGATTCGTCATGTGGATACTCCGGCCGCTACACGCAGGGCCGAAGTACAGTTCGTAGTGACGGTAGTGGTTGATCGCCATTACCGACACGCGCGAGCCCCGTCCGACGCCGAGATCGTCGAGTGCGTTCGCCAGCTGCCCGATTCGGTCGTACGCATCTTCGTACGTGTACCTGTGGGTCGTTCCATCGGGCAGTTCCGAAACGATTTCCTTGTGACCGAACAGATCGGTGGCCCGCTCGAGCATGACCTGTAGCGTGAGTTCGTAGTCCTTCATCACGAATCACCGTCCGCGGGTTCGAAACGGTAGAAGACGCGTTCCTCATCCGTCGGACCGTCGATCTCGACGATCTTCAGCGCGACCGAGTCACCGATCTCGAGGTCGCTATATGAGGCGTCGTCGACACGTCCCGAGAGTTTGACGGGGCCGAGGTCGATGACGGCCACCACGTAGGGAACGTCGTGTTCGCGTAGCCCAAGCGGGAGACCGCCCCGGACCTCGGAGAAGGCGAACAGTTCGCCCTCGTGGGGGAGGTCGACGTACTCGAGGTCGTCGCTCGTACACTCGGGACAGACGATCCGGGGTGGGAAGTGGATCTCGTCGCAGTCGCGACACTGCGTTGTTGTCAACTGTCCGTCACCGAGGTTGTCGTAGAACTCGTGAATCTTCGTCTGTTCTTCGGTCTGGAGCTCGTAGAAGTCGAGCAGCCGCGGGAACTCTATCCGCTCGGGAACCGAAACGCGCTCTCGTTCTTCGTCGTTGGAATCGCTGGTGTCTGTATCAGTCATCGTGGATCACTGTCTAGGACCATCACGCTGTGAACCGAGCCGCTGCCGCTCAGGTTGTGAATGAGTCCGGTCGTCGGGTCGTCTACCTGTCGATCACGTTCGACCTCGCCCTGGAACTGTCGGGTGACTTCGAGGGCTTGCGAGACGCCGGTCGCGCCCAATGGGTGGCCACAGCCGAGCAAGCCGCCGCGGGGATTGACCGCGACGTCGCCGTCGATGTAACTGCGACCGTCCTCGATGAACTGACCACCTTCACCGCGCTCGGCGAAGCCGAGTTCCTCGTACTCGATGATCTCACTGATCGAAAAGCAGTCGTGGATTTCGGCGACGTCTATGTCCTCGAGTGGATCTTCGATTCCAGCCTGCGCATAGGCGTTCTGTGATGCCTTACGGGCTTGGGGCCAGCCGCTGAACGACGGCAGGTTGTTGATCGAGTTGCCCGCCATCGACGACTGGCCGCTCCCGGTGATCCAGGCCGCGGTATCGGTGACTTCCCGGGCTTTCTCCTCGCTCATCAGGATCACGCCCGTCGCGCCGTCGGTGATACCGCTGCAGTCGAAGAGGTGTAGCGGCGGCGCGATCTCGGCCGACTCGGTGATCTCCTCGGGTTCGATCTCGGAACGGAACTGTGCGAAGTCGGTCTTGGCGGCGTAGCTCTTGTTCTTCGCAGCGACCAGAGACAGCTGATCGCGAGTCGTCCCGTGTTCGTGCATGTGTCGCTGGGCATACCACGCGAAGAACGGGGGTGCGGAGAGCCCGTTGACGCCGTCGAACTCCCGATCGAGGACGTTGGCCATCGACGACTGCATCTCCGGCACGTAGTCGCGGCCGAGGTTCATCTTCTCGACCCCGAGCACGAGCGCAGTATCGAGCTGCCCGGCCGCGATTGCGAGCCATGCGTAGCGCAACGCGGCTTGGCCGCTGGCACATGCCAGTTCGGTCCGTGCGGTCATCTCGGTAACTTCGATTCCGAGTAGTTCGGCTACCATCGGTGCGACGTGCGACTGATAGGAGAACCGCTCGGGTTGGACGGTTCCGACGAACAGTCCCTCGATATCCTCGGGACCGACGCCGGGAACGCCGTCGAACGTCGCCTTTCCACCCTCTTGGGCGAGATCCTTCCACGTTGCGTCGCGATCGCCCCACTCCGTGGTGCCGCCGCCGACGATTGCGACGTTGCGTGTCGTCACGGGCACGATCACTCACCCTCGAACTGCGGCTCGCGGTTCTGTCTGAACGCCTTCACGCCTTCGAGCATGTCGTCGGTCGTCGCCAGCACGGCGAACGACTGTTTCTCCATCGCGAGGGCGGCCTCGAGGCTGGCCTCTTGGCCGTCCTGAATGACCCGCTTGGCGGCCTTGAGTGCGACCGGCGGTCCCGAAACGAAATCGTCGACGATCTCGTCGACGAGATTCTCGAACTCTTCGTCGGGGACGGCATGGTTGACGACGCCCCACTCCTCGGCCCGTTCGGCGTCGAACTGCATCCCTCTGTACACCATCTCTTTCGTCTTGGCCTCTCCGATGAGGCGGACGAGACGCTGTGTGGCGCCACCGCCGGGAATCACGCCGAGAGTCGTCTCCGGCGTTCCGATCGTCGAGTCTTCGGTCGCGACGCGGATATCACACGCGAGAGCGAGTTCGAGTCCGGCTCCCAGGCAGAATCCGTCTATCTTCGCGACCGTCGGTCGAGGGAACTCGTAGACGGTCTGGAACATCTCGTCGACGTCCATGATCTCGGCGGGTTCGCCGGCTGTGAAGCCGGTGATGTCGGCTCCCGAACTGAACGCGCGTTCCCCGGCACCGGTGAAAATGACGCACGAAACCTCGTCGACCGTGACGTCGGTCAGAAGGCGATCGATTTCCATGAACATGTCCTCGGACATCGAGTTCATCCGCTCCTGGCGGTCGAGGGTGATACCGAGGACGCCGTCGTCGTCGAGTTCCCACTCGAGATAGTGGTACGGTGGATCGACGCGGTAGTCGAAGAAGCCCTTTCCAGCGTCTTCACCGGTAAAGCCCTCCTCTACGAGTTCGACGAGGTAGTCGGCGGGCTCGTAGCGCTTTTCGCCGTATTCCTCGTGCAACGACTCGAGTTTTTCGAGGACGCTGTCGAGACCGATACGGTCGCCGCGTCTGCACATCCCCTCGGGGAAACTGCCACCCAGTCGGAGGCCGATGTCGATCTCCTCGGGCGTCGCGACGTCGTTGCCGACGAGCCAGGCGGCCTTGTTGATCATCACCGCCTCCGTGCGGAGCGCGTAGTAGTCCCCGGCGTCCTCCGGCTCGTAATCGACGCCGTTACCGTCTTCGTAGTCGTAAAATCCCTTCTCGCTCTTCGTACCGAGGTTTCCGTTTTCGACTTTTTCCTCGATGACTGGTGGGACGGGCTGGTCGGATTCATCGCGGAAGTGGTAGGCGATATCGATACCGCCGAAGTCGTTGAGTTCGAACGGACCCATCGGGTAGCCACGTTCATAGACCATCGTCGCGTCGGCTTCGCGAACCGTCGTCTCGCCGTTCGAAAGCATCCACGCCGCCTCCTCCATGAAGGGGACGAGGACGGTGTTGACCACGAAGCCGTGGACGTCCTTGCGGACGTAGATCGGCGTCTTGCCGACCGACTCGACCCACTCGTAGGCGAGTTCGGCCGTCTCGTCGGTCGTCGCTTCGCCGTACGTGACCTCGACGAGATCCATCTTCACCGGCGGGTTGAAGAAGTGTAGCCCGACGACCTGCTCCGACCGATCAGTCGCCGAGGCGATGTCCGAGATCGAGAGGCTCGAGGTGTTTGACGCGAGAATTGCGTGGTCGGGTGCATGCTCGTCGACCGTCGAGAACGTTTCTTCTTTGATCTCTAGTCGTTCGGGAACTGCCTCGATGACGAGGTCGGCGTCGGAAACGGACTCTTCGAGATCGACCGACGTCGACACCCGGTCGAGGATCGTCTCGGCGTCTTCGTCGAGTCGTCCCTTCTCTTCGAGTTTCCCGAGCGACCACTCGATTTTCCCGTATCCGTCTTGGACTAGCTCCTCCTCGATGTCGCGCAATACTACTTCGTACCCGGCCATGGCCGATACTTCTGCGATTCCGTGCCCCATGCTTCCGGCACCGAGGACGGTGACGCGGTCTATGGTCTCCGATAACATCATTCAAGAGATTGTTCACAGTACTTTTGAATATTGTGGTTAGAGCGGTTCGTTACCGCGAAGATTACTCCCCTTGCAGGGGATGTCAGACACCCTATAACAGATCCGTAAGATATATATTCCATCTTATCCCGATATCTGGTAGGATGCCACATACTAGCAGGCGGCACGTCCTCAAGCGTGTCGGAGCAGCAGGTTCGATAGGTATCGCTGGACTCGCGGGTTGTTCCGGGAACTCCCCGAATAGCGGTTCCAACGGTGGGGGATCCGACGGCCCATCGTCGTTTACCGTCGGCGTTATGGGGCCGCTCAGTGGCCCATTCGCTGGGTGGGGTCAGGCCGAAATCGCGGGTGCCAAACTGGCGAAATCGGATCTCGAATCCGAATTTGACGTCAGCATTAACTTGGTGAAAGGGGACACCGAAACGGATCCAAGTGCCGGACTGAAGCGGATAAAGAGCCTCGTGACGAGGGACAACGCCGACTTCGTGCAAGGCGGCGTCTCCTCCGCGGTTTGTACGAAGATGGGCACATGGGCCTCCGACAACGACGTTTCGTACATCGCCTCGGGTGCTTCGGACACCCTTACGGGATCCGCGTGTAAGAAATACATGTACAGTGTGTATTCCTCCAACACGATGCAGGTTCAAGCCGCGGCACCGGAGATGGCCAAAGAAGCCGACGACTGGTACGTCCTCTATTCGGATTACACGTGGGGACACACGGGTCAAGAGGTGTTGACGAACGCCCTGGAGGAGAACGGTGCCTCGGTCGTCGGAAATGACGCCGTTCCGTTCCCCGCCGACGATTTCACGCAGTATCTCAACAACGTCGCTAACTCCGATGCGTCTGGTGTCGCTCTCATCAATCCCGGCCTAGACGCACGGCTGGCGATAAAACAATTGATGAACAAGGGAATGCACCAAGATTTGAAGATAATGGCCCACCAGTTCGAAGATCTCGTCCTTTGGGGTCTCAATAAGGATGCGGCGGCCGCGCTTGATATCTCGCCGATGGGATGGTACGCGGGCGTCGAAGGGGCCGACGAGTTCAACGAGCGCGTCTCGAAACAAAGTGAGACGGATCCCTTTGTCCGTCACTACATGGGATACACATCGCTTGATCAGCATGTGCGGGCCGCTATTCGCGCGGGCGCGAAAGACGCAGAATCGATTCGCAAAGAACTGGAGGGTCACGAGGTTTCCAGCTCGGCTGCCGATCTCCAGCCGGGGAAGTGTTACTGGCGCGCCTGTGACCATCAGCTCATCCAGCCAGTACACACTGTCACCGGACGGTCGGTCGAGAAGATGCAAGATGACCCGTACAAGCTTTGGTTCGATATCAATTCAACGACGCCCGGGGACAAGCTCGCACGAGATTGTGAGGCGACCGGGTGCTCATTCTAGCCTTGAATTTGATCCACCATGAATCGTAGATTGCTCAATGGCCGGCGTCTGTCCGGGACCGAGGTCTCCCCTTTCGGAGTACTCGCCAGCGTCGTCGTCGGAGGACTTCTCGTACTATCGTTCGTCGACAACCCCGGCCTGTTCGTCGACCAAGCCATCGGCGGTCTCGTTTACGGGATGATTCTCGTACTCATCGCGCTGGGACTGTCGATTATCCTCGGTCTCCTCGGAATTGTCAACTTCGCACACGGTGCATTAGTGATGCTCGGGGCGTACGTCACCTTCGAAATCATGGCTCAAATGGGGTTATCCTTCTGGGTTGCCCTCGTCATCGCCCCCGTCATCATCGGACTCGTCGGTATCATCATCGAACGGGGTGTGTTGCAGTTCGTTTACGATGAAGATCCTCTCGTCGGCCTCTTGGCCACGTTTGGTCTCTCGCTGATGTTCTCCGAGTTGGTTCGTGCCTTCTGGGGCGGTGGGCCGAAAGGTGTCCCACTGCCACAGGTGTTGAGCGCGAGTGCCGACCTCGGAGTAACGACTGTCGCACGCTTCCGGCTCTTCACCGTTCTCGTCGGTGCACTCACCGTCATCGCCGTGTACCTCTTCATCGAACGAACGTCCTTCGGACTCTCGATTCGGGCAGGAGTGTTAGACCGAGAAATGGCGGAGTTCCTCGGTATCAATATGCCGGTTCGATTCATAGCGATGTTCTTCCTCGGTTCGTTTATTGCCGGTCTCGGAGGTGTTCTTCGAGGAGCGGAGGTCGGCATGGATCTTGGAATGGGTGAACACTTCATCATCCTCGCGTTCGTCGTCGTCGCCGTCGGCGGCATAGGAAGTCTATTCGGGAGCGTTTTCGCCGGACTCCTCATCGGAGAGGCTCAGTATCTGACTCCGGTCGTCCTTCGAACCTTGGCGACTGTGACCGGAATCCAATGGCTAGCCATTCCCGGTATCGACGGCCTCGTCCCATATCTCGTGATGATCGTCGTCCTGCTCGTGCGTCCGCGCGGACTTTTCGGACAGGAGGGATTCCTCGAATGACCGACGAACCACGAACGAACGAGGCGATCAACCGAACAGAAGAGGGAGTAGACATATCTTCCATCCGGCGGCTTTCGGTTCCCATCGGACTCTTTCTCATCGTGGTCCTTTTGCGTCCGTTGGTGAGCCATCCGTTGTTACTGGGTTACGGACAGATCGCCACCACGATGCTCATTTGGATGCTGTTCGTCGCCTCGTTCAATCTCCTGTTAGGGTACTCGGGGATGCTCTCGTTCGGTCACGCTATCTTTTTTGGTGCCGGTGCCTACGGAGTGGCCATTGGAATCGCCAAGTTCAGCGCTCCGTATGCCATCGTTGCGCCGACTGCCATCGCCGTCGCTGGCGTCATCGCCTACCTCATTGCACGACTCATCGTCCACAAGGGCGAGATTTACTTCGCCATGCTAACGCTCGCGTTTGTGGAAGCCGTTCAATTCATTGCCAACTACAATCCGATGGATCTCACGGGTGGTGCACAGGGGTTATCGGGGGATACGCTCCCTGCTTTCATCCAGACCTATCGAGGCCAGATGCTCGTGAACCTCGGAGGGTTTTCGGTCGACTGGTACTACGTAGTTGGACTCGTCTTCTTCGTCAGTATGCTCGCACTCTGGCAAGTCGTTCGATCGCCTTTCGGCCGATCATTGATCGCGATTCGCGAAAACGAAGAACTCGCGCGAGCGATGGGAATGAATACACGGCGGTATAAGGCGTGGGCGTTCACACTCAGTGGGATGTTCGCCGGTCTTGCGGGCGCACTCATCGAGATCAACGACCAAGGTGCGACGCTGTCGTTACTCTCCGTTCAGACTAGTGGCGACGCCATACTGATGACCGTCCTCGGAGGTGCAAACTACTTTTTTGGACCTCTCGCAGGCGTGTTCATGTGGCTATTTGCCGAGGACTATCTTACCAACTTCGAGACGCTTTACTTACCGCTAGCGGAGTTCCCAATCGTAGGCATTGAGCTTTCAGGCGTGCTGGCTTACTGGCAATTCTTACTTGGGTTACTGTTCGTCATCGCGGTTCTCGTCTCCCCCCGTGAGGGATTATGGGGGCTGACAAAGAGCGGTATCGAATCAGCGTACAACTGGCTCAGGAGCTACCAATGACAAACACCCCCATCGACACCACGGCTGAACTCAACCCGCGCGACGCAGTTCTCGGAACGGTCAACCTCACGCGACGGTTTAGCGGTGTGACTGCCGTCGACGAGGTCAATCTCGCCGTTGAGCCCGGGGAACTGCATGCTATTATCGGACCGAACGGGGCCGGGAAAACGACGTTGTTCAATCTGATCACCCACGCCCTTGCCCCGAGCGAAGGCTCGGTTTGGCTCGAAGGACGGGATATCACCGATCTCCCACAGGAGCGACGCCCACACTTAGGACTCGCGCGATCGTTCCAATCGAATCAGCTGTTCAACGACCTTTCGGTTCTCGAGAACATCCGCATCGTCGCACAAACGACTCGAACCGGTACATTCCGTCTCGATCTGTTCCGAGATGGCGAACGGATCTGCGAGGATAGTGCCTACACAACCCTCGAACGCGTCAATCTCCACAATATTCGCGATGAAAAGGCAAGAAACCTATCGCATGGAGATCAGCGACGACTCGGTATCGCCATGGCACTCGCAACCGAGCCAAACGTTCTCCTGCTCGACGAGCCGACCAGCGGGATGGGACCGAACGAAACGCAAGCCACGGCGGATCTCATCGCCTCGCTCAAATCGGAGCTTGACCTCACGATACTGCTCATCGAACACGATATGAGCATCGTTCTCTCGATGAGCGATCGAATCTCGGTTCTTAACCAGGGAGCCATCATCGCCACCGGCTCTCCCGACGAGATACGAGGGAACGAGGACGTTCAGAATGCGTACTTAGGCGGTATGAAGGAGGAACTATGATGTTATTGGAACTTCACAACCTCACGGCCGGGTACGAAACGGGCCAGATTCTCTTCGGGATCGATCTGGTCGTCGAAGAGAACGAGGTCGTCTCACTGCTCGGACGTAACGGAGCCGGAAAGACGACGACGATGCGCTCCATTGTAGGGGCTGATGAACCGAATGTCAGCGGCGGAACGATCCGATTCGATGGCCAGAATTTACTCGAACGGCGCAATTACGAGATCTCTAAGCTGGGACTTAGCTTTGTGCCGGAAGGCCGACGTTGCTTTCGAGAATTAACTGTCGTCGAAAATCTCGAGCTCGCAGCCAACTACGCGTCGAACCCGTTTCGTATCGAGACGGTATTGGAACAATTCCCTGAATTGAACGAGATGCGAAACCGCCGGGCGAAAAACATGAGCGGCGGTGAACAGCAAATGCTCGCCATCGCCCGGAGTCTCGTCACCAATCCACGGATGATGCTCCTCGACGAACCCTGCGAGGGTCTTGCACCGTACATCGTCCGGCGCATCGAATCCATTATCGAGACGATCAATGCTGAACAGAACATCACAGTACTACTCGTGGAGCAGAATGTGGCGGTTGCGCTTGCGGTCGCTGACCGTCACTATATTCTCGACGAAGGGCGCATTGTCGAAGAAGTCACGAGCGAGCGCCTCTACGAGGATGATACCCTCCGTCAGCAGTACCTCGGCATCTAACCGCTGTTCGAGAGGTGTGCATCGATTCGAGTTCGTTTAGCTTCGAGGGAGTGAGAGCGTTCAATTCGGTCGTTACCGTCGGATAGCGCACTGGTATAAGATGCTAGACGGGATCGGTGATCACGTTGGTATTTTGTGGAAGGACGAGGTATACAACAAGATCTATTCCACAATCGGATCAGGAGTTGCAAGCTTGCACAACAATCCGACGATGAAACTCATCGGATTCGCTAATCACTTCGTATCTTCGAAGGTCACGAACCGAGTGAATCGACGCTATTTGGTATACAAAGAATCGACGGATGTCGGTTCGGAACTCTATTTGTTGCTCGGTGGTTCTGAAATTCCTCCCTAGACCACTGTTTTGTCAGTGCGTTGAACGAACGGTCACATCACCTCTTGGGGCTCGTTCGCTCGGATAAATACGTGAGATGAGAGTTGGTAGGTCATTCATTGCCCCAAAACTATTTACACGGTTCGCTCGTATTTATCTGTAATGCCACACCTGGTGAACGTCTCGACTTCTGAACTCCAGAGGGCACTCGAGGATGTGGACGACGTCTACGCGACGAAGCGTCTCATGGTTGCGATCGCCTACAAACAGGGCGTTTCGCAGACGGACTTAGCCGAGTGGTATGGGATCTCACGGAAGACCATTTATAACTGGCTTCGACGATTCGAGGAAGAGCCGGCTCGTGACGCAGCTCGGGATAAGGACCGCCCGGGACGCCCACCGAAACTCGATCGCGAGAAACGGAGTGAACTCTCCCAACTACTGCATGAGTCACCTGCAAATGCTGGCTACGATGCTGCAGAATGGAGCATCCCACTTGTGCAACGCCTGTTGGACGAGGAGTTCGATGTCACGTATTCTCGCTCGAGCACATACAGACTACTCACTAAGATCGAGTAATGTATTTTGAGAAAATCGAGATTTCACGAACAAACCCAACTAAGATATTTTACAATAAATAAGCGGAAGTGGAATCTCCCGGAACCCCTATCACGTTTATGCGCGAAGGCTACGTGGAAATCAGAGGACGAGAGCCGCACTAATGGCTCTCGGTGCGTTCATCGCAGGAGTGATCGCCGCACGCCGTTCGACAGACCCAGACGCCGCTGGATTCCGCACTGGACTTCTCGGTGGTATCATGGAGATACTCACACCTATTGTGGCGGTGGTCAGATCACCTATCGAGACGACTGTGATTGGATGGACAGCAACCCCATCGTAGCAACACTACCGTCTGAACCAATTAGGAGTCCGTCCACACACGCTTGGTGTAACATGGGGCAGTAGGGCCAAAATCAACCAAGTCACCGACGAGCGCCACGAGAACCCCACAGAGCACCAATATACAGTCTCCATCGACGACGTGACTGAAGACCTGAGCTACAACGCCTTCTGGACGATTGTGCTTATTCTAGCGTTCTGAAGTGGCCTCGCTATCTTTCTCAATCTACGTCCATTTATTTGGAAAGGCAATCTCCTCGTTTAGACGTGAGAACGATAATCTGTTTATTCGTCGATTGATTCGTCAGTGACTTCCCCATATATGGAAGATCCACTTACTGATCAGTAATATGCCAAATATTTTAATATTGGTTTATTATGTAATATCATAAATTGAATGATTTCTCCGTCGATTTTCTCTGCGATGTCTTCCTCCAAATGCCGTAACTAGAGATAATCACAACTAGTGAGAGTACTGTATCCGCTACCTCAATCCACAAAAGTGTCGGTGGCATCGAATCCGGGGACGTCGGGAAAATCCCGCCCAGGTCAAGCAGATAGACAGAAATATAGAGAGTAGCCAAGCTGATCGCGATTGGCAGAGCACTACGCTGTCCTCGCCAAAGGAATAACGCGATCGTGAAGCTACTGATCCCAAGTAGTATAAGAAACACGTTGAATCCCCAATAAATAACAGAATCAAGATGGGAAAATGAGCGAGTTTCGATTGGTCCCCACGGTGCAAGCGAAGCAAGCAAGACGGTGACCAGCACTAACAATAAGGCAGTCCTTCGGTAGGCCGTATTGGGCATATAGTACTAGTCGAACCGAACTACAGTGAGTGTACCTCCGAGTATGCTTGGGGGATTTATATACTATGGATGCATAGGGATAGATCGAGTGTGTCACCTGTGGATCGAATATGCACTCTCTCCACTGGGATCATCTGAAAGGCCTGATCTGATACTCACTTAACAGAGGAACCATGAGATATGCCACGCTTCTTCTCACATGGGGAAATGCCAAACTTCATCCGCTGAGCACCGGGTTTGCTAACAATCCAGATGTGCACATTGAAACATTGCATTACATCAACTCCGTCGATGATGCCGGTTATACAGAACTGACGCAAGTACGGGGAGACCTTACTCAGGCACGGAAGCTCCTCCAGAGAATCCCTGAAGTGGTAAATTTTGAAATATCAAAAGACGGTATAATATACGTACACTACAAATCATCCCAGTTGATGGATAGCCTACTTGCAGTCTTATTCGACAATGAAATCGTTCTCAAATGGCCGGTTCAATTCGTTAGAACGAACGGAGAACAGAGTGCCCAAATCACATTTCTCGGGACGAGCCACGCGCTTACCAATGCAATCGACGCGATTCCATCCGAAATCGAGACATCTCTCAAACGAACAGGTGAGTTCCAGGAGATCGACTTTTTACCAACATCGGTGTTAACGGAACGACAGCGTGACATCCTGGATGTAGCAGTCAGAACTGGTTATTATGAGATACCTCGTCAGACGACCCATCAAGAGATCGCTGCTGAACTTGCAGTAGCTCCCGCAACTGTGAGTGAGCATCTGCAACGAATCGAAAGCAACCTGATTTCGTCTCTCTTTCCAACATAATAACCAACCAATATGTTACTACATTCTAATTGTTTCGTTACTTACTTGATTTCTGGGCTCATGCTGCTGTTGTCGTGTTCTTCCACAGGCCGTAGCCGCCCTGCTTGGCCTCCTGTTGCTTTCGCTCAAACTCCGCGCGTCTACTGAACTCACCGTCTGCTACTCGCGCATAGCCTGATCGGAGCAACTGGGTGTTGTACAGCCACTCTCCCGTATAGACGTACATCTGGGGGAGGCCGTCGCTGTCACTTTCTATCTGTGGATCGGTGGCGACCGTGACCACACTGTATTCCAGTTGCGCTTTGGTTGATTGGAGTGCTCGTTTGTGGTCATCGTAGTCTCGGCTGGAAACCGGTTTCGTGTTTAAGTATATAGGTATCTGAGTTCAACGAGATCGCCCATCTACGGCTGAAGATCGACGCAGCGAAGGTCAAGGACTGGTTGGCTGCTCCCTCAATAGAATTTCGGAAGGCGACGTTCAACGTGTCAGTGACGATTCCTATAAATAGGGGTCTGCTTGGAATCGTCGAAGTACGGACATCGGATGTCGGGAGACTTGTGAGCAATATCGAAGAAAAATCCGAGGTAGAGTCATCCGAACTACTCCATGCGGATGATCAAATGGTGGTATTCCAGTTCACGAGCCGGATGACAGAGTCATACGAGGCACTCAAATCGTCGGAAATTGTTCCACAGTATTCCATTCGCCTTCAAAACGGATGGTATTCGGCCCAACTAACGGCTTCACAAGGGCAATTATCGGAATATTTGGATGAAATAACAGAAGTCGGCATCCGTTTGAGATCATCTTACTAAGGTACTACGAGGCGACTCGGCGCTGCACGCTCACCGAGTTAGCAGAAGTGTTCGACATCAACAAATCGTCAATGAGTAAGCTACTTCGCCGGGCTGAAAACAGAATCGTTAGCGAGTTCGTCGCCAGAGCGTCCGAATAGTGTGTGGCGTTGAAGTTGAACCTAAATCAGCCGCTGTTCGATCGTCACTGTAGAATCACTCTGTCGTCAGGAGATGTGTCAAACATCACTTCCCTAGAAGAAAGGCACGCACCATTTTCATCCTCTGAGGTTGTGAAGCCCCCACTCACGTGCATGCTATGACACTCGGTGAAATCACTGCAAGAACTGTCCAGTAGTAACGGTAAATAAATTCGCGTCACTCCGTTTCGAATAGACCACAGGAACACTCCGATGGATGGTGACGAAATCATCCTCCAACTCGACGCAGAATTTTCGCTTCGACTTTTTGGAGGTGTTCACCCACTGTGGCAACACTGAGCTCTACTTCGTTTGCAATATCTCTGAGAGATGCCTGACGTGGAGTTTCATAATAGCCTAGCTCGATAGCGATTCGAAGGATTTCGCGTTGTCGGTCAGTTAGTAGAGAGATAAGGTCCGTCGTCCCGGGGTGGTATTCGCCGGTCTCTTCAAGCCGCACGTCGAAGGAGTTGGATAACACGGCGAGCGCTCGCTTCAAGGGCCTCGATTCTCCGATCAACGTCACGCGCAGGTTGCCCTCGGTCGTGTATTCGAGTGGTGTATCGAGAATGACTTTGTACTCATGAGGTACCAAAAGGAGAGACTTGCCAGGGTTGACCGCATCCGAGTGAACATACACGAGCCCTCGATTCTTACCAGCGATACCACAGTTGATGGCGACTGGGCTCGCATCGAGAAGCTCTTTGGCACGTTCGAGATCACCACGGAGTTGGTACATCATAACGACCGTCCCGTCGTTCAAGAGCGTCATGTGAGGAATCGACTCTTGGGTAACTGTTGGCTCGTCATGGAGTGCTTTGTCACCCGGATGAAATCTATCGGGACCAGGTATCAATAGGACTGTCGCGTATCTCGTCGCTTCCGAGATCGGTGGGTGACGATCCGTCTCATCCAATCGTTGTTCCGGTTCTCCGTTTGACTGATTCGATTTCATGTTACCCCTATGCCCTCCAGTGAACAGTAGATTGGGAAGTTGCTTAAATCAGCCGTAACTGTTCGGCACCAATCGTATCCCATGCTGGTCGATTTACCAGACACGAACAGAAATGCTCCCGGCAAAACTCTATCATCTATGCTGGAACGACGAAGAACGGCGTTTACGGGCACCATGGCGTCTGCTCATCGTAATCGGAATTTGGTTCATCATCCTTACCGCTTCGGCCACGCTGTTCTCAGTTCCTGAGGAGAGAACACAATCACCACTAAATTGGGCGTTCTATTTCGTGACGATCGGAGTGCTCGCTGTTGGCCTAATTTGGACTGCTGGGCGCGTTCTCGATCGACGATATTTCACCGAGTTTGGGATGCAAATGGACCGTGAATGGTTGATCGACTTCGGATTCGGCCTCGGGACGGTACTTGTAAGCACGATATTCATCATCCAACTGGTTGGTGGGTATATCACGATTGTCGGTATGTTCCGGACGACTGGAACCGAGACCCGGTTCCGTTTGCAATCACGTTTCTGGCAGTAGTCGTCCTCTATGCCGTGATCGGGATCGAAGAGGAACTCGCGTATCGAGGGTACATCCTGACCAATGCTGCGGAAGGTTTCAATGACTGGAACGGATTGACGCCAATACTTGCAATCGTCCTTGCAGCGATTTTCTCGTCCATTCAGTTTGGATTTAGCCATCTGCCGAATCAGAACGCCTCAGTAGCGGGGATTCTCGGTGTCGCGATTGGAGGACTCATCATCGCAACTGCGTTCGTGCTCACCAACCTGAAAGAACTCCTCGAGTCATGAGTTGTATCTTCTGCCCGTTTCACTTATAAATAGCAATAGTTAGTAGTGCATGGTTGGTAGGAGGATATGGTTTTGAACGGTTAGGAGAGCGTAAGCCTGCTATGGAAACAACGCAGAAGAACGGGGCGAGAACACTAAAATTCCAAGAGAGACACTGACGATGCACGACGAGAATCCTGGCACCAAACCGCACCAGAGCACAACACACGGCGAAATCATCACATTCGGCACTTATCCGCAGACGGCAGACGGAAACGATAGCACACCGATACAGTGGCGAGTGCTCCGAAAGTCCGGTGAAGAACTGTTCATTTTGAGCGAGTACATTTTGGACTGCAAGCGGTATCACAACGAGAATATGAATATCTCCTGGCGTGACTGCGATCTGCGACAATGGCTGAATGATGAGTTTTATACTGCCGCGTTTGATGACGCCGAAAAAGAATTCGTCAAGACGACGCTCTGCACGGACCATGGAGAAGGGAGTCCAGATACAGAGGACAAGGTCTTTTTGCTCAACGTCGCTGAAGTGAACAGCCTGACAGATACACACGGCAAGGATATTCTTCGTGCGAGAGGGACGGAATTCGCGAAGAAGAAAAAGTCCGATGGCTGCCAACTGTATGTAATGGACAAAAATGTTGACGAGGATTACATACACGAGGATGGGGAAAAGTACGGCTGCTCCTGGTGGTGGCTGAGAAATCAAGGTAAACTCAAAGACGAAGGGACTGATCCGTCACGTGCCGTGTTTATCGGCACGCGCGCTAGCATCCGTCACTACGCCCGCGTCAATCTCGATTCCTACGGCGTGCGCCCCGCTTTGAAACTGGAAGTATTCTCGAAACCGTGACGCGGTGAGGCGTTCGTGCTGGAATTCCTTCGTCGATCGATTCAAATCACACACGCGCATTCCTGAACGGCTGTTCCGCTTTCGAGCACGTGAGCTGAACGGTGACTGCTTACCGGATATAACCTCTGTCTTCGGTGCGACCTCTCGAAGCAATCACTGTTAAAGAAATTCAATAGAACCAAGGATTTGAACAAAAGTGAATTCGCATGGCTGAAAGAACAGGACATAGAAGCACTGATTCTGGGGAGCGCTACTATCGTACAACAGTGTCTGGATCCGGGAGCTTCGATCAATATTGGATCTGGCTCCACCCAGTCATTCTCGGAGATGGGAAACGGCTGTTCGAACTATTGATGAGGAGATCGAGCTGAGACTCAAACAGACCAAATCGTACGACAACGACGTGGTCTCGCTCGTCTATCAAACCTAAATATCCCCAGAGTAGGACTTGCAGGTAGATGATAATAGGCCATCTGTCTGAGTTCCACGATGGGGAGAGTGTCCCCGTTCAGACTGGGTTATAGACTACCGAACCTTTTCGGCAGCATTCCCATGCCTTTGCCGGTCGTTCTTCTACTTGTACAGGTAGGACACAGGAGTATTGCCAACTGACAGTAGCTGGTTGGACGCCAGATTCAACGTCTACCGCCATTAGACGGGGGATTGCCTGTCTGACACTAAAGCTAGTAATCGAGAAATAGTGAGGGATACGAATGACAGCAAACATACTATCGAGAACCGAGAAAGACATTGATAAGACTACCAAAGGACGACGGTCCTTGTTTCTTCACTATACGCTATGGCTCGTACAGGGATTGCTTGCGGCCATCTTCCTATTTGCCGGCATTGTGAAATTAATCACGCCAGTTGAGATCCTCTCAGCACAAATGCTAGTTCCATTGCCGATTTTATTCCTACAATTTATCAGCGTAACCGAAGTGCTCGGCGCAATCGGCCTCATTCTCCCCGGTCTTCTTCACATCCAGGTAAGACTCACACCACTAGCCGCTGCCGGGTTAGTAATTATCATGATCGGTGCGACAATAATAACCCTCATCGGTGGAGGTGGTTTCCTCGCGCTGCTCCCGCTACTAGTGGGACTCCTTGCAGCGTTCGTCGCCTATGGCCGCTGGCGACTTCGACCATTAACCAACTGAGCGTTTGTAAATAATTTCTCTGGACGCCTCACCACACAGTTACTATCGCTTATACTGCCCAGAGGAAGTCGATCGTCTAAATCGAGCAAATTCGAGAGATCAACCTCACTGCCGTCACACGTTCTACGTTGGTTATCGAACCAGTCACTCATCTTGAAACGCGTCGAACACCCCAGAAATCAGACTTCTTCCGCTACGATCTCTCAAATCACCCGTGTAATTGTTCGATCGAACCCTGATCCGAGTTATTCGTCCGTCTTGAACCCCTTACGCGGTGATCGGTTTCAGCCAACGAGTTAGGAGTACCTGCTGATAGTGACCATCTACTGGATCACAGCTTCAGCACACCCGTACACTGATTACATCGGCACATCAGACTGACCGGCTGGCGTTCTGCTGACGGCAGCGCGTGTCCGCGCTGCGGTGCTCGTCGCCGACACTTTTGGTCAACCTAAAATTCGGAACGCTTTTAAGTATTTAGGCGGGCCTAAACCATATGACGGACGATTCCAGCCATCCTAAGGTACTGACACGGCGTGACTGCATGAAGTACGGTGGGACAGTTATGGGTAGCGGTCTGCTTGCAGGCTGTTCGGGCACTCCCCAATCGGAGAATGAACCTACAGAGTCGCCCGCTCAATCGACACAGACGGACAGTTTGGAGACAGATCCCGGGACTGAGTCAGATGGTTCATACACCGTTGAAATCGAACCAATGGGTGCAGTCAAGTTCGACGGACCACCCGAACGATGGACCACATTATTACCAACTTTTGCCGATATGGCCTTCGCACTCGGTGGTGGACAAACACTTGGCATCCAGAACCACGACCGGTTTGCAAACGAGGCCTTCGAGGAACTCCCCGGAATAGAATTTAATGCAGACGACATCGTGGAACTCGTTACAGACAGCGTAAGTAAGGAACTGTTCTATCAAATGAATGCGGACGTTCATTTCATCGACTCACATCTCCTGCGACTCTGGTACAGGTGGGATCAAGCTGACGTCGATGAGATTGCGGAAAACCTCGGCCCGTTTTTTGGCAATTTTATCCGTCGTCATAGCGACGACTGGCACGATTACCGCTACTACAGCCTCTATGAGGCCTTCGGATTGATGGCTGAGGTCTTTCAGGCACGGATCGATACCAAGCATTCGTTAAACTCCATGAGAATATGCTCAATTTGATCGGTGAGCACTTGCCACCGGCCGGCCAGCGACCGACTGCCTTACTGGTATACCCAGCCGACGGAGGGGGGTTCCAATTCTATCCGTTTCGGTTTGATGACGGGGGTGTCAGCACCAAGCAGTGGCGCGAACTCGGTCTGACCGATGCACTTGCGGCGACAGATGTCGGGCACTACAGTTTATCTGACAGGGGGACGCTCGATCTAGAAGCCTTGATCGAAATCAACCCCGAGGTACTACTAGTGAGGAATTACGGAGGAGCGTCCGAATCTGAGTTTCAAACAGAAGTTGTCGAGCCACTGCAGGAAGAAGATGGATCAACCGGTGTACAGGCAGTTCAAGACGGTGCCATCTACAACGCTGGCTACCTTGACCAAGGACCAATTATCAATTTCTACCATACCGACCGGGCGGCGAAAGATATCTACCCGGATTCGTTCGAGAACGTAACGTTGTTCGATCGTGAACACATCGCAGAAATCGTCCAAGGAAATATCTGAGACGGTTTGCAAATAAATCACTTACCGAGGGACGGCTTCTGCTTCAGGCAGTTACGCCGAGCATCTCGAGTTCGTCCTCGGTGTGCTCAGTGCGAAGTTCTTCTACATTGTGTTCTTCAACCAGTTCTTCACGCTCTTGCTCGTTCAGTTCATCAATCGAGCCGAAACAGTGGCACATTGCATCTATATACACGACGAGAGGGTGCAAAAATACTGTTAGCACGGTTCTAGCCCCTACGTAATACCAGTTAAGGATCGCAACTTCCAATTTTTCGGCCAGGAGTTGAGGGTTAGACATGCGTACCAGTTTCAATATCCCCGATGACCTACTCACGCACCGCATCAATCTTTTTTATCCATGCCACGTCGATTGACGGTCTCAGAGATCACCAACCAGCGAACACTCACAGAAAGCGCGGATGTAGCGACCGACGATACCCCCCGGAATGATCGACGTGACCAATGAAATCCACGAGCACCCCGCAGCCCACCAAGACACCGTCTTCATCGACGACGAGATCGAACCCGAAAACTGTGACTGCGACTGCGACGGCTTCGGTGGGTTCCCGTGCTGGCCGTACGTGAGAGCGGGGAGGGAGAAATTATCGACTTAGCCCTAACGCGAACAAAGTGTGATGCTTCAACGTCGTTCAAACCGACCGAAACAATGAACGGAATTAGCAAATTAATTCCCATCTGGACCGAATCACTTTCTATCGCTGCGCCGATTAGGGGGCTACCCACTTGCAGAGTACGAAATATCGGCCGCCGCGCCGATTTTCCAGTCAGTCGGTCGGAGTCGATGGGCTCGAACGTGGCTCCGGAACATCCTGTTCGAAGACGACCGGTGCACGCGGTTGAACGTCAAATGCGGCACGTTCGCCACGCGATACCGGTGTGTCCCGGCCCTGTACGACGACGCGTACATCGGGAAGTGAGTCGGAATCGGCTTCGACGGTATAGTTGGTTTGGTCGCCCTGGAAGTAGCGTTCGACGATAGTTCCTTCGAGCATGCCATCGGTATTCGCTATGGAGAAGTCCTCTGGGCGAATCGAAACGATCACCGAGCCATCAGAGATTTCGTCGTCGTATCGAAACGAAAAACTCCCATCTCCTACGTCGATGGTCGTCGCCCCATTCTCGGTTCGCGCTCGCCCTTCGAACAGATTCGTGTCGCCGATGAAGTTCGCGACGAACGGACTCGCCGGGTTGCGATAGATGTCTTCCGGGGTCCCGATCTGTTCGATCCGTCCTTCGTTCATCACGGCCATTCTATCGGAAAGCGTCATGGCGACCTCTTGGTCGTGGGTGACGTAGAAGAACGCCCCTTGTGTCTTTTCGTGTATTTTCCGGAGCTCGACTTGCATCTGTTTGCGCAACTTTCGGTCGAGGCTCGAAAGTGGTTCATCCAACAGGAGGACGCTCGGCTCGTTGACGAGTGCGCGTGCGAGCGCGACACGCTGCTGTTGACCTCCCGAAAGTTCGGCGGGATTGCGCTCTTTATACCCGCCGAGATCCACGAGTTCGAGATAGCGAGTAACGCGTTCGTCGCGTTCATTCGCGTCCACGCCCTCTTTTTTCAAGCCGTACCCAACGTTCTCCCCGACACTCATGTGCGGGAAGAGGGAGAGGTGTTAGAAGACGAGATTGGTATCGCGGGCGTCCGGCGGCACACCGGTCATCGAAGTCGAGGCAGGGACACCGACGATATTCGAGAGAAACAACGCCAATCCAATAAAAAAGAGAATCGCAATACTCGCTTCCAGAGTGAAAAATCGGCTCGGAACGATTTCGCCACCCATTGTATTGATGACATTCCGACCAACTGTCCATCCGCCAACAAGAGCACAGATACTCATGAGAGATGCAGCACCGACCTTTGAAATCGTGTTGCTCCCAACTGCAGGACCGAACGCAACGCCCGTATTCGAACCTCCAACATTGAAGCCTACAAAAATCGCAACGGCAAGTCCAATGAGAAAGAGTATCTCTACCATAGATGAACCAAGTGGTATCGTTTGTTAAGTCCTTTGTCAATGTTTTGCAGGTATCGATATCGCTAGAACGAGGTCGATATATCGGAGAAGCCAACACCTCCACTGCCGACAGATAGCTTTCCCCAGTTGCTATGAAGTACAGTAGATGAGAGTTGCATCCTCCCCGTCGTAAACGGCAGGGCTTCACGTTCTGGTGTACGAACGAGACGCACCCCGTCTCGTCAACGCCGTAAACGGCGGGATTCTCTCCTCGAAGAAAGTTAAAGTTGAACAGAACGGATCGACTGAAAAGGAGGTTTCCTCAAGCGAGCGGTAATATTCGTGAGACGATCAATGTGGTGATGAGACCGATGACGCCGACCAAGGTGGTGACCACCGTCCACGTTTTGAGTGTCTCTTTTTGCGTGAGACCGCCGATTTCTTTGACGATCCAGAAGCCGCTGTCGTTATACCACGAAAAGATCGAGGCTCCGGCACCGATCGCCATTACGAGGTACGCCGGGTTGACGGAGAGTTGACTGGCGAACGGGGCCATGATTCCGGACGTAGTCACGATAGCGACGGTTGCCGATCCCTGAACGACGCGTACGCCGGCCGCGATGATCCATGCCGTGACGAGCAGCCCGAATCCGACGCCTTTGAGTCCACCAGCGATGTAATCGCCGGCACCTGCTGCCTGCAACATAACTCCGAAAGCACCCCCGGCGGCGGTGATCGCGGCGATGTTGCCGCCGCTTTTTAGGGCGTCGGTCAACTCGTCGGAGAACTCCGACCGGCCTATGTCGCTGATACGGAAGTACGTGGCTGCCGCCGCCATCGCAGCCGCGGTCAGGGCAAAGTTTGGATCGCCCACGTATCCCGTCACAGCGGACGCAAACGTGTTATCGGAGAACAACGTATCGACGGTCGTGGCGGCGCCCACGAGTCCAACGGCGAGAATTATCGGCAGGAGTGACTCGAACAGACCGGGAAGCTGGTCTATCGGCGTCGTGGCCACTTCTTCGATTTCCGTGACCGTCGTCCCCATCGCGTCCCGGAGCGGGATGTCCAATCGTCGGTTGATCCAGTGACCGTAGGCCAATCCCGACACGAGTGCGGTCGGGAGTCCGACGACGACGCCGACAAGCATCGTGGTCCCGAGATTGGAGCCGATATTATCGACCGCGAGCAAGGGTCCCGGCGTCGGCGGGATGAATCCGTGTGTTACCACCCCACCGGCGGCGAGGACCACGATGTAAAGCGTGTAATTCCCGCCTGTCCGTGACCGAGCGGACCGGGCAAGGGGGGCGAGCAAGTAAAAGACGTTGTCGAAGAACACGGGAATCGCCATCACGAAACTGCTGCCGAACAAAGAAATTTCGGTTTTGCCATTGCTCAGCGTGCCGAATGCGCGAACGATGCGGTCTGCCGCACCGCTCTCGGTCATCGCTTTCCCGATGATCGCTGCCATCAGAATTGGGATTCCGATCCCGGCCATCCCGTCACCGAATCCGGCGGCCGTTTTACTCACGACATTGCCCAACGGGACTTGCGGAGAGACTGTTCCGACGACGAACGTCGCGATGACGAGTCCGACGAATGCTGGAAGGTCAAGTACGACTAGGAGAAAGACGACGGCGATAACTCCGGCGAGCAGTGAGACAAGCGGACCTTGTCCGCCGAGCACCAGAGGGACGTTTACGTGCATCATTTCTCCAGGTTCGCAGGCCCCCTTTATAAGATAACGGATATTGTTAAATAAATGGCTACAGTAATTGATGTATAATCTGTCATTATTGAGATGATGGAAGTCTGCCGAGGTGATTCTGAACTAGAGTCTTCTGGGTGATTCCAGAGACCTACTGAAGAGAGCAGGGGACCAGCGCTTTTGTCCTTTTTATCCAGTAACGAATTCGTAGAAGAGCGAGACATCTTATCTGTAGTGACAACGAACCTCTCCTTAGGCAAAAACAATGACCGAGCAGCGTCAGAGGGAAGCAGAAAACAAGGAGATTGTGCGTCACCTCATGGAGGAGGTTTTCAACGAGAAAAACATAGAGACCGCTGACAACTATCTGGCTGAGGACTACACGGAATACGCAACCGGAAATGGGGAATCATTCCAAAGCCGCGAGGAGTTTAAAGCAGGGAATGCAGACTTCTTCACTGCATTCCCCGACCTCACCGTCACAGAAGATGGATGCGTTGCTGAAGGGCATACCGTCGTATACCGGCATACCTTGACTGGTACGCACGAGGGGGAAATCATGGGAGTCAAACCGACGGGCAACGAGATTATCCTGGAGAATGCTGGTGTCTTTCGTATTGAAAACAGGAGAATCGTAGATCTCTATCTCTATGCGGACAATGTCAGTCTGATGCGCCAATTAGGCATTATTCCCGAGGTTTGAACAGCAACGAAATTGATTGTATTTCATCCTCGGGGAGCGGATTTACAAATGTTTCTTCATCTTGTTCAGGTGAATCAGTACCCTTCGTACTCGACGAAATTCTCAACCGTGGATATGTTTCAGCGGGCGTGCGAGATATCGGGCGCGTATTTTTCATGCTCTTTCGTGTCTTTCCTTCCTTTGTAGTGGAGTGATGCACGGCGAATCGACCGAGTGGGGATTCGGTCCCAGACTGTTCGGCCTGAACCTGCAGAGCGTTTATGAGGGAGAACTTCGTTTCGACGGGCATGGACGAGGTAGACCTCAAGTCCCTGGTGTCGTCACTAACGCCCCAAGAGGAGAACCAGTCGATCAAGTCGTACCAGAACACGGTTTCAGTGCCGTGTCCGGCATGCGACGAACCATTCGAAGACCTCGTCGTCTGCAAGCAGAACCCGACGAGCCTCAACCTCTCGTTGCAACTCGACCTCTGCGTCGGCGTTGAAGACGATCGCGCATTGATCTTCACGCACAGACAGTAGTCGGAGGGGGGACTTCCCGTGTTGGCCATGCGTACGAACTTGACGAAAAGAACTGTCGAACTAACTATGCCCTAGCTTTTTGTCACTCTACTCTTCTCTAAATCTCCAAGACAGAGCGCGAACAGTAGACAGACAAGGAGATTAAACGAGGGAACCGCTAGAACCCATTATCTGCTTGGTTTTATGGAAGGGTGCTGTATGATCGATCAGGTGAGCGACTCCGAACGCATTGATCTGGTGAGAGATGCGAGAATCTCATTGTTGTGATTAGCGACGCTTCCAAGGTGGCTCGTATTCGGGAGCGTATGGAGAGTTGCGTTTGGCAGTTGAGAGGCGATAATGGTTGCGTGATACGCTGAGAGTGACCAGTCTCGCGTACCGTACCACACATCAATATCGAGGGCGATGTCTACGACATCGAACCCCCACGGTTCACCACACACGCGATACTCCTCTGCGACGTCACCGAGGAAGCACCGGGATATTCTTGGAGACCGACGACTTGTCCGGATCGGGAGTTGTTCGATGAGGCTGATCTCGCCGATTGCGTCCGGCGTATCCAGCGGTGCGACTCCAGAGACTATCGTTACTGCGGTGAGTCGTTCTGGGATCGTGTAGGCACACGCGAGCGCGTATGGGCCACCACCTGAGACACCGATCACGGCGAACTCATCCACGTCCAGCTCATCCGCCAGTTGCACGACATCGGTCGGCCAATCGAGGAGACCCCGCCCAAGTATCGGATCTGACTCGCCAACACCCGGTCGATCCGGGGCGAGTATCCGAAGGCCGTGTGACCGCGTGTCAATTGGGTCGATCGAGCCTCGGCAGCGTCTTCACCACTATAGACTTCTGCGAGCGTTTGAAGAGCCGTCCAGAGGTCTCCCATTACTACTCACCTCCCAGTCGACCTCTGAGAGTGCCTTTTTCAAAGGAGAGTGTCGAGTCTGGTTCTTCATCTGCGCAGTGGATTATCACTGCACTACTCCCCACAACACTAACTCGGAAATTGAATCCATAGATGCGAATATGAACTGTCCGTCAAAGAATCCCTCTGCTGGGTCATTTATGGTACATCATTGACGTTCTCGGATATCACCGACCGCGAACGCTGACGGAACGCTCAAACGCTACGACTGACGATACACCGGAGACACCGACGGCCCTGCTCGACCGAGCACAACAGCATGCAACGGATGTCGCGGGCGAGCACTTCCCCAACCTGCCGGACGAAACAATTGACTGGGAGGTCTCACACCGGACCCAACGACAGGCGGGCGTCACAAAGTACGAACCTGCAACAGCGGCAATCACGATTGCACTGACCTGGACGGCCGACGAACAACACGGCTGGGAGTAATTCAGTTCGACGGTGCGCCATGAATTGATTCACGCATGGCAGTATCACGAGTTCGGGAACGCGGACCACGGACGAACGTTCGAGCGGTGGACGGACGCGCTCGACACAACACAGCATTGTGAGCGCTTCAAGGCCCCGAACTGGTGGGTGATTTGCGAGGAGTGCGGTGGACAACTTGCACGCTTCCAGCGCTCAAAGGTCGTCAAACACTCCGAGCAGTACAGCTGTGGCGACTGCGGTGGGTCGCTCCGCGTTGAGGTGGTTACCGAATGACGTAGAAGTACGCTGTCCGCACTGTCTGCGACTTATTGGGACAATGACGGTGGCGGGTCCGTCGCGGGTCCATGTGAGCCCGTGCAGTCATCGTCTCGCGGCACCGGATGCGGTGCTTGCAACGGGCGATTTGCACCCACCCCGCCCTGATATGTGGGTGACGGATATCCTCGCTGACGCTCACTGACTCCCGCGAACGCTTTCGATCCTCCCTCATTCTCGCATTCGTTCGCTTTTCGGCGCTCGAGGTGCTAAACAAGGTAGCATATTATACTAACTTCAGCACATTCATTTCCAGTCTAGCTAGCGATGAACCCCACCAGACAATTGATTTAGATCAGCGATAACAAGCGTGGAAATTGATGGCAGTACTCGCTACCAAGCTAGAGGTGCCATCTGGTAGTCCGCGCGATACGATCGACAATGTCCCAACCGACGGGGACAAACAAGAAGACTGAACCTGATTTCCTGCCGGTTAAATCCACATGAGGTAGTGAAGCAAACGGGTCCCAAACAATCCACTCTTCATCTATAAGTAGACCGAATGTACTCTCATATAGTTTGATAAACAGTAGTGTCTCAAACCAAGGAGAGAAGTAGCGACGTCGTACGCTACTATCGATGACGGAATGCAATGGTCTACCCTGACAACGAAACCACGGGTAGACGGATCGAATTCGCTTTAGTGGGAGGGAGTCGTTTCGATGTCAGCCCAGACGAGCCGATGGTCCGAGGCCGTATTGACATCCTTGCCGAGGTTTCGCTTCGTTGCGTTTTTGCTCGGCCAGACAACCGACGAGGCGTGAAGCGCGAGATCAGGGGATGGAAGAACGTAATCGATCTGTTCAACAACGCCCTCAACATCACCACCGAATCGTGTTGCGGTGGGGAGACCGCGTTGCGCCCCGCCCGGACTCTTTGGGAGTTGACTAGTGTCGAAGTCGTCATTCCCGAGGAGGAACTTCTGTGCGGGGTGGAGTGGACGCTCGTCTCGACCCAGACCTGGGCCCGCATTCATGTCGCCCATCAGGACGTAAGAGGCGTTCTCATCAAGTCCACCGTGGACGCCACTGTCGTCGTAGATGTAGTCTTCACCGGCGACGTAATCCGCGAAGAACCGGACTTCGTCATGGTTCCACTTCCCGTTGAAATTGTTCCTGCCGTCGAAGCCAGGTGGAGTCGGGTGTGCAAACAAGCCGTGAACCGTCCCTCCCTCGGTCTCAAATGGAATATCAATGTGGTTCTTTGAGGAGAGTCGATAGATATCGAGTTCCTCCTCCGTTAGGTAGAGTGCGGTTTCGTCATCCCCAGTCTCTGTCACAACACACTCTTCGCCCGCCATCGGAATGAGATTCCCAGGCATATCCGCCCACTTAAATCTCCGGAAGGAACGAATGTTTGATTTGTCGATCGGATACTTGCTCGCGATCGCGAATGCATAGTGACCCGGATATTCCCCGAATCCGTACGCGTCACCTGGGCGTTCGCCGAAGGTTCCGTCCTTATTGAAGTCGTAGTCCCGTTCGGGAAGAACGCCAGTATTACTCTTTGGCTGAAGCGTATGTTCGTAATCGATACCCTCGAGGTCATCCCGTTGCGAGATGCTGAGGTAGTTGTCGACAAAGGCGTCGATGTTCGCTCTGTCGGTGTATTTGCCCTGCTGTAAATTGTTAGTGAGTTCGTTGATAACGAGGATATCTGGTTGAGCCTCTTGGACGACTCGGGCGGCCGCTTCGGCCTGCGGATCGCCTTGCTCTTGGACTTGCTCTGTTTCCAGTTCGATCACGTTAAACGTCGCGTAGCGTGTCCCACGATCCTGCTTTCGGTGCTTGTCTCGTTGTTGTCCACCCACGGCACCGACAAAACCAGCTGTAGTCGCTATACCACCGATCGTCTTGAGTACTGCTCGTCTAGCCTGAGATCGAACCATCGATCGTATCTGTGATTTATAATTACATTAGTTTTCCCATATAGATGTAATCGATAGTAAACTGATATTGACTTATTCGAAACCGAGGATTCGCGGCTGTGGTACGATTCTGTAGTTTCGAGTAGGCAGAGAGAAAGCGGTTTGCGTGTTATCGGACTACACAGAACTATGGCGGCTCCATGGACGCGGTGGGACCACGTCACGAAGGTCGATCCGGACAAAACGCTGCACGACGGGGATTCCTACGCTGACGTTGCTAAAACAGGCACAGATGCACTCGTTATCGGTGGCACCACGAACGTTACAGAAGCACGTGTTCAACCGATTCTGAACGCACTTTCTTCTACCGAGATTCCCATATTCGTCGAGCCGACCTACCGCCCGTCGTCTCATACCGAGGCACTCTCTGGATATCTCGTTCCAATCGTTCTGAATGCCGGTGACCCACTGTGGATCACAGGAGCACATCACGAATGGGTCCGCTCTTCGGATCTTGAGTGGGACGACGTCCATCCTGAAGCCTATATCGTCCTCAATCCGGCGTCGGCAGTCGCCACGTACACGCAAGCGGGCTGTAACCTCGATGTCGATGACGTCGTCGCCTATGCTGAACTCGCCGAACAGATCCTCGGCCAAGATATCGTCTATCTCGAATATTCTGGCACGCTTGGTTATCCAGCTGTCGTGGCTGCCGTACATGATGCACTCTCATCAGCACAGCTCTTCTACGGTGGCGGCATTCACGACTACGATTCGGCCTACGAGATGGCGAATGTCGCTGATACGGTTATTGTCGGTGATATACTCCATGACGCCGGTATCGAGGCAGTCGAGGCAACCGTTCGTGGCGCAAAGGATGTGAATAACGAGTCATAATTCTGTACCCTGCAATCGAAGAGGTGATCGTGTCGATCAGGAGGACTTTGCCGCCGAAATAGATGATCCATGGGTTGGTGAGTTCGTCGCGGAGATCAGTGTACTCGATGTTCCCTTTCTCCATGGATGTACATGGGCAGCATCGTATGCGAAGCGTGATTCTCTTACTTCGGGCATGACAGTGTCCGTATTCTCGACGGAGGAAACGAATTGTGGAGCGCAACCAACTAAACGCAGATCAAGAAATTTTCTCTACTGTGCTGCTAGGTATCGATCCTCGCTATTCTGGTTTGTCTTGTCTGAGCTGCTTGGATTCGACTCAGTGAGAAATTATAATGGGTCTTGGGTAGAATGGGGAAGCCAGAAATGAAGCGTGTAAGGACAGCTATTGTACCTAATACTCATGTTTCAGCCGGATGGTCGTCGAGTCCAAGCCGAATCTCGGCACGGGAGCTGTCGCCGTGCGCCGAAACAGACAGTGCCGGCGTGTACGTCTCGCCAACTGTGTTCTCCACACCATCATCAGTCAGCGACCACCGGAGTACGTTGCCGTCGCGATAGTCGATCCTGAAGACGCGTGAACAGACATCCGCCTGTTCAAGTATACAGAGCATCGAGGAGAGTCCGACACGACTCATTCAAAGAATCGTCAATGAGCAGGGTGGCGAACTCAAGGGCTTTTACCTCACGATTGGTCGACATGACTTGGTGTGACGACAGAGACCCTCAGTGTTTCCTGAAAACGAGTACGAGAGGTCATTGACAACCGCCCGTGAATATCTGTTTTTAATTCGACTCGATACCTGTAGAGACTACGCTCCTGTGGACGTTCTTGCGGGTGCAAAGTCGTTATCGAAACGGGAGACAGACCCCTCGCCATCCATTTATTCTATCTTGTAGTAGCGATCCTCCATTATTCAACCTGATTTACATCATGTCTTTACTCGGGAATAACGTATGAGATGGGAAGCGATGAAGAGCGAAGGGAACGACGTATAGACGGTATTTGATGTTCGAGCTGCCCCCTGAAACAGTCGTTCGTCCATCGATTTGCGCTATCCTACTGGTTCTGATCCCGCTATTCATACGTCGACTCAACCTGTTAGATATGCTCTCTCGGAGTCGTTGGCTCTCGTTTGCAGGTGGTGCTTCGGCAGCTTTTGTATTCGTCCACGTATTCCCAGAACTCAGTGAGGGGAGCCGAACTATTCAGCAAGCCGACCCGTTTTACGTGGTTGCTGAACAGCACGTCTACGTTGTCGCTCTTGCCGGGTTTACCATGTTCTATGGACTCGAACAGTATGTAAAGGATTCTTCCAGAGATCTTGGCGGCAGACAGAACGGTCAGACGAATGCTGGTACCTTCTGGGTACAATTGGGTCCCTTTGCCTTCTATAGTTGTCTCATTGGGTATTTACTCTTCAACCGGCACCAACCAGGTTTGGATAGTCTGGTCTTCTTCGCTATCGCGATGGGGCTTCATTTCATGGAGACGGATTATGGCCTCCGCGAAATCCATAGCGAATTATATGATCGCGTCGGCCGGTGGATACTGGCAATAGCAACCGCGGTTGGAGCGATAATTGGGTTTTTGGTAAAATTCAATGATGTTGTGATTGCACTTCTATTCGCCTTTTTAGCTGGTAGTGTCGTCCTCAATGTAACCAGGGAAGGACTTCCAGGGGAACATAAGATTCGGTTCCGGGCTTTCCTGACTGGCGGCACAGTCTATACGGTATTACTTCTTCTAAGCGGATTGTAACCCATGGTGGCCCTTCATTATACTAACCCCGTTTTTGTGTCTGTACCGTTCGAAACGGATAGATGAAAATGAGAAGGAGAATACTCAGCCGCAGGACCAATTGTGGCGCGGTTGCCTCTGATACCCTGAATGGGTCTCGCGTGGGTCTGGCGCCATCACTCCCGACCCACACGTCCTCTCCTTCGCCATCCCCTCCTCCCTGCTCACACGCGTACCATGGTGCGTCACGAGCAGGAATAGACAACTGATCCAGGCATGTCTCTGTCACCCAGTTCAACCCCGGAGATCGACATCAAACAAGTCAGTGACATCCGTTCCTGATTTTGAGTTTGTATGGATTGACGGGGAACTAACAGAAATATCCAGCATTTCCTCATCACTATTAGATATAGAAACTATTTACTATTCAAACAAATAAACTGAGAAAGAATAAAGTACTCTTACCACCATATATAGTTTGGGTCAATTAGTATGGGGAGATTCAATCAAACTAACAAGACGTCGTCAGAGTGGAAATACGCACTTGTTGGCGGGCTCATATCCATCCCACTGACCGTCGGATACAATTGGTTCTTTGAACCAGAGATCTACTCACTCATAATGGCGACTATTGGTGGGGTGATTGCAGGCTATCTGGCGAAACGCAACGCACTGAGGATATATCGTACGGGTATCGTTGCTGGAGCGCTTGGTGCTATTCCAGCACTGGTGATGGCGTTCAGTCCTCTCTCCGACATCGCCACCAAATGGCTTGGTTCCGGTGCAACCGTCTTTACGGTGATCGTCGTCCCGTTGGTTGTACTGGCTATCTTGGCTATCGGAGCCCTGTTGGGTTTCATCGGAGCCGCAATCGGTGGTTGGTTAGCTACGAAGTTTGGCAATCGAAACGCAGTACACTCCCCCACGTAGGGTGATTTGTGAATCAACCGTCACGTTACCTATCCGCTCCCTTTTCAAAAATAAAATCGTGCAAAAGCCAAATTTACCTCGAATTCGATCCGCTACTACGAGAAGTTGTATACAATATGAGGTGCCATGTTAGCTCGTTGCATCTTCAATGAACGAATACAATCCCCAGACAAACTGTTTGAGCCCATAGAACGCACAAACAATCCGGACGATCGGTGTTAGAATCGCAGCGACCACCGGATCAAATATGGTCCCAAGTGCCGATGCGACGATACTACCAATCGAAAGGAGAACGAAGCCAACGAGACCGTTGATCGCGGCATCGGTTGCAGCGGCGTGTCGCGACATAATCTCACATCGTATTGCAGAGTATGAAATGGCGAGAATCAATCACACTACGTCGATCAGCGAAGCGGTGTCGTTCGTTACGACGTTTGCTTTCGTCGAATGTGGACGAGTTGCCCGATATCCAGGAAAAACATCGAATACAGTCCACCAAGCACGAGAATCCCCCAATAGCTAAGCAAGCGATAGAGAAGAACAATCCCGCCAGTGGTTCCCGCATCCAAGCCAGTCAGCGCAATAATCATCCCGATTAGCACAACTTCAACACCACCAAGACCACCTGGGAGTGGAATGACTCGTGCAACCCCACTTGCAGGGATCAGAAAGAGCGGGAGTAGTATCGAGACATGCCGATCAAGGGCAAGGAAACTCGCATAGAGAGGAAGGCAGAAACAGATCCAACCGATGATCGACCATCCAAGTGCGAGTCCGATTTGCCGGCGGTTCTCCAGCACGAGGCTGACTTCGGTCGAATACGAGCGCACTCGTAAGTGAAGATATTCGTGGATGAATCGGACACGGGTCTGTACCGGACGAAGGCGAAGGTGGAGGCGCTGTGTTCGATTCTCGCTCAATACACGTAGTAGTGAGAGCAATCGGATACCTGCAATCGCTATCGAATGTAAAAGCAGGTACTTGTATCGATACAACGTGGTCGTGGCGGCCAGAAGTCCACCAGTGAGGAGGAGCGCGATGTGGAGCGAAGGAACGGGGATAATTGCCGTAACAGACTGACCTTGAAGAGCAATGAAAACCAATCCAATAAGACCCAGACTGAGCGATGCAGTGAGGTTCAAGACCTCTATTACGAGTGCCGCCCCCAGCGTTTGGTCCCGATCTGTGCTCATTTCCGATGAGACGATATGGGCAAGCAGAAACGGACTGCTTGCGCGGCCGATCGGAATGATTTGTTTGGCGAAGAAGCTTGCGAGGTATGCACCTCGGAACCGCCACCCCTCGATAGGGGTTTCCGAACGGTCGAGAAGACAGCGAACAGCTTCGCTCCAACAGAAAAGCGCGACTAAGGTGATGAAGAAGCCGAGGACGATGAACACTGGATTAGCGCTCGCGAGTTCGTGACTAACCTGGCTTCCGCCGACAAAATAGCAGAGAATCCCAAATCCTAAAACGACAACCAGAAATCGAAGTATTCGTCTGTTCATTTTATAGCAAGATAGAATTCCGTTAGTAACGGAACGGATTGAATCTACATAAATGTGTGGACAGGGGAGAGTCCACTGAAAAACCACGAAGTGAGAAAGTACGAGGAGAGATTCTTCGCTGAACTCATTTGGACGAACGGTTGATTAGGCACACGTGGACTCCCTAGCAATGCCATTCAAGAACGAAAGATAGGCAATAAGAACACCACCTACAAACACGGCGAGGTTGAATAGATGAACACCTCCCGAACCACTAATCGGCCCCCAGGCAGGATTCGTTTCGATGAGTAACCGCCACGCATAGTTGTACACTGTAAATCCCATTAGAAGCAGACCAACGGCGATTCCGAGTCCGTCTTTGGCTGCTGCAACTGTGTCGATTTGCATGAGTAGAACTGCACCAATTGACACCTACTATTTTCCTATCGTCAGATCGGAATCTGGCTACTAGTCCGAGCATTTAATCACCGATCATCGACAGCGATAGGTATGGGATACCATCTCATCGACCCGAACGACCTTGATCAGTGGGACGACCGTCCAACCGATGTCCGGTCGCTCAGTGTTGCCGCAGGATACGACTATCAGAACTCGAAGCTCGGTCTTCGGGTCTACGAACTCGCCCCCGGTGAACAGTCCGGGTTGAGCTACCACACCCACGACGAGCAAGTCGAGGCATTCTACGTTCTTGAGGGAACGCTTCACGTCGAAACCCCCGACGAGACGATTGTCGTTGAATCCGGCAACGTCCTCTTCGTCGATCCTGGGAGCCCACAGCGAGCGTTCAATCCTGAAACCGCCGAAACGGACACACGTATCCTTGCCATTGGAGCACCGTCAGTTGACGACGCACAGCCGTACGATCCAACTGACGACGGGTGAGCCGTTTATCCATTGTACGGGCAAGAAGCTCCGTGACGTAGTGTTTATTCAGACTACTATCCAATGTATTCGTATGACCGCAAACTCCGCTCACTCATCTTCCCCCTCGCGAGAATTCAGGTAAAGAGAACGATGGGTACACCGCGGAGAACCGAAATTTTGAACGCGGGCGTCGGTTAGACTTTCGAATGCTTTCGTCGCTTCCAATAGAATTATACGAGCTTACATGCCTGTCTCTCACATGCCATATTGTCACGGTGACGAACTCGCGGATACGTACGCTACCGCTCGCGAGAACGGGTACGGGTTCTTCGCGAGCAACGTCGTTCAATTCGACATCATGGTCGGACTGCTTCGAGGTGCGCTCGATGCGGACGCCGACCTGGTGTTACAAGTCAGCCGTGATGCGTGTGCGTTCTACGGCGACGGGGATGCCTCCGCGGGCCTGCGTGCGTTCGGTTCCTACGTCGAGAACCTCGCCGAGTCGAAGAGCGTCAACGTCTTTCTCAACGTCGACCACGTCCACTTGCCCGATCAACGACCGTTCCTCGACGACGTCGTCGCGTCCGGCGTGCCGTCTTCGGTGATGGTCGACGCCTCGGACCGTCCGTTCGAGGAGAACGTCGAACGCACCCGTGAGGCCGTCGAGGCAGTCCGTGACGGTCCGGAGGAGATGTTGGTCGAGGGCGAACTCGGCCGGGTTGCGGGTGAGGAGAACGGTGCCGAGACCAGTCCGAACGAAGCCTTCTATACGGACCCGGACGACGCCGTCCGGTTCGTCGAGCGAACCGGTGTCGACCTGCTCGCGGTGTCCGTCGGTACGCAACACGGCGTGGCGTCCGGACGCGATTTGGACGTCCGACCGGACGTTGCGGACGAGGTGAATACGGCGCTCCACGAGGCGGGCCACGACGTGCCGTTAGTGGTTCATGGGTCGTCGGGTGTCGCCGACGAACAGGTCGCGGAGTTCCTCGACGCCGGCGTCTGTAAGTTCAACAAAAACACGCGCTACCAGTACGAGTTCGCTCGAACCGCCGCGGACTTCTACCGCGACCATGCCGACGCAATCAGACCGCCGGAGGGGACGGCCGCGGATCGCGCCACGTTTTTCGCGGACGACGAGTGGTCGCCGGACAAGACGTACTTTCACCCACACGTGGTCGGCGACGAAATCCGCGACCGACTGGCCGAGGTGATGGTCGATCTGGCGGAACTCACCGGATGCGCCGGACGGAGTCGAACAACGGACGTCCACGACGATGAGTGACCCCCTGTTAGTCGGCGTGGACGCCGGCCTCACGAACACGAAGGCGGCGGCGTTCACGCGGGATGGTGAGACGGTCGCCGTCGAGACGCGAGAGACGCCGAGCAGGGACGGACTCCCCGGACGCGACGATCAGGATCACGACGCGTTGTGGGAGGCGGTCGCCGACACGATCGCGACGGTGACCGGAGACGATGCGGTCGACCCGGAGTCCATCGCAGGCGTCGGCGTTGCGGGTCACGGTCACGGGTTGTACGCGCTGGACGCCGACGACAGCCCCGTCGTGGGTATCAAGTCGACCGACTCCCGAGCGATGAGTCGCCTCGAAGAGTGGCGGGCGGACGGCACGCTCGCCGCGGCGACCGACCGCCTCGGCTGGGAGCCGTTCGGTGCCGATCCGTTCAGTCTGCTGGCGTGGTTGAAGTCCGAACGCCCGGCGGCGTACTCGAAAGTGGAGACGGTGCTGTTCTGCAAGGACGTCATCACGCACCGGTTGACGGGGCATCTTGGAACGGATACGATGGAAGGGAGCGTTTTCTACGGACCCGACGACGACTACGACCCGTCGGTGTTCGACACGTTCGACATCTCCGAGGCGTTCGACGCGCTCCCGAGGGTCGTCGAGAGCACGTCGGCCTGTGGCGAGGTCACGGAGTCGGCCGCCGCGGCGACGGGTCTCCCGACGGGCACGCCGGTTGCCGCTGGGCTCCACGACGTGGGGGCGTGTGCGCTCGGTGCCGGAGCGATTCGTCCCGGGCAAGGCGTCGTCATTCTCGGAACCTGGGGACAAAGCGTCGCCGTTCTCGACGACCCCGACGCCGGAGAGACGGGACTCCCGCGACGGTTCCTCGATAACTGGATTCGCTACCGCGGTATTCGCTCGGGAACCGCCTGTGTCGACTGGTTCGTGGACGAGTTCGGCGACAAGTGGCGCGCCGAAGCCGACGAGCGAGGCGTGAATCCGTACGTCGTCTACGACGAAACCGTCGCGGACGATCCCGTCGGGGCTGGCGGCGTGATTTTCCATCCCTACCTCTCCGGGTCGACCGACTATCCGGAGGCGCGCGGCGGGTTCTACGGACTGACGCTGGACCACTCCGCCGAGGAACTGCTGCGCGCGGTCTACGAGGGCGTCGCTATTGCTCAGTGCACGGGATTGGCGGACCTCTCGTCGGGCGTGTCCGACCTCAGACTGACCGGCGGTGGAGCGCGAAGCGAAGTGTGGTCTGAAATGTTCGCGGACATCCACGATAATCCCGTTTCCGTTCCGGACGGCGACGAGCTCGGGGCGCGCGGGGCGGCCCTCTGTGCTGGCGTCGCCGCAGACCTTTACGAAGATCACCGGGCGGCGACGTCGATTGCGGTCGACGTGAACCGAACTCACGACCCGGACCCCGAAACCGTCACTACCTATCGTCACCTCGTGGACACCTTCGAACGCGTTCGGGAGGACGTCCGTCCGACATGGAAACTGTTGAATAGGGATGGGTGGAAATAAAACCATGTCAGAAGATACCAACCGTGGTGCTCGCTCCGTGACGTGTCTTCTCTGTGGGGATCCACAGCAACCGAGCGAATACATGTACGAGGAGCTTGGTCGCCTCGAATCGGAGGGAGTCCACTTCGAGGAGATGAACTGGCTCGGGACCGCCTCCCCGACCGAGTTCCGCAACGTGACGATGGACATGGAGGCGGTCGGTCCGAGCGGTTTCGACGCCGACGCCATACTCGAAAACGTCCGCGAGGGGGTCGAGGTGCTGGTCGTCCACAAGGCACCGGTGTCGCGGGAACTCATCGAGGCAGCCGAGGACTTACGGGTGGTCGCGGCGGCCCGCGGCGGCACCGAGAACATCGACGTCGCGGCCGCGCACGAAAACGACGTAACCGTTCTACACGCTCCCGGCCGCAACCGAAACGCCGTCGCCGACTACGCCATGACGATGTTGCTCTCGCGCCTCCGCGGGGTTCCCTTCCATCACGGCGCGATGACCGACGGGGAGTGGAATCAGGTTTTCGACCCCGATGAACTCCCGCCGGACATGGAACGAACGACGGTCGGTGTCGTCGGGTTCGGAAACATCGGCCGGGGTGTCGCCCGCCGTCTGGACGGGTTCGACAGCCACGTTCTCGCCTACGACCCGTACGTCGACGACGACGCCATCCGCGAAGTGGACGCAGAGCCCGTGACGCTCCCGGAGTTGTTGGAGCGGTCGGACGCCGTCACGCTCCACGTCCGCCTCTCCGAGGAGACGAGCGGCCTCATCGGACGTGAGGAGTTCGAGACCATGAAAAATTCGGCCTTCCTCGTCAACACCGCCCGTGGCGGCCTCGTGGACGAAGCCGCACTGGTCGATGCGATCGAATCGAACCACATCGCCGGTGCCGCACTCGACGTGTTCCGGCAGGAACCGCTCCCCGACGACGATCCGCTGCTCACCTGCGACGGGGTCGTTCTCACCCCACACGTCGCCGGATCCACCCGTGATGCCGTTCTTGGCGGCCCTCGCATCGTCGCCGCCAATCTCGAACAGTGGCTCACCGGCGAGAAACCGACCAACGTCGTCGAGTCGGCGTGACACCCTCCCCACGCTCAAGCGATATCCCCCACGGTAGGGCTCGTTGAACGCCCGGCCGAAACGTTCGATTCCGGCCGGGATATCCCGTCCGTTCACCGCCCGCAGGAGCGCCAAATTCTCGCCTACCTCGCGGAGTCCTCTAAACTATTTCATCGAAAGTGTATTTTCCGATCGCCGAGTATCGATGTATTCAGTCGTCCTTCCGGCGTGTACATCAGTCCGGCTTTTAGGTCTGCATGGTGACACGGATTCCGTGTATGATCAAATACTCGTTCCAACGGACGGCAGCGACGGTGCAAACGTCATGTTCGATCACATTCTCGATATCGCGGCCGAACACGACGTAACCGTCCATATTCTCAACATCGCGGATACGACTCATGCGAGCGACTCCCTCTTTCAAGGAGCGATCGTCGACGCACTCGATCTCGTCGATATCTTCGAGGAGAGAGGTGAAGAAATCGTTCGCGTCGCTGCCGAACGCGCTCACCGACGTGGCGTTGATACCGTCACTGACGTCGTTCGGGGAGAGCCGTCGAGTTCGATCGTCGACTACGCTAGTTCACAGGGTATCGATCTCATTACCATGCCGACGCACGGACGTGACGGACTTACGCGTTTCCTTATCAGGAGTACAGCCGAGCGCGTCGTCAGACAAGCCGACACCCCCGTTCTCACGATTCGGCCCGGAGAGAGTACGACGACATACCCGTATCGAGACGTGTTAGTTCCAACTGACGGAAGCGACTGTGCGACCGAGGCACTCTCGATCGGAATCGAGGCAGCAACGACGGCTGAGGCCTCACTTCACCTTCTGTCCGTCGATAATACAGCATCGCTCGGCATTGATATTTGGAATGATAGTCGGTCGACATCCGAAGAGGAGGATGCGCATGAAGTACTCGAAACCGCGTCAACCGACGCGAAGAAGGCGGGAGTTGGATCGATCTCTCGAACGGTTGAACACGGACCTTCGAACTACCAATCGATTCTCTCGTATGTCGACGACCACGATATCGATCTCGTCATCGCCGGAACTCGTGATCGAACTGGCTTCAATCGATCCGTATTTGGAAGCGTCACCGACAAACTCGTTCGCAGATCACCGGTTCCTTGTCTTACTTTGTGAGAGTCTCCTCGCGAGCGCATCTGCGTCATCTTCCGCGAAATGAAGGTTCGATCCTCGGGAACGAGTGCGCCCGACATATCGCCAGGGTAGAGCGTCACGAGTCGGGCATGGGTATGTATCCATAGGTTTCGGGGGTTCTCCCTCGGGAAGGGTTGAAAACGACGGAAACCGAGGAATAGCACCACTACACAACGAGGGAACAGCCCGAGAGTTAATCTGTCTCCGGAACAGAGTGTGTCTATGGTCACGCTCGAGGTAGCCCTGCCCGATCGTATCGAGAGCGACATCGATCGTCTTGTCGAACAAGGCGATTTTCTGAATCGAGAACAAGCGGTCGAAGAGCTTCTCTCGCTGGGGTTATCGGCCCAAGAAACCGGCGACGAGTTCGAAGAGGAGTTGGATGAAGATCTGTTTACGGATGCCGTCGATGAGCAACAGGATCCGGCCGACCAGTACAACGATCCGCTCTAACCCCCTCTCGAAAAGTGGAGCCGAGCGAGCGAACTACTGACGGCCGTAATCCGATCGAGGGGAAGAGTGTCGACTCGTCGGAATCCGCCTGATCCACGATGCAGGCGAGAATGATAACGGTCTCAACGATTCCGGTCAAACCGAGACCGTAGTAGGTTCTTCCTCCTCCTCTTCGATATCTTTTCGAGATTCACCGGGGCCATTCTTTCGCTCGTATTCTCGCCACTCGTACCAAAGGACGAGGAGCGTGAGGCTGATCAACGCGCCTATCCTCTGCTCGTTGACGATGCTCCCGACGAGACTGAAAATCAAGAGGAATTTCACTACCCCGCTAGTCGTAACGTTCATACTAGTATCCCCAACTCGCCCTCGAAATGCGTATCGTTAGAAAAGTGATTCGAGACTGATTTCGACATGACTCGCGAGGAACTGCCCAAACCGTTTTTTAGGCCATCCAGGCGGCGATAGCACACTCGCCGTCCGAACCAATCCTTTCTGCGCTTTCCCGATTGACGACGGTGGGATAGTGCATTTGTGTGCATAGCTTGCACACGAGTCGAAATCGTTTTCCGTCTATGTGCAGAACATGCACATACAATGAGCGCGAGTGATGATCCCCGACGCGTCCATTTTCAATCTCCGGAGTATCTGGTCGAGCGACTGGATGCAATTGCCAGCCTCTTCGACAAAGACCGAACCGACCTCCTCGTAGAGGCAATTCGCGAGTACATCGAAGACACGGCGGAAAGTGAGACGTTTCAGGAACTGGTCGCAACGAAGTATTATGACGACCAGTTAGAGTTCGAAACGATGAAACAATTGGTCGGTGCTGAAACAGCCCAGCGGCTCCGATTGCTCAAAGCAGACCTCGAAGGCGAGCCATTCGACCTTGCGGCCCCTGACGCCACCGACATATACGATGGCAATGCGAAGACCGTCGATTCGGAACGCACACCAAACAACGTAGACGAGCGATGAGCGGCCAACCACGATTGCGGACAGTCGTTGCGGATACGAGCGCACTAGCGAGTCTTGGAGTCCCGCGTGCTGCTAGCGACTACGATACTGATTCCGCGCCCGATCCGCTCCAATATCTGCTCACTTCATGTGAAGTCGTCGTTCCCCCCGAAGTCGTCTCGGAACTCAACGATATCGCGCAGTATCACGACATCCATTGCGCGGCAGCTCACAACGTTCTGGCCGCACAAGAGCACTACACCGTTACAGACCCATATCAGAAAGCGGAAGCACCAGATACACGTCCGACGTTTGGGCTCGATGATGGCGAAACAGACGGCATACTGCTCGCAAATGCACTCGCTGTGGATGGCTTTCTCACGGATGAATTCGGTGGGACGAATTTCGCACTCGTCCATGCGGCACTGAGAGGACCTCGAATCGTCCCAACGCCGCGTCTTATCTGTGATTATGCCCGTGATGGCCATATGACCCACATTGAAGCACGGAACCTTGTGAACGCAATTGGGTCGTATCGAAGCTGGGACAACAGTCCCTACGTTACCCAGCTCGTGAAACAATTGGAATGATTATGGGAATTTAGAGACCACTCCTCCACGACGCCACCACGCGAGAGTCACACCCCGTTGTCGGTGACACATGGCGGTACGAGTTGGTTGGCTCCGGTGGAGTGTCCATATCGAAGAAATGGAGAGTCGCGTCCGATCCCTCCATTACGATGGTATAATAGATTAGTCACTGTTTCGTCGGCGTCCATTGAGCGGAGCCATCGAACGTGTGGCTGCATAACCCGTGTCGTCAAACTGGTGAATTCCAGCGCATATGCTCGCTCGTCGTCAGCCGTCTACCACCCGAATAACAAAGGAACTGTAGACGAACGATTCCGGTACGATGCCTTCACTACTCGAACGACTCCTCGGCAGCGACACGCCGGACGAACAAGTCGATCTGGAATCGCGACAAAACGAGGCGGATGAAGCGCTCCACGAGGCCGTCGAGCGCGGTGGCTACGCCGTCGACGACTGTGGTATAACGGGTGTTGCGGTCGTCAACGAAGGTCCTGACGGAGAACCGATCGTCGTGCCGATCGCTCGATTTTCCCTCGGGGAGGACGTCGAAAATCCCGATCAAAACCTCGTGTGGGATCTCGTTGGCGAAGCCGCGCTCGCGATGCAGGCCCCCTTCGACGATGTCTTCGTCCGTCACTACGATATCCAATTCACGTTCGATGGCGACGAACTCTTCGAGGCCGAGGAGTGCCGGCGCGTTCTTCTGACGGACGAGCTAGTCGACCGATACGCAACCGACGCCGGCTTTACGCTCGCGAATCTGCGCGACGCCGTATTCGCTGCGGACGATATCGACGACGAAATCGCACCGGTCGCGTGGGGCGAGTCCACGAACTATAGCCGGACGAACAACGCAGCGATCGTCGTCGCGGGGACAACTGCAGCGACGAGTGCGAGCGCGAGCGCAGCGAGCTGTGCTGGAGCCGGAGCGGCCGGTGGTGCAGGCGGCACGTGCTGACCGGGTGCGCTCCCATCCGTCCACGGGAGCGACCGGGTACCGAAAGCACAACTACACATGAGATGTGAACGTTTATGTGTCGAAAATTGACCAAAAGCGGAGATTGATAACGGTCACCCAAAAAGATACCACAGGATGGTCCGATTCGGCCGCGGCGTTCCCTGCATGATAGACACGAACTACTGGCATGCAACTACGGCCGTGTCCCCTACGAAACGTTTCGAGGGAAGAAAATGACGCTCCTTGATGTCGACGACTTGGAGGTGCGTTACGACACGAGTGACGAATCACTCCACAGCGTGAACGGCGTCTCGTTCACCATCGAAGACGGTGTCAACTATGCGCTCTCGGGCGAGTCAGCGTCCGGAAAGTCCACGACGGCGAAGGCAATCCTCGGCCTGCTACCGGACCATGCGGTGATAGAGTCGGGGGGGATCGAGTTCGAGGGTCGAGATTTGCGATCGATGACGCCAGCGGAGCGACAGGACCTGCTCTGGGAGGAGATCGCCTTCATTCCACAGACGGCCATCGACGCACTCGACCCCACGCTGACGGTCGGTGGCCAGATTTGCCAGGCCATACGGACTCACAGGACGGTCTCCGAGCGGAGCGCCAAGCGGCGAGCACGCGAACTGTTCGAGACCGTCGGGCTGAATCCCGGCCGAACCGAGGACTATCCGCATCAGTTCTCGGACGGGATGCGCCAGCGTGTCGTCATCGCGATGGCGCTCGCCCTCGGCCCGAAACTCATCATCGCGGACGAGCCGACGACGGGGCTGGACGTCATCGTCCAGGACGAGATAATCGACAACATTCTGAAGATTCAAGAGGAGACGGATAGCTCGTTACTGTTGATCACGCACGACCTCAGCGTCATCGCGGAGACCTGTGACGAGATGTCGGTGCTGTACGGGGGGATGGTCATGGAGCAAGGGCGCATCGATAACCTCCTTCTCAACCCATCGAACCCGTACACAATGGGACTCAAAAACGCGTATCCGGCTCTGGACGCCGGGAACGGGAGGGATCTCGTCGCGGTTCCGGGAAAACCGCCGAACCTGGATTCGAAACCGACCGGGTGTGTCTTCGAGTCGAGGTGTCCATTCGCGACCGACGCGTGTTCTGAGACCGTCCCGAAGCTCGAGAAGCTCCCGTACCGGAACCAACGGGTCGCGTGCCACCACGTGGAACGATCGAACCGGATGCGTTCCGTTGCCGAGGATCCCTCGACGTGGGGTGGGATCGCCGAGGGGTCTCGGACGCGGGATGGTGAAGTGCTTCTGGAAGTCGAGGAGTTGAGCAAGTGGTATAAACGCGAGGACTCGTTACTGGGGAGCCTCCCGATCGACAGTATCGCGCCCTCCATCACGGGACTCACCGGCAACATCCGCGAGTGGTGGGATCAACGGGGCGAGGTGATCGGAACGGTGATCGGGCGAGACGAATCGCACGTCCGCGCAGTCGACGGGGTCTCGTTGAGCGTCTCACGCGGTGAAATCCTCGGTATCGTCGGCGAGTCGGGCTGCGGCAAGTCGACGCTCGGAGAGACGCTCGCGCTCTTGGAGGACCCCACGGTGGACCGGTTCACGTTCGACGGGCGCTCGTACGAGTACTACCGGGACGACCTCCAGTTGTTCCGGCGGAAACTACAGATTATCTTCCAAAACCCGTACGAATCACTGAATCCGCGGATGACGGTCGAGCAGCTGGTCAAAGAGCCATTGACGATCCACGGGTATCGTCTCGACGAGCGCGAGACCGCCGTCGAGGAGTCGCTCGAACAGGTGGGACTGGCCCCGGCGGAGCGGTACCTGGACACGTATCCGAACGAACTATCGGGCGGTCAGCGCCAGCGCGTCGCCATCGCCCGGGCGCTCGTCATCGACCCCGACCTACTCATCTGTGACGAGCCAGCCTCGATGCTCGACGTCTCGCTGCAGGCGGAGGTTCTCAACCTCCTCCGCGGGCTGGCCAACACCGAGGGCATCGGTGTGCTGTACATCTCACACGACCTCGCCAGCCTCTCGCAAATCGCGGATCGCATGGCGATAATGTATCTGGGCCAGTTCGTCGAGCGCGGACGGACTGAACAGATCGTGACCGACCCACAACACCCCTACACCGAGGCCCTGCTCGCGGCGGTCCCGGAGACGGACCCGCGGGGGAACCGCGAGCGAATCACCCTCGACGGGAAACCGGCGCTCCCCTCGCGGGCTACCACGAGCTGCCAGTTCGCCCCGCGTTGCCCGAAGGCGACCGACTGCTGTTGGGACGAGGATCCCGGCCTGGCCGAGTGGACAGACGACCGTCACTCCGCGGCGTGTTTCCACCCGGCCGACGACACGCTCGACGGCGAGCCGGACGAAAAACGGATCGACACGGCGGTCGAAAGTGACTGAGTTCTCCCGGGCGGGGATTTAAACGATGAAGATAATCGACCCCCATCGGGGGCAGGTTCACGTGGATACTACGGGAACCGACCCAGTGATATGACGACAAACGGTACAAATAGTTCCGATCAGGAATCCCGAACGACGCTAGAACTGGGACCGTTGTTCGACCCCGATTCGGTCGCGGTCGTCGGGGCGAGTCCGGAGTCGTTCTACTCGGGCAACCTCGTCGACAACCTCCTCGATTACGGCTTCGACGGGACCCTCTATCCCGTCAATCCGAACCGGGATAACGCGTGGAACCGCCCGTGTTACGACAGCATCGGGGACGTGCCGGAGACCGTCGACCTCGCCGTCGTGAGTGTTCCGCGCGAATACGTCGTTGAGGTCGTGCGTGCAGCGGGTGAGCGAGGAGTTCCCGTCGCGCTCGTCCTCACGGCGGGGTTCGCCGAAGCGGACGAAACAGGAATCGAGATGGAGAGAAACCTCGCCGAGACAGCTGCAGAAGCGGGAATCCGAGTGGTCGGTCCGAACTGCATCGGTGTCATGGCCGCCCGAGGTGCGACACTCACCTCTACGTGTTCACGCGAACCCGAACCGGGAAGAATCGGTCTGGTCAGTCAGTCCGGAGCGCTGGCGTTCACGACGTTCTTCGAGCGGGCGGCCGATCGCGACCTCCATTTCAGTCACATCGTCTCGACGGGGAACGAGACGGATCTGACGCTCAGGGACTACGTCGCGCACCTCGCCGGCCAGGAGAGCGTCGATGTCATCTGCACGTACGTCGAGGGAATCGACGAACCGGAACGGTTCGTGCGGGTCGCCGAGACTGCGATTCGGAACGGAACACCCGTCCTGACGGTGAAAATCGGGCAGTCCGACCTCGCGGAGGAGGCCACGCTCTCGCACACGGGGTCGCTCACCGGCGACGACGACGCCTGGGCGGCGGCCCTGGACCAGGCCGGTATCCAGCGCGTCCCGGACATCCCCGATCTCCTCGCTCGGGCGAGCGCACACACCGCCTACGACGCCCCCGACGGTACGGGCGTCTGTATCGCCTCGACCAGCGGCGGCCTCGCGAGCCTGCTCGCCGATATGGCCGCCGAGCGTGATCTCACGCTCCCCGATATCGACGGCGAGACCGAACGTGCGCTGTTGGAGATGGACGAACTCTTGAACTACGGTCAACTACACAATCCTGCAGACATCCGGGGATATGGCGCCGAGGCGCTTCCAAAAATCGCCGACGTACTCCTTGCCGCCGACGAGTTCGACTCCTACGTCTTCGCGATCGGCCTCTCGGGAGTGGACGACCGCGCGGCCCAAATCGCCGACGACCTGCAAGGCATCATCGAACGGGCGGAGGCCCCGGTGTACGTGCTCTGGACCGGACGAAAGGAACCCGACGACCCGACCGAGACGCCGCCATACGCCCGTCTCCGCGAGTCGGTCCCGGTCTACGAGGACCCGAGCCTGTGTCTCGACGCCGTCGCGTCGACGTACGACTTCGTAGCCGACCGCGACCGCATCGCCGACCGGCCGCCACGGCACTCGCTCCCCACGATGCGCAGGAAGAGCGGTCAGAAGACTGATATCGACGCACTCGACCTCGATCTACCGAGAGGGCGGATACTCACGTGGAACGAGGCCGAGGGACTGCTCTCTACGTTCGACGTGCCGACCGTGGAGACTCGGTCGGTCACTGACGCTGACGGGGCGGCCGTCGCCGTGGAGTCGATGCGCGGACCCGCCGTCCTCAAAATCGACTCCCCGGAACTCCCGCACAGAACCGACGCCGGCGCCGTCCGGATCGGTGTCGACTCTCCCACGGAAGCACGGGAGGCGTACCACGACGTGGTCTCTGCATCGCGAGCACACGTCGACGACGGCGACATCGAAGGCGTGCTGGTCCAGCCAACGGTCGACGACGGCGTCGAAACGATGGTCGGAATCACATCCGTGGACGTGTTTAACTCGGTCGTCACCGTCGGCGCCGGTGGTATCCTCGTGGAAGCGCTGGACGAGAGCGCGACGCTAGTTCCGCCGTTCTCGCGAGCGGACGCGCGGCGGGCCATCGAACGCACCGTCCTCGGGGACCTGCTCGTCGAGCGGCGGGATGGTGACTCCGTGCCGGTCGAGTCGGTCGTCGACCTGCTCGTGAACGTCGGGGATATGGCTCACTCGGTCGACGCCGTCGCCGAACTCGATTTGAACCCGGTCTTCGTCACCGAAGACGGCCCCGTCGCCGTCGACGCACTCGTCCGAACCTGCGAGTGAGGCGAAACGTCAAGTGGCGAATCTTAACCAAGTGACCACTCTTTAATGTGGTACTCCCCAAGAGGGTGCATACGTTTGGCCAAGGTGATTCAAAATTCTCCGCATCGAGTTCCAGACCATCCCGTCCGGTGTCGTCGAAGACCTCAATACGCAGTTCCCGGACGTTCAACGGATCGAGTTCGAGAACGCCTTCTACGCCGACGAAGGGGACTGGATCGAATCGCTGCTCGTCACGTTGGGCGGCGAGTTCGATCCCGAGGCGGCGGTCGAATCCCTCCCCCGTGCTGAACTGTTCCATCACGAACAGGTGTCGCCGGACGCTTCCAATCAGCAAACGTACCGATTGACCATCGTCGCCCACGAACCGTACCCGTTCATCCTCGGTGTGATTCTGCGCCAGAAGGCCATCCCGAATCGACTGAAACTGCACGGGGATCACTTTGACGGGGTTGTGACGGTGAAGGAATGGGAGGACTTCCGGCGGCTGGCGGATCGGATCCAGGAGCGGTTCGAGCGATTCGAACTCCTGAGCGTGAATCAGGTCGAGACGACCGGGGAACCGCTCGGAAGCGGACAGCTCGGCCGCGTGCTGCGGAACGAACTCTCCCAGCAACAGATGACCGTTCTCGAGGCGGCCCACTCGATGGGATATTTCGACGCGCCACGCCAGGCGTCGGCCGACGACATCGCGGCGGAACTCGGCATCGCTCAGTCGACGCTCAGCGAACGCCTCCGGCTCGCCGAGAAGCGACTTTTCGACCTCGTCTTCTCCGGCGAAGGGGGTACACCGAACGCCGAGTCCGACGACGGGTGAACGGTCGGTTCCCGCTCGAACGTACGCTCGTAACTAATGACAAGTTATTTTATAATTGTGTTTATATATGATGTTTTATCGTGTTTTTCACAGTAGGTTCGGGTCGATGGATCCCAAAAATACGGGTGTGCATATAAAGTCTGATGATGATTGACGGGTATCGGGAATACTTTCAGGCTGATAAGGTGGAAACGCGGTGTTGTGATGTCGCAGGAAAAATCGTTCGAGATTGAGACAGGTACCACCTCTCGGCGCCGGTTCATCCGGGTCGCGGGTGCGGCGGGCCTCGCCGGATTGGCAGGTTGCCAGAGCAACGGGAACAGCGACGGTAGCAGCGGCGATGGCCGCACCATCAAGACCAAGTTCTGGGATGAGTGGCCCGTCGAGACGAAGGGGAAGTCGGTCAACGACGAGGCCGTCCAGTTCGAGTACGATGCGGTCGAGGGTGCGCCCTTGTCCCCCGTGGATATGCACTTCGCGCAGTCGGAGACGCCGTGGATGCGCGAGCACGCGTTGATGATCAAGGACTCGTTCAAGGCCCTCGGCGTCCCGACGAATCTCGTCAACGTTCAGCCGAGCACCAGGTACGGCAAATACTGGCGTGCGGATATCGGACACCCGACGCCCGTGGTGATGAACCTTCACGGGCCCGACCCACAACGGGGACTCGACCCGAACCCGTTCCTGATGCGCGCACACCCGGAGACGGGAGGAAACTACTACAATTACAAAAACGACGAGATTACGAAACTCCTGGACAAACAGGCGGCGACGATCGGCGACACGAAAGCGCGCGCCGAGATCTGTAAGGAGATTCAGAAGAAACTCAGCAAAGACGCGTACGTCATCGCCTCGAACTTCCCTGACGTAATCACGGTGGCCAACACCGCCGATTGGAAGGGGTACGTCCCGACGCCGGGGAACGGTACGACCCGCGACTCGTTCGTCTGGACGCAGGTGAACCTCCAGCCCCAAGGCGACTCGACCACGTGGGTGAAAGGCGTGTTCTCCGGGATGCAAGGAACCAACCTCCCCTGGTCGACCGGGGGAATGGAGGAGAAGCGTCTGCTCAACCTGTACGACGGCCTCTACGACGCCTCACCGCAACTGGAAATCGTCCCCGGTCTCGCAACCGGACACGAAGTCGTGGACGACACCACGGTCGAGATGGACCTCCGAAAGGGCGTCACTTGGCACGACGGCAAATCGTTCAGCCCCGAGGACGTGAAGTTCAGCGTCGAGCAGTACAAACAGTACACGGCCCCCCAGCAGGGGCCGTTCTACCGGACCATCGACAGCGTGGAAGTCGTATCGAACACCGGAGGCGGCCGCATCCGGTTCAACCTCACCGAACCCGACGCCTCCTTCCTTACCCAGCGGGCCGTCCGCAGCGCCATCATCCCGAAACACCGTTGGAAAGACGTCGACAGCCCCGGACAGCACAATCCGAAGAATCCCATCGGGACCGGGCCGTTCAAGTTCGTCAATTGGGAGCAGGGAGCCGAACTCAGACTGAAGAAACACGAGAGCCACTGGCTCTGGGACGACAAGATCCGTAAGGAAATCCTCGGCGAGTACTTCGTCCCCGGTGACGGCATCGACGAACTGGTCGAATCCAACGTCGGGAACGTCTCGACGCTCATCGGCGCGATGCAGTCGGGCGATATCGATGCCATCGGGACGACCGTCTCAAACCAGCAGGCCGACCGCGCGTCCAAGGCCGACGGCGTCGAGAAGCAGACGTCCAAGAACTTCGCTCCGACCGACGTTCACCTCAACCACATCGTCCCGTTGTTCCGGGACAAAACGTTCCGCGTGGCGCTCAGCCACGCCGTCGACAAACAGGGCTTCGTCGAAAACGTGCTCGGCGGCCGCGGTACCGCGATTAAGGGCCAGCGTCTGATCACGAGCCTTCTCACCCCCTTCGCCGCCGAGACCGAACCGTACGAGTACAACGTGGAGAAGGCCAAGACGATGCTGAAGAAGGCGGGGTACACGTTCGAAAGCGAGGACACGCTCGTCTGGCCGGAGGGCGACGCCTGGGACCCCTTCGCCAAGCGCGTCAAGCACGGCCACGCCACCCGATCGGAACTCGACCAGCCCGACTTCTCCTAACCACAATGAGCTTTCGAAAATTCCTCATCAAACGGACCGCGATCGCAGCGATACTGACCATCGTGTCGGTCAGCATCATCTTCGCGACGCTCCGGCTTCTGCCGAGCGATCCGTTCAGCGGTCTGGTCGCATCCGGATCGCTGACGGCCGAGCAGGTGACGCGGCTGCGGACGATGTACGGCCTCGACGAACCGATATACGTGCAGTACCTGAAGTATGTCAGAAACCTCCTCACGTTCCATTTCGGGGTCTCTCTCACGCAGCAACGGCCGGTCGGGAAAATCGTCATCCCCGCGCTGGTCAACACGCTCGTCCTCCTGTTGCCCGCGCTCGTCGTCACGGCAGTCATCAGTTCGATCGCCGGCATGTACGCCGGCTGGAACCGCGGGTCGTGGTTCGAACAGGGGGCGATCGTGACGACGACGTTCTTCCGTGCGACCCCGATCTTCGTGACCGGCATCCTCCTGCTCATCACCTTCTCGTACGGGCTGAATTGGCTACCCGCATTCGGAATGCGTAGTCCGGTTGAGAACCCACACGGGTACGTAGCGACGTTCCTTTCCGTCGACTTCCTGAAACACTACATTCTCCCCTTCACGGCATCAGTACTGTTCTTCAGCGGCGACTTTCTGATGCTGGCGCGCAACTCGATCGTCGAGCGGAAGGGATCCGAGTTCCTCAAGCTCCACCGCGCCAAGGGGCTCTCGGAGCGGGAACAGCTCGCCCGCGCCGGTCGCAACTCCCTGCTCCCGCTGGTGACCTACTTCGCGCTCCGGACGGGGATGATTTTCCAGGGAGTCATCACGTTGGAAGTGGTCTTCGCGTGGCCGGGAATCGGCCGCGCGCTCGTCCAGGCGATACTCAATCAGGATTACCCGACGGTCCAGGCCGCCGTGTTCATCATGGCACTGGCGGTCATCGTGATGAACCTCACCGCGGACCTCGCGTACGCGAAACTCGATCCGACGATCGAAGCGGGTGACGTCTGATGTCCGGATACTCGCTCGACGTCGATACCGTGAGAGAGCGCCTCAGATCCGAGCTCGATCGCGCGTCCCAGATAATGAGCATCATCTGGCAGGATACCGCCGCGAGGGTCGGTCTCATCGTCCTCACGGTCTTCATTTTCATGGGACTGTTCGGCCCGTACATCGCCCCGCACCATCCGATCGAGGACACCCTTCGCCAGGATTATTCGATCATGAAACTACAGGAACCGAACTCGAAAGCGCTCTTCGGAACGACGTCCTTCGGGAAGGACGTCCTCAGTCAGTTCCTGGCTGGTGCCCAACCAACGCTCATCATGGGGTTCTTCGGTGGCGTCGGAACCGGCGTGTTGGGCTTCCTCGTCGGACTCACGAGCGGCTACTTCGGGGGTCGAGTCGACGAGGCACTGATGCGGCTGACCGACCTCACGTTCGCGCTTCCGCTCTTGCCGATGGCACTGGTGATACTGTCCTTCGTGACGCCGAACGTCTGGCTCATCACCGCCATCCTCGTGATCTTCCTCTGGAAAATGCCGGCACGAGTCATCCGGTCGGAGGTGATGACGGTTAAAGAGCGGACGTTCGTGAAGTCGGCCCGTGCGAGAGGGGCGAGCCACCTCCGAACGATGTTCCTGCACGTCGCACCGAACGTGCTTGGCATCGGCTTCCTCTACACCGCGTACGCAGTCGGGTGGTCGATCGTGGTCGGGGCGTCGCTCGCATTCCTCGGCTTCGGCGACCCGACGACGACCTCGTGGGGGCGGATGCTACAGCAGGTGTTCCGGTCGGGCGCGATCCGGGTCGCCTGGTGGTGGGTCCTTCCGCCGGCGTTCGGTATCGCTGCCGTGACCACTGCGGTCTTCCTCGTCGGCCGTGCCCTCGAGGAGATCGTCAACCCCGAACTCAGAACGGAGCAAGAATGAGTCTACTCGAAGTCAACGACGTGAAGATCACGTATCAAACCGCAGACGGCGAAGTGCACGCCGTTAACGACGCCTCCTTCTCGATCGAGGAGGGAACCAACTACGGCCTCGTGGGTGAGTCCGGATCCGGGAAGTCGACCCTCGCGAAAGCCGTTCTCGGACTGCTCGACGACAACGGTGCGGTCCGATCCGGGAGTGTCACGTTCAAGGGTCGCGAACTCGTCGGTCTGTCCGAGCAGGAGTGGCGGGACGTTCGCTGGGAGGAAATCGCCTACATCCCGCAGAGCGCGATGGACTCCCTCGACCCCGTGATGTCCGTTGGTGCGCAGATCCGCCAGTCGATTCGCAAGCACAGGAACGTCTCGAAGGCCGAAGCCAACGAGCGCGTCGACGAGGTCTTCGAAATAGTCGGGCTCGATCCGGCCCGAACGGACGAGTATCCCCACGAGTTCTCCGGGGGCATGCGCCAGCGGGTTGCAATCGCGATGGCACTCGCGCTCGACCCCGACCTCATCATCGCGGACGAGCCGACGACGGGACTGGACGTCATCGTCCAGGACAAGATCGTCCACAAGCTGATGGAGATCCAGGAGGAGATCGATAGCTCCCTGCTGTTGATCACCCACGAGGTCGGCGTCGTCGCGGAGACTTGTGACGATGTTTCGGTGCTGTATGGCGGGAAGGTGATGGAGCAGGGGGACACGTTCGACGTCTTCGATGACCCGCAGAATCCGTACACGATGGGGCTGAAAAACGCCTTCCCGGAGGTCGACGAGTTCGACGAACAGGCGATATCCATCCCGGGTTCGCTCCCGGACCTCACCGACGCACCGACGGGGTGTGTCTTCCGTAACCGGTGTCCGTTCGCGACCGAGCAGTGCGAAACCGATCACCCGCCGCTCGTCGAAAGCGGCGACCAGGTTTCGGCCTGTTACTACGCCGACGAGGCGACCGAGATGCAGGAGCGAGCGAGGGACCCCGAAACGTGGGGCATCGATGTGCCGGAGGAATCCGAGTCGCGTGACTTGGGGGAGGTTATCGTCGAGACCGACGGGTTGGAGAAGTGGTTCGAACAGTCACAACCCATCCTCGATGACCTCCTCGGCGAGGAACCGGACTACGTCAAAGCCGTGAACGGCGTCGATCTCGACGTCCGAGAGAGCGAGATCGTCGGCGTGGCCGGCGAGTCCGGGTGCGGAAAGTCGACGCTTGGCGAGGTGATATCGGCGCTCCAATCGCAGTCGGGCGGGGAGATTCTCATCGACGACGTCCCGGTCGAAGACCTGCTCGATGAAGGGACCCGGGAGTTCCGCTCGCAGGTCCAATTCATCTTCCAGGATCCATTCGACTCGCTGAACCCGAGGCAACGGGTGCGGGCAGCGGTCGGCGAACCGCTGAAAATACAGGGATACAGCTCCGACGAGATAGATCGCCGGGTCCGCCGGACGCTCGCGGACGTGGGACTCAATCCACCGGAGAAGTACCTCGACCAGCACCCCAATCAACTCTCGGGCGGCGAGCGCCAGCGCGTGGCCATCGCGCAAGCGCTGGTACTCGAACCCAAACTTCTCATCTGTGATGAACCGGCCTCGATGCTCGACGTCTCGCTGAAGGCGAACATCCTCAATATCCTGCGAGAGATGGCCGACGAGCGAAACATCGGCATCGTCTACATCTCACACGATCTAGCGAGCCTCTCGCAGATCACCGATCGGTTGGCGGTGATGTACCTCGGCCAGATAGTCGAACTCGGCGCCACCGACGAGGTCGTCGAGAACCCCAGACACCCGTATGCGGCGTCGCTCCTCTCGGCTTCGCCGAAGGCAGACCCACAGATCGACCGTCAACGAGTGCTGCTCCCGGGCGAACCGCCGAACCCGGTCGAGTTGCCGGGGGGCTGTAACTTCGCACCTCGCTGTCCGAAAGCCACCGAGGAGTGTCGACGGGACGACCCCGCCCGCTCGGCGTTCACGAACGGGGACCACGAGGCGGCATGTCACTTCCCGGTCGAAGACATCGAGAGTGAACTGCTGGCGCAGTACGCACGCGAACGCGAGCGAGCGGAGCGTGAACCGATCGAGGAGGTATAGAGATGCTGGGGACCCCGTTGCCGGATGCAGTGGTCGACGCGGTACCAGTGACCGTGCCGGTTCGAGGGGACGCGAACCTCGAAGCCGTCGACGACACGCTCGACATCGAGCTACCGGAGAGAGGAGTTCGAATAACGGAACAGCGCGAGCAACCATCCGGGAATCCATCGGTGGAGGGACGGCGCTGACCCCGCCGAAGTTCCCACGACGAACTATTCACGGTGACAACAGATGACGATACTTACAGCGGTTGGAGAGGAACTGCACTCGAACGGAACGATCTCGGTCGGGTACGACCTCGCGACGACGTACGACGAGCAGTTAGTCGTCCTGCACGTCATCCCGAAGGAAGATTTCAACAAACACAAAGCAGCGGTCAAAGGTACGCCGGCGTACAACAACTTCGCCATCGGCCGGGAAGAGCAAAGCGGCGCTGAAATCGCCTACCGGGCCGTCCATGAATCGCTCGACGACTACGACCCGGACCGGGTCGAAACCAGGGGACGCGTTGGAAATCCGGCCGAGAAGATACTGGCCGAAGTCGAGCAGAGCGACCCCCGTTACCTCGTGATCGGCGGGAAACGACGGTCGCCGGTCGGGAAAGCCATCTTTGGGAGTACGGCACAGAGCGTGTTGATGAACGCGTCCTGCCCCGTCGTTTCGATGGTCAGTGGCGGAGGGAAGGGCTGACGGTATTCTACTCTCCGTCCATACCGGACGACGGAGGCTCGCTGCTAGCTCCCTCGGTATCCTCGTCGTCAGCGACGCGCACATGTCGAATGTGTGCCTCTCCGAGATTCGTTTACCGGACGCGGACTCTCCAGCGTACGGCATACGCTGTGACCTCGTAGTCGTCATCCCGTCGGAGACGAATCGATCATCGGTGGCCCTATCGAACCGTTTCCGATTTGATTTTCCGAAAACCGATCCCCACTACAGTTCACCGGGAAAGGCAAGGAATGCCGATCGCAGGCTCCCACAACCGACCAGTCGCAGGAGCGTCGCATGATGGCGTCTTGAAGCCATCCCGACCGGTTGTGAGAGCGCATCTGTACCATCGGATGGCGGGACAAAACGCGTTCCGGTAACACAAATATCGATTGTAGTAACCCACGTTCGCAACCGATGGCATCGGTAGCACGTTCCGACAGCCGCTCGTTTCGAGATGGAGCGTGACTCTCCGGACCCATAAGTTATGAGTTGCATTCTTAGATATTATCTAGTTATAATGGAGAACTTCTGGAGTAGCTATGCAGAACTCTTATGTACCTACGCCCCATTTTATGGAATAGATTATGACAGGATATTATGATCTCATTCTCGGGTTGATCCCGCTCACATTGATCGGTGTAACCGGTGCAGTCAGCGCCGCTGGGCTTTCGATGACAGCAGCCGTACCGGTCGGTGCAACCGTCTCCGTCCTCCTGATCGGGCATGCGCTATTCGTCAATGGACCCGTTTCTTCCGCTCCTGAATCGACAGCCGCAACTCCAGCTCCTCGGACGAACTCGGCGGACTAATCTCGTCTCGGCGGTCGGGATTTGCTCTCTTGTCCGTTCGGCGATTATCCGAACGGGGTGTTCAAAGGAATCAGGGTCAGTCCGCGCGTGAAAAGACGATCGTTCAGCTATCGTTTCCTCAGGCGGTGTGATAGCTGACCGATGTTGGTCCATCCGCGCAGTCTCTCGCTCTCTCGATCGTACTTGATGACATCGTGCTCGGCGAGTAGCGGCAGATGATCGTTCCAGACGGCCTTCGTAATCTCTTCGAAGAGTCGAGCCGGCGTGCCATCGGAACTGTCCTCCAGTTCTTGGTAGGTGAGGTGTTCGATCAGCGATTCGATCTCGACCGGACCATCACATACTTGTAAATACGAGACGATCACCCGTCGCCGTTGGCTCGTGAGCAATTCACTGATTTTCGTCTCCGAAAGTCTCTGGTCTGTTGCACCGCTGATAGTGCTTTCGAGGTCTTCGGTCGCTGTTCGAAATTTCATATGTTTGTTCATTGCTCTCAAGCGTCCTTTCGTCCACTTTGTAGTAACTCGCGTGGCGATGAATATCTCGCTGTTGCGTATGTCACCGTATAAAATGGGGACAGGTAGGCGGGTACATCTCTAAAACCAAATAGGGCCAGCGAACGCACACCATACTGCGTCGGGGAGGAAGCGATCAGTGCCGAAGAGGATCGCTGGCTATGCTATGGAGCAATTCGTTATCGATCGACTGCGTGGCCATTCTAAACGGCAGTGCCATCCGTCCGATCTAAACGGCCACGGACGCTATTTCCATCATCGCCAAAGCCACGCAAAACCGCGGATGACAAAGCCGCCGCAATTTCGACACCGACTGTCGGCGATACGCGACTCCGTTCGACTCGAGGTGGTCGTCTCGGACGTGATTTACTTCCGCTACATGTCGTTTGCGCGTTGTTTGGTCGTCGCGCCACACTGCTGGCACTTCGTGACCCGATACGGTTCGCGGGAGAACATTGCATTCGAATCGGCTTCGCTCTCGGTGACTAGTTTAACCGTCACCTCGTGCGGCGTCATCGCATCACAGTTCTCACACCGTTCGCTATGTTGATTGTCAGCAGTTGCTGTGGTGACCATGATAGTTAGTGGATCGAGCGGCCTGCTTGCAACCGGTTGCGACTCGGTACAGAAGAAGAGACAACGTGAGAGGACCATTACGTTCTGGTTTTGAATGCAAGTCATACTAAACCCGGCGGATACTGCCGTGCGGGTCCGGAATACGATGCTTGGAAACGACCGTCCGACTACCCATCGCATCCTTTCTGCTGTTCACTCGTGGCTTCAAGAGCCGTCAATAAAATCGAATTCTGAGAATATGAAAATATGGCCCTCTCGTGTGGAAGACGTGGGACCGAGAAGCCTGCAAATGCAGCCCTAAGTTTATTACAGAAACATATACTTTGCATAATCGAATCGTTGAATAGAAAGTGTGTTCGAGCCGCGCTCCGATGATGAAGGGACCGATGATCCTTGCAGTGCGCTCGGAGGTTCGTGCGCGTCGCCGGTACGCGGGACACACCCCCCGTCGCGTCCTCGGAAAAACACATACCCATGAATCCAAACGACAACGCTCGGTCTAGTAGGCCCGATACTACGACAAGTAGCTCACAGCTCAACCGCGACCCCTCAAACCCTTCTCAGCGCAAGGACGGCTCTGCATCCGCGGATCCCTCCCTCGATACGATCTTCGATATCCTGTCCCATTCGTACCGCCGCCAAATCCTCTTCTTCCTTTCACGGACCGAAGACGATCTCGCGACAGTAGCCGATCTCGTCACGTATATTTCGGAGCATGAATCGGGGGACGAGACGAGCACACGACGGACTCGGGGTGACGCCGTGAGTATCGCGTTGCATCACAACCACCTCCCAAAGCTGGAAGATGCCGGAATGGTCGAGTTTGATACCCGAAGCGAAACGATCCGATACCGGGCTCACCCGCTAGTAGAAAAGTGCCTGGCTGTGATCGATACGAGGGAGAAGTGATCGACCATCGACCGACTAGATACGGATAGGCTGTTTCATCGACGTATGTGCGTGTTTCTACGAGAGTAGTCGCTTCATCTCTTGCCAGAGGATGTTTATAACTACGGGCCCACGTTTTGGATGGAGTGCTCGGTGGGAAATCTCCAACAGTACGAGCGCTCCGGGGAGAGCCTACAATCATGGGAAAGACTTCAACCAATACACCAAGCGACGAGCAAACGACCGTAGCAAAGCCCTCGATCACGGTGTTGATCCATGCCGCAATCGCTGCCCGTGACGGTCCCGATATGAACGACTGTCCGCCATTGTACGAAGCTATCGACCCGGATGCACTCGACGCGCTGTTCGCTCCACTCCATCGAGAGACCGACCGACACGGGAAAGTGATGTTCGAGTACTGCGGCTATCGGGTCAGCGTCCACGCTGATCGGACGATCGAACTCGAACCGCTCGATGCCGAGAGTCGATAAGATGCCGTGAATTACCCGGCTACCGTGTTTTCGTCGGACCCCTCATTGGCCGGATCGAGCGGGTGAAGGGAACGCACAACGGCGACCTATTGCTACGAAGTCTCAACGGGGACTATCCGGGAGGTCAACCGCCACGAACGAACGTTACGGGACATGGTGCGTTGAGAAGGACGTACTGAGCGGTACTTCGGAACAACATCCTCCCGCCCGAAGACCGCTGTGTATGACCGATAATAACTTGCGAAGCGTCGGTATCGTTTGCAACCTCGACGATAGATGCGCCGACGCTGTCGGCTATGCGTCCGTGAATAGCGACGGGTACACCGACGTTATGAATCGGATCTTTCAGCTGCGTAGTGGCCTCCCGGATGGAAGCGGTCCGTGCCGCGACTTCGTCCGGGTCGGGTGGTGATGCAACATCGTAATTGAGCCGGTCAACCGTCCGTTCGAATTCGGCACCCGAAAAGACGCGAACGAGATGAACAGTTGCGTGCGCAGGACCTGCAATATCCACAGCAGTGTCGGCGAGCTTGTCGATGGAGGACTCGTCGGTTTCGTTAACTGCAATGACGATCGCGGAGTCCGTTTTTTCCGTGGTACGGTCGACTCCTTGCCGAGAACGATGGTCGTGGCTCCGATTTTTGTCGTGCATGTGTTGTTCTATCTCTTTGTAGCAGTGTCTTCGAACGCTCATCGTGGAGGAGAGATTCAGGGAGACCCAACTAGATCCAGTGACTTCCAGTCAGTAACGCACAGGTAGTCAACAGTATCATCCCAAGAACGGGAGCGGTGTTTGTAAATTCTTCCCTAGTACACTCTAGGGTGTCCTCAATCGGGAGGTCCTCCGGCTCGATCAGGGTACTCGACTAGGAGGTCCTCGTACTCCACGAGGACCTCACCCCGTCGTTTTCGGGACCGTCTCGATGTCAAATAGTCGGCAATGCAATCCGCTTCCTCCGAAACGACCGGTTTCAGGCAGTCTCATCGGTGATCTCGGGGGAAAATCGGTAGATCTGCAAAGGACCCAAATGACTGGCACTGGTACCTAGTGGGACGGAGGTCCAGCACCAGTGACTGTATACAGACGGGTCTATCGATGGATCACCGACTACTCGGAACGACAAGTCCCCGAAAGTATCTCCGAAGAGGCCTATCAGGAGACGCCGCGGAATTTCGTTCTCAACCTGTTGAACGGGACTTCGACGAAGCTAGCCGAGCAACTCGCCAGTCCGGATCTGGTGTTGGTCTGGCTGCTCAGCGCGCTCGGGGCGCCGGTGTTCTTCTCGGGAATGCTGGAACCGATACGTCGAGGAGCCGCGTCGTTCCCCCAACTCGTCGCCTCCGGGCGCATGCGTGGGTACGCGAAACGCAAGTGGTTCTGGGTCGGCGCGGGTATCTTTCAGTCGATCGCGCTCCTGATCATGCTCGCGACTGCCCTGTTACTCACCGGCGTCTGGGCGGGCGTGATGATCGTACTGGCCCTCCTGGGGTTCAGCGTCGCGAGTGGCGTCGGCTCGGTGGCGTTCAAAGACGTGCTGGGCAAGACGATACCCGAGAACAAACGCGGGCAGCTATTGGGACTGCGGTCCGCCACCGGGGGTGGACTCACCATCGCGGCGGGGCTCGTCCTCTACGGTGGGATATCGGGGAGATCGAATAGCGGACTGTTCGTCGTTCTACTCGGGATTGCGGCTGCACTCTGGGCGCTAGCGGCCGTACTGTTCTGGCTCATCGACGAACAACCGGGAGAGACGGAAGATGAACAGAACACGCTGAGCGGGCCCGTTCCGGCACGAAACTGCTCCGGCAGGTGTCGGGGTTCAGGCGATTCATCGCGAGCAGGGGGTTACTCCTCGCCGCGGAACTCTCAATCCCCTACTACGCCCTTCGTGCTCACCAGCTTACCAGCGCCGGGGAGGGGTTCGGACTGTTCGTCGTCGCACTGGGGATTGCGGCGCTGGCGGGGAGTCCGATCTGGGGCCGTGTCTCCGACCGTGTCTCGAACAGGATCGTCATGGCTCTGGGAGGGGTCGTCGGTGCCGTAGCAGCGGCGCTGGCGCTCTCTTTCGGGTTCTTACCGAACAGCGTCACCAGCCCCGCCCTTTTCGCAGTCGTATTCCTGGTGGTCGGATTCGCCAGAGCGGGCGTCCGGGTTGGACGGAAGAGCTACATCGTGAACGCCGCGCCCGACGACGAGCGCCCGCTCTATACCGCGGCAGCCAACACGATCGCCGGCGCACTGATGTTCGTGTTCATCGGGTTCGGGGTCTTCGCTCAGGTAGTAGGGATCGGTGCGACCCTGACCGTACTGTTAGTACTCTGTCTGCTGGGAGCGGCATCCGCCTGGTGGATGCCGAAGTCGGATCAAATGATACTATCGGAACGGAACGTGAACGAGAGCGGGTAGAGAGTCGTCGACCGAGTAGAGATCATCGTTACTTCGAAGTGAGTTCGAGCTGTAATCCTCATCCGATCGTCGTTTGACCGATCTCGCGCAGACCAGACGGTTCCTCCCGGTCGTCCATCGTCTCCGTATCGGTCGCGACTGTTCATCTCCACCGTCGAACAGGTGTTCGTCTCCCTCGATCGGTTCGCCACGCGTTCGTCCACTGTCGCTGGCTTTCCCTACGACATAAGTAGCATCGATGAATCGACTCGTACTATGAGTCTTCGCACAGACGGTCAAGGAACTTCTCTGCCCTCACTCGATGCGAGGTACAGTCGTAACGAGGTGTCGGTGGACCTCACGAGATGCGGGCTTCTCGTCGAGAACGCAGAGACGGTGGCGCGACTCTACGCTCGTCACCGTGACTGGACGGTTGTCGAAGAGAGGTGGATCGAAGGGAGACACGACGAGCGAAGTACCCGAGGGAGCTCACAGGGAATCTATCGCGTTCTCAGCTCCCGGTTTAAAACTGCCAGCCCAAACCTCCCCGCAGTCACCCAACTTCCGTCCGTCTTTGACCAGTGCGAAACGAGGCGAGACAAAGCACAAGTACTCTACTTCTATCTCGTCGAGGACGACCCGCTGGTGAAGTACGTCGTCCATCGGTACGTCCAACGCTTCCAGAACGACGGCGACGAGGGACTCGATTTCTCACAGGGGACCGTCGATCGATTCCTGAACGAATTCCGCTACGACGACGGGAGCGAATTCGACTATGCAGAGTCTACGACGCACCGCTGGGGGAAAGGACTGCGCTCGGTGCTACGCGAGATCGACGTTCTCGAAACCCAACAGTCGTTACGGGGGCGAGCACCGAACGTGGGTACGATTCCGTTACTCATCGCATCGGGGTATTCCTACGAGAACGACGGCAAGGAGTGGCTATCCCGGCCAGTCGGCTGGCACTATCTCTTCCAACCGGAGCAGTACTGGGATTCGCTGGCCGAACGCGTGAACGAACATCCGGACTGGGAGGCCGGCGGCATTCACGGGGAACTACGACTCCAACCGGTCGGAGAAACCTTCGCGTGGGCAGAACGGGCGGAGGAGAACGAATGACATCGGACGATTGGTTCGTCGCTACCGTGGGTGACGATTTCGAGGAGTCCGTCCGTATCGACCGCGAGGACGACGGTCGGGATCACCGACTGGAGTCCGTCGATACGTACCACGTGACCGCGGAGTCCGAGGAATTCATGCGGGATTTTTTCGCCAGATTACGCGGCCGTTCCGAGGATATGCGCTCCGGCGCGAACTATTGGCTCTACGGATATTACGGGAGCGGGAAGAGCCACCTGCTCGGCGTGCTTCGAGGGCTGATGGACAGCGAATGGCTCCGGGAGCAAGACGGCATTTGGCAGCAGCTAGCCGGAGACAGCGAGTTATCGACGCTGGAGACGACGTGGGCGTCGATTCACGAGGAGTACGAAATCATCCCCGTCTCGGTGAACCTCCTCAAGTATCAGGGGCAAAAGCAGCGAAGCTTCAGTGAAATCGTGCTCCGCGCCGCACATCGATCGGAACGACTCACCGGTGTCGAGGGCGGACTCTCCTCGCAACTCGACGTTGCGTACTTCGAGGACTGGTATCGAACGACCGATGCGTGGGATAACCGAACGGAACGCGCTCGGTCGGCACTCCGATCGACCGTCGACGACGCCGGTCGATACGGTTGGCGGGACATCCAGCAGTACAATCTTCTCGCTAACGAAGTACTGCCGGCGCTCTTCGAGGAACAAACCGGAACGACGGACGGACTTGATGACCTGACCCCATCCGATTTCGACCCCGCCGCGATGGTCAGACGGCTCGAACACCTCCGAAGCGAGCGGGAAGAACGACTCGGTCGCCCGGTCAAACTCGTCCTCCTGCTCGACGAAGTGAGTCTGTTCATCGGGACCGATTTCGACCGTCTCACCGAGTTACAGACGCTCGCGGAAAGCGTCGACGAAATCGGGGATGGTGACGTACAACTGGTGGCGACGGCGCAGGCCAAAATCGAGGACGTTCAGCCGCAGTTCGCAGCGCACGGGGCCGATTTCAGCATCGTCAAGGACCGCTTCCCCCATCGTTTCGGACTCCCGAGCCGCCACGTGGGTGAAATTTCGACACAGCGATTGCTAAAGAAGACGAAGGAAGGAGAGAAAGAGACGGAACGGATCCTCGAACGTACCAGCAACGACCCGGAGACGCTGCTGGTGTATTCGGGGATCGAACAGAACACGGAGCCCCCGCTCGACAGTATCGAGCGTGATCGTTTCCGCGACTGTTACCCGCTTCTCCCCTACCAGCCTGCACTATTCCTCACGATCCTCTCGAATCTTCGGGAAGCGGCCCCCGATCCGGCAAAGTCCATTTTCTCCGGAACCGCTCGTGCGATCCTGGCCCTCGTTCACGGCCTCCTTCAGGACTGGGTTGAGGAGGACGAATACGACGAGGCAACCGTCATCTCGCTGGTCGACTTCTACGACCTGATCGAACCCGAACTCGAGGACATCACGCCGCAGGACGTGGAGGTCATCGAGGAGATCGAAGCAAGGCGTGAGGAGAAGGAACTCGACGACATCGACGTCTCGGTCGCGAAAGCGGTACTCCTGTTGCAGCACGTTTCCGAGACGATTCCGATGTTGGAACGGAATCTCGCCGTCGCGATATTGAACGACCTCGACGGACCGACCCAGTTCCAGATGGAAAACCGCGTCGAAGAATCACTACAGCGGCTCCGTAAGTTCATTCGCCCGACGCACGACGAGACCGGGGCGAGATACACGTTCGCCAATCAGGAAGAGCGAGAGATCTACGAGGAGTCCGAAGACAACCTCGAAACCCCCGATTGGGACGATATCGTTGCTTCCGTCGACGCCTATCTCTGGGAAGATATCGTTCGAGAACTATCGTTACCCACCGCCGCCGAGTACGGTGACACGGGCGAACAGTATCCGGTTCGCTACGGGTTCAGCGTCGACGGTATCGACCTCGATACGTCGATCGATGCCGATGATGCACTCGACATCGACATCGCCGTCGAGGGGGTTGGCCCCACGGACACGGATGTGAACTACGACGGCGACCCCCTCGAATGGACGATCGGAGACGACGGGGTCGGTGATCTCCGAGATAGCCTCATCGAGTGGTGGGCGCTCAGGGCCGCGGTCGGGGACCATGCTCTTCCACGATCCGTGAAACGTGACCTGTCCGACCGGGAGTTTCGCGTTCGGAGCAAACTCGTGGAGACGCTCAAGAACGGCACGTTCGCGGTCAAGGATCGGACGGAAATACGCGGACTGACGGCCGCAGTCGAGGAGGCCATCGACGTTCGCTATCCCAGCGACTTCCATCCGATGATGATTCGCGTCGGGGAGGAACATCTGCAGGAACTTCGGAGCCTGACGGCGAAAGACCCGCTCCCGACGTGGGCCAAGCAGATTGAAGTTGCCACCGAAGACCCGGAAACCCACGGTGGCTCCATCCAGAACAACGTCCGCGCATTCACTGGCCAACAACTGAAGCAGCGCGGTGGGAATCTCGCGATGGCGACGATTCTCGACGTAATCGTCAACCAAAAACCGATCTACGAGGGTGCTCGTCCCGCACTCTGCGCAATCATTTGGGGCCTCTGCCGAAAGGGTGACTTTCTGCCGGTCGACGAAACGGGCGATTCCATCGAACTGGATGCCGTCCTCGGTCTCGACGCGTTGACGACGACGCGTCTGAAGATCGCCGGCGGAAACGACGTCCGTGGGGCGCTCGAAAAGGGCGGCTTCATCGAGACGACCGAAACCGTTCCCGACGGCATCGTCAACCTACAGAAAGCAAACGACGCGCTCGCGGGGCGACTGAGAAGCATAACCGAAGACGTGGAGTTGGTCGCCGAGAACGACATCAGAACGGAACACGTTCGCGATCTTCTCGGGAGCTTCATCGACGCGCTCGATACGCAGAAAACCGCCGCGGATACCCGGCGAGAAGCCGTGAAGTCCGGGGAGACGGATTGGCACGACACCGTCGAAGCCACGAGTGCTGCCCAAGAGTGGAACGAGGACGCAACGGAGGTGTGGAACCGTCGGCTCCCCTCGCTCGTTCGACTCGATGCCCAACTCGCCCTCGCTCGACGGCCATACACGTGGCTTTCCGACGACTGTTCGGAAGCCGGCGAGGAACTCCGCGGGAATATCGACGACTACTCCGGAGAATGGTGGAGCCACGATGGGTGGGACGGATTCACCGATGTGAGAAACGTCTCGCCATCACTGGGCACCGCGATAGAGAACGCGTGGACGACGTTCCAACAATCGACCGACATCGAGTCGCTCGTCGCCGACCTGCGAGCGCACTCGTGGGTGCAGCCGGCGGGTCGCTTCGAGTCGAACGTCCGCCCGGCCTTTGAGAGCGAGTACATCACACCGCTTCGGCGTGCGACCACGTGGTACGAGGACGTCGATGAGGCCGTCGATGTCGTCACTGGCAGCACGACGACGGCGGAAACCGACGACTTCGTTCGAGCGACGGATACGCTCGTGGACACGCCGCCGCTTTCCGTGTACGCTGACGCGGAAATACCCGAGTTGCGGGAGGTTTTCGAAGGATTACAGGGTGTCGTCGGTGACAGGGACCCATCCGAAGTCGCCATCGTCGGGCTGCTCCCGTCGGATCGCGAAACGCTCGATGCGAGACTGGAACGTCTCACGGAGCGGCGCGATCTAACCATCGAGCGGACCGATTCGGGGGTGGTGCTTCGATGACAGGCGATCGTCCGCTTCACGACTTCAAGGAACGATTGGCGCGTTTCGCGGACGGAAGTCGCGGGATTCGGAACCCGTTCGTCATCGTTCCCGTTCAGCCCAAATACGAACACCGCGTCGCTGACCATCTCACCGAATGGGCGAAAAATCCGCGGAAGACGGACGGGTTTCCGAACGAGGGGTCCGTCGAAGTCCTCAGGCTGGACCGATTACTCGTCGAGACGAAGGTGTTCGACATCGCGATCGATATCGGCGAGCGAGCGGAACCGGAAGCAGTCAAAGAAACGATGCAGGAGCGGTTGACCGAAGAACTCGTGAACGAGACGATCGAGGAAATCGCGGACCCCGGACGACAAAGCCACATCGTGGTCTTGACCCATCTCGGCAGCCTCTACCCGTTCACGCGCGCCTCGGAGTTGTTGGACGAACTCGACAGACGAAACGTCCGCTCCACGATCGGCATTCCGTTCCCCGGTAACATCGGCGGCGGGAAGTTGAGCTTCTTCGGCGGAGAATCGCGGAGCTACTACCCGGCCCATCAGATCGAGGGGCGAGTCAAGGAGGAGCATTTGCAATGACTGACGACACACGAATCCACGACATCTTCCAACAGTCGCCGACGCGCGAACTCGAGGAAGTACAGAAGGTCAACGCACGGGAACGTGCAGAGAACGACGTTCGCGAGTTCTACGAGACCGAGAGCGCACGCAACGTCCTCACGACGCTCGGTGAGCTCATCGACAAGTATCCGCACGAGGATCCGCGCTTCCTCTATATCTCGGCGACGTTCGGGTCGGGGAAGACCCACCTGCTGAAGCTCATCGGCTTCGCGGCCGACACGGAAGCCGAATTCGACGACCTCGGTGAGGAGTTGGCCGATCGATGGCCCGGATTCCAGTCGTTCCGCGGGAGCATCGCCAACTCCCACGTGGATCGGCTAAAGCCGGTCTTCCTCAACCTCCTCAACCGAGACGCGTCACAGGAACCACCGCTTCCATACCTCATCTACGAGGCCATCGGGCGGGAATTCGGATACCCGACCGACCCGAATTGGCTCCTGGAATGGGCGTGGCAACTCGATATGAATCACGGCGATTGCTGGGAACAGTTACAGAATCTCAGACACGACGGGAAGACCTTCGACGAGGTTCTCGCCGAACGTGCGTTGCTTCGAAGTTGGCTCTACCAGGCTGTACCGACGCTCACGGACTCGCCGTTTGAAACCCCCGCCGAGGTCAAACGGTCGATAAACGAGGCCGTCAACGAGGTTTCTCCGGACGAATTCGACGCCGACGATCTCGTAGAACGGGTCGAAGAGGCACAATCAGCGTTGAGCACGAAGGACGGCAACACCGAACTCCTGATCGGACTCGACGAAGTGGCCCTGTTCATCGGGGACGGCCGCCACCGGTACCGGGAGTTCGAAGACACGATGAAAGCCCTCACTGACCTGGCAACCGGCCCCAACCCGCCTATCATCGGAACTGGTCAGTATCCGTTCGGAAAAATTCACGGCGAGTTCGAAGATACCGACGTTACTTCCCAACCGTGGTACGGAGCACAGGAACTGCTTGAGGGAGCAGGTACAGAGATCATCGTTCGCAAACGATGGTTGCAAAAGAACAGCCGAGACGAGCAGGCTGTCAAGGAGGCGATCGACCGAATGCCCGACCTATCGCTCGACGCGTACGGAGATGTTACCGGCGTCGATCCCGATCCGATCGAGTCCTACCCCTTCCGGGAGTACGATCTCGGACTGCTTCGGAACGTCATCCAACAGTTGATGCCGCGCGGACGAGTCACCGAGGAAGAGTACGTACAGGGACGAGCCCTGCTCATTCTCGTTCGGTCGCTATTCACTCGTTTCGACTGGGGGGACAAATCGGTCGGCGCGCTCGTCACGTGGGACGACCTGTTCGATCTACTGGTCGAAGAGACGACGTACGTCCCGTTGTGGGTGCAGGAGATGCTCGACCGTATCCGGAAATCCGACGATGGCGACGACGGGATATCCCGTGTTCGAGTCGCGAAGGGGCTCTACCTGCTAAATCAGGTGCGATCGACGATCCCGTCGACGCCGGAAAACCTCGCCAAACTCATGGTCGACTCGACGAATACGTCGCTCGACTCCGTCACCGAGGAGGTGAGGTCCGCCCTTACCGACCACGAAAACGGGCTTGTCGAGAATCGGTACGTGCTGACCGAAACCAACGAGCACGGTGATAAGGAGTATCTCCTCGTCTCCGAAGATCAAGAAGATATCTTGACGCGGGCGAAAACGCGCGCCCAGCAGATTTCATCTCATCGTCTCTCGGCCAAACTCGAATCGTATCTGCAAGACGGAAGTGACGATCTCCTTTCAGAGGGTAGTCGCCACGAAGTCGACTTCGACGGTGAGCGGCGAGTTCCCCTTCGATTCAAGTATTCGATTCTCGATCCGATCGAACGCGCCCCCACGCCGGAATTCGATGCACTCCAAGTGAGAGTAGTCGCTGATCACCCCGAAGACGTACGTGACCAGCGAGAAACGTGGCAGTCGACCAACGAGGGGAGGGACGGTGGCGAACACATACTCGCCGCAATTACTATCCCGAAGTCGATACTCGACCGACTTCGAGATATGATGGGAATGCAGGAAGTCCTCTCGGAGGAAACGGAGACCTATCCCGATTTGGAGTCCGACCACCGGAACGAACAGCGGGCGCTCGAATCGGCAGTACGCGAACGTCTCGAGAAGGGCGACATCTACGTACAGTCGGGGGACGCACTCGGAACATACGAGGATGTGTTCGAGCGAGTCGTTATCGACCAAGCCCTCTCCGTGTTCGGTAGAACGCGTTACGTCCTCACGAACGGGATTACCGAAGTATCTGACGCCAAGCAGATGGCACGGTTCTTCCGCGGCGTCGGTGAGTGGCCCCTTTCGAGGGAAGACGCGGTCACGCTCGGCGTGGCCACTGACCGGAGAGAACTCGCGGACGGGTGGAGCCGGGAGTTCCTCGACGAGTACGAAAACAGGCAGTCGCTACGCGCCGAGGATCTACTCGTGCAGACCGTTCAGCGCGGTGGAAAGTACCGGGGAACCCCGCGGGAGTCGATCTCCGCGCTGCTCATCACGCTCGCGACGGCCAACGAGATCGCGCTCCGTCGCAACGACGAATACATCACCGACCCCGAAGCGATCGGTCGAGCGGTCCGTAACAAGACGAACCTCGCCGACGTACAGATTCGCTTCGAGTCGCTCGACGGTATCGATCCCGATCGGATCCGGACGACGGTCGAGACGATAATCGGCGCATCGCCATCGGGTAGCGATCCGGATGCGTGGGTATCGGAGTTGGCTCGCTGGGTCAACGAGAACAGCGTTCCCGTGAAACGCGTCCTTCGCGGCACCCGTCGCGAGTTTGGCACGGGAGCACCTCTGGATGATCTTTCGGAGGCCTTGGAGCCGGCTCTCGGCGGCGAGGAACTTCGGTCCGAAGACGTGGCGTCAGAGACGATTGCCACTCAAGCGGAGCGATTCGCTCGCGCCAGAACTCTGTTCCGGACGGCCGATGACGAGACCCTCTGGGAGCGGTTTACCGATCGGACCGCGGAGATGCAGCGCTTGCACCCCGGTGCGAACGTCACGGGCGAGATGCAAGACATCGCCGGCGGCGACGATATCCCCCGAGCCGAGCGATTGCGGTCGATACTGGACGAAGCGGAATCGCACAGACGGCAGGTCGTCCACGAACAGTACGAGCGTATCGTCGGTGAGGCTCCGAAAGACGAGCGGCCCGACAAAATCGTATCGAGTCTCGTGACGTGGCTCTACGCTCACGATGGCCGTAGCATGGAGACTGCTGATCGAGTCGTCGTCGAGTTCAGCGGTGTGACGATCGACGACCTGTACGACCTCTTCGAGATCGCGTGGGACGGCGATTCGTTCTCGGAGGGCGATCTCGTCGATCCATCCGTCGTCCAGCAAGCCGAGCGGTATGCGAGTTCTCGGCGTCTTCTCGAAGCGTCAGGAAGCGAGTCGAGTCTCTGGTCGCAGCTCCACGACGCATCGCGCCGCCTCGAACGGGAGCGTCCGAGCCATCCCGTGACAAGTGAAGTGCAGTCGACCCTCAACCGATCACTTCCCCCGAGCGTCGATGAGGTGACGCGCCTGCTTGCAGAGGCCGAAAACCCCTTCAAAATCGACGAGCGATTGGTCGAACTCGCCGACGAACTACGGACGGAGTATCCCGACCACGAGACGACAACCGCCGTGGTATCGGCCGTCGAATCCGACTCCCTGCCGAGCGACGAACGCGTCGCCGACTTGATCGAAGACGCCGAACGGTTGCTCGAAGGCGTCGACGAGCAGTGGCGACGGATTCAGGAGGCGATGGACGACCTCGAAGACGGTTCCACCGTCCTCGTCGAATCGCCCGAGTAACGGGCGTTCGTTACGGGACTACGAAGGCACTCATACCCGACCCGTCGTTCTATAGTGAGATCGTAACCGGTGATGCGACTCCGAGACTTCGAGTACCCAGACTACAGGCCGTCCAGCGAATTGACATCGTCCGGGATGGACAATCTTCAAGACATCTCGACGGTTCTGCTTGAAATATCACCGAGTTTCGTATGGAGGGAAAATCCATCCATCCCCGAAAGGCCCAGCTCGACAAGGAAGAGCGCGAGCATCTCGAGGACGTCGTCACCGAGATGCGCGACCGCGTCAAGGCGCATGTTCGCTACCAACTCGAAGACGCGGGCCAAACCCAGATCGGAGATGGTGGTGTCTCCGAACGCCGACGGCTACTCTCGCAACTCGCCACCGATGTTGAGGAGTACAAGCAACTGGCCGCAGATATCTCTGAAAACTGTGACGAGATCGCCGCGGACATTCCCTCGGACTGGTCGGACCGGGCACTATCGGAGATCACGACCGCCGGCTACCAACCTAACCCGAAGCACGGCGTGGCGATCACTATCACACCGCTCGCGGAGAAGAGTATCGTCCCCGAAATCGTCGAAGGGAAGGTGCTCTGAACCATGCAGGCGAGCAAATCGCTTCCCGACGCCGCGAAGGACACTATCCAGCAGAAGTTCAACCGCGCCGAATCGTCGACCCCGGTGGTCCTCTGGTGGGACGACGGAAACTACCTAGAGGACATCGTAAAGGAGGCCTGTGCCGGCCTCGGCGTTCACCTGAAAATCCCCGACGAAACGCCACTCGAACTTCGTGCCGATCTGGTCGACGGCGAACAGGTCTGGTACGTCCCACACGTCAAAGACCCCGCAGACGTCGACGGTGACTACGACTGGTTTCGGGATGTCGAACACACGGGCGGCGAGGTGGAGATGGGCATCGAAGACCTCACCGTCCACGCGTTCGGCCGCGGACAACTCGATGCGTGGGAGTTGAAAAACGCGACGCGTTCTGACGACCCGAAAAAGCGCCGTAAGATCGCACGGATTCTCCACGACCAACTCACCGGGGGGCAGCTTCCGACGCTCGAACAGCTTCGCACGCGGATCGTCACCGGCGGCTACACCGACCCGGTGGCGTTCGTGCTGGAGAACGGCTGGGGAGACATCAAAGACGACCGGGGTACCATCGAGCAGATGACGGACTTACTGACGACCGACGGCGTCGATGCCGTCGCCAACGAGGACGAGCCGGCGGGCATCGTCACAGCGACACGGCGCTGGGCCGTCGCGGAGTGGCTGATTCACGCCGGCGCCGACGCGGACCGCTTTCCCGAACTGTTCCGCGCGGAGACCGCCGGCGCTCACGACCTCCCCGAACTCAAGTCGGTGCTGAACAACACCACCTCGGCCGGCCGCATCGCCGAGCGATACCTCGGGGAAACCGTGTGGCCCGAGGTCGTCGACGGAATCGACGACCCGTGGGAGTTATCGGAGTGTATCGTCGACGGCGCGCTCGAACAGCGTCTCTGGGAGACGTGGATGTCGACCTTCGACGACGGTGACTACGAGATCTGTCTCGATCGCGCCCAAAAGCGGTGCGAATCGCTTCGCGGGCGCAAGGGATTCCGTGACGAGTACAGGGGTGCCTATGGCCCGGATAGTCCGTGGACGGAGACGTGGGAGCAAGCGGTACAAATTGCCCGGCTCGCCCATAGACTCGACACGTGGGACGAGAGCACCAGCGAAGATGTCGTCTCGGTATATGCCGATGAGGAGGACGGCACGTGGCAGATCGACAACGCGGTCCTCAACCTCGTCGTCTCCGGAAAACCGGAGACCGGCCTCCCGAACGATCACCCGGCGACCGATTCACTCGACGACGTGCGAACCGAACTCCAGTCGGAGTACGTCAGCTACCTCGAGGATCTCGGTGACCTCGTTACTGAGACTGTCGAAGCTGGCGCTCCGTTCGTGGAGGAGGATCACGCCTATCAGTTCTTCACGAAGGAATCCACTGGACTGGAAAGCGGACAAACGGTCGCACTGTTCATCATCGACGCACTCCGATTGGATCTCGCTCGGCAGCTCGCGGACGAACTTCGTACTCACGTCGGCGATTTCTCCGTCGACAAACCTGATTTCGCCGTTGAGGAGAGCGTTTGGCTCGGAACGCTTCCCTCGGAGACCGAGTTCGGGAAGGCGGCGATCACACCGGGTGAAATCCAGATGTTCGACATCTCGCTCGTCGACGGTGACCTCCAACCGCTTCGCAACGATCGGCGCGTCACTACCAACCGTCGGGAATCGCTGCTAGACGGTGACGGCTGGACTGTCACCCGTGATGAAGAGGACGGGTGGCAGTCGACGCGGGTGGCGTACTTCAAAAACGACATCGACAATATGGGTGAGAAAGAGCACACCGACCTCGAAGCGTTGTTGTCCCGGCGCGTCGAATCCCTCGCAGAGTTTATCGCGGATAAACTCGAGCAGTGTGAGTGGGACCAGGCGTACATTCTGACGGACCACGGCTTTGTTCTCCTCCCGGAGGAATTCAAACCGGAGAAAATTCCCCGTCCGGATGTGGCAACGGACTCCAGTCGCCGCTGGATCGCCGGCAAGGAGGTCGGTGAGGGCGAATCGGGCGTTCTCCTCGATTCGAGTACGCGATTGGGATATCTCGATGCCAACGTCAGCGTGCTTGCAAGCCCGCTCAAGCGGTTCAGCAAGAGAGGAGTTGGTGATGACCGCTTCTATCACGGCGGCCTGCTTCCGCAAGAGTTCGTACTGGACTTCATCAGTATCACGCAAGGATGATTGACTCCGTTATGATGAAAGTCACTTCCGGAGGACCGAGAACGGATGAGTAGCGTGGAACCCTCCCCCGGTCAACGGGTGATACTCAACGACGCCCCTGCAGAGGTCATCCGAACGCGGACCGTTGGCGACATCGAGTATCTGCGGGCATTCATCGAAGGAGAGGGGGTCAAGCGAAAGCCCACAGAAAAGCACTTGCCCGCAAAACGCAGTCCGCTGGTGAACGCATCGACGAGTTGCAAGCCCGCGAGTTCGAGAAAGGTGCCCACCTGCTCGTCGACAACGTCCACAAAGAGCGGATCACTGTCGATGGCAACAAACTCGAACGCATCACGAAAGACGACGGTAACACCTATTTCCGACTCCCCGGTGAGGAAGACACGCTCGGTCGCGGTGGTGCCGTCGCCCATTCGACAGCGGATCTCTTGCCGATCCAGCGATTCGCCCGCTATGACGACGAAATGCTTGCGTCCATCACGAATCGCAAACCCGACGAACTCGCAAGCAAGGCGTGGCGTGAACGCGATGAGGCCGGTCGCTACTCACTCTGGTCGAAGGGCAGTGGGGAGATCCGAGCCTACCTCGATGCGTCAGAGCTGGCTGATTGGATTCGCCTGAAAGAGTCCGGGGTGAGCAAGAAATACAGCCAAGAACTTGCTCGCCGGACGATGGGCGCGATGCACGAGCTCTCGAATGGGCGGCTCGGGAAGATCAAACGCCAACGGTCCAAAGACGGACTAAGCTACCAAGAGACGCGTCTCGTCCTCAAGGCCGATGTGGAACTTCCCGGTGAGGTCACGAACAACGACACGGACGACAGTCCGACCACAGACGGGGTTGCCGGAGAGTAGCGTGGTCGGGACGAAAATGCGCCCGAGAGAGACACGAATCTAACATGAACACAACCACGAACGCGGATGTGGACGTCCTGAATTGACACAGTTTGAGACAGACGCCGGACGGCTACTCGTGAGTACGGCAGTTGTATCGGCGTCTATCGGCTCAAAGCCAGCGGGAGGGGGAAGCGGGTACTGGCCACCGCGTCTGTGGTCGGGATGGTCGGTGCGTGAGACTCTCGTCAGAGAATGCGACAACAGAGTTTTCCCGTTCGGCTCACAATGTACACACATGAGTTCGGATACAGGCGAGAAAAAGCGAGTCCAATTTCGTGCCCCCGAGCGGCTCGTCCAGCAAGCGGATACGCTCGCCACCGTCTTAGAGACTGATCGGACGACAGTCATTCTCTCGGCACTCCGGGACTATCTTCGTGATGCCGCGCACAACGACGAACTCAAACAAGAGATCGCAGAAGCATTCTACAGCGACGATATTACGTTTACACAGTTGAAGGACCTTGTTGGTCACGAAGAAGCTGCCAACTTCCGAATTCTCAAAGAGCAACTCGAGGACGAATTCATTGACGAGACCGCTGAGGAGCTAGCAGATTCATAAATGCAGGTCGTCGCAGACACATCTGCTCTCGTGAGCCACGGTACGGTCGCCGACCACACATGGAACCCACTTGACCATCTCCTTGCTACCCACACGATTATCGTTCCAACGTTGGTTTTCGACGAGTTGGAAGAGACAGCGGCATACGATAATGCGTCGGGACAGGGCGCAAAACAGGTTCTCGATCGGCGGGAGGACTTCGACGAACGGGCTGTCGACCTCGATGAGTCATTCCCACTCGACGATGGCGAGAACGCCGCCGTGACACTCACGAACGAACTCAACGCGACGCAGTTTCTGTGTGACGAGTTCAATCGGCTTGCCCTCATTCATGCATCACTGGTTGATACTCGGCTTGTGACCACGCCGATGCTGCTTGTTGCGCTCGTGCGAAACGAGATCGTCTCACCAGCTGACGCGGAGTCATTACTCGATGAGATGAGTACGGCACGAAGTTGGTCGAAGAACACCTATGTACAACGTGCGAGAGTTGTCTTGAAGAGCTAGTGAGAATAGCTAGTGACGTCCCCGATTCGTTTGGTCGAACGCTGTTCGTCAATTCTTCGAAACGGTCCAGTGTTCGGAACAGAACACAGAGCTCGTTAACTTCCGCGAGAAACGAGCCGAGAGTCAGCAAGTCGAAGTCAAGTAGGTAGCGTTGGCGTTTCGTACGATCCGTCGGATGTGTATATGTCCCCTGGTGGTGGAGTCACAGATGTAGATTGGGACTGGACGATCAACAACGGTAATTCTTCGACTCAAACATACGAGGTGGCAAGTTCCGCACTTATGGGCAGGGATCCAGATTACCTCGAGATTATCTGTAAGGAGCATGCCGAATGGAACTACTCCACGTTCCTCGACGATGCGAGCCACTCGGGAACCCATACCTTACGGTTCGGATAGTCACGTAACTGAAGTCGATGGTTTTATCTATCAATAAATTTTTATAATCACAAGGCACATTCAGCTACAAGATAATATTTGAGTATGAGTCGCATCGCCTCGAAAAGAGTTGGGATATTCATAGTGGTCGTAGTGCTCGCAGCACTCATCGCGGGAGTCAATTCGGGCTTAGTCATCCCTAATAACAAATCAGTCGACAAGGGCCAGATTTCGGTGGGGCAGGAGTACACTTGCACTGGTCAACAGGAGGAGCGATGTTCGGCCACGATCGATTTGGATCGAAAGGGTAGTGCCGACCAGGTGTACGTCAAGGTCATTCCTGACGATGGTGACACCTACCAGAAAGAATTGGTTGAATCCGGTGACTCTGTATCGCTCACCGATCTAAACCCTCACGATGAAATCGAGGTGTGGATACTCTCTAATGATGATGAATATCCGTTCACAGAGGTTCCCGTAGAGGGAAATTCTGCGAACTGACGGAGTCAGGTTGCCGCTGACCATCACATATTCGAGCTATCTATCTTTGAAGAGAGGATCCCGCTGTTTACGGCGGGAGTGAATCCGACAACTCCGACACCAACCACCGTCGATAGTAGGCCGGATATTCCACGTGAGTTCAAACCAATAAGTGAGTGTTCCAATATATCCGATGTGAGGAATTGACATCACTCGGACTTACATTGGTTCCATCCAGAACCATTGGCATGTCTGTGAGGGCCTTGATTCGGTCGAAGATTCTGCCTCAAAAATTTGGAACGTCGCACGATGGGCAGCAGTCCGCGTATGGGAAGCAACCGGTAAAATCCCTGATGCGGGCGTACTGAAGGTGTACACCAAGAACCAAGCGTGTTGGAAAGATTTGAACGCGCAATCCAGTCAGAAGGTCATCTCTGAAATTGAAGTGCAATGATATTTAAGTAGTTCTACAACTCGATGACTCAGCCAGTGTGAGAATGCGAATTGTTAACTCTTCCCAGTGGGACCGGGTAGGTACGCATGCCAGAGCCAGTCATCGCGTCGGTCGGCGCCTCGCCGCTCGGCCGCACGGACCTCCCGGGCCGCGACCTGTTCTCGGTTGCCCTCGCGGAGGCGTTCGACAAACTACCCGACCCTGCCGACCTCGTCGAGGCGGTGTACGTCGGTAACCAGTCGGAGAGCTACGAACACCAGATCATGTACGGGACGCTTTTGGCCGAGTGGGCCGGACTCCGTCACGTTCCCGCCGAGCGAGTCGAGGGGTGTGCCGCCGCGGGCGCGCTCGCGTTGCGCCACGCAGTCAAGGACGTCCGCAACGGAGAACATGAGGCCGTGCTCGCGTGCGGCGTCGAGAAGATGACGTCCGCGGGCACCAGCGGCGCGACTGACGCGCTGTCGGCGGCGTTCGACCGTGCCATCGAGCAGCGTTCCGGCATCACCGCGCCCAGCCAGTACGCACTGCTCGCCAAGCGCTACCTCCACGAGACGGACGCTACGGAACGCGACCTAGCTGAAATCGCAGTGAAGAACCACGCCAACGCCGCTCGAAACCCACGGGCGCAGTTTCCGAAGGAGATCGACGTGGAGACGGTCCTGGAGTCTGCCCCCATCGCGCCACCGCTGAAGCTCTACGACTGTGCGCCGGTCGGGGACGGCGCTGCGGCCGTCCTCGTGACGACCGCCGAGTTGGCGGCTGAACTCGACCGCCCGCAGGTGCGCGTCGCGGGCAGCGGGGCCTCCGCGAACAACATCGCGGTTGCCGAGCGAGACATGACCGACATCGCCGGCGCTCGCATCGCTGCCGAGACGGCCTATGAGGAAGCGGGCATCGACGCCGCGGCCGTCGATATCGCGGAGGTCCACGACGCCTTCACCGTCTGCGAGGCCCTGCTCGCGGAGGCCGTCGGCTTCGCCCCCGCGGGAACGGGCTATCAGAGTTACCAAGCGCCAGGGGAGCGGGCTGACGGCTGGACAGACGTGCAGTTGAGTCCGAGTGGCGGACTGAAGGCCCGCGGCCACCCCATCGGTGCGACCGGGCTCTTGCAGGCGCTCGAAGCCTACGAACAGCTCACAGGGACCGCAGGCGACCGCGCGGTCGAGGGGGCCGAGACGGCCTTGTTGCTCAACGAAGGGGGCGTCGCGGACGCCGTCACCGTCGGCCACGTACTCACGACGGCGGTGGCACCATGACAGACGGTGACCTCGATGCGACCGACCCGCGGACACTTCCGGGCTTCTTCGACGCCCTCGCGGACGGCGAACTCATGGGCGGAGTCTGTGCGGACTGTGGACAGGTGCTGTTGCCGCCACGGCCAGCCTGCTACGCCTGTGGCAGTCTCGCCATCAACGTCGAACCGCAGTCGCGTGAGGGCCGAGTCTTCTCGTACACGGAGGTCCACACGCCGCCGCCGGCGTTCGTGGCGGACGCGCCCTATACGGTCGCCGTCGTTGAACTCGCGGGCGGTGGCCGTCTCCTCGGGCGCGTGGCCGCCGACTACACCGACGTCGCCATCGGTGACTCGGTTGAACTCACAGTGCGCGAGCCAACGGCCGCAGAGCAGGAGGTCGCACTCGACTACGAGACCGACTGGCCGATCCACGTCTTCGAGCCGCGGTAAGGGTCAGGCTTGGCAAATCAAAGCATCAACACCAATGTCACACACTACATCCCACGCCAATGGCGATGTCATTCGGGATTTCCTCTCGATCGCAGACCTCCTCGAAGAGCCACGGCTAGCCCAACTATACGCCTACCTCTCTCGCCAGGGTCCAGCAACCGTCCAAGAACTCATGGATGCCTTGGACTTCCCGCAAGGAACGGCCTATACGTACCTAATACTAACCACTAATTGGCGCCAACGACCGTCGAAAACCATCGCAATCCACGGCCATATGAATGAACAGCCAAATCATCTTTGAGTCTCAACTACCAGTATAATGTCTCGGAACGGTGCGCCAAACGACGCAATGCTTAGAGAAGAGCTGGGTGAGTTCGGATTTTCGGATAAAGAGATCGATGTCTATCTCACTCTCCTAGAACGAGGCGAAGCAACCACGGGTGCCATTTCAGAAGACGCTGACGTCACACAGCAAGCGGTATACACCATCACCGACCGGCTGGAAGACCGTGGCTTAGTGCGAGTTAACGATCACGCGTCGCCGAAGACGATTCGTGCCATACCGCCGGAGGAATCGATGGCAACCCTCGCAAGTCGAATAGATTCGATAACACCGGTTCTCAAAGATCGGTTTAACGACACAGAACCTCGGACTCCGGAGCTGAAGATGGTGAAGTCTCAAAAGACCGCAATCAAACGATTGCGAGACGCCATCTCGAAAGCACAAAGAGAAGTCATCGTTGCGATTCCAGAATATATCTATCCAGAAATTGAATCAGAGCTACAGGCTGCAGTCAAACGAGATCTCCTTGTTTTCCTTCTCGTCCAAGATGTAGATGACCTTGAGGAAGCACGAAATCGATATACAGGTGCCGCAGATGTTGTTCGGTGTTGGAGCGAGAACGTCCTATTCCTGTTTGCAACAGATACCCAGTCAAAAAACCATCAGACAACACAGTCAGTTTTGATAGGTGATGCTCAATTATTGTCTGGAACTCACGATCGCGGCGACGGAGTCGCAGTCTCGGAACAACACTTAGCAGGCTCTGTTCGTGGAATGTTCTTTAGCGCCTATTGGCTGGCAGGGGAGGAAGTCTTCGTCACTGAACCAGATCCGCTCCCGAAAACGTTCGAGTGGTTTTGGCAGGCCGTCCTTCACGCACGGCTGCATCAAAAGTCAGGGGTGGATCTCTGGGCGAACATCGAAACAACCGATGGCCAGACGATCTCTGGGACAGTGAGCCAAATCCGTCAGGCACTCGTCGAACCACCGACTAACGAACATACATTGGAAACAGGACTCTACATTGAGACCGATGCAGGCGAGGTTAGTGTTGGAGGACAAAATACGATTTTAGAAGATTACGAAGCGACGTCGGTCACTCTTAGGCCCAATTAATCGGTTGACTTGTCCACGGGACAAAGTCCTCTCCAACTTGCTTCAAATTCCCGGTGCGCTACGGACGTATCGCACTTTACTGGGATTTTTCATTCACTAGCCACGTTAAACTGGGAAATAATATCAGAAATTTGTGAATTGTATTAGTGAGTCACAATCTTAGTAAATTTGTTAGGCAACATTCGTAAGCATCGTTATCTCTATAATCAAAATTCTCGCCAGAAACTTATTCAAGGAGTAGTTTAAAGATTTTGTTGCGATGGTAAACGAGAACGACTCGACGAAAGCGAATCGCCGAAGTTTCATGAAAACAGCCGCTGGTCTTGGTGTCGCCAGTTTGAGTCTCTCATCGATGAGTGGCTCTGCAACTGCTGTTGAAATAGGGAATACCGACCAATGGACACGCGCAGAAGCAGAGCAGATCAAACTGACTGATGATACCACCGCACCGGTAATCAGCGACAGCCCCAGCTCGATTTCCGATCAGTATTGGATCTGGGACACGTGGCCGCTTCGGACCCGTGATGGGGCCATTGTGAAGATTAACGGGTGGCAAATCGTCTTCTCACTCACGGCACCTAATGACCTCGTCCCAGGTGCCCGCCACAATGCAGCGACCATCCGGTACTTCTACTCGCGGAACGGTAAGAATTGGCAGGAGGGTGGTAAAGCATTCGACGCCCCACTCGGCCATCATCAATGGGCTGGCTCTGCGATGTATGATCAGACCAAAGAGCAGATTTATCACTTCTACACGGCTGTCAGTCCCGAGCCGGAGTTCCGACAGCGGCCCGCAGTGGGCATCGGTGCTTCGATCGAAACGGGTCCAAAGGGAGTCGAACTGACTGGCGACCAAGAACACGCCATCATGGGTACGCCCGACGGCGAGATGTACCAGACTCTCGAACAGTCTCGCGAGCAAGGTATCGTCTATGCGTTCCGTGACCCGTGGTATTTCAAGCATCCCGAAACGGGTGAAGACCTTGTCGTATTCGAGGCGAACACGCCAACTGGAAGTAAGGATCCAAGCGACCCGAAAAGCTTCAACGGAAACATCGGTGTCATGCGCGCGACGAATGATGAGTTGACCGAGTGGGAACTATTGCCGCCAGTGATGGAAGCGATCGGAACCAACCAACAGCTCGAGCGCCCTCACTTTGTATTCAACGACGGCAAGTGGTATCTGTTCACCATCAGCCATAAATTCACTTTCGCACCTGGTCTGAGTGGTCCTGACGCTCTGTACGGGTTCGTGGGCGATTCACTGTATGATGACTACGAACCGCTTAACGAAAGCGGGCTGGTTATCGCCAACCCCGAAGAACAACCGTTCCAGGCGTATTCGTGGCTTGCGATGCCACAGGGAGACAACATCTTGGTCGAGAGTTTCGAGAACTTCATCGGACTGGACGATACCTCGCACGGTGCAATCAATCTCAAAGAAGTCGGGAACCTCCCACCAGAAGAGCAAAAGGAACTCTTTCGCGGAACGCTCGCTCCCAGTTTGAAGGTCCAACTCAACGGTACAGAGACGAAGATTGTCGCCGAGCTCAACGACGGTCACTTCTTACCGTCAGTTGGTCGATCGGGCTGAGGTCTCACTAAAGGATCAGCCTACAGAATTCGGGAGTTTTCAGTCACAATGGGGCACAAGCCCATCGAGAGGCAATCACCTGCAAGACACAGGCCTGTGACGAACTCCAAGCTCGCGAGTTCGAGAAAGGTGCCCACCTGCTCGTCGACAACGTCCACAAAGAGCGGATCACTGTCGATGGCAACAAACTCGAACGCATCACGAAAGACGACGGCAGTACCTATTTCCGATTGCCCGGTGAGGAAGACACGCTCGGTCGCGGTGGTGCCGTCGCTCATTCAACGGCGGATCTCCTCCCGATTCAGTGACTTTCCCGCTATGACGACGAGATGCTTGCGTCCACGACTAACCGGAAACCCGACGAACTCGCAGAAATAATAGAAACAGATATTTCAACGATTTCTCGGTCAGTCGATCTGCTCGAACAACTGGGTGTCGTTACACAAGATACCGGCCGCCCTGCTCAGATACAGATTGATCATGACCATCTTCACAAACCGGATCCACTCCTTTCGGTTTCCCAGAGTGAGTTCCGGAAACCGATCGAAGCATTTCTCACCGAGTTACAGCAGCAAGTTGCAGAATCAGACGACGTTGAAACGCTCGTGAGTGTCATCCTTTTCGGCAGTGTTGCTCGCGGGACTGCCGATCGAAGTAGTGACATCGACCTCCTCGTCATTATCGACGGGAAACACACTTACGGACGACGGATTGCAAACCAGATAGCACGGAGCCTCGAAGAACAGTCCTTTAATGGTGATCGATATGAGTTCGAGGTGCTTGTCGAAACGCCGGAAAGCGCAACACAGTATGGTGCAAAACTCCGAGAGATCTTCGATGAGGGCCTCATATTGCATCAAAGAGAGGGTTTTCAACGAGTTCGAACGGCAGTGTATGTTGATGAATCGGAGGAGGTTTGATCGATGTCCATTGAACTCGACGACATCGAGCCCTTGCTCACCGAGGCCGAAGAAGCATTCCGATGGGGTGGACAGCAACCAGAAGAAGGGCTCGATATTTCTGATGCAGGTCTCATCCAGCTCCGCAAAGCGTGCCGATCGATCTCAGGTGCAGACCGACTTCTATCGGATGGATACTACACACTGACCACTGAAGCAGCGTTCACACCGATCGAGAAGACGCTTCTCTTTTGGCTGATTCACGAAGGGCATCACGACCCTTCGAATCCACCACAATCACATACGACACACACACACACACACACACACACACACACACACACACACACACACACACTGTCCAGGCGCACGCGCCAACCCTAAATCAGCCGCTCGCTCTAGCGCCGCCACACACCGGGCCGACTGTATGTAGTTCTCTCGGTTTGGAAAACGAGATTCATGAGCATCAACCTACTCGAAGAAATCTGACTCGGACGGTGGGAGGGAACGAATGCTTCTGTTTGGATCGCGTAGAAAAGAGACTCCTACTGAATGCAAAAGATTTCCAGGCAGCTACTTGCTGTTTGTGAGTTTGATTTGGCCGCGCATCGTTTGCGGATGATATTCACACTTGTATTTCGCCATCTTTTCAGACGCAGTAAATGTCATCGTAACCGTCTCGCCTTTCTCTTCGGCATCATCGCTCTTTTTCAATTCTTCTCCATTCTTGTCCAAGAGCATAAGTTCGTGTTCTTTGCCATCAAGGTTCTTCCAGGTGAGTTTGTACTTTTGACCTGGTTTCAGGGAGAGAGTCGGGTTCTTCTTGTCCTTGATCGAATCAGGTGCACGACCCATCCAGCCCTCTTTCTTCGCACCCAGTCGAATTTCTTTTTGACTCCCACCGCCACCATTCTTTCCCGAATCCTCGTTCTTGTTCTCTTTCGATCCACCAATACAGCCAGCGAGGGCAGTAATTGCGATAGCACCGCTGGAGAGCAGGACGGTTCGTCGGGACCGCTGGTTTGTGTTGGACATTGCTGGATATGCCAATGGCGGAGGGATTGTAAGATAATTTTCGGCTACCTATATTTAGAGATTAATTATGATTGGAACGTAATTATACGACGTTAGAATTGTGTGATGAGGTCACACCAAAACGTAACTACGGTTTTACCACCGTTGTGAGTCTAATTGAGGGGCAGCTCACTCAATTTGCGAGAGTTATCGACGACTCACCTTACTTTGTGGCGCTCCCGTCGATTGGAGAACGCTCCCGAGAAGAAGGAGGACACTCGCCGCGAAGAACGTACTGCCAACGGGTGACGACGGAATCATGAACGACCAGTAGACCGGCGTGACAGCCGTACCAAACAGGACACTGAGGGCGCCATAGAAGGCTGGCGCACAGCAACAACACGCAGTCGCACCAGATGCTGCAAGTGACCCTGAAAAGAGTTGTTTGCCAGCCACAGAACCTGCTGTACTCCACTGCTGAACCACCACAGCGGCGTTCAACCCAATTAACCCTCCCAAAATACTCATCAGAACCAGGGTTCCAACCGAGAGATAGCCAGTAAAGGGAATTGACGGGAAGTACCATTCAACCGCGGGCCAAACGACGAGCGGACTCGCCACTTGGTAGGGAATCAGAAACGCCTTCGTCGGTGCGTTAATCCCTGTATCGGGACTGAAGCTCATCGTCCCAGCAGAGAACGCAAAGAAGATGCTCATGAGCAACCCGGCCCCGACTCCGACAACTTTCGGAATCGTTTGTAAGCGCAGACTTTGAAGCACGCCTCGTGCATCGGTCCAAATAATATACGCAATGAGGAATGGGAGACCCAACACGAGACCGTATCCAAGCGGACTGTAGTACCCTTGATTCGGCATCACTGTGGGATATCCAATCCACCCTGCCAGCAACAGACAGAGCACCGCATACTGGGGCTTCGTCGGATATTTGAATCGAACGAAAAGGAACCCACCAATGGAGAGGGCCCCAGCGAGTAGAATGCTTAAAACAGGATAAATCGTGATGAGGGTTGGTGGTGTTTGACCAACCACTTGGATTTCGACGAGTCCGACCCCCCCAAAAACAGCAGAAAAAGCTCCAGCAGTGAGAAGCACCCCAATGAGAGGAAGCGATAGAACATTGCGACGCGCGGCCATACCGGCACCGACCATTGCACAGAGACCGCCGAAAAAGAGGACAAAGAGGATTCCATGTGGCGTTCCTGCGTGTGTTGTCCCCGAATGGGCAGCAACCGGCGTGATCGCCATTGTCAACCCAGCAAGGACCAGCGAACTCTGGTTGATGAGATGTCGGGGATTCATGATTTTTGTGCCTCCGTGCTACTACTGTGAGTGTGAAGTTGAATCGGTATTGCCTGGCTTATCACTGTCGGAGTGCTGTTTAGAATAGTAGTGAAAGGATGTTGTGGTGTGATTCTCGAAACGGAGGAAATCGTGATGGATAGGGAAGACAGTGCTGCGAACCGTTAGTACCGATCACGAATCGAGAGGAGGTTTCGTTAACACCATCGATAGCAACCATCTGATCGATGACTTCGTCCATCCGATTTCGATCCTGTAGACGGGTGAGAACCATGAAGTCGACATCACCCATCGCATAGCGTTCCCGAGACCGATGACCGGGAACACATCGACGTCAGTAGCTTCACTAAATGAAGCTCGTCGATTGGTGGAATGATAGTATATCCATATTAGAAAGAAGATGGCAACAGACGTTCATCGCGGTGAAGTGCCGCATTGGAAGGGTTGTGTACCGATGGAATCTAACTGATTCGTAGCATGCCGAGCACGCTCGGTATGTGGCCGAAGTTATTTCCTTCTCTCTGACCACGTATTCGGTATGGTAACTATCGACATCAACTGCGACATGGGGGAAAGCTTCGGGAACTGGACGATGGGACGGGACGAAGAAGTGATGCCATACATCACATCCGCCAATATTGCAGGGGGATATCATGCAGGCGACCCACACGTGATGGACGACACTGTTGCTCTCGCTGCGGAACACGACGTTGGAATCGGAATACACCCCGGCCTCCCCGACAAGATGGGGTTCGGGCGTCGAACGATGGCCGCGAGTCCCGAGGAAGTTCGCGACTACGTCACCTATCAGTTGGGTGCGTTGCAAGCGTTTGCCGAGCGGCACGGAACGACCGTCCAACACGTCAAACCGCACGGTGCGATGTATTCGATGCTCTCGGAAAGTAGTGAGCACGCTCGGGCGGTAATGGACGGAATCCTCAATGTGAACGAGGACCTCATTTACCTCGCAACGGATATGAACATCTACGAGGTCGCACAGGAGTACGACGAACTTCGCTCCGTGTTTGAGGGATACGTCGATCTCACGTACCGTCCGGACCGAAGTCTCATCGTCGAACAACAGATGGAGCCAAAAGATCTGAATCTGGTCGCCGAGCGATTTTTCGATATCGCAATCGATGGGAAAGTGACCGCCGAAGACGGGACGGAAATCGACGTTCCTGCAAAGAGTATCTGTATTCACGGCGATGGACCGAACGCGGTTGAACTCCTCGAAACCATTCACCAACAGGTGGACGAACACGATATCCAACTCACGTCACTTGAGGAAATCGCGTGAAATGTGTACATCCACCTGGGTATCAAGCTCGTTCAGTGGTTTTGTCCCGTGTTTGAAAGATTCTCGTCTTCTCACTCCGCCTCTTCGGATGGCATGCTGAACTCCTCGTCGATATACTTCGTAGAATACTCTCCGTTGCGGAAAGCATCGTCATCAAGCATCGCTAAATGGAATGGAATGGTGGACGGAACGCCTTCGATTTCAGCCTCCTGAAGCACTCGTTTTGCTCTGCGGAGAAGGTGTGGTCGATCTTCCGCGGAGACGATGAACTTGGCAACAAGGGAGTCATAGTAGGGACTGATTTTGTCACCTTCGTCGACTCCGTCGTCGACACGGGTTCCAATGCCACGTGGTTGTCGATATCGGTCAACCGTCCCTGGCATCGGTGCAAATTCGTTAGACGGGTTTTCCGCGTTGATACGGAACTCCATCGCAGTCCCACGGGATTGGATATCTGTTTGCTCGAACGTGAGTGGTTCCCCCGCGGCCACTTTGAGTTGCCACTGGACGAGGTCGAGTCCCGTGACAATCTCCGAGATCGGATGTTCGACCTGAATTCTCGCATTCACCTCGAGGAAATAGAACTCGCCATCCTCGTATAGGAACTCCACCGTTCCAGCATTAACATAGTCCGCTTCAGCTGCTCCCTTTCGCGCTGCACTCCGTATGTTCTCTCGCTCTGTCGCGGTCAATGCCGGACTTGGCGTCTCTTCGATGAGCTTCTGCTGTCGTCGCTGGATACTGCAGTCGCGCTCGCCAAGGTCCCGGACGTTACCGTGTTCATCACACAGGATTTGAACTTCGATATGTCGTGGGTTTTCGAGGTAGCGTTCGACGTACACGTTCGAGTTGTCGAAGTACGCCTCCCCCTCTCGTTTCGCGTTCGTAAACTGCTCTTCGATTTCGCCCTCCTCGTGGACGACTTTGAGACCTCTCCCACCGCCCCCGCCATCGGCTTTGATTGCGATCGGATAGCCATGTTCGTGACCGAATTGGCGTATTGTTTCGATGTCTGTGACCGGTTCCGTCGTGCCAGGAACGATCGGGACATCAGCTCGTTGCATTATTTTCCGAGCTTTCGTTTTTTCACCGAACTGCTCCATAACCTGACTCGGTGGACCGACCCAGACGAAATCGCTCTCTTCGACTGCTGCAGCGAACGATTTGCTCTCGGCGAGGAATCCATACCCCGGGTGGATGGCATCGACCTTTGCTTTTCGAGCAGCGTCGAGGAGCGAGTCCTGGTTGAGATAACTCTCGCGGGCGACAGAAGGGCCAATGTGGTACGCTTCATCCGCGAGGCGAACGTGGCGTGCGTTTTCGTCCGCATCGCTATAGACGGCTATCGACTCGATATCGAGTTCGTTGCAAGCTTGGATGACGCGGACGGCAATCTCACCACGATTCGCGACCATTACACGATCAAACATTGTATATGAGTATCGGTCCCGCGGCATATAATACCGAAGTAGCCATCCATGTCTCACAGACTACATTCTCCTCGAAACAGAATCGATAGAGTTGCTATCCGTCGATAACTATACGGTTCCGCATGGGGTGTGTTTGTTTATACCATGGCCGGATCACAAATCCAACGAACGGAGTTACCGTCACCACGGTACGAATACGGCGGTGACGACCACATCTTCGTCGAGTTAGACCAGGAGATGAGTTTCGACGCCAACTTCAAGGCGATGGCAATTACGCAACAGATTCGGGAGATGGATCTGGCCGGACTTATCGAAGTGTGTCCTGCGAACGCGTCCTACCTGCTTCACTTCGATCCGGACCTGATCGAGCCGGACACGCTCGTTGCCAAACTGAAAGACCTTAACCGCGAGATACACCTTTCGGAATACGAGTGGGAGACTCGCATCATCGACTTTCCCGTACTCTATGACGATCCATGGACACATGAAACGCTGATGCGTTTCCGTGACAACCATCAAGATCCGAACGCGACGGATTTGGAGTATTCGGCACGTATCAACGGATTCGAAACTCCGGAGGCATTCATCGATGCACACGCGGGGGCCCCGCATATGGTGACGATGATCGGATTCGTGCCGGGCCTCCCGTGGACGTTCCAAATGGTTCCGCGCGATGAGCAGATCGAAGTTCCGAAATACGTTCAACCGAGGACCGATACCCCGAGTCGGGCGATCGGCTATGGGGGGGCGTTCACGGCGATTTATCCGGTTCAGGGAGCCGGCGGTTATCAGTTGTTCGGTCGAACCCCTGTCGAGGTATTGGATGTCGAGCAGAACCTCCCCGACTTCACGGAGTCGATGGTGTTCCCACAGCCCGGAGATATAATGAAATTCAGAAAAATCGACCGTGACGAGTACGACCGCATTCGGACGGAAATCGACGATGGGACGTTCGAATACCGGTACGAATCGGTTAAATTCTCACCCGAGGAGTTTTTCCAGGACCCTGAAACGTACAACGAGGAACTCGTGGAGGTGCTGTACGAATGATCGAAGTGTTGGAACCCGGAATTTCGACTACGGTCCAAGATCTCGGCCGGTTCGGTCATTATCACATCGGAATGCCACCATCCGGAGCAATGGACCTGTTCTCCCACAAGGTCGCAAATTATCTCGTCGGTAACGATGAATGCGAAGCGACGCTGGAAGTCACGTATCAAGGTCCAGATCTCAAATTCGACGTGGACACCGTCATCGCCATAGCCGGTGCCGATATGGACGCAACGATAAATGACGAATCAGTCGATACTTGGGAATCATACCAGATCGATGCTGGAGACGTCCTGTCGTTCAACTTTTCGACCGAGGGTGCCCGAAGTTACCTCGCCGTTCAGGGTGGAATCGATGTACCGCTCATGATGGAAAGCCGGTCGACGTACACACTTATCGGAATCGGTGGCCACGAAGGGAAATCGCTCGAAAGTGGAGACACACTCCCAATCGGGAATGTGGATGGCGATTCGGTACATGACAAGAGGCGTGTGCCCAATGAACTCCGACCGGGATACGGTGATATGGCCCCAATTCGCGTCGTCATGGGCTTGTGTGACTATCGACTCACCGACGAGAGTAAGGTGGAGTTTTTGGACGCCAAGTGGACTGTGACGCCCGAGGCAGATCGTGTCGGGTATCGGGTGGAGGGAATCGATCTCGAGTTTATCGAACGGGAACAACCCTTCGGTGCGGGACCGGACCCTTCGAACGTCGTGGATTTGGGCTATCCAGTCGGGTCGATTCAAGTTCCAGAACAGCCCATCGTTCTGATGCGGGACGCTGTGACTGGTGGAGGCTATGCGACGATTGGAACGGTTATCAGCCCCGACCGAAACCGCCTCGCGCAACATCGAACGCATCAGTCGTTTTCCTTCGAAGCTGTGACCATCGACGAGGCACTTACTGCACGAACCGAGCACACCGAACGACTCGAAGCAATTCAATCCACACTCAGCGAATGATACAATCATCAAATATAACCCGGTCACGACGCTCTATCGGACGAAGCATATACAAACATATCCGGAGTATCGATACTGATGATACAATGGAGCGTGGATCATGACTGAAAAAATCACGATGCAATCCCCGATGCCCGGCGTGTTTTACCGCCGGCCGGACCCGGACGAAGAACTGTTCGCCACGGAGGGAGATTCCGTCGAAGCAGGGGATGTTATTGGTCTCGTCGGTGTGATGAAGAACTTCCACGACATCACGGCTGAACAGTCGGGAACGATCACCCAGTATTTCGTGGACAACGAATCGGAAGTCGATGCGGGAGAGGAGTTGGTCGAAATCGAGATTAGCGAGTGAGAGATACGATCATTCGATAGTTCATTAGCCGCCGGATTGTCAGTTCCGGGTACATGATTGGAAAGCACGGTCCGCTGTCGAAGCAACCATATTGTTCGTCACGTTGTGTAGTGTGACGACGTAGTGATGCTCAGCGGGGTTCTCGTGGATCTCGTTAGTCATCTCGACTAGTCTGGTGAATTTGATCGAAAACCAAACTGGTCGGCCTGAGTGTGCATCTCTGTCACTTGGTCGATATCGACGGCGAAACCAACCAGTGTCAGCACAAGTAGCAAGTTCCGAATCGGTATGAACCGGCTGTTTGGAGTCTACTTCAGCGAACTACGGGTAGGAGTCTGCTTTCGTACTGTCGAACTCGTCTCATACCCGGCCAGACTCACCCCAGCGATGAACGCAACCACGGCCCCTGCCCCCATCGCTGGCCAGCGAGACAGACCGGTTGCAAGCGATATTTGAAGCGTCATTTGTGCGAGTACGATTCCCGCAACGATGATGAACATTCGGGTCGTCGATCGATCCATCGACGTATCCGGGTGTAGATGCTCTAATCGTGTCATAGTTCGTTGATTGTATGATACGGATGGTTCAACCATATCCCGTGGCCACGTAGTGAAAGTGAAACTACCGCTTGGGAAGTTGCGCATCAGTTGCATCGGGGAACTGGTACAGACGTTTTTGAGAGACTGGTCAAAACTCATTTTTTGAAATCAGTCCTAGCCCGAAATGGTCGAGGTTCACTCGACCGCTACCGATCGAACCAGAGTCAGAACGGTTGACGTCCTTCGATTCGGTAGTTCGCTGCAAACCACCTTCACCATCGGTTTGGTGACCACCACACCACTACCGCAGCATCACGAATTCCGGCCTATACGTGGGCATGACCCGGTTTCATGCTTGCGAAGTAGACCTCCCTGGGTCGGGATTTTTGCCACCACTGCTCGAGAGATAACACACGAATGCTAGCTATTAGTCCGTCTGGATATTGTCCATTCGATAATGGAGAATACTGCCTCAATTGCCAGAATATATGTAAATGAACCCAATATTTAATTTAGTTGGATCTACTCTTGATTAAAGGAAAAGCTAAGTAGAAATCCGTACAGTAGTCAATATGAACGTATTAATCACCGGCGCAGGGGGTATCGTCGGGACGGCTATCACAGACCATCTCGGAGACGACGACCGCTATGAGTTCACGTTACTTGATATCGAATCCGTTGATGGCCCGGGTGAGGCCGTCCGCGCCGACGTACGGGATTACGAGGAACTCCGACCACATTTCGATGGGCAGGATGCCGTTGTCCATCTGGCGCTGATTCCGGGGACAGGTGGGGCTAGTTCCCGTGAGTTGGGTTGGTCACAGTCACTGGCAGATAATCTAGAGGGGATCAACAACGTCTATGAAGCGGCTGTCGACGCCGGCCTCGACACTCTCATCTTTGCGTCCTCGAACCACGCGGTCGGGATGGTAGAAGTTCGAAACGCTCCGGAAGTATATCATAGACAAGGTATCACTGCCGGTCACGACGAGCCCCACCGACCGGACTCCCGGTATGGGGTAACTAAGAGCTACGGCGAGGATCTTGGCCGGTTGGCCGCGGAGGCTCACGACATTCAGTTTTACGGGTTACGTATCGGTGCTTGTCGGGGTCCGGAGTACGATCATCCGTACGGTGACGCCGAACGGGGCGTTGAAAACGGGGACTTCGAGCGTGGGAGCGATGAATACGAAGAACAGGTTGCCCGGATGAAAGGACTGTGGCAATCGAGGAGGGATTTGGCACGACTGGTCGAGTGTTGTCTTCAGGACGACTCGGTGGAGTGGGATCATTTCTACGGAGTGAGCAACAATCAACGTAGATGGCTCGATGATCTCGAATATGCCCACGAGACCATCGGGTATGCTCCCCAAGATAACGGTGAGGAGTGGGACGGGCCACCCGAGTAGTCGCGATGGTTCATAAGCCTACTCACAGCGGAAGGAAAAAACTCGAAGTCGGAGGTCAGCTCATCACCACGGTAAGAGAAATACATGAGGCAGTGGAAGGTCATTTCTACAGGGGTTGAGAGTACGTTCGACGGATCCATACACCCCTCGTTTTCAGTGAAACGAGTGTCGATTCCTCACAGTATGGAAGTTGAATATCTCCCACTAGAGAGACCCCTCATTTTCAGTGAAAATAGAACTGCTAGTTGAACTTCAACTACTCTACCACCGAACCTCAACTACTCTACTAGTTTAACTAGTAAGTATAGTAAGTATCTATGGGTAGAGGAGATTTATACGGGAAATATTGGAGCTCGAAAATCGACTGCATTCACCGTATTTTTCACTGAAAACGTGGTGTCTGACGATGCGGTTACTATCGCCCTTTTAAGTTAGCGTATTCTCATCGAATCGAGTAGCCACTCGCTCTGCTAATTTCACTGAAAGCGAGGGGTGTCTCTCGTCACTTTTAGACCACTGGTTGTCTATACTCATACGCTCTCGATACCCGTTCTACTCTTTTCACTGAAAACAGGGGGAGCGGTAGAACTAAGATGTTCCTTCTTGAAACGCTGTAATAACATGCCAAATGATCCTATCCCCACGCCGGATCCAGAAGATCTCACTGACGATCCTCTTACCAAGCGTAATGACTCTATTTTCGCGCGCCGTGAACTTCTCCGAATTGGCCATGTTCCTGACAGCGACCGTATCGTCGGTCGTGATGCTGAAATCAAAGATATAGAAGAGTTGCTCCAACCCGGTGTTTTTGGTGATCCACCGGGAAATGCGATCGTATACGGAAAGACAGGGTCCGGTAAATCGCTCGTCTCCCGACACGTTACGGGACGTGTTCGAGCGATCGCCCAAACTAACGACGTCTCTCTCATTTCTGCCTATATCGATTGTGATCAAGCAAACACCATTACTCGCGTCGCTCGATCTCTTTCCCAACAGGCTGAATATCAATCTACTCGCTCACTCGGTATTCCAGATAAGGGGATCGGATCGAGCGAGTACATGGATTACCTCTATACGCTCCTCGACGACGCTGATGTCCTCATTGCCATCATCGACGAGATCGACAAACTGGGTGACGATGAAATCTTATTCAAACTCTCTAGAGCCGAAGAGAGTGGTAAAACGGGTTGCTATATCGGCGTCGTTGCGATTAGCAACAAGATCGAGTATTACGAAAATCTCGACGAGCGTGTGAAGTCCAGTTTTCAAGACGACGAACTCGTTTTTCATCCATATGACGCCGGTCAAATTCGTGAAATTCTGAGTAAACGGCGAGATGCATTCCAACCGGATGTTCTCGAAGAGGGTGTTATCCCACGCGTAGCAGCGCTCGCCGCGCGTGAGCATGGTGACGCACGGAAAGCGATTGAGATCCTTTCGAGCGCAGGAAAGCTGGCGGCTCGAAATGGGGACTCCGGTGTGACGGAAGAGCATGTCGATGCAGCACAGGACTATGCGGAAATGTCTCGATTCCAAGAGCTAATTCGGGGATCAACTCCCCATTCGAAATATGTCCTGTTTGCACTCGCCTATCTCCAGAAATCCTCTCTGAAGCAAGCCTTTAGCACAGGCGAGATTTACCGTGTGTACGAAGATGTCTGTACGAGTGAAGGAACTGATCCCCTCAGTCATCAGCGGGTACTGGAATTATTGAAGGAATGGGCCTTTAGTGATGTCACTGAAAATCGGCATACTGGCGGTGGAAAGAGTGAAGGAAGCTACCGGGAACACTCTCTCTTGCGCGACTCGGATATGGTGCTCGATACTGTATTCGAACAGCCAAAAACCAAACAGAATATCGTCTCGGATCTTCAAAACAGCTGATCGGAAGTTGAACGTTCGATGATCTCGTTGATTATCTCTATCAACGACTCATATGATCCATGCTAGCTGTCGTTAGTATTCAATACTAACTTGAGAAATTTACGCTCTTCAAATGAGCATTGCCGAGGAATACGATATTGTCCGCTTGCAATGTGGACTGTGGAAGTGTATAGTGGCAACTTCGGCTTGCGTCTACTCTTCGTCGATACCGCGTGCGTCAAGGATTAACTGCGCCATCTCTTCGGGATTATCCGCCGCTAATCGAACCATCGCATCGTGCACCTCACGGCTCGTGTGGTTTCGAACGCCTGCATCCCGCAATTGTCGCGTCATCTCTAGATCACGTGCATCCTCAAACGCCTGCCAGGAATCTTCTCGTGTGTAGATACTCCGTCGTAGATCCGGTGAAAATTCGAATGCAGGCGTTTTTCGTGGATCTTTCACCTCCTTCGATGTTTGCGATTCGTTCGATGTTTGAGACTCGTCAGATTCGTGGGATTCGTTCGAATCGGACGAGCTGCTCGCAGTTGGTGTCTTCTCTGTTTCCTCGTTGATCGCATTTTCGAGATCGTCAAACGCCGTCATTCGTGCACTACCTCCCCATGCTCGACGATTTGAGCGAGTTCGTCGTAGGCTTCGAGCTGGTCGCAGGTCTCATCATACTCTCGGAGTGGAACACCTTCATCGTGCGCACGATCGATCGCCGCTCGGTGTCGAATCCCCGGCAGATTCCCGTTTTGTTTCCCTTGGTCGATCGCTTCCCAATCATCATCGGTTATTCGTGCATAGTTCGGTACGAGCTTCGATACACCATCCCGATTGTTAATTTCCTTGAGGAGTGAACGGTCGCGCGTGTCTTGGTCGATACGATCTTGTAAGTCTGTAGGTGTGATTGCGAGGATGTTCAACTCGAAGTACTGCCGTGCTTCTTGCACGAGTCGTTGAACGGTGCTCGAAAGTCCGCTTTCGTATCCGCTCTCTGCACGAAGGGGGATGATAATGTTCCCTGTTGCGTACATGGCGTTGTCGTTCAACTTCCCGCGATTTGCTGGACAGTCGACCACGATGTAGTCGTACTCGTGACCGAGCAGTGGAGTGATGAGATTCTCCTTTAGTCGTGTCGTTCCCATTGTTGCCTCCTTTAGGCCACCCTGGACGTCTTCGAGTTGTACGTGGGCAGGGAAAATATCGAGTCCATGCGTAACTGTTTGAATGTATCGGGTTGGTTCCTCACCGTCGATGAGAACGGCCTCGGCGTGATTCTCTTCGGCACTGTACTGCTCTGTGAATCCGAGGTTTTGGCTCATGTGGCCGTTGTCGTCGAGGTCGACAACGAGAGCTGAGCTGTTTCGATGAGCTAACTCACGAGCGAGGTTAATCGCCGTCGTTGTTTTCCCGAACCCGCCTTTGAGTACGCCGACAGAAACGGCGCGCGGTTCTCCGTTGTTGTGTTCCTCTTCCATGATTGATCCTGCACTCTGCGAACTTCACGAATTATGGGATTCGTACGAATCGCAGACATCCTCCGAATCTCGAAGTTCGTAAACCTCGCGAGCGCCTCTGCTCCAATTGTCTCACGATGATTGTATAAACGTTACGAGCGAACTGTACGAATCGTACGAATCGTACGAATCATTCGAATCTTACGAATCGCAAGAATCGTGAAGCTCGATCGAACCTCAAACAGTGTGCGAAGTTTACCGTACGTGACGCGCTTTCGTCGGTCAAAGGGCTAAAAAACAAATCGGAAATAACGTACTCTACGATTCCCCGCGAATCGTGAACATCCTGAGAATCTTGAAGTTCGCAAACCTCGAATACGCCAATACTCCAATTAATTCTCCGACTTCTCTAGCTGTCGTGTGCGAACTACACGAATCACAGGAATCGCAAACATCGCACGAACTTCTAACATCGCAAACGACGTTGTACCAAAACTCATCCTGGAAATGTAGCGGTAACGCAGAGGCATCGTCCAAATAGATACTAATCCGCAAGTAGCGATAGTTGTGCCACAACGGTGTCCGTCCACATGTCCTGTTCCTGCTGTACCACTCCGTGGATTCTGCGAGTGGTTGAGCGACGTGGAGATATTTGACGCCACCATTGGAAACGACCCAGGATACCGAGTGACTGACTTCTGTTCGTAAAATGGTTGCAGTTGCTTCCCGATCTACTCTGATCACGGTCAAGAATTCAGCGATTGGCTGTACGGCCGAGCGAGTACAGCCATCTATATACTATATGGCGCTATATTGTTTCCACAGGTCCTGGCTCTCACAAACGAGATTCACTGTCGGTGGGAGTCCGCATTACTAATTTTGTATCAAGTTCGTCCTGCGATGCCACCGATTCCGACAATACTGCTGCTATAATTGTCATTAGGATCGGTGGCGATGTCGAGTTGGATGTGTTCTTTGTCTCCTTATCGGCTACTCCCATGTCCATTCATCGATTCCTTCAAGGCTTTCTGGGATATAGAATCGGTACCCTACTGAGGAATTACCGACTATAGGAATGTCAGGTTATGTATCTGAATACTACTGTCGAATATACCTCTGTTTACACAATCAACCAACGGCTGGACGAATGATTCTCTGTCTTACATTTCCGTTGTGCTTTTCAGCAGCATTTCACGTGAGGTGGTGGGGTTGAACTCAGTATTCACGTCCGTACTGTGATTCGTTTGCGCTGATTACCTCCGTATCGCTGGCAGTCGTCAGGATGTGCATTTTTCAATTCTCTTCTGCACTGAAAAACCAGACGAGAAATCGGCTTATCGACTAATTATCTTTATTGTTTGTGATATTATTGAACACTACCGGACTATGTCCCATATCGAGGGTCGATTTATTCAAAGTCAATCATTCCTGAGATGGAGAACGGGATATTTGGGATCTCATAAGTCAGTGAATAGATCCTACGTGTCATGTAGTTCTGATTCAGATAAGAATTACATTGCTAACGATGTAATGTACATTCGTTATTCGACCCGATCTTGCAGAGTTCACTTGAAGTCGTATTCGAGTATCGTCGACAATATTATAGTACTTCTCTATCATTTTCTATAATAGAGAATTATAATGGTTGGGAGATTTTGCCATGAATACTCCGATCATACGTTAAAACGCCCGATTTCAGCCATATTCATCCGCTACAACGATAGAACGCCTTCCCAGTGCAGTCGTTTCGGATGCACATAACCGATATCGATCCGTTATCGGCGAATCGCTGACTGCCACTCTATATCTCTAGTCCGCAATCTTCTGTGCTGACCGGTCACAGACTTTATCGTCTAATTCGGATAACTCAGATGTGATTCGTGACCAATGAAAGCGATCACTAGCGCCTTTACCGGAACTGGTTCGGACCCCGAGACGTAAAACGACCAAGGACTCGCGATGACGTACCGCCACGCCAGCGCGTACGAGCAAGCAGAAGTGGACCTTGTCGCCTGCGCGGGCATCGGACCGAAGGCCGACGACACGCAGGAACTGATGGGTGATTACGCGTACGCTGCCCACTATCCAGAGGCGGCGGTCGAACTCGAGGGGACGACGCCGCTCGACGCCATCCGGACGCGTGGCGAAGAGCAAGGTTTCGACGTTGACACATCCCAGCTTGCATTTTACGACCGCGATATGAACCTCGCGGTCGGGTCGGGACCGTACGAACTCCGCGTCGGTCGTTCGGCGAACGGCATCGTTGATTCGGCGGAGTTCGAGGTAACCGCGACGAAAGACGCGCCAGCGAACGGTCGAACGTACTTCTCGAAGACACGAACTACGCCCGTCGAGTACAAAGATACTGTGATCCGGGCGGCTTCTCGCGGACGGAATGGGACTGCGACAAACCTTTCACCCGTTCAGACGGTGACCGTACCGTTGACGAGTTGGCCGATGTCGTCGATGTCGATAATGACATCATCGCCCTCGCTCAGGGTGAATGACTCGGGTGGAACGAGGGCAGTCCCCGTGAGCAGAACTACCGTCTCGGGGAGACTGTTGTGACGTTCGAGATACGAGACGAGTTCCTCGCATGTGGTCGCCATCTCGCTCGTGGATGTCGAGTCCTCATACATTGTCTCGCCGTTGCGTTCGATGGTCAACGACATTTCGAGGTCGTGTGGGTTTCCGACCGTTTCCTCGCTCGCAACACATGGTCCGATGGAACAACAGCGGTCGTACACCTTCGCTTGCGGGAGGAACAGCGGATTTTCCCCCTCGATGTCGCGGCTGGAAACGTCGTTGCCGATGGTATATCCGACGATGTTACCGTGGTGAAGAACGACTCCGAGTTCCGGTTCAGGGACGTTCCACTCCGAATCGCCCCGTACGCCGATGTCCTCCGAGGGACCGACCGTTCGCGACGGGGTCGATTTCAGGAACAGTTCTGGGCGTTCGCTGTCGTACACGTCGATATACACCTCGGGTTTCCCGCTCTCCGCTTTGCGCGCCTCCTCGCTGATTTGATACGTGACGCCGGCCGCCCATACTTCGTCGGCGATGACGGGTTGGAGGACATCCTCACCGAGGGTGTGGGGGTCGATATGATCGGCGTCGTTGAGGCGTTTTCGGGCGACGGCGTCGATGGTTTCGTTACTCGCGTTTGCCGCCCGAGCGAGGGCCGTAAACGACCCGAGATCGGGTGACGCTGAACGCAAGTCGTATGCGGTTCCGTCGGCATCCAATGCAACGAGCGAACTCATCGCTGAACGCTCTCCACCGGGGAGTCGGTAATAGCGCATACTGAACGATTGCCGGATAGTGTTAAAAGAGTATCGTCGTGAAAAATAAACCGGCTGATGGTTTCGCCCCTTTCGGTCGAGATGTGTGTCGGACGGTGTATCCGATATCGTCGGATCAAATACTCCCCAAAGTCGCCTGATCATTACAAGGTTAGGACTGTAACCAAATCGCTAGCGAGTGCCCGCCTTCTCCCCCTTTTATCCATTATCTTCAAGAATGTACGGATCCGATATTGTCGAATTCCAACTGTCGATGGTTACTACGAGGGTGTATTAAACGTGGAGATCCCTTTTTTCATCGCGTGTCCGTATACCCTCGTTATTCGTCAACGTATTTGGAAGATTCGGCGAATTCACTCCGACTACGTCGGAACGACGTATTCTCTTTTCTCGATCCGCGGGTAGTCAGTACCCGGTCGATTGCTGTAACAGAGATGGCTGGTATCGAGTTCAGTTGGTGCTCTCGAGTGAAACGAATCGCCAGTCCCGCATACGGTGACAGGTATCATATCGGTCAATAACCGGTTAATTTATGCTCGGTCCAAGAAATATCATCGAAGTGTATGACAGACGCTCGCGTCACAGTTCACACTGCGGCGGTTATCGACCGTATCGCGCCCGAGCTCCACGGCCACTTCTCCGAACACCTCGGACGGTGTATCTACGACGGAATCTGGCACGGCGAAGCCGATGAGGAGATCGGCTTCCGGGAGGATGTCGTCTCCTTGCTTTCCGATCTCGAAATACCCGTGCTTCGGTGGCCGGGCGGTTGTTTCGCCGACGACTACCACTGGGAGGACGGCATCGGTCCGCGAGAGGACCGTCCTCGCCGTCGAAATCTCTTCTGGGCGCAGGACACGGGCGAGCGCCCCGAGGAGTCCAACGCGTTCGGAACTGACGAGTTCCTCGAACTCTGTGAACACATCGACACGGAACCGTATCTCGCCGCGAACGTGGGCTCAGGAGATCCTCAGGAGGCGGTAGATTGGGTCGAATACTGTAACTACGACGGTGATACCGAACTCGCCGACCGGAGACGCGAAAACGGGCACGAAGAATCGTACGGCGTGCGGTACTGGGGACTCGGGAACGAGAACTGGGGCTGTGGTGGACAGATGACGCCCGAACAGTACGCTCGGGAGTACCGTCGATACGCTACTTACGTCGGCAGTATGGACAAACTGATGCTCGACCACGACCTCGATCTCATCGCGTGTGGGTTCGAGAACCACGATTGGAACCGCCGATTCATGGAGGAAATCGGTAGCAGCAGTTGGGGTGTCGAGTTTCCCCTCGACCATCTCACGCTCCACCACTACTACGGACGCTCCTTTTCCGTCTCCGAGGCCGACGAGGACCAGTACGACCGGTTTCTCGCCGAAGCCCTCGAAATCGAGGACCACATCGAGCGCATTGCAGCGGCCATCAACGCGGTTGCGACCACCCGCGACATCGGCGTCATCATCGACGAATGGGGCTCGTGGCATCCCGAATCGGTCCCCGAAAGCGGACTCGAACAGCCCGGAACCGTCCTCGACGCGTTGTCGGCCGCCGCGGTTCTCGACGTGTTCAACGAGAACAGCGACGTCATGACGATGGCGAACATCGCCCAGACGGTCAACGTCCTCCAGTGTCTCGTCGAAACGGACGGCGACGATGCGTGGGCGCGGCCGACGTACCGTGTCTTCGATCTCTATGCCAACCACAAAGGGAACGAAGCTGTCCGGACGTCTGTCGATGCGCCGTCGCGAGACCTCGCTGAAACCAACCTCCCGCTTGTCAAAGCGTCCGCGTCGACGGACGACGATGGGGTCTTCATCACCGTCACGAACCTCGACTGTCGGGAGGCGCGCTCCGTCGAAATCGCCCTCGAAGGGATCCAAGACCCGAACTGGGTTGACGCCGAAGTCCTGTTCGCAGAACACAACCCAAAGGCGGAGGTCACCGTGGACAACGCCGACGAGTTCGAGGCGACGGACCTCGACGTTTCGGTCGAAGACGGCGTCCTGACGGCGGAACTGGCGGCGTCTACGGTTGCCGGGTTCTCCGTTCGATAATCCGCTCTCCGCGGGAACGCTCGACATCCCGCTCATCGCTCGTAGGCCGCCGTTTCACAGCTTTCGAAGTATATTTCATAGAAAAGAAACATCGTGCAAACAACTAATTGATTTGATTGTTTAGGAAAGGTATATACATTATAGACGATGAAGTTGCTATCTATGAGCGGGATACGTCTCGATGGCGTGAAGAAACAGTACGATGGCGGCATCGTCGCGGTGGACGGCTTCGACCTCGATATCCAAGACGGGGAGTTCATCACCATCGTCGGTCCGTCGGGGTCCGGAAAATCGACCGTCCTCCGAATGATCGCCGGATTGGAGAGCATCACGGACGGTTCGATCTCCATCGGTGGCCGGCAGATTAACGACGTGAAACCGCAAGACCGCGACATCGCGATGGTGTTCCAGAACTACGCGCTCTACCCCCACATGAGTGTCGAGAAGAACATGTCCTATGGATTGAAACTCAACTCCGACAAGGCAGACGAAGCGATAGAAAATCGCGTGCGGGAAGCGGCGGAGATGATGGGAATAGAGGACCAGTTGGACAAGAAACCCAGCGAACTTTCCGGCGGGCAACAACAGCGCGTGGCGACCGGTCGTGCCATCGTCCGCGACCCGGCAGCATTCCTGATGGACGAACCGCTGTCGAACCTCGACGCGAAGCTTCGGTCGCACATGCGGACCGAACTGCAACGGATTCAGGAGGAACTCGAGACGACTACCGTTTACGTCACACACGATCAGGAAGAGGCGATGACGATGAGCGATCGGGTCGTCATCCTGAACCACGGTGAGGTACAACAGGTCGGAACGCCAAGAGAGGTGTTCACCGAACCGAAAAATACGTTCGTCGCCGAGTTCATCGGCAGCCCCTCCATGAACTTCTTCGACGTCCGCTTGGAGGATTCGACCCTCGTCGGCCGCGACGTCACCTATTCCGTCTCCCGTCCTCTCGCCGAACGAATTCTCGAACGAAGCACGAGCGACGACCTCATACTCGGCATCCGCCCCGAACACATGACGTTCGCCGAGACGACTCACGACAACGGAATCGACGCAGTTCTGGAAGTACGCGAACCCGTCGGCGATGACAACTACCTCTACCTACGAAGCGGGGACACCGAGTTCACGATGCGCGTTCTGGGGCAAGTGGAGCACGAGGAAGGCGATACGTTACAGGTTTCTTTCGACGAATCGGATATACACGTCTTCGACAGAGCGACGGGTGAGAACGTTTTCGTCTATCAGGACGTCGTCAGCACCGCCCCCACCAGCGATACAAGGCAGGACGCGTAAGTTCGACGGTGAATACAGGACGGGTCCGTTTCTGGAGTCCGGTCCCGAACCGGCCAGTGGAATCCATCGCATCAGACCCGGGGGTTGCTTTAGGGCCTCAATATAATATATAATCAAACAAAATTTTTAAAACAGTTCCCCTCGCTACTTATTATCATGGCATCAACGGAGGGACCGAACAGTGCACTAACGAGGCGGCAACTCCTCGGCGGTGTCGGCGCCACGAGCACCCTGGGGCTGGCCGGTTGTAGTTCCCGAAACCTGATTCTGGGGAACTCGGCCAGCACCGCCAGAACGACGGTTCAGTTCTGGACGCTGTTCGGAGGCGGCGACGGGGCGACGATGAAATCCATCGTGGACCGGTTCAACGATGAACAACCGTTGGGAGACGTCCGAATAGACCGCCAGCGGATTCCGTGGGATGATTACTACACGAAATTGTACACCGCGCTCGTCGCCGATAAAGGGCCGGACATCGCGATAATGCATCAGGCGTTGATGGGTCGATTTCAACGGATGCTCGTGCCGTACAATCGATACCTGAGCGAAAGCGCCGCGGACAAATACGTGCCGACGCTGTGGGAACGCATGCAGTTTGACGGTGACCAGTTGTCCCTTCCGCTTGACGCACATCCGGTCGGAATCTACTACAACCGCTCGTTGTTCGAGAAGGCTGGCCTCGACCCCGACTCACCGCCGAAGAACTTCCAAGAGTTCAAACGGGCGTGCGACACGATCACGAAGAAGACCGACGCACACGCGTTCGCACCGACCCCGTATCTCGACCCCATCGGTATGCTCCGAACGTTCGTCGCGTTCGACAAACAGCGCGGCGGTGAACTGTTCAACGACGACATGACCAAAGTGACCTTCGACGACGAGGCCGGAATGGGAACCGCTCAACTGCTCCACGATATAACCGGAAAGTACGGGTGGGACATCCCGAACGCCTCGGAAAACAGAGCCGACATCGCGTTTCAGGACGATAAGCTAGCGATGACGATGAACGGGACGTGGTACGCGTCCGTATTGGAATCCATCGACGGATTCGACTGGAGCATGTTCAAACCGTTCGTCGCCCCTGGAAAGAAACGGGGCTTCACGGAATCGGGAAGCCACACGGTCATCCTCCCTCGAAACCCCCGTCGAGACGAAAAGAAGACGCGCGTCGCAGTCAAGGTCGCCGAGTGGATAACGCAGAAGAACCCGATATGGGGAACGCGGGCCGGGCACTTACCGGCCGCGACAGATGCTTTGAACTCGGATGCACTTCGAAACTCGCCGCTGTGGCCGAAATCGCTGTCCACATTCTTCGAGATGGCCAGCGACGACCAGTTCGCCTACCTACCCCGGACGCCGTTCAACGTCAACAACTCGTCGACGTGGAACTTCTTCCCGGATATTTACGCGCACAACACCTCGCCCAACCAGGGCATGAAACGCGGCGTGAACTCCATCCAACGACTGATCAACGATGTCAATTAAAGACAAATTCGGACGCGGACGGCGGAACCGGTTGCGAGAAAACCTCAAACGGCGAGAGACGGTCGACGGCATCCTGTTTTCCCTCCCGTATCTCGCCTTCTTTTGTCTATTCCTTTTGTACCCCCTGTTGGAAGGGTTGTACATGAGCCTCTTCGAGTGGGATCCGCTCTTTCCGTCGCGGTCGCGGTTCGTCGGCCTCGGGAACTACGCTGCGATGTTTCAGGACCCGGCGTTCTGGAACGCGCTGTGGAACACGGTGTACTTCGTCGTCCTCACCGTTCCGACCATGGTCGTCCTGAGTCTGGCGCTGGCGCTCGGTGTGAACAGGAAGGTGTTCGGTCGGCGATACCTGCGGACGATCTACTTCAGTCCGTACATCCTCACCGTCTCCATCGTCGGAATCGTATGGTCGCTGTTCCTCGCCACCGGGTTCGGCCCTGTCAACTACTACCTCGGGTTCGTCATGGACAGCCCGCCCGATTGGCTCGGCTCCCCGACGTTGGCGATGCCGATACTCGCCCTCGTCACCGATTGGTGGCTCCTCGGGTTCAACTTCGTCATCCTGCTGGCCGCGCGGCAGAACGTTCCCGAGCGACTGTACGAGGCGGCCAAACTCGACGGTGCGGGAACGTGGCGCGCCTTTCGGGACATCACGCTCCCACAGATGCGAAACGCCATCGCGTTCGTCGTCATCATTCAGTTCATACAGCAGTTCCAAGTGTTCGGTCAACCCTACGTGATGACCAACGGTGGACCCAATAACGTGACGACGACGTTGGTCTTCTACCTCTACAACGCGGCCTTCAGCCAACAGCGGTTCGGATACGCCGCGGCGATAGGTTACCTCCTGTTCGCCATCCTCGTCGGCGTCTCGTACGTCAACTATCGGTACATCGGAAGTGATTCAGCATGAGCAACTCGAACGTCGGTCTGACGAGCCGTATAGATTCCAGCATAACACTACGTACCGTCGCGGTTCACGCCGGATTGTACGGCGTCGCGTTCCTGTTCCTGCTGCCGTACATCTACATGATATCGCTATCGATCCAACCGGAACGATTTGCTATCAGTTCGACGCCCCACCTCATCCCGCCGGAGATCACGTTCGCCAACTACACCGAACTGCTCGATAGCTCGCTGATAATCCCGTGGGTCATCAACACCTTCATCGTCGCCACCGTCGCGACGGTACTCGTCCTCATCGTCGATTCGATGATCGCGTTCTCGCTCACACGGTTGGACTGGCCCGGTCAATCGCTGCTGCTGAGCGTTATCGTCGCCAGTTTCCTCGTCCCGTTCTACGTGAATCTGGTTCCCTTGTTCACCATCGTGGCGGATTTGGGGCTCGTCAGCAGTTTGCTCGGCGTGATACTTCCCGCGGTGGCGAATCCGCTCGGGGTTTTTCTCCTCTATCAGTTCTTCCGTGATATCCCCGACGAGTACGACGAAGCCGCCCGGTTGGACGGGTTCTCGAACTTCCAGATTTACACCCGTATCATCCTCCCGATTTCGAAGCCGATACTGTCCGCACTGGCCATTTTCGTCTTCGTGTTCAACTGGAACCAGTTCGTGTGGCCGGTGGTCGTGCTTCAGAGCCAGAGTTCGTTTACCCTCCCGCTCGGTCTGGTCGTGCTCCGCGATACCTTCACGTTCCAACCGGGCCTCACCATGGCTTCAGGAGTCATCGCCGCGCTCCCGCTTTTCATCCTCTTCCTGTTGCTACAGGACCGAATCATCGAGGCGGTACAGTTCCAGGGGATGACCGGATGACAGCACCGCGAAAAAGCGCCGGTAGATATCGACGCTCGCTCCGGCGAACCGCCGGGTTTGTCTACCGACACAGCACGTGGCTCGTCGTGATCAGCGTTTGTTGGGTCCTCGCCTCACTCCCAGTCGTCACATCCGGGATCGCTACGCTCGGTGCATTCTCGGCGATCCGGTCACTACGAAACGACGACCGACCGCGGTGGGATACCGTCAGCGAATCGCTCCGCCGTCACGGATTCAACGTGACGGTGATGAGTTTTGTTCCGATGCTCCTCGCCGTGATGACGGTGCTGTATGCCGTGCAGTACGTCGAAACAGGGGGGATTCAGTACCTCCTCCTGTCGATTGCGGGTGTGTATCTGGCTACATTCCTCCTGCTCGTATCGTTGACGACCGTCGGCCGCCTCTCCGACGGCGACGGGTTCGTCGAGTCGGTCAGTGCAGGCTACGGGTGGGTCGTACGCAATCCGATGCTCTCGGTATCGAGTGCGTTGACGATGGCCGGTATCGTTCTCGTGGGCGTCGTCTCCATTGTCGGACTCGTCATCATCGTCCCGGCCGTGGTGTTCAGTTTGCATTTGGAAGTCACCGACGACCTTACGCCGTCCGTTCGTGATGACAGCCGTCCAGTCGACGTAACGTTCGTCGCCGGGAACAACGATTAAATCGCGATACTGCGTGTATAGAAATCGATGACTGATTCAACACCACGCCCGGAGTATCCGCGCCCACAACTGCGACGCGATTCGTGGCACAATCTGAACGGTGAATGGGAATTCGAAATCGACCACGGAGCGAGCGGCCGTGCCCGAGACCTTCCGGATGCCGAATCGCTGGGCGAGACGATCACAGTCCCGTTCCCACCCGAAAGCGAACTCTCGGGCGTCGAACACACCGACTTCATGGACGCTGTGTGGTACCGACGGGAATTCGACGTCCCCCAACGATTCCTCGACGGACAATTGCACCTGCGGTTCGGTGCAGTCGATTACGAGTCGGAGGTTTGGGTCAACGGAACGTCCGTCGGGACACACCGTGGCGGCTACACTCCCTTCGCATTCGACGTCACCGATGCCGTCGAACCGGGGACGAACGTCGTGACGATCTGTGCCGAGGACGACGTTCGATCGACGCTCCAACCGGCAGGCAAACAAAGCCAAGAGTACGATTCACACGGGCCGAAGTACACGCGTGTAACGGGAATTTGGCAGACGGTGTGGCTAGAACCAGTTCCCGAGACGTACGTAGAGAACCTACGATTTCAACCCGATCCGGAGAACGATACGCTCCACGCGGAAGTCGAATTGAGCGGCGCGGTTCAAAGGGGAACCCTCACCGCCACTGCGACGTTCGATGACGAACCAATCGGCGAGACGACGGTGATGACGGATGGCACCTACGCTGCATTCACGCTCCCGATCGACGAGACACACCTCTGGACTCCCGAAAACCCGAACCTCTACGACCTGGCTGTCGAACTCGCGGTGGGTGGAGAACCCATCGATACTGTCGAGAGTTACTTCGGCCTCCGGTCGGTGACGCTCGGCGATAACTGCGTCTACCTCAACGGGAAACCGGTGTTCCAACGATTGGTACTCGACCAAGGATACTATCCCGACGGGGTTTACACCGCGCCTTCGGACGCCGCACTCCGGGAGGATATCGAGCGCTCACTGGAACTCGGATTCAACGGTGCTCGACTTCACGAGAAGGTGTTCGAACCACGCTACCTCTACCACGCCGACCGATTGGGATATCTGGTCTGGGACGAACACGCGAACTGGGGAATGGACCACGGCCGCACCGAGACGCTGGGACCGTTTCTCCAGGAATGGCTGGAGGTGATCCAACGCGATTACAACCACCCGGCGCTCGTCGGGTGGACGCCGTTCAACGAAACCCAATCGCATCAGGATGACGACCTCATTCGGACTGTGTACCGGACGACGAAGCGATTGGACCCCACGCGACCGGTCATCGACACGAGTGGTTGGTATCACGTCGAAACCGACCTCGTGGACGCTCACGACTACGAACAGGATCTAGAAACCTTCCATGAAACCTACGGGAAAATCGAGGGGGCGGTCGAGCCAACCGGCCATAGTCACACCGAGTGGAGCGAGGAATTGAGTTACGTGAGCGAATACGGCGGTATCTGGTGGAACCCCGAGGCCGAGGACGGGTGGGGATACGGCGATCGTCCCGAGGACGAGGCGGAGTTCTTCGCCCGCTATCGGGGGATGACCGAGACGCTACTCGAAAACGAGGCCATGTGGGCGTTCTGTTACACGCAGCTCTACGACGTGGAGCAGGAGACGAACGGGCTATACACCTACGACCGGGAACCGAAGTTCGACCCCGAGCGACTTCGCGAAATCAACGAGCAGGTTGCGGCCTTCGAACGCAAGTCGTAGCTCCATCCAGCTTTCATCCGTCGTTGGAACGTCGCTCCCCCTGATTTGACGGGAGTGTATCCGAGACTCGATTGGACGTCCGTCATTCCAGTAGAACGGACCTCTAAGGGTGACGGTTGTGACTATATTCTTCCTACCGAGAACAGCCATCTGGCGTAGCATGCACCAGTCGTCTACGGTTCGATGTCTATCGACGGGATTCGCTTCTCGAAGGGTGATACGCAGCGTCGTTCCAATACCGAAACCATCACGTCTGGATCGTTCGCTACGAACGGAGTGGATTCTCATATCGTTCCCCCACGCTGAAGGCCGAGTTGATCCGGTTACAGGGATGCTTTTGGCGACGATTCGAACAGCATGTCCTCGAACATCCGGTGAAACGTGGCGGTATCGATCGATTCGATCACAGTTGTCCTGGCCGCGCCATCCGTGACGTCGTCCTCGTCCACTAACGTGTATCCGCGAGTCAGCCCTTCTCGCTCGTCGACGTCGACGTGGTAGGTAGCGGCCGATTCGATGAGATCCGGTTCGATGAGCGTTGCCATCAGGCCCGCGTCCGGTTGCGTCGTCATGTCCCGCCCCTGTGACTCCTCGTTAAACTCGCGGACGGGTGTGGTTATCTCTGTAAAGAACGATGCAAGTTCGGTGTCGGGACCATCGTCTATTTCGGTCAGCAGGTCGGCATCGAATACGGTGTCTCGGACGGTGACACCCCAATCGAAGAGCACGACATCCAGATCGCGGATGACTCGCTTAGCGGCGTCAGGGTCGACCCAGAAGTTGAACTCCGCGGCGGGAGTGACGTTCCCGAGGCAGTTGACGTTTCCACCCATCACCCACACTTCGTCGAGTAATTCGTTCAGGTTCGGTTCTTTTTGGAGTGCGAGGGCGACGTTCGTCAGCGGCGCAATACAGGCGAGCGTGATTTCTCCCGGATTCTCCCGTGCCATCTCGACGATGTAGTCCGCACCGTGGCGGTCGCCGGAGGGGATTCCGGTATCCGGGAATAGGTCGCCGCCGAGTCCACCTTCCCCGTGAACGTAATCGGCGTACTCGTGCGTCTTCACAAGCGGCGATCGTGCACCTTCATAGACGGTAACGTCTTCGGCGATGTCTACCATGTCCAGCGTGTACTTGGCATTTTCCACCATGTATTCGAATTCGACGTTTCCGGTACAGATGGTCACGCCTTCGATTTCGATGTCGTTGCTGGTTGCCGCGAGGAGAAGTGCTTGCGTGTCGTCGCCCGCCGTATCGGTATCGATAATCACCCGCCGCGTGTCTTCGTTCATGAAAACGAGTACGGGCAGCTATTTCAAGAAAGTTCTGACCCGGTTCGTCTCGGCCAACGACACGATATTCGCAACCGAATCGTGAGACCAGTGGAAAAATACTGCCGACAGGAATCGGCCTTGGTGCCTGTGATTCGTGATTTGTCACTTTACAAGTCGTTAGTTCGTTGCAATCATGGGATGAGCGACGGCCCGATACTTCAGGACTCGATTATTGCTCGACAGTGCCTCCTGCTCATCGGGAGATAGGGCACCAAAATCACAGTAGATCACTAATATAAGATCATACTCATTTTCATAATCAGTGTCTAGATAGTTATTGGGGAAGCAATCGATATAAACGCCTTTTCCTGTCGCTATCTTTCTCGCCCGAATTATAAAAATACTGGGAAATCAATCCCAAAGCCATTATCACTGAAGAGAGCGAGATTTTCGGTATAGAGACCAGGATGACGACCCAAATCTAGTGTTTTTGCGTTGTCCAACTCTAGTTGTTCCGATATCCTCTCGATTGTCGTGTCGATCTGTTTTCCGTTCTTCTTGCCAGCGATTTCGGGATACAGATGATACTCGATCCGCTGATCAGATATACAACAATATATCAACATAACTGCTATTCCTTTTCGAATGATTCTGGTTTTTCACAACTACGTTGATATTTGAATGAGGATGGATGCAGTTGTCTCCCATCTATCTGGGGTTTTAGTATTCTGTGCTGATTTGGGTAGTATGAAAAACCTTTGAAGGAAGAGCTATCGGAATCCCTGCTCGTGCTCGGCCACCGCATCGAGAATCCGGCCGATGATATCCACGGTGTCCACGTGCTAATTATCAATGACGAGCGCACCGACTGTACATCTAGCACCTTGGATGTGACATGCGGATCGCGCAGACAAGAGCCGAATCAGTCCGGTATCCAAATTCTTTTCGTGAGGACTAGCGATTGCGCTAACCATGCGAGTCACTATCATCGGAGCCACCGGACATATCGGCACCTACCTGGTGCCGCGACTGGTGCGGGCCGGCCACGAAGTCGTCGCAGTCAGCCGGGGAGAGCGTGATCCTTACCAAGACGATAGCGCGTGGGCCGACGTCGAATCAGTCGAGCTTGACCGCGAAAACGCCGAGGAACGCGGCGAGTTCGGCGAGGCGATCGCGGCCACCGACCCGGATGCCGTTGTCGACCTGATCTGTTTTGAACCGGAGAGCGCCGAAGCGCTCGTCGCGTCGTTACGTGGGGAAGTCCAACACCTGCTGCACTGTGGGACGGTCTGGGTCCACGGTCCCAGCGACGTCGTTCCCACGATCGAGGACGCCCCGCGCACGCGCCGGCCGCTCGGTGAGTACGGACGAAAGAAAGCCGAGATCGAGGCGTACCTGCTTGATGAGGCGCGCCGGAACGATTTCCCGGCGACCGTCCTCCACCCCGGACACATCGTGGGTCCCGGCTGGGAGCCCGTCAATCCGGCGGGCAACTTCGACACTGACGTGTTCTCGCGACTCGCGCGAGGTGAAGAAGTCGCGCTCCCTAACTTCGGGCTCGAAACCGTCCATCACGTCCACGCCGATGACGTCGCACAGGGCTTCCAGCGTGCCCTAGAGAACTGGTCAGCGGCCGTTGGCGAAAGCTTCCACGTCGTCTCGCCGAGGGCGCTCACCCTCAGGGGCTACGCCGAGGCCGTCGCCGGGTGGTTCGGACGAAATGCCGACCTCACGTACCTGCCGTTCGACGAATGGGCCGACCGATCTGAATACAGCGGAGAAGACGTCGAGATGACCGAGGAACACATCCGCTATAGCCCGAACGTGAGCATCGAGAAGGCACGCGAGAAACTCGGATACGAACCGCGATACACCTCGCTCGAAGCGACTCGTGAGGCGGTCGAGGCCCTGATCGAGGCCGGCGAAGTCGCTTCGAGCGAAGCAGCGGGAAGCACAGTCACAAGGGAGACTACCGAGTAAATAGCGACTTTTCGGAAGGGATTCGTCAACACACCAGCGTCCGAATCACGCAATAGAAGAACGCTATCCCGCTTGCACACTACGTAACGAGTAAAATGCTGACGAACACGAGCGTAAGAGATAATTTGTAGCACGGGCACTGATACGTACAATATGGCAGAACTTGATCCACAAGCAAAAGCTGTCCTCGAACGCGTCGATGAGAGCGTCCTTCCGTCTACACCGGGACTCTCTGTCGAAAGCGGGCGCACATCCCTCGAAGAGTTCTTTACTACGGAGGAAATCGAACCGGTCGGAACGATCAGCGAGTTCAGTGTTCCCGGTCCTGCGTCTGATATTCCACTACGAGTCTACGTCCCCGATAGCGACGGTCCTCATCCTGCACTGCTGTATTATCACGGTGGGGGATGGGTGCGTGGGTCGCTCGACACACATGATAACGTCTGTCGAACACTTTGCAATAGTGCCGATTGCATCGTCGTTTCGGTCGATTACCGGCGCGCTCCCGAATCACCGTTCCCAGCTGCGGTCGAGGATGCCTACGCAGCCGCAAAATGGGTCATGCACCACGGCGCAGAAATCGGCGTCGATACCGATCATATCGCAGTCGGAGGTGATAGCGCCGGAGGGCAACTCACTGCATCCGTGACATTACTTGCACGAGACGAAGGCGCTGGTTTTATAGGTGGTTCTGGAAATCCAGATACAGGGCTCGAACTCGACCACCAAGTGCTCATTTATCCTGCTGTCGCGTCTCCACTCGTACACACCTTCGACAGTTACGAGGAAAACGGTCACGGTTACTTTCTCGAACACGAGAGTATGCAGTGGTACTACGACCAGTACCTGTCCCATTTCACCGACGCTCGCAACGAGTATGCAGCACCACTGCTTGCCGACGACTTTACCGAGTTGCCATCTGCAACGGTCCTTACATGTGGATTTGATCCACTCCACGACGAAGGCGTAGCATACGCTGACCGATTAGAAACCGCTGGAGTTTCCGTTATGCATCGTGAATACGAGCGTCAAATTCATGGCTTCATCAATTTAATCGACGACATTGACGCCGCATCAGACGCACTTGCAGCGATTGCATCGGACTTACGAGATTCATTTGCATCCAGATAGCCAATATGGGGTCGCTATCGGTACTGATAAAAACAACACGTTTGTAGGATGCCTACAGGTATCGAATTGGGTGTGTAGTTCAGTCTGGCAGAACGCACGGTGTGTGCTCAGTAGTGGGAAAACGTGAAACCATGGTAGTACCCAAGCGACGTATCGTAGAACCGGGCAGCCCGGGGTTCAAATCCTCGCACACCCACTCTGTCCCCATTAACCCGCCATCAAGACAGCAATTAAGTAATTACAGCCAGCCAATCACTAGCCAATAATTATTATGAATTGTGTCTCGAACCCTCTACTCTGGAGGAACGAAAATGGTCACGTTTGAATCGCCGATCAAGCAGTACCAGACGTCGGCGACAGGTGAACTTCTCTATAAATGTGTTCTCTGTGGTGAAATAACTTCAGCGGAAAATTCGTATATCGTCTGTCCGGAGTGTGGAGGGAAACTCGAGCGAATTAAGCTTGTAGACTATCTGTAGTACCTTGTTCGATATACGACAAGCCATTCCACCGTTTTTTGTACGTTGTGAGTACGGACGATGCCTCGATGCGTACGAAAGCCCCGGTGGTGAAACCATTTCCTCGTCTCCCCAGCGGGCACCAGCGAGACGTGCTATCAGGTTTAAGCAAATAACCCGGATTTCGAGGTTATCGAGTCCGACACGTCCCGCTATCCGTGCCGTTTCACTAACGCTGCGAAAGTCGTTTGTAACTTCGTAGGCTCGCTCGACTGCCACTGCTTCGTCGGACCGACCGAAGAACACCAGTGCAATAGCGCCTCGAATCGTTCCTTCGCCGACGCCTAATCGCATGGTACCAGTGATGGTCCGAACGAGGCATCGTGCCGAAGTGATTCAAGAGTTCGAGCCAGCAGTCAGATGTCTCCTGAAAAATGTCTGTCAGGACTGGTGTGCCGGATATAGAGGGTGTATTCAACGGATGTTCTCCGATCAGCGAACGTGTATTGTTCGCGCTGAAATCAGGTGGTTTGGAGGTCGACCGCTTTTGGTCGAAGGCAGCGAACGTTCATATGACTCCAATCAAACGACATATCTTATCAAGCGTGGACGAATTCGACACGATACGGTCGCTCAGCTCGGCAGATCCTCCGGGGAAAACGACGGGCAGATTATCGCGTGCGCGGACTCGCATGCCTCAACCCGAATCGGTTTGACCTCCTGATACGCGGGATCGTCGTACCACGCTAGAGCGTCTTCGAGCGATGGGAACTCTATGACGACGCTCATGCCGTGGTCCCATTCTCCCTCGATGACCGCAGGGTCAGGATGACCGACGATCACCTCTCCGTCGTGGTCCTCGATCGTTTCGGCTGCGACCGGAAGATAGTCGTTCAGGTAGCTCTCCCAGTCGGTAATTTCCTCCAGAAAGAGCGCGTAACCCTTCCGTGAGCTGTCTGTGTCTGTGGACATTTCGACAATACTAATGCCGCGTATAGTAATAGATGTTACCAACCTACACACTCACTATTCCTTACTGACTGCTATCGGTCGCGCGCAGATACTCGTCGAGCCTTTCCGCGATCGCCGTCGCGAACTCCTCGTCGTTGATGGCGGCATCGACTTCGACCAACTCCACGTCCTCCCCGAGGTGTTCTCGCAGGGCGTCGAACAACTTCGAATCCGCCTCCGGGTCGTGGAAATCTTCACCCTCGACGTCGATGAGCGAGACTCCACCGAGCGGGAGAAACAGCGCGGTCGGCCCCGTGGACGCGTTCAGTTTCTTCGCGATGATTTCGCCGAGCTCGGCGTTCTCCTCGGGTGTCGTTCGCATCAACGTCACCTGTGGATTGTGAATGTGGAACGTCCGCCCCTCGAACCTCTCCGGCACGGACTCCCGCGGACCGAAGTTGACCATATCGAGCGCACCCGGCGAGACGACTTGTGGAATTCCCATCTCCGCGGCCGCATCGAGCCGTGTTTCCCCAGCACTCAGCACACCGCCGACGAGTTCGTCGGCCCATTCGGTTGTCGTAACGTCGAGCACACCGTCGACGACGCCCTGCCTGACGAGCTGTTCCATCGCGCGGCCACCGGTTCCGGTCGCGTGGAAGACTATCGTCTCGTATCCGTTTGATTCCAGATACTCGCGTGCCGCATGCACGCAGGGAGTCGTCACCCCGAACATCGTGATGGCGATCGTCGGCTTTTCCGTGATCGAGATATCGGGTTCGTTGGCTACCATACCGACCATCGCGAGCGCCGCGTTGGAGATGACGCGGCGGGAGAGCTGATTGAGTCCTTCGATGTCGGCGACCGAGTACAGCATCATCACGTCTTTCGCGCCGACATATGGTTCCGTGTCACCGGAGGCCATCGTCGAGACCATCAGTTTCGGAACCCCGACGGGCAGTGCGCGCATCGCTGTGGTCACGATAGAAGTGTTGCCTGACCCGCCGAGTCCCACGATACCATCAAGAACGCCCTCGTCGTGAAGTCGAGACGCAACGACGGCGCTGCCGTCGCCCATCGTCTCCATGGCGCTCCCACGGTCGGCTTCCTCACGAAGTCGTTCGAGGCTGGTACCACCCGCCTCGGCAACATCGTGTGCCGACGTATCCGGTTCGATGTCGGGGTCGTTTATTACCCCAACGTCGATCAGGTGGACATCGATATCGTGTGCTTCGATGATTTCTCGGGCGAAATCCAGTTCTTCCCCTTTGGTGTCTAGCGTCCCGATGAGTACGACTGCCATACTAGAACTGGATCTCTTTGAAGTCCCGAGCTTGGTTCTGAATCGCTTCTTCCGTCGGCAAGCGCTCGAGGCTCGAGGCACCGAAGAAGCCGACGACGCCGTCTGTATTGTTGAGCACGTACTCGGCGTCGTCCGGCCACGCTATCGGACCGCCGTGACAGATGACCATGACATCATCGTTGACCGCTTTTGCAGCATCGTGATGGGCCTGCACACGCTCCGCCGCATCGTCCAAATCCAGTGCCGTCTCCGCACCGATGTCGCCGGAAGTAGTGAGCCCCATGTGCGACACGATGACGTCGGCACCTACCTCGGTCATCTCGCGAGCGTGCTCTTCGGTGAACACGTACGGGCATGTCAGCATCTCCTGTTCGGCCGCCTCTTGGATCATGTCTACCTCCTTGTCGTAGCCCATCCCCGTTTCCTCTATGTTCTGCCGGAATTGACTTCCTTCGTCGATAAGCCCAACCGTCGGGAAGTTTTGGACGCCAGAGAACCCACGGCGTTTCAGATCGTCGATGAAGACGTCCATTTGGCGGAATGGGTCGGTTCCGTTGACCCCTGCAAGGACTGGCGTGTCTTCGACGACCGGCAAGACTTCGTGTCCCATCTCGACGACGATTTCATTGGCGTCGCCGTACGGGAGCAATCCAGCGAGGGAGCCTCGGCCGTTCATCCGGTACCGCCCCGAGTTGTAGATGATGAGCATATCGACGCCGCCTCGCTCCGCGAACTTCGCCGAGATACCGGTTCCCGCACCGGCTCCGATGATAGGTTCGCCGCTGGCTATCGTTTCTTCGAGTCGCGCGAGCGACTCCTCACGTGTATATTTCATGTACCGCATCCATCTACAGCGAGAACCATAATCAATATTCACAACGGAGTGTAACTAGCTCGACACGAGTCACTCTCAGTCGCAATCCCCCCGATTCGTCGCACCGATGGGTCCGTCGACCTGCTTTCCGACCGAGATCCGCGATACAACTATGATCGTATACGTCGAGGGATTCGTGGGACAATGGCAGACGAGAATTTCGTTAGCAGCGAAGACGTATCGACTCAGCTGTTTGATTGGGGAACGCTCAAATGGATGGCCACACCCGACGTTAACGGCTCCGAGCGATTCAGCGCCGGTGTCGTTCAACTCGCGCCCGGAAGAGGCCACGAATTACATACACATCCGGGTAGCGATGAGATACTGTACGTCATCAGCGGGGAAGGAGAACAGACTGTCGAGGACGAAACGCGCGAGGTCGGACCCGGCGAAATGATATTCGTCCCTGCTGGAACCGAGCACGGAACGATAAACACCGGTTGGAAACCGCTCCAATTACTGGCGGTGTACTCACCACCCGGTCCAGAAGACGTCTTGGCCGATCTCCCGGAATGCGAAATCGTGCCTGCTGGAGAGATACCAAATCGGGACAGCTAAAGCCTCGTATAGCCGCTCCGTTTTCACCCCTCGAACAGGGCGCACCGGGAACGGTCGCTTGGACACCACTACTGGGGAGATCGATCAGCAACCGTCGGATAGAGGACAAATATCTGAACGTCCTCGAGCATACGAAACAAACGCGGGAGAACGGAGGGCGCTGATTACAGCATTGTAATCACGGGGGTTCGCAGAACCCCCACTTGGATCAAAAGTATAACGGTGTAATCGAGCCTCTATTTCAGCAAGAGGTCGCCGACTACGTCGTCGCTGATCTCGTAGAGTCATCAAGGCGATTCTCCGGCGTCACTTGGATCATCGTTATCCTCGGGTCTGGCACTGTAGACACACCCAGTGAGGAATTCCTGCAGTCTCGCGGTGAAGAATTCGGGGTTGTCGAGGTTCGATGCATGCCCACTTCCCGGGACGACGTGAACCGTGGGGTCGGTGCTCGTGAGTTGCCTGACCAGTTGTCCGGTGATTTCCTCGTTGGCCATCGGGAGATGCTCGCCATGGAGAATAAGCGTCGGCGCAGTGACCCGCGAGAGATCGATACTGTCCTTCGGAAACCGTGCAGTCGCATCAGCAATTTTGACGAACTCGGCATGGGGAATCGTCGGTGACTCGTCGACGATCCGTTGAATGGTCACCTCGTCACCTGAGACTCCGGGAAGGAGCAAGTTTCCGACCCGAAGTTGCCACCGATTGAGGGTTTTGTAGTTGATCAGCCGGTCGAGCCGTGCGAGGAATCGAATGTTCGCCAACGCGAGTCGCCCGGTCAGGGGCAACGGACCGGGAGGAAACGTATCAGCAAGGACGAGTCCCGCTACCCTCTCGGGATGAGCAGCAGCGAATGCCTGTGCGATGGCCCCACCCATCGAGAGGCCACAGACGACCGTCCGGTCAATATCAAGTTCGTCCAAGAGCACAGCAAGATCTGATGCGAAGAGGTCGATGGAATACGGATTTCTGTCTGCGCCACCGGTACGTCCGTGACCACGGACGTCGTAGGCGATGGTCGTGAACGCATCATCAAGCGCACCCAGCTGGGACTCCCACATGGTGGCGGTCATGATCATGCCGTGAATGAAGACGACCGGGGGTCCGTCACCACGCCTCTCGTAGTAGGTTTCGATGTCGTTGGTACGAACGGTTGGCACTTGATGGAATACATGGCGCTGATTAGATGAAAGTACCGCAGCGACCCGGGGCGAGGAAGATATACTCGATCTCAGTGGCAGCGTTGCCCACTCAATAGCAGACCTGCTTCCACTACAACGATTGGCCTGCTATGACGATGAGATGCTTGCCTCTGTCACGAATCGCAAACCGTCCATCCGGAATGAGGGCGTCGTGGACGCCTCGGAGAATTTCGTTTCGGTCCCCGTCGGCGAACGTTCCAAAGTCGAAGTTGACGAGGACGGCGTCGAACGCCGCATCGTCGTCGAGCGTTCGGTAGTCCTTGCGACGATACGTGATGTCCCGTCCCGTGTTCTCAGCTCGCGTTCTCGCGTGGTCTAGTGCCGTCTGCGAAACGTCCACGCCTGTCACGTTCATCCCGTGGTCGTATAGTCGTTCACAGTATAGTCCCGGCCGGCACCCCAAGTCGAGAATCGCGTCCCCTGCTTCGAGGGAGAGTGCGGAGATGAGCCACTCGACTTCCGCGTCGATGCGGTCGTGCGGTCGACTCGCTGCGTCTCGATCCCGGTCGAGGTGGGCCTCGAGCAACTGCTCGGAGATGTACGGGTCGTCCCAAAACTCGTCTCCACGGAGAAGGGTTTGGGAGGTTCTGTCCTGGCAGCAACCTTTTCCCATGCAATTCCCTCGTCACTCAAAATACCGAACGAAGAGAATGTCATACCGATCCATCACACACTCTACTGTTAACTCCATTGGAAGTCTCTCTTGAGTGATGCAAACACGCTGTGTCTGCAGCAGCGGTTCAACGAGTTGCCGAGTTGCTGTCACAAACGCCGTGCTGAATACAGAGGATGCATGCAGGAGAGTGTTATCGACAGGTGAAATAGACCGGGTTCACATAGCGGCGGTCCCATCCGGCCTCGTGGCTGGCTTCGAGCAGGTGCGCGACGTAGATACATACCGTCTGATCAGGTTTCGGTCCTTCTGTCGTCTATATTGAATAGGCGCGACGATCAAGAGGATACCATGGGCAACCTAATCTACGTCATTAACGCATCACTCGACGGCTACATCGCCGACGAGAATGGCAACTTCGACTGGGCAGAGCCATCCGAGGACGCGCATGCCTTCTTCAACGACCACCAACGATCGGTCGGCACCTCCCTTATCGGCCGTCGCATGTACGAGACGATGCGGGTGTGGGACACCTTTCTCCTCGACGACCTACCCGAGGTACAACGCGAGTTCGCCGAAGCGTGGCGGGATACCGACAAGGTCGTCTATTCAACCACCCTGGACACCGTGCCGGAACCGCGGACCCGCCTGGAGCAGGCGTTCGACCCCGAAGTGGTACAGGCCAGGAAAGACCAAGCCGACCGCGACCTGTCCATCGGTGGCCCCGGTCTCGCGTCCGAGGCCATCCGCGCAGGTCTGGTCGACCGGTATGTACTGCGCTTGATCCCGACGATTGTCGGTGGGGGAACCCGAGCCCTCCCCGACGCAGCGCGAGTCGACCTCGCTCTCAACACGACACGGCGTTTCGGGGACGACTCCGTCCTCGTCGACTACAGCCTCCGATGACCAAACCGACTCCCTAACCAGGCAGCGGGATAGACCCCCCAGTCAGATCAACGGAACGGATCACCTTCACCTGTAAATTACGCGGGGGAATTGAACATAAAAGATCGATGGACTACAATTTCTCGTTGTCCAATCTAATCGCGGTCAAACTGAGTCCGTAGTCGGTTCTCCCTCGTCTTCGAGATTGTTCTGGGATCCGTTTTGACCATTCTTTTGCCTGTGTTCTCGCCACTCGTACCAGAGGACGAGGAGGGTGAGGCTGATCAACGCGCCTATCCTCTGCTCGTTGACAATGCTCCCGACGAGACTGAAAATCAGGAGAAATTTCACTAGCCCGCTAGTCGAAATGTTCATACTAGTATCTCCAACTTATCCTCGAAATGAGTATCGTTAGAGATACGATTTGAGGCTGATTTCGTCATGACTCGAGAGAAATTGACCAACGCGTTTCTCACGCCATCCCAAAGGCGACAACACACTCGCTGCCGCACGAATCAACAACTCCCGATAAAACCCGATATCATACTCGTTCAACTCCTCACTCGCCAACAGCACCCGCTCTCGCGAGCGCATCAAGCGCGTCTTGGGCGAGTAGGGAGAGTGGCGACGTCTCGTTTGGACCCATTCGTACCCTCCAATTCATCTACCACACAGGTAAACCCTCGGACGGAGTTTGTTCGTGCCACTACTGAGTGGGCGTAGTAAGGGGAATAAGCAGCCGATGTAGGAATGGGTTGGGATGAGTACGAGAACCCACATCGGCTGCTGGGTTGCTAACTGCAATCTATACTTGGTACCCGACGGATAAAGTCTTCAGCCAACCACAGCGAAAGTGAAACTGAATGTACCCGCTGCAAACATGGTTCTACCATTCTCAGCATCACTACTGCGCCGAGAACGGGACGACAAGGCAAACACTCATCGGTTAGTATAGCATACTACCGATAATGCCCAACACAATCAAACGCTCCGGCGATGGCCTCGCTCTCCAGGTCACAAAGCCCGCCCGAGCCGCTGGACTCGTCGAAGAGACCGACGACCCCACCCGTCTTGCCAACATCCGCGTGTTTGCATTCGATGGTCTCCTGCTCGTCGTCGACCTCGGCCGCATCAATGACGAGAATATGGTCGAACTCGCAACGTCAGCCGCGCTCGACACCGTCTCGATCCACCGAGTTGCAAACGCTTCACTGCAAATCGCAGGGAATGGCTATTAGGTCCAACTCCCCGGTGCTGCAGATGCAGGATTTCACGTTGGTGATCGAGCGCCCTGTACACCAGCGCCGAATCTGCTCGTGATTGCAGCCGAAGGATCTGAACGAGTGGCTGCAGATATCGTAACGATTCGGCGTGAGCAAGTCTGAACAGCCTATTCCACAGATACGAAGTTCCGACCGCCGCTCGAAAGGATAGCTACGCAGACCCGTCGCGAAAGCGCTCAATGGGTTCCGAGGAGATCTCATCATAATCGTCATCCCCACCAACAAGGAGCGTTGCGTCGAGATGGGTTGCGGTCGCACGTGCGAACGAATCGCCCAGAGCAGGATTATATTCGAGAATATAGTCGGAAGCGTCCATCCACACCTGCTCGACATCGACAGGCTTGATGCCAAGATAGTCGAGCCACTCTAGATATTCGTCAGCAGTCGCTCGGTCGTATTTTCGGGCGAGCGTATACCGAACTTCGGTGAGATTCACACAACTAGTGTATCCAGCAGTATTCTCGGCAGCAACGGCATTGAGATACCGTTCAACGGTTTTGCTTCCCGGTTTATCTTGGCTATGAGAAACGGATTTCGGGCTCGAATATTCCCCTCAGAATGCGCTGTCGCCGAAGCCGCCGTCAACAGTGAGTACCTCGCCAGTCACGTAGGAGGCGGCATCGCTAGCGAGGTACACTGCCGCGCCGACGATTTCCTCGCGGTCGGCTACCCGGCCGAGGGGGGTCCGCTCGTTAATTTCGGTGCGCTTGTCGGTCCCCTCGGCGTACGTCTCGGCGTTCTGCGGCGTGATGACGAAGCCTGGCGCGATAGCATTGACCCTGATTTCAGGGGCGAGTTCCTTTGCCGATGACCTAGTGAAGGCCTCGACGCCGCCTTTGGCCGCGGAGTACGCCGGCAGGTTCGCCATCGCGAGACGGGCAGCCATTGAAGAAATATTGATTATCGACCCCCCCTCGTCCATCGCTGGCGCCATTGCCTGGGTTACCTTTCGAACGCCGTTCAGTGCCACATCGGTTACAAAGTCCCAGTCGTCATCACCAATGCTCAGCACCGTCTCGCGGGAGATGGCTCCCTGTGAGGCGACCACGACGTCAAGGCCGCCAAACTCCTCAATCGCAGTCTCACACACTGCATCTAGCGAATCCTGATCAGTGACATCGCATGTAATCCGGGCAGTGTTGGCGCCGTAGTTTTCGATGGCGTCGGCAGTCTCAGTGACCTTCTCTTGGCCACGACTTGTCGCGATAACGTCCGCGCCCTCGCTCGCGAATCCGAGGGCAATCACCTGTCCGATACCGCTCGTACCGCCGACGACGACCGCACGCTTCTCGTTGACAGACACCGGAGTGTGCTCGTAGGAATCCATAGCTGTATCGTGTCAGATGACTCCATTACTGTTTCGGAGAGAGGCAAGCTTTTGTATCGACCTCACACTTTATTTACCCCGACGCGAGATTTCTCCCTTATGCGAGGACTAGCGAAAATCGACCGTACCCCAGGTGCGATGGACATTATCTCCCGTAAGCGACCGAAACCGAGTCCTCACGAGGCTCTCGTCGAAGTCGACTACGCCGGTCTCTGCGGTAGCGATGCCGGCATTTACGAGTTTGAGTCTGCCTTCGAGCGGATGAAACTTCCGACTGTCATCGGTCACGAGTATTCTGGCCATATCGTGGAGATCGGCGACGCGGTCACGAAGTTCGACGTGGGTGACCGAGTGGTCGAGCGACCGATTCGAGGTTGTGGTGACTGCTACCAGTGCGAGATCGGCGAATCGAACGTCTGCCAGAACTCCGTCATCACGGGCGTCGACCATGATGGCGCCTACGAGCCATTCATCGCTGTCCCCGAGAAAGCGCTTCACCAGGTCCCCGACGGCGTCGAACAACAACACGCCGCTATGGTCGAACCAACGAGCATCGGCGCCCGTGCCGTCATCCAGAACTCACGGGTCAGTGCCGGTGATCGGATCTTGATCGAAGGTCCAGGACCAATCGGCCTATTGACGGCCCAGATAGCACGCGCTCAGGGCGGTGACGTGGTCGTCTCCGGAGTTGGACAGGACGCTGACTACCGTCTCCCGCTTGCCGAAGAGCTTGGATTCGAGACGATTAACATCGCAACGGATGACCTCAATCTGTGTCGCGAGGAGTTTACCGATAATATCGGATACGACGTCGTTTTCGACACAACCGGTCACCCCTCCGGTCTTTCTTCCGCAGTTGAGGAAGTACGGAAGGGCGGCCAGATAGTCCTCATTGGGCAGACTGGTGAGACTACCATGGAATACTCGCCGCTCGTTCGCGCCGAGATCGATCTCCAATGCTCTTACGCTTCGATGTATGGGGACTTTGAGAACGCGCTTCGGCTGATTGATAGCGGCGACGTTGATGCTGAGACATTCATCGACGACCGCTTTTCGCTATTGAACGCTGACGAAGCTTTCGAATCATTCGTTGGCGGACAGACTTGCAAACCAGTCTTTGACGTCTCCGAGTTACGTTCGTAACGCACTTAGAGTCACCTTCCCATCGACACCGATTCAAATTGACGCCTGCGGATTTCATTTCTACACGATCTGACGCGCGTCGAGTCGACCCCGTACCCACGACACAGAGAGACTCGCTGGATGGCTGGCGGATAACTTGGTACCACCGGAGAGGTAGTCCACCCGGTTCTTGTGGGAGCGAAAAGACAGGATGATTGCGTGTAGATTCAATGGTCGATACGGACGAGCATAACCGACGACTACCACAGAGATCTGAGCCACCTCACCTGGGACGAAGTGTACGATCGGTCGGTTACACGCGACGAGTACGTTTCCAGGTGGCTCGACGAAGTCTCAGTCGAAACCGGTGACGCGGTTGTCGAGGCCGGGAGTGGTCCCGGTCGCACAGCGCTCCGCGTGGCCCGACGAGTCGGACCGTTGGGTGTCGTGTACGCCATCGAGAGAAATCACGACGCCCTTCGCTACCTCCAGAAGACAATGAGTGAGACAGACCTCGGAAACGTGGAGCTGATTCACGCCGACGCAGAAGCGCTCCCTGTACGTTTCGCTAGCGCATGACGGTAATTCTTGGCTATCGAGGGGGCCTGTGAGCAACCAAGCGTCTACTGACAGGGTAAAAATGAAGGTCGAGCGGCAAGAAGTTCGGGTATGAATTCGTTTGAATGGCCTGAAAATCGTTCGCTGCCTCTAACAATTGGTGCAACAGCGGTCGGTTTAATAGCTCTCTGGCAGATAACCCATGTCTCCTTTCTAGTTTTGTTAGGTATAGGACTCGCAATCGTACTGGTTGACACGTGGCGAGCTGCTTCAATGCGACAGAAGTGAGCAGTCGGCGCATTCTTACGGCCTCTGAGCGGGCTGGAGGGCTGGCAGGATATGAGTGACTCGTGTGTAAACGAAGGGATGACTATCAATCAGGGTGACTCGTGTCTGTAGACAGTGAAGAGAGAATGCTACCAACAGACCATCCCGACGCCAGGCCTTCCGCAGATCGCTGCGACCTCATACCACGAGTGGCCTCCCTACGGTGGGGCCCCGTTGTAGTCGTATCTTCCGCTCCACTGGTAGTTGAGACTGCTGTTCTCAATGCAGACGGTGAGCTACCCTATGTTACGTTGAGGGGAACCGTAGCTGATTCAGGTACTCTATTGGAGCACTAATCTCACTGGTCTACCAGGCATTATCTTCTGGTTTCCACGGACGGGCCTGCCAGTATTGTCTTGCTCGTATGCCTGCCACAATTCCGACTGCAAGATAGGCGACAGCCCATATTGTGGCCCCATTGACGCTAATTGCATAGATAACTCCAAGCAAGCCGCTTAGTGCCATTACTCCAAACATGATTGCAATATTTGCCGCGGTATATCCACGAACGAGGACAGACCCTGCTCCAAGGATGGCGGCGACTCCGATGAGAAGGAATGGAAGACGCTCAAAGTAACCGTACCACATGGCTATGAAACCAATGATTATCAATCCGTATGGAACGTATCGGAGGCGTGCTTTGCGGGAGACCATACCAAAACTGAAGTACAAGTAAACAATAATTTTCCGCTCTGAATGTGTCTTTTGTCGTTCTCTCCGTCGCCTGTATAATCAGGTAGACGAGTTCTTTGATGTACCGTAGCCAGCCTCTCGACGTAGCTGAGACTCGTGAATTACGCCGGACTACCTTGAGACTCTCTCTAGCCGTTATAGTCCCTTCTTCACATAGGAGGAGCGTGTTCGTCTACTCGTTTATGCTGGGAAGCGGGTAGAGAACTCCGTACCAGCACCTGTAAAGTACTGTTCCAATCGCGCTCCCCAGCGCAAGACTCTCACGTTCAGAGTTTGTGATCGACCTATCAGTCTCAGGAACACAGCAACAAGTGCGACAAAGGTCGCAAAACGACGCCAGTAGCTTGTGCGGATTTTCCAGTAATCGCGGTCACGCGTCCAGCCGTGCACGATTTGGTACGTAAACCCGAACACAAAGTACCGAATATCCAAGTGGCTTGATTCGTTCTCTTGATTGCCCAGTATCTGAGTACCCTTTTGAATCGTCCGGTAGAGGGCACTAATAAATCTAATTCGGGCTCTTCTTCGTTGTGAAATCATTGTTTCTGTATTGTATAGCTATATTATAAGCTCTAAAATAGAGTTAATTGTGATCGATACGCAGTACCTTTTCTTGAGCTAACTCCCCAGCCTTTGATCCAACCAACTTCCCAACTTTTGATCCTCCAATGTTGTGAGAATTCGATGTCAAAAGTCGAGACTTGATTTTTAAATGCATATCTGGGTTAGATTTTTATTATCGCCTGCAAACATCGACGTTTATTATCTATTCTCTACAATTTGAGTTCACTACTGGGGAGCATTACCAAGGTCATCACGCAGTATCCACTTCTCCTCTCGATTCTCATCTAATATGCGTTATCGCGCGTCGTGTGACAGCACCGATGACGAACCCTCCGATTCCGAGCCCGACGAAAATCGCAATGATACGGATGTCCGTTGCTAGAGAAACCGGATAGCTAACCGGACCAAGACTGGCATCGATATGCATCGCAACGACTCCTCCAAGTGCGAACATACCTGTAATCAACCCACTTACGAGAAGCCCGTCGTTGAGAAATGCGCTAATCGTCGCGACACCAAGCACTACTGCCACAGGCCCGATCATGAACGGGAAGGTATCCGGAAGCCCACCGAGCACTATCGCGGTGTATGCTAAAGCACTCCCCAGACCAAAAGCGCCCCCCAGAACCGAAAACTGTCGAGAGCGGTGCTGGTTGCGGCCAACGAGGATGGAAGAGACGTTTGTACTCATTATATCAAGTTTAAACGCTCAGTGATAAATAATTTGCTCTCGTGTATCAAGATATATCCGTACACGTATGAAATAGTGACTGTATCGTTTGTTCGATGATCAAAACCAGCGTCTTCGAGAAAATCTAGAAGGATGGGTAGGCCACTAATCGGAACCCCAGTGTCTCAGCGCAGGCTTAGTGGGGGCGTTATCAGCAGTATCGGAATGATAACTGGATTGATGCACATTGACCATCTTCTCGAAAATTTACACACGATGCCGGTTGTCTCCGGTGTCGTATTCCCGCTTTGTCTTTCAGTAGTGCTATTCTACGCCGGATACTGGTTAGCGACAGGCGACTATCGGGGCGAACAGGCTGTTGCCATCACCGTTTGGAGTGTTGCCGGAGCCATTTGTCTCACGCTCGTCGGTACAGCTATCCTCACCGCGGATATACTCGTTCACCATGACTCGTTGCCAGCAACTAGTGGTAACACGCCTTTTATAATCCTTCCCAGTAGTGTGACGGAAGGCGCAGTTGTTGGCCTCATCTACGGAATATATGTAACCTGGAGCAATTAGTAGATGAATTGCAAGAGTTGCGTCAATAGCTCTCAATGCATAGAATACGTTGAGAGGAGGATCTCACGACAGTACTCACCCGAGGCTTAGCTCATGCAAAAGTGTAGATGGTGAGCACCATCGCCATTCCTATGTCAAATAGGATCAGTTTGACAATAGCAGTAATTCCCCAATTTTCCCCAGCGTCAACCGTGCCGAAGAACCCGCCTTGAGCATGAACTGGATCGTTCGACGAGGGGCCACTCATCGCACTGAATCCGGTCAGAACGGCGGCTATCGCGAATACAGTGAATAGGATGATTTCGAAACTTGCCGCGAGAATCGTGCTTGCGAGGTAGGAACACCCAGTCGCAATACCCGGGTAGAAGATTCCATATCGGGTGACGAAGCCACTTAGTCGCCGTGTCCGTTCTTCAACCATACTATAACAACCAATATTCAGACATATATTAACTCCGGGGTCCTCGTATGACCGGAACGCTGGGATCGTCGCGATTGATTTGACGGAGGACAATTCGTTCACCGGCGACCGTACTGACCATGAAGCCGAGATTATTGGGAACAAAAATGCACCTTGAACAATAGTTGGAATTGGTGTTTTCAACGCATTCATTCACGATGTGGGGGACGCAAACTACGTGTTTTGCGAGTTTCTCTGGGTGAAGAAATCGTAGTACGCCCATCCTAAAACTAAAAGTAAAGCAGCTATCGTTACTACTGCCATTTCGAGATATGGTTTGATCTCTGGCCAACCAAACCAATAATTGGTAAAAATAGGGAGAGCTACAACAAGACCGATAAGGATACGGATACGCGACCGTGTGCGGTACTCCATACACAGCATTATTGTCCGACACTATTTAATGGTCAACGAAGGTTAAAGAAACTTATAACGGAAACCATGGTTCTCACGCTGCTGAAGCAGACAAGAAGTGGCTAGAACTGCGGTACAATACAATGAATGCCAGTCGATGAGCCACAGCTCTGGGTCGAACTGTCAACTGGCGTCAAAAGTTTCGACTGCTGTCCCGAATCATGCATCCTGGGCACGCTATTGCCCGTGTAGTCTCATCTTCACAACCTCGGAGGATGGATTTGATGCGTGATTTATTTGCAGTGTAATAAGGGTGTGAACCGGCTGATCGGTGGGTCTGCTTAGAGAGCGTCCGGGTCACCTGATTTACGCGAGCTCAGAACTCGAACCCCGATCCTGCCTCTTCCGTCTATTCCTATTTTTCAATCCGGTACTTGAGAATTACTACGCCTGTCCCGGTCATTTTCCTGTCGAGAAGTTCTAAATCGGTTCGCTTGCTTCCCTCCCTGAAGAGTCTCTTCCCACTCCCGAGGATTTTTGGATGGATCTTGAGCTGGTACTGGTCGACGAGATCGTGTTGCATGAGCGTCTGGACGAGTTCGCCGCTGCCCATGACCCGGAGGTCACCGCTGATCTGTCGTTTCAGCTCGGGGACGGCCTCTGCCGCATCCCCTTTGAGCAATGTAGAATTCTGCTATTTCACTTCGTCCAAGGTCCTCGAGGCGACGAACTTGTCGATGCTGTTCATCAAGTCGGCGGTCTCTCCTTCTCCGCCGTCGGCCAGTATGCGGCGAAGATCTCGTAGGTCTTCTGACCGATCAGAGGGCGTCTGAGGAGGAAAGGCTCTCCGAGAGCACGTCCGCATACACGTCGTCGAAGTCCGGACGGTGCCAGCCATCATACGGAAACCCTCCATCACCGTTCTCGTCCGGGTCGGCCCGAGCTTGCATGACGCCATCGAGCGACAGGAACTCGTCAACGAGAATCTCTCCCACGTCACTTTCCCTCCCCCATTTTTCCCTCGACGATTTGACACGGGGATGCCTATGCTTTTTCGGGCGGATTCTACAACCGCTACGTTGTCTGTGGCAGTGGTCATGATGTGCCTCCCGTGCATGGCTCAGCAGATGTTGGCGAGCGTTTCATTTAACACTGATCCCCTTATGGACTTGCAGCGATACCTACTCCACCTGTAGTTACCGCTCGGTGGTGGCTGAATCAGACGATATTACAAACCGCTTATGTAACGTTCACTCTAACGTGCCACCAATCTCATCGTTCGCTCTACTCCTCGACCTTCGTGTAAACCTGGTCTAAATCTACCTCCCACTCAGTCCCGTCGTCTGAGCGTTCCCATGTCCCCTCGATCGTGTCGTCGTCGCGGAAAGTGCCCGTGAAGCGTTGTGAGAACCCCGGTGCGTCCCTCCACAGTTTCCAGACGTCATCGTTCAGACTCATCTGGTACACGCGGAAGACATCGCGCGAGTCGGCATAGAGCATCGTGAACTGTTCGCTCGCATCGTCCAACCCGATGATTGAGACTGAAGAGTGCGGCGCGTTCTTGACCCATTCAGTAGGCGCATCCGAAAGATCCCCTACCTCTGCTCGTTGAACGAGGAAGGCTCTGTCCTCGAACCAATCGAACGTAACGCGTCCACCTCTGATCGATTGCCCGTCCAGCGGCACCTCCAGTTCCCATTCCCCAACGAACCGGTTGAGCCGGTCAAAGATCGAATTCCGGCCGACGTTCGGTCTGTCGCTTCTTCGTCTGCCATGATACGCGGGTAATAGGCGTGCGTTTCACCTACCGATTGTCCTCTGACGGCCCTACAGCGATATCAGCCACATCTGTGTGTAGCAATCTCCCTGCTCAGTTCTGACTCAAAACGCCAGCTTCCAGAACTATCCTCCGAAACTCTCTGCAACTTCCCCAGCGAGTATTCTATGTAGCGATATACGATTTATAGATGTCTAAACGACTACTACCGTACGATAGAGGGCTTGAAGCCTTGATCTACACTGGAAGTAGTGGTGTCTTGTCTACTTCCACTTGACGGAGTGATGAGATTTATTCTAGTAGGGAAATATTGCAACCACATTCTACACACAAATCTCGCTTGTGCGGAGATCAAGGTCACGGTCAATCTTTCCCATTCGACTTATCCTGTCCAAAACAGCGTGTCCGACTTCATATATCCGGCGTGTTCAGGCTATCGTAGCCGAAGGCAGGGCCAAGCGCGTACTGATCATCGTATTCGATAAGGGCATCACGAAGTCGGCCGTGCATCTGCTGGGCGACATCCCGATGATTGGGATCGTCAATGAGATTTTTTTGTTCGTAGGGGTCTTCCTCGAGATCGAATAGCTGCCAAGGTTCGCCCCATTCCGTGAACGAACCGGGGCTCATGTTATCGTACCCTTTGACGGTGTATTTGTACCGTACCGTCCGGAATCCACGCCACGTCTCTTCGTGATACGGCAGTTGGGGTCTGACCTCACGAACGAACTCTAACAGAACCCCGTCCCGATCGAGTGTTCCTTCCTCGCCCTGCATCAGCGGAGTGAGGTCAACACCCGGGAATTCTCGCTCGCTTTCGATACTCGCCAACCCGAGGAACGTTGGAACTATATCTTCTGTACACGTCGGGGTATCGATAGTTGAGCCTGTGTCGATACCGCCGTTCGGATACGAAACAATCAACGGGACGCCGACGGACTCTTCGTACGGATGCTGCTTCGCCATGTATCCGTGTGAACCCAGTAACTCCCCGTGATCCGAGGTGAACACGATCGCCGTCTCATCGCGGATCCCGCGCCGTTCGAGTTCTTCGATTAATTTCCCCACGTTGTCATCGAGATTCTCGATCATCGCGTAGTACTTCCGCATCTCCTCGAAGAATATCTCACCGTGGTACGGATACTGTTTGTACAGTTCCTCGGTGGTACTTTCTATATCTCCCCATTGAGAATACGGCTTGCCAAGGATGTTCAGCGGTGGTTCAGAGTGGGGAAACGGTACGTTCGGCCGGAGTTCCAGCGACCGGTCTTCCCAGTCCTCAAGATACGATTTCGGTGCGATGAACGGGGGATGCGGTGGCTCAACTGAGATCGTGAGACAAAACGGCTCGTCTTCGATTCCACCGTCGTCGAGGAATTCAACGCCGAGATCGAATAGGCCGTCGGTTTGATACCCTTCGATCGGGTGTGGTTTTGGCTCGTTATCTTTGTAGTAGGCCGTATCGAACGGGTCGTTTTTGAGCTCGAACCCGCGCCAGTACTCGAATCCACCCCGATACTGTTTCGGAACCGGTCGACTTCGCCCTACGTCAGCGAGATGCCACTTACCGATGTATCCGGTTTGATAGCCGCTCTCTGTAAATTCGTGGCCGTACGTCCGCTCTGCAGGAGACATCCGCCAGTGGTGGTGGGCGTTCCGGGTGTGTGGGTGTTGTCCGGTTACGAGAGACAACCGTGCTGGAACACAAATCGGGGCAGTTGAATTTGCGTTCGTAAACCGAACGCCATTCTCGGCGAGTCGGTCGAGATTTGGCGTTGAGACGTTCGGATCCCCGGCACAGCTCATCGCTTGTCGCCGCATCTGATCGCAGAGGATGAACAACACGTTCGGACGATTCTGGTCCGTCATATCTATTCGATTACTACTGAAAGGGATACCATAAAACCCTACTACGCCAATCAAGTGTAGTTACTAGAAGTCGAACGATATCGATACTCCCTGTTCTCGGTGGCCATGGGTCGATCTCTTGCACCCATCACATCCACGCGCAAACGTGTTATCCATCGTAGATGTGCCTTTCGGAATTTCTCCCGGGTACACCGGTGCGGTTACCACTGGTGCATTGAACCCATCTCTGAGTCTGGGTCTTTCTCGTCGGATAGTACACTGCAATCCACTCCGTAACATAGAAAGAAATATATGAATTGTAGTTGGGTTCACAGTCGTGCCTGGTACAAGACAGCCCAATATCCTGCTACTGATAAGCGATCAGCATCGATTCGATTGGCTTGGAACGAACTCGAACGTTCCGGTGCGAACACCACATCTCGACGAACTTGCCGAGCGCGGGGTCCGGTTCACAAATACGGTCTGTCCGGTCCCCACCTGTGGCCCTTCACGGGCCTGTCTGGCGTCCGGTTACGAGTACGACCGCTGCGGCGTCCCGAGTAACCAGACGAGCTTTTCGCCTGGACGATCGACGTATTACGAACGGCTCCGCGACGATGCCGAATATCACGTTTCTGGGTGCGGAAAGTTCGACTTGCATAAGCCGGAGTACGTCTGGGGAGACGAAGGAGATTTTCTCCTCGAAGAGTGGGGCTTCTCGGCTGGGATAGATAGTGCCGGAAAAGGTGATGCCGTCATCAGCTGGGACGACGGACTGGAAGATCCTTACATGACGTACCTTGACAGTATGGGACTCGCTCAAGCACACGTCCAGGATCTACTATATGAGCGGCATCGAATATATGCGGATAAGGCATACGAGAACACGTCGCCGACGCCGCTCCCGCACGAGGCTTACATCGACAACTACATCGGGCGTAACGGAATGCACCTCCTCGATAAAGTCCCTCAGGATCGTCCATGGCACGCGGTAGTCAACTTCGCCGGACCACATGAACCGATGGACGTCAGCGAGGAGATGTACGGCTGGTATCGAGATCCCGACGTCAAATTCCCCCACCCGACGAATCCCGCTGGTGACTTGGACGAGGAGACCCATCAAGAGATCCGTCGGAACTACGCAGCGATGATAGAGAACATCGACCGATGGGTCGGGCGCTATATGGAGGAACTCACGTCCCGTGGTGAACTGACAAACACCATCGTCGTTTTCACGAGCGACCACGGGGAGATGCTGGGTGACCATGGGCTCTGGCAGAAACAGCACCCGTATCAGGGCTCGGTCGGTATTCCGCTCATCGTTGCCGGTCCTGGCATTCGGGAGAACTATGTAACGGACGAACCCACGAGCCTGCTCGATCTACACGCCACGTTCCTTGACTATGCCGGTGTCGATCCGGGCGACGTCGACAGCCGATCCCTCCGCCCCCTACTCGATGCCGAGACGGACAGCCACCGTGATGCGGTCTACGCCGGCTTCCAGTCGTGGCGAATGGCGTTCGACGGTCGATACAAGCTAGTCACCGGATACGATCCCGAAAGTCCCGAAGAGGCGATTAAATCCTACGCTCGACGTTTCACGTCGACACCGACGGATCTCTCGACCTGCCAGCATGTCCTCTTCGACCTCGAACGAAACGAACGCGAAGATGTCTCGGATTCACACCCAGAAATCGCTGCTCGACTTTTCGAGACCATCAAACATAATATCGGCATTTGAACGTAACGACAGTTGATCTAGGTCCGGGACTCTGAAGCGTACTTACCGGCATGTGGATCCTCCTGGAACACAGATCCGCTACCCATGCTCCTGGTTGCATCCGAACCAAGCAAGTACTGATACTGAATACATCGGATCCCTTCTGTGCTAGCGTCACGGATTGATGGCTCACTCCGCGTCAACGACGCAGCGGAAACCGATGTTCCCTGTCGAACTGTCCGGCGTGTTCTTGGATCGTGCCGCGACTCGATACCGGTTACACCATGATCGGTGGCAGAGATACGATCCGCCGCGCATGACTCGCTGATCTCCGTTTGAGGGTCCGCTCGGATTCGTATCGTCGAACGCATCGGTCGTGTGGTAGTCCGTGTTAAACCAGTCCTGACACCATTCCCAGACGTTGCCTGAGACGTTGTACAAGCCATAGCCGTTCGGGGAAAATTCGTTCACGGGTGCCGTCTTGGTGTAGCCATCGTCGCCGGTGTTGTTGTCCGGGAACTCCCCTTGCCAGATGTTGCACCGATGCTCGCCATCCGGTCGTAACTCATCCCCCCAGGGGAATCGTTTTCCTTCGAGGCCGCCGCGTGCGGCGTATTCCCACTCCGCTTCGGTCGGCAGTCGTTTCCCTGCCCACTTTGCATACGCCGCAGCATCACGCCAGGATACCTGGGTCACAGGATGGGCGAGTCGCGACTTCAGTGCGTTCGAACTCGGTCCTTCCGGTCGAACCCAGTACGCCCCACGGACGGCGACCCACCACGGAGCAGCGGGAACGTTTTGTATGATCTCATCTCGGTCCGCAGGAGCGACAAAATCCTCGAAAACAAAGGACCAGCCGAAGCGTTCCGCGTCCGTAACGTACTCGGTGTCCCTCACAAATTTGAGGAACTCCGCGTTCGTGACAGCGAATTTGTCGATGTAGAACGGGTCCACTGTTACTTCCCGAGGAGGTCCTTCACCATCCTGGGGAAAACCAACCTCCGAATTTGTCCCCATCGTGAACATATCACCGCCTATCTGAACCATCCGCTTCGTCCGCTTTTCTGCATCGCCAGACGAGACTGACACTGTAGATGCTGGCTCGGGGTCATCCGTAACTGCTCCTATCATCTTTCTTGACCCGGAACAGCATGCGGAATCTGGATCAGTCATGATTCGGAATACGCACTCGGTCACAAAAATGTTGTGCAGGAACAAAGCATGTAACTGTCAGATCCATCGCTCGCTCGCCGAAACTCACACTCCTGTTACTGTATATGACACCATCCGAATACTCCTGCCTGTCTCTGCGTAAAATCAGTCCGTTTCAATAAATCTCACTCATCTTGTGATTTCCAGTCGTCTGCTGAATCAGAGCTGGTGTGATCATGCACCACCAAATACACTATTGATATCTAATATGATATATGGTGTATGATATCACTCGTACTCACTCGTGATATAAGAAAAGAGCGGTCCAATTTCCTTGGTGTCGGTGTCCTCGAGCAGTTTCAATCCGAGTGCGACCACGAGCGGGTAATAGTGACGGAGTTTTTTCAGATCCAAATCTGTAGAGCGTTTCGACTCTAAACTGTGTTCACGGAAGACCAGTTCCAACTCTTCACGTAGTTGTTCAGGGAGATAGATCGTTATCCCGACCCACTCGGACTTCACGTCCACGTCATCGATCGGAAGTGGCGTGTTCTCTTTGGACTTGTTCGTCCACTGTTTCGCGATATTGGTATCCGATTCTTCGTGTTCTAATGCGCTCAAGTCCGAGCTATCCGACGAATCTTCACTCATAGGTAGTGGGGCGAGTATATGATGTCGTGCTTGGATCGATAGCCAACGGTTGATTCGATTGCCATTTTGTATTACCTGTATTACTGGTACAACTCCTGTCTCAAATAGTTTGCTATTGTTTGAATGGGTACTTTAATATGCTTCTCTCGTCGATATTCAGTATGAACAATGATCCCGTTTACTTTGATTCGAGCACATCGACCGAGGATCGGGTAACGGATCTACTTGATCGGATGACGCTCCGAGAGAAAGTCGGGCAAATGGTCGGAATGCATGTTGGGTCATTCAGCGACACGCAGCGGAAGGACCCTCGGGAAACCACATTGGAGGACGTCGAAGAAGCCATTCGAAACCATACTATCGGATCGACGACGCCGTTTGGGACGGGATTCGCACCGTACAACACGGTCGCTGTAGCGGGGCAGGTCGCGAATCGGCTGCAGCGAGTAGCGGTAAACGAAACGCGACTCGGTATTCCACTACTGATTCCGGTCGATGCGATCCACGGCCACGCGAACATCGAAGGAAGCACTGTATTCCCACACAATCTCGGCATGGCTTCGACGTGGAATGCTGATCTCATCAATCGTGCAGCACGTGTTACCGCAATAGAAATGTCTGCGACTGGGGCGAACCAGAACTATTCGCCAACTGCTGATATCGCCCGGGAACCGCGATGGGGGCGAACGTATGAAACGTACGGGGAATCTCCGCATCTGGTTGGCGAGTTAGTAGCAGCGGAGATACGTGGACTACAAGGTGAGGACCTGACCGAGCATACAGCGGTGGCCGCAACGGTGAAACACTACCCGGCAAGCAGCGATCCCACTCGGGGAGAAGATACAGCCCCTGTCGACATCTCGATGGGTACCCTCCGACGTGTCTTTCTCCCCCCCTTCGAACGAGCGATCGATGAAGACGTGGCGGCGCTAATGCCGATGTACAATGCGATCGGGAACGAGCCTGCACACGCTTCGGAGTTTTACCTAACCGAGATGCTCAGATCCCAACTCGGGTTCGATGGTGTAGTGTGCTCCGACTGGCTCGGTGTATGGATGCTAACGGAACGACACCGTACGGCCGATTCGCTCACAGATGCGATTGAGCAGGTCACGACCGCCGGACTCGACATCGCATCCGTTGGCGGTCCTCAACACGCCGAAATGTTGTTCGATCTAGTCAAGTCTGGAATCATTCACGAATCTCTCATCGACCGGAGCGTTCGACGAATCCTTCGCTTGAAATTCGAATTAGGGTTGTTCGAGGACCCCTACGTCTCGCCCGAGTTCGCCATCAAGAGCGTCGGATCCGATGCTCACCGACAGGTCGCGCGTGAAGCCGCACAACGCTCGATTATCCTGCTTCAAAATCGCGATGAAGCACTTCCAATGACCAGCGCCAACGAGTTGTTCATCACGGGACCGAACGCGGATTCCCTTGACAATCTCCTTGGCGGATGGACGGTACTTGGATTCGACGAATCGTACGGGCCGACCGTCAGGAAAGGACTGGAAGAGGCTGTCGATTCGGAAACGAATGTGGCGTACGAGCCGGGAATTCGATCCGGAGAGTTGTCGGATCCAGCGAAAGTTTCCGCCAAAGCAAGAAACGCCGACGTAACCGTCGTCGTTCTCGGCGAGCCCTGGTACCTTCACGAGTTCGGACTGAGCTGGATGAACGACGCAACGGACGGTTTTCCGCGAAGAAATCAGCTCGGACTGCCCAACAGCCAACGGAATCTCTTAGAGGCGGTCGACACGCCAGATACAACGACGATTCTCGTCGTCGTTACGGGTCGTCCGCTGATACTGACCGAGGCGATCGATCACGCTGACGGGGTTATTATGGCGTTCTTCCCCGGCATAGAGGGTGGCAGGGCTATTGCAGACGTCCTTCTGGGCGACTGTAATCCATCTGGTCGTCTTCCCATTTCGGTTCCGCGATCCATTGGCGACCTCCCGGTTAGACACGACTGGCTCCCTCACCCGAGCCCGATAGGAAGCGGGGCACATCTCCCCTCTTACGATCCGCTGTTCGAGTTCGGATTCGGGCTGAGTTATACCGAATTTACATACGAATCGATCGAACTTTCGGAGGAGCGAATTTCTGACGGCGAGGAAGTCACGGTGGAAGTAACTGTGACGAATAGCGGCGATCGGGATGGAATCGAAACGGTTCAGTTGTTCGGACAGCATCTTCGCAGTTCCGTCGTGACACCTGTTCGTGAGTTGAAAGGGTTTGCACAGGCAAACCTATCCAGCGGTGAGACGAAGACGGTTCAGTTCACCCTCTCCGCTACCGATCTCGCTGTCATCGGACCGGACGGTACCCGTTCGATAGAATCGGGCCAGTTCGAACTCTACGTCGACAACCTGAGTAAGGTACTGACCATTGAGTAATACGAGTATTACTATCTCTCGATGGGCTGTTCATCGAGCGGTATTGTTACCGAATATCACAGAATGGCGTTGGTACTGAAACCGTAGTCAATGGTGTTACAGTTTTAGTACCGTAACGGGTTGTGACAGTGGTAGTATTGTAATGGAATGCATAGTCAGCGCTGGTGGATTACGAATGAGCACAGGAGTAAAACTAGTATTACTAGGAATACTACCATCGATTCCAGGGGTCGAACGTGGAGAATTAGATTCCAAAGAGGAGTATTGCAGGTTCACCATCCCGATCGATATTGGAGTGGATTGATGCGGAGATATGCTTCGCAGTTCTCCGGAATTACCCGTAATACCGGTCATAGCACCCACTATGTTTATCAAGACTAGGTGGGATGGAGGAGTACAGATGGCGATAGCAGACGCTAGCGTTACGAAGCTTGTAGAAGAGCTAACCCTCGAAGAGAAGGTACAACTCGTCCATGGAGCAGCAGACCCGGCCGGGTTGGCCACGGGATATCTCCCGGGTGTAGAACGACTCGGAATTCCGGAGTTCCGACTCGCCGATGGACCATTGGGAGTCCGAACCAATGGGCAACCCGCAACCCTATTCCCGGCATCGATCGCCCTCGCTGCGACGTTCGATCCGACTCTTGCACGGAGACAGGGCGTCATCATGGGTCGTGAAGCAAAGGCACGCAACCAAGATGCGTTGCTCGGTCCGGGAGTCAATCTGATTCGTGTTCCACACTGTGGACGAAATTTCGAGTACTATTCCGAGGATCCAGTCCTGACAGCAGCGTTCGCACGTGCTAGCGTCGAGGGTATTCAATCCGAGGATGTCGTTGCGACCCCGAAGCACTACGTCGCCAACAACCAAGAGACCAACCGAGCATCGGTCGACGTCGACGTCAGCGACCGTGCGCTCAGGGAATGTTATCTTCCCGGTTTCAAAGCGGCAGTCGAGGCCGGTGCTGGGTCTGTGATGACAGCCTACAACAGCGTCAATGGGGCGTCTATGAGCGAAAACCGACAGCTGGTTACCGACGTATTGAAGGACGAATGGGGGTTCGAGGGGTACGTCGTCTCGGATTGGTTCGGAACTGTAAATACCGTTAGTTCGGCCAATGGAGGACTCGATCTCGAAATGCCCGGAATCACTCGTGAGGAGATGTGGAAGGCGTTCGGACTCGAACCTAACGACGGTGACAGTGAGTCGGTATTTGGCGAAACGGACGACGTATCGGATGGAATGCCGGATATGTCGAATACGAATCTGTTCGCTGATCCGCTCGTTGAAGCGGTTCAAACTGGCGAGGTCCCCGAGGAACGAATAAACGACATGGTGACGAGAATCCTGCGTCAGATGGAACGAATCGGATCCTTCGACGACGACGAGAGCGAGGGGGAGACCGAGAAGCGTGGACATCGATCGGTTTCAGAATCGATCGCAGCGCGTGGTACTGTACTTCTGAAGAACGACGATGTCCTCCCACTGGCGGATGATACGGATATCGCAGTGGTGGGGCCAGGTGTCCGAGAGATAACGACCGGCGGTGGTTCGTCCGAGATGGACGCCCTCCATGAAGTTCCGACTGCCGAGGGAATCCAGAACCGAGCAGACGGTACTGTTACCGTCGAACGTGGTCTTCCCGAGGTCGAACAAATCTCGTTCTTTGGCGGTAGTGAGGACGACGACGATCGAGGTCCAGAACCGAATTTCGACGACGCAATCGAGGCTGCAGCGGACGCGGACGTCGCTATCGTCGTCGTTCAAGATTCTGCAGCCGAAGCGGTAGACCGCGAAGACCTGCGACTTCCGGGACGGCAGGAGGAACTCATCGAGGAAGTTGCAGCGGTCAACGATACCACGGTCGTGGTAGTGCAGTCGAGCGGGCCCATCGAACTGCCGTGGCGAACCGACGTCGGGGCAGTGCTGGAGTCGTGGTATCCGGGACAATCCGATGGAGACGCGCTCGCAGCGGTGCTATTCGGAGACATCGATGCGAGCGGCCGCCTTCCAGTCACATTCGCGAATGAAGAAGAGTATCCGATATCTCCAAAGAAGACGTTCCCCGGAGAAGATGGTGAGGTACAGTATTCCGAAGGGCTGTTCGTCGGATACCGTCATTTCGATGCGTCTGATATTGACCCGATTTATCCATTCGGTCACGGGCTATCCTATGCCGAGTTCGTGTATCACTCGGGAGAGGTCGTGGACGACCGGCAACTGCGAGTCACTGTAGAAAACACATCCGAGCGTGACGGCCGTGAGGTTGTACAAGCGTACGCTCAGCCGTCGGTCGTCGAGGAAGACCGGCCAGTTCGGGAACTCGCCGGTTTCGAACCGGTGACTATTCCCGCCGGCGAGACGGTAACCGTCGATGTCGATCTCGACGATTTGGCCTTTACTCGGTATGACGAGACGGATGGTTGGACCGCTCTCGAAGGGCCCTTCACGATCGAAATCGCCCGTTCAGCAACGGATACCAGACTGGAGGTAACGTTGTAACTGAACAGCGAAGAATTCGTTCCTGCGGATAGCAATCCACAGTTGGGATGGTCGTAGCAGATCATTCCCTCTACCCGGTTTTCCAATCCTGTCTATCGGGAGTAGATACGCTTTTTTACCTCTGTGAAATAGCTGGGGATGGAATGAGAGTCTTATACATAGACGCTGACTCGCTCCGTCCCGACCACTTGGGTTGTTACGGATACGAACGCGATACCTCGCCGAACATCGACAGAATCGCGGACGAAGCGCGTCTGTTCACGAACTACTACGTCTCGGATGCGCCCTGCCTACCATCGCGGACGGCGTATTTTTCGGGACGTTTCGGCATCCACACTGGCGTAATCGGTCACGCCGGAATCAATGCAGATATTCGACACCGCGGAGACATGCGCGGGCATACGAATCGCGGTAAATACCGAACGTTACCGTCCGCGCTTCGGATGGAAGGACATCAAACTACGTTCATCAGTCCGTTTCCGCAGCGTCACGGAGCCTGGCACGCCATCGATGGCTTCGAGGAGTGGATCGATACGGGCGGATTTGGTGTAGAGCGCGCTGATGTGGTCTATCCACACGCCGAGGAGTGGCTTCGGGAGAACGCCTGCAATGAAGATTGGTACCTCCACGTCAATTTCTGGGATCCACACACTCCCTATGACACACCGTCGGAGTTTGGGAATCCCTTCGCCGACGATCCTGCCCCAAAGTGGCTGACGGACGAACACATTCGAGAGCAGTACGAAAGTTATGGACCACACAGCGCTCATGACCTTCACCATGGCTATTTGAGCGGCGATGGCCCAGATGAGTTGGAGCGGACACCGGACGAGATTCGAGACCGAAGGGATTTCGACCGTTGGGTCGACGGCTACGATGTCGGAATCCGCTATATGGATGAATATATCGGTCGGATGGTGGAGCTGCTGAAAGATCAGGGGGTCTACGACGAAACCGTGATCGTCGTTTCGGCCGATCACGGGGAGAATTTGGGCGAACTCAACGTCTACGGCGACCACCAGACAGCTGATGATACAACCTGTCGCGTCCCGCTGATCATCAAGGGCCCCGGCATCAAATCAGGAGTGGACGATGATTTGCACTACCACCTCGATTTCTCCGCCACGCTCGTTGATCTCGTCGCCGGAGACATCCCAGAAGGGTGGGATGGGCAGTCGTTCTTGGGATCCCTCACCGACGGAAAATCTGAAGGACGTGAATTCTTGGTCACCGGACAGGGCGCATGGGCATGTCAACGCGGTGTTCGATGGGACGATTGGCTCCTCCTTCGAACCTACCACGATGGCTGGCGGGACTTCGCTCCCGTCGAACTGTATAATCTCTCCTCCGATCCCCATGAGACCGAAAACGTCGCCAAAGACCATCCGGCGATCGCAGAGCATGGGATGGCGCTGTTGAACCTCTGGCGCGGTCAACGCGGTATCGACGCTGCGATCGGTGACAACGGCGGAAATTCCGAGGCACCTCGATCGCTGACCGATCCGATATTCGAGGTGATACGTGACGGTGGTTCGTTCTATCTTCGGGGGAACATGGACACCTACACCGCGCGGCTTCGCGAAACCGGACGTGAGGAGTGCGCCGAAAAGATCGAGGAACGCGATGGAATCGTGAACCAAAACTACAGCGAATACCTCCCCTGAGCGGTTCGTTTCGGTCTGATAGTCACCGATGGCCGCCTTCGATTTATATGCGGTTCCAGTTGTGACCTGTATTTCCGTTCTTTAGCAGCGCTGAAATCGATCGTCGTCGATGAGAGGAGGTTCTCATCGAACCGAGTGAACCACGGAAACGGGTTTCGAAAGGTAAATTGATACAACGATCGGTCCGTCCCCGATCGTTCGTTCCGAGGTGTCCCGACGATGACTACGGGGAGGCTATCGAAAACAGTTATAAGTGGTTGAGCGTATACGCAAACGATGTCCGAGAATCAGCCGAACGTGTTGTTACTACTTACCGATCAGCATCAAGCGCGAGCCCTCGGCGCTGTAAACGAAGAATTTCACACCCCAGCACTCGATTCCCTCGCAGCGGATGGAGCGCTATTTTCGAACGCCTACTGTACGCACCCTCAGTGTTCACCTTCGAGATCATCGCTGGTGACGGGTCGATATCCTCACCAAACGGGTGTGAGGACGCTTTCGAACTGGGGTCCCTATGAATTGGACCCGGAATCCAACAGCGTCGGCAGGACGCTCCAAGATGTGGGATACGAAACTATGTGGGCGGGCCGATGGGATCTTGGCGCCGAGAATATAACCGAACTCGGGTGGGAATTCACTCGAAATGTCGATTTGACGGGATCACAAGGTGACGAGGCCCTCAAACGCGATCGGACTACTGCTACTGAAGTACAACGGTATCTAAAGGGAGACGACAGCACGAACCCGTTCTTCGTTACTGCATCGTTCAATCTACCACACCCGGTTTATTTCGAGGATGAAGAATTCAGCGAGTACTACGACCGCAACAACATCTCGATTCCCACGAGTTTTGACGATGATCTTTCCGGGAAGCCACCGTTCCATAGGGAACGGGCAAACCATTCAGAGTGTCAACTCACAGAGGACGAGGTACGTGAGATTCGCTATCGCTACCGAACGATGACGTCACGGGTTGATTCGTATATTGGTGATATCCTCGATACACTCCGTGACGAAGGCTTATACGAAGATACAGTGGTCATCTTCACCGCCGATCACGGCGACATGCAGGGTGCACACCGTCTCAACAAGAAAGGCGTAGTTGCCTACGAAGAAATCCTGCGCGTTCCGCTCATCGTCAGGCACCCCGAGCTGGAGGTGGTCCGGAATACGATACCGGATCTCGTCTCGAATGCTGCTGTTCCGGGAACGATCGTCGACGTGGCGAATGGATTAGGCTCCGAGAAGTTCGAAGGGGGAAGTCTGATTCCCGCGATGCGACGTTCAGAACCATCATCGAACCAGCGCGTGTTCTTCGAACACAACTTCGCGTACTGGGGGCATCACCCGTATCGAGGCATCCGTACTGAGGAGTGGAAATACGTCGAATACCCGAAGGACGACACAGCCGAACTGTACAATCTCACGACGGACCCCTATGAGATGACGAATCTCTACTCTGAATCCGACTGCGCCGATATCGTCGCGGATCTCGACGCCGAATTGGAGGTGTGGTGGACCAGTATAGGCGGAGACACGGTAGAGTGGGAGACGGAGCCCGAAGTTGGTTTTTCCACAGCGGAGGGAGCGAAAGGGAGCAACGACTGAACCATCGGTACCGCAGAATCCAGTCTGAAGAGCCGATAGCTGTACCCGAGGAACCGTCATCCGGAGGAATGATTCCTTCGACTATTCCACTTGAACGTGTGACGTTTTCATGCGGGACGTCCGCCGAGGATCATCCTCCGATCACGAACTCCGCCTCTTGAATGCCGCTTTCCTCGTATCCGTATCTGATCGCTTTCGTTCTGATCGTAGTTCCCCCCTCTTCCAATTTGAGGGGTCCAGTATATAGCTGCCAGTGCGGATCTTCGGTCTGTTCCGTGGTGTACACGATAGACGCTCCTTGAGTATCGCAGTGGATCGTGACGGTCGCCGGGACTGTGAAGTCGCCGCCGTCTGGTGTCGCTTCGGTCATCCTGTTCTCAGGAGCATTCGGGACGAACGTCGGCGTCGCCGTCGTTGGTTGGTCCCCATCCGGCCACATCCGGTTGACCATTTGTGTCTCGTCCACGTGGCCTCGGTCGTCAATCTCCGCCAACCAGTCGTCCATCGCCGTTCGTAACTCCGCGAGGATTTCCGAATGAGCCGGATCGTCCGCGAGGTTCTCTATCTCGTGCGGGTCCGTCTCGAGGTCGTAGAGCTCCTCGGTCGGTCGTCCACCGGATAATAACCGTGCTGCGGGATTTTCGAGCGTTCCTTCTGCGTGCAGTCGAAGGAGGTCCTGCATCGCCGCGCCACGAGCTCGAAATGGCACCCACACCAACGGCGGGTTGGACGGATCGTAATTTCGTATGTACTTGAACCGCTCACCTCGTATCGAGCGGACCATGTCGTAGCTTTCGTCGATCCGATCCCGAGCCGCCATCAAATATTCCCGGGGTTCGTCGGCTTTGGACCCGAGGAATGGCCGTCCGTGCATCCACGTCGGGACATCGACACCGGCAAGCGACAGCACTGTCGGTCCAAGATCGAGAAGGCTGACTAAACGGCGGCTCCGTTCACCGCCGTCTATTTTCCCCGGCCATCGAACGATCAGGGGAACGTTTAGCCCGGATTCGTACAACGTCCGTTTGGCACGAGGGAGACCTTCCCCGTGGTCGCTCCAGATAAACACGACAGTATTCTCCGAAAGCCCGTCCTCCCGTAACTGATGCAGTAGTCGACCGATCTCGTCGTCTGAACGCTCGATATTGTCGTACTGGCGTGCGATTGCCTTTCTCACGCCTTCAGTGTCCGGTAAATACGGTGGGATATCCACAGCGGCGGGGTCGGTTTCTGGTTCTCCCTGTACGCCGGTCATCCCGTTTTCCCACATTCCGCTCTCGTGTGTGCGTATCGGATTGAACACCGAGAAAAACGGCTGCTCGTCGTCGGGGCGATTTCGCCAGTGTGCGGTATCGTGATTTTCATTCCAGATCGACACTGGTGGGACAAAATCGAATTTACCCTCACCGAGATTGTCGAACTGGTAGTCCGTCTTTTGATTGTTTGTACAGAAATATCCGGCCGCTCGCAAGTACTCCGGAAACGCCGTGACGTAATGGGGTGGGACGGAGGAATACGGCGTTGGAAGTTCGGGAGTCGAGTCGTTCACATGTTTCGTACGCATATGGTGCGCCCCGATCGACGTTTGATAGCATCCCGTAATTATCGAAGCTCGGGACGGCGCACAGACACCGGCGGTTGCACATGCGTCCGTGTAGACGCGCCCTTCGTCCGCAATTCTGTCGATATTCGGTGTCTCGACGAGTTCGTCTCCGTAGCAACCGAATCGCGGGCTCGTATCTTCGAGAGAAATCCAGAGGATGTTCGGTGGAGTGTCCGTATCCATATTCCAGTCGTATTTACGCGCTACATTAGTTCTTTCTCCTTCTCGCCCCTCACCGTCAGTAATCGCGGAGCTAACGAAGACATGTCGTTGAAACGACCAGCGGGAGACGGATAAGATGACCCGAACAGGTCCGTTGTGAACGACCTGTCCGGATATACCGGTAAGACTGGTATTACTCTCGCACGGATTCGAGTACGAGCGTTGTGGTGTGCCGTGCAACTTCACCAATTTTCCACCGTCCCTGTCGACATACTACGAAAGGTTTCGTGACGACGCAGAGTATCAACGCCCACCCGTTGATCGCAGAGTTTGATTTCGAGGCTGTCGAACGAAATCCGGACCACTGATCCGGACCGCTGTCCGCTACCGTATCGAACGGGAGAATCATATCGGTAGGCGGCTGAAGGGGTATCACGAATATTGATCTAAAGGATAATTATAAATATACCCTCTACTATAGCGATTATAGACGCCAATGGTTGACAAAGACAACAGCCGATCGTCCCGACGAGATTGGCTTCGGGTTTTAGGAGCGGGGTCGGCAACACTGCTGGCCGGCTGCTCCGGTGAGACACCCGAACCCGGGAACCAAGATTCTGGGGAGAACATAGTTGACAGGACGTTTTACAACGCGACCTGGGCTCTGCCAGACAAAGCGCAGTTCAATAGTTACAATCCTACGTCGTACGCGAATTTCCCCGCCTACGCGCTCTTCGGGTGGTTCGCTCGCTACGCACAGTCGAGCGGCGAGTGGATCCCTCACCTAATGAAGGATTGGAGTTTCTCCGGGACATCGATTACCTTGAACCTTGACGATAGATTTGTCTGGCATAATGGCGACCCGGTCACCGCCAAGGACGTGGAGACGAAACTCCGCGTCGAACATGCCATGGAGGGTACGACGTCCAACTTTGTCGAGGAGGTAAAAGTACCGGACGAGACGACGGTCACCATCGAACTCAAGAGCGAGACGAACCAAAATCTCCTGTACCACAACTTGCTGACGTTGATGATGGACACCCCGAAGAGCGTGTTCGGGGAGTACGTGGCTGACGTCAAATACGACGACGGGGATTATTCGAGCGTGCAAGAAGAGATCGTGCAGTTCAGTTGGGACGAACCGGTCGGCTGGGGACCGTTCAAGTACAGTCAACGAAGCGGCCAGCAGATCGAACTGACGAAGTTCGAGGACCACCCCAATGCGGACAAGGTCAATTTCGGGACCCTTGCGTACAGGTACGTCGAGAACAAACAACAGAAGATGCAGGCGTACCTCGCCGAACGGATGAGCGGTGGAGGGATGATCCCAACGAAGTCGGTGTACGACCAGCTCCCTGACCAGTTCCAGGAGTGGGATTTCCTGCGTGGGCTCGGGTTCGCCCTGCACTTCAACCAGAACCGGGAGGAATTCCAGGACGTACGGGTTCGAAAGGCCCTCTCTCACGTGCTCGACCGGAACCCCATGGTCAAGAATACGAGCGTTGTCGGACCCGAACCGCTGAAATATGATACAGGGTTCCACGGTAAGGAGGAAAAGCAGCGGCGGTACATCGGCGACGACTTGGATCAGTTCACCATGTACAACGACACGCAGAAAGCTACCTCGCTACTGAAGGATGCGGGGTTCTCCAAGGAGGGGGGCCAATGGATCAAACCCGGCGGCGACCCGTTCAAGCTGACGCTCAAAGCCGCGTCCGGGTTCAGCGCGTGGCGAGTCGGCACAAACGAGGCGACGCGTCAGTTGAAAGAGTTCGGGATCAAGGCCGAGTTCGCTCCAATCGAGGTCAGTACGTACCTCGCCAAGACCCTTCCGAATGGCGATTTCGACATCGGTGCATCCTTCGTCGGGGAAAAGATCCTGCATCCGCTTCCTGACCTTCAAACTGCGTTCTACGGATACTCCAGTTTCCAACCGGACATCGGCACTCCCGAGAAGTTCTCGGTCCCGATGCCGGTCGCCAACCCGTCCGGATCCACGGAGACGGTAAACGTGAAGGATCTGATCGCCCAGATTACATCGACGTCGGGCGAGGAGAGCCAGAAGCTGATCAAACAGCTCTCCTGGGTCTACAATCAGACCATGCCGACCTACGTCGTGTTCTCGAGTCGGGGGTTCAGTTTCCTCAACTCGAGCAACTGGAGCGCTCCGAGTGACGCGCAAACCGGCGACGTGTCCTATCCAGTCGCGTTCATGATGCACAAGGGCCAGATCCAAGCCAAGCAGTAACCGGATGTCGCCTGCTACCGACCGGATCGCTCATTGTGTAATTTAAGTGTACAGACGAAATTCATACATCAAAATAATGATTAACAGTTCATTGAAGAAGCACGTGGGACGGATCGTTCAGGCGCTGTTCAGCATCTGGTTCGTCCTCACGTTCACGTTCGGCCTCGTCCGGTTGCTTCCGGGTGGCCCGATGGATTACCTCAAGGCACAGCTCGTACAGCAAAATATCGATAGTTCGACCCTACAGAGCCAGGTCGAAGCGTACACGAACATCACGCCGAACGAATCCATCCCGGTCCAGTACGTCCAGTACGTCACATCCGTTCTCCAAGGTGACTTCGGGCGTTCGATCTGGTACGATCAGTCGGTGAGCTCGATCATCCTTCAGGCACTGCCATGGAGTTTGCTTCTCGTGGCGGTCTCGCTCTCCCTTATTTACCTCATCGGGATCACCAGTGGCGCGTTCATGGCCTACAGTGAAGGGAGTCGGTTCGACAGCGTGATGTCGACGGTCGCGATCCTTCTGAACTCGATCCCGTCTTATGTGGCGGGCGTGATCTTCCTGTATTTCCTCGGATATCGCTGGCGACTCTTTCCCATCGGCGGGCGGATGAACGACGCCACCCACGTTGGGCTCAACTGGCCGTTCATCGCCGGGGTACTGGAACATCTCACGTTACCCGTGACGGCGTTCGTCCTCACCGCGTTCGGGTTCCGAGCGCTCACGATGCGCGGGAACAGCATCAGCGTCCTAGGGGAGGAGTTCGTTCGCGTCGCGCAGTTGCGGGGGCTCCCCGGGAGGCACATCGCGCTCCAGTACGTCGGTCGGAACGCAATCCTTCCGCTGTACACCGGTCTCCTGATCTCGATTGGACGGCTGCTGGGGGCGACCGTGATCGTCGAAAAGATCTTCAGATACCGCGGGATCGGCTACTACATGTTACAGGCGATAAACGCCCGGGACTACCCCCTTATGATGGGCTGTTTTATCGTGATTACCGTCACGGTCGTGCTCGGCGTGTACATCGCTGATCTCACCTATCGGCTGATCGATCCGAGGGCCGATACGCGGAGCGAAACCCCGAACGTCACGGTGGGCAGCCTCTGGGATCGGCTCAAATCCTGGTTCATCAACCAGCGTCGGCGTGCCACCGGGGAGGACTCGAGCGGGGAGGAACGCTCCGCATTCTCCGACAAACGTGCGAAGTTGGCGGAGACGCAATTCGGTACGGTCGCCGGCTCGACGACCACGGCCACCGAGTCCAGCCAAAACGGCCTCTACCAGTACTTCGTCGTTCCGCTCCGGATCATTTGGGAGGACTGGCGCACCAGGGTCGGACTCGGAATCATCCTCCTCTACGTGGTCGTGGGAATCTTTGGCCCGCTCATACTCTCCGCCCCCGAGTCTGGGCAGGCTCCGAGGGCGCTCCAAGCGTTTCAGTCGATGGCTCATCCCTTCGGAACGGATCAGGCGGGACGAGACCTCCTCTCGCTCATCGTTTACGCCACGAGACCGATGCTCGAGATGATTCTCGTCGGTGCCTTCTTCGCGACGACGGTCGCATCGCTTATCGGAATCACCGCCGGCTACGCGGGAGGGATGATTGATCGGATCCTGATGACACTCTCGGACGTGACGCTCTCGATCCCAGGAATCCCGCTCGCCATCGTGCTCGCGGTCCTCTTCCAACCCACGGAACCGGCCGTCATCGGGCTGCTCCTAACCGTCAACGCTTGGGGTGGCATCGCCCGGCAGATCCGCTCGGAGACGATCGCCATTCGGAAACACCACTACGTCGAAGCCTCCCAGGTGATGGGAGTCTCTTCGACTCGAATCCTCTACAAGGAGGTTCTGCCGAACATCCTCTCGTTCATCATGATCAAGTTCGTCGGAAGCGCCCGACGCGTCGTCTTCGCGTCGGTGGGGCTGTACTTCCTTGGGGTGCTCCCCTACACGCTCCTGCACTGGGGCGTGATCATGCAGATCGCGTACGAGGGTGGCGCACTCCTCACGCCCGATCTGGCCTATTGGCTGTTCATCCCCATGTTCGCGATCGTTTTCCTGAACTACGGGTTCATCCTGTTTGCACAGGGGACCGACCGACTCCTAAACCCACGTATCAGGGCCAAGCACAAGAAGCAACAGCAGATACAAGGGAATCAATCCCGCAAAGAGAGCCACGCGCAGCCAACAACCCGTAACTAACCAATCGAACAATGAGTCTCCAAACTAACCACGACCCGACGAAGGAAGAGCGACGGAAAATCATCAGTGCGCGTGACGTCACCGTGACGTTCGAAATGGATCGGGGGACGTCCCGCGTGCTGAACGGCGTCGACATGGACATCTACGACGGGGAGATCGTCGGCATCGTCGGCGAGAGCGGGAGCGGGAAGTCGATGTTCGCGGACGCGCTGTTGAACGCAGTCGTCGACCCCGGCGTCGCGAGCGGTGAGATCCATTATACGCGGGAGAACGGGGAGTCAGTCGACCTGCTCGGTCTCGAAGGGGAGGCGCTCCGAGAATTCCGGTGGAACGACATATCGATGGTGTTCCAGGGCGCGCTGAGCGCTTTCAACCCAACAATCCGAATCGGATCCCACTTTAAGGAGACGTTGAGCGCACACAACGTCGACAAGACCAAGGGGATGGAGCGGGCGCGACAGCTCCTCAGTGACCTGTATCTCGATCCGGATCGTGTGCTCGATTCCCACCCCCACGAATTGAGCGGTGGGATGAAACAGCGGGCGCTGATCGCCCTGAGTCTCCTGCTCGAACCCGATGTGCTGGTCATGGATGAACCCACCGCCGCGCTCGACCTGTTGATGCAGCGGTCGATCATCAGACTGCTCCGAGAGATCAGGGACAAGTACAACCTGACGATGGTGTTCATCACCCACGACCTGCCGCTCGTGGCCCGGCTCGCGGATCGTCTCGCAGTCATGTACGCCTTCGAGTTCGTAGAAACCGGGACGACGGAGGAGATCCTCACCGAGCCGTCACATCCCTACACGCGGGAACTTCTGAACGCGACACCCGACATCAGCGCGCCGATTAATCAGATGAACCCGGTGGAAGGGTCGGCCCCCGATCCGGTCACCCCCCCGTCCGGCTGTTCGTACCACCCACGTTGTCCGCTCGCCGACGGGAGATGTGAGGCCGAAGCTCCCCCGTTCCAATCGGTGTCGGAGAACCACGACGCCGCCTGCTTCTACTGGGAGCGAGCGGTGGGGGAGATTCCGATGGCTAGTCAGGGAGGGAGTGACGATGAGTGACACATCCAACCGTTCGGTCGTGACCCTCGACAACGTGAGCGTCGAGTTCGCGAAGAACTCAGGGGCGTTCAATCTATTCTCCGAAAAGAAAGTCGTGAAGGCCGTCGACGGCGTGTCGCTCGAGATCCCGGAGAACCAGGTTGTGGTGCTAGTCGGCGAGAGCGGGTGCGGAAAAACCACGCTCGGGAAGACGACGATCGGCCTGCAGGAACCGACCGCCGGAACCGTCAAATACCGAGGTCACGATATCTGGGCCGCAAAGAAGGGAAAGGGTGAGATGCCATACCAAGAGATCCGGCGCTCCCTGCAGATCATCCATCAGGATCCGGGGAGCTCTCTCAATCCGAATCGGACGATCATGGCGAGCCTCCTGGAGCCGCTCCGACGGTGGTACCCTGACTTGGAGCCCGAAGACAAACGCGCCCGCGTCCTCTCGATGATCGAACGGGTGGGAATGTCGCCCGCACAGGACTACGCGGACCGGTATCCCCACCAGCTGAGCGGCGGGGAAAAACAGCGCGTCGCACTCGTTCGCGCGCTGATCATGAATCCCGACCTCATCCTGGCCGACGAGGCGATCAGCGCCCTCGACGTGTCGCTTCGGATCGAGATGATGGACCTGATGATCGAACTGCAGGACCTCATCGGCACGTCGTATCTCATGATCTCCCACGACCTCTCGAACGCCCGGTATATGGCCGAGAAAACCGGCGGCTTCATCGGAATCATGTATTTGGGGGAAATCGTCGAGTTCGGCCCCGCCTCTGAAGTTATCGAAAACCCCAACCACCCGTACACGAAGGCGCTCAAATGGGCGACACCCGAACTCAGTACGTTCAACGAAAGCAGTGAAGAAATACCGATCCAGAGTATCGACATCCCGGACGCGGTCAACCCCCCAAGCGGCTGTCGGTTCCACACTCGGTGCCCCGAGGCTCGTGAGGTGTGTACTCGGGAGCACCCCGACCTCTCCATCGACACGGAAAAGGACAGGTATCAGGCGGCCTGTTTCCGGGATTACGAGGATCACCCTTACTGGGAGAGCTCGGACATCACCGAGGAGGAGACGAAACATCCCTGACTGAAGTGTAATCGTACAAGGACCGTAATCGCCACATCCGTAAGCAAACCCGCCGACAGAATCCGGCGCAACGGCGAGCAGGATGGCGACTCAGCCCACCGAAACCGACGAGGAGAACCATAATTTTAATATCGTTGTTGACATCGACACTGATGTCCTAAGGGCCACCGGACGACGCATCGTGGCTCCGAGTGACATGACTCAAAACCTACTATGACCGATAGACCAAACGTCCTGTTCTTACTTACCGACGAGCACACGTTCCGTGGGCTCGGGCACCTCGACGACGACGGCCGCGGGGAGCCAGTGACCACGCCGACACTCGACGAGATGGCCACTTCGAGCGCCGTATTCGACCAAGCGTACTGCCAAATGCCGTTGTGTACTCCGTCCCGGTTGTCCATGCTCACCGGACGGGAAGTGCCCGGTGCGGGCGCCTGGGACAACTGGAGCACGCTGTTGCCCAACAGGCGGACGATGCCCGAGGCGTTCAGCGAGGCCGGGTACGCGACGTCACTCGTCGGCAAGATGCACTTCGGCGGGAATCGCCAGTTCTGCGGCTTCGAGGATCGTCCCTACGGGGATCTGACGGGGGAAGTGGGCCACCAACCGGACCCGATCAAACCGCTAGAGGACAATCTAGGCCTGGGGCCACCGTTCAAAACGCGAACTGCCGACGCCGGTGTCACCGAGATTCCCGAGAGTCAGCTCCAGGAACGTAACGTTCTCACCGAGAGCCTCGCGTGGGTCCGTGAGCACGAACATACGAACCCCGACCGTCCGTGGTTCCTCTGTGCGTCCTTCTCGCGACCCCACTTCCCGTTGACCGTGCCGGAGCGGTATTTGGATCGATACTGGCCCGAGGGCGTGACGAAGCCGAAGATCGGACGTGAGGGCGATACCGCAGACCATTCGGTGACGGAACTGGTCGCTCAGGGGTTCGAGGTCGACGAAATCGGCGAGGAGGAGGCGCTAAAAGCGCGCGCCGCTTACCTGGCCTGCATAGATTTCATTGACGAGCTGATCGGCGACTTCCTCACGCTCATGGATCGATCCGGGCATCTGGAGGACACGATCGTCGTGTACGCGTCTGATCATGGCGAGCTGGCCGGGGAACACGGCCTCTGGTGGAAACATACCTGGCATGAAGCCTCCACGCGAGTGCCACTCATGATCCAGACCCCCGAACACCGCGCTGGGGACCGGGACGCGGCCCGACTCGATACTCCAGTCGGGCTGGTCGACCTCTATCCGACGCTGTGTGGGCTCTGTGACGTCGACACGATAGGAGAGATAGACGGTGTCGACCTGTCGCGGGCCGTCCGTGACGGCGCGGAACCAGAGCGCGGCCCGGTAGTTTGCGACATCCTCACCGATCGGTGGGGCGAGGGGACCGAGTTCCGGATGGTCCGGGACGGTCGCTACAAGTACGTCGGATTCCGGGGCGACTATCAGGAACTGTTGTTCGACATTGAGACCGATCCGCTTGAGACGGAGAACCTGTCGCTGGATCCGAGTGTCGACGAGGCGGAGGTACTCGAACGACTCCGGACCTACGTCGACGAGACGTTGGACTTCGAGGCGGCCGCCGAGAAACGTCGCGTGGACGAGAGATCGGCCCAGGAGCACCACGTCCTTGTTTCAGGCAACGGGGACGAGGACGTTCAGGAGTTCCGCCGTAACGTCATGAAGCTCGACATTCCCGAGACAACCGACGGGAACCTGTACCACCTTCCAGACGGAAGGATCGTCGACGCCGGGCTTTCGATCTACAAACCTGAGGAGATCATCGAAAACCCGACGGAGGCCTACGACGACTGGCCAGGCGACAACGTCTGACCGACCTGGGTACGTCACAACTCGACCACTGTTCCTCGTCTCAGCGACATCGACCATCGTTGAGAAGCGGACGAAGTTGCTGTGTTGAATAGACAGATAGCGTCAGATGGCGCTATCTAGATAAGGAACGAGAAGGTCGAAGAGCTATCGATTCATGCACTCTCAAACCTACTCAAAGAGAGTTTAGACACGGCTACGCTTGACTGTTGGGAGCGTTCGCCATCCGCCTCCACGCGACCGGGTATTCGCTTGGAGAAACAAAGGCAATTCTTTCGATCCACGGGGTGAAACGGTCACATCAAGCGATCTTTCAATGCAATAGTCATTCTTCTGATAACATTTCCGGCCGCCATCGGTTGCGCCGACGCGGGTCGCGGTGGACGGAACCGCTGTCAAAATCAATGATGAGTGGTCTTGGGTTCACTCCACAATAAAACCGAAACAAAGTTGCTGTTCGGTATCGACGTATTTGCTCAGCAGGGGACTGATGCGGCGGCAGCGTTTCCGGCCGAGTTGGCCGAGAAACACGATCTTTCAGGCACTGTGTTTCTCGTCGATGGTTACGGCTATCGGACTGCCATCTTTCGAATTGGATTGAGCGGTCGGCTCGACTATACGGAGCGAAACCTGATCGAAAAGTGGTTTCACACGCTCGAACAGCGGATCGACCGCTTCCAGACGTCGTGGGGGGCAGTCAGCCAAGCGTCCAGTGGTGTCTTGAATATTTTGTACATTACTATAACCATCAGAGACCGTACCAGTCGCTCAACGACCGAACACCTGTCGAGGAGGAGCTAAACTAGACAGTGTCTTCGTATATCCTCCTTGTCGCGAGAACCATTTAAACGAAAGTCGGTCAGTGGCCGTCGCCCTCTTCGACACGAATTGCACCGCCGCGCTTGCTACAACTGTACTGTTCGGGGTTCGTACCGTCTTTGAGCGTCAACAGCGGGTAATCCGACCGCCGCAGTCCTCGCAGACGAGCCACCACTTGGGTTCAGTTAAGCGTTCACAGTGTTGCGAAGTATCGAAGGTGACCGTCCACTGGGTGAACGTTTGCCCGTGATCTGTCACCGAGCTCGTGGTACTGCCACGCATGGATGAGTTCGTGCCGGACTGTGGAACTGAATTGCTCTCACCCGTGTTGTTCGTAGGCCATCCACGTGAGCACGACTCATCCGTTCAGAGACGGCGAACGCCGACGAGCCACGCTGGGTTTTCACTCCATCGCCGCTCGAACGTGGTTTTAAGGGAAAATTCGACCTCCCATCCCCCAGCAGCGTCAAAACGGGACTGGAGTTCTTGAGGAGCGAGTCCGTAGATGTTCGCGTTATCGTGTCGTGCATCTCCCAATACACAGTAGAGTCCACGTTTTCGCACGATTTTCCCGAGTTCAGCGATGAATCGATCGCGCTCCCGATCGCCGAGAATATGGAACATCGCTGAATCGACGACCGTACGAAACGAAAATTCTGCATTCTTTAGTCCTTGGAGATCCAGTGCATCCCAGACGAGAAACTGTGCAGAAACTCGACGCCAACGAGCTTTTTCATTAGCTTGCGAGATCGCCACCGACGAGAGATCGATGCCGAGTACGTCGTACCCCTGACGGGCGAGAAACAGCGATAATTCACCGGTTCCACAGCCCACTTCTAATATCGGCCCTTCGAAGCGTCCAGTTTCGGCGAGACGAACGAATGCACGCTGCGGTCGACCGATATCCCAATTCGGGACGCCTGTATATGCCGCGTCGTAGACATGGGTGAGCGGTCGTTCAGGTGCTGAGACTGAAGCCCTCACGGTACCGCTCCAGAATGGCGCAAATCCATGTAATGGATCTACTCGGTGGGACTGTAATCGTTTCGAATATCTCGTTCGGCAGGTCTTTCCGTCCCGTTCGTACGCCCGGTCAGCACGGGAACCACCAAGCCTCTCACAATCACGGTCGTCTAATTAGGCATCGTCTTCATCCCCGGGCGGGAACGCGTTGAGCATCCCGTCGTCGGTTGTATTGCAAGTTGTTCGACCTGTGCGCGTTGCTGTGCCGTCTCGAATCGTTCTGTATCGAGGAGAAGGTGTTCCTTAGTCGTTGAACTCGGCGGCAGTTATCGTCTCGAGGGATTCGACACTGGCATACCGATATGCAACGTCGTTTGTGAACCCATGGCTTGGAAGCGGTGATTCTGCAGCCCGTCCCGCTGGTTTGTCCATGGTCACCGGAACAACGGAGCTTGTTCTACAGGTATCGAAAAGCTGGGCTGCGAGTCCGATAAGCGCAGTATCCGTCTTTTCGATTGTATCCTCAGGTCGGTCCGTGTCGTTCGCGATAAACCGTCGAGGACAACGCTTCGACATGCCACAGTCGATGGAATCATACAAAGGAATGGAAACTGTCGATTTTTCAAGCGACCAAGAATACCATGATTTTGCGGATCTCTACTCCGGTTGGGAGAGAACAGTTCTATGGAGCTGCCTAAATAGATATCATCACAGCACAGATATCGCCACCGTTCTTCTTCGCCATAAAAATCATTAGCTAGATGGATATCTAGCTGAAATCACTGCAGACGGGGATACCCATCGTATCGTAGTCGCTCATTGCCGCAAGCGTATCCGGAACTTCATCGATCGAGATGGTTTCCGACACGAGTTCGGTCGGGTCGAGCTTACCCGTCTTGATCATATCCAACATCTCGGAGTACCGAGATGGTTGGAGACCAAGCGAGCCACGGAAATCGATCTCTTTGGCTACGAATTCGTCGGTCGGCAGCGGCACTTGCCCCGCTTCCTCGGAAGTTGTCAGTCCAACCTGAACGTGTCGTCCGCCGTTTTTGAGTGAGTTCACAGCGTTTAGACAGGTGGTTTTGATACCCAGTGCATCAACCGAGCAGTCGGCACCACCGTTCGTGATGTCCTGGACTTCCTTTGCAGCATCGTCAACTTCGCTCGCATTCACGGTTTCAACTGCGCCGAGGCTTTCTGCTTTGTCGAGTTTTTCATCGAAGAGGTCGACTCCGATAACGTTCGCACCGAGCGCGTTCGCGATGTGAACGGCAGAAAGGCCGATACCACCGAGACCATGAACAACGACGTCCTCGCCATTGCCGACATCACCACGATGCGCCATCGCGTGATAGGACGTCATGAACCGACAGCCGATTCCGGCGGCCGTATCGGGATGGATGCTATCGGGCAGTGGGACCGCGTTGATATCCGCGTGTGGAACATGAACCTCTTCGGCGAACGCACCCGGAGCTTCGTTCATGAAGCCGAGGCCGACGTGGTTCTCACAGATGTTCTCGTGCCCATTTCGACAAAGGTCACATTTTCCACAGGCGAAATTGAAAGGGATTGCGATGTGGTCCCCTTCCGAGACGCTCTCAACATCTTCGCCCACGGCTACGACTGTGCCACAAGGCTCGTGGCCGAGGATGTGTGGCGGGTCTGGTCGGTAGCCGAACCAATCCCAATCTCCTTGCCAGCAATGCCAGTCACTTCGGCACACACCACAGCCGTTGACTTCTGCGACGATACCATGTGACTCTGGCTCCGGTCGTTCGACGTCCTGTACTTGCAGCGGTTCTTGGAATTCCTCGAGTACTACAGCTCGCATTGCACGTCATTGTCTATCACTATGTTATAAATATTTACTGGATTGGGGCATAATTAGTGTGGATTGTAATGGCAATAACCGATATCAGATTTATATGTAACTGTCGAACAGAAATTGTTATTAATGATGGCTACAGAATCACTGTCGTAATGTCGACCGACTCCCAACGATCAACCGACACGAAAACAGCGATTAAACAGCGTCATAACGAGACAGCAGAAAAACAAATCCCAACTCAACCAGGCCAACTCTACATCGGAGGCGAATGGCTCGATAGTGAATCCGGTCAAACGCTCCAAACTCACGATCCAACAACGGGCGCGGTTCTCGCAGAAGTGCAAGCTGGCAACGCGGCTGACATCGACAATGCAGTCAATGCCGCTTGGGAAGCCTACGATACTTGCTGGTCTGCATACTCGGCAGCAGATCGTCAGCAAGTCCTCAGTAAAATTGCAGATAGAATCGAAGCCCGGAAAGAAGACTTCGCGACGATCGAATCACTTGACAACGGAAAACCGATTTCGGAGGCTCGAATCGATCTCGATCTCGTTATCGATCACTTCCGATATTTCGGAGGTGCCGCACGGATAAACAGTGGAAAAACCATTCCCAGTGACGGTGATCATCAGATCCAGACGCTTCGGGAACCGTACGGAGTGGTTGGGCAGATCATTCCCTGGAACTTCCCGCTACTGATGGCCGCATGGAAGTTGGCACCCGCCCTCGCGGCTGGGAACGCTGTTGTCCTAAAGCCCGCTGAGCAGACTCCACTCTCGATCTTAGAACTCATGCGTGAAATTGACGACGTTCTTCCCGATGGTGTCGTTAACGTGGTTACTGGCTTCGGTTCCGAAGCGGGTGAACCGCTGTCGCGTCACGACGGCATTTACAAACTCGCATTCACTGGGTCGACAGAGGTCGGTCGAGGTGTGATGAAAAACGCTGCAGAGAATATCACGGACGTCACCCTAGAACTGGGTGGCAAGAGCCCTGTAGTCGTGTTTCCGGATGCAGACATCGAAAAGGCGGCCCAGGTCGCCCGAATCGGGATGTTCCACAATACGGGCGAGTGTTGTTGTGCGGGAACACGGCTTCTCGTCCATGAGGATGTCAGAAGTGAATTCCTCGATGCGTTCGTCCAGGAGGTAGAGAATTTGACCATGGGAGATCCCCTCCTCGAGGAAACGACTCTTGGCCCCAAGGTCACCCGGGATCAGGTCAATCGGACACTAGATTACATCAAAGAGGCACGCAAGACTGGAGCAGATATCGCAACGGGCGGGGATGCTCCCGATGATGAGGCACTCAGTGATGGGTGTTTCGTTTCGCCAACTGTACTCACGAACATCGATCACGAGAGCCGTCCCGTCCAAGAGGAAATTTTCGGCCCCGTCGAAACAGTCTTCGAGTGGTCATCGTATGACGAGATGATTGAACTGGCTAATGACGTTGACTATGGACTTGCGGCAGGTGTGATCACCAACGATTTGAACCAGGCCTATAGGGCTGCAGAAGACATCGAAGCTGGGAATATCTGGGTGAATACCTATAACGAATTCCCTGCTGGACAACCGTTTGGCGGGTACAAACAATCCGGTATCGGTCGCGAGACTGCATTTGAAGCCATAGAACACTACACACAGACAAAGACGCTCAATATCGCTCTCGAATAGAGATCGTTGGCTCCTGGCCTCCCCATGTCAGTCCTCGCCATCGGATAGCCATTGATCACTTTGGCCCGGGTAATATCCACACGTTGTTTCTAGAATACAACCCGGTATAACGTAGAGACCCCGTCAGAGAAGGCCAAACGAACGTAAAAAGTGAAAAGACCTTTAATCTGGAAACCCCATAGACACAATAAGACCATGCCTTCTGCCATCGATGAGATCGACGATATTTCTGCTCGGGATATCGCTATTCTGAAGGCCCGTATCGAGCATCCAACTGCTTCGGTGCGAGTGCTAAAGGAACGATTAGAGGATGAGTATGGGATTTCTCTGTCGCACAATCGTGTAAACGATATTCTTCGTGAGTTGAGCGACAAGGACGTGTTTCGACAAGTTTCCCTATTAAATGAGAGCTTTTTTGAGTACCACCTTTTCCAAATCGCATTTCATTATCCTAACTTCGAGGATCGGTGGGAAGAATGCTATGACGATTTGATGAATGATCCCCACGTCTTAATGTTCTTCAATGCAGACGATTATCATCACTGGCAGTTTATCGCCCGCTTCCGAAAGCACGAGAAAAGCGAAACTTGGAAACACGAATTTTTCAAGAAACATGGCGATTTAATCGCGCAGTTTGATTCGAGTTCCCTACCAGAGATACACAAATTCCGCAACGATACGGAAGTACTTGAGCAAATCCTCCACGAAACAGAAGAAGGGGAGAAGTTCGTAAAAAACAACGACGGGGAAAAAGAGGACCGTGAAGAAGATCTCGACGATGAGACAGAGCGGGTAGTCGCCACAGATGGTGGGGCAAATGACTGAATTTGGCTCGAATTCGTACATATAGGGTTGTGCTTTGTTTTCCGTGTCGGCCTCTATCGAGATCGGTCTGGGCGGATCAGAGAAGGGCGGGCACGATGCACGAGATAGTAGTTTCCAATCGTAACGTCTCCCACAACCGCACCAAATAGTTATGTAGAACCACTAAAGATATATTGACTAGCACTTCGAGCAATGTCAACACATTCTAATACATCTTCGAATCGAAAGCAGATCATCAAACAACGACACAGAGAAGTCGCGAATGACCTCCTCCCGTACTATACTGCTCAACTCTACATAGGAGGCAATTGGGTCGACAGTGCCTCCGGACAGACACTCCAAACACGCGACCCAACAACGGGAGAAGTCCTCGCTGAAGTGCAAGCCGGGAACGAAGCTGACATCGATCGTGCGGTTGATGCTGCCTGGGAAGCATATGATGATTGTTGGGCCGCATATTCGACAGCAGACCGCCAACGAATATTAACCAAAATCGCAGATCGTATCGAGACTCGAAGAGAAAAGTTTGCAAAACTTGAATCGCTTGATAACGGCAAACCGATTACTGAATCCCGTGACGATATTGATCTAGTAATCGATCACTTTCGATACTTCGCTGGTGCTGCCCGTTTCTTGGAAGGAAAAACCATTCCTACAGATAGTAATAACCATATCCAGACAATTAAAGAGCCCTATGGAGTGGTTGGACAAATCACTCCCTGGAATTTCCCGTTGCTGATGGCTTCATGGAAATTGGCACCGGCTCTTGCCGCCGGTAATACAACTGTGTTGAAGCCAGCTGAGCAGACTCCTCTATCGATAATTGAATTCATCCGCGAAACTGAAGATGTTTTACCGCCCGGTGTTGTCAACCTTATCACCGGATATGGTGCCGAAGCAGGTGCACCCCTTGTAAGCCATGACGATGTGCGAAAAATCGCTTTTACAGGATCAACTGAAGTCGGCCATGGAGTGATGAAGAACACTGCGAACACGATCACTGATCTTACGTTAGAGCTCGGTGGAAAAAGTCCTGTAATCGTATTCCCGGATGCTGATATAGAGAAAGCAGTAACAGTCACAACTAAAGCGTTATTTTTCAACGCAGGAGAGTGCTGCTGTGCTGGGACTCGGTTGCTAATCCATGAGGATATTTACGACCAGTTCCTCCCGGCATATATGGAGGAAGTTGGGAGTCTGACAGTTGGAGATCCACTCCTAGACGAAACAGAACTAGGTCCGAAAGTATCACAGGCCGAGTTGGATAGAACGATGCGATATATTGGATGGGCACAGGAGGCGGATGCGGAAATTCTAACTGGTGGAGGGCCTCCTGATGATGAAGCGCTTACTGATGGAAATTTTGTCGCACCAACCGTGATTTCAGACCTCGACCACGAAAGCAGGGTTGCACAAGAGGAAATCTTCGGTCCCGTCGAAGCAGTGTTTCGGTGGTCCTCTTATGATACGATGATCGAACTGGCGAATGACACTCAGTTCGGTTTGGCAGCAGGAATCATCACGGACGATTTGGATTCTGCCTATAGGACAGCACGCGATATCGAAGCGGGTAATATCTGGATCAACACCTACAATGAATTTCAAGCCGGCCAGCCATTTGGTGGGTACAAACAATCTGGAACCGGTCGCGAGACTGCGTTTGAAACCTTAGAAGAGTATACCCAAACCAAGAGCATTAATGTCGGGTTTGAGTAAAAATTTCCGGTAATCAGTTTCCTCTTCTCAACTGCTAGCTGCTGCAGGATTTACTTCTCGATGTATCCTCTATATTAATCAACCTCTGCAACGGCGAAGCCATACAAAGTTTACATGATATAGGTCCATTTGGCAGTGTAATATTTGCACTAATCGAATATTTAGTATTATTTGTAATCCATTAACCCGTATGAGCCATGATATTGTCGTACTAGGCGCAGGGTACGCGGGAACAAGTGCAGTGCAAAGCTTAGAACAGCGTTTTCAGCATAGAGATTGTAATATAACATGGGTTGACCTCCATGATTATCACTTAGTGCTGCATGAGGTACACAGAGTAATTCGAAATCCAGATGCAAAACACGAAATTACAATTCCGATCAATGAGATTAAGGAATCATCAACGAACTTCATCCGGGGTCGGGTCGAAACTATCGAGACTGATCAACAAGTTATCAGTCTTGATGATGGCACTGAGATATCATATGATTACGTTCTCATTGCTCTTGGGAGCCAGACCGCCTATTATGGAATCTCCGGACTGTCGGATAATGCACATACAGTAAAGTCACTTGATGATGCACTAACCATCCACGATCAGTTGAGAGATCAAGCGAATACCGCTTCAGAAGAGAATCCAGCACACGTCGTTGTTGGTGGTGCAGGTCTCTCCGGTATCCAAACTGCAGGTGAAATTGCCGCGTTAGCTGATGAAGAAGGGCTCCCAATTTCGGTCACTCTCGTTGAAGCAATGGAGTCAATTATGCCGGGTCATTCATCTGACCTCCAGCGATCCGTTCGGAGGGAATTAGAACAGGCGAACATTGATATCCTTACTGATGACCCAATTACCGAAGCAAAAGCAACTGAGATCGAGTTTGCGAGTGGCAATTCCGTTAACTTTGATCTCTTTATTTGGACAGGAGGGATTACAGGGCGGGATACCATGGAATCCGTCTCGGTCGCGAAAGAACACAATCGAGTGCAGGCAGACACAACCTTCAAGACGAGTGACGACTCCGTATTCGTAATTGGCGACGCAGGGCTCATCAACGATGGAGATGGCGTTATTCCGCCAACTGCACAAGCTGCTTGGCAAGCTGCTAATACCGTAGCCAAAAATATTGAGCGGTCAATCGACGAGAAACCACTTGAAGCGTGGAATTATTCGGATAAAGGAACTGTAATTTCGATCGGTGAATCCGCTGTTGCACATAGTGTACCAGTTTCCCCTATTGAGACGTTTGGCTCCTATCCGGCACAAATATTGAAAAAGATGGTCGCTGCACGCTGGATCGCTAGTGTCACGACTTGGAGTCGCGCCCTCAGGTCCTGGAAGACGCTCTAAGCACTCACCATTTCGGGAGATGTGATCGACGAAGCCATATCGTAACAGGGTTCGGTAGGTGACCTATCGACGACATTACTGAATTTTTTATTGCTATTCAAAAGAAAATGTTCACGGTATAGGGACCTTTACTATCGGGGGAGGAAATCAAATAGAACATGATTGGTGATGATAATACCCGGAATAATGTGGAATTGGATACGCGACTTGAAGAAACAGAATCGTTCACACCACCGGGATCGTTCATCGAACAGGCCAATATTTCTGATTCGAGCGTTTTGACGGCCATCAGATTTCATTTGTCGATCACACGAGTGCGGTGCTTCTCGAGAGCACGAGATAGAGCATCTGTTTGTCTTCGATAGTGACTTTCAACAATGGAGGTGAGAGTCTATATTACAGAAATAGCTTTCCGTATTCAAAACGGTAGAAGAGTATGTCTTCGCCAGATTCCACGTCCGAGGAAACGACAATATTCCCAAACCAACGGTGGAACGTGGTGCTTGCAGCCACATTTACTCTTCTGGGAGTCTATTACATACTCTCTCCAGAGATGGGTGCTGAATCATCTACCATCGGTGTTCCATTCTTGTTACTGGGTGTATTCGGGTTTATCGTCTCCGTTGTGAGATACGTTCGTCACTAGCTGGTATTGAAACTGGACATGAACCATCGCGTAGCCAAATACTGCATGCTGGAAACCTTCATTAGTTCTGAACCCACCTCTTAGGCCATGGGAAAGTTAGTAGCAATAACGACGGATAACAAGGAAATAGAATGTCACGATATAAGAGAAGGAGACAACGGTTTACAACTTCGTGACGAGGAGAAAGATCTCGTTGGATATATTCCCTATAACCGTCTCTGTTACGTAGAAACGACGTAACTATTTTCTGAGCGATTCCCGGAAGACATTGCTGTGCTTGCCGAGCATTGACCCGACAAACTCGAAGAACTCCGGGAGATCGTCTGTGATGAAGCCGACGAAGTGGTAGATGGTCGTATCCGATGTGGGCAGCATTTGTGACTTCGTCCCCCAGAGTGAGCCCCATTGAATAGGGATAGACGAACTGAGGGGTAATTACCTACCAATAGTAGTAAGAACTATTATTATCATAGAGCATCTGTTTGTGGTCAATGACGAACTTCGAATACCGATCACGGCGAACCCCGCTTGGCCTACTCGTTGGAGCATGGGCCATTTGGTCGCTTTTTGTGATTTGAACGAGCGGGATCGATTGGCAGAGTGGTGGCGCTATCGCGACAGTTGGAGCATTCACCGCAGTCTGTCTCGGGTGTCTCGTGTGGGCAATTGGGGCAACGACTGGTGATTCGTTGGAACGACCGACTCCGTATCGGCGGCTCATGCAGCTCTTTGGAGCGCTTGGAATCGTGTTTCTCGGTGCGATCGCCCTCTCAGTGATGTTCTAATCGGCTGGCGGGATCATCCTCGTGAGTTACGCAGGTGCACTTCTGTCACTGGTGGCTGTGTATTTTGATCAGCAATATGTTCGGAATCACCCTGCGTGGAAGCCAACCCTTCTCTATTATCTCATGGTCATTCCGCTACTCAATGTCCCGATTGCATGCCTCTATCTGTTCTTTCGGCATCGGCACACCGGAATCCCGTGATAGCTCTAGTACGCGCTATGACTGAGAACGAGAGTGAACGCGACAATCAGGGACGATTTGCGAAGAAAGCGAATGATGAGGATATTCTTCAAGTGATTCATGAGTCCGAGTTTCCGGCGATGACCGCTCGGTTGGTTGCAGATCTTCATCCTGATAGTCACATGATCAGCTTTCGGAGAAAGAGGAAAACATGTTTCTTCAAGTGATTCATGAGTCCGAGTTTCCGGCGATGACCGCTCGGTTGGTTGCAGATCTTCATCCTGATAGTCACATGATCAGCTTTCGGAGAAAGAGGAAAACATGTCGTGTCGTGATACGAAATTCGCGACGCGTTGTTCAATCCAATAGTCGTACTACGTGGAGAGAGTGCGGCGACGGCGCATACGACACGCTTTGACCAGGGGCACGTATTAACCCCAACTCAGCCTCGCTCCAACGCCGCCACACTCCACGTTGACTGCGTGTAGTCTTCCTTCTTTTTCGAAACCCAATTCGTGATCACCAACTCATCTGAATTGACTGCCCCTCGCTCAAGTCGATCAACCTACGACCGCAGTTCCTCACAAACCGCCTCTGGATCACGATACGCATCCACCGTTCGAATCAACGCTTTCTGTGTATCATCGATATCAAACCATTTTGTCGATCCCTTCTGATTATCGGCTCGGTATCGAAACGACAAGAGCCGTCTATGTGGCGGCGTCAATAGCGTTCTCAAGATCAGCAATGATCTGTCCGGGATCTTCAATACCTACAGAAAGGCGAACGAGATCATCAGTGACGCCGGAAGCAGCCTGTTCAGCGTCTGTAAGCTGTTGATGGGTCGTACTAGCTGGGTGAATAATGAGTGTCTTTGCATCACCAACATTAGCAAGCAAACTCGCCAACTCTGTCGATTCAACGGTTTTTCGCGCAGCGTCGTATCCATCCGCAAGACCGAAAGTGATCATGCCACCGTAGCCGCCTTCGAGATATTCGGTAGCCGTATCGTGAGTTTTGTGGGAAGAGAGACCCGGGTAGTTCACCCACGCAACATCCTCATGATCTCGGAGATATTCGGCTACTGCCATTGCATTCTCGCAGTGACGGTCCATCCGAAGGGAAAGCGTTTCGAGTCCCTGTAGAGTTTGCCAAGCGTCGAAAGGCGCTTGCTGGTTTCCAAGATCGCGGAGTCCGCGGGCAATCGCAGCGTATGTGAACGCCTCATCCCCAAATGTTTCCGCGAAGTTGACACCATGATATGCAGGGTTATCTTGAGCAATCTCACTATATTTCTCTGGGTAATCGCCCCAAGGGAATGAGCCACCATCAACAATCACGCCACCAATGGTAGTACCGGAGCCGTGAAGCCATTTTGTGGTCGAGTTCCAGACGAGGTCCGCGCCATGTTCGAGTGGACGACAGAGGTAGGGTGTCGCGAAGGTATTATCGACGAGTAAGGGAACGCCGTGGTCGTGAGCGATATCGGCGATCTGCTGGATATCAGGTGTGTCGAGGGCTGGGTTCCCGATCGTCTCAAGATGGACATAGGCAGTATCGTCGTCGATGGCTTCATCGTATGCCTGATAGTCGAGTGTGTCCACGAATTTGGCTGTGACACCTCGGCGTTCGATTGAATGGGTGAAGTACGTGTATGTGCCTCCGTATAATGAGGAGGCTGTGACGATATTGTCGCCAGCCTCCGCCAGTAGGAACGTTGCGAGGTTCAGCGCAGCCATCCCAGATGCAGTGACGACACCCCCGACACCGCCTTCAAGAGCGGCAAGTCGATCTTGTAGCGTCTCAAGAGTCGGATTCATCAATCGAGAATAAATATAGCCGGGCTTTTCGAGCGCAAACTGGGCTGCTGCATCTTCGGCGTCTTCGAAAACGTAGGAAATGGTTTGGTAGAGTGGTGGCGCTCGTGCCCCAGTCACAGGATCAGGGTCTTGACCGGCGTGCAGTGAGTCAGTAGCGAATGAACTACCAGTAGGATCGTCGCTCATGCATTCCTAAATGAAATCTGGAATATTATGTGAACGTATTAAGGGAAAGCTTGCCGAGATCGTTGACAACATTGTGAGCTGCCAACCGTAGTCGCCAACCCATTCGGATCGACCGCTCCACGCGCAAGCCGATCGATCCACGACCGCAATTCCCCCCACAAACCGCCCCCGAGTCGCGATACCTATCGACTGCTCGAATCAACTCCTTATGCGCATCGTCAATCGTGAGTTCGGTAACCCTCTCACTTGTAAGCTCTGTCTCCGAAATGGCTATCTGCATCTGCGAGAGTTCGTGGGTCGGCAGTGGGTCAACCCCTTCTTCGAGACAGTATCGAAACTCCAGCGAGAAGTCGACATTATAACAGCGATACACACTTATCGAGCAGAACATCCGCTCCGCTCTTCGAATCGCTGATTATGTCCATATCCTCGCACAAGGTCGGACACAGTTCGAAGGGGTCCCGTCCGACCTCGCGGAGGAGGAAGAACTCCTTGCTACGTATCTCGGAATTCGTTAATATCATCTGATGAACCCTATTCTGTCGGCGACGCTTGGTTTGCCCACCTATTTTATCCGGGAGATGTGAGACCTCCGTATGAAAAAGAAGTCTGATTTGTGCCATTTCGACTCGTTTTGAGATGGCTGATTAGTTCTCTAACGTTCTGACTGGCCGGTGATGGAGAACTCGCCTTCCTGAATCGCTGTCATCAGCTTCTGTTGACTGCGGATGTCGAGCGTGTTGATCTCGTCCACGAACAACACACCTTTGTTCGCCCTGTGGATGGCACCGGGTTCGACGCGATCGTGGCTCGGCGTCTCCATTCCTCCGGACTGGAACGGGTCGTGACGCACGTCACCGAGCAGGGCACCCGCGTGGGCACCCGTCGTATCCTCGAAGGGGGCGGTGGTGACATCGCTATTGTTGACCAGCAGGTTCGGAATCATGGCGTCAGAGCCACGAGAACTGTCACGGAACGCGAGGTAGATGACACCGGCTGCAAGGATCCCGAGAAGTGGTTTTGACGCGAGGAGGAGTGCGTAGCCCACCACGACGGCGATGATGACCCACATCAAAAACGAGCGCATCTGATTGCGCTTTCGGGCTTCCTCTTTGTGCGCGTCGATGATTTGTTCACCCTTTCCAGCGGGGACCGTCCGAACCTTCGGTTCGTTCCCGTCGTCGGGGTTGTGATAGACGAGGACGTCTTGTAGATCCTCTTTGGGGAGGAGCTTACTCATCGCCTTCGCCAGCATCGATTTCCCGGTCCCCGGTGACCCGATCATCATGACGTGGCGACGCTGTTTCGCTGCCTTCAGGATTATGTCCCGAGCCACGTCCTGGCCGATGACGTGATCAACCAACCGGTCTGGGATGGGTATTTCTTCGGAGGGATCTGTCTCAGTGGTGTCGCTGGTATTTGTTTTGTCCTTGGGACCCATTTTCCAATTTCCACTTTCGTTACGCCGTGTGGTTGATGGGACCGTTTTATCATCATTTGTCATAATCAGTTGTCCTTTCCGTATGGTAATCATGGTTCGGTGAACCACAGTTCTATACCAAAATTGTCATGTGGGGGAAATTAATGCATAGAGATAGCAAATTGGCCCATATGACCTTCCACACGGGGGACCCAACTGACGCACTCGAAGTATTAGGAAACGATGTTAGGATCTCGATTCTGCGAGAACTTGCCGATGCTGAGAGTCCGATTTCGTTTACAGAACTTCGTGAGCGGGTTGATATCCGTGATACTGGTCGGTTCAATTATCATCTAACGAAACTTTGTGAGTACTTCGTTCGCCAGACTGAAACAGGGTATGAATTTTATCACTACTGCCGACAGATCGAACCATCCCTTGGGCATCAGCTCCATCTTCGCTAACCAGCTAGAGTGCTTGCCGGCGATTTTCGGCGGGAATCTGGCTGTCTTGCCGTCTTTAGTTCCCTATTTCCGGAAAACGATGGGGTTTGCACTCCTCCGGAGAGAGGTGGTGATCACGTTTGCTACCGGGGTCGTCATTACAGAAGTTCGAATCGAAAGCCCACAGTTGGAGCCATGCGAGGAGGCCAATACTGAATTAGTATTGTGTTTGGGGTTGCTTTGGTTGGCGATGCAGTCGTCGGTAGTATCTTTACCTTTTACGCGTTCGGTAAGGGCGGCAGCTGGTTGCCCGGCGTGCGTTAGACAGGCTCTTTACCGATTTGAAATCTGGTTCGGGAACAACTCTTCAATCATAGAGTCCTCAAGGCTGTCTCTAATGAGCTGGCGTGATTGATTGCTACTGATGAGAAAGGTTGTCCCGTAAGTGATTGCTCCGATTGTAAGAAGAAGTAGTAGACCGAGATAGGATTTTACTGAAAGGGTATGGCGGAATAGAGAGACGACAGCAAACATCAGTATTCCAGCACCAAACTGCTTGAGAAGCGCTTCCGGCAGTAGTTTCACTCCAGTAGTGTATTTATTGACAATGATAGAGAGGAGAAGATATCGGATGACTTCGGCGAGTAGTGTTGCGATAGCAACACCGACTGGCCCGATCTGACGCACCAATAGCACTCCTAGAACAACATTAATCGCAAGCGTTACCGCAGAAATACGCATCGTCATATCTGGCCTATCAAGCCCGTTTACCGTCTGTGTGAGAGGAGCATTTTGTGATTTTGTAACGCGATATGCGGCAATAGCTACTAGCAACGTTGCTGCCGGCGCGTACTCTGCACCGTAAAACGTAATAATAAGAGCCTTTGGGAGCGCAAGTGCACCAAAGAATATCGGAATAGCAAGAATACTGGAAAATGCGAGCGTATTTGTTATATCGCTAGCCACATCCTGTTGTTTACTTTGAAGATTACTGACGCGAGCCATCAATCCGCTAGCAGCAGCGCTACTGATGAACACTGCCGGAAGCGTCAGCTTAGCCGCAATTTCGTAGTAGCCTGCAGCGGCCGGTGTCGCCAACACTCCAAGGAGCAGCACGTCAAATCGATCATATATTGTGCCGAAGAATCCAGATGGGATGCTGTATTGAGCGTACTGCCAGAGACTCTGAAGGAGAGACACTGAGGGAAGAGCCGGCGGTGTCCGCAAGAAATACAGTACTAGCGGCACCGACAAGACAGTAGCCGATGCTAATCCATATACTAGTCCCGCTGCACCAAATCCAGCAAGAACAAACATGAGCTGGAGTGGAAGTGTGAGATACGAACGAAAGGTATCAGACCACGTTGCTATACTGATCTGCCCACGGCCTTGAAGAAGTTTTTCCAATGGTTCGTACACCGGCTCAGAAATCAAAAGAACGATGAACAACATCGGTGCAGCCGATAATTTTGTGTATGCACGTAGCCAACCAGACAAGAAATACGAGACGACTGCAACCAAGGTGAGCCAAATAAGGATGAAGATGATTTGCGCTCCCAGTATCGAACTATCACGAATCGAAGGCTCGGAGAAGCGCTTTTTCGTTGCAATCGCCCATCCATAAATTGGTCTGTCTGCTATCTTCACTAATCCGAAAAGCAAATAGAATCCTCCGAGCAGCGCCGGATCCAATAGCCGCGCAAAGAGGACAGTTCCCACGAACCCACTTATCGCCATTGCAATCTTAGCTACTGTCGCTTTTACTGTTTCACCGCCAAAATTGATCTCGGAAGCCTCTGTTGGCATGCTTAAATCCTCACATACATCAGGCGTAACCGAGATCCTCTAACTGTTTTTTCACTGAGTCAGATAGATCGATATCATCCTCTGTCTCCACTATATCAATCCCTGCCAGCAGAGTCTCTAGTTGTCTTTCTGGATCGTCGTACACTCTCTCTCCGTACTTTTTAAATCCGTCGAAGGTTTCATGACCATAATAGCCGTCAAATGCAAAACCACGCAACTCCGTTTGCAGATGATCAATATTTTCAACGTCACTGTTTTTCAGAGCATGATAATGACGGTTAGAAATACCATGATATTCAGTAAGAACATCCCTTGCTCCCCCCGATGACCGAAGATCGTGACCTCGACCCTCTGATTCAATATCAGCCGCGTTTAAAACTGTTTGATACACATCGAGAATACTCCTTGTTTCAGTGCATTTGGTTGTTGTCTCATCGCCGGAATAGACATTAAGGGGGACGTGCGTTAACTCTGGATAAATTCCATACATATGCTCCCAGGCATTGTGCTCTCCCAGTAGTTCTCCGTGATCACTAAGAGTAATGATGAGGGAGAATTCGTCCTTTAGCTCATCAAACATTCTCCTATACATGTCTGACAGATACCTCACTTCGTCATCATACGCTCGTCGTATCTGCTCTGGATCATCTTCTGGGGCACTCATCGTCGCATGCAATCCACTAATGGTCGGCGGCGTCACGCTTTGATATTCGTCTGGAGCAATATATGGAGAGTGCGCCTCCATCAAATTCAGGAATAAGAATTCTTGATCACCAAAGTTGCTCTCCTGGATAAAGGACAATGCAGAACGTGCACCGTCGTCGTTAGCTCGATTTTCATATCCTAAATCTCGAAGCTTCAACCATAGTCCACGCCGGAATGATGCTAGTGTCTGGCAATCACCGCTAATACATTTCCAAAGAGCAAGAGGATACCGCTGAGGGCCCATATCTTCGGTTTTTGCAATAAACTGGTCCCAGTCGAATAGATCTCGATCAATAGTGCGAAGCCGCCAACTTCCTTTGAACTGGTCGAATCCACGGTGAAAATCAAATTGTCGTGAAATGTTTGGGTTGCCACTAAATGCTCGTGTTGTGTATCCTGCATCGCGCAGGATTTCTGCGAGAACACGGTCATCACAGTTGAGCATTTCTGCATGTCTATAAACACCGACCTCACTCGCATATCTACCTGTGAACAACGAACCATGGGCAGGAACAGTCCAATGGCTCGTACTCCAAGCGTCTTCGAAGCGTTTGCCAGGAAGCCAATCAAAGTGCCTATCGAATGCGTCCTTTCTGAGCGTATCAAGAACGACTATTGCAATATTTGTCATCGTGCTCTTATAGTTATCTCTCGTAGCCTGCCACTCTTCGGAAAGCGCTGGTATTCCTTTTCAAAGAAGACAATAAGGAATAAAAATGTTCGCATATCAGGCACTCCCTCAGTACAACGGCAGTCCACTCAGCAAAGAAAACCGCCACCTGACTCGCAAGGATGAAATCCTCCAGTGATGCTTTCAGCACATCTACGGAAGCAAGCACTTGGATGTCGGGTAGTTTACCATCAAACGATACTGCCGTCAGCATCGTTATTTTGAATACGTCAGGTTCGGGATTGACGATGAGTATCGAGTCCGCGTCTCGGGATAACGAGTCGATCGTTTCAGCGAACTCCTGGTCTAAGGCAGGTGTACTTGCGAATATACCCTCTTCGACGCGACGCCCCCCATTGTTCTACTCTCATTGCTACTTGAAAGTATATCCTAAAAATAGGAAAAGAGCCGATTAACTCGATGTTTTTCGATTGGGGAATCTTTTACTATGTTGTGACTGGGTCACCGTCCTATCAACGAAGACCTTACTTGCCATAGTATGTACGACGACGAGTGCCACGAGGCGTTACCTGCTTTTTGACACTTATTGGTCTTCTGATTAACCTATCCCACCGAGGACGAGCCGACCACCGAAGACGACTCGGACGATTTGCAAAATGGCTGTTAGTTCACATCCTTATTTCTGGCTGGCAGATCACGGCGACGGTTTTTCACATCAGTAATAATCACAACAATTCTCGGTGTGCTTGCTGGATGATCCCACCGTAACAGTAGCGCACACAACAATGGTGTAGGCACTTCATCAATTAAATCAACCAACTCAAACTCGTCCTCACCACTGGTAGTGTCGGTTTGCATTCTTTCGGGTAGAGTTAGAGGTAGACGAACAGAAGTTCAATTGGTTTGTCGTCGTATTTCTATTCATCATCTCGCTCAATATCTTCCGAAACACGATTCCGGCACTTTTCGGCTAATTGGTTGCTCTACGGTTTGATGTAGGCGTACTCTTCATTTTAGAGCGGCGTTAGTTCTCCAATACCTGATGAGGTCAGGGGTGCCCACGTCTGCTTAGTGCAACATGAGGCAGTGAGACAAATGGATCCCAACCAAGTCACTCTTTATGTGCAAGTGGACCAAATTTACTTTCCTCTGAATCTCTAATCCGCAGTCGATTCAGCCGGGTTGCCGCCCTCAAGAAAGCACGAAACCAGACCTCTCAAGAGGGTAAGTGTTTCAGCAGCCGTCTTTTTCACTGTCGGTGACATATGTGCCATCATGGGCGACGCAGATGAGGACGAGTCAATGGTCGGGCGGATGGATGAGTCCCGAATTCGATTTTGGTTTCTCCTCGATGGGGATCGGTGGGTGATTACTGGCATGCTCACGCTCGGTTTGTTCGTTATTCTCGTCGTTGCTGGGACAGTCGGCCCCTCATCGTTTCGCTCGGTCATGAGCAACACAAATCAAGTTGGTATCGCATTCCAGGCATTCATTGCGTCGCTCATCACCGGTGTGACGCTCGTCGTCACCATCGGTCAGCTAGTCCTTTCACAGGAACTCGGGTCGCTAAAAAATCAACGGGAACGAATGAAGGCCACCGTAGAGTTTCGCCAAGATGTCGATAGTTTGATCGGGACCATCGGGCTGCCCGATCCCGCGGCATTTCTCCGCCAACTTATTCTGACAAGCAAAGATCGTGCCGAGGTACTCGAAGACGTTCTTGCAGAGAACAACGATGATGAATTACGCGACCAAGTCGATCAATTCGTTATCGCTCTCATCGAAAACGCTAACGAGGTCGAAGAGCAGCTAGACGACGCCGAGTTCGGTGAATTCAACTTATTACGCACAGCCATGAACTATAACCATTCGTGGAAGCTGTACGGTGCCCTATGGCTCCGATCGGAGTATGAAGACGGCCTCAACGATGAAGAACGAAATGCGTTCGATGAATTGATCGACGTGCTCATGTTTTTCGGCCCGACGCGCGAGCATTTCAAAGCACTCTACTTTCAGTGGGAACTCGTCCGCCTCATCCGGTCGATTCTGATTACTGCCCTTCTTGCACTTGCCGTCGCGATTGCGACACTACTCTATCTAGCACCAACCTCGTTTCCAGGCGTGACCTTCGGCGTAGCAAACATCATCTGGGTCGTTAGTGCGTCCTCGGCGATCACTATCGTCCCATTTTTTGTGCTGACCTCGATCGTCCTGCGAATCGCGACGATTGCGAAGCGGACGAGTGCGATTGGGCCGTTCATTCTGCACGAATCGGACCGTGGCGATGATATCGACCTCGAGAATTAAACACTCATTTCAACGAATCCATAGAAATGGAGCTTTATACGATTCATTCCGGTCATATGGTGGTACGTTCCCTGAATGTGAATCCACCGCGAACTTCGGCTGACTACTTGGGGATGATACGGCCTGTATGTTCTGATTTATCCGTTGATAGCGACTTCCGGTGGGCCAACTGCTCCACAAATTGGGATTCACCGAAAGAAAGCGGTTTGACTATGATTGCATTACGGTGAGCTATGGTGACTTCGTGGGCGAACTGGGAACACGTGACCAAAATCGACCCAGACAAAGCACTCCACGACGGGGATACCTACGCTGGCATCGCGGACACAGGAACAGATGCAATCATTGTTGGAGGAACTACGAACGTCACTGAATCCGGCGTTCAGTCAATTCTCGATGCACTCGCTTCTACCGAGATTCCCATCTTCATCGAGCCGACTTACCGCCCGTCGTCATCTCATACCGAGGGACTCTCTGGCTATTTGCTTCCGATCGTTCTGAATGCCAATGACCCACTGTGGATCACAGGAGCGCACCACGAATGGGTTCGCTCTTCGGATCTTGAGTGGGATTACGTCCACCCAGAAGCCTATATTGTCCTGAATCCAACGTCATCAGTTGCTACGCTCACACAAGCGGACTGTGACCTTGATATCGATGACGTCGTTGCCTATGCTGAACTCGCCGAACAGATCCTCGGTCAGCAGATCGTCTATCTCGAGTATTCTGGCATGCTTGGCGATCCAGCTATTGTGGCTGCCGCACGCGATTCACTCTCGTCAGCACAGCTCTTCTATGGGGGCAGCATTCACGACTATGATTCGCCCTACGAGATGGAAAGTGTCGCTGATACGGTCATTGTCGGGGATGTACTCCATGACGTTGGTGTCGGGGCAGTCGAAGAGACGGTTCGTGGAGCAAAGGATGCGAAGCACGACTCGTGATCTTACGCTCTACGATCGTAAGTGGTGATTCACTGTCAATTTTCAATACGATGGGGATGAGAAAAAGACCTATAACAACTCACAACTGGTACGTTACTGTGGCAAGCAAGACGGCCACCGGCTTGCTCTCCCGACCACTGGTCTGACATTGACCAGATCGACGGCGTTTCTCCGTCGAGAACCACGGTCGCACAGAGCTTGCCCGCGCCGATGACTGGGACAACCGGAATAAGCGGCACTTTGCGGGCCACTACGCCCTCGCCAGACTCGAAACGCTCCCCTCCTACCCATGTAACGCTCACGGGGGTAGCGGAGATGAGTTGGTCCCCGATGACGCGGAGGTGTGGAACAGGCTACAAACGTCTGCCTGAAAACCCTTGCTCGCAAGAGCGGGGGAGAGTAGGTTGCTGTCATCCCTCTGCCTGCACTGGCTTCTGAATACGTTTCTATGAGGAATTATAATGGGTTGACATTGATTTTCAGGTATTCAAACCTATAAAAAGACTACTAGCGACCGCAGAAAACTTATCTAGATGGGTGTAATACCGTATTCTAGAAACAACGCCCGCACTGAACCACGAGTGATCCTCCTCTATGACACCATCTCCATCCGCTGATACAGATAACTGTGAATCGCACAGTAGACGGGATTTTCTCGCGACAGGCGCAAGTGCTGGAGTGACAGCTTTGTCGGGCTGTCTCCTCCCGGCAGGTTCAGGAGGGGGAAGTGTTCCGTCCGCTGGGCCGACAAACAACAGTACGAACGCCACAAACGGTAATTTCAGATCAATCGACCCCAAGCAGTGGCGTGGAGAGTTCCAGAGCATCGTGAATATGGCGAAGGACGGGGCGGATCCAACCGGTGAGGAAGACGTCTCGCCCATAATCCAGCGCGAAATCGGGAGTGATACACTGCTCTACTTCCCGCCGGGACGCTACAAGATGAATAGTCAGGTTCGCCGCGTCGGGCTTCGAAACATCGGGATTATCGGCCAGAATGCGACGCTCGCTCACGGCCGCGTCGACGCGATCAAAGGCTTCGACGTCTCGGCAGGCGAGTTCCACGGTCCTGCCCAACACTTCAAGATCGGGATTCCTGACGATCCGCATCAAGGTAAATTCGTCTTTGGCGGGTTCACGCTCGATTGGCGCGGGAAGAACCAGGGGATGCAGGTATTGAACCATCACACGGCGGGAACATCCGAAATTCGCTCGCTTCGCCAAGTCGGAATGCATTCGCTTGGGTGCCAAGGTCCGCTTCGGGTGAATCCCGCCACTCGCCATCCCATGCCCAGAAAATGGGGACGACGTCAGCACCAACCGGGACGATGCGTTCGAACTCGATATGGAGGTCTGTTCCAGCGGTTAGCACCGTCCCTAACGGGAAGTTCTCCGAGGGAAGAGACAGCTCAACAATGACCGCCATATACTCAAAGACAATCTCTCCATACCATCTTAGTAACTTGGGCACGGAGCTCACAATTCCCTCGATGGAAGATCGCGTTCTTCACATAGGACCGTTGATCTGTAGTGGCACTAGTGCGCTAAAATCCGGACAATTCAACAGGAGCAAAAACTATCTGTCGGCTAAGGAATGGCGATAGCAGATCAGCTCTCATCTGCGCTGATTGGATCGAGATCCACTGTTCTGTCGCTGTTGACCGTTACCTGATAACCACAGTACTGGAAGGTCACAGTTCCATGGCGTCTGGTTCCTGTTTGTGTGGGTGCAAACAATCTCTCGAGTGCATCTGGGTCAATAACGCCGTACAGCGGCGGGCAACCACTCCATTCAGACTGTTTTCGTGCCGCAATCGCTTCCTGAATACGAACAGTGATGGATGACCCTGTTGCTCTATTTTGGTCGCCGCCTGGTGTATTGGCATTGCTCTCTCCCATTGTGTCTCACGCTCGTTCTGAAGCCCCCACATTCGAACCCCCTCGTGAGAACTTCATCTGTGCTACGGACGGTAGTTATAAACATTCTCTGGCGGTTGATGAAAACATGCGAATGATCATTATATAGCTGTGCGAGGAGAGCGTATCAATACCACAGCTGAAGTCATTCAATGAATTTCACTTGAGCAGCCCCTCTGCAGGTTAGAGCCAAGAGCTAGTATGAGCTACTAACCAGCGCAGGCTCTTACGTGAACTAGGAGCGATAGCAAGAACTCAGGCAGAAAGCAGTGAGCCGCGAAAATCTTCCTCGTATATACTTCTTATCGCGAAAACTACTTAAACGAGAATTCGGTCAGTGACCGTCTCCCCTCTCGACGTGTAGTGACCCACCGCACTCACCACAACTGTACTGTTCGGAGTTATGTACCGTCTTCGAGCGTCGATACCGAGCAATCCGACCGCCGCAGTCCTCGCAGATAAGCCACCACTTCGGGGTGGTGAAGCGTTCGCAATGCTGCGAGGTGTCAAGGCGGTCCGTCCAGCGGGTGAACGTTCGCCCGTGGTCCGCATCACCGAACTCGTGGTACTGCCAGGCGTGAATGAGTTCGTGGCGGACCGTCGAACTGAATTGCTCCCATCCGTGCTTCTCGTAAGCCTTCCAGGTCAGCGCAATCGTGAGTTCGCCCGTTGCAGGGTCGTACTTCGTAACGCCCGCCTGTCGTTGGGCTTGATGTGAAACCTCCCAGTCGATGGTTTCGACCGGCAGCTCCAGGAAGTGTTCAGCGGCGACGTTCGTTGCGTGCTGTCGTGCTCGGTCGAGTAGTGCTGTTGGTGTCTTGGGAGTATCGTTGGTCTCTGTGTTCGTGCTTTCGGTGAGCGTTCGCTGGTCGGTGCTATCCGAGACCGTCACTTGGCGTGAGATGGATAAAAAGTGAATAGGTAGGCCAATTCGGTGTCCTTTGTGACCCTGTTCTACGTACGCTTACTAGGAGATTACTCTTCTAGTTGTTCGAGCAGGCTGTGAACGTCAAAAACGCCCCAGATCTCGGCTATGTGGTCATCTTCGAGTCGGACCTGATCCATCCCAGTCATAGTGACCGTTTTATCGGTTGGATCAATCCCCATGAATTCACCCTTTTGAGTCGCATCCGCTCGCCACCGATACATTACTTCATCTCCTTTGCCCAGCATCGCATCAATTGTTCCATCAAATTCCGGAAATGCGGTGTCGATTTCCGTGACAAACTGTTTATACTCGTCTGCTCCGTGAACTTCACCGGTAGTCGGACCATGCCGGACAAAGTTATCAGTGACATATTCATCAACAGCGTCTGGATCGCCGTTGAAGAAGCAGTCTGTGACAAAGTTGCGGACGGTCTCTTCATTCGTGTCTGTTGACATTCCCCGATCCCCGAAGTACCATCTATGGATATCAGATTAAAGCTACCGTCGTTTCTTTCGGGCTGCGACTAGGAAATAGTGGACTAAGAGCAGAGAAATACTGTCTATCGCTGCCTCCAGACTCGGTTACAAGCGTTCAGTAGCTGCTGATAGTCAAAATCAGCACTATCGAATAATCAATGAATTCGACTGAAGTGGTGGTTAATTCGGCAGTTCCTTTCGTCCCGTTCGCACGCATGGCCAGCAAGGGAAGCCACCGAGGCCGTCGCAGTTGCAGTTGTCTGGTTCGGTATCGGCTTCGTCTTCAGAGAGGAAGATGTCGAGCGTTTTCTCTTCGGTTACGTTATCGACGGCAATCGAGTAGATCATTTCGTTCGAATCATCTATGTTAATAGCACTTCGGACGTGGGTCAAGCTATAACTGATGGGAAAATATTCGCGCCGGGCTGTGTTGTCTTCTGGAATCACTGCTGGAATCGGACTCATATCAGGCTGTACGCTCCTCAAAACAGACCCACCAGCAGGATCGCTGAGTATTCAAAACCGTAATTCATTTCCTCATCTCGTTGAAATCGATCTTCTCGATGGGCCTCAAAACGCGGTCGAAGCCCAATCTGGGCTTGATGGGGTTGTTTCGATTGAACCAGAGAGTGAGAAAACATACGAGAAGTTGTTCACTACAAGCGGGACCTACAGAATTCGAGCACAATACGAAAACAGTGACCCAATACAGTTTTCTGTGAATCCATTTTCCGGTTCGCACGGAAAACTCACCATCATTCGCATCGAAAAATATGGTAATCTCACATATGTCGTTGAGTCCTTAGACGGTGGTTTGCTTTAGGTCGGCAGTTCCCGCAGTCCTATGATTTGAAATTGCTGAGTCGCAGGTTTTTTCGAACCTACTGCAGCATTGAAACCATGGACTCATCAGAGACTGCTGCAGTGAATGAACTTGAAGAACAGGAGCTATATGAACTGGTTCACAGAGCAGTTGAAGACGCCATTTTAGGGATGGTCGGGACGCTCCTCTTAGTTGGAGTTGCTGTGGTTCTGGTATGGACTGGCATAATCAGTGCCTTGTCTGGAACCTCACTTGTTGGGCTCGTGGCAGGGGTTGCTGCCATTGTTTTCGGCCTCTATCTGGGATTCGCAACGTTAGAGATTATACCATCGGTAAGGGAATGGTTTTGAGCAAAGTACTCAAAGCCCCTCCTTTTTCTACAGCGGTTCGTACGAACACGGGATACAGCTTCTACACGAGAAGAGAAGCAGACATTAGGAACATCAATCGCTGTGCTACAGATTAAAAATCGGATTGTGAGCTAGCTCGGCAGTTCCTTCCGTCCCGTTTGCACGCACGGCCAACACGGGAAACCACCGAGACCGGCGCAGTCGCAGTCTTCGGGTTCGGTCTCGTCGTCCTCGGACGGGAAGGCATCGAGCGTCCCGTCGTTGGTTGCGGTTTCGACGGCGGCCATGTGCTTGCAGAAGACGTTGCGATGGACGTGATGCGGGCACGTGCAGGCCATCAGCTTCTCGGTTACGTCGTCGATGGAGACGGTGTACTGGTGGGCTGCGGGGTTCTCGTGGCTCTCGTTGGTGACTTCGACTAGGCCAGGTGTGCCCTCTCCGTGTAGACTGCTCACTCATCTCGATCCTGCCAGTCGATATTGTACCGTTATCAGTACTCTCCTTACTTAGGAAGAGATGTAAGAAAGAGATATTAGTAAGAATCACGTAGTCAGAGGTTGAGAGAGCATGTCAGTTGAAAAATCAGCTCGGGTAACAAGCAAAGGGCAAGTTACAATCCCAAAGCCAATTCGAGAACGGCTCGGTATCGACGAAGGAACAACGGTCACCTTTGAAATTCACAGCGATGGCACAGTAACCGTCTCGCCAGAGAAAGACTCTTGGGAGTTACTCAAAGAAATCCAACAGACGCCACGGAAGACCGATAAGAGCGTTTCAGAACTTCTTTCGGAATCCAAACGTGCCTGGAGCAAATACGACTAGATGCTTTTTGTCGATTCATGGGCCTGGTTGGAGCTTACTCGAGGGTGAAAACGAAGCGCAAGCACGCGAGGTGATCAAGCGTGGAGAAGAAGAAGGGATGATTGTCGCAACAACAGTCCTGGCCGAGGTATACTACATTCTCGACCGTGAAAAGGGAACAGCCACCGCTGAGAAGACAATGGAAATGATCAGTGGCTTCGACCATCTTGACATTCTCCCAGTTACACCCTCAATTGCCATTCGTGGTGCACAGCTTCGACGGAAATATTATTCCCAAGCCGATGAGAGAACCCCATCCTATGCAGATATGATTCATCTTGCAACCGCTGAAGAAGTAGCAGGTTGCGATCTGCTCTGTACCGGTGATTCTGACTTCGAAGATATTACCGAAGTCGAGTGTCACGTATTCTGAACATACAACTGCACCTCGTCAACTCCTAGTTCCTCACTTGAGCTAAAACGAGGGTTAGTTCGGTAGTTCTTTTCGTCCCGTTCTCACGCACGGCCAGCACGGGAAGTCACCAAGACCAGCGCAGTCGCAGTCTTCGGGTTCGGTCTCGTCGTCCTCGGACGGGAAGGCGTCGAGCGTCCCGTCGTCGGTTGCGTTCTCGACGGCGGCCATGTGTTTGCAGTAAGCGTTGCGGTGGACGTGATGCGGACACGTGCAGGCCATCGGTTCCTCGGTCACGTCGTCGATGGAGACCACGTATTGGTGGGCTGCGGGTTTCTCGTGGCTCTCGTTGGTGACGTCAACGAGTCCGGGGGCATCGACGTCGAAAGAGAACTGTTCGGCCTGTGCGCATTCCTGGGCCCTTACTGGTGTGCCTCGACCGGTGACTTAATCCTGATTATTTCATTCGAATGTAGGTAAAAAAGCATGGATGAGCGATTTTCTCTGCTATGAAATCGCGCATCACCGGCGACTGTCTAAATTCAGTACTCTGATTCTATCAAAGCCGATTATCAGATCGAGCCGAGAAACTCGCGCAGGACTCGATTGAAACGCTCGGGTTCCTCGACGGTTATACAGTGCCCACTCTGTTCGAAGAGTTCGAATCGAGCATCCGGAATGAGTTCGGTTGTGTATTTAACATTGGCGACGCCCCGCCATTTCTCGTCCGCCCCGGCACAAACGAGGGACGGGACATCGATCTTGGAAAGCACGTTTCGGTAATCGCACATCAGGTCGAGAAGCATTGCGCTCTGAACCGAAGGTGGAGTCCGAGTTCCCTCGTCGAACATCATATTCCGAAGTTCCTTCGAAGGGGGCTCTTTGAGCAATGCCTCTATCGATTCCTCAGTCAGTTCCAGTGGGTTCGTTTGCATCCTCCCGAGGGTCTCTCGCATTCCGTCTAAAGTGTACGTCCCGAATTCGTAATCCTCCTGCTGGTATGTCGAGGGTTCCATATCGATATCAACTAATGCACGTACCCATCCCGTGCCGAACTGATCAACATACTCCCATGAGACCAGGACACCCATTGACCAACCGACGATCACGACATCCGTCAGATCAAGCTGTTCGAGAAAAACCCGAAGGTCACGGGCATGCTGAGAAAGCGTGTGACCCGTCTCTGTCTTCTCCGATCTCCCGTGTCCTCGAAAATCGAGTGCCACCGTGTGAAAATCCTCACTGAGACCGGCCAACTGAGGTTCGAAATATCGGAGGCCAGCAAACGCGCCGTGGAGAAATAGAATCGTCGGTCCCTCACCCTGCTCTTCGTAGTATAGATCGGCTCCATTGCACTGGACGATTGGCATACCCTGCTAGAGATCTCTTACAGGTAAGTCGGCTCCGGATACTGTCGACTTGCGGACAATACATCACCGGTGACCTATATGCACTGTGTATGCAGTAATAGCTTAACGAACTACCGAGCTGTTATCTGGTGTCCTGTGCTGACTACAGAAGCACAACTTAGCACGAGGGTTTCATCCGTTCAGGACACCTCTATTGAATCAACTGTTTACGAATTCCCACATCGAACATATGATATAACTATTGGAAAAATTGGCGTCTAGTTAGTTTGATTCACGGATGAATGTGAACACCTCGTCGATGAACTGTTCTGTCGCGGTGAGCATCGCGACGTGTCCGTGCCCTGCAAACGTAACGATCCGGCTGTTCGGAAGCGCTTCATTGAGCACCTCCATGGCAGCGTGGAGGAATGTTGGGCTCTCACTACCTTCTAACAGCAACGTCGGCGTAGTCAAGCCTGCAAACCTAGTAGGCTCGAACTCGTACTCGCTTACTCCTTCAATCGCACGGGGAATTGTATAGGCCCCCTCCACTCGATGCTGCCAGTTCGGTGCTTCACGAAGCGCGTCAATTTCATCCGGTGGGATGTCAGCGACCTCTCGCAGGAATAGAACGAGCACTTGCTCGTGCTGTCCCTCGTCCAGTAGCGCCTCCATTTCAGTGACCTCCTCTTCAACATCGATATTGTGATCACCGACCTGAAGTGGCGGTTCGTACAGAATGAGTTTACGGAGGTTATCGGTTCGGAGCGCTGCTTCCAACGCTACTAGCGCACCACTCGAATGCCCGAGCAAGACAGCTGGTTCGTCGATTGACTCGACGACGGCTGCCACGTCTTCAAACTCGCATTCCAGTTCATACTCGTCGGTGTCGCCACTTTCGCCCAGCCCACGCCCGTCGATCGCATAGACGGTACAGTGTTCAGCAAAGGCGGGACGCACCCCGCCTGCGTCCCACCGTGTGTGATCGTTCGCACCGCCCCCGGGGACGAGCACAAGCGGTGGCCCGCTGCCCGTCCGTGCGAAAGCGATGGGGGTTCCATCTGCTGACGTGACTGTGTCCATTGTGTCTGTTGATGCCATTGGTCCCTCCAGTCAGAGCGCTCAGTGTTCGATATCTTCCTCGGAAAGGAGTACCGGAGCGAACTCTGATGGGTCGTTGTAAGGTATGGACCACGTTAACCATTCACAATTCACTAACAAAACAGGGCGTTTGTGACGGATTTGTGCCCTGAATTTCACACGACGTTTCTGACAGTCACTGGTGAGTACAGAGAACCAATGTCTGAATTATGACGTTCTGATTCCAGACAATGGTAAGGAGATTTGAGAGTGGAAATTCGATATAAGAATCGTCTTTCAGAGCGAGACCTGTATCGTCGCTGCCGCTATGCAGTGAGGATACACTGGGAATATGGTTCGTTTCTGCACGGTAGTGATCATTGCTCTTCTCCACAGTTTGGGCATACTTTAGGAGGTGAACCAAACGATTCACTGAACAGACAGAGAACGCTCAGCCTACCGGACCAGCATGCTCATCGAGTGGTTCAGAATCCGCTCTGACAGACGCATAGACACGTTCGGTCCACTCACGTGCGATGGGTGCATCAGTGTCGACGAACACCTGCATCAATCCTGTATCCTCGTCGTATCCGCCGATCCCGACGTGGTCGTCGAAAATGGCAAGTCCGTACGGCAAATTCCCGCGCGTCCGAAGGGTCAGATGCCCGCGTTCGATTGCCTCGGTCGCCTGTTCTGGGTACGTCTCGAAAAGCTTCTCGACGATGGACGGGAGGTAGATTATCTCGGTATCAGTTTCCTCGAACACTTGCTTGTGGAACTTCCCTAAAACCAACGGAGCCATATGGGTCGTGTTGAACCCGCGAAACGAGTCCGACTCACGGAGTAGCGAAATGAATCGCTCGACCGGCCGGTACGGATCGTCGGGTTCCGCAACAACGACTGTCGCGTCGAGGAACGGTTCGACGACGAACTCCTGATGGTCCTCACAAATGACGTCAAGCAGCGGCGTTAGTCGATCCGATGTCTGGACGTTCGCTTCGAACCGAAGGAGGTACACGGTTGTTGCTTCACCGCTGCCGGTCAGTTGGAATCGACCATCGGTTTTCTCGGCGAAGCCCTGCTCATCGAGCCAGCGTGTGAACCGATGGCTGGTCGCTTGCGAAACGTCCAAGCGCTCTTCGATCTCCCGACGGTCGAGTGGTCCCTCAAGCAAGAGTGTCTCGAGGACGGGGCGGTGTCGGACGATGTCGCCAAGCAAGTCGATGTCGACACGGCCGCCGGCGGATTCCAGTCGCTGGCCGATTCTGGGAAGGTTTCGTTTGAGTACGATGCCTACCTCGTTCAGGTCGATAACAGTGGACAGATCACGGTTCACCAGCCGAGGTCAGAATAGGACAGCGACCGCTTGGTGAAAAGCGACTAGCTGTCGTGCTGTGTGCTGAAACGCAGGAAGAGGGAAGTCAGTATATGGCTTGTTACGTAGTTCCGGATCCTTCCTCCGCTTCGCTAAACACTAACCCATTGGCTAGCACTCGGCATACTAGTTCTGTGTCTTCTTTCTAATGAGCGTGTTGGCGACCCAGTTCTAAAACGTGGAGTGACAGCAGCCCGCAGGAAATCTATTTTCCCCCACGTTTGTCGAGCTGACACCGATTTTTGTGAGTAACTTGTTTACGCTCGACATGCAGAGGTTTGGTACTAGGTAGCTTACGCTCACTGGCTCAACGATTTACCGACCGAGGAAAATCAGTGGTTGGCGAAGGTATCTTGGCTTTCCCATGCTCGTTGGAACCTACAATTGGTGTAGTGAGATCGGTGTTTGCACCGCTCGTTCAGCAGTCTCGAATCTGTATTCGTTTTCCTTGAGACCGACTGACTCTCGATAAAAACAGAGGACAGTATTTCGAGGAATCCATAGCTCTATTGAAGACTATTCCATAGCAAAAATCATGAACGACATTGACTGGAATGCAGATGATGTCGAGCGACAAATTATGACGGCATCGGAGATCTCGGACATGGAGACCGCGACGACACAGCTGCTGGACACCGTTCAATGCATTAATCGCTGGGTAGACGAGCATCCCGAGCACGACCAGCTGTCGGTGTGGTCTCGTGAACTGCTTGAAGCGGCACTGTACATCCAAGGCGAATACCTGCATTCCCAGCAGCTGAATTACCAGCATCTGCAGGAAAAGATCGAGCAGTTCGAGTCATCCGAATAATCGTTGGTATCACCCGAAGATTGAGGGTAATTCACATGCTGTGTGTATTCACCGATTCAATATGCCCTCTACAGAAGAAACGTGTGCTCGGTGTGGGACTCGGATTGCGGACGATGATCCGCATGTCTGGTTAACAATTCAGGGAGTAAATTTGGGATATGAGCTCCTCGATGACGAACATCTGGTTTGCGAAAATTGCTATGACGACTACCGCGACTTCATCAACCAATCGCCATAGCAAAGGCAGGAAGTGATTAGCTAACTCTTCCCGATCGGAACCGACTGTCACAGGAGAACAGCCGATAACAGATAGTCCAGGGCGTCTCAATAGTTCTGTAGAAAAGAGACAGTAGTACCTCAATCAAGAACCAGTACTCCGCGAAAATCTTCCTCGTATCTGCTCCTTGTCGCGAGAACTACTTAAACGAGAATTAGTTAGGGGCCGTCGCCCTCCTCGACGCGGAACGACCCGCTGCACTTGCTACAGCTGTACTGCTCCGGGTTGCGTACTGTTTTCGAGCGTCAATACCGAGCAATCCGACCGCCGCAGTCCTCGCATACGAGCCACCACTTCGGCGATGTGAACCGCTCGCAGTGTTGCGAAGTATCGAGGCGATCCTTCCAACGGGTGAAGGTTGCGCCGTGGTCCGCGTCACCGAACTCGTGGTACTGCCAGGCGTGGATGAGTTCGTGCCGGACGGTTTCACTGAATTGCTCCCAGCCGTGTTGTTCGTAGGCCGTCCAGGTCAGCGCAATCGTGATTTCGCCCGTTGCAGGGTCATACTTCGTGACGCCTGCCTGTCGCTGTGCTCGGTGTGAAATCTCCCAATCGAGCTCTTCAACTGGCAGATCTGGGAAGTGTTCGGCGGCGACGTTCGTTGCGTGTTGCTGTGCTCGGTCGAGGAGGGCCGTCGGTGTCTCCGGTGTATCGTCGGTCGCAGCATCCGCGCTTTCCGTCAGCGTTCGCTGGTTGGTGATATCCGAGTACGTCAATTAGCGTGACATAAATCAAAAAGACTGAAGCGGTGGATAGTTCGGCAGTTCCTTGCGCCCCGTCCTCACGCACGGCCAACATGGGAAGTCACCGAGATCGTCGCAGTCACAACCTTCGGGTTCGGACTCATTGTCGTCCTCCGAGGGGAAGGCCTCAAGTGTCCCGTCGTCGGTTGCGTTTTCGACGGCGGCCATGTTTCTGGAAGACGTGCTCGATGACCTCGGTGAAGCAGATGGATACGAGGACATGGCGGCGGCGAAGATTCCGATGGGACTCTATGCTGACGCCTGCAACGGTGGGAGCGAACAAGAGCTTCTCAATACCACCGAAGATCTCATCGAACGACGGTTCTTTGAGTACGCGGGCTACGATGACGCAAACATTGTAGACGGGACATAAGAGAATGAGAGCTCCTATGGGGCCACTGGATACAAAAATTCCGTTAGGAGATTCCAAGGTTTCGTGGAACTCAACAGTTGAGTATCTAACAGAGTAGATAGTGCTACTCTATAAGCGATTCCACTCTCTTCGCTCAAGGCCACAATCATTATTGACTTGTTCGGTGCCTTTTCAAGTGAGGTATTCATAATGGTGAAATTCACCGACGAGGAGAAAGGAAAGGACGTGACAGATGCAGACGGCAACCAAGTCGGCATCGTTGCTGACGTGAAAGGCGACACCTTGTACGTCGACTTTGATCCAAGTTTCACGGACGAAATGAAACAGAAATTAGGGTTTGGCGACTCGGAGGGTACCCAAGCCATCGAGTCCCACCGAGTTAGTGCTGTCACTGACTCAGAGGTACAGCTGAAAACCTGAGAACGTAAAGTAGAGGTCCTAGCCAATGGCTTTATTTAATGCTGGATGCTATCGCATAGCGTAATAGACGACTTTTCAATAACAGTGAAAATCCATGAGTGGCGAAGACAACAATAAAGGCGACGAGGTAGACGTAAAGGTGCTAAAGGGGGATCGGTCACATGGATTCCGTCTGGATCTGGGGCTACAACCGCTATCAGATTTGCTTGGCAGTTTAATAGAGGTAAATGTGAGCGAATTGCCGCCCCCGGAGGACACATCTGACCGGATAACGAATGAAGAGGGTAAGAAAGGACGATACCCTACCGAAGCTGATCAACACCGTAAACAGAACGATCAGGACCGGATATCTGCACCGAAACAATGTCGGATTGACGCCCGCGTCGATGATGATATATTAGTCATCGTCGCTGACATCCCAAGTGCGACCGAGGACGATATTTCAGTTGGTATCGACCAAAGTACGAATAAACTCGTTATTGCCAGACACAATGCCGTTGTTGGGAGAGTCGAGATTCCATGGGAGTCGCCTGATGTAAGGCACGCTTGGTTCAATAACGGGGTTCTCGAAGTTCGAGTTCAACCCAAAGAAGAGTGACTTGTTTTGATGCAGAATGGGTCGTAGACCGATTGGTGACAAGGGCAGTAGGCGTTGTCTTGTGCATTTGAATTTCGAGCTTCCGGCATCACCTCTACAAGTATGAAACGCGGGTTCAGAGGTGAATCGAATCTGTGAACAGCTGTTTGTAAGCGATGACTACGAATCATCAACCACGAGTAGGTCGTCTTTCATGAGTTCCCACTGCTGATCGTACTCCATGATGTAGGCAACCTCCGTGATGAACTCCTCGTCGTATCCGAATCGAGATAGGAGATGAAAGCCCATCTCAATCCCGGACGAGATGCCCCCTGCAGTCATAATTCGACCAGTGTCGACGACTCGGTGCTCATCGATATCGGTATCTGGAGCGATTTCGGCGAGTCGTTCGATAGGGACTGTTTCTTCGCTCGGATCGCCGTGTTTTCGATTGGTAGCTTTCCGGTCATCGAGCAGCCCGATTTGGCCATAGATCCATGAGCCGGTGCAGACGCTCACGAGAAGCGTCTCGTCCGAAAGAGATTGGATGAACTCATGGAGGCGCTTGTTGTGGATCTCCCGTCGAGTACCGATCCCACCCGGAATGAGGAATGCATCCATCGTCGGGTTCTGATCGAGAGAATAGCGTGGTGTGACACGCATGTTCGCCGTCGTCTTAATCAGGCTTGCACTGTCCCCTATCAGAAAGACGTCCAGCTCAGGATCCATTCGCTGGGCAACGGCAAAAACGCCGACGGGAGCGGTGAAGTCGACGACTTCGACGCCATCGAACACGTAAATGCCGAGTCGTTTCGCTATCTCTGTGTCATTTTGTGCCATACAGTAGAGATAGTGGAGTCAACGTATTGGACGTGTTGTTGGTCAGTATCACTACAAAACTCGGTGGTATTTTAGAAAACAGCTGAAGCAGTGGTTAGTTCGGCAGCTCTTTTCGTCCCGTTTGCACGCATGGCCAGCATGGGAAACCACTGAGTCCATCACAGTCGCAGTCCCCTCAGAGGACTCGGAAACGCGAGTTCATGGCATTGTGCTGCTTTATGAGCTGGTATGTTCAAGGGGATAGACACGATTTGGGTCGGCAACAATCTTGATAAAAAATGATCCACATACTAGAGCCATGTACCGAGTTATCCTTGCCGAAGGTGAGATCACCTGCAATCGGTATGAAACCACCGAGAATGGTGTTGAACTCTATACCCAGAATGACGAGTTCATCGGGTTTGTCCCGTATTCAAGTTGCCATGCAATTCTCAATGAAGAGGTGTACGTAAGTGAAGATGAAGATCCTCGCTCCATCCTCTAATGTAGCGGTAGCCAATATTTTCGATATTAACGCGGTTGAATCGTTCTCTGGAATTCGAGTGACTCAACCAGTTTTAAATCTCAGGAGGCATAGCGGTGGACGTGATGCGGGCACGTGCAGGCCATCAGTTCCTCAGTCGCGTCATCGATTGAGACGGTGTACTGGTGGACTGCGGAGTTCTCGTGGCTCTCGGTGGTGATGTCGACGAGTTCGGGAGCATCGACGTCGAAGGCGAATTGTTCGGCCTGTGCGCGTTTCTGTGCCGCCTTAGTAGGATCTGAGTCGATGGGTAGTTCTTGTTCCTTTTTAGGGGAAATTCCCTAAATTACTGCATATGATTGCATGTGATTCATCTGCAGAAATGTCTATAAGTGAGATATTGCGAGCTCAGGAGAAAGTGGAATCTCATCAAAAGCTTCTTTCTACTCCCCAAGAAAATATACAACATGAAAAAGGGCGAACTGGATACGCTCGACAAATACATTTTATTTGCATTACAGGAGGATTCTCGTCATACCTCATCAGGGGATATTGCCGAGGCAATGGATGTCGCGTCAAGCACTGTCCGTAACCGGATCAATCTACTTGAGAAAGCTGGTATTATTCGTGGGTATGAAATCAACATTGACTATGAGAAAGCAGGATATAATCTATATTCACAGTTTGTTTGTACAGCTCCGATTCCCGAGCGTGAGGAACTAGCTCGTAAAGCCAGAAAGATACCGGGTGTTGTCAAAGTTCGGGAGGTAATGACTGGTGAACAGAACGTATATATCGGGGCTATCGGAGTGGACAAAGACGATCTGAGCGGGATTGGTCGGGATCTGGCGGAGCTTGGTCTAATTGTTGTTGACGAGGAACTCATTCACTCTGAGTATTCACATTCATTCCACAAGTTCAATTCGAAAGGAGAGTCCACACAAGATGAGGCTTCTGAGATTGAATCTCAATAAGATCCGATGCCGAACTACAGTATTTTGATATAGGAGCAAGAATCATAGAGTGCTCTTATGACTTGTAACTGAGCTTTTCTTCCTTGAAATTCCAATGGGCCACTTGATCGGTATTGCTAGCAGAGCGGCCGAGCTATAAAACTGATTTCGAACGATTGTTCGGTGAGAGTAGCTACTTTCGCAATAAGCCAGTCAAGATATAGGCGGGACTTTCATCCAATTATCTTATTAAAATAATATAAAATCAGTGTGTCATAACATTACCTACCCCAGTATGAATTTTGTGACCAAAGACATCTTCTTTGAGATACTAGGTTAAAACGATCTGGGAAAATTAGGGCGTCAATTTTGGCGCTCTGTCAAAATAACCGGTTGTTTTATGCTGTCACGACTACTACTGGCGGATAGGTACCACCCGTGGGGGAGCAAGGGTAGTACTACGGGAGAGATGATATCATGAGTACACAAAACTACACTGGGGCAACTACTGGACCCCCGATAAGAGGTCGAAAGGCATGCATCGTCAGTGAAGGTCACGTTGGACATTCTGTCGCAACTAGGCTATCCGCAATTGGTGTGCCAGTAACACTCGTTGATCCCTCACCACCGGTCGATCCGCCTCCCGGCCTGCAAGTTCACGAAGTGGCATCACTCGACGCAAACGCACTAATTGACGCAAATATCAATGAAGAAACAACCGTTCTAGCGGTTGGCCCGGAGGACAGCATGAACCTTTTCCTCGCACAATTAGTTCGAACTCGGTTTGACGTCGATCGTATCATTGCCCGCGTAAATGATCCGCGTCGGACAATTGCGTTTACCGATCTTGGTATCGAAGTTGTCGATGGTCCGGCAACCATTAGCCAGACAATCATTGATCGGTGGTAAGATGCGCGCTACATCTGCGTTCACCATCATTCGAACGAGACCAAGTGTATCAGATCGACCCATCCCAATCCGATCATGAAGAAGCTCGAACGAGATCTCGGCCTCGGTGCAGTGTTCGCCATCAGTGTGGGAGCGATGATCGGGAGTGGCATCTTTATCCTCCCGGCGTTAGCACTAAAAATCGCTGGACCCGCTGTAATTGCGGCATATTTGCTTGCGGGATTGTTGGTCGTTCCCGCTGCACTCTCTAAATCCGAAATGGCAACCGCGATGCCAGAGGCAGGTGGGACGTACATCTACATTGAACGGGGAATGGGACCACTGCTTGGAACAGTCGCTGGAATGGGAACATGGTTTTCTCTCGCATTCAAAAGTGCACTCGCTCTCGTTGGTGGAGTTCCATACTTGGTGTTGTTGTTCGATCTCCCCGTGAAACCGGTCGCGCTCGGTCTTGCGGCATTTCTCGTCCTCGTGAACCTGATTGGAGCGAAACAGACAGGAAGGCTCCAAGTTGCAATCGTGGTGATAATGCTCGCCGCATTGGGGTGGTTTGTGGCGGGCAGTGTAGGGAGTGTTCAACAAAGCCACTATACTCCATTCTTTATTGGTGGGTGGGAAGGGTTGCTTGCAGCGACTGGCCTTGTCTTCGTTTCCTATGCGGGCGTTACAAAGATTGCGAGTGTTGCCGAGGAAGTCAAGAACCCCGGTAAAAATATTCCACTTGGAATTCTGGGCTCTCTCACCTTTACGACCTTGTTGTATGTCGCTATCGTTGCGGTGATCGTCGGGGTAACGGAAGCAGGAGCCGTGGCCGGGTCACTAACCCCAGTGGCTGTTGCTGCCGAGGCAACCATTGGAACTGTTGGAGTGCTTGTAGTTGTCGTCGCGGCAGTACTAGCACTCGTGTCAACAGCCAACGCCGGTGTCCTCTCGTCGTCCAGATATCCGTTTGCGATGAGCCGTGACCAGCTAATTCCCTCATCGTTTACGACCGTTAGCGACCGATTCGGCACCCCAGTTCGAGCGATTACACTAACAGGAGTTGTGATTCTCGTCCTTATCGCCTTCGTTCCGATCCTCGAGATAGCCAAACTTGCGAGTGCATTCCAGATTCTGGTGTTCATTCTAGTGAATCTCGCCGTTATCGCATTTCGAGAGAGTGAAATCGAATATTCGCCAGTGTTTCGGTCGCCACTATATCCATGGATACAGGGATTCGGTGTTCTTAGCGGAATCGTGTTGCTCACACAGATGGGGTTCGTACCCCTTCTTGGAGCAATCAGCATCACTCTTTGCAGTGCTATCTGGTACATCGGATACGCCCGACCACGTGTCCAGCGTGAGGGTGCCGCCATGGACGTAATTCGCCGTCGAATTGGTGATGAAATCCTTGAGGAAACTGAGAGCCTCGTAGAGGGCGATGGCCCCGAGCAAACAGGTTCCGGAGATAAGAGTTCAGATCAAGTGTTAGTTGCACTTACACGAGAGACGAGTAGTGATCGAGAACACGCCCTGTTATGGTTAGCTGCCGATCTCGTTCGACCACACGATGGGCGAATACTCATCATTCGGTTTGACGAAGTTCCAGATCAAGCGCCGCTTGACTATGCGGCCGAGGTTCAATCTGCTGCCGATATCCGATTTGAGGAACAATCCACCGAACTTGCTGCTGGGTTCGACGTAGATGTTGAATACGGTGAAATTGTCAGCCATGACACGAAACATGCGATCGTCAATTATGCCACCCATCACGATGTGAACACCATCATCACCGAACATGAGCGTCTTCGGCTCCGCTCTCGGTTTCTTGGTGATCCCATCGACTGGGTTGTTCGGCATGCTCCATGCGATGTTCTGTTGGTCGAAAATAGAGGATATGACCGACCCCGGTCGATTCTCCTCGCAAGCGATGGAACTCCATATAACCCCATTTCGGTTGGTGTCGCTAATACAATCGCTGGCGAAACGGGGGGCACTGTTACCCTTCACTTTCCGATAGCTGAAAATCGGTCGGACCAGCGTCGAGATACGGTTCAAGAGTACCAAACGGAGATCGGGAATCTCCTCTCGAGACCAGTTCGTACGCACCTATTCCGAACTGATGGTGGTAGCAAGCCTGTCGAGGTTGACCTTGTAATTCGCCAAGGCGGGAGTAAACAGTTACTGCAGCGCCACACGCATCATTCGTATAGTGACATTGGTTGCACTGTAGTGAGCGTCTATCCATACCAGTCACAGCGTGCTGGCGCTTTTAGACGGATCGCTGAACGACTCCCCCTTTAGTGTCGGTCGAAGGGATGGACTGCCACATTGATTTTGACGGGTCGTAGCTGTCAAAAAGTAATGGTGGAAATCTACGTTGTAGGTGTAGTATTGGCTGGCTTCGTTATTCTTGCTGCTTCGATTTTGCCAGAGTTGCTCGCCGATCGTGCCGTTTCGATTCCTCTCTTGTATCTCGTAATCGGAGCAGTGGCGTTCTCGCTTCCACTTGGACTTCCAAATCCGGATCCAATAGCAAATGGAGCCATCGCTGAGAAGGTCACTGAATTCATCGTAATTGTTTCCTTGATGGGAGCAGGGCTCAAACTGGACCGACCGTTTTCATTTCAAACCTGGTCAACAACGTGGCGCTTGTTAGCCGTGACGATGCCGCTCACGATTGGTGGTGCAGTTTTTCTTGGATGGTGGGCACTTGGAATCGTTCCAGCGACTGCCGTTCTTCTTGGGGCCGTCGTCGCACCGACAGATCCCGTGTTAGCTTCGGATGTTCAAGTTGGGCCACCAGGCGAAGGTGAGAATGTTGTAGACGATCAATACAGCGGGCGAGAACACGAACATGAAGTCCGATTCGCTCTCACATCGGAAGCCGGTCTCAATGATGGATTAGCGTTTCCATTCACGTACGCCGCTATCCTCATCGCTGGATCCGGAATCGCTGGTACTGATTGGTTTGGAAAATGGATTCTCACGTATGTTGGATATAAAATAATAATAGGTACGCTCGCCGGGCTCTTCCTTGGATACTTGCTCGCAGAACTACTGTTTCGCTTTTCACCCACGACACGACTTGCCCAAGCAGTAGAAGGAGCTGAAGCACTTGGCGGGACTTTGTTGGTATATGGTTTGACAGAACTTCTCCAAGGATATGGTTTCATCGCGGTCTTCGTCGCTGCGTTAGTAATCAGACATCAAGAGCGGTCCCACGAGTACAATCAAGCCCTTCATGATTTTTCGGAAATGACAGAACGGTTGGCAATGGCTCTCCTGCTCGTTCTTTTCGGCGGAACACTTGTCACTGGGCTCCTTAATCCACTCGCGTGGGAAACGGTCATCGTAGGGTTGGTAATCATTTTTATCCTGCGACCAGTTGCAGGATTCATCGGCCTTATTGGAGCTTCAATCGAGAGTGACCAGCGTGCTACGATCGCGTTCTTTGGTATTCGCGGTGTCGGATCATTCTACTATCTTTCGTATGATTTGAATGAAGCGCAGTTTCCGGCGTCACGCCTCCTCTGGGCCCTTATCGGATTTGTTGTTCTAGTTTCTATTATCGTTCATGGAATCACTGCCACACCGGTCATGAAAATGCTCTCAAATCGAGGGGATGCATAGATAGTGAGTAGCTATGAAGAGTATTCATCGAGAACTTGGTGTGATTTCGATCATATTACGAGATCGATGGAGCCCATCGTCATTGTATTCGGTAGTAGATGAAGAGACTAACCGCAACAACACCAATTAGCACTAACCAGACTTCTATTTCAAAGAATAAGAGCTCGGAACCAGTTAGTGGAGGGTTGTCAAATAAAATCGCAAGACACAGAGCAGCAACGATAGTTATTGTTGGTGTGATAATGAGTGCTACTCCGATGATGAGAGCAGTTCGTACGTTTTTATCGTCAAGTATGCTCATTTGAGATCGTTGAGATTGGCCCGGAGTTCCTGTTCCTCACGACGTCACATGAGTGGATACGTATAGCTAATACTGGATATAGATACAAATATTCAATGCGTGAACTTGGGCAGACGTGATTTGGACACATGCAGACCATCAGTTCCGTAGTTACGTGGTCGATGGAGACAAAGTGGTATAGATTCCACTCTTCGATGCAAGGAGATTGGATATTCTGTCGGTCACCAGATGGACTTCGGAGGACAGAGTAGACCTCACGCCGAGGGACACTGAGGTTGGTCCATGTCTCTCCTGCGTCTATTGATCGGAACAGCCCCGAGCGTGTGGCTGCATAGACCGCTTCATCAAATTGGTGAATTCGAAGGACGTGCTCACTCTCGAGGACATGTGTGCTGTTGTCGAGTTCGTCTATTGGAGCTCAATAAACTCCATCGTTCGTACCAATTAGGAGCATACCCACTCTTCGATCGATAGAGACTTTATCATTCCACCGGTGGCTGGCGACAGTACGGAATAGACATCATCGAGATCCGGTTTGAGGTCGCTATCTACCGACTCGTCGATGCTAATACCTGAACGAAATCAATTGTGAATTCGATGGCGTGGTCACGAGGCATGGAAGATAGACTAGCCACCTACTTAGAGTCCTCCGCGTCAGTGAGCAACTCATTCGCTACCAATATCACGAACAGTCAGCACAGGCATCATTGCGCGCAGATAACGATACTCATTCACTGCTCGAATGAATTCCCTCTCTACACCGTCAACAGAAAATAGCGACTGTCGCCTCTCCATCACCGAGGTTATTCCCTCAACGCGAGAGGATCACTAGTAAAAGTAGTAAAGAGGTGTCTGACTAATCAGCAGGAATAAGGCGATAGAGACCACCATCATCGTTTCCGAACCCAAGAGCATACATCTCTCCGCGATCATCCATAGAGAATGAAAATAGTTGGTCCAGTTTTGACCTGTCAGTGTTGGCAATTTCGAGTACTTGTGGAGTCCATTGTCGGCCATTTTCGGATGGCGTCGCGACAAATAGGCGACCATTTGGCACCAAATCACCAAAGACATAGACCCCATTCAATTTCGGCAGTGCTGAACCACGATATACATATCCTCCAATCACCGAAACACCACTGATAGGTGCAGTAGAGTGCGGGTATTCAATAATAGGATCAATGAGGGGTTCGGCCGTGCCATTTCCCGTCGTTACCGCATCTGGACAACTGGCAGCACCGATGCAATGATTTCCCTCCTTGATTTTCCATCCGTAGTTTCCACCCTTCTTGACCAAGTCCACTTCTTCATAGCGTGTATCTCCAACGTCTCCGACGAAGAGATCAGTCCCGTCAAAGGACATTCGCCACGGATTTCGAAACCCCCAAGCATAGTGTTCATCAAGTCCACTCTCGCCAACGAGAGGGTTGTCATCGGGGATCGCGTAGTTCCGTCCGTCTTCCTGTCGATCGATATCGAGACGAAGAATGCTTCCAAGGAGGTTATGGTTCACGTCCTGTCCGTTGCTCTTGCTGCCTGAACCACCACCGTTTCCCCCACCATCGCCAACGGAGACATAAAGATATCCGTCAGGTCCAAACTTGATCCCCCCGCCATTGTGGTGATGATTTGGTTCCGGGATTTCTAGGATCGTTCGTTCAGAACCACGGAGCACATGTGTCCCATCCTTAGAGGCCCTGAATTCTGCAAGAACGAATGTATGGCTATAATCTGCGGGAGTCCCGGGTCGTCGAGGAGCACTATATCGAATAAATACTCGACGATCAGTGGCAAAGTTTGGGTGTAGAGTGATACCCAATACTCCTCTTTCCGTTCCATAGACGATCTCATCTTGCAGATCCAGAAACGGTTCTTCACGGAGACCATTCACCTCGTGAGTATAGACAACACCGACCTGATCAGCGATATAGCGGCGATTGGCATCAGGTGCAAATGCTATATCTAGTGGCGTTTGCATACCGGTGACTACTGTGTGGAGGCCAAGTGATGTGGGAAATGACTCCGTAGTTTGACCTTCTGACGATGGAGAGATCTGAGAATCGTATGAATTCTGACCAGAAGTAGAACCGATCAGTCGGAAAGAAGTCAAAACACCTACTCCACTACCGACAACTCCTTGTAAGAACTGTCTTCGATCAGGATTCATTGCTTATTCACATGTCCAATCGACTGCAATCGTATTCAGCCGTGAGGATCGTTCAAGTCACCCACTCACATTACAGAGAGGTAATACGAGCAACTCATGTTTTGGTGGGACGTTACTAGCAGTATCAAAGCAATTCGCTGATATCGATTGTTGAACCGGGACAGCCGACGCTTGCGGCGTTTCAGTCCTGCAAACTCCGACGATGAGATATCCTTTGCAGAAAGCTCCATTAATTATGGCGGGTTAGATGTGACAGTGACGACCACCACGATTTAACTATCAATATTCCACCCAGTACCCAGAAGGTGATCGCTAGAAGTGCGGAGAATATGTGCACTTCTGTGACCCAAAACGGAGTTGGAATCACATGTTGAACACCAGTAAGTAAAGGAGAGAGAATTGGGATATTGGTGCTATGATCGCCGAACACGCTACCCGTGTCTCCGAACTGATACGGCTGACCGAATGATTCATCGTATGGAACACGATCAGCTTCATATGGTAATGCAGGGACCTGATAGCTACTGACGACACTTCCATTTCGGGCAATTTCGACTACACGATTGTTTCGGCTGTCAGTAATCAACGTGTTCCCGTTCGGCAACCGGTCAGCGTCTCGTGGCCAATCGAGGCTGATTCCACTCGCCTCGTAGACTTCCCACACTTCCTCCCATTGGCCCGTTGATTCATTACGATGAAGTTCAACAACTCGGTTGTTTTCCGAGTCAGCAACGAGAACAGCTCCGTCCCCAAGCCAATGGGGATTGTGTTGCTTATTGAGTACTGTCGGATCTCGATTCTTGTTGATTACTTCGACAACCCCCTTCCCTCGTTCTATGATAATCAGCTGATTCGTGTTTCGCACCGAGACGAGGTATCGGCCAGGTCCAATACGATCAACATCGTTGATATGAAGCCAGTCAGTTGTCGTTGGATCTGGTGGTGCAGTATAATACTGACTCGCATTCCAGACCCAGGTTTGTTTTCCTGTGGATAGATTATAGCTATAAATACTCTCGTACTCCATATCGGCTACCAGCAATTCGCCGGACGGAAGCATTTCAGCATCGTGTACTTCACTGTCTTTTCGAGTCCGCACCGGGTAGCTCCACTGGTCATCGATTTTCTTTCCTGACTTTGGATCAATGAATCGAACACCCGTCCGTTTACACGGGGAGTCAAATTGACCACACTGCTGGTAAGGTCCATCGGCAAAAGTCGCTAATACAGATCCGTTTTTCAGATATGAAACACCTTGATAACTAATGGCGTTTCCGACACTCCATCGCCTATTTCCGTTATTCTCAAGCGCTGTAACGCTTCCACCCCAACCAGGTCCCTGGACACCGACAAGAACACTTGTATTGGTAGTTTGTGAAATTTTAGTCGTGTCCGGAGCGGTCGCCCAGCTCACACCAAGCGTTATTCCAAGTATTACTGTTCCGACTATTATGAGTAAAACTCCTGATTTAGCCGAGGTTGTATGACTCCATAGTTTCACCTTCCCCACCCGAGTGTGCTACTGTTCAATATTGCTATGTACTTGGTACTATCGGTAGTAACGGTCTTGTCCTCCCCTTAATGTGCCGTTTCTTTTATGGAAAATCCTCGCTCAAGGGATTTTCACTCTTGGAAAGCGACCTGTTCTACTTTCACATAAGATCGAGAACAGAATGGGCAATAACACTTTTGTAAAACACCATTGATTCATCTTTGGCGAATAGCCCTTGGGAGATCAGATATGCATATCTGAGGGTGATGGAGTATGGGGTTCGCTCATGAGTAAGAATAGAGAATCACCGGAAAACAGTGACGGAAAGCTGCTGAACCGACGGAGTATTTTGAAATCATCGATGGCCATTGGGGCAGGGATGACGAGCCTTTCTGGCAGGTCTTCAAAAATAGAAAGTCCCGTTTCGTGGGATACGCTTCGCAAGTCACGATTATATCCTGTTGGGTCTCTTCCTCGAGACGCGACCAGACAATGGATTGGACCTTCGTTTTGGGCTAATCGCCTTCAAGATTGGAGACTTCATGATGGTCGTGTCGAATGTTTGTGCGGAAAAAAGGGGTACGAAATCCGAACTGTAAACGTACTCACTCGGGAGATCGTCGCAGGACACCTCCCTGGTCATATTCAGGCTACAATTGGTATCGCCGGGAATGAGAATCAAAAGGGGTTTTGTGGATTCTTACTGGGTATCGGAAATGGGCAGTTGGACTACCGAGCTGCAGCGTTGGCCCAGCACGGATCCGGAGTTGGTGGTGGCATTCTTTGTACGCTAGATCGATCTGGTAAGCTTAGTTTCCGAGAGCATACAAACGAATCGAAACCCCTTGAATTCGCCGAATTACAAACAACAAAAGAATATTCAGAGTCGTCGCCTATAGTGGTCGGATCCCACGATGAGATCCAATTGTCCCTCGATATAATACCCGAAGAGTCCGGCTTTTTTACAGTCCAACTCATCGCCCACGATGCGTTCACCGAAGCGTTCCTCGGAAAGGCGATTATGCACCATGTACCTGATTCTCGCCTTCTCGGGGGTATCTCCCTCGTTTCCTCGCCAGAACCGAATCAATCAGGTACCCGCTGGTGGTTCCAAGATCTGCAGACCGGTGGTGAAAAGGTTGCTGCCTACCCAGATCGATCATTCGGTCCGATCGCTGGAACTCAGTATTCCGTCGATAGTGAACAGAAGGTACTACGACTTTCAGCACAATTTTTACCCATCGGGAGTGGCCATGATTTTGATCTTTTCCTGGAATACCGGCCTATTAGCACGGATCAAAAGTGGATGCGGAGCGCGAACACGGAATTACAATCAGGATACACGGCGCTGTTCCGTATAGACAACTGGGATTCGTCACATGAATGGGAATATCGAATAGTCTATGAACCAGACAAAGATACAGCATCGACATTCTCTGGTCGGATCCAAAAGGATCCCGGTCCGAACGCAGACGACTTCAGAATCGGGTTGTTCAGCTGTGCTGCACCTACCGCTCAAGGGTTGGAAGTTCACCGGAAGAATAGGGATTTCTTTGCCGACCAAGTGGGACGATACACGAACGAATATATCTATTTCCCGTACAATCAGCTAGTTCAAAACGCTCAGTCACAGAACGCGGACTTTTTAGTGTTTTCCGGTGACCAAATTTACCAAGACAACCCCACAGAAGTAACCGGTAAAGAGAATCCAACGTTAGATTACTTATACAAGTGGTATCTCTGGATATGGGCATTTCGAGATCTCGTTCGGGATATTCCATCCGTAGTGTTAGTTGATGATCACGACGTTTATCAACAAAATCTGTGGGGGGAAAGAGGAAAACAAGCTCCTCAAAATAACGCTCGTAAAGGAGGGTACGTTGGGAAAGGAGACTTCATCAACCTTGTTCAGCGAACACAGTGCAACCATAATCCTGATCCATTCGATCCAACTCCAGTCAAACGAGGAATCGATGTCTACTACACCTCATTCCTATATGGCGGGGTGGATTTTGCTCTCGTCGAAGATCGAAAGTTCAAGACCAATCCACCGAAGGGAAATGTTCTCAAGCAGTTAGATTTCGATGGTGTTCTTCTCGGTGAGCGTCAAAAGCAATTTTTACACGAATGGATAGCAAAACTCGACGACAACGCAGTGCCAATCTGTCTAAGCCAAAGTCTCTATGGATGCGTTGAGACCACCCCCGACGGTCTTCCGGCGATAGATTTGGATTCAAATGGATATCCGCCACGCCAGCGAGATGATGCCGTAAATATTTTACAAAAGGCAGGTGCATTGGTTCTCTCTGGTGATCGTCACCTTGCTTCACTCGTTCGCCATGGAGTCGATCGCCATATAGATGGGATGCTGGAGTTCAGTGCTCCTGCCTGTGCAGCAATTTACCAGCGGTGGTTCAATCCGAAATGGTCGCTCCGAAACGGAAGAAACCAGCCAAATACTGGCGACTTTACAGATATTTTTGGTAACAAAGTACGCGTCTTAGCCGTCGCTAACCCTAAAATCGACTTCAATACGTATCGTGACAACCGACATGAGCGTGGACAAGCAATCAGGGATCGAGATTTGAAACGTGAAGGGTATGGACTCGTTCGAGTCGATCACTCCGAGAATCAGTGTCTCATAGAGTGTTGGCCACGAGACGAAGACCCAACCAGTGATACAGCCACGCAATTCCCAGGTTGGCCCATTAGTTGTTCGTTCAATCGAATAAAGAGATCAGGTAGCAAATAGCAGGTTATTTTTCAATCCCTCTATCTTCGAACACCGAACTCGTGAACTTCCGCGAGAAGCGCGCCGAGAATCAGCAAGTCGAAGATAAGTACCTCGACGTCCTTGCGCATGTGAAGAACGTCGCCAAGACGAACGAGGTGATGGTCGCACAACTCGGATATCGCGAAGTCGCGACCCACTACGGCTGTGCGTACAAGAACGATGGCTATCGGGTGATGGAGGAGATGGCCGAACGTGTGCCCGGCGTAACCTACAAAGAATCGCGAACGCTGTCGGTGGACGATGCGATGGGTGTCGGTGGTCACCACATCGAGATCACGTTCGCCCATCCCGACCTTGCCGGGTGGATGCGTGCCCACGAAGCGAATGCGGAGAACGGAGGGCGCTGATTAGAGCGTTGTAATCACGGGGGTTCGCAGAACCCCCTCTCGAACTAAGCCACCACACGAGATTCACACCGCATTGCCGGTGAAACATGGTGGTACTAGTGTGTTGGTTACGGTGGAGTGCGTCTGTTTCTGCGGAACGGAGGGGGTCGCATTCGCGATCCCCCTCTATTACAACGGTGTAATTGACAAGTTCGAAGGGCCAGCATGGAAAGTTATTGTACGGTGGTTGAGTTATTGACAACATGAACGCAGACACCACAACAGGGCGTCTTCCGTCAAGGGTAGCATGGACGGTGGCAACCGTGTCTGTCGTTATCGGAATTGCCGTGTCAGAATATCTTGGGGCCGGTCTTGCTGGAAACGTACTTGCTACACTTGTTTTGATGGCTGTTTTGGCACTCGCGTACGAAGTCGTAGCGTCTTAAGTGACTGTCCGTCCCTGTTGACGCGCGTTCTATCAATCACAAAACCAGCAAACGATGCGGCAGCTGATTCTGCCCGCTCGTGCTCATGCATTGAGCGTGCCAGTCTCAACTTCTGCAAAGTACTTCGTCAAGGCACCAGCATCCGAGTCACGTAGGGGAACAAACGCAATCCAGTCGGAGTGGGCTTCGTGTTCGAGCCGAATCTCTACCTGCTCGGAAATCTCCGACACAAGCTCGGACTGCGATGTCTGTTCTTCGTCTTCGATCGGAGTCATCCAGACGCGATTGCCCATCTGCCGCTGCCCTCACTCGATAAGTGGCCAACAACTATTGGGTTGTTGAATGTATCACCGTTGATTTCAGGCAACGTTTTCAAGTGCCTTTCGAAGCGCTTCGACTGCGTCTCCAAGTTGATCGCGCGAAATTGTCAGCGGTGGCTGAAAACGCATGACGTTTTTGTAATATCCACCGACACCCATAACGACATTCGACTCTTCCCGAAGGAATTCACTAGTAGCGGAAGCAAGTTCACTGTCCGGCCGAGGGGCGATATTCTGCGGCCCCATCGTCCCGGGTTCGACGAGTTCGATGCCCTGCATCAACCCGAGACCACGCGTTTCACCAACCACATCGTAGTCAGCTTCGAGCGTTTCAAGCTTCGATGCGAGCCACTCGCCGTTTTGGTGTGCTTTCGTAATGATGCCGTCCTGCAGTTCATCGATAGTAGCCAGCGCGGCTGCGCATGCGACAGGGTTACCGCCGAATGTCGAAAGATGGTCACCAGCCTCGAATGCGTCTGCAACCTCTTTCGATGCGGTAAACGCACCAAGTGGGAGTCCGTTTGCGATTCCTTTCGCCTGTGTCAAGATATCCGGCTCGATATCGAAATGATTGCTTGCAAATAATTTTCCGGTACGCCCGTAGCCGGTCTGGACCTCATCTGCAATGAGAAGTGCACCGTGGTCGTGAGCGATCTCTTGGACACGTTTGAGCCATGCATCCGAGGGAACGATAATACCGGCTTCACCCATAACAGGTTCGACGACAACTGCCGCAAGGTCGCCGCTCGTGTGTGAACCAATTACTCGTTCGAGCTGGTCGGCACAGCTAGCGTCACACTGGGCGCCGTTACAACGGGGACATCGGTACGCGTACGGTGGCGCAGTATGAGAGACATCGTTGATCGTTGGGGCCATATCCTGTTTGTACGCCTTGTTTCCCGTGAGTGCAAGGCTTCCAAGCGTGCGCCCATGGAACCCCATCTCGAGTGCGATGATCTCCTTGGAACCGGTGTACTTTCGCGCGAGTTTGATCGCTCCTTCGACTGCTTCCGTCCCGGAGTTACAGAAGAAGCTCTTCTCCAAGTCCCCCGGTGTGATGTCAGCGATCGTTTCGGCGAGGTCAGCGACCGGTTCATTCGGGTGTACGTACGAACAACCGTGGATAAACTCTTCAAGCTGGGTTTTCGCAGCCTCGACGACAACTTCGTTTCCATGGCCGACGTTTGTCACCGAGATACCCGAAAACACGTCGAGATACTCGTTCCCATCGAAGTCTTCGAGGGTACAGCCAGATGCTCGCTTGACCGGGACGTTCAGCGACTTCCAGATGGGCATGACGTGGTCGTCGTAAGACGATTCGATCGACCGATTTGTCTTCTGTTTCTGCATTATATGATAATCGAGACTGAATCCTAATAAATTATTCCTAATGAGATACAGTCCAGAAATCACAGCTATTACTGGTCCATAAACAATAGGCAAATAGTGCTGCGAATCTTCGAATCTGGAATAAAGCAGAACGAATCAATTGGTATCCTCGACAATTCTCACTGCGATTCTAAACCAGACCAAGTCCCAAAATTTGATCAAAGATGGAATTCAGTTTCACTATTCTCCGAAAAGTGGAACACTTATCAGTAGGTGGCGAGACCGTTGGGCTATACGGGAGTCACAGCCCGTCCACCCCAATCAGACGAAAATGAGATCGATCAACCCAGCAACCGAAGATATCATCGAAACGTACGACGAACACGACGGGCCAACGGTCAGCGCCCGATTGGACAAGGCGTGGAAGGAATTCGAATCGTGGCAGACCAAGCCGATAGAACGTCGCGAAGCGCTGCTGGCGGATGTGGCTGACGTGCTGCGCGAGAACGCCGACGAGTACGCGACTCGGATGACCACCGAAATGGGGAAACCCATCGAACAGGCAGTTGCCGAGGTCAAAAAGTGTGCGTGGGTCTGTGAGTATTACGCTGAACACGCTGCAGAGTTCCTGCAGAACGATCAGATCGGTACCGTCCCAGGCTCAAAAACGTACGTTTCGTATGAGCCGATCGGGCCAGTCCTCGCAGTAATGCCGTGGAACTATCCATTTTGGCAGGTGTTAAGGTTCGCTGCGCCCCACATCACTGCAGGAAATGTTGCAGTACTCAAACATGCACCGAACGTCTTTGGCTGTGCACAAGCCATCGAATCAGTCTTCGAACGTGCTGGATACCCCAGCGGTGTTTTCACTTCTCTTCAAATTCCTGCCGAACGAGTGTCGACTCTCATCGAAGACGACCGAATCAAGGGGGTGAGCCTGACAGGCAGTACGCGGGCGGGGCGGGCGGTTGCGGAGACGAGCGGCCACGAACTCAAACCGACCGTACTCGAACTCGGGGGGAGCGACCCATTCATCGTGCTCGATGACGCGCCGATTGAACGTGCTGCCAAACAAGGGACCAAAGCTCGAACACAGAACAATGGACAGTCCTGTATTGCTGCCAAACGGTTTCTGGTACACGAAGCAGTCTACGATGAGTTCCTCGAACGGTTTACCGAGGAGATGAGAACACTTACGGTTGGAGATCCATCGAAAGCGCAAACTGATATCGGGCCTCAAGCACGAGCGGATCTGTTAGAGTCGCTCCATGAACAAGTTACACAGTCCGTCGAGTCTGGTGCAACACTTCACCTCGGAGGTAAACCGCTCGATCAGCCCGGTTACTATTATCCACCAACGATCCTCACCGATGTTCCGGATGATTCACCAGCAGTGACCGAGGAACTGTTCGGCCCGGTTGCCACCGTCCTCAAAGTCGAAACCGAACAGGAGGCAATTCGTGTGGCGAACGATACCCCATACGGACTCGGTGCAAGTATCTGGACGAGAGATACCGAGCGCGGCGAAGCACTCACCCAGAAGATCACCGCTGGCAACGTCTTTGTCAACCAAGTCGTCGCATCGGATCCACGAGTTCCATTCAGTGGTACGAAAGCTTCGGGCTACGGAACAGAACTCTCCCACCATGGAATCCAGGAATTCGTCACGAAAAAAACGATCTGGGTCGACAAGGCGTCAGACAGCGTCTAGGTATTGAAATCCGTTCTTCCAATCGCCTGTTTTAGTCCACTGCATCGAGAGAAAATCCACAGACATCGAGAGGTTCAGTTGACTAAGGTTCCCTAGAAGGAAATAATATTGGACTGTGTTTATGAATTTGAACGAAAATTGAACACAGAAAGATATATAGTGGGAAAGTTTGACTATGAGAGTGTCGCACATAACCATGACAAATGAACTTTCACGCGTCCTCTCGAAACGCGATGTGTTCGTACTCGCACTTGGCGCAATGATCGGATGGGGTTGGATCGTTCAGACAGGCTATTTCATCGACAAAAGCGGTGTCAATGGAGCGATATCGGCATTCGTTCTTGGCGGGTTCATGGTGGGTGTCGTTTCACTCATCTATGGAGAACTCGCATCGGCGATGCCTGTTGTCGGCGGAGAACACGCCTATAGCATGCGTGCCTTAGGACCAGCAGGCTCGTTTGCCTGCACGTGGGCGATTATTTTCGGCTACGTTAGCGTCGTCGCATTCGAAGCAGTTGCACTCCCGAGCGCACTTGCGTACATCGTCCCCGGGTTCAATGTCTTCCAACTGTGGACGGTCGCTGGTCAACCCGTCTACGCAACATGGGTTCTCACGGGGGTTGTTGGCTCGATAGTCGTTACTTACCTCAACTATCGGGGCGTCCGCCCAGCGGCGCAGTTCCAAGCGATTCTCGCGCTCATAATTACGCTTTCCGGTGTAACGCTCTTACTCGGAGCGCTGTTCAACGGGGGCTCACCATCGTCACCACCCTTCGCAAATGCCGGACTTGAGGGCGTGTTTACCGTGGCAATAATGACGCCATTCATGTTCGTTGGATTCGACGTGATCCCGCAGGCGGCGGGCGAAGCCGACGTTTCCCCGAAAACGCTCGGGGGACTTATCGTCCTCTCTGTAGCCTGTGCAGCCACGTTCTACATTGCAGTGATTTGGGCAGCAGGACAGGTTGCTTCAGGGACGACGCTCGTCGAGAGCTCACTCCCTGCTGCAACCGCGATGGAAATCGCCTTCAACAGCAAAATCATCGGACGGATCATGGCACTCGCCGGTCTTGCTGGTATCCTCACGAGTTGGAACGGCTTCGTGCTCGGTGCTAGCAGAGCGATTTATGCGCTCGCCGAGTCGAACATGTTGCCTGAATCTCTTGGGACGATCCACTCCGAACACAGCACCCCATCGACGGCAATCGTTCTCGTCGGAGTGCTCGCTGCACTCGCACCGCTGTTCGGCGAGCAGATGCTGGTGTGGATCGTGAACGCGGGTGGGCTCGGGATGGTAACGGCGTGGTTCCTCGTCGTCGTCTCCTTCCTGATCCTTCGATATCGCGACCCCGAACTCGACAGACCCTTCAAGCTCCCAGGTGGATACGTTGCCGGTGGACTGGGTTTGGTGTTGACCGTCTTCTTTATCGGTCTCTACCTTCCTGGGTCACCCTCGGCACTCACGTGGCCCTATGAATGGGCTATTGTAGCCATATGGTGTCTACTCGGCGCTGTTCTACTCACGATCGCTGGGGGGCTTCCTACGCAAAGGGAAGCAGATGCCCACATGAGCGTTCCCGACTTAGACGAGTAGCGTCCCGTCGAATTCAGCTTTCTTCAGTGGCCTTTGAGGTACGTCCTCGTTATGAGAGGTCCGGAAGAAGCGCGTCTTTTAGGCTCTCTATGTCGTAGTCGTTGAGTGGGTTTGACTCGTCCTTGATTGTCGTGATAACGAACTTCGAACTCGTCCTCGAGATTTCGTCTACTTCTTCGAATTCCGAGATGAGATCTTCGACCATTCCACGAGATGCAAGGTGCGAAACCAGAATGAAGTCAGTGTCACCGAGGGTGAAATACACTTGGTTAACGCCATTTACGTTACCGAGTTTGTCACCGACTTGTCTGTGGTACCCAGAGTCGTATTCGGCCCAGACTTCCGTGATGAGGGTGAGATTTAATCCTGCCTGTTCAAAGTCGATATCGAAGATTTCGTTCTTGATGATCCCCTCCTCTTGTAACTTCTCGAGACGATAGTGAACGGTTGATTTCGGAATTCTAGTCTCGTCGGCTATTTTGTCAGGGCTCCCCGATTCGAGTATCCCGATCGCTTTGAGAATTCGAAGATCCTTATCGTCCATAGAACTCAGTTAGAAGGGAATCAATATTATTGTTTTGTGTCCAACTAAATCACACCATCTCGGAACAGGTGATCCCTTTAGAGATATAATAATAAAGAGATACAACGTAACATCATAGGCAGTATCCTAACAACAGAACAACCGTTCTTTACAATATGCAAACACGTTGGCCCTGATTGCCACGCGCACGCAAAGAACGCACAACACTTAGATTGAACATTACCCGGATGACGCCAAGCTAGATTCGCTATACTGCTCCAGTTCCTCTTCGATATCCGATTCACGCCACCCAAACGGTGATAACACACTTGCCGCAGCACGAACCAACTGACCAGGCGCACGCCCCAACCCCAAATCCGCCGCACGCTCCAATGCCGCCACACTCCGTGTCGACTGCGTGTAGTCCTCCTTCTTCGACTGGATACTTTGACAATTATCAGGTTCGAAACGGGCTACGTATCCCGGTTGACGCCGAGGTGGAATGGAACTTACCGAATAGAGACGTAGCCTACTGGCGAGCAAGTATCGAGGAAATCGACTACAAACTAACCAGCAAGAGCAGCAATCGGTAGCAAATTAAGGACAGTGCAAAGCGTAGATTGGAATGCCGAGGCACCGAAAGCCGGGTTACAACGCTTCCTCCTTCTCGACCGTGATGACAACGTTTCCTTTTTTGTGCCCTGTATCGACATACCTGTGAGCCTCGGCAATCTCGTTCAGTGGATACTGTCTGTCAATCACCGAGTGGAGTTCTCCTGCCTCGATGAGTTTCCTCAGGAACCGGAGGTGAGCGGCCTTTTCTTCAGATGATTTCAACCCGGTGGCACTGAAGACAGCCTTCTTACTGCCGAATAGTTTTGTCCATCCTATCTGCAATAGGATTACCGGTGACGGAATTGTCGTCATGTACACCCCGTCTCGGGTAAGCGAGTCTTTGCACCGCGAATACGAACTCTTGCCCACGGCATCGAATATGAGATCATATTTCTTGCCGAGTGTGGTGAAATCCGCTTGGGTATAGTCGATGATCGTATCGGCACCGAGCGATTTTACTAGGTCAATGTTTGTTGTACTGCAGACACCAGTGACCTCTGTCCCGAAGTACTTGGCAAGCTGAACAGCAAAGGTTCCGATCGATCCGGACGCGCCGTTGATGAGGATTGACTGACCACGCTGAATATCTGCTGTATCTCGAAGGAATCCCATCGCCGTGAGTGCTCCATCACAAATAGCGGCAGCTTCGCCATCGCTCATATTCGACGGTGTTACTGCTAGTGCGCCGTCTTCGGGGAGACAAATGTACTCAGCATGCGCGCCACCATCGGGAGCAGCGGTTCCAAACACCCGATCGCCTTCGGCAAATCGTGTGACGTCGCTACCCACTGCCTCAATTTCTCCGGCTAACACATCTCCCAGAATGGAATTCGGCTTCCTGAGGCCGCTAAAAAATCGCACGACAAACGGCTTGCCTTGGCGAAAGGCAGAATCCGACGGTCCAATCGTCGTTGCAATGATCCGGATCAGTACTTCGTTATTCTTGGGTGTCGGTTTTGAAAGCTCTGTAACGTGGAGAACATCTGGGGATCCGTATTTCGTGGCCACGACAGCTGTCATTCGCGTGTCGGTCTGAGCCGATCGTTCGGTGGTACTAGTAGTCATTTTGACCCTCTATACGACAGCGAACATCCTAAACTAGTAGTAGCATCACGGCACGTACATACCGTCTTTGCAGAGTATGCAGAAGTTGAAACTGCTGCTCTCGTTGCATATGGAGGTAGCGCTCACCACGTCGCTTCGATTCAGGGGACTACTGACATCACGAACTACTGGAAACATCGAATGCAGGTCGCCAGCTCTTCGAGACAGTCCAACGATCGGAACAGAACACAGAACTGCTCAACTTCCGTGAAAAGCGCGCCGAGAGTCAGCAGGTTGAAGACAAGTACCTCGATGTGCTTGAGCACGCGAAGAACGTCGCCAAGACGAATGATGCAATGGTTGCACGGTTAGGCTATCGGGAGGTCGCGACCCACTATGGCTGTGCGTACAAGAACGACGTCTATCGCGTCATGGAAGAGATGGCCGAACGTGTGCCCGGCGTAACCTACAAAGAGTCACGGACGCTGTATGTAGACGACGCGATGGGCGTCGGTGGACATCACATCGAGATCACGTTCGCGCATCCCGACGTAGCCGGATGGATGCGAGCCCACGAAGCCAACGCGGGAGAGAACGGAGGACGCTAATTATAGCGTTGTAATCACGGGGGTTCGCAGAACCCCCTCTCGAACTAAGCCACCACACGAGATTCACACCGCATTGCCGGTGAAACATGGTGGTAGTAGTCGGTTGGTTACGGTGGAGTGCGTCTATTTCTGCGTTATTTCTGCGAAATGGAGGGGGTCGCTCTCGCGATCCCCCTCTATTACAACGGTGTAATCCGCGACTCACATTAGGCGTCAGTCGCGCACGGGGTGAGTATATATCGACGTGTTCTGAGTTGAACCTCTACCCATTCGAAAACCCGAGTCGCAAGCGCAGAGAGTGACATCTGTTCATCCGCTTCTATCGGTCGCACCGACACGCTATCGGCGATTTGTTCCTCACAAATCATGGTTCCCGGCCGCAAAGAGGCGAACATTTAGCATGTCTCGCCCACGTAGCTAGATATATGACCGATGTAGATCCGTCACCGCATGAGCAAGCTGCAGAGGCGTTTGCAGCAGCTGCTCACGACGAGTTCGGCGATCGGATTGAGGATCTCATCGTCTTCGGCAGCACTGTCCGCGGAGAAACCCGTGGAATTGACTCCGATGTCGATATCTTCGTGATTGTTACTGACGAGTCAATTGTCGACGACCTCCGGGATCTCGCGTACGACGTGCAACTCGACTACTCCGTAGTTGTATCCGTCCACGTCCAAACGACAGTACGATTTGCCGAACGGAAGAATCATCCATTCATCAAGCGTGTACTCTCCGAAGGACGTTCGTATGCCTGAGGATGAGTACGTCGGCGAAGAACTCGAACAAGCCCAAACAGCTCTTGCCGACGCAAAAATTCTCCAGGAAGGACGCGGATCGGATACAGCCGTCGTAAATCGGCTGTACTATGCGTGTTTTCATGCGGCGCAAGCAGTCCTCTACGCAAAAGGCTTCGACCCCACCTCTCACCGTGGTGTTTCAACGCTCTTTGGCAAAGAGGTCGTCCTCGAAGGGAATGTTCCACGAGACGACGGGCGATTTCTGTCTGAACTATGGGACTACCGTGAGCAAGCCGACTACGGCTACGAACCACTTGATCTCGATTTGAGTGCACTTCGTGCTCGAACAGAAGCGTTCGTCGAGCGAATGGATGAGCTTGTTGATCAACTCCAAGAAGAAAATTAACGACCAATCGTAAGCTATCCCCATTCGACATTTCTGCCGCTCCTTAACCGAACGACGCCAAACTCGATTCGGTATACCGTCCTAATTCCTGCTCAATATCCGTTCCTCGCCATCCAAGCGGTGACAGCATACTCGTTGCCGCACAAACCGACACTCCTGATAAAACCTGACATCATACTCACTCGCAAACAGCAGTCGCTCTCGCGACTGCTTTGCATCGTCGTTAGTATTTAATACTAACCAACGGCATTTTGAGGAATATGATTCTGCGACCAGGGCAATCTCACGGTGTAGTCTCGGCTGCCCGCTATGACGATGAGATGCTTGCTTCCGTCATCAATCGCAAACCTGACCAACTTGCAGGGAAGGTATGGCGCGAACGCGATGATGCCGGTCGCTACTCACTCTGGTCGAATGAAAGTGATGAGATCAGTGCCTATCTGGATGCCTCAGAAGCTTGTAAATGGGCTCGTCAATGTGTTGGCCACCCCTCAAGAATCAAACGGGCGCCACGCTGCCCGCACCGTGAGTCGTTCGCAGATGGGAGACCGTCTCCAACAGGTCTATGAGACCGTACTTTCGGCATCTCGTGTCAGCTCGTCGGATGTCTATCAGACTTCTCCCCTACGATAAATCACCCAGACTGAACCTAATTATTTCACAATGTGGTAGAAAATAAAAATTTCGAAAGAGAGCTGTATCGCTGCGGCGAAATCGAGTAGTCACATGAAAAGATCATCGCTGGGTGAGGAATAGGACCCAATAAATCTTTGGTTCAACTGCAATCGCTAATACTGTGGCTGCCGATTAACGTTGAACGAGTCAGTATACTCAGGAGAGAATGATTTATCCGAACCAGAAGAGCGGTCTTCTGGATGCACTCTCGAATAAGTTTCTAACCAAGCGTGAGCCAGTAAACCATGACTGATAAGACAGCACACACACGGCGGACGTTCCTCGCGGGAGCGAGTAGTGTTGTCGGTGCGACCCTCGCATCGACGACAGTAGCAGCACAGGACGGAACCACGACCGACACAGCACAGAACAGAACGACGCGACAGATGGTCGCTCGACAGTCGAAACTGTTCGAGAACAACTACGCCGGACAGTTCGTCATCGTCGCCGACGTGAAGCGAAAACAGGCGAATCCCGACGTTATTTCGACGTGCGAGTTCCCGAACTGGAATGCGAACGAGACGTGGGTCTACAACGGCGTTTTCATCGACAACCTCGGTAAAGAGAGCACGTCACAGCAGTCGGTACGAACGGACCTCTACATGAACGGAAACAAAGAGCAGATCGAAATCGGACAGCCGTTCATCATCAACAACACCAAGACCTGTTCCGGTAACTACGTCGGCCTCGAAGCACAGTCGATACCGACGTACGCCGCAAACGGGCAGCCGATGGGTGCGACCGTGGCCGGAACGGACGAGGAGAATCCCGGGTCGGGAGGATCCAGTGATACGAATGATAGCAGCGAAAATACCGCCGGTCAACCCGGATTCGGCGTTCTCGCCGGTCTCGCAGGCATCACCGGGGTGGGACTCAAGCGCATGTTCGAAGAGGACTGATCGACTTGCCTTTGCCCAAATGCTGTGGTATCTGGCTCACACCACCCAAGCGACGATAGCCACTCACTGCCGCACAAATCAATAATTCCTGATCGAATCCAGCGTCATACTCGTCTAACTTCGTTAGACAGGTGCACTAACTCCCCAAAAGAACGCAATTCCAAGGATTGTCACAACAGAGAGTAGAAGCTGAAGCGGAGCTCCAACTCTCGTATAGTCTGTGAATTTGTATCCACCCGGGCCATAGACAAACAGGTTCGTTTGGTATCCAACAGGCGTAATGAATGCCGTTGACGCAGCAAAGGTGACTGCAAGAATAAATGCGAACGGATAGCCACCAATATCTCGAGCTGCTTCAACAGCAACGGGAATCATCAAGACCACACTCGCATTGTTGCTGATAATACTCGTGATAATCCCCGTTGCGATGTAGAACACCCAAAGGACACCGATCAGCGGCAGGAAATTCGCGGTTGCAGCGACAAGCGATCCAAGGAGGTTTGCCGCACCCGTCTGTTCCAAGGCAACGCCAAGAGGAATGACACCTGCAAGGAGAAAAATAACACTCCAGTCGACGCCTTCGTATATCTCACCAGGTTTGATTACATCAGCGACGATCATCAACACAACACCTGCAAGTGCTGTCTGAACGATATTGAATTCGAGACCAGCAAGCGCCTCGATACCAGTCACTGAAGCCAATAGCCCCCACGGCATTCCAACGAGACCGACAACACCAATGAGAATACCCACTGCCCATGGGATTTTCTCTGTCCGGTAATCAGGCGAGTCAGATTCGTGAGCGACAATGAATTCCGGGTTGCGACTGAGTCGGTCAATACTATCACTCGGCGCTTGGACAAGAAGTGTGTCACCGACTTGTAGTTCGATATTATTGAGCCGACTACGTATCGTCTTTCCACCGGATCGAAAGGCAAGGACACTTGCGTCATATCGCTCACGAAACGACGAGGTAGAAATCGTCTCACCGAGCAGTGACGATCCAGATTGGATAACGATCTCAACGAGCGTTTGTGTTCCGTTCTCCTCCGGTTCGAGTTCTGAGTCAGTTGGTTGTGTCCCAACGAGGTCGAGGCCTTCCTGTTCGCGGAGATTTTCAAGCGTCTTCCGATCTGTACGTACAGTGAGGATGTCATCAGGACGAATGCGCTTGCTCGCGATACCCTCGAAAAACTGTTCGCCGTCGCGAATCAGTTGGACGATGTCTGCATCAAATTGTGACTCATCGATCGCAGATTGGACGGTTTTCCCAACAATCGATGATTCTTCGCGAACAATGACCTCGAACACGTAGCCCTGCAGATCATACTCCTCAATGTAATCCTCCCGTGCTGGAACACGTTCAGGAATGAGTCTGTGACCGATAGTCAGCAAGTATATAGTGCCAGTAACAAGCACAATGACGCCGAGTCCGGTGAACGTAAACATCGAAAACGGTTGGCCGATCAGTCGGTCAGAAACGCTCGAGGCGAGTAAGTTCGTCGAGGTTCCAATAAGTGTGAGCATCCCACCAAACATCGAGGCATACGAAAGTGGGATGAGAAGTTTCGAGGGAGACGTGTTTCCCTCATGAGCAAGATCAGAAATAACTGGCACGAGAATGGCAACTACTGGGGTGTTATTGATGAACCCAGAGACGGGGCCAGTAACACTGATCGTCGCGATAAGTTGCTTTGTCGGGTTGTTACCCGCAAACGCAGCCATCTTTCGACCAATGATTTGAACTAGTCCCGTTCTACTGATCCCTGTAGAGAGGATGAGCATCGCGAGGACAGCAACGGTCGCTGTATTCGAAAATCCTGAAAGCCCTTCTGAAACAGAGACTTTGGTCCATGGTTCAAGAAACATAAGAAGGACCATTATCAGAATTGCAGTGACATCAATTGGCAGTAACTCTGTCACAAAGAGAACAAGCGCGAGGAAGACGATTCCGAATACAACTACCATGCTAATTGTAATTGGTGGAATCCCTCCCGCTTGCGCTAAAGCCATAGTAAATACCATACGGGTTAGATACACTCAACCATCTTAATACCTTTGTAAATCCATCCCATAAGTTATGAAGATTATTGAGGAAGACAGTACTCAAGATTATGGAATTTGATTCTCAACCAGAGCGCAGTGAGCAAGCCAAAACATCTACAACTATGACATCTCATAGATGCACTTTGATTCACAGCGCGGACCATCGGCACAATTCCAACTAAATGTGCGTTCTTGATGTTTATTATAAGTCAAAAAGGACATTCAGGGTAAGTTTTTCCAACCTGCCCTCCGAACTATCTTAGTCCCCATCTGTGAGAGAATAAATAGCATATCGATAGCCAATCAAGGAACAAAAACAGCTTTGTGGCACAAATGCTATTCTGATGTGCGAAGATAATATAATTGGAATCCATCACTAGACTGCACCCGAGCGATCCCCGGACGGCTCTCTAATGACCGGAACCCTCGTTGAGGGAACCGAAGTCCATTATATACACGAATTTCACGCTGTCGACCAGTAGCGGTAATTGGCAAGTAGTGACTTGAGTTATAATAGTTCACTAAGTATGACCCAGTAAAGTTCTTCCCAGTTGCAGGCGTATCAGCATAGAGGCTGTCACCGAGGAACTCTCGAGGATTTCTTTCCCGAACTCCATATAATGCATCAGCGTACCGCGTTCCGGGCGCACGTAACCCGATGAATGACGAGTTTCCCCTGTTAGCAAATGCGGTTTCATAGCCAGTTACTTCTCCCTCGGTTACATGCTCCGATGGCTGGAAAACATACGGTGAATGAAACAGAGTCGCTCCAGAAAGAACCAGTAGTGCGATGAAAAATACTGTGAGAGGGGATTTCACCAACTCCGTCCGTTTTACACGGTGATTAAGATAGTCAGTAAAGTGTGTCAATCCAATCGCACCGAAGATTGTAGTAATCACCATAATAAACCCAAGTTGGCGAAAATGGAATTTTCCGGTGCTTGTGATGAGATAGGCTCCAAAAAGTGTAAACAAGGGGATATAGGCGACGAAGAAATAGTTGCTAAACCGATTAACTCGCGATGTGGAAAGACGGTTGCTCACACCGGCAAGCAACGTTAGGGCGGTTATCACGCAGAAAATAAAACTGATTAAGAACAATTTGAGAAACATTGACTCAAGACTTCCACCGATCTGTGTAAGACCACCAGCATGTTGGGTGATATCTTTTGCAGCAGTATTCGATCGAAAGAGAAGCTGACGGACAAGATATCTCGCTGAGCCACTGGCACGCTGATGCGTTGGCATCCATATCAGGAACAAAACACCAAGAAACACAGTCTGGCCGAACAATGACCGATGCCGTCCAGCGATAGCGTGATTGGAACGGAAAAAAGAATAGAGCCACTGAATGCCGACAATAGAGCCATACACGATTAATACGTTAGCCGTCTGTTGGGGGTGCACGAGTAGAATTGCAATAGAGGAGAGCGCAAGTAATACTCCAAATGGAGTTTTAACGAAGGGAATTTTGCTTTTCTCGTTACCGGTGAGATACCGGACGACAAGGAAGAGAACAAGAGGAAAGAAGAGTACTGCTTGTGATGCGGGGTGTGGCTGCACAAAAAGGCTGATTCCATTGATTGGTAACAATAGGCACGCAGCTAGCGCTCCGAACACTATTGAGTATTTATGAGAGTCGAGCGCTCGTGTACAGAGTGGAAGAAATAGAAGATAAAGAAGAACAAATGAGACAACGGTTAACAACAAGGCTCTATTGAGAGGAACACCGGTAGCAGTACTGATGATGACAGAGATTGTATGAATCCCTGGATAGAGTAACTCGGTAGGGTCCATAGACCCAGCGCTGATTTCACGTGCCCATCCGAGATGGGTCAATGCATCTCCATGGCCAAAAAAGTAATATCCTCGAATAATTGGAAGGCTTACAACCGTCAGAATACAGGTTCCAGAGAGGACTAGTGCAAGGGGCCGTAGAGATCCAATCGTCCGGAACGCTAGGATAACAGCAATGAAAATCGCAATACTAACACCAATCCAAAACGCTACTGGAGTAGCCTGATAGATCGAGAGTTCGTATGACTTCGCCGGGTTCCTATGTGCTATAAGCGCCGATATTGTAAGCGATAGAAATCCAATAAGGAGTGCTACTTTTTCTGTGCGTTGATTTGAGATATAGCTTGGTGCCATTAAGATCGCTACAGAACAGTCAGTAGTTCAGTAGTTTGTTATACACCGATTACGGCACTTTTACGACTTTGTTTCCCTGGAGGAGATACTCTCTCATCCATTCTCCTCTGGGCGTTATTGAAGAACCTATCTCTTCAATAGTAGCTAATAAGTTAACGTTATCTGGACAGTGTCACAGCAATTTGGCTGAATAAAAGGAATTTTGATGACTTTCCCACAGGGTAAGTTATGATGAGGAGCTATTTCCGCCGTCGGTTTTGTTATTACCCTCCGTTGTGTTGCCAGCAGATTGGTTGCCAGAAGAATTGGCTACTGTTTGCTCGGCTTGTGCAGTTGCCCAGATGTCATACGCAACGACCTCATTGAAAAAGATGTCTGGATTAGTGTCTTCGAAGATAATTTCACCACGCCAGGTTTCGTTCGGGGCGAGGTCGTCAATGGATTCAATCTCGGCAAGAGTCGTCTCGAAGTCATCAATGATCTCGTCATTCTGATCTTTTAGTCGGGCGTGAGCAGTCACATTACTCAGTGGTGCCCCGTACTTGTTTTTTACAGTGAAAAAGACACCGAAATTGTCAGAGGTTCTAAGAAGCGAAGACTGAGTGATCATCACCTCTTGGCCCATCTTCTCTTCCAGAATATTCGAGTCGATATCGAACCATCCGGGATTTTCGGTATTAACTGGTTCATCGCCCTTGTCCTGTTCATTCGAGTTGCCAGTTATTCCGCCAGTGCATCCAGCAAGTGAGATACCTGCTGCGACTGCGCCTGTCGTTTGTAGGAGTTTTCGTCGGTTCATGCTGCACCAAAGCACAAGATCCGAATCGGGATTAACCATCAAGTGTGGTTTTATCTGTTGTAGTCATGCACAAGACTTAACGAGTTCAAGGTTGCCGGATCGGGGTTCGTGACCAGCTTTCGAAGACGATAGAATGATTGGCTCCTATACGGTCTCTATGATTGATGGTCAGTGAACCTGCAGCTGATGTTTATGACGGTCACTATATTATTCATTGATGATTCCTTATGACAGGCATGGTCGTCATTAATATGGACCATCCCCGAAGTACTCATTCTGCTCACCCATAGAATGAAAAAGGTCTTAGAGGTTGGAAGGATATTCAGCCAGATAAGGCAGGTCGGATGAATAGCATGGGCTTTTAGGGCTTGAATTGCTACTCGCTCGTGATGAGCCCTCCAAATAATACCAATTCCGTAGTCGCTTTCAGCACCGATCGATTACAGGATTCCTGTGGGCTTCAGATGGTGACCAACCCATGATGCCGTGGGGGCATGCCGCGTTTGGATACGTCTTGTATTCGCTTGGGCACCGACTTGTGACACGCAAGCCACCAGCAGGGCTTGGAATAGTCCTCGCAGTATTGTTTGGCACTCAATTACCGGATCTTGTGGATAAAACATTGTCGTGGGGACTGCACCTTTTTCCGCAGGGATATTCAGTCGCCCATTCAATCTTGGTTGCAATACCGATTGGACTTCTTGTTCTCGGAGTAGCGGCTATTAAAAGCCGATTCAAGCTAGGCGTTGCGTTCACTGTTGGCTACTGGTCACATCTTCTCGGGGATGCGATCTTGGCCGTTCCAAAGTCTGGCGTCACACCAAGCGATCGACTACTCTGGCCGATCGTCACTCTTCCACCATACGGGTATGAAACATCACTGTTCGGGCGAGTTAATCGGGTCTTTACTGAGTTCTTCGATGAGATGCTCACTCCAGAACATTTTATTTTTCTTGCGATTTACTCGATTCCCTACCTTCTGGCATTCCTGCTCTGGATAGTCGATGGGGCACCGGGCATTCCACGTGTCCGCCAAACAGAGAATAGCTAGATAGTAGCCAAGAATGGGAGTTCCCATTTCACTCAAAAGACTGTGTTGGGTTGGTATTTTTGCGGTCATGCCGTCTGACTTACTACGATCACACGCATAGCGCTAGATATGACCACTCGACGTCAACTGCTTAGTGCAACCGGACTGCTCATTGGCAGCCTCTCTGGCTGTGCGCGATTTGGCGGAGGCAGTGAAGATGGAGAAGGAGGCGAAAATGGTGAAGGAGGACAAGGAGAGGAAAATAGTGGAGATGGAGGCGGAGAAGAAAACGGCGAAGGAGGTGAGAACGGTGAGGACGGATAGAACTTCACAGATCGGAGACGAAGACGGTTAGCGAGACACCAGTAAAACACTCGAAATAGCGACTAATTTCTTCGGAATCAAGATCAAGAAAGGGACAATATGGCGGTAATTATACCGTGAGCTCCACATCGATCGCGAGGAGAGTACTAGAAAGTCCCACAGCCACTTGTTTGATCTCGATACTGACGAAATGTGTGGCATTTATGTATTTTATACGCCAAAAAGATCGTTGTTCTAAATGTTATATTCTCTACCCGAACTATTTTATCCCCTATCTATGAGAGAATAGATAGTATGAAGAAGAAGAGTGATCCAGTAAGTCGAAAGACAGATGACTCAGTCGATCTCTACGGTATCTCGACGTGGGAGCAACGATCGCGCTTAGACTGGGTTGCTACGAAGCTGTATGGAGCAATTGTCACAACTGGGCGAGCAGTTGTAATCCTACTCGCTTTGGCTATTCTCCTTGTACAGGTTGCGTTAGGTGGGTTAGCTGCGTTAACGAATCCATGGATTGGACTGTTCGCTATCCTCTCAATCGTCCCCGCATTCGCTTTTGCGGTCTATCTCTGGTACGCAGACGTAACAATGGCAGAGCCACTTCCGATTCTTGTTGGTACATTCCTCCTCGGCTTGCTGTTCGCTGGATTTGCAGCGATATTCAACTCCTATTCGGAACCAATCTTCAGCCAGATCCCAGTCATCGGAATGGTAATTTTCTTCTATCTCATCGTTGCTCCCGTTGAAGAGACGGTAAAGTGGTTGGCTGTTCGACTATTTGCCTACAGAAGCGACAAATTCGACGCCGTAATCGACGGAGCAGTATACGGTGCGATGGCTGGGCTTGGGTTTGCGACTATCGAGAACGCCATCTACATTAGCCAAGAAGTTCTCAAGTCTTCAAGTCCCGATATCTTGTTACAAGCTGGGGAAACTGCAGTTGTTCGGCTGTTCGCTGGACCAGGCCATGTCATTTATTCTGCGTTCGCAGGGTACTATCTCGGACTGGCGAAGTTCAACCGTGAAAATGCAGGGCCAATCATCGTGAAGGGACTACTCATTGCGGCGTTCATCCATGCTACATACAATACACTCGTCGGCTTCGTGCCAGGACTAATTTCCACTGTCGTTCCTGCTGTCCCACACATGATGGCGTACATTGGGTTCGTAATCGTGTACGATGGTTTTTTCGGCTATTTGCTCTATCGGAAGCTCAACCGGTACCGAGGATTGTACAAAAAGACAAACCAGCGAACGACAGCCTTGTCAGATGGAGATGGGTATAACTGAGACGAAGAAACAGAACACTCGACTAAAACGAACGATTTCGATACAGGGTGATGTCTCTCAGGAAGCGGAATAGCAGGATCAATTTGTACCTGTTTTTGCTAGCGACCTCCCCGAAGAACGTCGTCGAGACGTACATAGGTAAAACGAGGTTCTGTATCGCACGTTGTACACGAACCTAAATGATGCCACAAAAGGTAGATGAGTTCGCTTTAATTATCAGACTAATGCGTAACTACCTGAGTCATCCGCTTGCTGCCGTCGCTGCCGCGTTGCTCCTGACAATGCCCTTCGTCGGGTTATTCGTACTGAACGGCTTTCACCTCGATCCAGCATCCACCCCGGAGAATCCACATACAAATATTACTCCCGCATTAGCAGTTCTCGTTGGTGGTCTTGCCATTCTCGGTGCTGCATTTCTGCTTGCCTGGGCCGCTGAAACCGCTGAAAAAGACGTTCCAACCGCGTTCGCGATTGCCGTGTTAGCAGTGCTTGCCGTCGCACCTGAATACGCTGTCGACGCCCTGTATGCCTGGCAAGCGGGGGCCAACCCCGGCCCGAGCGAAGCAGCTAACCTTGCAATCGCAAACATGACCGGAGCGAACCGAATCCTCATTGGTATTGGGTGGTCAGGTATTGCTTTGTTTACGATCTATCGGGCAAAGCGATCTGGCGACTCAGCGGTCGATCAACGTGCTGGGTTGCTTAAAGACGCAGTCAAAATCGATCGTGACATCTCCCTCGAAATCACGTTCCTACTCGCGGCGACAGCGTACGCATTTTTCGTCCCGTTTGGTGGTGGTATTGGTATTGTTGATACTCTATTCCTCGTGGGTCTCTATATCCTCTACATCGGCATCGTCATTCGTGGTGATGTCGAAGAAAACGAAGCGCACGTTGGTGTTCCAGCATACTTCCAAAAGTATCCTAAGGGTCGACGTATTGCTGTCGTCCTCTTTTTGTTCGCGTACTCCGGACTAATTATCTTCGAAGCGGTGCATCCATTTGCATCGGGTCTTGAGGAACTCGGAACGTCTCTCGGGGTTCCACCTTTCTTCATGATACAATGGCTCGCTCCGCTCGCAAGCGAGAGCCCCGAACTCATCGTTGTCGCCTATCTCGTGAACAAAGCCCGATCAACTGCTGGATTCAATGCGTTGATCTCCTCGAAGCTCAATCAATGGACGCTCCTTATCGGCACGCTTGCAGTCGTGTATTCCATTGCTGCTGGCCACATTGGCACGCTTGTCTTCGATCAGAAACAGGCCGCCGAGATTTGGATCACTGCCGCACAAAGTCTTTTCGCACTCGCTATCCTGGCGAACTTCGAGATTAGTACTCGTGAGGCAGTAGCATTGCTCTTGCTGTTCGTTTCGCAGGTCGTTGCGGAATTCTACGTGATTCAAACCACCACGGAGCCCGCAACTGCAAACCTTAGTATTCTCATTCTATACGTCTATACTGTGATCTACATCGTGGCAGGAGTCGGGTTGTTCATCAAACGTCACGACAGCGTGCGAGAGCTTATCGACCGCACTACTTTGAACATCCGTAACGCAATGGGTACAGGACCAAAGAACCCGGAAAGTTCCGACTAAGATAGGCTTAAGTTTGACATAAATCGCTAATATTACTGTTCACGCATGAGTTACGATTTATTTGGACACTTGGGTTAACTCTATGGTTGAACACTGAGTTAAACAATAGACATCTATTCGGTAGAAGTCTTGGCATCATCTCCACTTCAGGGACCAAATAGACCGATGTGGTGGAATATCAACCTCCCGCATACGGCAAAGAGATCTTCAGAAATAGAATGACAGCATACATCTCGCGTATTCAGCTTGTTTAAATGTTTTCTTCAACTGCATCCGATTTACCTGCTCTCTGCAATATAATTGGCTGGAAAAGAACAATTGAGATACATGGGACGGAAACAGCTAAACCGACGACAGTACCTCCAGTTATTCGGAACAGCCCTTACAGCAGGAGCTGCAGGCTGTGCATCCTTCGGTTCCCAAAATACTTCCACTACTCCCGAATCAACCACTGAAACGGCAGGAAAGGGAACGAAGAAAGCAACAAATCGATCGCAAACCGGAAGAAATGGAAATTCAAGCATTTATACGCAGGTTTATCGGGAAACAATAGGATCAGTCGTTTTGCTTCGGGTCTCAGCTGGACAAAAGAAGGGATTAGGCTCCGGATTCGTCTTTGACGATACGCACATCATCACGAACTATCACGTCGTCAAGGATGTAGAAACGGTAGACGTGCAATTCACACAAGGAGGATCGCGGGTTGGAACCGTCGTTGGGAAGGACCCGTACAGTGATCTCGCGGTCGTATCTGTTCCCAACCGACCGAAGTATGCCGAAAAACTCCCCTTCTTGAACCATGAACCTGCAGTTGGGCGAAAAGTAGCTGCCATCGGGAGTCCCTACGGCCTTGAAGGATCGCTCTCCGAAGGAATCGTCAGTGGAGTCAACCGATTTATTCCTAGCCCAGGGAGTCCACTTACGATACCCAACGCAATCCAGACAGATGCGGCTGTTAATCCTGGGAATAGTGGTGGCCCATTGATGACCCTCGATAAAAAAGTGGTCGGTGTTATCAATTCAGGTGGTGGTGATAATGTAGCGTTCGCGATTCCAGCCAATTTGGTTAATCGGGTCGTTCCTGGGCTTATCAAGAACGGTGAATATCACCATCCATACCTAGGCGCACAGCTCGTTGACGTAACCGGTGCAGTGGCGACCGCATATGATCTTTCCTCGCCACGTGGTGTATTGGTCACTAGTGTTCAAACCAATGGTCCCGCAGCTAGCGCCCTTGACGGAAATACCGGACAAACCACTGTAAACGGTATTTCTGTCCCGACAGGTGGAGATATCATTCTTCGTATCGACGGGAAGAAGATGTCCTCACCACAAGATGTGCTACAGTATCTAATACTCAAGAAAAGTCCCGGAGAGACGATTACAGTTTCTTTCTTGGAGGACGGGGAGAAGAAGACGAAAAAACTCACACTTGGTAGTCACCCATCGAACAATAGCGTCGAACAACGGCGGAAGCCCAGTGTGCAAATATAGGATGGCTGCATCTCGAACGTGATCTCGTATGTTCCGTATCCAGGGTGAAACGGCCGGTATTTATGCTCTGATTTGACGAGCAACTAAGAGACAGAATCGTAACGTAGCGGCGTTACAATTGGCTATCTAACCTTTCAAAAGGAAAAGGTTCACTACGTTTGCCACCGAATAGTGATTGGGTGTTTCAACCCTTCGTACGTCCACAGAACAGTGAGACCCGATTTTGAAACGGACTCTGGAATCTCGAAACGGAGTTCACCGTCACGAATCGCGCCAGGATCGCTTTCGCCTCCTCTGTACCGATACTGTGTGTATTCACTTCCAGTATAACTAGTCGCTGAGTACCTCTTCCCGTTCGCCTTGAGGGTCATCGTTATCGCCCTTGGTAACTGCTGTTTCTCATCACCCTTGTTTCGACTCTCAATTGAGACGATAGCAAACTGTTTCTTTGGTGCTGGTTCTACCGAGGTTCCTTGTCGGACGATTTGGTTTTTGAGTTCGACACCGGTTACCGCGAACTGAACACCATTTCGAAGTTTTGCTGTCGCACCCATCTGAAGCGTACGGACTTTGTTCGTTGTCGAAGATTTGCTCTCGGTTGTTTTTGTATTGGTAGACTCTACTCCGGCGTTTTCCTCATTTGAACCACTTGATGAATTACCAAGGCAACCGGATAGCGAGAGACCTGCTGTAACGACACCGGTCTTTCGTATGATTGTTCGTCGGTTCATCTTCTCTCACTAGAGTACCCGGATCAGGAATAGTATGCAAGCAGAGCCTTATCCGCTGTAGCTGACCCAAACATTTAATAGATGAAAGAAGATTCAGAACTCCATTCCAATCAAGCGTAGGAGAGTAACTATAGCAAAAAGCGAACGTAACAAATCAGTGGCACATTAGAGAACAAGCCAAACAGTATCATCATATGATGTATTTCTGCGCATAAAGGGAGAATACTACAACGAGAAAAGATCAGTTCTTGCTGATTGAGTAAAGTAAAATGACGAAGCCAGCAATGAGAATGAGACCTTCGACGAGCTGGAGACGAATGACTTCCACTTCGGTCAAAAAGAAGCTCCCTTTGATGCCGACTTCATAGAAGAGTTCGACAATTAATCCGAATGTGATCAGAAGGAAGCCAAAGATAGCTCCGAACAGAGAGGACGTCCCCTCACGCCGATAGGCGAGATAACTAATGACAGTGAACCCTCCCGCGAATCCAACCAGCAAGATACGAACAACTGTCAAGGTCCAAATCTCGGACGTACTGGAGAGAGGAACGAAACAATTCATGATCTCAATTCCACCCTCGAGAAGTTCAGGTCATTCCAAAATTCGCTGAATTTGTCGATGAAATCTTTTTGGATGTGGATATCTGCGCTGACGAGTCCATCCGCGAACGTAAGGCAGACACGCTCAAGAGTAGTTTCGTACGCTTTTCGGTGATTACCGGATTGTTCAATTCGAAGTGATTCGTCTAAGAATCCGTGTTCTTGTAATTCATTTACATGACGATAGATTGTCGGTACTGAAACATCACACTCTTCAGCGAGTTCTTCAGCGGTGCATTCTCGTTCAGTTGCAGTTGCAAGAATACGACGAGCAACCTCTGGTGAGACGAGATCGATAATCTCACTCGGTTCAACTGGAGTTTCTGTGTCGCGGGTTTCTCTCATTTGGATCGTTGGAATGCTCGGAGCAGATATCGTTGACTTGCTCGCAATCATTTGGCGTGAATAGTCCCTGGGATTAATGCACATTTATAACAAATACTCCCAATAACAAGAGAATTACTGAAAGACAGACGTATAGGTATGGCGAAATCGACTAGTCGCGTGGAAAGGTCGTTTTTAGGAGATAATATAACCCAATAAAGCTTTGGCTCAACTACAGTCGGTGAAACTGTGATTACCGATTAATCTCGAGAGAGACCCTATACTCGAGGGAGGATGATTTATCCGAATCACAAGAGTGATCTTCTGAATGAGTTTCTGACAACCGATGAGCTGAAACAATGAGTGATAAGTATCCAGAAAGCAGTAGAAGAAGGCGATTTGTAAAGGGTGTCGTTGGGAGTGCGGCACTGACATCAGTCGGAACAGCTGGTGCTGCTATGCTCAAATCATCAACGTCGCCGTCAGGTGAAGGAGGGGGAAGTACAGAGTACATGGCGATGAAAAATATCGATGGTCCCGCTCCTCGGGGGATGCCACAGATTCCCATCGAAATAGACGATGAAGGATTTGTAAAAGGTGTTTTTCCGGAACCAGAGGAGAAGAAAGTTCAAGGACGTACGATCACCGTCGCCGAGAAACAAATCGGGGGAATCACTTATTCGAGCGAATGGTTCCAGTACTGTGGCGTTCAGACATATGCAGGGGTTGATCCGAAAGCGGACCAAGATGACTACTTTCGATATAAGGAAGGAGCCAAATACGAATGGCAAAGCCAGGAGGTAAGTGCAGGCAATAAGGTTCATATCGACGATTTTAGTGACTACAAAACATGGGGGAACGATATCGGGAAAGCCGGTGTCGGCAAGCCTGCTCTGGTTACTTGGCGTTCACAAGATGTCCCGTCAAGCGAGACGATGACCGCACAGATCATCCGCAGTACACACGTTGAAGAACAGGCTCACAACAACAACTGGTTACAGGAGAGTACACAAAATGGGTTCATCGCTAATCTCAACAAATGTACTCATTTTTGCTGTATACCTTCATTCAAGGGAATCGCAGGGGCGAAGAAGTTCGGAGCGTCAAATTTAATCTATTGTCCGTGCCATCAGTCGATTTATGATCCATTCCAAATTGTCAAAAAGTCGTTCGTGGCACTTCCCCGACCTGAAGAGGAGTAACATCACTTTTACGCGAATCGCGACGAGAAAACTCCATCAGATAGTCTACCAAAAGAATGAGTCGTTCAGGAACAGTCGGCATAAAGAAATGAGAACAGCAGATATACAACGCTGTATGCCCACTACTGACTACACAATGGCCCTTCACAAAAACAAGTGGTTGTGGGTGTCCATGTTGGGTTTGCTCCTCTCAGGAGGTCTGTTGCTCGTCGTTGTCGGGTACCTCGCGCTCGTCGTCTATATGGGAATGGTGAGCGGAACCCCGATCGTCGATAGCCTCCTCAATATCGCAGTTCCGACAATCATTACCGTCGCAGTCCTTGTTGTAATATTCACACTCTCCAGTGTTGGTGCTCTCTGGACGATCGCTCAGAATGCATCCCTCCCACGCAGCACTCGACTCGGTAAACTCGTTGAGCATCTCGAGCGCAAATACTCACCACTCGGGCCAACGGGACTATCGGACACACTCACACCACCCGAACCATCAGCAGAAGAACAGACTGAACGAGCTCTTGCGAACCTGAAACAACAATACGTGAATGGCGACATCACAGAGCGAGAGTTCGAGCAGAAAGTCGATCGCCTCGTCTCGAATGACTCGATCGATGAAGTTCGTGCGAGACGTGAGCGACAACGGGTAGTTGAGGAGACCTAAGAAAGATACCGTTCGAATCGCGAGTAACGCCCCAGACAAGATAGTAAACCACATCGATTGCGTTGCTTGGTAAACGACCAAATATATGACACTCACTCAAACTGTCCTCGATTTGCTAACGCAGTATGGCTATCTCGGACTATTCATTTTCATGTTCCTCGAAACATCGATGGTGTTCCCATTTCTCCCGAGTGAACTCGTTGTCCCATTCGCTGCCGGACTGTTAGTTACAAGCGGTCCGACGCTCGTTGCATTTGCATTAGTTGCCGCCACCGGCGCAACGATCGGGAGCCTCTTTGCATACCATGTGTTTGGCACAGCGGGTGCAACAGTAGCTGAGCGATACGGTGAATACGTCCATGTCTCTCAGGATGAGATCGACCGCAGTCGACGATGGTTCCGTCGATGGGGCGAGAGCTCAGTTTTGTGGGGACGACTCCTCCCCGTACTTCGTTCGATTATATCGATCCCAGCAGGATTCACGGAGATGAATCGAAGTCGATTCACGGCATATTCATTCATCGGGGCCTTTCTCTTCAATGTCGGAGTTGGGCTGGTTGTCTACTATGGGAAAGAGCAATCGCTCTACTCGGTAGTATTTGATGCGACACTTCGTATCGTGACTTCTGGAATTGACCATCTAGTTGCATACCCGATGGTGTCACTCCTTGGGATTGGACTTTGCATTCTCGGTTGTGCTATCGTCTGGAGACAACGCTTCTGGATCTTGGAATATGAATAGCTGGGAATAGACACACTCTATTCGAGTAGCAGTGTATAGCGTTGAAACTGATCAAGTGCTGTATCAGCCTCTCAGAAACCATCTGTTGTTTTCAAGATTACATCCAAACGGAAAGACCTACAGGAGTATAGTATCGTCAGATAGAATAGATGAGGACTAATTCTCGTAATATTTGGATTGGATTCATTGGTGCTGGAATCGTTCTCAGTCTCTTACTCTGGTTCGTAGGCATCGAGAAAATCAAGACTACCTTCGCTCGACTTACACTACAATCACTGATTCTGATATGTGGATTGGCATTAGCGTGGATGCTTTCATGGTCGCTCGCTCTTCATCGAATATTGAACGCTGTGGGTACTGAAACATCTCTTTGGTCTGCATTCCTGCTATTTGCAAGTTCAGCATTCGCAGATAATATCACCCCGTTTGGTCAAGCCGGTGGTGGACCCTTTACTGCACTGTTGATTTCAAAGAGGACAGAAACAGCCTACGAGACTGGTCTTGCTTCAATAACCAGTTTTGACGCGCTCAACCTCATTCCATCAATTACGCTGGCCGCGATCGGACTGAGTTATTATGCTGTTCGGTATACTGTCGGACGGCATATAATACTAATTCTGGCTGTCACTGGAGGTGCCATAATGGGTCTTCCAATCATCGGTTATACATCGTGGCACTACTCTGCAAAAATCAGTAACCAACTCACTGATTTTTTTATGCTCATTTTGCAATACGGTTCTAAAGTAATTCCTTCGTATCATCCCCCTAGTCGAAAGGTGATTAGCAAACGAGTTGATGGCTATTTTCGCGCTATTAAACGGATTGGCACTAATCCACGAGATCTAATCACTGCACTTGTCTTTGCAACGGCTGGATGGGTCCTGATGAGCCTGATTATGTATGTGTCAGTACAAACGCTAATGAAAAGCCCGGAAGTACCACTTTTCATCGTACTCATCATTGTTCCGCTAGCAACAATTGCTAGTGTTACACCACTCCCCGGAGGAACAGGGGGCGTCGAAATAGCTATCACGCTTCTCCTGCTTCCGATGGGAATCTCAGAAGAGGTCGCTCTCGGAGCAGCACTCATCTATCGATTCGGCACCTATTGGTTTTCTACCGTACTTGGGGGGATGTGTGTGTTTGCGCTTGAACTAACAAAATAGCGTCTTCCTCTTTAGTCAGCATTTTCGCCACAAAAGCAGCCAATGCAGGTCGTTAGCTCTTCGAGACGATTCAGCGTTCGGAACAGAACACCGAACTCGTGAACTTCCGTGAGAAGCGTGCCGAGAGTCAGCAAGTCGAGGACAAATACCTGAATGTCCTCGAGCACGCAAAGAACGTCGCCAAGACGAACGACGTGATGGTTGCTCGACTAGGCTATCGAGAAGTCGCAACGCACTACGGGTGTGCGTACAAGAACGACGGCTATCGCGTCATGGAGGAGATGGCCGAACGGGTTCCCGGAGAGACCTACAAAGAGTCACGGACGTTGTCGGTGGACAACACAATGGGCGTTGGGAGGCATCATATCGAGATCACGTTCGCCCATCCCGACCTCACCGGGTGGATGCGAGCCCACGAAGCCAACGCGGCGAACGGAGGGCGCTGATTAGAGGTTATACTCACGGGAGTTCGCAGAACCCTCACTCGGGTGGCACCACCCGAGATTCATACCGCTTTGCCGGAGACACCTGCGAAGACACTACGGCCTGAGATGGTATCTAATGCCGATTTCCTATCAGAAATGAACGGGGAAAACATCTTTGCTTATCTATGCAGCCTAATATTACGAATATTATAGGATTAACCTAATAACCACATATTGAATTTATTTATCTGCCGATATATTTATTGATGTAGGCACTGCCACCTCTTTGGTACTCTATGACACGAGAACCAGAATCAAGAAAAAGATCGCCACGCAGGAGCTTCCTCCGGAGAACCGCTGCCGTCGGAGCCATCGGATTGAGTGGCTTCTCGACGACTGTACAGGCCCAACAGACAACGCTCCGGTTCGGAGGGCGAGTACAAGGATGGCAAGGGAGGGCACCACAACGGATCAAGGGAAAGAAAAACCCGACGTTGAACCTCCAACCTGGGAAGAAATACAAAGTAGTTTGGGAAAACCTCGATGGTCAACCACACGATTTCACCATCCAAGATTCCAACGGAAACACAATCAAGAAAACACCCATTGTCTCACAACAAGGAGCGACTCGGTCACTGACGTTTACTGCGACAAAGAAGATGGCCCAGTACATTTGCACAGTACACCCAACAACGATGGTGGGACAGATGCAGGTTGGAAAACAAACGGGCAATCAAAACCAACAAAACCAACAGCAAGCATCATTTTTCAAGCAGGGTACGAAGGTAGGGATTCAGAAAGTAGCAGGTGGAATGACTGCACCAACGGATTTTGCCGTCGCAGACGAACAGAAAAATCGCCGGTTCGTTACAGACCAGACCGGCGAGATTTGGGTGATCGGACCGAATGGGCGGCAGCAAAAGCCGTTCTTAGATGTGAGCGATCGGATGGTGACACTTGGGAAGTTTGCAGATACATATGCAGATCCAAACCAAAGTTACGACGAACGGGGACTACTCGGGTTAGAATTCCATCCTAACTTCCAGAACAATCGGAAATTCTACGTCCACTATAGTGCTCCGCGTACCAATGATATGCCGAAAAACTGGGATCATATCGAAGTCGTCTCAGAATTCAAAGCAACAAAAGATCTCAGCAGCGGGGACCCAAACTCCGAGCGCAAATTGCTGCAAATTGAAAAGCCGCAGTATAATCACGATGCTGGACCAATGGCGTTCGGTTCGGATGGATATCTATATGTTCCGATGGGTGATGGCGGCGGTGCGAATGACGATATGTATGGCCACGTTTCTGATTGGTATAAGCAAAATAAGGGAGGAAATGGGCAAGATGTCTCACAAAATCTCTTAGGGAATATTCTCCGAATCGATGTTGATAGTCGGCAAGATGGAAAACCATATGCGATTCCGAATGACAACCCACTTGTTGGAAAAGAAGGTCGAGACGAGATCTACGCATGGGGCTTTCGCAATCCATTTGGAATCTCCTTTGACTCACAAAACAACCTCTTTGTCGCAGACGCTGGGCAAGACCTCTACGAAGAGGCGAGTATCGTAGAAAAGGGTGGAAATTATGGATGGAACGTGAAGGAGGGAACACACTGTTTCAGCACGAAGAGTGCAACGAGTCCCCCAACGCAGTGTCCGAGTGGAACACCAAAGAACGTGCGCGGCGGAGAGTCATTTCACAATCCCATTCTTGAATTCCCTCACACGTACCAGAACACCTCTGTCGGGATCACCATTGTTGGTGGTCATCGATATGAAAATAACACCATCTCTGGACTACAAGGCAAATATGTATACGGAGTCTGGACAGAGGATCCAGCGCGTGCGAAACCGGCAGGTCGGCTTCTCACAGCTACCCCCCCACAAGATATCGGAGAGAATCAAACGAAGAATCTCAGCCCGTCAAAGGACACAATCCCACGACAATCGCTCTGGAAGATGGAAGAACTGCAAGTCAATGGGCAGTTTAACTACTTCGTCCGGATGTTTGGGCGAGATTCCAACGGAGAGCTGTACGTTCTTGCCAACAAACGTGGAGCACCAAAGGGGAACACCGGCGTAGTGCTCAAGCTGGTCCCGCCTGGACAATAACCGAATCCCTAAAACGAACTTCAATCACCGCTACTGGATCATGCCACCCACTAATGAATCACCAGTTCTCCGTGCACGGATCTATGTTTTCGATTATTATCCAGATGCAACCTTCCAAGTGGCCTCAAAACCGCTTGCGTATAAACCGACAGTCCGGGTGCAAGAAGGTGAGTCATTTCTGTCAGAGATGTACTGGAGCAAGTACGAAACGAGAATAATACGATATGAGAATACAAACGAACGGGTACTCTGCTTCCCACGGAAAGGGGATATGATTGAAGCAGGCAAGCGATATCAGATGATGCGAATGAAGAAGACAAAAGAACTAGCGAAAGGGATAGTTAGCATCGAGTTTGAGCTAATGAAATGAACGATGAGTAGCAGCATACCCAGTGACAATATAGCTATGCTGCGCAGTTGTTCGATCCTACTTCGAGTTCTATTGCGGCACCCTCACTTTTGAGCGACTCCGTCGAACCCGTCACACTCCGTCGTTATCGCCGTTAGACCCAACCGTGCTCGTGGAGATACTCTTCTAGCTCCGTGAACGCTACGTCGTGATTCGCGCGGAGTTCCTCGATGTCGGTCTCGTAGCCGTGTTCGTTGAACCACTCAAACATGACGGCGTACTCGTTACCCATCTCCTCGCGGAGGTCTGCGAGCCCACGAAGCAAACGCGGCGAACGGAGGACGCTGATTAGAGCGTTGTACTCACGGGGGTTCTACGAACCCCCTTTCGAACCACGCCACCACACGAGATTCACACCGCATTGCCGGTGGTCCGACGGTCATCGGTGCGCTCCTCGGTCAGCTATGGACCTCGGCGGTAGCGTCCGTTTTTTGTCTCTCTCGCCGGTGGCGCACTCGTGTACGTGATCTATGAACTCTTCCAGATTCGTCGACCCGATCTCTCGGATACGACAATGTTCGGTGCAATCACGATCGGTCTTCTCGTCGCATTTGCTACGGATCTGGTAGTCTCGATCAGGATGTCTGTTTGATTTTGTGGTTATCCTCGAGTCATCTACTGCGGTATTCGACAGAGAAGACGACATTGTATAGTCGTCAGATCACCCAAGAACGGAGAAAACGGCGTACGACACTACCAGGGAGAGAACAAGAGACCCAACCCATGCGAGGGCAGTATAGATCAATTTCCCTCGATTGACTCGTGCCTCCCCGGCGGCGAATCCGCTTCCGATCACAGCACTCACGACGATTTCATTGAACGACATGGGAATACCATAAAGAATCGCCACTTGTGCGATTGCGAACGACGGAATGAGAGCAGCCATCGCCCGACGTGGCCCAAGCGCGGCGTAGTCCCGTGGGATGGCCTTTATCATTCGTGGTGCACCCATCCATGATCCCAACAGAAGCCCGAGACCACCGCCAATAAGCACTGCCACCGCGGGGATTGTGAGTGAGGTATACAACGGCAGAACCGGACCGATGGCGAGTCCTACTTGACTTCCACCAGCGGAGAATGCGACAATCGCACCAAGGATGAACAAGAATTTCCGCTGGGCATTGGCCGAGTCCTCACGAAGTGCGAGATACAACCATCCCGCTGAAAGAACGATGAAAACGGCTGAGAACAGACTTATCCCGAACAGTGGAGCTAGCGAGACGTTCCTTGTGAGCCAACCCACTACTGACGCACCCTCAGCGGAAGAACCCAAGAAGGTGAACGGGATATTTACGATAATCCCCGTGATGATGCCTCCCAGAATAGGAATACTGTACTCGTTGGGAACCGTCTCTTTTCGCAATAATCGTGTCGTCAGATATGCAGCCCCACCTCCAAGGAAAGGAGTCAACAGCCACAGGAGGCCGATTTGTTGATATTTCGACCATGCCGGACCACCACCAAGTGCTAACCCAACGCCGATCACTGCCCCTGTTGCAGTAAACGATGTTGCGATCGGATAGCCAGTGAATACGCCGATCGCGACAAGCGCTGCTGCCACAAAAAGGGCAATAACGACAGCAACCGGCGTCAGACTCACATCATGGATCAACCCTGCAGCCATCGCTTCAGCGACGCTTGTCCCTTGAACGACTGCTCCCAGGAATGCAAACAGACCGACAAGAAAGGCAGCTCGCATCGTCGAAAGCGCCTGTGCGCTGACCGCAGGTGCAAATGGAGTTGAACCACTCGAACCCGCTCCAATCGTCCACGCCATGAACAAGCTCGCCACTCCCGCAACGGTAGCCAAGATAAGCGTCCCCAACCCAACCATACTCATCTTTCAATAGCTATATAGTTGATTGTCATGGTTATTATGAAATAGCAATAACTCTATTTAACTTGATACTATTTTTATGAGTATAAAGACCAGATACGAGCCAACGGTAGAGATCGTCGGCGTAAGGACCCAGAGGAACACAACACGACTCGTCGCTGCACGATCGAATAACAATGGAGCCTCTGCTATTGTTTCGGGATCTTCTTCTCCGATGTGTGGAACTTCGACTGCCTCATCGGAGTCCATCGCTGCATCATCTTCGGTGTATTCACCGGCTGCAAGCTCTCCGACAGTGGGTCCGGGATCCGGTGTCACCGCATTAGTTTCCGAGACGGTATCATCAGCGATTAGTGCACCCGCCGAAAGATCGGGAAGTTCCTCCCGTTCGATAGCCATTTCCGTCGCTTCCGCAACGGTGACGGTACGGCTGGCGCGACCCCATCCAAGCCCAATGATGCAGGAGGTCATACTCACCGCCAAACTGGCAGGAACACCGAGATTCGAGAGGATCGTGATGATGGTTGCACCGACGAGAGAAACAATCATCGCCGCGAGAATCGGCAAGTCAGTGAGCCCTTCACCAATCGTATCGAGTGTCCGGCGAGCAATCGTGAATCCACCAAGTCCGATCGCAGCAATTGCCAGTAAGATGCCCTGGCTGGCGGTAATCGCACCGTTTCCGACGAGTGGTGCAATCGCATTCGCAGCGTTCGATGCCCCGGCAGAAAAGGCGTTATAGCATGAGATTGCGATGACGATGAGTGCACCGAGCACATCTCGAACCGTCGCGTTTTCATTTAATTTTGGAAACGGGAGTGTGCCCGAGTAATCGAGGTGTACGAGTCCGCCTTCAAATCGAGTAAACGAGATACGAGCGTCGAGATGGGGATAGAGGTATCGACCGATCAGAACGCCAAGCCAGAATGCAGTCAGGGGTGCAACGATCCACGCCGAGACGATACCGAACATGATCTGTTCGTTTAACGTATTCGTTGCAAGTCCGAGCCCGACGATCGCGCCGACGGCGGTCATCGACGTGGATGATGGGACGCCGAAGAAATTCGAGATCAACAGTGAGAAGCCAGCGAAAAAGAGGACGATAAAACTCGCAGTCAGCGTGAACTGGCTTTGAGGGACAATTCCTTCACTCATCGTCTCGATGACGTGCCGACCGACCGTCCACCCGCCCCACAGCGCAAAGGCAGTGAACAATCCGGCAGCAACCGCTTTTCCGGTAATCCGACTCCCAACGGCAGGGCCGAAGGCGACACCGGTCGAGGAGCCCCCGATGTTGTAGCCGACAAATACTGCGACTAGTAATCCAAGTCCCAGAAGGACACTTACCATTTACTTTACCCACCCTATGAGCCAAATGCCATTGCCGTACTTGAAATCTCGCACTGATGATATTCCTGCTCCTTGAACTTGCAAGTGGAAGCGTTAGCACTACCGGTAGCCACTAGAGCAGAGATGACGAACATCGCCCTCGTCGTGTTGGATACGCTCCGCAAGGATGCCTTCGACGCGGAATTTCAGTGGCTTCCGGGAAAGCGATTCGACAACGCGTGGTCGACTGCCAAATGGACGATGCCCGCCCATGCATCCCTGTTCACAGGAAAATATGCGAGTGAGGTCGGCGTCCATGCGAAATCCGAGGGATTCGATTGCCCAGAGCCATCGTTGGCGGAACGGTTGCATCAAGCGGGGTATACGACGCATGCGTTCAGTGCCAACCTCATAGTGTCGCCCGTCTTTGGATTCGATCGTGGCTTCGAGACGTTCGAAGGGACGTGGCGAATAAACGTCAACGGGAAAAGTCTCAGAGGGTGGAAAGAGGTTCTCGAAAGCAATCAGAATGTCACTGGGTGGCGACGATATTCCGACGTGTTACGGCGAACAATCGACGGTCAGTACCGGCTACGGGCCTCCATCAAACGAGGGCTGCGAAAGCGAACTGTCGGGGCGCGTTCACAACCCCTCGACGATGGCGCGATGGAATTACTGCGATACGTTCGCGAACACGAGTTCGGGGACGATGAGTTTCTGTTCGTAAATCTCATGGAAGCTCACGCGCCGTACACGCCGCCGACTGGAACGATAGACGATTCGTCGTACAATGAAGTCGCCGCCACACTCACCGACGATGAACCGAACGGAGCACTCGTCCGCGAAGCATATGACGAAGCGGTTCATTACCTCGCAACTCAGTATCGACGAATATTCGCCGAGCTGGAATCGGAGTTCGACTACATTATCACGCTCGGTGACCACGGAGAACTATTCGGTGAACATGGTAGTTGGCGTCACTTACACGGAGTCTACCCGGAACTAACCCACATACCTCTCGTTATTTCAGGTCCAACCTGTAGTGGGACCTGTACGAAGACGACGAGCATTCTTGACGTTCATCGAACGGTCCTCGAATTGGCGAACGTGGATGGCCCGTCCCGAGGACAGCACCTACTGGGGGAGATCACGGCGCAACCTCGATTAGTGGAATACGAGGGTCTTCGGTCCACACGGATCAGGGCCATGCACGAGACAGGGTACGCTGATGCACTTATCGAGTCGTTCGATGAACCGCTCATGGGAATCGCGCTACCGGATTCGTATTATGGCTATGAAACACGAGACGGATGGAAAGAAGATGGTAGCCCCGGCGTCACGGAACCACGAAAATCCCTCCAAGAACTCAAACGAACGCTTGATATCCGTGAGTCTGAGGGAAGTACCCCAGAGATTACGGATGCTGTGAAAAAGCAGCTCAGGGATTTGGGCTATGCCTGAACTCGCTAGCTCACCGATTCTCTAATTCATTTCGTTCGCGGGGTTGTTTCTGCGTCCCAACCGTACACATGACAAACGAAGGAATCCCACAATGACAAACATCTATGCCAGTCTATCCCGTCTGATACTGTTACGATGGCCCCGTCTTCCAACCACCACGATGAGGAAGCACCGTCGGGATGGGTAACCGAAACGAGAAGCGATGAAATTCATTCGTGGGTTGGTCCTGCAGAGCGACTTGTCTGTACCCGCGAAGGTAACGACGAATGGATAGCCTACTCACAACCCCGTAGTGAACTCGGAGCACCCACGCAAGTACAATTGACACACACTCCCACCAATCTCGATCAAGTACTCTCAGTAGCGTTCGAGTATATGGAACAAAATAGTGATGCAGAGTAATATACTACCACGTCGTTGACAACAGTTATTCTGCTAAGACCTGTTCGATACCATCTTGAATACGGTGTCTGTCCGGGAGATAGTCGTCCTCGCGGGCGAATAGCGGATACGGGACGTCATATCCAGTGATCCGCTGAACGGGCGCTTCGAGGTAATAGAGGGCTCGCTCATTGATCCGAGCGATGATTTCTGCTGCCATTCCCGCGGTTTGTGGTGCCTCGTGAACCACAACACAGCGCCCGGTCTTTTGCACCGAATCGAGAACCGTCTCCGTGTCGAACGGAACGATACTCCGTGGGTCGATTACCTCGATGCTCCCATCGACTGCATCAGCAGCTTCGACAGCCTGCTGGCGCATCGCACCCCACGCCACGACAGTTGCGTCCGTACCCTCCCGAACCATCTCCGCTTCACCAAATGGGATATGATACTCACCGTCAGGCACGTCTTCACGGAACGAACGGTAGAGACGCGTCGGCTCGAAGAAAATCACCGGGTCGGGATCACGGAGCGACGTCGTGAGTAACCCCTTTGCATCGGCGGGCGTCGAGGGAACGACGATTTTCAGTCCTGGAATCTGTGCATACCCTGCCTCGAAGCTCTCGGAGTGGTGTTCAAGGGCGCGGATTCCTCCCCCATAGGGAGCACGAATTGTCATCGGACAGTTGAGCCCACCCCGAGTTCGACTACGAAGGCGGGAGACGTGCTGTTGAATTTGATGAAATCCCTGAACCATGAACCCTGAGAATTCGATTTCTGGCACCGGTGTGAATCCGTATGCTCCAAGTCCGACACCAAGACCAATGATACCTGCCTCAGTCACTGGTGTGTCGTACACCCGGTTTGGATACTCGTCGATTAGCCCCTCCGTCGCACGGAACACTCCACCGTCGACACCGACATCTTCTCCGTACACCACGATGGAGTCGTCGCGTGCCATCTCCTCGAAGAGTGTGGTACGGATGGCTTCGACCAATCTCTGTTTAGTGGCCATCAGAATCACCCCGGAAATCCGCACGTTGACGTTCGAGTTCGGGCGTCAACGACGAGAACGTGTACTCAAACATGTCCTCCGAATCTACTGTCTCCGCGCCTTTCTGCGCCCTTTCAATCGCTTCAGCGAGGTCAGCTTCGATGGTCTCCTCGATGTTCTCGACGCGTTCGTCGTCTAGTACGTCTCGCTCACGCAGGTACGTCTCGAAGCGAGTGATCGGATCACGCGTCGCCCACTCTTCTTCCTCGGTCTCTTTTCGGTAGACGGTTGGGTCATCCGCGGTCGTGTGAACCGAGCGACGGTAGGTTATCGCCTCGACGAAAACCGGGTCGCCATTACGGGCACTCTCTAGTGCATCATTGACAACAGCGTATGTACCTAGAACATCATTTCCATCGACCTGTATTCCCTCGATACCTGCCGCAATCGCCTTCTGTGCCAGCGTTTCTGCACGGGTCTGGTGCGCTCGTGGAACCGAAATCGCGTACTGATTGTTTTGGCAGAGAAAGACAGTGTGTGAGTCAAACACGCCCCCAAGGTTGCACGCTTCGTAGACATCACCTTCGGAGGTTGCACCATCACCGAAGTAACAGAGCGTCGCGGCATCTTCCTCAGCGATCTCTTGGGCCCACCCGAGTCCTGCTGCGTGCAGTGCCTGTGAGCCGACTGGGACGGACGGTGCCATTGTACGGTTGCTTCGGGAAACCGCTGCACCCTCTTCCATTCCCATCGCGTACCAGAGCAACATGTGCGGCGGTATATCCCGGGCCAGATATGCGGGTTGTTCCCGGAACGACGTCACCATCCAATCGATATCCGTAAGTGCCATCGCACTTCCGACCTGTGCGGCTTCTTGCCCGATTGCCGGGGCATAGGTGCCGAGTTGCCCGCGCCGCTGTAAGGCGATTGCGCGTTCGTCAAGGCGACGCGAGAGTTTCATCGTTCGATACATCGCGAGCAAGTGATCTTCATCGAGATTCGGTTCGAGGTCGGTGTCTACCGATCCGTCCGAGTCCAATACCTGAACGTAATCAATTGAGAATTCGATAGCGCGGTCACGAGGCATGGGAGGAGATATACGCTATCCACTTACTTAGAGAGTCCTCTGCATCAATGGGTAGCTCATTCGCGACCGAGGTCACGAACAGTCAGCACAGGCATCGGTGCGCGCCGAACCACTTTTTCAGCGACACTACCCATTACAAATCGGTCGATTCCGGTTCGACCATGCGTCCCAATCACGATACAGCCGATATCGTGATTGTCCGCATACGAGAGGATTTGTTCTGCTGGTCGGCCATGGAGGAGTTCATCGGTAGAATCGACGCCGACAATTTTCATCCGGGAGGCAGCATCGTAACATGCTTGCTCCCCTTGCATCTCCATGAGATCTACTAACGACCCCGCACGGGCAATACGTGAATCAATGACGTACAAGATGTGAACGATCGCATCGAAATCAGACGCTAGTCGCGTACATGTCTCGATAGCACGTTGTGACCCTTGTGTCCCATCGACTGGTAAGAGAATCGATCGATAGTCTACAGAAACTTGGTCTTTCGATGCTCGAACCGTCAGAACAGGGACTCGAGAGAGACGTGTTATTTTCCGGGCAGTACTCCCAAGGAAGTACGATTTGGGATTATCTCGTTCGCCGGTCCCCATAGCGATACATTCGATATCATGAGCGTCCGTATAGTCCAATATCGCTTGGAACGGGATTCCTCTTTTGACCGTTTTCTTCACGTCCAATCCCTTATCGTGGGCTTGAACAGCAATATTCCCAGTTGCTTCTTTGCCCTCTGCCTCTAGTTTGCTTACCAACGGCTCGAGACTCTCTTCTGCACGTTCTCCTCCAACTGGTGGAATATCGACAACGTAGAGTGCGTGAACTGTCGCGTCGCGATTTGCAGCGATCCGAAGCCCGTGTTCGATTGCTGGCTTGGTTGCTTCGTTTCCATCCGTCGGTATCAGTATCGAACGGGACATCACCCTCACCGGATACGAAGTCATCCGCGTACGACTTCAATCGATGTCTCAGTGTGACGAAGAAGCCGAAATACGGTAACTGCCTTCATGGATGAATTTTCACGAGTGTGCAGTGGATACCAACGAGAGGGATTATATCTCTCACAGAGACCCCCAGCGGACCATCTAAGTATCTCCGAAAGTTAGTCAAGATGGTTTACGTTGCAACTCAAACCGGGAAGCTTCAAATGAGCAACGGAGCAACAGTCCTGCTCGTGATCCCCTCATCTTCATTGGAACACGTGTTGCTCCTTGCTGTATCATTCTTGTTCCTCTTAGCAGGTGCTGAGGTATTCACTAATTCGGTCGAGTGGCTTGGCTATCGCCTTGGTGTAAGCGAGAGTGCCACAGGGAGTATACTTGCTGCAGTCGGCACTGCACTGCCAGAAACCGTGATCCCACTCATCGCTATTTTCGGCAGTACCAGCGGCAGTACTGAGGCTACAGAAGGCATCGGGATTGGCGCGATTCTTGGTGCCCCATTTATGTTGGCGACCATCGCGATGTTCCTCGTGGGCTCAAGTGTCCTTTACTTTAGTAAGCGTCGTACATCTGGCCGAGAGATGCATTTCAGTCCAGAATCAACTCGTCGAGACTTGTCATGCTTTCTTGTTGGATTTACGCTAGCATTCCTTGCTGCGCTGACCGACGATCGCACAACGACACTTGGGATCGGTGTTCTACTCATGGTATTGTATATCTTCTATCTGTATCGGTCGCTTCAAAGCGGTGGATTACCTGGTGAAAGCGAATTAGATGACCTTTTCTTTGGCAGTATGGCTGAGAAGGCACTGTCTAGTTTAGCTCCTCCTCGACAGGCGTTCGGTTGTTGAGCGATTGATGCGGTCGCTGATGGTTATAGTAATGCACAAACTGTTCAAGCCACTGCTGGACGCTTGGCCGACTGCCCACCCACGACGTATGGAAGCGGTCGACGCGCTGTTTGAGCGTGTGAAACCACTTTTCGATCAGGTTTCGCTCCGTGTAGTCGAGCCGACCGCTCAACCCAATTCGAAAGAGGGCAGTCCGATACCCGTAGCCATCAACGAGAAACACGGTGCCCGAGAGATCGTGTTTCTCGGCCAATCCAGACAGAAACGCAGCCGCCGAATCAGTGCCATGCCGATCAAACACTTCGATACCAAGCAGCAGCTTTGTTTCGGTGTCTATTGCAGCGTACACCCAAGACCATTCACCGTTAATTTTGACAGCGGTTTCGTCCACCGCGACCCGCGTCGGCGTCGCCGACGGCGGGTCGGAGACGCTGTCAGCCAGCCGATGTACCCACTGAAAAATCGCTTGATGTGACCGTTTAACGTCGAACAGTGCTAAAATTGCTTTTGTCTCCCTGAGTGAACAACCAGTCGCATGGAGACGGACGGCGAACGCCCTGACGGGCGTCGCCGTCCGTTCGTTCTCCCAAGTTTCTTCTAAATCCGCGTCTAAGCCTTCTTCGAGCAGGTTTGCGAGCATCTCTAGGCAAGTTACTCAACAACCTGCTCATTCCTCAAGCTGGCTTAACTAGACAGTGCCAAACGCGCCAAAATACCAGTAAACAGACTACTTTTCCCCGATTGTTCGGAGCTGCCGAATCCGATCGCTGGAATCACCGCCAGTTGGCAGGCTAAATATGTACCACGAAATACACAGTGATCGACTCGAGGGTCCCTGAGGGACTACTATTGTTTACGATTTTAGGCGTCAGAAGATACGCTCCATACTGTATAAAAAGATCGTAATTCCGTTTATTTTTGTGGAGAGCTGCTCTCTCCGCCTGAATCGTCGAAGGCATTTTGTTTAACCTATAGGTTTAATATAGAGAACACTGTATATTCAACCGGATGGTTGAACAACAGTCGAACGACCTAGATCTCGATGCGATCTTCAAGGCACTAGCCCATCCGATCCGCCGAGAGATCCTCGAACAACTCGCCGATAGCCCCGAAAGCGTCGGTGAATTGGCCGAACCACACGATGTCTCACTGGCGGCAGTCTCCAAGCACTTGCATGTGTTGGAAGGTGCGGGTTTGCTTGATATCGAGAAGGACGGCCGGGTTCGACGATGTCACCTTGATGCCGCGCCGCTGAGTGAAGCCTTCGGATGGCTGACCCGGTATCGCGTACTTTGGGAGGATCGTTTCGACGCACTGTCCGACCATCTGGAGCAAGAAGACCGATGACAGACAATATTGATAACAGGAACAAATCGATGGACGAAACCACTACGAATGAAGACCGAAGTATCACCGTTAATCGAGTGATCGAAGCTTCACCAGAGAGGGTCTATGAAGCCTTTGTCGATCCGGACGAACTCGCCACGTGGCTCCCGCCAGAGGGCTTCTCCGCCGAGGTTCACGAGTTCGACGCCACGGAGGGCGGCACCTTCCGCATGTCGTTCACTGCCGACATCGAGGAATTGGAGCCATACGCCCACACATTCCACGGAACGTACGAGGAGTTGTCCCCTGGCGAGCGGCTCGTCTACACCGAAGAATTCGAGTCCGACGACCCGGGAATGGGCGGCGAGATGACGACCACGGTCACCTTCGAGAAGGTCTCCGACGGGACCGAAGTCACTGCTCACCAAGCAGGAATCCCCAAAAACATCCCGCCCAAGGACGCCAACGAAGGATGGAACGATTCGCTTGGGAACCTTGCGGAACTGGTCGAGGGGGCGTAAGATGATCGAAACCAACGAGACGAGTCTGACGATTCGGCGAACGTTCGACGCCGCACGCGAGCGTGTCTGGACAGCACTGACCAACCCGGAAGAGGTTGACCAGTGGTGGGGTCCGAACGAGTTCACTACCACGACGGACGAAATGGATGTACAACCTGGCGGAGTCTGGCGATTTCTGATGACCGGCGCCGACGGCCAGGAGTACCCGAACCAGATTGTCTACAACGAGATCGCGGAACCGGAGCGCCTGGCTTACACTCACGGCTCGCCCGACGATCCTGAGCAGTTCCGAGTGACGATCACCCTCAACGATGTCGGGGACACCGAGACCGAGCTCGCCATGGAGATGCGCTTCTCATCAGCGGTAGATCTTGACGAAGCCCTTGAGCATGGGGCGGACGAAGGCGCTAGACAGACCCTAGACCGGCTTGCCAACCACCTAGCGAATAATCGAGAGGGACAATGACTGATAACGAACTCGACGACCAACCGATCGAAGAAGAGACTACCGAACTGAGAATCACGCGGACGATCGACGCTCCGCGAGCGCGCATCTGGAATGCGTGGACTGATCCAGAGCAAGTGGCGAAGTGGTGGGGCCCGAACGGGTTCACCAACACGGTCCACGAGATGAACGTGCGGCCGGGCGGCGTCTGGCGGTTCGTCATGCACAGCCCCGACGGTGCAGATATTCATAACGAGTTCGTCTACGACAAGATCGTAGAAACCGAGCGTCTGGTCTACACTCACCCCCCTAACGAAGCGAATAACTTTCTGCGGTTTCAGGTGACAGTGACTTTCGACGAGAGAGTCGACGGCGGGACGGATCTGACGTTCCGGATGGATTTCGATTCCGCTTCAGATCGTAAGACATTGGAAAAATTCGACGGCGTCGAAGCGGCGAAACAGACCCTGGACTGTCTCGCAGGGTTCCTGGCGAACGACGGAATCGGGGGTTCGAAGTAGCATGAGCGCCGTTTTCGTAGACATGTCAATGTCGCTTGATGGGTTCACCGCTGGGCCAAACGACAATCGGGAGAATCCTCTGGGCGAGGGGGGCGAGCGACTCCACGAGTGGGTGTTCGATCTGGCAAGCTGGCGCGAGCAGCAGGGACTCGACGGTGGGAAGACCACCCCGGACGACGAAATCGTGGCCGAGTCCATCGAGCGCATCGGTGCCCACGTGATGGGCCGACGGATGTTCGACAACGATGATGGGCCGTGGGGAGACGAACCTTTCGAGGGTTACTGGGGCGAGACCCCACCCTTTCACGGCCCAGTGTTCGTCCTCACGCACCACCCTCGCGAACCGCTCGAGATGGATGGCGGGACGACGTTCCACTTCGTCACGGACGGGATCGAACCGACCTTGGAGCAGGCCGAGGCGGCGGCTGGCGACCGAGACGTTCGGATCGCGGGCGGTGCAGATGTCGTCTGCCAATACATAGAGGCAGGACTGATTGACGAGATACAGCTTCAGCTCGTGCCCGTGCTACTCGGCGACGGCATTCGGCTGTTCGAGCACCTCGACGACGGGCCGATCGAACTGGAACGAACGAGGGTGGTGGAATCACCCGATATGACGCACCTTCGATTTCGAGTCAAAAACTGACACGGCGAGCGAATAGGAAGTAAGTCCACCGACGACCATCAAGACAAATCATCCATCTTCAGCGTCTCACGAATGAGGAGGCAAATAAGCTTTGAGCGGAAGTATAGCGTGATGGGAAATTGCTGATGACAACCGATTCATTCCCATTCAGCGATCAGTACGGCGGAATCAAGGACGTCTATGGCATCTCTTAGCATCTGATCTTCACCGACGATGCCTTGGATCAGACCATCATCCCTCCGTTAATATTAGTCGGTGATCGATGTGCTCCGGTCGAGGAGGCCACATTTTCTACATGTCGAGTAAGATCAGTTTGTGCTTTCCCGTCCGGTTCACCGAGATCATCCCATCGATACTCATCCGCAGATCATTTGTCTCGCCACTTCGAATTCGAATTTCGCTTGCAGGATCAAGGCGTTCGACAAGCTGTTGTTGGTATTTACGTTGAGTTTTCCATTCCTTGTTGATCGCCTGATCCACGAAAACCTCGTAGGCCTCGGTACTCATCTCCGCGGCTTGGGCGTTGCCCGGCGCAGGGAATTATGTGCCAACCCATTGCTTCTCCGTCATTATTTCCTGAAGAGGGTTCAGGGTTATTCTATAGGCAGCATTCTTTTCAATGTCCATATTACTGGATTATAAGTATTCAATTCACCGCTGACGACAATGATGCCATCGGCCTCCTCAAAGCAAGCTATTTTGTGATCAGGAACCTCGAAATCCACGAGATTACATGAGTTGATAAAGGCCTGTCGAGCGCGAGTGCTGTGCATGCTAATCATCGGGTTCGCACCCCGTTTACCGATTTGTTCGTGAAGGGCAACAATGAGGTCTTCAGCGATTAGTGGTGCCTGAATTAGAACATTATCGCCAGTTTCGATATTTACTGAATGATCAACAAGTACCTCGGCATGTTTCTGGATACGTGGATCCAGACCGAAAATAGCAGGTTATCTCGCCAAAAATGTTAGTAGGATGATATTTCTGCCATTGAACCAGCTGAAGCGAGCTTCTGCTTCTACTATTAGATAACCGAGACGAACAAATTCTCGTCAAGCTCAACTTCGAGACGATTACCATTGATTGAGCTGCTGAACTGAATCCGCCATGGATCGAGCGAAAGGATTGTCGTCTCTTCTTCATGAAGCCACTCTAGTTGCCACAATGGTATTTCATCAAGGTTGATGTCATGATCGTAGTGAAACGCAACGACGATGGGTTGATAGAGGAGATATGCGCCGACTGAATTTACAGACCTGTTCGTACACCGCTCACAAGCGTGTTCGATACCGACCTCGTGCTCATCTAAATACTCGGAATTATCGATTATCGAACCACGTATCCGACCAGAACAATTGAGACAGTATTCTCCTTGCAACGCTGAAAGATATAATCGAATCCACGTATCAAATGCCCCCTCGAGCTCAGCATTGGTGCGGTTCTCGAACGCCCCTGGCGGAAAGCCAAATGTTGATTTCTGGTCATCACAGGTCGTACATCGGATCGAAACGAGTTCAGATTTATATTCGGCTATCAACCCCGATCCACAGGTGGTGCAAGTCGAGTCAAGATCGATAACGCGAGAGTTATTTCGCTGATCGAATGTCCCAGAAAAAATTGCTCCAATCACCTGATCGCCAGCGTAGGTCAGCTTATACTTTCTCTGATCAGTTTGGTGAATGAAACTGCCGGTTAGCTTCTTAAGATGGTAGTTGAACTGGCCACTATCAGCGACGTCAACTTGGTTTCGAAGTTCGGAGAACGACAGTGACTTATCAGATATTTCACCGAGTGCTTGGATAATGTCTATTCGGGTCTCATTGCCGAGCAGTGCGAATGCATGCTCCGGTGAAACACTCGGCGCATCATCTTGCTCAGTCGTCCTAGTCATGCTGGGTATCGCTTTTCGAGGGAGATAAACTGTTCTGATACCGAGTGTCTTAGAAAGCATAACACACGAGGATATAGGGTAGGGAGACTATATTCAGAAGCACTCTTTTCCTGCAAGAGAAGACGTACATTCATCAGTATTTGACAGCCATGGGTGATTTCGTCACGTTCCCCATGATAAAAGCACTTATCTACATTCAGACAACCACGGACTGGATAATCTTCGCTTCTGCTCGCCGGAGGTGTTCTCCGATTGTCCCTTGCGACAGCTCGAGCTCGGCCGCCAAGTCCTGTTGCGTTGCACGCCGCGGGATGTCGTAATATCCCGCCACGATCGCTGCCCGCACGATCTCTTTTTGACGGTCGGTGAGCTGCGCCGCCGGGTCAGCCATATCTGGCAAATACTCTCCTGCCCGTTCAAGACGCACCTCCATTTTGTCAGGGACGCTAGCAATCATCTGCTGAAGGGCTGCATCCTCACCGAAAAGGGTGACTTGCACCCCGTCGGCAGTATCTCTCACCGGCCAGTCGATACTGATCACTTCGGTATCGATCAGTTCGTAAAGGGTTCTTTCAACCTCGTCAGGCTCGTAGTGCATATACGCTAGCCACGTCTCACCACCCGTCACGGTGCACGAGATAATCTCTGAATCTTCGTCTTCGATCGTGGCGAGCCGATCAGCATCACCTCGAAATTGCACGATCGCAACGGCGGTCCCATCATCGAGCAGATTGACGTAGTGTGTCGCTTCTTGGGTCGCGATGAGCGTATCATCAATCCAGATCTCTCTTGGATCAGTACCATCATCCAGCATCTGCTGGTGGCCTCTCGATCGAAGGTATTCATCGGTTGGGCCGAAGACAACGGTTATGTATCTCATTATAGTCGATTTTTACGTACTCTGTCGTACTATTCGTTCTCTCCCGAATCGTGCTCTAGATGAGGAATTGACCATCTCATACAAGAGGCTGAGAGCACGGAGGCTATAAAGACTCCATTTATAATCGGGGTAACGCCCGAGGACAAACGGCGTCTCTATCTACGTGATGCAAAGGCTGCAAAAGCAAGAAATTAACACAGAATGCACTGACGCTCCGAATGGAGTCACTCTGCGACCAAACGACGATTCGGCTGTGATCGGCAGCGGTTCGGCCGAATTGCGCGAGGGCGAAGAGTACCGGATAACCAATCTATTGTCGTGGAAAACGACTCGGGCAAACTTCCTCACTGTCCGTTTGAACGAGATCCAAGACTCGGTTCCGGAAGAAGCAATAGAGGGAATGTGACCATGTCCACCCGACTAACCGAGACACAGAAGGCTTCTTCAAATGCGATCACAGTGAGAAACGTCGAACTTACGTACTCGGACGGTACCCGAGCGGTACGCGGTATTGACCTTGACATCCCTCAGGGTGAGTTTTTCGGGTTCCTCGGGCCGAACGGCGCCGGGAAGACCACCGCGATCAAGACGTTCGTGACGCTGCTACAGCCTACTTCCGGGTCGGTAATGGTAAACGGATTCGACGTCGTTGACGAAGCACGTGCAGTCCGCTCATCCATCGGCTACATGGCCCAAGAGACGAGCGTAGACGGAGAACTTACCGCCCGCGAGAACATTCGCTTTGCCTGCGAGACATATGGCGTCCCCCGGAGCGAGCGTGCCAAGCGGATTGATGAGCTATTAACCCTTGTCGACCTTGCGGATGTGGCCGACAAGCAGGCCCAAGAGTTCTCCGGTGGGATGAAAAAGCGCCTTGACGTGGCGACCGCCCTGGTTCACGAGCCACCGCTCGTCTTTCTCGATGAACCGACGACGGGGCTTGATCCCAGGGCGCGCAATCGCCTTTGGGAGTACTTCCGGGAGATCAATCAACAGGGAACGACAGTGTTTCTGACGACCCAGTATCTAGAGGAGGCCGACGAACTTTGCGACCGCCTGTCGGTTATTCAGGATGGCAAACTCGTCGCTACTGATTCGCCAGACGCGCTCAAATCACAGGTCGGCGGCGACATCCTCGAAATCACGCTTGAGGATCCGGCTGATGAGCAGCGAACGCAGGCCCGAGAAGTTGCCCGCAAGTCGGGACTGTTCGAGGGAAATACGATCGAATCCACCGACAAAGGCATCGCTATCGCGTCCGAACACGCGCGTCGGGCAGGTACTGACCTCCTGGTTGCGCTACGGGAAGCGGGCTTCACTGTGACGGGGTTCGACGTTCACTCGCCAACACTTGACGACGTCTTTCTCGCCATCACCGGCGAGACAACGAGCGATGAGACACCGAACGAAGAACAGCCAGACGATCCCGTCCAATCGGAGGTGAAACGATGAATACAACTGAAACTGAGAGGGCGGTCGAGCAGAGGGCGACTAACAACAGCTTCCCTGTCGATGTGTGGGCCACGCTCAAGCGCTGGCTGCGGAAAACCCGTCGGAATCCGTTTGTGATATTCGGTGCGTTGATGACACCCATTATCTTGCTCGTGTTGTTCTCTCAGCTGTTCGGGCAGATTACCGGAGACGCTCTCGGGAGAGCGATCGGCACGGATGTCTCCTATGTCACCTACCTCACGCCAGCTGTCATCATCCTGATGGCCATGGAGGCAGCGGGCAACTCTGGAATAGGTCTGGTCGATGACATGGAAAGCGGCATGTTCGAGAAAATACTGGCCTCACCGACCCATCGTGGAGCGATCTTCCTCGGGAAAGCTCTCTCGGATATGGTACTGATGATCGTCCAGACGGTGATGACGCTCGGGCTCGGATACGTGGTGTTATGGATCGATTCCGGTGGGTCGGTCGGGACGTACATCCAGACGGGCTTTGTCGGCGTGATCGGGATCATCGCCATCATCCTCGTGTTTTCACTAATGTTTACGGCGTTTTCGAACATCGTCGCGCTCGTGACACAGGACTCAGAATCGACCACCGTCTTGGTGAATCTGCTGCCGTATCCCCTAGTGTTCATGTCGAGTGCCTTCTTGCCGCTCAGCGTCCTGCCGGAGTGGATGCAGGTCGTGGCGACGGTTAATCCGATCACGTACGGCGTCGATGCCGCCCGGGCACTGATGCTCGGCCAGGACGTCCTCACGGTGATAGACGTGACGGCATTCTCCGGCATCTGGAACACCATCGTGCCAGCGGTGGTGGTGCTCGGTGTGCTTGACCTCATGCTCGGTGGAATCGCCGTTGTCTTGTTGCGCCGTGTGGCGAGTTCACGAGTCGGCTGATTTACCAAATCGAGGTGGCATTGGGATCATTGCATTTCGCTTCAGCGACTATCGTATTGAGGTTGCCAATGATGGTGAAATCGCCATTTACGCAGAGGTATCTGAGTAGGGAGTAGTGAGCGACCGGAGAGCCGTTCCGTATGGGCGACCTCAGTATATCAAATTCAGTAGAGCGGACGCCTGGATCTCGATGTGGTCCCAGACAGGCTACTTCCACTTACAGATTCAAACATCAGAAAATAGATTTATGCTGTGACCAAAACCTCTCACCTACTATAGTTATCGAATCATATCGGAATAGAGCATGACCAGCTGTAGTTCGAATTCGACTAGGCTCAGTTTTCTTATACGAGAAATCACATGATATCATCGTTTCCGCGCACATTACTACTTAAGTGTCTGCACTCGTTCACCGAAAGCTCATTATTTCCCCAAGTTCAACCGAAGCATGTCTACAAATGACCCATTGAATTCACATTCCTCCGTCGGTAGAGATGTGACCTGATGTTATACTAAGTATTATGATGGAAGAATATAGCTATGTTGTGAATGTAGATGGCGTCGTCATTCAAAACGACAAATATCTACTCATTGAACGCGGATCAAACGAAGCGCATGCAAGCGGTCTGTTAACCTTTCCAGGTGGTAAAGTAGAACAACAGCCCGGTGGCGAAGACACGATTGAAACGACAGCCACTCGCGAACTGTACGAGGAAGTTGGTATCGAAATCGGAGATGTTGAATACGTTTTCAGTACAACGTTTGAGACTGATAATGGGACGCCTTGTATCAATGTCGTCACATTGTGTGAACTGGTGGCTGGGGAAGCGTATCCTCGCGCTTCCGATGAAGTTGCGGCAGTTCACTGGTTTTCTAGCAGGGAGATTAAAGAGTGTAGTGAAGTGCCGACATTTATCGAGCAGTTCATAGAACGGATCGAAACGTATTGTAGTAAGAACTGACCTCAATAATCATCTCCCCAACGAATTCAGACGAGCTACCATTTGCACTACCAAATGAATAAAGACAATAGAACTAACGTTAGTGTATCTTGATGCCATCGCAGATATTCGGTTCGAATGGATAGTAAATAACTGCCCTCTTCCCCCATGGATCTCAATTTGATAAGAAAATCAGACAATGGTAAACCATACGAACAAACGACGAAATCAACATAGAGATGACTCCGAAAATGATCACCAATCTCAGAAGACAAGATATGCGACTGTCCTGTTAAAGTTGGATAACGAGGATGCTCCTTCTGATACGGTCACCTTAGACAGACCAGTTGAAATACGGAAACAGCTACATCACTTCAATTTGATCGACGACGGGACGATTGTTATGCTCTATCACTTCCGAGGAAACCTCGAACGGGTTAGCACAGCACTCACTGCAGCACCAAACGTGCTCAACTATGATCTCGTTGATCATAGAGACTGTGGAGGGTTTGCGTATATACACTGTGAACTCACTGATCCGGTCAAGTCGATTATTTCCACGCTGCATCAATTCGAGGTCGTCCTCAAGATGCCCTTAGAGTTCACGAACGAGCAAACAATCAGGACAACGTTAGTTGGTGAGGAATCCGCGGTGGGGGACGCACTGCAAGCTATCTCCGAAATCGTTGATATATACCTCGAAAAGACTGGAGAATATCGACCGGACATACCGGATCTCAGAGGTACACTGACGAATCGACAACACGAGATACTAACAATCGCGGTTCGACAGGGATACTATCAGGTTCCGAGACAAGCCACGATCGAAGATATCGCAGCAGCGATAGATCTTAGCCGAGCGACTGTTGGTGAACATCTTCAAAAGATCGAGGCGAACGTGTTCTCGCAAATTGTTCAATGAAGGTTACAAGTGATATCGAACCATCAAGGCTCGATATTGGGAAAGTATCGAGATAGATTGTTCGAATGTCCAAGCTACCCGGCATTAAGAACCCGCCGAATATCTCTGGCAGCGATTCTATTGAACTACGCTCCATCCGGGCGGATATGCAGTTCACTGTGGAAAAGACGGTCCTTGCACTCACCATTGTCTACGGTACATACGTCGGAGTTTACATTGCGAGTCCGGCACCAATATATGCGACGACGATCAACGCCATTCTATTCCTTATTTTCGGGACCGTAGTGTGGTATATCAGGGTCCAGTTCGGTGTTCATAGAAAAAGTCATCAAGAGACAGCCTACGAAGGACAAGCGAATCAATCACAGACAAAATTAGGCTCATCTGAATGAATCCGATACGCATGCTCTTGCGTCGCATGTTCGGACAGCCACGTGGAATAGCTGGGCGCATCGGCGGACGGTTAATGATGGGAAAAGATAAGCGTGCGATGGCTGAGTGGGCTCTCTCGGAAATGGCTGTTGAGTCGACTGACCGTGTCTTGGAAGTTGGCTTCGGTCCAGGTCTTGGTATAGAGGTTGCGTCGGCTGCGACGCCGGACGGATTCGTCGCTGGTATTGATTACTCACATGAAATGGTTGAGATGGCACGGAAACGGAATGCTGTAGCCGTTGACGCTGGTCACGTCGATCTTCGATATGGTTCCGCTGACGAGATTCCCTCCGAAGATGCAGTATTTGATAAGATTTTCTCTATCAACTCGATGCAAGTGTGGCCCGATGCTGCTGCCGGTCTCAGAGAGATGCGTCGTGTGTTGAAACTCGGCGGCCGAATTGCTATCGCATTCACACCGATTGCCGGTCAATCTCAGGATGAACTACGGCCACTTCTTGAAATGGTCGGGTTTGATGATATTCGAGTTGAGGAACGAGAGATAGGCGTCTGTGCTATCGCGGAGAAAATGTCAAAATGAGATGGCGGGTGGTGAGTATACATCGTTCAATCACTTCTGTCAGCATCTGTTGATATAACAAAGTAGGAGGTAGTTTGACAGTCCTATGCATAGAAGAGATCTCGTATACGGTCAGCATAGGAAGCCGTCGAGACTACTACAACGAACTCTGCCGTCTCAATCAACTCATCGTCGTCCGATGGAAACAGCGTCAGAGTGCCGTTGTCAGTAACTTGGACGGGTCTAGGGGCACCAATGGCGAAGAAAAAGTATTCGGCCCGTGTACAGTTTGATGCCGTCTGGTTAGAGCCTCGGTCTCTCAACTACCGAACACTCGGAAGTGAGCAAGTTCGGCAGTGAGTTCTCGATATTTGATCAAAATGAACCCAGTAACGATAACTAGAAACCCAACGAAAGTGAGGCTCGTAACCTGTTCATCGAGAAAAACCCATCCGAGAACCACTGCGACTACCGGCACAAGATAGCTACTAAGATTGATTTCAACGGGTCCAAACCGTGCAATGAGGTCGAAGTAAATCACGTACCCGACGGCACTAGGCAATACCACAAGATAGCAGAGGAGGACGAAGGCAGTGGGAGTGAAGGCGGCTATTGCGAGCGACTCACCTTGGAGAACGCTGAATCCATATTGGATACCACCCCCGATCAGCATTGACCATCCTGTAAGCGTAACATTTGACATCGACGCTGCGATCTTACGGAGGAAGACGGTACCGAGGGTGGCGCTTATTGCAGCAAGAAGCACTAAGCCTTCTCCTACCAGTGTCGTCCCGAAATTCGACGGATTGGGAAGAACGACGATAGCGACGCCGACAAAACTAACGAGAACCCCTACCATCCCACGTACAGAGAGTCGCTCATTGGGTAAAATCAACCATGCGACAACCACCGTCATTATCGGTATCATACTATAGATGATCCCAGCGACACCACTGGTCGTGAACTGTTGTCCGATATAGAGAAGGCCAGATACCCCAAAGAAAAGTATTCCACTGGTAAGCACTGCAGTCCAGTCATCACGAACTCGAGGACGCCATTCTTGGCCAGTCACACGCATGTATCCGACCAGTAAACATCCGGCGGTGACGAACCGTACCGCTGCGAAGAACAAAGGCGGCAGAAACTCGAGGCCGGCTTTGACAGCGGGGAATGTGCTTCCAAATAGAATTTGGATTAGGAGAAACAAACCAATGTCTCTTAGTTGTACCATGTTGAATCGCTTGATAATGTTTCTATATTGTTTCGGGAGTTCTCATCTAGCCGGTTTTTAGCGGTGATGAGTAGAACCACTGCACAGCCGACGAAGATCGCGTTCCCACTGGTATCGATTAACGGATTCGTGTAACCTGTTGATGGGATCTGAACAAATCCATACCACGCATAGGTAAGCACCAAGCCACTGGAAACTGCCAAACTATGGTATACTGACCATCCGGAGTGTTTCGACCATCGGAGAAAAAGTGCTCCTCCAAACACCACTATCAAGACCATTCCTACTACATTCAGAGTTACAGGGATTGCATTGTGAATTACTGCAAGCATCATAAACGCAGAGCCAAGCAGAAAAGCAATCACACCGACTATGCGAGCCTGAGGTACTGATTGTGCACTGGGATGGATATTCAGTTTGAATCGACCAAGACTCAAAGCAATAATTATCAGAGATTCGGCAATTACTCCACTACCGAATAACTGGGCGTGTGACGCCATGAACGGATCCTGTTGCTGAATTATAAACGTTACCGCACAACCCAGCAGAAAGATAATCGCCGTCCCAAGCAGTCCGACTGGCCGCAACCAAGGAGTGTGGCGAATCTCGGGGACGAGGGTCTCAACCAACGCAATCGGTACGGCAGTACTCCAGATAGTATGGATTCCCAGAACAAAAACAGTCCACCAGATGCTGATTCCGAGACTGTCGATATACCCGTAGTCAAGGAGCCGTAGTCCGAGGAAGTTGGGATTGAACAATGATTGAGTTACGAATGCCTCTTCTACGATAGCATATGTGAGACCAAGAAGCACCATGCTCGGCCATCCAAGCTGAAAGCGACGGACTGTTTCACGAATTAATAGTGCACCTCCGCCATAGAGCGGAGCAAGCGCCAGCAAAGCCCACAGCCATGTGATCGGTAGATTACCGAGAAGGAATTCTCCGATGAGAGGAGCTACAAAGAAAAGGGCGACAGCCGGGACGAGGCGCGCTTGTCTATTCAAGTGGTTCATTCTACTCTGACGAAGTATCGGTATCATGGATGTCGGGCACTACTGTGGTATCCGTGATCCGAGTCAAGACGCTAACACAGATGACTGCGACACTCATGTGCATTCCTGCTAAGACCAGGTGTACTGACGTTGCCGCCTCTTCCAAGACCGGTGGCGGCATTATGAACGACACGAACGAGAGCAGTAATACAAGGACTGAAATGATCACAAATGTTCGGTTTGGTCGCTGTGAAAAGCGAGTACTTGCCCAGTAGACAACAGTTGCTCCAATAGTCGTGACAGCCGTACTTGTGATCACTGCCCCCCATCCTAACGGCCAAAAATCGGCAGGAATAGCAATGAATTGGTATGCGATTACACGGATGATTGCATTGACGATTATACTGATGAGAACAGCCAATAAACCATATTTCGCGAACCGGTGAATGTCAGGTTGTGTACGGGAATTTATGTTGCCTGTCGATACTAATTGTGCCATACCCATATTGGGTCGGGAACTACCTCGGCTTTGCGCGTGAACCAGTTCATCTCTTTAAATAGCGCACATCTTCTACCGCTCTACCGGGCATGATCAACAAGTGATCCCATACCCTCCGCGAGAAAGCTTTAGGCTGTAGTTCCCCGGGCGATCCCATTACAGATTATCATTTGTTCGTTTCAGGAAATAAGTTCTTGACAATTCGGCCTTCAGCCCGTCGGAGCGTTCCACTCGCCGCTGATTTATTCACTTCAAATGTTTTCGCTAACTCCGTAAGCGTACATTGGCGAGGCGTTTCGTAATACCCGCGTGCAACCGCTTCGCTAATGAACTGTCGTTGTCGGTCTGTGAGTAGATCAACCGGGTCATGTGATTGCTGTATTGAGAGAATCTGATACTGAAGTCCAGCATGATCTAGGTGGTTCCTATATTCTGACAATTGTTCGACAGAAGCACTTCGTTCCACAAACAACCATCCGTCGTGCATAGTAATCGGAAAAAGCGTGAGATTACCTGATTCACGAGCGACGCGAAATGGTTCAGGAACCGGAATCTCATATTGGAGTAGAAGAGATCGCTCATCGGCAAAAATCACCTCGGACGAGTGTACATCCACAGCTTCTTCGAAATATCGAGCGATGGTGTCTCCGTTCATCGTTCGAACATCTATGACACCAATCAGTCGATCGTTAATTTTGTGACTCACCAATATTTTGAATTCCTCGTTCGGGAACTTCGTAGAGATAGCGGCCAGCTGGTCCTGTGACGCCGCAGCATTGATCTTGAGCTGTATACGAGCCATCGTATTGGAACGTACATTCCGAGCGAATATCTACGTACGTATCTGCATTTTTCAGGCGAGAGGATGTCAACGAGTACAGCAGACGATTCAACGTCGAAATATTACTCGTGCCGCTACTCTTGTGAGGACACTATTTAGCATGGTAACACCTATTGTTACAGAGCCGTTGTCGACCTCGATACAACATCATGGAGGTCCAACTCAGTTTTGAAGAGGTACTCTATCGTATACACAATTTTTTATCTTTGTGATTGAGTGAGAAATATCGGATTCATAGAAGGAATCAGTGTGGTATATCTAGTTATAGTTGATAGGTACAATAATCTTTTATCATCAGCAATCGACGGCGTATCATGACGCCCTACTCGGAGAATGACGGAGACGGGCCCGCAGACAGAGACGACGAGACAGACATGAAGTCGATGGGAGTATGGATGGGAACCGGGGTGGCAATTGGCGTCGCAATCGGCGCGGTGATGGGTGATGTAGGACTTGGGATTGTCTACGGCATTTTGATCGGAGCCGCGGTGGGTACTCTCCAGATGAGACGCCACTGATTTACCGGTCCCTCGTTTGCGAAGCAATACGATAATTCCGGCAGACCGTATCTGGTAATCAGACCTTTCAGTGGCCGTTCCTAGTCGTTGCTATGAAAAGTACCAGGAAAATGTATCATCTATTGTAGAGTGGTTACCCAAGTAGGGGTGATAATTCGAGGTGTTGGGTATATATAATTAACGCAACTACCATAATGAATATATAGTATTGGTGTAGTTTCAGCAAGTCCAAGTCCATGTATCCCGTCGAGAATAATCCAGTCTGGTAGGTATTAGTACTATCAAGCACGTGCACTGAGGAACGTATAAACTACGGTTTGAAGTTTGCTCGCGGAGAGGTAGGATCTGTTGTCGATAGTGTTCGATCGAGCCGTAGAAGAAGAGTACTATTTAAATTCCCGTACTGGTTCACGCGTAAAGCCGAGATATCTCCCGAGCCAATCTATGTATGGCACAATTTGCATCCGGGATGGCGATCAACAAATGAGAGACCTTGATCGACGGACACTCCTCACTCTTACAGGATCCGGCCTAACTGGTCTATTGACAGGATGTGTATCCAGTCAACCCGAATCGAGGAATCTAGCATCAGCTAATACTGAGATGACAATATCGACCAAGATAGCCAGAAAGTCAGGTGTTCTAAAGCGACGGGTTCGAATCCTCATCAATCTTATCGACGAAGGATCATATGAAAAAGCTCACGCGCAATTTGGATCCGAGTTAAAGCAGCAGGTCAGCCCAGCGCAACTAGAACAGGTATGGAACGGTGTAGAAGATCAGAACGGAGAATTCCAATCAATATCAAAACTGAAAGTTCGTACTCAAAAGGGAACCGACATAGTTACGGGACAGATTACGCTCGAACACGGGAGGGCGGAGATTATTACAGCGTTTAGGGACAAGACCATTATTGGCTTTCAAGTCCACCAATTGGGTCCGAAATGGTCAGGGCCATCATATGTGAATGAATCCACCTTTACTGAACAGAATATTACTATACAGGCAACCGACACGTGTTCCCTTGATGGGACAGTGACGGTTCCGTACAACACTACCCAAGCTCCAGGAATTGTCCTCGTCCATGGTCAGGGACCAAGTGATCGTGATGGGACGGTTGGACCAAACAAACCATATAAGGATCTCGCGTGGGGGCTTGCCTCTCGTGGAATCGCGGTATTGCGGTACGATAAGCGGACACAAGTCTGCAACCCAAATCTTGCAGAGATCACTATCAATGAAGCAGTGACCGACGATGCGCTGGCAGCGATTGAGACACTTCGCAAATCACCAAACGTGGCAGATAATAGTATATTTGTGGTCGGACATAGCATTGGGGCAACGTTAGCACCTCGTATTGCAACCCGAGACGGCAATCTTGCTGGAACAGGCATGCTAGCACCGTTAGCTCGTTCGGCAGCTGATGCAATCGATGATCAGACCCAATATTTAGCGACTCGAGATGGGGTAGTAACCGAAGCCGAAGAACAGCAACTCAAACTAGTTGATCAAATCACGAAACAGATTCGTTCACTCAACTTCCCCGATGATAAGGTAGTCTACCTTGGCGGCGATGAGTACTGGAGTAGTTTGCAGAGATATGAGGCTCTCGAGACTGCAAAGTGTCTTCCTATTCCACAGTTACTTCTCCAAGGAGAGCGTGACTACCAAGTTACTATTGAAGACGACTTTAGGCATTGGCATGCGATACTTGGTGGGAAGTCGAATGTGAGTTTCGAGCAATATCCGAAGCTCAACCATTTGTTCATGCCAGGTACTGGCAAATCCGGTCCCGAAGAATATAGAAAGCAAAATCACGTTGCTGAACAGGTCGTCTTGGATATCGCATCATTCGTTAAAAAGATCGTCTCGGCGGATTAATAGATCGAGAATAAATGCCTCGTTTTCCCCGAGCACGCAAAGAACGTCGCCAAGGCAAACGACGGAATGAATCCATGATCAGGATATTATATTGTGTGAAAGGAGGTACAGCAGCATGACGGGAGAGACTAATGCTTCCCAATCACGGGTCTCGTCTCTTCAGCGCGTTATCGAAGAACGGGTTGCCAATCCACTTTTCCGTTCGCTCCTGCAATCCCCTCTCTACTGGCTAGTAAGTAACTGGCTGATGCTTCTCTCATATACAGGACACCGATCCAGTCAGCGGTTTATATTTCCGGTGGCGTACAAGCGGTTAGCGGAAGAGATTGTTGTCGTCACCCCGATGGAAGATAGCAATTGGTGGAGGAACTTTCAGGATCGCCAGCGATGCACTATCTGGCTCCATGGAACGGAGCGTTCCGCAGCCGGGGAGGTGATCACTGGCAAAGAGCGTAACGCGATGCTCGTCGAGTACTTCGATACCTACGGGATAGTGGGGCGGGCGCTCGGGTTGGGTAGCACTCCCGAACCCCCGTCTGATGGACTTGTACAGGCGAACCAAGACCTCGCTGTGGTCCGAATCTCTCTCAACGAATGGACAGGATATTGATCAGTTAGCTATCTATCATTTGTCGCGCGCTTACATACATCATGGGTGGGCAGTCGGCCAAGCGTCCAGCAGTGGCTTGAACAGTTTATGCATTACTATCATCAACGACCGCTTCAATCGCTCAACAATCGAACGCCTGTCGAGGAGGAGCTAAACTAGATAGTGCCGTGTTAGCAGAGATATCAAATGGTGAATAAATCAGCGGCATGTGGAACGTCCCGGCGAGCTGAAGGACGCATTATCGAGGACGCACTCCCTGAAGCGAAGCAAACAACGATCTAAAATGGGTAGAATCCTCTGGTAGCGTGCACCACAATGTCCTCTAACATGGTGCTATGTTCATTCTTCGACAGGCTGCGATATTGTGCTAGAAAGATGGATACTATTTAAACTGCTGTACTGGTTCACGCGCAAAGCCGAGACATCTCCCGAGTCAGTATGGGTATGGCACAATTTGCAACGATAGACGACACTGCATCGTCCGCACACTACATTCCTCACCTATACACGAACATCCATAATGCGACAATCATCGCACAAAAGACAATTGTCACTTAAACAAACATCTCACTCCACCAGCGGTACAGGGCAGATCCATAGACACGCATGGTTCATCGCAACGATTGTCCTTGACCTTCCCTTGCTCGCGCTGCTCGGCATCATGCTGTACGTCACCCCAGGTCTCGCTGGGGTTATCGCCGCGATAGCTGGGATCGTCTCTGCACCAGTTGTTGTCCCTTACATTGTTGTCCGACTCGTCACAGCGATCCTGGACCGACAAACCTCAGCCCGCCACTTAACGTCACGCGGTGAGCCGGCTCTGAACCCAGATCCTGATAGGGACACCGACTGATATATTATATCTTTTGTTGAAAGTGTCACAGTTATGTAATGCCAATTGATGTAGCATAGTTGTTCCCACACAAAACGATTAGCAAACGATAATGGAGAGAACTGATTTCCGAGCTTGGTTGGATACGGACATTTACCAGAACATCAAATACCACGGGATCGGAGACACAATCGAGGCGCATTGGCCTCATAAAACCATTTGCTGCTATAAATCAGTCTCTTCAACATGAGATTTGTGACAAAACTTCTCACGCCAACAGAGCCTGCATTTTATCCCATCGTATAAGTGTTTGCCGACGACCCGGCAGTGAGACGGAGAGCACTGGATCACATACGGATGCTTGATGACGGAACCGGTGTTCTTCTCGTCCAACTCGACTCCGATAAGACCCTCGAAAACGGCGAGGAGAAAGATCGTCCCAATGAGTGTGAGGATCGTATCGAGACTGGAACTGTCTCGTACCCAACAGAACCGAAGGGATGCCAGAAGGAGGATTCGGGAGCAGGTTCTGACTCCGATTCTGGTGGATCGTCGGACGAAATGACCTCTGGGTCGAAGGATTCGAATACGTCGTCAGATGCCGTCGGAAGTTGGGCTCTGACTCCGGGAGTTCGGACGTTGAGGAATCGAGCGCAGACGAACAGGACTGCTAACAAAGTCGCTTTGTTTTTTCCCGAATTTGGTGATAGCGTTTTCGCACAGATCGATTCAGGGGCCCCGGGGTGATTCCACTTCCGCTTATGGATTTAACCGGCAAAAAATCAGGTTCAGTCTATTTGTTTGGCCTCGTCGGTGGGGACATTGTCAATCGTATTGAGTGGACTATCGAATGGCACTTCTAACTTGGTAGCGATTACTGCCACCAATTTCCACACTCGCTGTCGCCGATCTAAATCAACTTGTTTAGCGGGTTTATCGCCAACCAGACCGCAAGCGAATACGCCAAAGTTAGCATAATATACTAACCTCTGTTATCACCTGTATCGCCGAAAAACGAACGAATAAGTGAATAAGGGAGGGCCGAAAGCGTTCGCGGGAATTAGTGAGAGTCAGCGAGGAAATTCGTCACCCATACATCAGGGCACGGTGGGTGTAGATCGCCCATTGCAAGCACCGCATCCGGTGCCGCGAGATGATGGCCACACGGACTCACATGAACCCGCGACGGACCCGCCACCGTCATGGTCCCAACAAGCCGCAGACAGCGCGGACAGCGGTACTTGCACGTCATTCGGTGGCCTCCTCGACGCGCAGCGACCCGCCGCAGTCGCCACAGCTGTACTGCTCGGGGTGTTTGACGACCTTCGAGCGCTGGAAGCGCGGGAGTTGTCCACCGCACTCCTCGCAGGTCACCCACCAGTTCGGAGCTTTGAACCGCTTGCAATGCTGGGTTGTGTCGAGCGCATCCGTCCACCGCTCGAACGTTTGCCCGTGGTCCGCTTCCCCGAACTCGTGATACTGCCATGCGTGAATGAGTTCGTGGCGGACGGTCGCACTGAATTGTTCCCACCCGTGTTGTTCGTAGGCCCTCCAGGTCAGCACAATCGTGATTGCTTCTGTTGCCGGGTCGTACTTCGTGACGCCTGCCTGTCGTTGGGCTCGGTGGGACACCTCCCACTCAATCGTTTCGACCGGCAGGTCAGGGGAGTGCTCGGCGGCGACGTTCGTTGCGTGTTGTTGAGTCGGGTCAACCTCTTGGACCCCAATACAGACACCACTACCAGAGGACTCGTTATTCCTCAGGGGCCTCTTTCTGGGAGTGCTCTGTCGGTTGGATCACGAGACGTTCGATTCGTGCGTTGTCGATAGCATCGACGCGAAGGATGTATCCCTCCCGTTCGATTTGGTCACCGACTTCAGGTTCTCGCCCGAGTTGACTAAAGACCAACCCACCGATTGTCTCGACCTCGTCGGTTTCGAACGTGGCGCCAAGCCGTTCGTTCACGTCTCGGACTGGGACGCCGCCGTCGACGATGTACGTTCTGTCGTCTCGCTGCTCGATAGCGGGGCCCTGGGGTGCCGTGTCGAATTCGTCTCGAATGTCACCGACGATCTCCTCGAGGATGTCCTCGATAGTGACGATCCCCTCGAAAGCGCCCCATTCGTCGATGACAACTGCGATCTGTCCACCACCGTGTGTCTGAAACTCGGCGAGAATTGCGTCGATCCGGCGCGTTTCCGGAACGACGAGTACGTCGCGTGCGAGGTCACGTGCAGTGATCGGGCCGTCGTGATCGTCGGTTTCACTCGCCTTCAGAATGTCCTTTGCGTGGACGAATCCAATCGGCTGCTCCCCGTCCTCGTCAAGCACGATATATCGCGTGTAGGTTCCACTGGCAGCAACCGCACGAAGTTCTGAAAGTGCCATCGAGGCGGATACGGTTTCTACATCGGGACGTGGAACCATGATTTCGCGGGCGATCGTATCGCCAAGCTCGAAAACACTCTCAATCATCTCGACCTCGTCGAGATCGATCTCTCCGGTTTCTTCGGAGCGACTGAGAATCATCAGAATTTCTTCCTCGGAGTGTGTCTCTTCGCCTTCTGCCGCTGGCGAGACCCCAAACAAGCTCGTGAAGTAGTTGGCAGTGCCGTTGAAGACGATAATACCCGGGACGAACACGTAATAAAAGAACTTCATGAGTGGAGCAACGAGCAACGCTACTCGCTCGGCCTCCTGGATGGCGAACGTCTTTGGCGCGAGTTCACCGAATACGACGTGGAGGAACGTGATGAAGCCGAATCCCAGCGCGAACGCGACAAGATGAATCGTTCCCGCAGGCAGGAGTTCACCGAGAACCGGTTCAATGAGTGCTGCCACAGCCGGTTCGCCGATCCACCCGAGGCCGAGTGAGGAGAGCGTAATCCCGAGCTGACTGACTGCGAGATAGCTGTCCAAATTCTCGATGGCGTCCTGTACCAGGCCTGCGCCAGGCTTCCCGCGGTCGACGAGCGCGTTCACCCGGGTCGGGCGGATTTTTACGAACGCGAATTCGGCGGCCACAAACACCCCGTTCATGATGACGAGGAAGATAGCGAGAAGCAACCCACCTACGGAGATCAAATCAACCATTACATGCTCATAGGCGTGTGGGGCTCTTGTAAGGGGCGGCTGCTGTCGTCTCGATCTCCAGATGCGTCTCGGCTACGTCTCTTTCAGGACACATCCCCAACGGTCCGTGGGAACTGCTTAGTGACCGTTCGTCGTAGCTGCCAGTAGCAACCATGTACGAGAGAATTCTCTTCCCAGTTGATGGAAGCGAACATGCCGCTGAGATAGTTTGACTTCGCGGCCATGTTGTGCCGCTTGGAGATAGACCGATGGGCCGTCCTCGGGGCCTGTGTACGTGTGAACCAGGGTTTCGATTTTCGTGCCCGATGGTAACCGGGCAAGCGTTTCGCGCGTAGCTGTATGTATACTCTCCCCTATAATTGGTCATCTCAGGAGTGGAAGTAGCAACTCTCTTTCGGCTATTCTCTACATTCAACGTGCAATTGGGAGCAGAAGACACCCGAAACATAGGTGGGTTGCAAAACGGGTTTCAAGCATTGAAACAAAGCACTCCGACCGTAGCAGTTCTCACAGTGGTACGAAGTGTCAAGAGTGTTCGTCCAGTGACTAAACGTTGCACCGTGATTCCCTTTACCAAACTCGTGAGCGCAATCGTACTCTGGCACAGATTTCGAATGCCGATATTGCGTACCAGTAGATGCTCACCGAGTTTATCCCGTTGGCTAACGAAGAGGTGGCTATGGCGGGCACAGTTGTCGAAGTAGAGATCCCTATTGATGAGTTTGCGCTCCGACAAACGATCTCTGAGATCCCATCCATTGACTTTGAGATCGAGCGAGCTGTCGCTCACGATGCTGATCGGGTGATGCCATTCATCTGGGCACAGAGCGATGAAATCACCCGTGAGGCGTTTGAATCAGCTCTTGGTGACGATCCAAGCCTCGAACAGTTTGAGCTGATTGCCGATTTAGACGAAGAGTGGCTCTATCGGATGGAATGGATCGCTGAAATACAGACCCTCATCCACATTCTTGTTGAGGAGAAGGGAACAATCCTCTCTGCAGCCGGTACGCAAGCAGGGTGGAATCTTCGGATTTTGTTCGCAGACCGAGACGCGCTCTCCCGTACGTTTGATTACTGTGAAACCCACGGCTTAACACTGGACGTCTTGAATATTTACCAGTTTGAAGAAGGGCGTGAGGGTCGGTTGGGACTGACAGAAGAGCAACAAGACACACTCATATTTGCGTTCGAGGCAGGCTATTTCGATATTCCACGGGAGGCAAATGCAGAAAAACTAGCTGCGGATCTCGGCATTTCGCACCAAGCAGTTTCGGAACGATTGCGACGTGGGTATTCCAACCTAATCAAAAATACACTCATCATCGGGGACGGTGCTGGAAAAGAGCGGTCCGAATAGAAATTTCTGTGCATCTTCACGGGCGTTCGTTACTCGATGCCAGTCGATACGGTTATTTGATGTGATATGGATAAAAAGGGCTGAAGCAGTGGTTAATTCGGCAGGTCTTTCCGTCCCGTTCTCACGCACAGCCAGCACGGGAAGCTACCGAGACCGTTGCAATCACAGTTTTAGTCTCTGGTGATACACTCGACTAAGAGGTAGTTATCAGCTGTTTCAGGCTACGCTGATGGAAGTTTGCTATCGTCAACCTGTATGTAGACTCGTCTATTTCCAGAAATAATAATCGATAGTTCAGGAGTACTGAGAATGATACTTGGTTGTGTAGCTGATGAACGAAACAGGTCATCAAGTGCATTCGGATTAAAATTCTTGAAAAGCAGGTGTTCGGCGAGAAGCTCCATTCCTGTCTGTTCCGTAATTGCGGCGAGAATCGCATCACTGAGTGGACGATCATCAGTCTGTAGCTGCATCATTCGTAGAGGGTCGTCACTCATATTGGATTCCTCGTATAGTCACTAGTAAGAACGTCCCCCATTCTTTTGGCCAGTCTCTCAAATAACGAGATCACTGATGGGGCATTCTTCGGATTCCGACTATAGAATTTGATTAGCAATCCGTTAGAATAGTAACGAGACGATGGCAAGGATGACAAAAACGATGATCAGCCATTTTGCGACTTCCATAGAGAGCCCTGCGACACCTCTGGCTCCAAGTACTCCGGCGATGATCGCGAGAACAAAAAATCCAATTGCGAGTTCTAAGATTGCCATAAGATGGATATACGCCAGCTAAGCACATAATCTTCACGTCTGGATAAGCATCAGTTGTCGATGGATATTCTTTATCGCTCATACGTTTTCAACAGTCAATAAGGATATTTGATCCACTTGCTAAAGGGGAAAGGATCTCCAAACCATGATCGCTACGTCCGTCTGTGAAACGTGGGAGAATAATATCTCGTGACCTGACCCGCCGTCGATTTCGTCTCCCACGTCCGTCGGGTACGTCAGTGCTATCGGCGTGTGTTATCGCTTTTGACTCTCCCGACAAGAGAGGATAGGGATTCGTTTGGTTAGCTATGCCGGCCAGCAGTGAGCCTCAAACACTGGAAAACTGGAAAGAGTATCGTGTGAGTCGTCGAGGGTGTTCCCAAAAAGAATTAATCGAGACTCGCAGTGGACATTGCTAGCTGGAGCGATTCACCGGAGGATAGAACGTTTGAACGAAATATTCAAATATTCATATAGCGAATGGCTTCATACGAGAACGTGATTGTACCTACAATTCGCTCCGTAGTGAGTTGGTCAGCGAAAAGGCGCTAAATGGCACACTCCAGACGGCTGGGCAAGTGAGGTACAGGCGCGAACAACACCCATCCATGCCCACATTTACCGAAGAAAAGAAAAAACAAGTCCGTGAATCGCTTCGTAACACAGGACATGAGTTGTTTGCTCAGTATGGTGTACGGAAGACAACGATTTCGGAGCTTACAGAAGCCGCAGGAATTGGCACTGGGACTTTCTACCAATACTATGACTCCAAAGAAGAACTATACGTAGACATCCTCGAAGAGTACAACAAGGAACTAATTCCACGGTTACTCCAAAATTCCGTTGAGGCCTATGATGACCCAGAGATGGCCATAACAGCATTACTCGAAGAGACTCTAGACGAGTTTGAATCGAATCCACTTCTCAAGCGAATCATTATCGAGGACGAAGTGAGTTACATACGTAACCAGATTTCGGATGAGGAAATCTCAGAGAAGAGAAATAGTACAATAGAAGTCTTCCTCCCATACATTGAACACTGGTACGACGAAGGGAAAGTTGTGGGGACAGACCCTGAAAGTATTGTGCATTCAATCCGAGCGGTTGCTCGCATTGTTCATCAAAAAGAGCAAATTGGAGAGGAACGATATCCCCAGGTTCGAGACACCCTTATCGCTGCCGTCGCTGCGGGACTAACACGCGACAGTGACATGACGGAAGATTCCAATGAGTAACCTTGGGGAAATTCACTCCAATGCTCTGTATATTATTTCATTCACTGATCCAGAAGCGACTATGCGTGACCTTGTCGGGGGCAAAGGAGCGAATCTTGCGCAACTCGTTGCAGCGGGGGTTCCGGTCCCAGAGGGATTCTTTGTGTCGACTCAAGTCTTTCAAGAGCTTACCGACGATGAGCAAACGAGAGAGCTGATCGATGAGGTTTCGAAACTCGATTTGGAAGATAGCGCGGCGATTTCTGACATAGGGGCCACCCTTCGTCATCGAATCGAAGAACTCGACATCTCCACAGAAATTCGGAAAGAAATAGAGAGTGCCCTCAGTAAAATCGGAGACGGATCTGGAATTCCCTACGCTGTCCGTTCGAGTGCGACAGCCGAAGATCTTCCAGACGCGTCTTTCGCTGGTCAGCAAGAAACCTTTCTAAACGTTCAAGGAGCCGAGGATATCGTCAACAGTATCCGATCTTGTATGGCGAGCCTATTTACTGATCGTGCAATTGCGTACCGAGCCAAAAATCAGATTCCACATGATGATGTTGCCCTCGCAGTCGTCGTTCAGCGGATGATCAATCCCGAAGTATCCGGCATCCTCTTCACCGCTGACCCAATGACCGGAAATCGTTATACTACTGCTATCGAGGCTGGACTCGGTCTTGGTGAAGCATTTGTCTCGGGTGAGGCAACCACCGATTCGATTCGTGTAGATACACTAACTGAAGAGATCCTTGATTACGAAACAGGTGATCAGCAAATCGCTATATATCCACAGTCAGAGGGCGGAACAGAGACAATAGAACTGCCACCATCTAAACGAACTACCCGCTTACTCACTGATGAACAGATTCGAACGCTAGCAGCACTAGGAAACGAGATCAATGATCTGTTCGAGTCGCCACAAGACATCGAATGGTGCCTCGAAGACGGCAAGGTATACATCGTCCAATCCCGACCGATCACCTCGTTATTTCCTGTTCCGTTGCCCAAATCGGAGGACGATCAGCTCCATGTCTATATCAGTTTAGGGCATGCACAGGCATTCGCCGAAGCGATGCCCCCTCTCGTTCGGGATGTCTGGATGGCATATACGCAAACGACGTTCGAGGAGTTTGGATTTGGAGGCGACACGCAGTGGGCAGCAGAGGCAGGTGGCCGGGTTTACATGGATATCACGAAATTACTACAGATTAGAGCGCTTCAAGATCTCTTCCCGAAGCAATTGGCTGCAACTAGTGAACCAATGGGGGCAGCGCTCGAAGATATTGTCCATCGACGTGGCGACGAGTTTCTCACCAAGCGGTCGACTACCGAGAAATTAGCTGCGATTCCCGAACTCGCTACTGCAGCGTGGACGGGAACGAAAGCGAGTCGACCGCTCCTCGTAGCGATGGCAAGTGGCTTCCTTGGGGCCTTCATTGGTGCACCAGCTCCACCAGAGAGTGAGGAAGCCAAATGGAAGGCATGGGGAATGAATATCGCCACACAGGTGCGTGCTCCCAACAGCCTTGCAGAGCGCTCTCATTCTATCTTCAATCTTCTTGATGAGGCAATCAAATTCCCATCGACTGGGCCGCTGTTAGCTGCAATAACAGCAGGAGTTTGGTTGGAAAACAGGTTCCCGAAGGACGCTGAGGATGTCAATGCTATCGGGAGAGGCTTTCCCCACGAAGTGGTGACGCGGATCAATCTTGGACTCGGTGATCTCGCAGACGTAGCTCGCGAGAATCCACCTGTTGCCGATGCATTGCGACAAGATGCATCTCTAGAAGAAATCAAATCTGTAGAAGGGGGAGAGGATTTCATAGCCGCATTTGATGAGTATCTTGACAATTTCGGTCATCGTGCGACCGGTGAAATCGATATCAGTCGTCCACGCTGGCGTGAAGATCCGTCTGGATTGCTGGCGACGATTCGAGCAAATCTCGAACACGGGGAGAGAGGAGAACATCGTGAGCACATCCAAGAATTGGAATATGAAGCTGCGACGGCAGCAAAACGGCTTGAACAACAAGCGAATCATGGACTTCTTGGTCCGGTTCGGAAACGACTGATTCGCCAACTTATTCGAACCTATCGTGGCTACATTCAGACTCGTGAGTATCCAAAACAGGGTTCCGCGTATATGTTTACTTCGTGGCGCAACACTCTGTGTGATGTTGGCGACCAATTCGCCTCAGAAGGCAAACTAGCTGATTCGGACGATATCTGGTTTCTTCGAAAAGAAGAACTGTTCGCTGCGCTTGAGGGTGATTCAATAGACGTTGATATTGAGAACCGACGTGCTGAGTTTGAGCGCTATGCATCGATGGATGCACCACCGGTGTTGACGAGCGAAGGCGAAGCACCTAGCGGACATATCGAGCACACGGATGTGCCCGATGGTGCACTCGTTGGAACCGGTGTTTCGGGGGGTATTGTCGAAGGAGTAGCTCGGGTCGTCCGGTATCCCACAGAAGAGACGATTGAAAAGGGCGAAATTCTCATCGCACCATCCTCTGATCCCGGCTGGACACCCCTATTTCTGAATGCATCTGGGATGGTTGTGGAAGTGGGTGGTCAGATGAGCCATGGCGCACTTGTTGCACGTGAATATGGTCTTCCAGCAGTCGTTTCAGTTCCTGAAGCAACTCGTCGTATCGAAACTGGTCAACGAGTTCGGGTCGATGGAACAAACGGAATTGTTACCCTGTTAGAGTAAATTCCAAAGCTGGCTATGTCCTGTCCACACTCCCAGTTTTTCATTAATCGTCTGGAATGGGGTTCATTGAGGAGTACTAGGCTAGATATGGGTAGTGAATGTGCGAGTTAGTTCGGCAGTTCCTTCCGTCCTGTTCTCACGCACGGTCAGCACGGGAAGCCACCGAGGCCGTCACAGTCGCAGTCTTCGGGTTCGATATTGTCTTCATCCTCGGACGGGAACGCATCGAGCGTCACGTTTTCGACGGCGGCCATGTGCTTGCAAAAGGCGTTCCGGTGGACGTGATGCGGGCACGTGCAGGCCATCAGACCTTCGGTCACGTCGTCCAGTGTGACGACGTATTGGTGCTCAGCGGGGTTCTCGTGGCTCTCGTTGGTGACTTCGACCATTCCGGGAGCACCGACGTCGAAGGAAAACTGTTCGGTCTGTACGCGTTTTGGTGCCGTCTCGTCAGCTTCAGGCTCGGCGAGTAATTCAAGGCTTCAGTGCTGCACGTTTTACACGTCTGTCTGCACGTTGTTACTCATGCTGTGACTTCCTTAGTCCTGTGTGCCGATATCACAGTAGAAATTTCGTACAGACGTAACGCGACTCAGCGGTTCAAAGCAAAAACTCACGGCAGAAGCTTCGAGCAGCTTGAACCGAGACGAATCTTTAGAAAAAATTTGTAGAAACACGTGATCTCCAAAAATTCTAGAAATTTCTATCATCATTTTAATTTCTGGAGATAGTAAACAAAATAAGGGTCCAAGAGACATCAGATCTCATCACTGTGGCGAGCGGTCTCGACTTGGCTACGATACACATCGACGAGTCGCTCGGTGAGGTTCGATCGGTCGACCAGCGCGTATCCCCTCTCTCCGAACATTTCCCGAAGGGTTCCCCCGTCTATTTCGTCGCCAATTCCAATGCCGATAACAGCGATGTCATGATGGCGACGCGCCTGCCGAACCTGTTCTTTCGCGTCCGTCACCGCCTCTTCACGATTAGGCATCGTTCCATCAAGCGGAATGTTCGGTTTCCCGTCCGTGATTACAATGAGTATCTGCTCCCGGCTGTTCTTGTATTTGAGGAGATCACGGACGTCCGCAATTCCCGAAGCAGTCGGCGTATCATCCATCTCGCTAATAGCATTCAGATGATGCCACTGAAACTCCTCATTTGGGGCTGTTACGAGCGGTATTTTAATCTGGTTCCCATTCTTTCTATTGGTTCCGAATCCACTGGCAACAATATCATCGCCGATAACGGAGGTGGCTCTGAAGAGCGCACCCAGGGCGACTTTCGCCTCAAAAACATCCATGCTTCTGCTCAGGTCGATCGCGACGCCGACTGTTCGATCACTGGCGTCGGTTTGCCGTCGATGACGAAACACATTCTGTTGGTGCAGTGCGCCAGCACGCTGGCGTACGGCTGCTCGAACGTCGAGACGCCCGCCACGCCACCCTCTCCGCTCGACGGCGCGTGTGTCGAACGCGGAGAACGCCTCCTCAATCTGTTGGGTGAGTCCCCGTCTGTCAAGTTCAGTCCTGACGTCTGATGCGTTGCTCTGCGTCGATGCCCGCGCGTCACGAGCGGCTCTCCGCGCTGTGATGTCGTTCTCTGCGAGTCGTTCCGTCCGCAGCAGGTCCTTCCCTCGATGCGTGTTATTCACGTCCAGCTGGCCGTCTGAATGGTGACTACACCGGTACCATTCAGCAGCCGTGCCTTTGTCCGCCATGCTCGCCATCGCATTTACCATTGCCGCGGTCTCCTGCTCTGCGCCGTCATCCGCCTCGAGTTTGTTTCCATCCGGAGAAGAGAAGTCTACTTTAGAGAGGTCGGAGTGGTTCAGCGTCCCGAGGGCCTCTGGCGAAACTGTGCGGAGTGCGTCGACGTCAATATGTTCCGGTTGAACTGTCTCGGGGTCAATGTCCTGCGGAAGGGTCCCATTAGCAGTCAAGAAACCCTCCGCAGAGTGTCCCGCCGCGGTGAGTCGACGGTACAGCGCAGCTGCAGTCGCCTTGTATTGTTCCTCCTCGCTGGGACGGCTAATGAGTCCAGGAGTGAACGTGCGGAGTAGCCAGCGCCACGCTCCGAGTATTCCGGACTTTTTGCCTGCCCATCTCAGGAGAGCGACTATTCGGATCTTCTCAAGTAGCCGATGTATCGCGCCAAGAAGGCCGCTGGCAAACAGGATGCTGACAGCGACAAGAGTTGAAGAAACGTCTTTCAGCGCGTCACCCAGAACTGCACGCGCAGTTATCGGTTTGACTGCGCCATGAGGGGCACTACGAACGTCGGGAGTGAGGTCGGCGGGAAACGTTGTGTCCTCCGCGTACTCATCGGCGAACTTCGGGACGGCGACCCGTGATAGAAGTGCGTCGGTCACGCGACGCGCTCGCTCCCGTCGTCGCGTCGCGTCGTGTTCGCATCTAGCTTCTATGAAGTGGCGGCGGGTTTGACCGAGGAACGAACGATCGTCGTCGTTTATTGTCGCGATGCCTTTTACGTGCCCAGCCAATGCGAGTTGATAGACTCCCTCAACCAGCGCTGCTTCTCGGGGAAGCGTATCTAGCGGCGGATGTCGGTCGTCGTCGGACATGATGATGTCGGCTTTAAACGCAACAGTTTGTCGCAGTCCCTTGAACTCATTTGTCCGCTGTTCGCCAACGTACATGTCTTCGACTAGATTCCGCACGAAGCTGGCTACGTGGGGAACGGTCGGATAGTCGCGCACGAATTCCTCGAACTCGGAGTGTACGCCGAGACGTATCTGCCAGGCCTGATGACTGAGCGCGTCGACGACAAACCGTAATTCGTCAGCCTCGCACAGTTCCACGTCAGTGTCGATTTCAGTCGAAACAGCAACTGTGTCCTCATCGACGACAAATGAGCGGTTGGCGAACACGACGTCAAGGCGTTTGCCATCGGTGTGGACGCTTGAGAGCGTTTGGAGGAGATTTCGGAGTACGTCGTTTTCCTGTAACACCATTGTGGTTGTCTCGAGTTCGTGTTTGAACGGGAGTTACGCGTACTCGTTCCCCTTCACTATTCTTCGCTCGTCGCCAAGCCAGGATTGGACTGCCTCTTTTCCGACGGGAATCCCGGAGAGTCGATCCTTCACTATTTGCATGGCCTGTTCCTGTGCAGCGCGATTCTCGTCGTAAAACGGCCGGAGAACGGCATCACGTGCTGCTTCGACCGCTGGATCGTCAAGACCCGCATCGTGATACGCAAAGGCGGAGCGCGCCCAAGAGAGAACCATCGCGGTGGGAACGCCAGCGGTTATCGCTGACCGATCTTCGTTACAGGCTTGCATGCGGATATCATTCGCTGTCTTGACGATCTCGACAGCTAACGGCAACGATATAGGGGTCTGATCAGAGACCAGACGCGCCTCTTTCTCAACATCGATCAATCCAAGATAAGTGATCGAAAATTTATTACCGAACCGCCGTCGCTCAGCCCTGTCGAGACGCTCTGTGACGTATTCTGGTCCTTCGTTGACCGTCGCAATCACAATGAGGTTCTGTGGATCTCCTTGAACGATTTCTCCGCCTCTACTATCGAGTTCCACGCATCCCCGGTCATCGAGGGCACTGAAGAGAACACCTTTGGATTCGGGTCGGATCCGATTCACTTCGTCGATCAGTAGAACGACCAGGTCCTCTCGACTCGCAAGCAACGCTTTGGTGAGTGGTCCGTCGTTCCACACCGTTTGATCGTCGACGAGAGCCGGTGAACCAAGCAAATCGCCCTCGTGAAGGCTGTACTTCCCCTGAATAGTAATGAGCGGGGCGTCCAAGTGAGAGGCCAAGTAACGTGCACAGTGCGTCTTACCGCATCCCGTCGGTCCGCCAAGCAAGAACCGGGGAAGTTTCCCGGTTATTTTCCGCATGCGTATGTCCGCTTGAATGCGATCGAGTTCATCATCATTTTGGATATATTTTGGAACGTCCGTCTGATAGTATTCCGCGAAATCGTATTCTCTGTCTACAGGCATCCCAGTGATAATATTGTGTTGCTCGTCCAACATGGTCAATCAATACCAACTCCCTCTTCTCACCATAGATTCCATATACCTGTAATTCGACACAAGGGTTCAATGGAATGGGAATGATTTAAATATTGTCTATCTTTCTTAGGTCAAAGTTTCGTCTTGGAAATAATCTGCTCTGTCGCCCTTAGTCGAACTGTCGCAGGTTTTGACGAACTAATTTCTGTGAGCTACTCCAGCTCTCTCAAATCAGATCCCCTGCAAAAAACGCTAGGAGTTTTGTGGAAAGTCGTCCACAAAGTACCTCTTAATCATCATCGCTCGGTTGCGGACTCGGGGTTCCCTGACTCGCACTGCTCATCCAGCCGTCAATGTGTTCAGCGACATAGTCACGTCCACCCCATCCAAACGCGACACCCACGCCAATGGCGATGGCGGCTGCGAATCCCCATGCAAGAGCACGACCGAAGACGTACAGAATACCCACATCGATGCCCATCGTATCGAGACCGATGACAATGGCAGTGAAGTACAAGAAGAGGCGAGTCCCCGTCGCGAACCAATTGGTGTAGGCAGTGTGCGTTGCTGCTCGTGTCCGCATGATGGCATCGCCGATGAAATCCGCCACCACGAATCCGAGAATGATGACCAACAAACCAGCGATTAGTGCTGGGAGGTACGAGACGGCTGTCGCCACCCACTGCGAAAGTGTTGAAATTGCGAGAACGTTTGCTGCTGCCAGGATCGCGAGTGCATAGACGAACCACGCAGCGAGTTTGCCGAATGCACCCGACACTGCACTTTCGGTGCCGCCCAGCATTCGCCCGAGCGGCGTATTAAGTACCATTCGATCGAGTTTGATTCGGTCGGAAATTCGCCGGACTACGGCTGCCACGGCGCGTCCGATCACCCAGCCAATGATCAGAATAGCAAGTGCACCAATAAGTCGTGGAAGCAGTGCGATGAATCCTGAAATAGGATCTTGCAGCCATCCGGGAACGCCGCTGATTTGTAGGACGGTACTCGTGAAGATGTCATGTTGTGTCATCGTATTAATCTCCTCCACACTGTCACGTGGCTCAGCAGAAAAAAGAGAGTGCAGACAATTTGTTCTTGGCTGCCTAAATCGCGACGGCAAATGAGTAACGGAGAATGAGCCTAGTTGTGTGTCATTCGATTGTTATAAAATAGAAAGTAAATAAATTAAGATAGTGATTAGGAGTGAATAGTTAGACCGAGGGTGGAGCATGCGAGAAAGCTCGACTGTTCCGTAGGTCACAACCCAATTTAGGAAACGAGAAACGAACAATTGCTCACAATTGAAAAATTATTGACTGATCCAATCGGGGGTTTCATACGACCTGCATACGCTCTACAAGCGTTCGATGGTCAATTAAGCACCTTCAGCTAGCGATGAGCGATTTGATTCTAATCAGAAGTATCCCTCACCGGGTACCGATTTCAGTGCGTCGACCGGAGTTCCAGTGATTCTACCGACAGCTGAGCGTTTGCGGTAACTGATGGCGACACGCAGTACATTACCTACTTGATTAATTCGTCTTGGACCCATCTGAGCGGTAAAATGAGGGATTATCGGCCTCGCTAGGGTAGTGAACGGTAATGACTACTGGTTCTGACCCCCATCGTTCCCTCGTGGCGTACAGATCGTTGAGTGCTTGGACGATGGTTTCAGTGAAAGGCGATGTGGATTCCGTCGGTTGGAGCAATAGTGCCGCTCCCCACCCCGTGATCCATGGAATTAGGTCAGGGGGGACAAATCCTGGGTCTAATGGAATCGATGTCGACTCTGGCGAACTTGGGAGTTCAATATCGGATTCATTGAGGTTTGTAAGGCCAAGTTCAAGCAGTTGACGTGGGTCATCCGCACCGAACACCCGCATGAGCATCTCGGCCCCGATAACAGCGGAGGTGAAATCCCCATCGACGTGGGATTTTAGCTCCTCTGAGAGCGATTGAAGCTCTGATTCAGTCCATTGGGGTCCAGCGACCCCGACAATGTCAAATCCCGTCAATGTTTCCATACCCACTCTCGACAGCGGATAAGAGGATAAGTATTGTCTAAATAATAACCTTGGAAAGTTTAAATGTCTGAAATGAACTGAGCCAGGAGATGACAATACTACCAGCAATAAGAATATGCCGATGAGCAGTATCCACTTCCTCGCAAGCAAGTTACCCTGTGGCGCAGTAAATCGCTCGGACCACATGGACTGGAGGTTGTCCGTTCAGTGGGTAAACGTCACCCCGAATCAGCGTCGCCGAACTCGTGGTACCGCCAGGCGTAAATCAGTTCATGGCGCACTATCGAACTGAATTGCTCCCAGCCGTGTTGCTCGAACGAATCCCATGCGAGCGAGATCGTTATCTCGCCGTTCGCCGGGTCGTATTTTGTCGCTCCTGCCGGCCGCTGTCGTCGGTATCTCGTCACTCTCGATCGGTACATCCGGCACTCGGTGAGCGTTTCCTGGGCGGCCATATCGGAGAGCGTCGATTGGCGAGACATCACTGAGAAGCGGGAGACGGGATTAAGCTGGTATGTCTTTGTGACCAGTGCACACATTCCAGTCTCACATGCAGCGATCTCTGAACAGACACAATCAAGAGAATCTTATTTGTGCTCATCGTCAGAGAGGCACATGAGTCTCACTGCTGAATTCAAGCTTCAATCACCACAACTACCACTGACCGACGTGGCTGCCACTGCGCCTGATCTCAGATTTCAACTCGAAAGTGCTGAACAACCTCGATCTGGACCGGTCGTATTCTTCATTCGGGTCACGGGATCGTCATTCAACGGAGTTGAGACTGCACTCGACGAATCCGCATCCGTCAGAGAGTCTGTTCTAATCAGTGAGATCAGCTCAATCCGGATGTATCAGATCATCTCGGATAGTCCTCGGCCTGCGTTCCTCGATACGCTATGGTTCCAGAAAACGTTTCCCGAGAGCGTAGTGATCTCCCCTGACGGGTGGCGGGTCAAACAACAATTCACTAATCGAGACGAATTTACCGCATATCGGGAGTTCTGGTGTTCGATCGGCTTTTCGTTTCATCTTGATCGGCTCTACAACGCACAAACCCCCGACTCCGAGCTAATTGGTCTATCTAATAAACAGCGTGAGGCGTTGCTTACAGCGTACGAGAAAGGGTATTTCGCTGTCCCACAACAAACATCGCTGGATGATATCGCGGAGATTCTCGACATCTCCCGCTCTTCGCTTGCTGAACGGCTCCATCGAGCACAGGCGCATCTCATCGAACACTTTTACTACGCAGATACTTATTAAACCCCAAAATATGTGGGGGATAGCTGATTCACGCTTCTATCTTTGAGTAGCGTGTGAAATCAGATACGCAGACACCCCGAGGTGTCGGTCGGCGAGATCGTCCTGAGACCGTCCACGGTATGCTATCTACATTGAGAAAACAAAGGGCCAAGGGGTCCGATGATAGTTCAGGAGTTGTCTATCTCAGATCGTTGGTTCTGGCACCAGTGCCTCCGATTCCCAGTCGAGACTGGATCAGTATCACTTCAAATTTCAGTCACACTTACGGCACGGGATCTTTCGTATGAGCTGTATACTCATCACCGGTGGGAACGGGTTCGTTGGTCGTGAAATTGCTCGACTTGCTGTCGACGATGGTCATAGGGTACGGAGTATCGCCCGAAGTGGGCGGCCGGAGATTGCGGATCCGTGGGTTGATGCGGGTGACTGGTATGCAGCCGATGTATTCGAACCTCAACGCTGGCGAGACCGAATTGATGGCTGTGACGCCGTTATCCATACGATTGCTGCCATTCGTGATTCACCAAAACAGGGAGTGACGCTCGAACGATTGAACGGTGATGCGGCGATCATTGCGGGACTTGAAGCCGAGCGGGCGAATGTTAATGCGTTCGTCTTTCTGTCGGCAATCGGAACACCCCCATTTGTCAGCGAGCGGTATGAAGCCGCGAAACGACGTGCTGAACGAGCACTCAATGACCTGGACCTTCGCACGAGTGTCCTCCGACCTGGAGCGATCTATGGCAAAGGGACGAATCAAGGTCATTTCCCACGACCGGTTAATCGCTTCTTGGAAACTGTCGACGACCACGAGTGGCTTGCTCGTCGTTTCGGTGACGGACGACCGCTCGGTGTCGAACAAGTTGCTCGGAGTGCACTCCACGTGGCACTCAATTCCGAGACACCGAACCTACTCGAGACTCAAGAGATCAGTTCCCGTTTCAGAGGGTAGCAAATCGTCATCTTTCGACTTTCGCAGATATCCGGAAATCACTGCAATGGTACTCTCGATAAGCATTCATTGGTCGGTGATAGCCGAGATCGTCACTTGTTGTGCCATGGATAACAAAGACAGAAACGGTGGTTAGTTCGGCAGTTCTTTTCGTCCCGTTCTCACGCATGGCCAGCACGGGAAGTCACCGAGGCCCTCACAGTCGCAGTTGTCTGGTTCGGTATCGTTGTCGTCCTCGGACGGGAAGGCGTTGAGCGTTCCGTCGTCAGTTGCGTTTTCGACGGCGGTCATGTGTTTGCAGTATGCGTTGCGGTGGACGTGATGCGGGCAGGTGCAGGCCATCAGCTCCTCGGTCACGTCGTCAATGGAGACCACGTATTGGTGGGCTTTGGGGTTCTCGTGGCTCTCGTTGGTGACTTCGATGAGTCCGGGGCGTCGAGTCGAAGACGAATTGGTCGGCCTGTGCGCGTTTCTGTGCCATCTTGGCAGCAGGAGAATCGTTCAGCAGATTTGTTCGCAGATCGAATCAGTGTGATAGAGTCCACCCGGTGGAAGAGATACAACTGACAGCGTGAAAAATTATAGATACTTGTTGGAGAAAGCTTATTAGTAGAAAATGAGTCGTAAATGTATGGACGCAACTGGTGGAGATGGAATGGACAGGATGGATGGAGACCCGACAGGCTCTGGGACTCCAGTCCTCAAGTCCGATTCAGTCAAAGCAATGGTAGTGCTTCTCGGCATTCTCGTCATCTTTTTTCTACTCATGTATTTCCTCGGGTAGCATCCCACACATCACACATAGCTAATGAACAGAAGACACGACTAGCGACACAACTTTTGCAGCGATGAGCGAGTCAAAGTTCTGGCTGTGATTGCTCGGTGAGCAGTAGATACAGTTAAGAGAATTGTCATGCAACTAACTGCATTAATTTTAAGAGTAGCACAAAGCATTTACCGAACCCCCAAAGGACCAGGTGTGGCGCGGTTGCCTCTGACACCCTGAATAGGTCTCGCGTGGGTCTAGCGCCATCACTCCCGATCCATACTTCCCCCTGCGCCCGCCACCCCTCCTTCCTGCTCGCACACGTGCCATAGCGTGCCTCCGAGCAGGGATATACGAAAGATTCAGTCATGTCTCTGTCACCCAGTTCAACACCCGAGATCGACATTGAGCAAGCTGGCAATATCCAAATACTTGGTATTGATGAGCAAGATACAGATGCAGTCTTTGAGACACTCTCGTCTGCGATGGCTCGCAACCTTCTCGTGACGATCAACGAGGAGCCAGGAACGCCATCGGAACTCGCTGAGCGCTAGAGACATCGATTCAAGGAGAACGGAAAAATGGAACCACCATTCGCTCATAAATACGTTTAGTAGCTGTGAATAGGGACCGCTTCAGAGAGATGTTATTTGCTCATCGAACTTGTGGTTGAATCTGTCGTGCGGAATCGGGTTACCACTCGGCGCATTGTATCCCGACTAACGAGTGTAAACCCTGCAGCGACACCGAGGAATCCAACAATAGTCGTCGTATCAATTGTCTGGTTCAAAAGTAGCACCGATACGACTGTTGCTGCAACCGGTTCCAGATACGCCACAAGTGTTGTTTCTGTCGCTCCAACTTGACGTACCAACCGAAAGTAGAGGAGATAGCCACCCGCACCAGCGATTAGTGTAATATACAGCAACGAGGCGAGCGCGATTGGGGAGAGAGACTGAACGTTTGGAATCGATTCACCGCGAAGAATACCGCCGCAGAATAGGAGTGCTGCTCCAACGAGCATCGCCCATCCTTGAAGGACTTCAGCCGGCAGTTCTGCACTGTCATCGAATAACTGGAATGTTACAGAGCCAACTGCGAACAACGTCGTTCCGAGAAAGACCAGTCCAACGCCGAGTGCTGTCGACGAAAGAGATGCGGTGCCAACTGTTGGTTGTGAGAGAATCACGACACCACCAAGACCGAGACAAAACCCGATACCGTCTTTCTGGCCTCGAAGCACGCTGTCCCCCATTTGCGCGATTCCAACGGGAATCTCGTAAGCGTGAGTGCCCGTTCCTCGTTAGAAGGCGGTGAGGGAGATGGGCCGTATCGAGCAGCGAAGGCCGGCGTCCGCCTTCTGACCGAAACAATAGCGGAGGAAAATCGTGGAAGCGTGCGTGCCAACGCAATCATGCCCAGTATCATTAATACACCCGAAAATCGGGAAATGCTGCTGGATGCAAACCACGACGACTGGCCAACACCGAGCGAAATTGCTAACATGATCTTGTTTCTTTGCAGTGATGCTGCGAGTGTCACCAGCGGTGCTGCTGTCCCTGTGTATGGTAATGTTTGAATTTCGTCGTCGTTGTCGTTGATCGCGTGTCTCAAATCCTCATCACGCCGACTGGTGAGGATATCATCGGGCTATTCAAACACGCACACCGGTTCACGAATCCGATCAGCAGCAACATTTGATTCCTCATTGCGACACCACAGAAGCTCGGCGTGCCCTCAGTTCGTCTCGGAAACAGGGGACAAATCGAGTGGCTGGAATTGACTCTCGATCATTTCACGGTCCTCCTCAAGCCATGGTGGGAGAAACAGCGACTGGCCGAGGGTGTCGAGATCGACATCAGCGGTAAGCCCTGGCTGGTCCGTTGCGAGCTCGAATAGGATCCCACCAGGTTCGCGGACATACAGCGAGTGGAAGAAGTGACGGTCCTTTACCCGTGACACGTCGTATCCACGCTCCCGAAAGAGGTCGTGCCACTTGTAGAGTTGATCCTCGTTAGGGACACGCATAGCGACGTGATGTATGGACCCTGCGCCCTCACGGCCGAACGCAGCGTCCCGATCAAGAAGGTCAACGACCGTTGCACGGTCACCCGATGCACGATATCGGACTCGGTCTCCCTCTTGGTCGACAAGCTCGAACCCGAGTGTATCAAGAACGCTTGCGGTGACAAAGACGTTCGCCGAGAGCAGTGTTACACCGTAAATGCCTCGAATGGCGTGGTGTGATGGGACTGGGCCATCCCCCCATGGCTCAACGGACGACTCGCCGGTGACTAGTTCCAAGTGTGTCCCGTCCGGGTCTGAAAATCGAAGGACTGTTTCGTTGAATCGCTCGGCGGGTTCCTCGACGGGGATATCGTGAGCCGTGAGTCTGTCGTGCCAGTAGGATATCGAATCCGGTGGGACCACCAGCGCAGCGGTGCTAATTTGTGGCTTTCCAATCCGCCCGTCGTCTTCAGCCGGATAGGGAAAGAACGTTAATGCAGTGCCGGGTGATCCGGTTTCGTCACCATAGAACAGATGGCGCGTGAACTTCTCATTGAAATTCACCGTTTGCTTGATAAAGCGAAGACCAAGCACGTCTCTGTAGAAGGTGAGATTGTCTCGTGCGTTACGAACGATGCCTGTGATATGATGAATTCCGGGCGTATCTGTGAGCATGGATGATGAGTAGTTCGTGTGCCGTCGTAAAACGAATTAGTTCCGAGGTAATAGAAGGCTTAGTTGAGTCCGACGGTCCTAGACTGTGCCTCGGCGAGTGATCTCCTCAGACATCTAATTCGGTGTGATCGACACCAAGATTGACATCGACTCCAATACTACAGATAGACAGAATCGACGGGAGGCTCAACATGGAGGAAGATATCCACTACTATTCCGGGGAAACGGTCGAGGTGAGCTACGACGTGAATCGGTGCATTCACGCCAGAGAGTGTGTTCGTGGGCTTCCAGATGTGTTCGACCCTGATAAACGACCGTGGATTGACCCCGGGAATGCTGAGGTTGACGACCTCTCAGATGTCATTATGGAGTGTCCAACTGGCGCGTTACACTTCGAGCGAACAGATGACGGGCCCGACGAACCGGTACCAGATAAGAACATCGTCGCCGTCGTTCCTAACGGGCCGCTCTATCTCCGCGGTGATATCGAGATTGAGACTCCAGACAACACGACGTTGCTCGAGGACACACGTGTTGCGCTGTGCCGGTGTGGTGCGTCGGAAAACAAACCACTCTGTGATAACAGTCACGTCGATGTGAATTTCGAGGCAGATGGAACCAGGGTGGACGTCGAGTCGGTTACCCAAGCCGAAGACGCTAACGGAAAGCTAACAATCATTCCGATCCCGGATGGGCCTGTCCAAGTACAGGGTCAATTCGAGATGCGGTATGCAGACGATACGGCCACGGTTCGAGATTCATCTACTGCTCTCTGTCGGTGTGGAGAATCGGCCAATAAACCATTCTGTGATGGAACTCACAGCAAGATTGGGTTTTCGAGCGATGATCAGTCTCCGTAGGCAGTTTTCTGATAGAAAATTTTTACTTAGTAGTTTCTCATCGATAGATTGTGAAAACCGTTTTCCACGTTAGCGACGGAGCAGACGCAATCCAGGACGCAGCGATCCGATATGCAGGCGGGATCTTTGAGGACCATTCCGTCGATATCGACGCTGTTGCGGTGGTTGCGAACGCATCGGGAATCGAACTCGTCCAGACGAATTCGACTTATGCCGATGAGATTAGTACACTCTCGGAAGAGGACGTTCAATTCATTGCATGTGAGAAATCGATGGAGGCAGCTGGGCTGACGCCCGACGATATTCTTGATGCTGTCGACACCGCCCCCACCTCAGTTGGAGTACTTACTAGGTTACAAGAGGAGAAGTATCGATACATCAAGGTCCCGTAATCTTCGAACGCGATTTTCCCACGGTTCGGAATGGGTCAGTGATGCCTTCAGGGCGTATCACGCTCCCGGATTCCGAACCCACTCTAGTACGAACTCGTCGTATTCAGTTTCGGCATCAAGTGACCATTTGTCCGGGTTCCACTCTGGATAGAATGCATCCCCCTCGTATTCGCCAGGGATTCGACTCAGAATCATTCGGTCGAGATACGGTTGGAAGAGATGGTAAATTCCAGCTCCGCCGATAACATAGGCCACCTCTGCGTCGTGGAAGCTTGCGCTTCCGGAGTGGTTGGAGGATGAACGAAACGAGATCGAATCTCGACTTCCGTCGTTCGACAACCCATCCATCGGTATTGACTCCGAAAATTAGAATCCCCCTCGGAACCACTTCTCGAGCGTACAGCTGTTATATTCATCTTCTGCTCGAACAACGGTCGCACGCCATGCGTGGACACCACTGGATTACGATGTTTGTGACAACAAACATTACATCGACCTCATTGACCGAGTTCTGGTAAGCCCCTTTCTAATCAAGTGTTCTCTCTACAATAGCGATACTATGATCCACGAGTGCCTATGCCTTCTCGCAAAGTACAGCATGGGTCACCCCGTGAATATCGAATTATGATCAGTGGATGTGAGCAGACCATCCACGAGAGAGCATGTGGACATGGAATAGTGGTTGAGTGCCGAAACTCTTTGGCGTACTGGAGACCTGAAAACAAGTAGATGGCATGCATGTTATCAGGTTCGGCAACTGTCCGTCTTACATTTTAATGAGCCGAAGTCATAGTGTGCTCGACGATGCTATACGACAATGTCGCCGATCTCGATCTCCAGATCGATGAGTATGACCTCGAACAACACGAGCGAGACACGTCTAGCGGGTTCGTTTGGGCGACAACTGTCGTCTCGTTGCACGGCGATGGTGAGACCGGGCGGGGTGAAGACGTTACGTACGACAACGATGCCCATGACACACTGCACGAGTCTTCCGAGGAATTCCCTCTCGCGGGGGAATACACGCTCGATGAGTTCTCGACACAACTTTCCGAAATCGATTTCTTCCTCGGAAACGATCCAAACCAATCGATTTTCCAAAATTATCGTCAGTGGGCATTTGAAAGTGCAGCGCTGGACCTCGCACTGAAACAGGCCGACACTAATCTCGCTACCCAACTCGACCACGAATATAATCCAGTTCGATTCGTCGTGAGTACGCGACTCGACGACCCACCAACTGGTGACCGTATCATCGATTGGCTCGACCGGAACCCCGAGCTAGAGTTCAAACTTGATCCCACATCTGACTGGACCGACGACGTCGTCGATCGGTTGGCCGCAACTGATGCCGTTCTGACGCTCGATCTGAAAGGCCAGTACCACGGGACGACTGTTGATCAACCGGCTGACCCCGCCCTCTATGAACGGGTCGTCAAGGGCTTCCCGGACGCGCTCATCGAAGATCCAGAACTGAACGATGAAACACGGCCGCTGTTCGAGGGACAGGAAGGACGCGTGACGTGGGACTATCCGATCCGCAGCGTGGAGACAGTTGAGGAACTGCCGTGGGATCCTGAATGGCTCAACATCAAACCGTCTCGGTTTGGATCAGTGCAGTCGCTGTTCGATACGATCGACTACTGTCAAGATCACGAGATCCAGATGTTTGGAGGGGGGCAGTTCGAACTCGATATCGGCCGAGAGCACATTCATGCGGTTGCATCGCTGTTCTACCCAGATGCACCGAACGACGTCGCTCCGAAAGCGTACAACGACCTAGACCCAAGTGGTAATCTCCCGTCGAGTCCGCTAGCGACACCCACGAATGCTCAGGGCCTCTCCTGGAAGTAGTAAGTGTCAGGGGCCAACCCGAGCAACGAATACGGAGTGAGTTGGAAAATACTGGCTGAGCGCCAGTGTCTGGGAGGCTGCGTTTAACGGCCAAGGATGTCTCTCGCCTGCGTGGGCGTTTGGTTGGACGAACCGTTCGGCAACCGTATAGTACGCTTGTCGTTCATCGAACTACTGATCATTTGAGGCTTGGCGATATTCCAAATACGGACAGCTCATGTGAGAGCGTCCTCACGAGAACACAAAACAGTTTGCTGGCATCGGTGATATGTGATATCACGGACGCCACGTCGTAGCATTTGTGCCCGTAGAACCCATACGTTGTTAGAATCGTAGTATCGCATACTATGGCATTAACACACACTAATGAGAGTTGGCCGACTATGATATTAGGTATACAACAGTACAACGCTGCGACTCTCGAACAGGAGAACCTCTAATGAAGGGTCAAAAGCGGTTCCGCTTCGAGTACACTCCGAGTGTGCTCAGATATGGGACCGGCTGTGTCGACAATCTCGCAGCAGAACTCGATACCCAGGGGTCCAACCGGGCACTCGTCGTGTGTGGATCCACGGTCGGATCCACACCCAAAGTAATCAATCCAGTGAGGGACGGTCTGGGAGAGAAGCTGGCGGGCGTGTTCGCCGAGACAACACCGGAAAAGCGACTCGAAACCGCATACGATGGTCTCGAAGCTATGGAGGCCCACGACGCTGATGTTCTCGTTAGCCTCGGCGGTGGGAGCAGTCTCGACATCGCGAAGGTTATCAGCGTCCTCGCTGCTGATGACCGCGAACCCCAAGATGTCGGCCGAGAACTCGCCGAGACCGGGACGATTTCTATCCCGTCAGATCCGTTACCACCAATCATCGCAATCCCGACAACTCTAGCGGGTGCAGATTTGTCTATCGGGGCCGGTGTGACTGCCGCATCGACGTCCGGGCTCGTAGACTCGTCGACGAGGGGAGGGATTTTTGATCCCCAACTGATGCCGAAATCCGTCTTCTACGACCCGGAGATGTTCGCTACGACGCCCAAACGGATTCTCGCGGCGTCCGCGATGAACGGATTCGATAAGGGACTTGAGACAGTGTACGCTCGGAACGCGACGCCGATAACGGACGCAACAGCCATCCGAGGACTCCGACTGCTCGATAAGGGCCTCCGCCAACTCGGTAACCAGACCGTGACCGAAGAAGTCCTCGAACCGGTCGTGGAAGGGACTCTCTTGGTTCAGTACGGCATTTCGAGACCTGAAGAATCAACACTCTCGATCATCCACGCGTTCGGACACGGGCTGACTCGCACCTACGATGTCCAGCAGGGGACCGCACACGGTATCGTCGCCCCACATATACTCGAATATCTCTTCGAAAACGTCGATGGCCGGCGAGAGTTACTTGCTGAGGCGTTCGCTGTCGATGACCGTCCTGATACAGCAGCTGCGATCGTCGAGTCCGTAGAGCAGGTTCGTGATGCACTCGGGCTCCCTGCGCAACTTAGGGATATCGACGGTTCTGACCCGGCTGAATTCCCCGAGGTGGCAGAAGCGATTCGTACCGATCCCATCATAGCGAACGTGCCACGTGGACTAGATCCGACGACGGAGGAGATCGAGGGTGTGTTGGAGGCCGCGTACTGATGTGAGTCAGGAGTGCAGACAAAGCGTAGCCATTCGTCTAGTGCGTTGGGTCCAAGGAAACTACTGGACGGGGGACAGAAACCCGGAGACATGACAACTCGTTCTGAAGAAAGCGGTCGTCCTACTCGACGAGTTCCGCAACCATCGTAGAGACGTGGTCGACTTCGTCTTGGTTGATGCCATGGCTCATCCCCTCATGGAGGCGCTTGGTCACGTCACCATGTAGCTGTTCGAAGATGCTCGCCGATTCGTGAACCCGTTCTCGGGGAATGTGCGGATCGACGTCGCTGCAGCCGAGGAATACTGGCGTTTCTTCGAGGTCACCGTCGTAGTCATCAGGACCAACAGTTTCGCCGATGAGCCCACCGCTCAACACGGCAAGTCCACCGTAGCGTGTTGGGTTACGAGCGACGAACTCGCTGGCGAGACACGCACCCTGAGAGAATCCGAGCACCATGACGCGGTTCGTCTGGATACCCGCCTCGTTGGCTTTGCTCACGGCATCGTCGATGGCCTGTAAGCCAGAACTCCGACCGGGTTCGTTCGACTCGACGGGGGCGGTGAACGCGTTCGGATACCATGTGTTTCGAGCGGCCTGTGGCGCGAAATACGCGACCCCATGCTGGTGGAACTCATCGGCCATCTGAACGATGCTCTGTGCGGTCGCACCGCGTCCGTGAACAAGAACGAGCGCGGCTTCAGCGACATCGAGAGGTGCCCCGGCCGTCACGAGGGGTTGGTCTTGGTGTGGTCCATTCATCTTAGTCCGCTCCCGTCGTAATGGCGGTTTCAATCTCGGGAAGCCGTTCTTTGAGCATCGTCCTATCACTCTCTAACCACGGCGGCAACTTTAGCTCCGTCCCCAGCTCCGAGACGGACTCGTCGCGAGTGAAGCCCGGTCCCTCGGTCGCGATCTCGAACAGAATGCCACCCGGTTCTCGGAAGTAGATCGACTTGAAATACTGGCGATCCTTCTGGGGCGTCACCCGGAGCCCGATTTCCGAGAGTGGCTCGCGCCATTCCTCTTGGGTCTGCGTATCGGGCGTCCAAAACGCGACGTGGTGAACGGTGCCGACGCCAGGTTGGCCTTGTGGAGCATCCGGCCGATCGAGAACGTCGATGACCGATGCGCGAGAACCGGCTGTCTCGTATCGCGTCCGGTCTCCATCTTGTGTTGTGGATTCGTATCCTAACGTTTCAAGCACTGTGCTCGTCTGCTCAGGGTTGAGAGAATCCAGTGTTACACTGTGGAGCCCACGGATAGCCTTGTCTGTAGGAATCGGCCCATCGGCCCACGGTTCGATGTTACTCGTGCCAGTCACGAGTTCCAACGGCTGCCCGTCGTGATCGAGGAACGGAATGACAGTTTCGTCGAACCGAGTATGTGGCGCATTGACGTCGATTTCCTTCGATTCGAGCCGGTCGATCCAATAGTCGACAGAGCCTTCAGGAATAACGAACGCGGTCGCGCTCGTTTGCCCACGGCCAACGCGGCCCTGCCGAGTACCTTCGAACGGGAAGAACGTCAGCACGGTGCCTGGGGTACCGACTTCATCACCGTAGTAGAGGTGATACGTGTATTTGTCATCGAAGTTGACGGTTCGCTTGATGAGGCGCAGTCCGAGGACTTCGGTGTAGAAGTCCACGTTCCGCTGTGGATTACTCGAGATGGACGTTACGTGGTGCAGTCCGGATGTTTTGATAGTCATGTATTGGTTGAGTGTTTGTGTTCGAAAATCTATTCTCGAAGGGTGAGTGTTCCAAGAACAATTAGAGCCCGAGACCGACACCCACCGCGTACGCCCAGGAGTCACTGCTGAGGGCGAGGAAGACCAGCGCCGCGCCGAGGAGCTCGACGTTCTTGATGAAGTTGGTCATCTCGGCCTGCTGCTGGTCTTCAGGCACGGCCCAGAAGTTGTGCATCATCGGCGTCGTGATGAGGAGGAAGACAGCGACCGCCCCGGCGGCAATCGCAGGGAACACTCCGAGTACGATACCGAGTCCACCGAGGATGAGCATGCCGCCGGAAAGCAGAACGCTCGCTCGAGCTGCGGGAACGCCCTTCGATTGGGCATACCCGCTCATCGCGTCAGCGTTCTGGAAGTGGTTGAGTCCCTGGAACGCAAGCAGGCCGCCGAAGAGAACCCGCGCGACGAGAAACCCGATCGCGCCGGGACCAACATCGATAGCCATTATCGGCTCACCCCCTGCGTCTGTATATGGTTAGTGTGTGGTGCAAGCAGTTGTGTTATTGTAGCTGGTATCACGACGTTAGTTAGTACGTTCTAGAACTCACTTATGGCTTATCTGACACTAGTGATATTAGGTGGAGTCGGTGTTAGCCGGTAACGGCGGTGTCACTTCAGGTTTCATAACGATACTAGGTTCGGAAGCGAACCTATTAGGGTATCGACCACATATGCATGACCAAGCGCAGATCAATGGACCAAGCAAACAGACTGTCAGAAGCTGAAGAACAGTACGACAAGGGAGCATGCTCAGTGATCGATTCACTGGACCAAATCGGCTCTCAATGGCGGCTCATTGTCCTCCATGACCTCCAAGATGGTGAGAAACGCTTTAACGAGCTTAAACGCTCGACTGAGGCAAGTTCACGAACCCTCTCTCGTGTCCTCGACTATCTCCAGGAAACCGAGTTCGTCACACGCCGGGTTGAAGAAGACGCACCGATCGCCACGTACTACACACTTACCGAAAAGGGACAATCGCTTTGCCCTGTCTTCGATGAAATCGAAGCTTGGTCGGATGAATGGCTATAGTTATTCTGAACTACTTGGGTTAGCGTGACTGAGGCTATGGACGGCGCGTGATCGCTCCTTTCGAAGCGCTCGATGACCGCAATACTGGCAGCGGACACCGTTCTCGCTCGGTACAACATATCTGTGACAGCGTATACAGGAGTACTTGATTGAATTCATGTATTGCTAGTGAGTGTACGTTCGATATATTATAGCTGGTCAGCAGCGGTAGGTTACCGAACCTTGAGCGCGTATCGACCAGAATCGAAGATGTTCGATGAGTGGGCGAGTTCACTCTGTTCCGGGTGTGCAATTGTCACATATCCCTCCCAGTCTTCTGTAAGTCTGGACGAACCGCACACTCGGCACTGTTGGATCGCCGCGTCAAAGACGATGTGACAGTCTCGGCACGCGAGTGGTTTTGTCGTCATCAGTTCGGTGTGACACCTCTGGACTTCTGGTCTGCGGTCTCCAACAGCTCTTGGTAGCGATTTCGAATCGTGACTTCGCTCACATCCGTTACCTCGGAGATCTCGCTCTGCGTTATCTTTTCATTGGTGAGCACTCCAGCAGCGTAAAGTGCAGCTCCAGCGAGACCGATCGGACTTTTTCCACTATGGACGTTCGCCAATTTCGCCGTCTGGAGAAGTTCGTGAGCGCGTGCCTCGAGTTCGTCGCTGACGTCGAGTGTGGAGGCATATTTCGCAATGTAATCTTCCGGGTCTGGCGGTTGGATTTCGAGACCAAGTTGCTGACCAAGATACCGGTAGGCACGCTTGAACTCCATTTTGTCGACCCGACTCACAGTGGCAACCTCATCGATCGACCGGGGAAGGGCTGCCTGGCGCACGGCTGCATAGATCGCGGCAGTCGCGACACCCTCGATAGAACGTCCAGGGAGGAGATCCTCCTTTAGTGCGCGACGATAGATCACGCTCGCCGTTTCACGAGTAGTCTTCGGCACGCCAAGGGCAGATCCCATCCGTTCGATTTCGCCGAGCGCTTGCTTCAGATTGCGTTCTTTGGAGTTGCGCGTCCGGAAGCGTTCGTCCCATGTCCGCAAACGCTGCATCTTCTGACGCTGGCACGATGAGAGCGATTTGCCGTGGGTATCACGGTTCTGCCACCCAATCTTGGTTGACAGTCCCTTATCGTGCATTAGCTTCGTTGTTGGTGCCCCAACGCGTGCCTTCTGATCGCGTTCTTCGCTATTGAATGCCCGCCAGTCTGGACCGTGGTCGATTTCAGCCTCGTCAACAACAAGACCACATTCCCCACAAACGGTCTCACCGTGAGCGGTATCATGAGTAAGCGATCCGCCACACTCCGGACAGACGCGTTGCTTCTCGGTCGATGTTGTTGCTTCCTCACGTTCCCGTTCGTTCTCGGTCGATACGGTCGGTTTGGTGGTGAATTGCGTAGTCGTGCTGGTATCCGTTGGACAGGGTGTTGGGTGACCGGGAGGATGGCCCGAGTCACTTTCCTGTACTCAGTACTACGAGTGCCACGAATATCAGCCTTTAGTTGGTATGAGCCAAAATTTCTATCCCATCAGATTAGACACTATGAATTACACCCGTATGAATGGGCTACGTCGTGTATTTCTACCAGAATTCCATCTCTCGAATCCGAAGTTTATTACTTTGGTATGAGCCAATACAGGCTATGCGCGAGTTCATATTCACGATTGAGTACGATTCGGGGGTCGACCCGATTACGGATGTGTTCATCGACTATCCATCGACTATGGCAGCCTCCATGGCCTGCTGTGTGACCACCCGGAGCATGTGGCGAGTTGACCGGATCACGGGCTCGGAAAACGCATTAGATGAATTAGATACAGTGTATCTCGATCCGCAACACTGCAATGAGTGTCTCGGGACGGAGAACTGCCATACGCCTAGTGAATATTCGGTGTTAGACCGAGAGGCTAGACAGCGGACGATCTATACATACCGCCCTGAAATCGAAAACTGTCATTCAATTCCCTATCGCGCAGCACAACAGCTCGGTGATGGACTGCTCTTCCAGACGATACGTTACGGATCCCAGTACGAGTGGCGCGTCCTCATGCGTGATGAGGCCGCAGTCGGCGAACTTTATGATACAATCCAACAGAATCTCCATGACGGCGTTCGAATCGAACTCAACCAGCTCGGAACGCCCGGTTACTGGAGTGAAGAGGCGGTCACCATTGCAGATCTGCCACACGAACAACGAGAGGCACTTACGGCTGCCGTCGAGCACGGCTACTACGAAACACCGAGAGAGACGTCGGTCGCCGAAATTGCTGACGGTGTTGGTGTCCCGCGTTCAACACTACAGTACCGATTGCAACGGGCCGAAGCATGGCTCGCATCGCGTTTCGTGGATGCATCGTACTCGTGATTATCCTAATTGTTAGAAGACAACTCAGTCGTGTCGAGGATAGAAACAGTAGCGTATACACGAAATTACGTTGCCGGGTTAGCGACCCAAAGGTCTGGGTGCGGGATCAGTCATACGTGTGAAAATCAACTGCCTGTTTGAGAAGTTCGTCCGGGATACCTGGTACTTCTTCAGACTGTACAGGGCCCGCTTCTTGGATGGCTTCCGGATCTCTCGGAAAGTCGCGGAGTTTGAAGTGAAGCGAGATTCCAGCTTGTGCACCCTCACCGAGGGCGATTGGGACTTGATTATGTCCAGGAGTCAGATCACCAACAGCGTACACTTCTTCGACTGATGTCTGACCATGCTCATCGACAGCGACAGTACCATCGTCAGTGATGTCACAGCCGAGTTCACGTGCTAGCCCATTATTGTAGTCAGCGCCGTACATTGCGAAGCCGCCTTTGTACTCGCGGATAGTTCCATCTTCGAACTCTAAGGCTTTGAGCCAACCATTCTCACCATTTTGAATGCCTGTGATATCCCCGTGGATTACGTCGATAGGATGGTTTGCTAGCATCTCAGCGGTTTCCTCGCTCCACTCGGGAACGTCGCCACGGGTGAGTAGATCGACTTCGTCGGTAAAGTTGAGCATGATTGCTGCGACGTGTGCAGCACTCTCTGAATACCCTATCACATACACCGACTGGTCTATAAACATATGTGCATCGCAGTGCAGACAGTAGTGGAGGCCGCGGCCGGTTCGTGGCAGTGGTGGCTCTGGGCGGATATCATTGAATCCGGTCGCGAGTACAACGTATTCAGCTAAATAATCAGTCTCACTACCGCAGAGCTGGATCAAACCGTTTTCATCACTGCTACAGGATGAGATTGTGTCCCGAAACAAGTCACAGCCGTATTCATCCAATTGCTCTTCTCCGATTCCGAGATATTCGTGACCGCTGGTCTCTTCCGTAACACCGAGCACATTGTGGACATCTTGCATCATCGCAGCACGTCCACCACCTCGATTGACGAGTGCCGTGAGATGGCCAAGCCGAGTAAGGTAGAGAGCAGCAGTCATTCCAGTTGGTCCACCGCCTACGACAACAACCTCATACTCCTTGCTGGCTGGTTGATCTGGCATGATTAGTCACGATTGTCTCTACGCATTCAAGAGTTATTGGGCGTTTGCCGAGTTACGATTGTTCCGATGATAGTCGATAATTGCGTAATCGAGACAGGCTATCGACTACCACTATCAATGATACAGCGTGGATAGTACCGATCTGTTTGGCCACTGTAAGCGTCTCTAGCCTACAGAGTGTTCTATGACGATCCGTCTAATCGAACTTACACGGAGGCAGAGCTCCACATTACGTCCTTCACTCCCAATAGATTTCAGAAGCATGTAATGATCGCGGAAATGGAGAGAGTTGACAACAAATCACAATTAGACATCTAGTTTCCAGCCACAATTTTATATAAACAGCATGCTAACAGATGACATAGCGGAAAAGACACACTGTGTATCTGTTTCTAAGCAACAGAACCAACCCGACCAGACGCCGATTGACTGGTTCACATGCCGTGAATAGGGTACATTCTACAGTCAAATCTTCTCGCCCTATGTCATGACCGAGCGCACACCACCGTCCGACGATAAGGACGAGCAGGGCGATACAATTGTCTACCAGACAGAGTTCGATCCGACAATGAATAGCGTCAGTGAAATAGTAATCAGAGTGGTTACGACACTCAACAACGCCGAACCCACTGACCTCCCACTCCTCTCGGAGGTTGTTGATCCCGAAGCGCTCAATGCACTCTTCGGACCAAAAGCTAGTGGACTCCAGCGTCATACTAATGCAGCTCTCCGATTTGAGTACGATGCATATTCGGTAAGAGTCGACAGCACTGGGCAGATCACGGTGTATCAATCTGACTCAGAAATTGACGACTAATCGGGCGTGAAAGCAAAAGTGACTGCGCTCACTTCCATTGTCGATACTCAGACAAGCGATTACTTAGTTTCCAGACTCGCACGAGTCAATAATTTCGAGGAGGTGTTCGAGGTGTTTTTCATCCCGATAGCGAATGGTCTCACTGCGCTCATCATAGTCAATGACCTCATGCTCGGCGAGTTTCGGCAAGTGCTGGTGGACAAGCGTGATCCGTGCTTGTTTAGGGTTCGTGACCGTCTCGACTGTTTCGTGGACGTAGTCAACCAATTCGGAGAGCTCGGCTGTTGGCGTCTTTCTGGCACTGAAATGCTGGATGACAGCCCGTCGGGTGGGTTTTGTGAGCAATTTGCTGGCGGTACTGAGCGAGAGCTCTGGCGTCAATGGGTCGTCGGAATTCGGTGGTACACACATGGGTAGGGGGTCCGTTTGTGGAGCGCGCGTGGTTGCTGCAACATGACACTCCGGGAGGGCGTAGACGAAATCAACAAATAATCCGGAGGAGATCTATGCTATTTGTTCACAGAGAAAGCGGTAGCATAATACTTAGTTGTTATGATATTATTGGTGATGGATCAAATCAACGATTGTTCAATCTCACGAGACATAGACAGACAGTTCGCTAGAATGTATTGTACCAATCGCCAGCCAAACCGGAAATGGAAACGCCTGGGTTAGTATATTATACAGACCCATACTAGCGCCTGTAGCGCCAGAAAACGAATGAGAGAGGGCCGAACACGTTTGCGGAAGTCAGTGAGAGTCAACGAGGAAGTCTATCCCCCCATATCAAGGCGCGGTGGATACAAATCGTCCATTGCAAGCATTTTGCATCTGGAGCAGTGAGACGCTGCCAGCACGGGTTCAGACTAACTCGCGATCCAGCCACCATCATCGTCCCCCCGCAGACAATGCGGACAGTGGATCTAGCGCCATCGCCCTGATGGCGCTAACGGGACGTATTCTTGTGAAGTGGGCAAATTAGACCAACAGAGTGTTTTCCGAGAACCAGTAGCACCACTGTTACTGGAAGTGAGCCAATAGGATTGTCTGTAAGAGCAAGAGTGATTATGGAAGGAGAAGGCGTCTCCCAGTAGTATTTGGTGGATTTACTCCGGAAATGTGGTGTGGTAATCGTGGACTATCAAGCTGGCAAAAGTCACTGTCTGTGATGGTGAATTTCACTTGAAAAACGGGGTGTGTAACGTCAGGATGAGCGCTGTTTCTGTCGACCGACTGTCCAGAAGGTGCGAGAAGTTGTGAGGTGGATTGGCTAGTGGGCTGGTGGTAGATGGGAACGAGGGCGGTTTTCGGGGAAGGAGGGTATTCAGTACGTTGAGAGTGTGTAATAATTGCGCGATATGTTATCAAATGGCTCCCTAAAACCTATTAGCACACCCTCCCTGAGCAGAGTGTATGGAAAGCGCCTCATCGTCGCAGCAAACGCCATCAATACGAACGGCACATCCAAATACTGAGTCAATCACTGCTGCTGTGGTGACGGCAGTAACTGAAGCGAATGAGGCGGAACCTGCGACACCTCTCTATGCAGCGATTGATCCTGATGCCCTCGAAGCGCTCTATCAGCATGGCTCACCCGAAGTGAGCTTTGAGTATATTGGATATCAGGTTACGATTCATTCTGATCGCACCGTTTCAGTTGTGGACCTGGATTCGTAGAGCGCTACTGGCGTCAGACAATCACAAAAACTGGTAGTAACCTCGTTCTATCCGATACAGTAGTGACCGAGAAGAGTGTTCTCAGTTCGGGATTAAGATAGTATGCTAACCTGTAGTTCGACTTGAGCACTGAGAAGACAGAATCTAGCGCACTACCTTGCTTCCTGTCCTATTACGTTCTTTGCACGGATGAGTAAAAGAGAAGTTCAAGGAGTTAATTGTCGTTAGTACAAAATACTAACTAGAGCGTATTCTATGAAGCAATGGTGATGAAATGGCTCTCATGGAAAGCAGCATCCCGCGAAAATCTTCCTCGTATCTACTGCTTGTCGCGAGAACTACTTAAACAGAATTTGATCAGTGAGTATCGCTCTCTTCGACGTGGAGTGACCCACCGCACTTGCTACAGCAGTACTGCTTTGAGTTACGAACCGTTTTCGAGCGTCAGTAGCGGGGAGTTCGACCGCCGCAGTCCTCGCACACCGGCCACCACTTGGGTGCAGTAAAGCGCTCGTATGCTGGGTTATGTCGAGGCGATCCGTCCAGCGGGTGACGTGGCTCCATGATCCGCGTCGCCGAACTCGTGATCCTGCCAGGCGTGGATTAGTTCTCCACAGAGTAGTTTTATTTGTCCGGCGTCTAATTATACGTATAAGATGCCCGCCCAAGAGCACACACCCTGGACCCCAGAAGAAATCGCCGCGATTACCGGCGGGGACCCAGAGGGTATCCGTATCGGCATGGGTGGGTTCAAGATGGTTGACGCAGATGGTGATGCCGATTGCGACGACAGCGAATGAATGGATTCAGTCTCTTCTGATTCAATGGAGAAAATATCCCATCGATTTCATCGATGGATTTCATCATAACGAATTCCAGCACTTCTATCAAGATATGTGCAATTGGTTCGGTTTCAACTAGTTCTCGTTATCACAAGCATCAGACAATGTATCGATGAGAATCTTCTTTTTATACTTGTCATCTTGTGTGGAAGTTTGGAAGACTACCCCCCACGGGTATACTTTAACCAAATATGCGCTGTCTGAGCGGTTTCTATACTACTCTCTAACCCCGGGGGAGCGATACATCACCGAGAGAGTCTAGTACTGGCTGATGGATACTTGCGAATAATAGCCACAACGGCTATTCACATCTCGATCTATCTGCCTTTGTCGGGGACCTGCATCATCTCATACCCGACCGTGGAGGGAGATGGCACGAGCAATCACGAGATGCCTTCCTTCCACGTTCTATAATAGACGAGCGATTCCTTGCGGTGTTGTTTGATAGGGTTTGGCGCCTGAGATGAACTAACGTCAGAATTGATATAAATAAAGCCGATCTTGGTTTCTTGATCTAAGTGTAGTGGAGCGGTCGGCTTGGGCAAATGACAGCAGTAGCTACGATATACTCACTTTGTTAGGCCTTGTTCACCCGTTGCTGTGTTTTAGTTCCACATTCGACACATTCTGCGATATGATATGGTTGTCGTGAAGACCCATTCCCATCATCTTCACCTTCCTCAATTATTTCAATAGAGACCGTGTGCATAGTTTCATTGCCACAGACTGTACACGCCTCAATGTGGGCTTCGTCATCCATACGAGACCTTTGTTCACCAAGATAGTTAATTATGCGAAAACTCCACCGTGTAGCGTTTGAATTAGCGCTCTTGTGAATGCAGTGTGGGCTAATCCGACTCCCTCCAAACGCGCACTTCAAGCAAGATGAACAATCAAGATAGTCGCAGTTTTCTGGCTTGGCACCGTAATTGACTGCCGACAGGCCTCTTGTAGCGCTTCGTGGTGAGTTCATCGTTGCTGGAGGGGTAGCCCTAGTTCAGTTTGTGGGAATTTTAGCTCATTTTAACCGCGCCACAAAGCATTTAACAATCCATGTTGAATGATAACATGTAGCGAGGGTGCTTTGACATCACCGGATTTGGCGCCATCACCCTGATCCACCCCCTCGCTCCACTCCACTTCCTTCGAGGCGATCAATTTCAAAAGAGTCAATTGTGTTAATCGGGATAATTTGGAGTTCGACAATGAGAAATGGGGTCTAGCCTAGTTGATTGCGTAGAACTGTTACTTTCACGTCGGATATCCGTCCTTACTCGAAGGAAAGAGAATAACAGCGTTTTCGCGCATCAGCAAAAAAGAAACGTGAGTCGACAAGATCGTGATCTTCGAGTCGCGTGAGCGCATAGCGAACTGTCCGGGGTGAGAGTAAGGTTTTATCGGTGAGCTCACCCTGTGTAAGTCCATCGTCATTATATTCGAGCACCTTGACAACCAATTTCGCACTTGGTGGAAGCTCGGTTAGCGCGTCAGTCGGTGGGGTTGTTTCTGGATCATCTGTGTCGTCTGGCATTTGTGCACCCTGTTGCATTGGGCGTCACAAGTGACTAGTAACTCAAGACACCGTTGATATGGCAGAGGCGTCTGTCAAGGTGACCTGGGCTCCCAGGGATATCTCGGGTTAAGTGTGAAGATGGATGCGAGGGATGGGATTCGAACCCATGGACGTCTACACGAGCGGGTCTTAAGCCCACCGCCGTTGGCCTAGCTTGGCAACCCTCGCTCGTCAAGTGATTATTTCGGTTTGAATAAATGAGTTACTACTTGTGGGAGAGCGCTAAGCAATGGCGATGTGCAGAGGGTAGTCAATGAAATTCTTGTGTCGAGTGAGAGTGCGAAAGAGCTTGAATGAGAACGTCGGTTAGCCGATGAGACCTTGATCGATTAGTACCGTAGAAATTACTGTTGGAGTTTGGTTTTGAGAGACTGGTCAGAATGTCTTTTTCCGGTGAGTTCATCGATTGGGTTGGCTCGAGGAAACTCGGCCACTACACCTGACGAAGTGAAGTTAGAGACACGATCTCTCGACAGGGTAGCTGTAAACGCAGTTCACAGCGGCTACCCAACTATCATCCAATCCGCAACATCACGAATTCCGGCCCACACGGGGGCATGATCCCGCTGTCATGCCTTTGAGGTCCATCTTACGGGCCGGGATTCCCATCCGAGAGAATGCAAATGGCACTACCGACGGTGAATACGAATTCTGGTTAGCAGATCTGGTGGATTGAACTGTCTATACTACTGTTATTGGCGTGAGGAAGTTCGAAGTCACTCGTTGTCTTGTAGCGCAGCTGCAATCGCTTCGAGCTCTGCCTTTCGGAACGCGTTTGACGTTTGGTCTGGGTTATCGTCGTCCAGTTCGCCGATTTTCCAGAGGATTCCAGCCCGCATCTGGGGTTTGGATGGGAGATTGTTTGTGTCGATATCGTAGTTGACAGCCGCACAAATTGCTGCAAGGGCTTCTTTGGTGAAAGACGTCGATTCAATCCGTTCGTGTCTCCCGACAGCCTGTCGAATTTCGTTGCGGAGTTCGTTGACGGTTTTTGACATAGATTCAGTGGAGGTGGGAGTTGTCATGTCGGTTCTGGTTTCTCGTATAATAGGATTATTCAGCAAGCAGACCGAAACTCGTGATGGCCGATGTAAGAAACCGTCGCCGTGATCTGTCGGTCATGAAAAGAGGGGTATCGACTGGCTGTGTCAGCAGTCCTCTTGGGAATCCTCTTCGGTGGATGAGTTGATGGAATCAGAATATCCAGAGTCATCGCTTCCCGAGCTTTCGCTCTCGTCCAATTCAGTGTCATCCGAGGAATCACCGCTCAACTCGTCATCATCGGGGTCGTCTGTCGTGTATCGCTTCTAAGTGAGGTTTAAGTTACTGCTTGTTGGCAGAGAGCGAAGAAAAAGACCGAACTATGACAGGGAGGGAAACGAGCAGGGCTAGAAACCCACAACCTGCTACAAAGACAAGCATCGCATCGCCTAAGCCGTGTGCCGCCCAGTAGTCGTAGGCAAGCAAACCGAATGCGAGCGTGATGAAAAGAAACGAAGGGCACTGTCTAGTTTAGCTCCTCTTCGACAGGCGTTCGGTTGTTGAGCGATTGATGCGGTCGCTGATGGTTATAGTAATGCACAAACTGTTCAAGCCACCGCTGGACGCTCGGCCGACTGCCCACCCACGACGTATGGAAGCGGTCGATCCGCTGCTTGAGCGTGTGAAACCACTTTTCGATCAGGTTTCGCTCGGTGTCGTCGAGCCGACCGCTCAACCCGATCCGAAAGAGGGCAGTCCGATATCCATAGCCATCAACGAGAAACACGGCGTCCGAGAGATCGTGTTTCTCGGCCAATCCAGACAGAAACGCAGCCGCTTGATCAGTGCCATGCTGATCAAATACATCGATACCGAGCAGCAGTTTTGTTTCAGTGTCTATTGCAGCGTACACCCAAGACCATTCGCCACTGATTTTGACAGCGGTTTCGTCGACCGCGACCCGCCGTCGGCAGCGCCGACGGCGGGTCGGAAACGCTGTCAGATACCCGATGAACCCATTGAAAAATCGCTTGATGCGAACGTTTTACGCCGAGGAGCGCAAGAATCGATTTTGTTTCCCTGAGCGAACAACCGGTCGCGTGAAGCCGGACGGCGAACGCCCTAACGGGCGTCGCCGTCCGCTCACGCTCCCAACATTCAAGCGTAGCCGTCTCTAAACTCTTTTTGAGCAGGTTTGAGAGTAGCATGAATCACTAACTCTTCAACCTGCTCGTCCTTATCTAGACAGTGCCAAACGAAGTGATCCGCCGCAGTTCCGACGTGTTGTCTCGTATGAATTCGAACATATGAGACAACTCATGGGTGAATACAAAAAGGATTGCGGTGGACTTGATGGGAGCAACTACGGCTACTGTTTTTGCTGAAGTTTGATATTGCCTCGCATTGATTGCGGGTGATACTCACAGTAGTACTGAACCATCTTTTTCGAAGCGGTAAAGGTTGTGCTCACGGTCTTGCCTTTTTCTTCAGCGTCTTCGCTTTTAATAACCGGGTTGTCCTTGTTATTGACGATGTAGAGTTCGTGTTCTTTGCCGTCGAGATTCTCCCAGGTGAGGGTGTACTTCTGGCCAGGTTGGAGTGTGAGTGTCGGGTTTTTCTTGCCCTTGATGGACTTAGGAGCGCGTCCTTGCCACCCGCTTTGTTTTGCACCGAGACGGATCTCTTTGCCTTTTTGCTTGTTTCTACTGTTGCTCTTCTCCTTCGACTCGCCTTCTTGCTTGCTCTCACCACTGCCTGGTAGACTGCTAGTACAACCAGCGAGAGTCGTTGCTGTGAGGGCACTACCGGTGAGTTTGAGTGCGGTTCGTCGGCTGGAGCGAGGTTGGTCAGTCATGGGCGAGACGGAGGCTACCAGCGGTGGCGTTAGATAGCTTTTGGCCACAATATAAAATTGTGAAATAAAATGAACGAATCTGCTTTCCTGGAGTATGTATTCATACCTGGTCGAGCAGGCTCATCGGTGCCGAGGAGTGTTATCGGTTTCTGAGAAGAGATACAGCATCAGTGGTTAGGCGAGATCGAGTTGGCAGCATGCGCCAGTCTCGAGTTCGTTCTCCTCGATGCACCGGGCGAGACACGTATAATTACAGAACTGTCCGACAGCGGTTCGTTCTCCCTCTCGTTCTTCGTCGACATAGACGGGCTCATGTGCATGCACGTCACTCCCACAGTACGTACAGACTTTGCTCATACGAGGTAGAAACAAGCTACAAAGGGAAAAGAGTAGTCTCAACGAATCTGGTCCCGATTATGAGGCGACCACAAATCGCGGTCGCAGAAATAGTATCAAGGTGGGGCAGGGGTTAGTTCGGCAGTTCTGTCCATCCCGTTCGTACGCACGGCCAGCACGGGAACCCGTTGAGGCCCTCACAGTCGTAGTCTTCCAGTTCCGCATTGTTGTCGTCCTTGGAGGAGAAGGCCTCGAGCGTCCCGTCGTTTATCGTGTTCTCGACGGCGGCCATTGAGCTGAAATGGGATTATCCTAATAATTAGATACACATGTGGTTGAAGATACTAGCACTGACTACCATCCTCTTACAGGGACAAGCAGATCAGGTACTTCCAGAAACACAGCAACTCGTCTCCGAATACGCCATCCCCACAGTACTCTTTATTGGCACCTTCATTGTTGCTTGGCTACTCGGCAAAACGATTCTCATTCCATTTATTAAACGACTACTAGACAGGCAAGGTCATGATCCAAGCGTAAAGAGTCTGGCTGAAAGTCTCACGGGTGTCGTCAATCTCATTCTAGCGTTTGCGATTGCATTCACCATTGCTGGCTTTGGCAACGTTATTGCTGCATTCGGTGTGTTCGCTGGTGCAATCGCTCTTGCAGTCGGGTTTGCCTCACAAGACCTTTTGAGTAACTTTGTGGCGGGAATTTTCATTCTCAAGGATGAACCGTTCGACGTCGGTGATTGGATTGAGGTCAACGGCATTGTCGGTATTGTTGAAGACATCGACCTGCGCGTTTCTCGGATCCGAACGTTCGATAACGAACGGATCACTGTTCCAAATAGCGAACTCGCGAATAACGCATTAAAAAATCCAGTCGCCTACAATAAACTCCGCCAGCAATTCGTCTTCGGTATTGGGTATGACGATGATATTGATCATGCCAAAGAAGTGATTCTCGATGAGGCTGATAAGAATCCAGAGATTATGGACGATCCCGAAACGAGTATTCGGGTAACCGAACTCGCCGATTTCTACGTGGGGCTCCAAACACGCTTTTGGATTGCGAACCCGAGCCGTGCTAACTTCACGAAGGTTCGCTCGGAATTCGTCCAGGCCGTGAAAGAACGTTGTGATGCCGAGGCAATCGAGCTACCGTATCCATATCGAGAACTCGTTGGTGGCATCGATGTTACGAACCATCAATCGGAGCAGGTGGCGACACCCTCGGACGACTAATCCGTTATACACCTGCTTGCCGTTTCACCCGGTGGAACACCTCCCATTCAATCGCTTCAACAGGTAGGGAGGGGAAATGCGCAGCGGCGATGTTCGCCGCGTGCGTGTGCACTCGGTCGAGCAGGTCCTACTCAGTCGTTGGTGCGTCGTCGCGTTCAGTCGTATCCGCACACTCGGTCAGCGTTCGCTGGGTGCCATCGGACAGCGTTGTTTGGCGTGACAGAACTGAAAAAAGGAGACGGGGTTAGTTCGGCAGTTCTTTGTGACCCGTTCGCACGCATGGCCAGCACGGGAAGTCACCGAGGCCCTCACAGTCGCAGTCTTCGAGTTCGGACTCGTCGTCCTCGGACGGGAAGGCGTCGAGTGTTCTGTCCTTGGTTGCGGTTTCGACGGCGGCCATGTGCTTGCAAAAGGCGTTCCGGTGGACGTGATGCGGGCACGTGCAGGCCATCAGTTCCTCAGTCACGTCGTCCAGTGTGACGACGTATTGGTGCTCTGCGGGGTTCTCGTGGCTCTCGTTGGTGACTTCGACCATTCCGGGGGTATCGATGTCGAAGGAAAATTGTTCGGTCTGGGCGTGTTTCTGTTCCGTCTCGTAGACGTGATGTGGTGATTCGTTCGTTTAGTCTCACAAGCCTTAGTTGACGAATGACCAACGTTGAGTCGGTTCAGAATCTGACGAGGGTCTCTGTTTGTTGGTTACTTAGGGGTGGTGGAGAGGAGCACAAAGTCGAGTAGATGATCATAAGAGGCTGGTCAAATGTCTTTTTGGAATGTTCATTGGTTGACGTGGCTCGAGGGAACCCGATCACTAGACCTGTCGAAATAAAGTCAGAGGCACACCATCCTTCGACGGATGGTGAACTGCGAAATCGGTTCACCATCGGCTACGAGAACACCATATAGCTATCTCATCGCCACTACTTCCAACCCCTCTGCGTGTGCATAGACTAGCTGCCATGCTTGCAGACTAGGCATCCTAAGTCAGAATTTTTGCCTAAGAATCCGAAAGAGTCACAATTACAGTTGATGATGTCTGATTGGTGTCATTGTGATTCAGTAATTTTATTTAGATTACACATTAATGACTCAAAGAGCTACCTAAGCCAGTGAGTGAGAAAGCACTACTGAGTACGTTCGAGGGTCTTATAGCGCGGTCGTTTCCGACAACAACCAAGTGCAACAGAGTACCGATCCAGAGATGAGACGATATATGATGGAGGAAAAGTTACGACAACATAGCAACTATGCAATCACGTCGTTTCTATCTTAAATCGATTTTTACTGGTGTAGGAGTGAGTAGTCTTGCGGGTTGCTCTAGTGTTCGAGAACAAAATCGGACACCAACTTTTACAGAAGAACAACAAACTCAACCGACGTCACTTGACATTTTACACTCATGGTCAACCTCTATTGAAAAGGATGCTGCTCAGGTTCTTTTCGATGACTTTCAGCAACGTCACTCGGATCTGAAGGTGGATGACCAGACTATTAGTGGACGAGTAGGTGGCGATTTGCAAACGACAGTTAAAAAGCAAATCATCGACGACGACTTTCCCAGCTCGTGGCAGACATGGGGTGGTAAAAACCTCCAGACGTATGTCGATGCAGGGACACTTACACAGATTCGTGAAGATTTTTGGTCTGGCAAAACGGGATGGGAGTCGTTTTCACCGATCGTAAGGCAACTGTCGAAAGTAGATCGATCGTACGTTGCTATCCCATTCAGTATTCACCGGCTCAACAACCTATTTTACAACATTGAAGTTTTGGAAACCAATGGGATCGATCCAAAATTAGTAGACGATCCACAAACGCTGCTGGACGCTGTAGAAACTATCGAAGAGGATAGCGAGGCAGACGGTATCGTGCACGCGACGAAAACTCTCTGGTCAACCTTGGAACTATGGGAATCGATGCTATTAGGCGAGTTCGGAGTCCAAACTCATCGATCCATTGTGGGGGGGAATGTGCGATCTAACGAGGATGCGGTAAGGAGTTCACTCGAATCAGTCAAGCAGTATTGCAAACAATCCTCCGATACAGTTATGCCCCTCAGCTGGCACCAAGCAGCGAAACGGTTTCGAAATGGAGACATTGCGTTTTTCTATCAGGGAGACTGGACCGCCAAGAGATTCATCACCGACGATGAGTTCCACTTCGGGACAGATTGGGGCCATATGGTATTCCCTGGTACCCAGGATCACTTCCTACTAAGTGTGATCTTGTTTCCGTATCCGAAAGTCAGTCAATCGCATAGGGGTACGTCCAAATTTTTACGATATATTGGATCCCATGACGCCCAAAAGAAATTCACACAGGCTCGGGGCGCCATCCCAGCGAGAAAAGACGTGTCAAAAGAAGCGTTCGATCCATTGTTCCGTCAGCAAGTCGCTCGGTTTCGCGGTACTGAAACGAACATTCCATCAATGAGTCATGGGCTAGCGATCGCTCCAGAAGCGTGGGCAAAACTAACGAATGCGATTAAAAGGTTTACCTCCACATGGGATATCGATCAAACGACCCAGTATCTTATGCGAATATTCGACTAACACCACTGACCGATCGAGCAATGAGGTGTCTCTGCATTTTCTCGTCGACTATGGCGTATATCGAATAGGAAAAATCGGAATCACCGTCTACGTGGACGAATTCGTCGTCCGTTCGAAAATTACGACTCCTCGATTTCGGTATACACGGCGATACTCGTCCGAACGATACAATTCCGTCATGAAGGACCGCTGTTGATGATATTTCCGTCCGTATACGGTGTATGTCCCCCTTGGTACGTAGATATAGTCCGGAGTCGTGGAGGTCAGGGCGATTTTCTGGTTTAAATCTGTCACAGATGTTGTCGTTGAAAGCCGTTGATAGGCCGTATATTGCCATTGATACGCTACTGGACTCCGTTCCCACTCTACCCCCCATGGTCCGACGACGTTCGTCCGATTTGCCAAATATGGAAACCACTCCGCAGCATCGCCGATGACAATAAATTCCGAGGACTGGTCGATGTTCCGCTGTGTCCATTGCATCGCCGCGTAGTCCTGTTCGTCGACGAACGATGGCATCGAATTACTACCCCCATACTCCGTAACGGCGCCGGAAGCATACAGTGTCATGATATTCCCTCCGAGAATAGCGAGAATCAATAATACCGCGGTAAGAGCATGTTGACGTGACAGTGACGGTTGTAATTGCCGTGTGATCCATGGAATGGCTCCATCAAGTACGAATACAGCTGTCACTAATGATCCGACTGTGAAAATAAATCGAAGTTCTCCAGTGATTATACCGACAAAAAGGAGCCATCCCGGGAGAAAAAGGCGACGAGAGCTGATGAGATAAACAATACCTATGATCGGAATAGCGTACCACAAGGTGGTCAGTATGATGCCGTAGGAGTGCGGCTGTGTTGTGACAGCTGCGGAAGAATGAGACGAAGTGAGAACGAAATCAGTCAGGACAGTAATCCCACCACCAAGGCCACCATGGGTACTCGATGCCGAGACGATATTATCGATACTATAGATCGAAATAATCCTCCCCCACCAAGGAATGGTTAGAAAGAACCCACAAATTGCAACGAGAAGACTGTATGTGAATCCACGAATTGTCCGAGCATATACGCTAGTAAAGACAATAATGCTCACGCTCAGAAAGAGGGTGTACTCTGGATGAGTAAGTGCAGTTAATGTGAACCATACGACAGTTGGTGAGATCCATCGCCACGATGTCGTTTTACACAGACGCAATGCTGTATATAATCCAGCGAGTGAGAACAGGAAAGCGGGCGCTCGAACAACACCGCCAGCCGAAAAGTGCCATCGAATGAACACAGGTGTAGTCGCAAGGATAAAACTCGCAATTCCTGCCCGTTGAGGAGATTGAAGCAACTCTTTGCTAAACAGGTAAAACGGGAATAAACTCGCGATAGTAATTACTCCTGGAAGATAGCGCGTCAGTGTGAAGAGATCTACATGGAAGATGCCATGAAGAACGGCAAGACAATAGAACATCAACGGTGGATAAGCAAACGGGACTCCGTTTGCTGTGTACTGAGGCACTATTCGAGGGAATTGGTATCCGTGCTTTGCAATCTGCTCTGCCATTGAAAGGAATAAACCACCACCGAATGCCGGATATTGGTGCGTAGCTAAATAACTACAATACGTCAGGGTTGCAACGAACAGGGCGGGAGCTATCCATAGATACTCAATGAACCATTCTCTCGAAATATTTCTTTTGAGGTGAGAGGGTAACGATTGGGGGTACATCTTAGGACGATAAAGAACCTAACTAGCAGTCTCTAATGGAATCATCTTCTATGTTCTGGGTTCCATGGCAGTAAGGTACTTTTATAAGTGATCGAGAGCACCAGAGCTACTATTATGTCTTGAGTGTCTCATCGGTATTGCGACGGCGGCCATGTGTTTGCAGAAGCCGTTGTGGTGGACGTGATGTGGACAGGTACAGGCCATTAGCTCCCCGGTCATGTCGTCAATGGTGACTGTGATTGGTGTATCGTTTCGTGCCTGTGGTGTCCACTACAGCAGTCTTATTACGTCTGATTACATACTATTACACATGCCCGTCGACTTCGAGAGCTACCACCCAACAGAGCTACCGAATGAAAACACGAATGGACGGTACATCCTCGAGTTCCTTGCCGAGGATCCAGAGCTGGGATACCGTGCTGGTGAATTAGCCAAGGAACTCGATATCCCCCGTGGGAGTGTTGGAACGACACTGAGTCGACTCGAGACGCGGGGACTCGTCCGGCATAAGGGTGAGTACTGGGCAATCAACCCTGAAGCGTACGATGCTCACACGGCAAGCCTCATCGGATTAGAGACGGTTGCGATGCAGTTCGAGGGCGACTACTACGACGAGAATCCAGACTGGGACGATGATCTTCCGGATCTTGACGAGCAGGAACAAGAGAGCTCTTCGACGGGGGAGGAGTGATGTATGACCGTGGTGCCGTAGTCGTTGCTTCTGATCCGTTTGGAAATACACCTCGACGGCCGTATTTGATTATCAGCGGGCAGGACCATCCGTTTGCCGGGCAACAGTACATCGCGCTTGGGATTACGACGAAGGAGTATCCCGAAGGGCTCTCACTAGCGAACGAATTCGAGGCGGGCACACTGAATCGAGAGTCGTTTGTCTCTCCGTGGGCTGTCGTTTCGCTCATGGACATCGATATCGACCGTGCAGTTGCTCGACTTACAACGGAGTGAACCACAGCACTTGCTACAGCTGTACTGCTCCGGGTTGGGGACGGTTTTCGAGCGTCGATACCGTGGAATCCGACCACCGCAGTCCTTGCAGACGAGCCACCACTTGGGCGTGGTGAAGCGTTCGCAGTGTTGCGAAGTATCGAGGCGGTCCGTCCAGCGAGTGAATGTTGCGCCGTGATCTGCCTCACCGAACTCGTGGTACTGCCAGGCGTGGATGAGTTCGTGCCGGACGGTTCCACTGAATTGCTCCCAGCCGTGGTGTTCGTCGACCGTCCAGGTCAGTGCAATCGTGATTGCCTCTGTTGCAGGGTCGTACCTCGTGACCCTCGCCTGTCGTTGGGCTTGGTGTGAAACCTCCCAGTTGATCGTTTTGACCGGCAGATCCGGGAAGTGCTCGGCGGCGACGTTCGTTGCGTGTTGCTGTGCTCGGTCGAGGAGGGCCGTCGGTGACTCGAGAGTATCGTCGGTCGCAGCATTCGCGCTTTCGGTGAGCGTTCGCTGGTCAGTGATATCGGAGACCGTCACTTGGCGTGCCATGGATAAAAACAGCTGAAGCGGTGGTTAGTTCGGTAGTTCCTTGCGACCTGCACGTATGCACGGCCAGCGTGGAACGCCATTCAGGCAATCACAAGAGCACTCTGTTGTCTCACACTCGTCGTCGTCCGTCTCATCGGTGTTCTCTTTCGACGGGAACACATCAAGGGGCCGTCTTTCGTTACGATTTCGACGCCAGTCCCGTGCTTGCAGTGGACATGATTTTGACCAATCTGCAGACATCCACTGTCTTCCGCCTCTCTCCTCCTTCGTCTATACTTCAAGGTCCACACATTTTGAGCGAGTAAGCACGTACCCTGTCTTCAACATTCACCTTCCAACTAGCGAGGAGAGTATGCGCTATCAGTCATTGTCACACTTATCGAAATGGTCACGGGCGTTTTCGGCCTGCAGTGGTAGGGAGGTCATGACTGGAGCTGGTTGAATAGCTTGAGTACTTAACTCCGAGATAATTGATAAGCACCTCACTCAGTTGGGGTTACTCCGTCATCCTGTTGGAAGCCAGTTCAATCAGATCGTAGTTAGTTCGCATCCCTGGAGTAACGCTTTGGAGGTAAGATTTTTCGATCGCTGTGAGTTCGTGGATAGTCGATTCGTGTTGAGCGAGGGTGCAATCTCAATTATCTGCCCATGGTTTTCGTCGTCTTTGAGTAGAGGGATACATCTACCAGCCATTTGACGATGCCCTCAAGAATTCGTCCAGGGGACAAAAGACAAATTGGAGAGCCTATCTTCTCCTATACCGGAGGAATAGCATGAGAACGACTAACGAAGGGGTGAATAGAGACGAACCAAATGGGGTTGTGATACCCGCTTCACGGTATCCACATGGGTATGCATCGGTACGGTCACTTACCCGGGCAAACATACGAACAATCGTCGCAGTAGCAGATGAACACCTTCCGGTTGCCGCATCCCGATTTTGCGAAGAAGTCGTACGAGTTCCGCCCTCGTACGAAATACTGGCGTACAAGGACGCACTTCTAGGAATCGCTGCCCGTCCGGATGTGCACACGATTATTCCACATCGTCCACAGGATACATACGTCCTCTCGAAGTATCACGACGAATTCGATCGGTACGTTAGCCTCGTCGTCCCGCCACTTGAGACATTGAAGAGAGTCCATGATCGAAAGCAGTTGATGGATATTGCAGAGCGCACAGGGGTACCAGTGCCGGAGACACGTCTACTGGACGAAGCCACCGAATGGGAGGTCGATCGGGTCGTCAAATCGCGATACAACCTGCTCGTCGACGAGTACATCGACTCGTATGAGCCATCCGAGTCGTCGATCGTCAAGTCGGTACAGCACGTCCCGTCGAACGAGTCACTCGATATCGCGACAACGTGCGAAGCAATGGACCATGTCCCGATCGTTCAAGAGTACATCGATGGAACGGACGAGTACGTATTCGGTGCGCTCTACGACCACGGTAAACCGCTCGCGACGTTTCAGCATCGACAGATTCGCGGGGATTCGTATACCGGTGGTGGTGGTGTATACCGTGAATCCGTCGAGATTCCGAGCTTAGAAACAGCGGGTCGAGCGATCCTCGATGAACTCGAATGGCATGGACTCGCGTGTATCGAATACATTAAAGATGCGACAACTGGTGAATTCAAACTCGTCGAAATCAATCCTCGAATGTGGCAATCACTTACATGTGCGACGGCTGCAGGTGCGGATTTCCCGTACTGGTACTGGCTTCAGGTGATCGGCAACACCGACTCGATCGAACCGGGCTACGAGGTCGGTGTCGGAACGCATTACATGACCGGTGAGTTGGAATATCTCACGAGCATCGTCCGCGACGATTCATCAATCGTCGGTCGTCCACCGCTTTCTGCAGCTATAAAGGAGGTTCTGCTTTCGTGTTATGAGATGCCGAACTTCGATTACTGCCACGTAGACGATCCACTCCCAACGGTCCGTATAGCACGATCCGAAATTTCCCAGGGGATCCGACGGCGAATGACGTAGTATCGGGCTATGCACTTTCTTCCGCTGCACCGGGCGAAAAGGAGTGCATTTGATTCATCATCGTCGCCTGCTTTATCATCGGCATCTCCAACAGGGTAAGAAGCGTGTACAGTTCCGCAGTCCTGTTTTCTCCGTTCTGATGCTTTCGATAGACCGTTTTTACCCCCTTCCAATCCAAGAATGGAAGTGTCTGGATCGTAGGCTTGTGCTTGCGGATGGCATCGATTACGAAGTCTTCGTGGCGAGCAAACCTCGCGTGATCCCGCCACGAATCTTGATTGAGGTGATATTTCGGTGGTTGGTGTCTCGGTAAGTGTTTGCGTCGGAAGCTGGCCACTTGTCGCCCGAGATACTGCACTGGATAAGACCGCGCGATCGGGACATCCGATGATGGATGTGGGATAGCCGCGAGTTCGGGAGCAAGCCGTTGGACGGCCCGATTGATGAGATCGCGTCGGAGGCGGTATCTTTTGGGTATTCGAAGGTGTAAATCTACGAGCCGGTTATCCAAGAAGGGAATGTGAGACGGACACAGCTGTCGGAGGCTATGTAGATTGATTAACTCGGAATCGTTCGAGAGGGGATAGTACGTGCTACAGACGAGCAAGTCGTCCAATGAATCGTAGCGTATGCCGTGGTGGTCGATTTTCCCATCATCCCAACCGACGTTCGCGGACAGGATTTCATGGAGGTCGTGAGACGTGGTGAGGTATTCCGGCGGCGAAGCGAGCGCCGTCCCGGCCGAAGAAATCCAGTACTCGAGAATATCCGTCAGTGAGCTCATCTTGACGCCGACCGGTAACGTGAGCGTTCCCAATGATCCGAGCGATTGTGAACGGGTTGGAATAGGATAACGTTTGAACAGCGTATCAGCATAGAGGCCGGTGAAGAGCGAATCAACCGACTCGGTGATTTCGTCCGCGAAGGGGGTGAGATAGCCTTGGAAGTAGTAGCCATCGAAATTGGAAAGCGACGCGTTCTTCGGTAACGTTTCCAGATACGTGGTATCCGTTCGGTGAAGGATTCGAAGGTCTGCGTTGCCGATTTCGGCGACCTGTTCGGCGATTCGTGCCTCCCGATTGTTCCACTCAGCGAGATGAAAGGCAGTAAGTTGACGATTTGCGGCAGCTAAAATCAACCGTGAGTCGCTTCCACCACTCAACATGAGACCGGGCTCACGATCCGAGTCCAAACGCTCGTCGATGACGTCCTGGAAAACGTCGATGAACGTTTCGACGAAGTGCTCGAACGGTTTGTCCTCCGGTTGATAGTGAGGGGTCCAGTAGATCTCCGACGTAACTTCGTGAGTGGAGAGGTCGTATGCCGTGACAGATGCCGGAGGAAGTTTTTCGATATCACGAAGTGGTGTCTTAGTCCCGAAAACTCTGCGAAGCGTAAGATATTCGAAGAGATATTCGTGATCAAATCGACGGCTGATCTGTGAGAAGGAAGGAAGTAGTTGGATTTGTGTCGAAAACACAAGCGTTCCATCAACTCGGGCGTAAAAAACGGGATGAGTCCCGAATCGGTCGAGAAAAATTGAGACGGTCTCACTAACGTGATCGTAGACGATACCGACGAAATTACCGTTGAGACCAGTAAGGAATTCCCAGCCGAGTCGTTCGTAGAGCGATGCGCAAAACTCAACGCTTGCCATTGAGGATGGACGGGAAGTATATCCGGATTTGTCCTGGAAACCGTACGCTTCACCCAGGAGCCACATTTGGACTTCGCCATCGCGGCACCAAACTGGTTGACTATCGTTTGCCTGTGAGTGAAACGCCATATGAACAGTAGCGGACGTGGTTCTGTAGGTAGAGGTGGTCGATTCTTTCGATCCGTGTAATGAATTCGTAATTTTCGAAGTAGAACCAGAATAGTCACCAAGAATACCGATCAACCCAACCATGAAAACGACCCTCCCTCGATTTTATCTTTCCCACTTAGTCGTGTGTAAGAGCCGTCTACTAGAGATAGCATGAAGTCAGAATGCTATCGGAGGTACTTTATATAATCTTATTGTTACTAATAACACGTGAGCATTCTTTAGACGGGGTACTGAATGATTGAGTGGTACGATCAGGGTTAATCGCTAGATCGTTGCATACTCAAACAGGTCGATACTGACCTGCTATCCGCAGTTACACGTGTCGGGGGGAACCGCAACCTCGACAACGTGAGGGTCTGCAACACTAGCAAAAACCGTCGTCTCTCACATTGTATCTGAAACCAGGGATCGAATTCTCCGCGCCTGAGTCAGCACTGGGTCGAGTAGGAGTGTCTGTGTCTCGAGAATATTATCGGTTATTTCATACGTGCTTTCCATCAGCGCTTGCTAGTCGGTGATATCCAAGACCGTCACTTGGCGTGCCATGGAGAAAAACAGCTGAAGGGGTTAGTTCGGCAGGTTCTTTCGTCCCGTTTGCACGCATGGCTAACACGGGAAACTGTTGAGACCGTCGCAGTCACTGTCTTCGGGGTCGGCATTGTCTTCACTCTCCTCGACGGAAATGCGTTGAGCGTCCCGTCGTCGGTCGCGTTTTTGACGACAGCAGTGCTTGCTTCTATCGAGAACTATTTGTACTGGTTCTGGATTCCTTCGGGTGTTTCGTCACCACTGTCAGAGTTCAGTGAATTCTCATTGCTTACGAGTAGCATGCACTAAACTACCTATTTGTTCGTTATAACCGCCCATCGGGCAGGTCGTCCTGATGGGCCACGATTAACCCAAGTAACGGGCGTAGCACCTCAAAATTCGGCCCATGGCGGATCTCCCCCGACCCTTGATCCCAGGCAATGAACCCTGCCTCCGCGAATATCGAGAGTAAAAGTGTCTCGAGCTCGCTCGCGATCTCTGCGAACCCTTCATTGGTAAACGTCACGTCCCTAGGAATATCGGACTCGTCTACACCGTCCGTTACTCACCCCTGATGATTCCCGCTGTTTGGGAGGAGAAATGGAGGCTAGTAACCCTCGATACCACACTAGAAATCCCCACTACCAACAGTGGGCTTACAGTAGGGGTGTGTTGGTACACTGAACATTATGGCTGCTTTATACTGGTGATGAGCATAGTCATGACTGGGGAATCAGAGAATGTCAGAAGAGACACCAAGAGACGAGCCCAACATCGAATCGAATGATCGACGCTCGTTCATGAAGAAAGGCGCGCTCGCGACGGGTGCGCTCGCATTGGGATTGGGGAGTGCCGGCACCGCTGCGGCGCAGAACCAGAACGTCCTGGTGTACACCTACGACTACCACCCAGACGTCGAGTTCCGGGTCGTGAACTCGTTGGAAGCAGCGACGACGGTTCGACTTCTCGAACGACCCGGTGGGGGCAACGTGCCGGAGATTAGCCAGCCGGACGACTACAACGGCTACATCATCCGCTACCTCCTTGGTGGCGGCGGTGGTGGGCAGGGTCAGATCACCACCTTCATGTTCAGCCGAGGTGGCCAGTCTCTGAGCCAGGGCGACACGCGGCGCTTCAGCGGTAATGCGTCCATCTTCAGCAGCGAACTCAACCTGCTCAGTACGTCGCTCCAAGGGTAGTTGAAACAGACTGACTACGTGGGAATCGAGTAGGTCATCACTTTCCCTCCTTCACTTGTTGTGTTTCGAGCATCGATTTCTTGGTACGTCGTCAATAGAGGCACGGTCTAGTTTAGCGATTCTATTATAGAGTGTCGTTTCAAGATCTCTAACGTGAGTGGCTGACGAACCACCTCGTGTTACCATGACTATTTTTTCGGTGAAGTAATCAAATTCAGTCTTCTTACGGTGCAGCCGATCTCAATCCCAAGAATCAGTTACTTTCGAGCAGTGCGTAAAACTCCGTCAATTGTACCGCTGTCGCTTGGTTTTCCTTATCTAGATAGAGACAGAGTAAGAATAAAGTCATACAGAATTAATATTAGGTGCGGTTTCGTTCGTGACCGCGCGAGACGAGAGAAAACCTCGTCAAGAAGGGTTACCACCCACCCCCCTTCGTTTCGGTCCTCCTCAACAATTCTATCGAATTTTGAAAATTCTCGGTAGATTTATCATCAATGAGTAATAGGATACAATCGGACGGTGGCAATCCGTCCAGTCCAAAACGGGATTCGTTTGTCTCGGGGGATACTCTACATCCCTTTTGTGATCCACAGTAACGTCATGAGAGGTTTTATTGTCCGGTTTGTCCCCAAGTGACCCGTTGTTCCCAACCACCATATGTCGTTGAGTCCTTAGACGGTAGTTTGCTTTAGTTCGGTAGTCCCGTACTCCCGAGGTTTTAATTTTCTGAGTCGCAAATTTTTTCGAACGTACTACAGCATTGAAAGCATGGACTCATCAGAGACTGTCACCGTAAATGAACTTGAAGAACAGGAGCTATATGAACTGGTTTACAGAGCAGTTGAAGACGCCATTTTAGGGATGGTTGGGACGCTCCTCTTAGTTGGAGTTGCTGTAGTTCTGGTATGGACTGGCATAATCATTGCCTTGTCTAGAACCTCACTTGCTGGACTCGTGGCAGGGATTGCTGCCATTGTTTTCGGCCTCTATCTGGGATTAGCAACCCTAGAGATCATACCATCGGTATGGGAATGGTTTTGAGCATAGTACTCGAGGCTGCTTCTTTTTCTGCTACTGTGAATACGAACACGAGATACAGATTCCACACGAGAAGAAACGGAGGTAACAGGAACATCAATCGCTGTGCCAGAGATTGAAAAAGCGGAGTGCGGGTTAGTTTGGCAGTTCTTTTCGTCCCATCCTTACGCACGGCCAGCACGGGAAGCCACTGAGACCGTCGCAGTCGCACTCCGCTGGTTCGGTATCGTCGCCCTCTGACGGGAAGGCCTCAAGCGTCCCGTCGTCGATTGCGCTTTCGACGGCAGCCATGTGTTTACAGAAGGCGTTCCGGTGGACGTGATGCGGGCACGTGCAGGCCATCAGTTTGTCAGTCACGTCGTCAATGGAGACGGAATATTGGTGGTCAGTGGGCTTGTCGTGGCGCTTATTGGAGACTTTAGATCACCAGCTACCAAGAATACTGTTGATTTGAGGTACCGTTATGGAATGATCCTTATCGTTGAGACTCACGAAGAATGAGTGGACCGATAGCAAGCGTTCGCTTGGCAACGGGTGCGATGCGAAGGATGTAGGAGGTAAACAGGAGGAAGGGAATGAGTGTCACTGTAAACGCTCCACTTACAACCCATGTCACCGTAGGAATGGCAAGAAGTGTACCGCTGAATGTTTCCGCTCCAACGAAGGTCAACATACCACCGGAAACGATGAGTGCTGGAACAGCTGCATAGAGGATAAATTGAGAGAGATCCACGAGTGCCCACTGAAAGTACAGCGTCTTAATATGCTCACGAGCAGGTCCAAACATGGCCAACGCTGTCTCTAAATCATCAAAGGCCATTCGTTGGTCATCAGTCAGCGAATCAGAAAATTCGTCGGTCATCCGTTCAACTTGGTAGATCTTCCACCCATAGTTGAAGTTCAATGCCGAAAATAGAACATCAAACGTTCCAAACTGGGACCCTTCGAGCTCGTCTTGGACTTCTTTCGCGTTTCCGTGAAGACTATCGGCGAACTCGGATACTTGGCGGGTTAGTTCCTCATTATCACTCTCTCCGACTAGGCGATCAAGAACCTCTGCTCGCCGTTCAGTTTCATTCACGAGTTCTCCAAGAAATGCTGAAGGATCGGCTGGGACGACAGAGTTGAACAAGTCTTTCGTATAGGTGCGAAAGTCCATTGCATCACTCATCCGCTTCCGTTGGTCACCTAATGGCCCGTTTTCTTGTGAGAGAACAAGCTGGCTGATAGTGACGACGAGTGTTGTTCCGGTGACGATGACACCGATCATCGCAGAGAAGATCGTTTCAATTGTGTCGGTTGACTTGATTTCGCTTGGAAAGGACGGATCCAGAGTGAGACTGAAGACGAGAAATGAGAGAAAGACAAGAAGAGCAAGCAATCCAGTCAGAAGGAACCGATTCATCCGAAAGAGAACCCAGATTTTGAGTCGACTCTCCTCGGACCGTCCTCGCATCGTATTCGCAGTTCCGATGTCGCTTTCGTTGTGACTCATTCAGTCCTCCAGTTCGTCTTCTACGGGTCGTTTCAAAACGAGGTATTTCGTGCCTCCACCTTCGTACTCGATGGTACTGACGAACTCCCACCCATCGGCTCCAAGTTCGTTGAGTTTGTCCGTTGGATCACTCGCTTCTTTCTGTGTTTCTTCACGTGGTGGTCTGAGACTGTAGTACTCCCATTGAGTAGCGTTTTGGGCACACATCAGTCTACTCTTCGAGTTTTTATCATATTAGCCTTCGGTCGATATCCTAAAAACGGTATCTCTGGGACAAGAGACGTGTTTTCGTTCTGGTTCGCGACCAGGCTAAAGACGGCAGTTAGCCGACAAAGTACAAACAAGATAGATCGTGCGAGCTTAGAAAAAATAGATATTGACTGACAGGATATACCCATATTAATGGCTGGAACGATTGTCGAGGTGACATTCCCCGCTGAGCAATTTGCACTCGAACACACACTCAACACGCTTGAGACAGTGACCTTCGAAGTCGAGCAAATAGTTGCAACTAATTCAGACAGCTTGATGCCATTCATCTGGATCACCACGTCAGATCAAACCACACTCGAAGAAGCCTTTACTGCCGATGAAAGTGTGGCCGAGTTTCAGTTGATTGCTGACTTCGAGACAGAATATTTGTATCAACTCGAATGGGTCGACCATATTGAGCATCTCATTCGAATTCTCGTGACTGAAAAAGCGACAGTCCTTGCTGCGAGAGGACAAGAAAAAACGTGGCACTTGCGACTATTGTTTGTTAATCGCGATTCAGTCACACGGACTCATGACTACTGTCAGGAACACGGTATCGAATTTGACATTGAGAATATCCAGGAATTCAACGACCAACGGAGCGCTCGATTTGGGCTCACCGAGACTCAGCAAAATGCACTCCACCTTGCTGCTGATCAGGGGTACTACTCAGTTCCACGGGAGAGCACGGCCGAGGAACTCGCGGAAGCCCTTGGCGTAAGCCACCAAGCGCTCTCCGAGCGACTACGGCGTGGTCATGGTACTCTCGTCGATCATCTGCTGAGTACAAGTAAAACAACAGAACCTCCCGAAACAACACTCACGGAACCAAACCAAAAAACACGGACGGACTGACGGAGACGCCGTCGAAATCAGGACTCATCTACAGGAAGAGGATCAAGAGAAATTGTTCTATCACCGGTGACAGTAACGCGGTAGCCACAGTACTGAAAAGTTACTTTTCCGTAGCGTTTACTCCCTGCTTGCGTTGGTATGAACAAGTTGTCAAGGGCATCTGGATCGATGACATCATATAATGGTGGGCAGTCATCTGGATTGATCTCTTCTCGTGCCGTAATTGCCTCGAGAATGAGGAATGCGATCGATGGTTCTGTTGCTGTACGCTGATTATCGTTAGGTGTGTTGTCAGTGCTCTCTCCCATTGTCTCTCACATCTGGGCACTCACTGGAGGAATATCCCTCCGCAAGTACAACCCCCATGAGCACTCCAACATTGCTAAGGATGGTAGTTATAAACTTGTTCTGGCGGTTGATGAAAGCAGATGATTGTTCATTAGATTTGAACCCCTGAGAAAGTGTATCACTACCACGGCCGAAATCTGATTAGTTGATTATCTCAATTATAGGGTCTCCACCTGTTTGTGTCGGCATCGATGTCCATTTTGGCGATTCTTCGTGACGCCTGTCGTTGCCGCCGATATCGGATGTACGATGCCTATCGGGCACGAGTTCGTCTTATCGAAGAAAACGTCCTTGCGAACGCATTCGACCCGGAGGGGGTACCACTCTCTAATTGACGCGAAGAAATCGCTAACGATCTTAAACATCCCACGTATAAAGTATCATATATTGAGACACTAGCTCGTCGCCTCAAACGGATTTATCTTCCATTGTTGGTATTACTTGGTCTCGCCTGGCTCTTCCGTATCACTATCTTTGTCCCTGATGAGACATGGAACGAAACAGCAGCAATCCCTGGTATTCCCGGTGAAATCGTCGTCAGTATCGTCGGAGTGTTTTATTTAATATTATTCGTGATGACATTTTGGCCGCGTGAGCGGAAAGCGAAAGGGGAGTTCCATGGGCAAGCATCAGACGCGTGGAAAGAAGCAGACTGATGAAATTTATATTTCCATTCAAAGGACTACTTGAACCACCCACATAGTTCCATACCCAAGACCAATTGCAAGCACTAGTGAACCGAGCCACGCCAGCACAGTATAGAGCATTTTCTGCGTGCTCATACCTGCACCCCCAACCACAAATCCACTGCCCACAACGGCGCTGACAATGACCTCGTTAAACGACACTGGTATTCCGAATAAGACTGCTGTCTGAGCAATTGCAAACGAGGGAATCAACGCAGCAATCGACCGACGTGGACCCAGTGAGGAGTAATCCTGTGCGATTGCTTTAATCATTCGAGGAGCACCCATCCACGAGCCTGCTAACAATCCAATACCGCCGAATATCAGAAGTGCTAGTAGTGGCATCGTGATTGAGAGCGATGCACCGTTGAATGCTGCAAGTAAGGGACCAACAGCCAGTCCAACTTGGCTTCCTCCCGCCGAGAACGCAACAAGCCCGCCGAGTGCTAAGAGAAAATGTTGCTGGGCTTCTTCGACGTCAGAATTGAGATCCCACCGAAGAAGACCTGCGAGAAAGAGAACAAATAGAACGGATACAACAACAGTTCCGATAGCCGGTGTCACTGGAATTCGCATTGCAATAGTAGCGGCAATCGACGTGCCACCGGGAGCCGATCCGAGAAGGGTGAAAGGAATATTTGCTAGAACTAGACCGACAATGCCACCGAGGACGGGAATGCTAGAGCGCTCCGGGATATTCTCATGTCGCAATAGTCGAGCTGTGAGGTATGCGATGCCTCCACCGACAAACGGAATAAGAACCCATAACGTTGCAATCTCGATATACGCAGACCAGACAGGGGTTCCACCAAGAGCTAATCCAACGCCAATAACAGCACCAGTGACCGTGAATGCTGTTGCAATCGGATAGCCTGTAAAAATACCAATCACCACGAGGCCTGCTGCGAGTAAGAGAAGAACTGTTGCCGCGGGTGCAGTGAGCGAAACACCACCGACGAGGCCAGTCCCAACCGCATCTGCGACATTTGCGCCTTGAAGCACGGCACCAGCGATTCCTAAGATACCGACAATAAATCCAGCTCGCATCACCGAAATAGCACGAGCTCCGACTGCAGGAGCAAATGGAGTTGATCCCGAGGAGCCTGCGCCGATCGTCCACGCCATAACAAAGCTTGCACCACTTGCAACAATGAGAAGTAGTAATTGTCCGGGATCAGCCATGCCTAAGTTATCCGTCCAACGATGAAGAGTATTTGGCTTGCGCCCAAAGGCAAAATGAGATATTGGTCTGTATATTGCATATCTGTTGGATACTATAAAGTTGCAATTGGGGGAGACCGACGTAGAGGAAATGGAAATTGGTGTAGGGCTGGTAGATTTCTTTCCATGGCAACTCTATGAAGTGACTCACGCTCGATCTAACAACCATGTCCTTGAGGTTCACTTGCAGCCAGTAGAAGCATGACTAGCGCTTATTATCAAGCTCCTGGCGTACCGTTGAACTGAATTGCTCCCAGTCGTGCGAGTCGTCAGCTCCCAGCTGAGTCTTAATCAGCAAGATGCGAATTAATGTGAGATTTCAATGTGAAAAGTCCATCAAATTGTTTCAATTCATTTGAATATAATATAACTGCCGTGCGTTTTCAGCCAGTATTCTCATAAGAATGCGAAACTAAATTTGTGAAATGCCTACGCAGAACTCAAAGAAAAGTCCCCTCATAGAAAGCGAAAATTCACCACTCTATATAACATTCCGTGAAACGATTTTAACTGGTGTTGCAGTTATCATTCCGTTACTTGTTACTCTCTACATCCTTGTTGTTCTTCTCCAGTTCGTGGCCCGTATACTTAATCCACTTCTTGGCGTTTTCCCGTATAATTCACTTCTACTTCTCGGATTGTTTGTAGCAGCCATCGTTTTTGCGCTTATCATTCTTATTGGATCTATTGCCCGTTCTCAGAATGGTGAGCGGATGATTGACTATTTCGATGGAATGATTGGTCGAATCCCAGGGCTCGGAACGATCTATGTAAGCTTTCGGCGAATGAGTGACGTAATGGTTGACGATGAGGCAGACAATTTCAGGGATGTTAAATTAGTTGAATATCCAACTAGTGGCTCATACACGATCGCGTTCAAAACTGCACAAGCACCTGATTCCGTATTAGAATCGGCTCAGCAACAGGAAATGAATACTCTCTTTTTACCAATGGCTCCAAATCCAGTGATGGGTGGGTTTGTTATCTATGTCGCACCAGACCGAGTACACGATATTGATATGAGCTTGGAAGAAGCGTTTCGAACGATCGTGACGAGCGGTGTTGCGAGTGAAGAGACAAAATCAACTGGGCTCACCCCTGAAGAGCTTCAACAACTGAACAATAACAATCCGGTTAAATAACATGAACAATATTGCAAAAAGAAGTGACTTCAACGAGGTAACAATAGTAGATAGAGCGGATCTGTATCACCAAGTGTCTTTATTGTACTCTGATGCTTCTCTAATAGTAGACCGCAACAATGTCCAAATTTGACTCAAAATCGGTGAATCGGATGAATATTGTCTCGACAGTAATCGATGCAGCAATCGCATTCGATCGTGGACGCCGAAAGAGTGGCTTGTTACTTCTCGGTGCAGCAGCTCTCTCTTCAAAAATACCTGGTATTGGAACCCCTGTTTCGGTGTTTCTCCGGGTAGTTCGGTGGATTCGCTAATCATTCGGTTCGAATACATCCCTCTCCATTCTGTGGGCCACTGAAAGAGGAGATAAGGGTCAACTTGCTGTGTCCTCACTTACGGTATACATTAATTGACGCCACCGAGGATCATTACGACCGAAATTTATATTAAGGAGACGTGATACCGTGTCATCTACGCGTTTTGGAATATCTTCGAATACGAGAGTTAATTCTCTACCTCTAAATCGAGGTCGTCACCACGGTCCGATTCATGGAGAATAAACGGACCGATTGCACTCGTTCGCTTCGCAATCGTTGCAATTCGCAAGACAATAGAGGTAAGTACAAAAAATGGGACGATAGTGATCGCCGAAGACGCGCTAACGACCCAGATGATATTCGCGACGCCGAAGGTCACACCAGGAAACGAGGTCGGAGCCAGAAAAAGGAGTGTCGCAATAGCAACGGCTAATGCAGGAAATGCAGTAAGCAAGATCGACCGAATAAGACGCACGAGTTCCCATTGGAAGTAGAGCGATTTGAAATGCTCTCGCAGCGGGCCGAAAATCATGAGCACGTCAATTAACTCATCGAATGCATGTTGCTCCTCATCATTAAGACTATCTTCGTACTCAGATTTCAGCCACAGGGCACCATACAGCTTCCAGGAATGGTTATAGTTCATGGCGGTACGGAGCAGATTGAACTCGCCAAATTCAGCATCCGCTAATTGATCTTCGACCTCGTTAGCGTTCTCGACGAGGGCGGTAACAAATTCATTGACCTGTTCACAAAGCTCGTTATTACTGTTGTCTGTAAGAGTTTCTTCGAGGGTTTCGGCACGTTCTTTGCTCTTCTGAACAAGATTGCGGAGAAAGGTTTCGGGATCCGGTGGTCCAATTGTACCGAAAATACTGTCAACATCACGGCGGAACTCAACAGCATCCTCCATTCGTTTACGCTTTGTTTTTAGCGATCCGAGTTCTTGTGAAAGAACTAATTGGCCGATTGTGACGACGAGCGTCACACCAGTAACGAGCGAAGCGATAAACGCCTGAAAGGCGATCCCAACTTGATTTGTGCTGCTCATGACCGAACGGAACGATGAGGGACCGATCGTCCCAAAAACGACGAGAATAATGAACAGACCAATAGTCAGCATGCTCGTAATCAGCCATCGATCTCCATCGAGTAGAAACCAGAATCTGACTCGGGACTCGTCCATTCGTCCCACCATAGACTCATCCTCTTCTTCCCCATTCATGGCCGCTAATAGGTTGCGGGCAGTGAAAAGGACATCTGCTAAACAACTCGGTTAGTAGACGAGTGATGGTTTTACAATTGTTATCATTGAGTTGCATACTCAAACAATGTCGTTACTAACTTGCTATCCGCATTTGCATGTGTCGAGGGGAGCTGCAACCTCGTCAACGTGAGGGTCTGCACAACTAGCAAAAACCGTCGTCTCTCACGTTGTACCTGAAGCCAGGGATCGAATTCTTCGCACGTAAGTCAGCACTGGGTCAAGTGGAATTAACTGTATCTCGAAAATATTGTCAGTTGTTGCATCCGCTCTTTCGCGAGCATTCGCCGGGCACCATCGGAAAGCGTTGTTTGGCGTGACATAAATGGAAAAATGGATAGGTTAGCAGCAGTCAGTGAGAGCGCCTTTCCGCGTGACTTCCGCACACAGTCCTCACACTGCCAGTAGGTGTGATCAACGTTGCCGTACTTGTCGTAGCCCGTGTACGGGCCACTAATACGGTCGTCCTCGGCCGGGAATGTGTCGAGCGTACGGTCGTCGGTCGCGTTTTCGACGGCGGCCATGTGTTTACAGAAGGCATTGCGGTGGCCGTGATGCGGGCAGGTGCAGGCCATCAGTTCGTGCGTCACGTCGTCGATGGAGACGGTATACTGGTGGTCTGCGGGCTTGTCGTGGCTCTCGTTGGTGACTTCGACCATTCCGAGGGCATCGACGTCGAAGGAGAAGTGTTCGGCCTGTGCGCGGTTCTGTGCCGTCTCGTCAGCTTCAAGTTCACTAGGCGATTTCGTTGACATGGTCTTCTGGCTTGGATTTCGGAAGACCGGTGCCGGGTGTTCCACCACCCGGCACGTTTCTACACACGCCCGAGAGCACCCTTCTTCCTACCATATTGTATTCGCCACATGGCCATAAAGATTGGCATTCACCACATGGCATACACCAACAGGGATATACTTCGGTAGTGTGTACTGTGGAGTATGTCCAAAGACCGCGGTGATTCTGGGCAGTACGTCGAGACAGTAACGCTCGCCGACGTACTCGCTATCTTCGAGGAAGTAGAGGGACCAGTAGTGACCTCTGGTGATGTCGCTGATGCGCTTGAGTGTTCACGAGAGACTGCTCGGCGAAAACTTGGGCAACTCAAGGACCAGGGCCACGTGAAGAGTCGTCAGACTGCTGGACGAGTCGTCTGGTGGCTTGTCGATGAGGATTCAGTGCATGAGGTCGATCCGAGTGATCCGATCTTTTCACGGACGACCTACAGCTCTGGAGAGTCCACTGATGCCTCCGAGCACGTAGATGATATCCTCTATGGGAATCGGTCGAAATGAGTCGTCCACTGCCGCTGTTCGTCGATACTGGTGGATTGTACGCTGCCTTCGACGAGGAGGATGTGAATCACGACGCAGCAAATGTGGTCTTCGATGGGATGGAAGCAGGCGAGTATGGACCGGTGTTCACCAGTCGGTATGTGCTTTCAGAGTTTACGACACTCATGCTGTACCAGATTGGACACACAGCAGCTGTTGAGGCGCTTTCGACGGTTCGACAGTCCCAGACGTTCAATATCCTACCAGTGGGTAAGCAGACGTTCGACGAAGCGTGTGAAGAGTTCGAGCGTTTCGACGACCAGCAGATTTCATTCGTGGATCAGACGAGTGCAGTGCTTGCTCGAGAGCACGAGATAGAGCATCTATTCGCCTTCGACAGTGACTTTTCGACGATGGGATTCGAGCAGGTTCCAGTCAATACAGAAGCATAATTCTCCAGAATTCTTTTAGCTGAGCGGTTCCTGTGTTATGATATGCACCGCTCACATTCGTGCATCAATACGGTCGTGCAGTCGATGAGCGGTATCTCTCTGTTTTCATAGCTGGTGGCAGGGGTCGTTAGGTCGGCCTCACGGCATCGCCAATCGACTACTCACAAGCTACCAGTATACAATGTCACAAACATACGACCTTCGCGACCAGATCGAGCACCTCGAATCACTCACAGGAGACGGTACTGAACTCGTCACCGTTACTGTTCCCAACAGTAAGTCGTTGGGATCGATTCGAGAACGAATTGCCCAGGAATACGCCAGTGCCGAGAATATCAAATCCGATCAGACACGGGACCACGTTCAACAAGCACTCAAGCGTGTCCAGCGGATCCTCCGTCGATACGAAAAGACACCAGAGACGGGACTCGTGGTCTATGCTGGTATCGTTGAGGGTGAGTTGATCTCGACTGCTTTCGACGACTTACCCGCTCCAGTTACGGAGTCAACGTACCGATGCGACGATCACTTCGATCTTACTCCCTTGGTTGAAGCGGTTACGCCGAACGAAACCTTTGGACTCATCGTCATCGAACGCGGTGGCGCTGCTGTTGGACGACTCGTTGGAGAGCGCATCATCCCGATTCGGACGTTCGAAAGCCAAGTGATGGGGAAATCCAGAGCCGGTGGGCAATCTGCCCAGCGGTTCGAGCGCGACCGCGAACGGCAAGTCCACGAGTTCTTTCAGCAGGTCGGTAATATCGCCACCGGTGCATTCACTGGTGACGAAGGAACGGTTACCGGGCTCGTCGTTGGAGGAACGCTCGCGACTGCAAAGCAGTTCGTCTCGGACGGCTATCTTGACCATCGGTTGCGCAATCGACTGCTCGGAACGTACTCGGTTGAGTATGCGACCGTGCAAGGGTTGGACCAGCTTGTTGAAAAAGCAGGCGAGCAACTGCTTGATGCCGAACAGCGAGAAGGACGTAAGATGCTCGATGAATTTTACTCGCGGCTTCGAGATGGTGTTCTGGTTGCATATGGTGCCGAAGAGGTAGAGCGAGCGACCGAGTTTGGGGCGGTTGAGTCCGTACTCATCGCATCGACAGTACCGCGAGACCAACGAGAAGAGTTGGAAACAGCTGTCGAACAGCAGGGTGGCAACGGATATGTGATAAACAGTGATACCGAACGTGGATCGCAATTCGTGACTGCCTTTAGTGGCGTTGGGGCACTACTTCGGTTTCCGGTGAAGTAAGATCGCTCTTGGTTTCTAATTGTACGACGTTACTCGGGTAGTCACTAACACTGACGGAAATGCACAGCTGTCGAAGTAAGTAGACACAGCTGACGACGATATTTTGGCGCCGATACGTGAGTCGCAGTTTCTCGCGGTAACAACCCGGTGGCTAACGGATCTACTTAAGATAACGTTTGCTTGTCTGATTGTCTTCTTTTTTAAGAATAGCACAAAGCATTTACCGAACCCCCCAAAGGACCAGGTGTGGCGCGGTTGCCTCTGACACCCTGAATGGGTCTCGCGTGGGTCTGGCGCCATCACTCCCGATCCACACGTCCTCTCCCTCGCCACCCCCTCCTTCCTGCTCGAACGCGTGCCATAGTGTGCCCGAGCAGGGATATTCAAGTGATCCAGTCATGTCTCTGTCACCCAGTTCAGCGCCTAAAATTGACACTGAGCAAGCCGACAACATCCACATTCTTGGTATCGAAATCAGTGATGGTGAGTGAGAATTACGGCTGATCCTTGAGAGTGAGAGAGACGAATCACTATTGGTTGATCATCCAGATGTTGAACCGGTGATCTCTGGCAGTTCTGGTCTACTCGTTATCGATGGTGGGGAGAGGCTGAAGCATACCATACCAAAGGCGGTATACAATGCCACCAGCGAGCATTCCGATTGAGAAACTATACTTGACGGACTCATTTTCTGGCAGGATGAATTGCTGAATAGCTGACCACCCCATCGTCGCGATTCCCCGTCGTCGAGTAGAACTCTTGAGTGAATACCAATCACGATCGTACGCCCACTGATACGGGATCATACTAACAATGCCAGCAATCATCCAGCGACGAGAGAGGGGTTCAGACTCATCAGAGCGTCTCCGAAACAGCAAGATTGCCAGTAGGCTAGCGATACTTCCGATAAACTCCATACGGGCTCGAGTTTGCTCTGTAACCATACTGTAGTCTCTATGAGAGTGCACAACGTCAAATAGTTATTATAACGAGTTCGACTGTTTCAGTGATTATCGAGATGGCAGCCTCGTGATCAGGTGCTGTTCGCTACTAAATGAGAGCCATATCGAAGGGCAACTAGGGAAAGAAGCGAGAGCCATTCCTCGGTGCGATAACCGAGTGGGTGTTGAGTGATTCTTGAAAAGATAGAGATACGCTAATTTCGATCCACTCGTAATGTTTATTCAGAACACTATCCAATGTATTTGTATGACCGCAAACTCCGATCGCTTATCTCCCTCCTCTCGAGAACTCTTATTTGACAGGCAGCGTCTGGCGTTTTCTGTTCTCATTGGAATCATTGCTGTACTCGTCAATCTCCTCATCAACAATATTCACACAGTCAGTGATGCTCTCACGCCATTCCTTGGCGCCACAATCGCATTGTATCTCATTCAGACCCCGATTCGCCGTGTCCTCTTTCGGTAGGAATCTTTGTTCTAATTTTCGTCTACATACTTCTGAAGTGAGTGGACTACTGATTCAGAATCTGGAATCAGTGCGAGTCGACATCGAAATGGCAGTGGCCATGGGAATCCTCGATGAATCGTGAGAACATCCCCATTGCATTCGACCGAGCGTAGCTGGTGGCGTGGAATAAACCGGTTGTTAAATGTTCCACTCCGTTTTACGAGGAGGCCGCTCTCAACCAACGTGTAGTGCTTTGTTTTTCCTATGACAATTGCATTGCCAAGGAGAACACCTCCAATCGAGGGGAACAAACCTTGGAGTGATTCTATCGAGATGTGGAGTATGAATCCGCCCACAAGGAAGATGAGACCACCCACGATCGATAGTAGTCGAACGAAACGGAGATACGAGGAATCAGGTCGTCCAAACCACTCTGTGAGAACTTCTTCATGACGGCGGAGGATCACAGTATAGTAGTTCATCGTTGTGATAGAGAGGAAAAATCCGGCAATTGTGAGAAGGAGAGCTCCAGCGATCCAATTCTGTAGCACAGTTAAATCTGGGTTCGTGCTAACTACGGTAACAACATCACTGATCAGATACACAAAGAATGGTCCGATCAAGAGTATGAGATAGAGACGAGTGCGAACAAGCAATTCAGCGAGATCGTCTCGAACAACTGCAAGAAAAACACCACACAAGAAGCCGAAGCATACTGTAATGAGTGAAATGCGTGAGAAGTAGTGAGTGCTCGTAAGGAGTGTAACGACCACTGTTGCAAGAATGCTAGTATAAATTCCACACGCAAGATCAAAGAGAGTCCGCTCTACCGCACGCTGGAACATTTTTTGATAGTCATTTGTATTTGATCAAAGTTCTTGTGCGTCAACTAGTTACATGATCCACCAGTTAGAAGGAGGACATGGGATCAATTACAATGGCAAGGGGCAAAGAAAAGGGAAAGCCTTTATTGAGAGATTTGTGATATTGAGGCGCCTTGGTAGCTCAGGCTGGCAGAGCAACTCCTTTGTAAGGAGTCGGTCGAGAGTTCAAATCTCTCCCGAGGCTTTTCAACGAGTTTTGGTTGGCTATAGTAGGTGAGAAGTTTCATCGTGGGTGTCTGAAGTTAGTATTGACTACTAACCAAACTCCATCTAAATTCCGATGCAAACACGATAGAAATGACTCGAACAAAAACGATAGTTCGCAATAATCTTGCTCGTGTCTAATTCTCTATCGCGGAGACTATCCACTGCTCTCCTCGCAAATCATCCACCAGTTCGGCGAAGTGAACCGTTTGCAGTACTGTGAAGTGTCGAACATATCCGTCCATAGGTTAACATTGTGCTGTGATTTGCGTCGCCGAATTCGTAGTACTACCAGGAATTTTTGGTGCAACCTTATTACTCCACAGTTGCTCTGAGTAGAATCGGCAAGAAACAGTTCTGCGGCGTGATCGTTACTACACACAAATTATTTCAGGAGAGAATGTTTATCCGAAAATACTGATGGTAAGCCGTGAAAATTGGATAACGATTGCCTTTATCGTCGTAGCCCTCCCCGCAGCATACGCAGTCGAATTCTTACTGAAATCAAACGGCATCGCTCAAGATACGGCCTTCATGATCTCGTTTTTCGTACTGCTTGTTGTTGGCATTGGTCTCCCAAGATTTGTAACGCGTAGTGGATGACCTTAGTCACGCACTAACTGTACTTGACTATCTCAAGTAGTACTGTCTTCGTCGTCTGAATTACGTCGTATCTGTTAGCCGTGCATCCGCACTTTCTGTGAGCGTTCGCTGGTCGGTGATCTCTGAGACCATCATTTAGTGAGACATGAATAAAAAATGCTGAAGCGGTGGTTAGTTCGGCAGTTCTTTGCGACCCGTACGAACGCACGGCCAGCACGGGAAGTCACCGAGACCGTCGCAGTCGCACTCTGCCGATTCAGTGTCGTCTTCGTCCGTCTCCTCGTCCGATGGGAACGCCGTGAGCGTCCCGTTATCAGTCGCATTCTCGACGGCAGTCATGTGCTTGCAGAACGCGCTCCGGTGGGCGTGATGCGGGCAGGTACACGCCATTGCGTCGCCCGTCACGTCGTCCAGCGCCACGACGTATTGGTGGTCATCGAGGTTCTCATGACTCTCGTTGGTCACTTCGACCTGTTCGAGAGCTTCAACGTCGTAGGAGAACTGTTCCCACTGCGCGCGTTTCTGTGCCGTCTCGTCAGCTTCAAGTTCACTAGGCGATTTCGTTGACATGGTCTTTCAGTCCAATTCGGAAGACCGGTGCCGGGTGCTGGTACGCCCGGCGCGTTTCTACACGCCCGAGGGCACCGTTCTTCCTACTTATTCCTTGTAAGGCATAGGTAATAAAACCACCGTATTCCCTATAAGGAATAAGATTATATCATGCGGAAATGAAAGAGTAGGTATGACAAAGAACGATGAGAGGGCGCGTAATGAGAACGGGGAATATGTCCAAGAACACACTGAAGTGGCCGTCTTAGAGGTCATGCAGCCACTCGAACCCTACATGACGAGTGAGATTGCGGACGAGCTTGGATGGTCGCGACGATCGGCCTATAATGTTCTCACTCGACTTCATGAGAGTGACGAGATCCGAAAGAAGAAGCCCGAAGCTCGTCGGGTGATCTGGACTCGACCGGAATAGCGGTCCGTCGTTAGGGAAATGAGTCTTGTGTAGCGCCGACCTAAAAATAGGTTGATGTTACAGTGAGGCGATGAGCAGCTACAAATCGCGCGCTTGGACGGTTTTGCGATCGTTTTCTTCGGCTCGTCGAGCAGCGTTGTCGAGGACTTCTGCGACTTCCTCATCGAGCGCGTCGTAGAAGTCACTCGCCACATTCTGTCCTTCGAGCTGTTCTTTTACTGCGGATTTGACAATCAAATCAGCCATACAAGCGCCCAGACGGTAGAATACTACAAAAGAGCAGTGGCAGAATAGTCAAGGAAGGACCAGTATGTTCTGTCATTGATAACGATATTCTTCGGATGATTCGTGAGTCCGAATTTCCGGCAGTGACTGCTCACTGGAGTGCAAATACGGTTGGGATAGAACAGCGGCCAGTGCCTCAGCGGCTTGAAGAGCTGTATGAGCGTGGTGAGTTGGAACGTGGGATGTAGAGGCAGAATAGACACATATGTATTGTGTGGTGAGCTTTCTATTGCAGTATGTCGAAGGACGCTTCAAGACCTAAAGATACCATTGCGGCAGGTCATCGTCATACTGTTGGGGTGAAATCCGATGGCGCCGTGGTCGCTGTGGGTGATAACAAATTTGGCCAATGTGACGTAAGCAGCTGGCGCGATATTGTGGCAGTCGCGGCTGGTAATGTCCATATGGCGACGAATACGGGGAACGCCCATACCGTCGGGCTTCGATCGGACGGCACGGTGACCGCTGTGGGTTGGAATAAGCATGATCAATGTAATGTAAGCGACTGGCGCGATATTGTGACGGTTGCGGCGGGTTGGCGTCGTACCATCGGGGTTCAATTGGACGGGACGGCGGTTGCTGTGGGTCGGAATAAAGAAGGCCAATGCAATGTGAGTGACTGGAGTAATATTGTGGCGGTAGCAGCGGGTGACTGGCATACCGTCGGGCTGAAATCAAACGGCAGGGTGACGGCTGTAGGAAATAGTCGATATGGTCAATGCGATGTGAGCGACTGGAGTAATATGGTTTCGGTGGCGGCGGGTTATCTTCATACCGTCGGGTCGAAATCGGATGGCACAGTGGTTGCTGTAGGTCAGAATATGGAAGGCCAATGCAATGTGAGTGGTTGGAGCGATATTGTGGCAATAGCGGTGGGTAGCGAGCATACCATCGGCCTCAAATCGGACAGTACTGTGGCAGCCGTGGGGTGGAATGAGCATGGCCAATGCGATGTAAGCGGTTGGAACGATATTGTGGCGGTTGCAGCAGGGTGTGCTCATACTCTTGGTCTCAAATCGGACGGGACGGTGGTTGCTGCGGGTGATAATGAACACGATCAATGTGATGTAGGCCGTTGGAGTGGCGTCCAATTGCCCGGCAATTAGTTAACGTCTGGTGATTCCGTAGAACGGTTGGCTCCGTATCGACGACTCATGCAGCTCTTTGGAGTGCTTGGAATCGTGTTTCCCATGCAATCGCTCTTTCAATGTTTTTTGGATCGGTTAACAGATTCAAGTAATTCATCTCTCTCCAGAAATGGATTTATCGGCAGGAAGCGATACACCATCTATGGTTACTACAGAACTGTTTTCAAGAGCTTTGTTCAGGCGATATCTTCACTCCAGAGGATGGTGGCTGGTAATCCTCGCAATTCCTGTTCTATTCGCTCTCTGGTTCGTTGTGACGATCTTTACAATGGGTATCGCCAGATTTGTTCCGCTCAATGTCTCTGGGTATTTGACGACGTATCTTGCTGGGGGGATCATCCTCGCTAGTTATGCAGCGGCGCTTCTCTCCCTGCCTGCCGTGTATTCTGACCGCCAATATGTCCAGAAGCACTCCGAGTAAAAGCCAACCATTCTCTATTATCTCATGGTCATTCCGCTACTCAATGTCCCAATTGCATGCCTCTATCTGTACTTTCGGCATCGGCATATCGGGATTCCGTGATAGTCTCAGTACGCGCTCTGACCGAGGACAAGAGTGAATGCGACGAACAGGATAATTTGCGGAGAAAGCGAGTGATGACGATATTCTTCGAGTGATTCGTGAGTCCGAGTTTCCGGCAGTGACCGCTCGGTGGGTTGCAGATACGGTGGAGATGGAACGGCGGCCAGTGCATCAGCGGCTTGAGGAGCTGCATGATCGAGGTGCGTTAGAACGTGGGAAATTGAGTCCACGGGTAGTTATTTGGTGGATTCCCAAAGAATGACCAAGAGGATGGAAAACAGATCTTGATTACTACAGCACCGTCAACGGATCACGCAAAATAACGTTCTCTGTTACCCCGTTCCGAGCAGCAATGTCTTGGACGATAGTACGAAGTTTTGTATCGGCGGTTACCAGGTGGACGGTATTGTCAGTAGCGAGACCACAGACGAGGGCTGGAATGTATTGATCGGCCTTGACGGTATGTTCCGGGAGCGTATCGTCTGCAATGCGTCGACGCGCTTCATCAATGATACCGCTGTACGTTTCGAAATCCGGTGTCCGAAGCACGAGGAACCCTTCGTCGACGAGGTCTTGGATTGCCCGTGCTGAGGCACGATGATTGACTGGTGCATCGTCATTCGCAAGGACATCGTCAACGAGTTCTTGCTTGACCGACCGCGGGAGGATGAGAGTAGACCCTTTTTCAACGGCGGTACGAACGCGATCCGGAAACGCTCGACCATGCATGATAACTGCGTTTGCATCCAGTACAACGACACTCATCGGTTGAACAACTCGAGTTCAGCCGCCAGCCGAAGGAAGTCAGCATGCTGCATGTCAAGCGTACCACTCGCCTCGCGGTACGTGAGTTCACCTGCTTCGACACGCCCCCAGATATCGAGGAGTTCGTCGATGATACTGTCACCATACGTCGCAAGCATGTAGTCGATTGTTTCAGACTCGGTCTCGACAGCTGTCGCAATGGCATCGAGTGACAGTTGAATGTCGAAATCAACTGCGCTGTAGGTTGCAGGCTTCATTTGCTCGCGATGCAGAAGGCCTGCCTGGTGCAATTCACGGCAATAGTCGTGTGCTGTCGTATGTGGAATTCCGAGGTCGTCTTTGAGGGCCGTTACGGTGAACTGCTCGTGGTCGGCCGCGTAGCTGAGGATGTCGAGTTTTCGGTCGTTTGCCAGTTGTTCAAACACGGTTTGGAGGCGTTTTCGTGATATGGGTGTATCGTCTGTGACGCTCATACGGGATTCACGAATATACGAAATATTCGTATATGCCTAAGCGTTTCGCATAGCCAACGCTCGGAGAGAAGATATTGATCATCCGGTCACCAAAAATAGGAGTCAGTGAGCAGCTACAAATCGCGCGCTTGGACGGTTTTGCGGTCGTTCTCTTCGGCTCGACGAGCAGCGTTGTCGAGGACTGAAGCAACTTCCTCATCGAGTGCATCGTAGAAGTCGCTAGCCACATTCTGTCCTTCGAGCTGTTCTTTCACTGCAGATTTGACAATCAAATCAGCCATACAAGCGTCCAGACGGTAGAATACTACAAAAAGACAGCGGTAAAATAGTCGAGATAGGACCAGTAATTCATGACCACGATGACGATATTCTTCGAGTGATTCGTGAGTCCGAGTTTCCAGCGGTGATCGCTCGATGGGTTGCAGATACAGTTGCAATGGAACGGCGGCCAGTACATCAGCGGCTCGAGAAGTTGCATGAACGCGGTGAATTAGAACGTGGGAAATTGAGTCCGCGGGTGGTGATCTGGTGGATTCCAACGGAACAGTAAGCGGGTTCGCTCTGGCTGGTATATTCCTTTTCAAGTACCACTGTCCCATCTGCGTTCGTGGTGATGATCGTATCACCACCGTTGTTCCAGACAGCACTTCCTGAACTCTAGTATAGCTTGGAGAGTGAATTTTACCCATTTCCGGTATAGAGTGCCGCCGTCTTACCTGGTAGTACTGCTGCCTCAAACAGGACGAGGTAGTCGTGATAGCCTTGTCGGTGATTGTCCAACCGGAGAGATCGGATGATTGACTGTCAGTGTTCTTGAAGACAATGTACCCCTCATGAAGATAGATGAACTGGACACTGAGTGGGCGGCACGCTCGGAGGAACAATTCGTCTGACTACATTTTTAGGGGTAGTTCCCTGTGCTCTAATGAGGCGAAAAAGAGAGTAAAAAAGTAAAAGAGTTTAATAGCCCATATCACATATTGTGTTATATGACGCTCCAAGAAGCCGTTCGTGCTGCCGGTGAGCAATACAACGTCCCGGACAACGAGCATCTCCGGGAGCTTGCGCGAGCGAACGCCCAGCTTCGAGATTAATCGTTTTCCGTTATCCTTTAGACTAACTTGATTGGTTTTCTGTATTGAGGAATTCAATGAATTCGTCCTTCGCCAGTGCTGGTTGTTCTTGTAGTGTTGAGTCTCCACTCTGCGCAATCAACTCTTCAACAAAGTTGATGCAGACTTCTTCGTGATGTTCAGCATAAATCTCCCAAGCCTCGTAATACGGCATATCTAACTCATATTCTGCAAGGGGAATGTCGATCCCACCTTTTCGGCGAACAATTTCACAGCCATGCTCTTCAAGTGTGCGAAAATAGAGATTGTGCCGACGCACCGTCAAAATGATCTTCGACTGCTCGATGTATGGGTTAACCCACTGCTGCCATTCATAATCTGGCGTGTGTGTATTAGGTAGCTCTATTTCTGCACCTGCTGCTTCTAGATACGTCTCTGCTATCGTAATCCCTGTTCGATGATTCGCATTGGGTAAAGAATGTTTGAGGATGAGATTGGACATAAGTTGTCCAGCGACCTCCGTAACAGTTCCCTCCCAAGTCACCTGCTCAAGTGCATCAGGAACACGGTCTATTTCGATTTCCTTGTAAATGGGTAACCCGTCACCACCATCTAATTCTTCCTCGTGCATCTCTGTGAAGAATCGGAGCAACCAAATTGTGACGACGCGGTCATCCGGGTCCATTGGCTCAAGAATTTCGGTAAGAGATTCCGGATCGACCTCTTGATCGAGATCATCGGCAGTTCCTGCAACACCAGGCGTATATAGAACATAGACTAAACCGCCAGACAGTGGATAGCCGATAATCTTCGTATCATCATTCTGGTCGACATCGAACTTTCGAGGGTCTGTTTTGACATCCTCAAGTGAGTAATGCTTATTCGCAGGATGATGTTGATACACAAGAGAACCAGGCATAGCTTACGTCTTGATTCGAATTAATCGATATTAACTCCGTCTCTTTAAGCAAGGAGGAGCGAGATGTTGCGAAGGTGAGTGATGACGATATACTCGCAGCAACCAAGAGATCAGAGCTACCAGCTGTAACCGCTCGGTGTGGCGGATACGCTTGAGATTGAACGACCGTCCGCTCATTGACGGCTTGAAGCGTTGCATGAGGGTGGGAAGGTAGAGCGTGGGAAATTGAGTCCGCGGGTTGTTATCTGGTGGATTCCAACGGGGTAGGGAAACTATTGAATCCTCCTAGCCTCAAACAATTCTTTCAGTACTCTGTCTAATGATTTAACACATTATCTTCGCACTTTCAACTGGTTTGGCTAACATCGGAGCATCACATCTCGTACTTCGAAAAGGATGGCGGGAGATATAAATGTAAACGAATATACAATAGAACCTATAATATTTATTGTTATAATCCAACTAAATTTGTTGTTTTGAAAACAAACTTGGTTTATTTAATGATAAAATAGGAAAAATCTATGTGGGAGCCAGTCACATGGTATGCTGTTTCAAAGCATGAATGAGAGAGAGGAAGGTGAAGTCGAAATTGCAGACACAAATCAGCACAAAAGATCGAATCGGTTCAAATCACTTGACGAAAAGCCGGTGAATCAAGACGGGTTCGCAAAAGAGTGGCCAGAAGAGGGACTAATCGCAATGGATAGTCCCAATGATCCAGACCCTAGTGTGACTGTTGAAGAGGGAGAGATCGTCGAGATGGATGGAAAGCAGCGAGAAGACTTCGATTTTATCGATTTCTTCATTGCCGACTATTCCATCAACGTGGAGAAAGCCGAGGAAGCACTCGCTATTGATTCAGTTGAGTTTGCTCAGCGACTCGTGGATATTAACATCCCACGTGAAGACATCATTGAACTTACGACTGCAATGACTCCAGCAAAACTGGCTGAAGTAGTGAACCAGATGAACACACTGGAGATGATGATGGCATTGCAGAAAATGCGTGCTCGAAAAACGCCAGGCAATCAAGGCCACTGTACGAGTGTAAAAGATCATCCCGTGCAAATCGCAGCTGACGCTGCCGAGGCAGCTCTCCGAGGATTTGACGAAATTGAAACCACGGTAGGAGTTGCTCGATATGCACCGTTTAACGCACTCGCTCAGCAGCTCGGAAGCCAAGCTGGGCGCGGGGGAGTACTCACTCAGTGTGCTGTTGAGGAGGCGACCGAACTGGAATTAGGGATGAAAGGCCTGACGACGTACGCTGAAACAGTCTCTGTCTATGGGACGGAATCGGTCTTCAAGGACGGTGATGACACTCCATGGTCGAAAGCGTTTCTCGCCTCGGGATATGCTTCTCGTGGATTGAAGATGCGGTTTACCTCCGGTTCCGGTTCGGAAGTGAATATGGGGCAAGCGGAGGGAAAATCGATGGTGTATCTGGAGTCACGCTGCGTTCTCGTGACCAAAGGATGTGGCGTCCAAGGATTGCAAAACGGTGGAATTAGCTGTATCGCAATCCCATCGGCTGTGCCATCGGGAATCCGGGGCGTCCTTGCAGAGAACTTGATTACGACGATGGTAGACTTAGAGGTCGCATCAGGGAATGACCAGACGTTCTCTCATTCGCATAAACGCCAGATGGCACGGACATTCCCACAATTAGTCGCTGGAACGGACCTCATCTTTTCTGGATATAGCACCATGCCGAACTATGACGATATGTTCGCCGGATCGAACTTCGACTCATACGACTATGATGACTACAACGTTGTGCAACGGGACCTCAAGGTTGATGGGGGACTGAAGCCGATCGCAGAAGAGGATGCGATTGCAGTACGGAATACTGCCGCACGAGCTATTCAAGTGGTATTCCGAGAACTGGGCTTCCCACAAATCACCGACAAAGAAGTTGAGGCTGCGACGTATGGAGACGGGAGTGATGATATGCCGGACAGAGACCAAGCTGCGGATCTGAAAGCTGCAGAAGAATTGATGGAAGGAGATATCACAGGCTTAGATATCGTAGAAATCCTTGCCGATCATGGTTTTGACGAGTTGGCGGAAAATATGTTAAATATGCTTAAGCAGCGGATCTCTGGGGATTATCTCCATACTTCTGCGGTCATCGATGGGGAGTTCAACGTAACTAGCGGTGTAAACGACAGAAATGATTATCAGGGCCCTGGAACCGGCTATCGCATGAGTGAGGACCGCTGGGAGGAAATTAAAGACATTCGACATGCGTTCGATCCGGAAGAAATCTGATTATTGTAACAATGAGTACTGAAACCAAAACCAGTCGACGAAAGCTTCGACTTGAAGAGAAAGGAATTGCCGAAAAGGGAAGTGAAAGTGACGAAGTCGTAATCGCGATCAGTCCAGCATTCGGCGAAACACAAACCTCAACGATCGTGGATATTCCGCTTGCAGATGTGCTTCGTGAGACGATGGCCGGAATCGAAGAGGAAGGTCTCAAATCACGACTCGTTCGGTTTGTCGATACTGCCGATCTGGGGAATCTCGGGAATCGAGGCGCAAAGTTGAGCGGGTCAGGGATCAGTGTCGGTATCCAGTCGAAGGGAACCGCATTGATTCATCAGGCAGATTTGCTTCCACTTAGTAATCTCGAATTATTCCCGCAGGCACCGCTTTTAGATCGCGAGAAATTTAGAGCCATCGGGAAAAATGCAGCAAAGTACGCAAAAGGGGAGAATCCGTCACCAGTCACGGTCGAGAACGATCCGATGGCCAGGCCGAAATATCAAGCACTCGCTGCAGTGCTCCACATCAAAGAGTCGAAATCAATTGACGAGACTCAAGAACCAGTCGAACTCGAAGCCCACTTCGAATAATTACCATACCGATCCATGTCCAACAATAACAACGCAGACGATCCAAGCGAGTATCCGCTCGGCAAGAATCCAGACCAGGTCGAAACTCCGACCGGGAAAACAATGTCCGATGTAACGCTCGAGAGCTTAGCAGACGGCGATGTCGATGCAGCTGACATCCGCATTTCTGCAGAAACACTCGAAAAACAGGCGACGGTCGCAGAATCTGCGGGTCGTTCGCAGATGAAACAAAATTTCCAACGAGCGGCAGAATTGACTGAGATACCGGATGAGCGCATCTTAGAGATCTATAATGCACTTCGGCCAAGTGGAGCAGAGAAAGAGAAACTGTTGGATATTGCTGATGAACTTGAGGACGAATATGATGCACAGATCAACGCAGAACTCGTCCGTGAAGCTGCAGAAGTCTACGAAACACGTGGACTTTACTGAAGGATCCGTACGGTAATTGGTTACAGACGTTTGTCCGCCTTTCGCTACAGAACACGATACTACAGATGAAATACATCGCAGGAATCGATATCGGGAATTCCAGCACTGAGGTTGGAATTATTCGACATGATCAGGAGTCGTGGCAATTCGTCGCCAGCAGTCTCTTTCAGACGACCGGTCTCAAAGGGACGACTGAAAACATTCCAGGGATTATCCGAGCACTAGAACGTGGAGTAGAAAACGCCGGAATAGCGGTGGACGAACTTGATCTGCTTTTGTTGAATGAAGCAGCACCGGTAATCGGTGATGTTGCTATGGAGACGATTACTGAAACGATCATCACCGAATCGACGATGATTGGCCACGATCCATCGACACCCGGTGGCGTTGGAATCGGAACTGGAACCATCGTCGATATCATGGAGTCACAACAAACTCATTCGAAAGGCGAGGATATCATTTTCCGTATCCCGAATGAGGTTGATTTCGCTGATGCGGCGGCCATTATCAACGATTGGGTCGAGCAAGGATTCGACATCCAAGGGGCAATACTCCAGAAGGATGACGCCGTACTCGTTTCCAACCGCTGTGAGATCGATATCCCGATTGTAGACGAGGTGACTGAAATCGATGAAGTACCGCTCGGTCAACCCGCTGCCATCGAAGTCGCTTCATCAGGACAGACGATCGACACCCTCTCGAATCCCTACGGCATTGCGACTTTATTCGAGTTAACAGCAGAAGAAACACAGAAAATCATCCCGGTTGCACGGGCATTGGTTGGGAACAAATCAGGCGTCGTGATCAAAACACCGGAAGGAGATGTCGAAGAACGGAGCATCCCAGCAGGGTCACTTACAGTAATTGGTGAGGACGGGTCGAAGAGTACCGTCGATACTGAGGATGGAGCACACGTGATTCGAGAAGCGGTCAGTAACCTACGACCACTCAAGGATGTCGTTGGAGAATCCGGCACCAACATCGGAGGGATGCTGAACCGAGCCCGTACTGAAATGAGTGAAATCACGAATCAAGACCCAAACTCGATTCAGATTCGCGATATCCTTGCGGTGGATACAATCGTTCCTCAGGCAGTCAAGGGGGCAGTCGCTGGCGAATATCGGATGGAAAACGCTGTTGCGCTTGCCTCAATGGTCAAGACGAACCGGCTACCGATGGAACAGATCGCAGAAGAACTGGAACAAGAGCTTGCAGTTGACGTTCACATCCAAGGGATAGAGGCATCAATGGCAGTGCTTGGATCATTGACGACACCGGGAACGGATTTCCCTATTGCAATCCTCGATATCGGAGGTGGTTCCACCGATGCGGCATACATGAACGAGCACAAAGAGATTGAATCAATCCACCTCGCCGGGGCAGGTGATCTCGTCACTATGCTCATTGATTCGGAACTCGGGTTAGAGGATCGGAAAACTGCTGAAGAGATAAAGAAGCATCCAGCTGCGAAAGTAGAGACCCTCTTCAGCATCAGGCATGAAGACGGGACTGTTGATTTTCTGGAAACGGCTGTTGACCCTGAGCTCTTTGGAAAAGTCGTACTATTAAAGGACGATGGCGAGATGGAACCGATCAATACAGATCATTCGCTGGAAGAGATCCGGACGACACGTCGAGAGGCAAAAGAAAAAGTGTTCGTGACGAATAGTGAACGGGCGCTTCGCCAAATCACCCCGTCGCTAAATATTCGCCATTTACCGTTTGTTGTGATGGTTGGTCGGTCGGCACTCGATTTCGAGATCCCCGAGATGATATCGGATACCTTAGCTGAATATGGCATCGTTTGTGGCAGTGGCAATATTCGAGAAGAACAGGGTCCGAGAAATGCCGTTGCCACTGGGCTTGTACTGTCGCATATCGATGGCGATTCTTTCCTTGATTTCGAACTTCCAGACGAGCTTTCGACATCGATTACCGAGAAGGTGGCGACAGATGAGTAATTCTGCACCATCTACGCGACCACAGATTCAAGTCTACTACCATGGTGAGCGATCCGATATACTCGATTTCGTGGAATATGGTATTGAGGAGGAAGGAGTTCCCTGGTACGTCGAGAGCATGCAGCGAGACGACCTTCTCATGGTTGCACATGTGGCTGCGGATGATTCACGACTCGGAATAGGGGTTGCAATTGGAGACGGAAATCCCAGTCGAATTATTCTCCAACATGAACGGCTTCCCGCAAAGCAACCGTTATTCGATTTGCCGTCACCAACACTTGCGCAAGCTCGACTTCTTGGAGCAAACAGCGCTCGATTAGCAAAACGAACTCCGTTGAAGCGGATTCTCGAATAGAGAGCCTACGAATCAAATGCTTCAACACCGGCTTCAGCAACGGTTCGATCTTCTTCAACCGCCCCGCCACTCACTCCGACAGCACCAACGACATTGCCGTTAGCACGAAGGGGATATCCACCTCCAAAGATAACAATGCGGTCATCATTCGTCGAATGAATCCCAAAGAGAGACTCATTTGGTTGACCAGCATCCGCTAGTTCATGGGTCGGCATTTTTAGACTCACCGCCGAGTACGCTTTATTCTGGGCAATATCGATGCTCGCTAAGAGAGCATCATCCATTCTACGAAAGGCAACCATGTTAGCGCCTTCATCGAAGACGGCGATACACATTGGTACCTCAATCTCTGTCGCTTTCTCTTCGGCAGCTGCGAGGATCGATTTTGCAACCTCTGTACTTACGTTAGTCATTGTTCATCACAGACTCGGTATACGCTAACACAACTCAGAGTATAAGATTTATGTCGAAGATGGAACGGATGATGATATTCTGACGGCGATACGTGAGTCGGAGTTTCCAGCAGTGACTGCTCGGTGGGTTGCGGATACGATTGGAATGAAACGGCGGCCAGTGCATCAGCGGCTCGAGGAGTTGCATGAGCGAGGTGAGTTAGAACGCGGAAAATTGAGTCCCCTGGTAGTTATCTGGTGGATTCCCGAGGAATAGATGGTCGGAGAAGTTAGTATAGAGTACTAACTTCGTGCCAACCCAGAATCTAGTAGAACCAGTGAAGAGGGGTGCCTCTGCTTGGATTACCTGATTTCACTAACTTGTGTGAAGGAAGATACTTATAAATATGGATGAAATACCAATTAATGCCCTCTAGACGACAGATACTCGTTGCATTCGCGAGCGTCTCTACTAGTGGACTGACTGGATGTGCCCGCCTTACCTCCACTCCTCCAAAGATCGAGAATCAATCTTGCCCACCCGGTAAATTCGTTCAGTCGCCTGTTTCGTGTTCTCACTCGGACACCCCGGCGCATGGTGTTGCAGTGCGTGTCTCTCCGAGTACGATTAGTGATCAATCAGCAATCGACGACTTCAGGATTGAAATCAAAAACAAGAGCCAAGCGAAGTTGGCTCTTGATGCGACTCGGTGGCAAGTCTGGACGGAGAGTGGCAGCGACTGGGAGCGGTTTGATGAAAATGAAGAGAACAATCAGTCACCAGATAGAGTGACACTGGCACCAAATAAGTATGTGAGTTGGACGGGCCTAGGGACTGCTTTAGATGTGTTTGACAGCAAATCACCGTCCGGACTCTACACCGCTGTCCTTCCCGTTCACCTGCAAGACAAGCAAGTAAATTGTGTTTGTCTCTTCCGTATTATGCCGTAGGGCGATTTGCGGAACTCGGATAACGGGGAGTCAGTTCCCCTAGGTGTCGAGTTTCCGGCGGTGACCGCTCGGTGGGTTGCAGATACGGTTGCAATGGAGCGACCGTCTGCCCATAGACGGGTCAGGAGTTACATGAAGATGGAGTGGTAAAGCGAAGAAAATTGAGTCAACAAGATGCCATCTGGTGGATTCCGGAGAAAGAGTGAATAGACTTCTCAGTTCACGAATTACGTCAAAAGACATAGTCGCAGACAGGGCACTTTCGTTCGAGTTCATCGATCACGCGATCACTTGTCTTCCCGGTCCATCCACAGTCAGGACATTGAGTGAAGCCAGGACTCATTTTATTCCTCAACGGGTTCCTGTACCAACTACTTTGGGAACGCAAGCGATGTCCTGAATCGACGACCGGGTTGGCGGGTATGTCTCCAAAGCCACAATTATATGCGGTATTATTTGTAGAATATTAATAGCTTGGAACTAAGGCTAGATATAGACGTTCTATTCCGCGATACTACCTGTGTGAGCCCATATCGACCCGCAAACCTAAGGTTGGAATAGTAACAGGAATAAGAGCTTCTAAGGTTGGATTAGTAACAGGAATGGGAATGACATGGTGAAATCCAGTTTTCAGTCGTTTGAAGCCGTGAAAGGCTGCATGTATGATTTCGGTCCAGCCTTAGAATCCTAAGGCTGGATTCTATGGCCGGAAACCAGCCCTAAGTGATCCTATGCAATTTTAAAGCCGTCAAATGCCGATCTGTACCTCCAAATTCGTCCAAAGTAATAGGGGGTACAGGAGCGAAGAAAGTGAATGTACAAGGACGGGATTGCCATGAGAGCAGTGGGTGTATATCAATACGAATTATATTCTCTATTAAATAATGTGTAGTTAGTACACTCGTCACATAATACCAGCATTTCAAGTAGCAACCGTTCCCTTTCTAAAGCAATGCGGTCGCTCTATGTAGGTATCGACGAAAGCGGGAATCATTCCCAGGATGATTGCTATGTGGTGGCCGGATGTTGGTATGTCTCTGATCGAACCGAGCCCCAGAATGTTCTCGCAGCAACCAAAGACAAGCTCCTGAACAGCCTACGCGAAATGACTGATGCTCAAAAACAGAAAAAAGAACTCAAGGAGGCCTCAATGCACCCCGAGCAGATAGAGGCACTACTCGGCGAGTTCCAAGGACACATCTATGAGGACAACTCTATCGTTCAAAATCGATTGCCGTGGTCAATGAGCTATCCCGCCGGATTTACAGTACATACGATGGAGAGTGGGTTGTTCAGATCGGCATTCAGTGATTACAATGGTCGCTTTTCGGAACTCGAACTCATGCAGATCTCTGCAGTTTCTTCAGTGTTGAACCCGGTCTTCCAGGATGGAATCATGGAATTAGACGGAATTGATCGCATCAGGGTCTTTTTCGATGCGACAACATGGACGACCGTCGGAAATCACATCGACCAGTTCATCGACGACCCGCGATTTGAATTTGCCACTGCAAATAGTCAGGCGGTTCCAGGGATCCAATTTGCCGATCTGGCGTCGTACTCGTGGGGGCGCAATTTGCGAAAAGGTGATTGTGCAGGCGCAGTGTCGCTACTCCACAATCTTCGGGTTGCGCGATAGAACGCAGCCACGGGAGCCTCGTGCCCCTTCAGTGAGGGATCATCGCCTCCCGCGCCACTTGCTATAGTCTAGTGCTCCTGCCCATTTATACTTTTACAATTTTACAATCTCTTGGGGAGTGATCGACAAGATGATTCTCACGTGCTTTGTTCGGGAACAGAAGCCAGCGAATAGCCTCGAGGTTATGGAACCGCTCGAACCCTACATGACGAGTGAGATTGCGGACGAACTTGGATGGTCACGACGGTCGGCGTATGAGATGTTGAACGGTCGTACCGACGATGGTGAGATTCACAAGAAGAAGCCCGAATCGCGTCGTGTGATCTGGATTCAAACAGAATAGCAATCGTACGTTAGTATGGAGGGTCACGATCTGATGCGAGGTAGCACTCACAAACAAAGAAGCCATTCAGAACGTGATCTGCGTACGCTCTCGATTTAGCGATGTTATTCGAAATCGTCGTTGGGACGCGCATAGAGCACTTCGCTCTCACCATCATCGTACTCGCTCGCAGGACCATCGATGATGAGATCGAACTCTCGGGTAATGCCACCGATCTCGATTGTCTCCGGAAAGCGTCCATCATAGTCGAATTCATCTATAGCATCGAAGCTCTCGAATGCGAGGACAACATCGACATCGCTCTCTCGTTGGTGATTTCCTCGGTCGGGTTCACAAAACGTTCCGTGAGCCATGTACTGCAAGGGCGATCCTCGTTGACTTCGAATGCATCTCGGATCTGTGGCCACGTTGGTTTGCGTTCGTTATTGGCCATTGCAGTGGAGTATCGGTAATTGGTTACTGTGATACCGGGACCAAGTCTCGATGTCGGAACCAGACATCGATTTCCTCAGTATCGCTTTCGATGCGGTAGCTATAGGAGTCTAATTCGCGCCCAGTCTCGTCGCCGAGAGTGTCCTGCAAGACATCTGTGATGGTGCCTTCTTTCCCGTGATGTTCACTGTCGGGATCAGTCTTGGACAGGTAGACCTGTACGTCGTCGCCCGGTTGGTAGGGGTCGCTCGCTGGATTACAGATACGGTTGGGATGAAACGACGGCCAGTACATTAACGGCTCGAGGAATTGCATGAGCGAGGTGAGTTAGAACGCGGGAAATTGAGTCCGCGGGTTGTGATCTGGTGGATTCCGGTGGAATAGTTGATCGGAGAAGGGTCAAGGCCCACTTGCCGTTGATGTCTATTTTCTTGCCGATCACACACCGTCGGTTTTGAGACAGGTGAATGAAAAACCGATAATTTGATTTGATATTCTGAATACACTGATAAACGTGTCTGCTCAAACCAAAGAAATTGTAGAACCAAATCCGTTGAGGACTGAATTAGATCGTGTTCTTGGGGAGCAGATGCAAATAATTCAGGAACAGCAGGCTCAGGCGACAAAGGTAATACGGGTTGGTTTAACTACTGCTGGCCTGGCTCTTACTCTCGTATCAATTGCCGTCTCATCAGATATCATTAATCTTTCAAATATTAGTAACTTAATGACTGTGAGTGTTATAGACATTTTTGGCCTGCGAAAAGAAGTTCCGATCGGATATATAGTGATCGGAGAAGTGTCATTTTTTATGTTTTTATTTTTAATAATACGATTATTCATACCTGCCTTAGCTGTTCTATCTCCGGATACAGCCGATACTACAATCCTCAGAACTCTAATGGAAATACCTTTTATCGGAAGCAGTGGTACGTATGTTAGAAATCGGATTGATGAAGAATACAATGGGATTTTTGAAGATAGAGTTACCCTAAGAACTGGATTAGATTCAGACAAAGCTAAGAAGCTGAAATCAGTAGAAGATATAGAAGGTGAAATAATTGATTATCATATTGGATGCGTAAAAGGAAATGAAGCCATAATCAATACAAACAGAGAATATCTGTCAAGGATATATACTTCCGCAGCGCTTGCGACATTTCTTTTGTTTGGTTTGCTAATTTACTCTTTAGCAATATCTATTTTTATACTGTAATCAAACGAACCTATATAAGTAAGATTCTGAATAACGAGTCTTTACAGTTACTGTATAGCTTCCGATCATCTTGTAGTAACTCATTTTCTTTCTCCGAGATTACGGCCACTTCATCGTCCAAAATGGCGATTTCACTTCTTTCACAAGAATCATATACTGTTCTTTGATCGTTTTCCTGATATACATGAGTACGTTCGAATATAGTATACTATACCAACTTCAGTACCAGCTTGAGACCGAAGGTCTGAATTGCTCGAATAAGCACCCGGGGAGGGCACGGAACACGAGGTTCCGAATCCCACTTTAATAGTATAAGTCAGCACCCGATTTCGGCCTCGATCCGTCATCGGTCGTCCTCCGAGTAGTACGCCCCACCAGATGCGCCACCGTTCGGAAGGTGATCCGGACGCTCGGGACAACCGTATCGGTGACCCACTTCGAGGCCCTCGGGGGTGCGGGTACAGCGAGCTCGGCAGATCGAACAGCGGAACTCGTTCTCGCGTTCAACTGACCGCGCATGCGAGGCGAGCAGTTTCTCGGTAGACATCAGCCCATCACCTCCTGAGCGAGTTCTAGTTCGTGTTTAACCTGCTCGATGTCGGGATCACTCCCGCAGTGCATGAGTGCCGTAAGGGCACAGGCCCGTGCGAACTCGTCGTCACAGTGACGAAGGATACTCACCAGCGTATCCTGATTCTCCTTTAGCCAGCGCCGGGCGTCTTGGGGCGTGTCGAATCGGCTCATCGGGAATCACCACCCACCCGAGAACTGAGATTCACTTTCGATTCGGTAGCAACTCTTAGGTATGTGTCGTGTATCTGTCTGCATGCTTCTCTCGCAAGGGAAGTGCGGTCTCGGTGCTTCACCACCGAGGTTTTGTCATGAGCGCACTCCGATATGTTTCTTTGAGTATCTACGTTATCAAGCCCCGCCTTACGTCCAGTGAAAGTGAAATCGTCGTCGTCCTCAGCTGAGTCGGGGGTTTCAGGCGTTTTACCCTCAGAACTGGTTGCGAGGTCGCGTGCGGTGAGCAGGTCTACCGGACAGCCGCACGGCGAGAGAATGTGCGTCGAGGGGCCGCGCGTAATGACCGCGAGGATCGGTTTGTCACAGTAGGGGCAGTTGGCAATCGATTCGTTCGTACAGTCGGGGCTTTCAAGACCCCGTGAGTCATCTTCGTACATGGCTTTCGTACTTCTCTACGAAGGCTCACGCGAACCTGATGTCACCAGCATCGGGGTTCGCATCGTTTTCAAGCTGAACCCATCATGGAGCGACGGGTTCGCGATGAGCGTCCGTAACAAGTCGGTTTAGACTCATATATAATAACTTTAACGACGTACGTAGATATACAATGACTACATGCATCGATAGAATGATACTAAACCAGTCTGATTTTTCGTGTATGGTTACTCACTCTAAAAAAGAGATGGTCGAGCGAGTGAGATGGATGTCGCCAATCGACTACGAGATTTTACTGTTCTTCGAAGAACACGACATTCTCGTCTCACCGAAGGTTTTGGCACTTAATATCGACTACAACAGACAGTACACCAGTAAACGATGTCGAACGCTTACTGAAAAGGGGATTTTATCTCAAAAGAGTAATGGAGTATACGAGTTGTCGGAGAAAGGGAGGCAGTTTCTCGCGGGCGACCTCGATGCAGACGAACTCGAAGAGTAGCTATGTGCCCGCAAGTAGACTGAGTTGCTCGCGCGGAGAATCTAATTCTTGAATTACTGTGAATAGATAAAATTCTTATATAAATGCCAGAATCAGATTTTTATAAATGTACACGTTATCTCATACATGGACACTCGGCGGACTGCCTATCGCGCTTTGCTTAATGAACAATGCCCCAGCTGCCGATACAAACTCGACCAGTCCTATGCTCGTCTCTCCCGGAGTAGTGGCGATAGATACAGTACAACCTACACTTGTCCACACTGCGACACTACAACTCAGTACACAATCTCTATCCAGTCTTCAACCGCACTTGTCACAGTTCAAAGCACAGACGGTGAACTAATTAGCAACAACCGAAAGCCACTTGCACAACTTGCTGCGCATGGACAGTCAAGTGAGCAACAATTCAACCAGATCCATTTTCTCGAAACATCTCTGGACATCGTCTATCAAAATCTTAACCGACTCTTTATATGGGGAGAGTCCTTTCCAGAATTTTTCGAACAAGTTTCTAGAACCTCGCTCGCCGATCTCGACAATCATTTTGAAAATGATCTCGTAGTGAATTTAGGACGAGACAGTAGATGGATTGACCTCCATACAGATGTTCATAATTACCTCTCTAGCGTCTACAGTCACCACCAATTTGTAGAGAATACGATTGCTTCAATCATTGCATCAGATGCCGAGAGTGACCGTCTCCAAAAACAGTATAATGAAGATAACAAAGCACTGTTAGGTCTTCGACACTATACACAACATCGGATGGTCGCTCCACTTCGTATCCGACAAAATACCGGAACCGCAGATCGTGTTGTTGATATTCTCATTGATCTCAATGACCTCCGAGATTTTGATTACAGACATGGGTTTAATCACTGGTTCGGGGATGTTGACGAAAACTACATAGATTTGATTGAGCGTGGCGTGCAGCACTACCAAAACGCTGGTAACCATGCTATTGAACGGATAAAGACAGCACGCGATGAAAATGAACAGAGTTTCCAAGAGTTGGAGGATCTTCGGGAGGAGTACCCCACACTTGATGACATTAATATATTCACCAACAGAGATGGGGAGTAAATGCGGCCACGTCAAGGGATCGCGATCAAGCCTTCGAAGACGTAGGGTGACTCCACATTCTTGGAATAGACAATTCGGTTCACGATGGATAGAATGCATCGCTCCTATTTAGCGAACTTAACCTCACCAGTAAATTGCTGTGAAGCTCACTTCAAGATACCAGTCCCTTTTCTCATGTTTGGTGATGGTATCAAAATCCCTGCTCAGAAGATTATCAATCGTGTCTGCACGAGTATCATCACTCAGGTTATAGTCAATGTTTTTGCTCTCAAGTTCTTTTTCGAGTCTTTCAATAGACTCTTCAACACCTTCTAATCTCTGGGTAGTACCCCCTACATCTTGGAGAGTTATTTCTAATACTTCCTCTGCTGTGCCAGATTCTATCTCGAGATTGGCTTCTGTTTCTAATACTTCAAGATAATCTTCGAGCCGGGATCGGAGATCCAGATCAGTTTTATTACTTATTACTGTGTCATTTTCATCTTTTTCAAACATATCTGGAATATCTTCTAATGATTCCCCCGTTCCGGAGAGGATTGAATCAACAACAGCTATTAGCTTTATTGGCATCCAGTCGTCAGAGACCTCTTCACTGTCCAATCGACAGTATACAGTATATTCATCATCATCAAACAAGAATCTCGTTTCTTCCTGCCAGAACTTATCTGAGTCAACGAAGCCAACAATATTTAATCGATCTAATTCGATATTATTTTCTTCTGCGTATTCCTTTGAAACAATCTCAGCTGATTCATCCCTTACAAGCACACCGTAATCCACCACTTCCCCAACAATTGGTACCAATCCTGCCATCAAATGTTCGATAAGATCTGAAAAAGCTTCCAGTTTTTCCAAGGATAACTCTTGGTCTTCTATGTTTCCCTCCAATTCTTCTATTTTTGGAAAAGTATCAAACATCTCTGCGATTGATGCCATTGCAGTATAGAAGTCATAGACCTCATGAGAACCGAGATTTATGTTTACTTCAGCAAGGCTTCCTCTCACAAAATCAACCTCACTATCGAATGTTCTTTCGTTACTTTTCCCGAGGATTCTATTCCAAATTCTTTTTGGAATAGATAGTTTTGGATCATATTCATCCGCGATTACCATATCTTCCGCTCTCATCTCATAAAGTTCCTTAAAATTAGATTGAATTACATATCGACGAACCGCTTCAGAACTCCGCTCTCGAGTACCTCCAATATTCCCGTTTAATAATGGGTTCTTACCTCCTAATCCACCTTTAATACTTCCTGATATTTGTCGGCGTTTCACAGTGCTCTTTTGCTCTGTGACCCCACCAGTAGTAGAGGCAATTAAACTAACCACCGAAGTTTCATCGAGATAGACAAATTCTCGAAGAGGAGGCACAGAAACATATCCTAATTTGACTTTAACCCAATCAATGACGCGAAACGGAATCCGGATAAGATAGATCAAGAGTCGGTATATTATTTGAATAACCCCCATATTACGCACCCCTATCATTGTTTTCTTGCTCAGTTAAACGCTCATGAGCTTTCAATAAATCAGCAATCCGTATTTCATCACGGTCAGCACCTACAGCTAGTATTCCTGCCTCATTCAACAACGCTCGTAGATCTGCGCCAGTCCATCCTGTTGTTCGGTTCATGACTTGGTCAACATTCTTCTCGGAGACACTATTGGGGATTTGATAATCTTCTCGGAGAGTTTCAAAAATATTCATTCGATTTTCTTTCTCAGGCTCAGGGAAGTGAACAAGCCAGTCGAACCGTCCTGGTCGAAGTAGTGCTTTATCTATCTCGTCTATCTGATTAGTTGCAGCAATAATGAATACGTTCTCTTGGGCACCATCGAATCCATCAATGACTGAGAGTAATTGAGCAACAATTCGTTGACTAAAATCTCGTGTTTCTCCCCCACCTCGATCCACAGCGATACTATCTATTTCATCAAAGAATATTATTGACGGACTTTCTTCTTGCGCATCATCAAAAATCTCCCGTATTAGCCTTTCAGTGTCACCTACGCCTTTACTTATGATTTCTGGACCTCTAATTCGGTAGAATTGAGCTTCAAGTGACTTGGACAGTATACGAGCAAAATGTGTCTTACCGGTGCCCGGTGGCCCGTGAAAGAGGGCACCCATTCGTGGTTCAGTGCCAATATTGGTGAGTTTCTCTGATTCTCTTAGAAATAACTCAACACGTTCTCTAAATTGATTCTGTTGTGTTGTGATACCTCCAAAGTTTTCGAAAGAGATAGTATCACTATCATCGTCGTCTTCAGTATCTTCTTTAAACGACGATATTATCGAGTCATTGTCGGGACCAAATAGAGATAGGGAAAGATCCACATCGGGATGGACAGCGATGATATTATCAGCTTGGCCTATTTCTACTGCATCACCTGGCTTAATTGAGAGATCATTTGGATTCCATACTTTCTGGGTTATACTGCCAATCTCGACAATAACGTAATCTTCAATTACCCTTTTAGCGGTACCTAGATCATTCTGTCGCGTAAATGATGAGCGTGCAGTCCCTTCATAGGTCAAATCATCAGTGTCCAATTTTATCGAATCGCCAATATTGAGATCGTCAGCGATATCGGCTTCGATAAAATTCCCACTAGGGAGTTTGATGGTATATCGCCCACCACCAAGAACGTCCCAAATGACTGAATGGGTGTATACTGACATTGGTGATTATGTTATATCTATCCAACCAATATCAACCCTTCTGTATTCGTATTCTAAACCTCAAAGTAAGCTATTCCCAGACATTTTCCAATCAATTTCTTTGTCGGCAGCAGAATTCTATTAAGTCTTCTGTAGCCGTTTGTAGAGATAATTCCCAACAGCCACCCATCCGTCACACTACGAGCAGCGACCAAGCACGCGTCAAGTCGCTACCACTCTATGAGCGGCATGTCCACGTCACATTCAGATATGTGCAGTACAGGAGACAGAACACAGAATCACATAGATGGTAATCCACCAAAAATAGACATATTTATTAGATAAAATATTAGATAATAATATGTGCCTCAATCAAAGCTATCATTCGTCCTTATTTTCCTCATCCTCACCGCTGGGTGCGCAGGAAAACTCGAAGAGAAACCGACTACACAAACGAGTTCGACGGAGATCATAGAATCGACACTGTCGACGCCATCACCATCGCCCACGACAACATCCTCGACGATAGACCGAACCACAACCTCCGAGATAACCACGACTTTAGCAACCACGACTGCCGCTTCAGTTCCGGACAACCCCTGGGAGAAAGAGGAGATAGTTGTCCAGGTCAAAAACCAACAGAACAACCGGAATTTCAAACCGCTCGTCAGGAAAGCACTAGACTACTGGGAGGAAAACGATAGCCGCTACGGTGACTACGAGATCAACTACACAGTTACGACCGATAGTCGTGACCCAGATATTACAGTGGAATTTGTCCAAGATATTCCGATTTGTGGGGATAGTTTTGGTGTCCTCGGCTGTGCACCGCTGATCAATGGGACTAATCGCGTTTACTCCATGGAGACTGTTCAGATCGAAGTCGGATACACCAATCATTCGACCCTTCAAACGCTGAAACACGAGTTCGGTCACACACACGGGCTCGAGCATGGTGACGAACCGATGCCGCTCATGAACGCAAGCGGGGAGGTCGATGATCTCCCGATGCCGAACGTAGACGAGCGCGATCTCCCATGGCAATCCGAGCAGCTGTCAGTGTTCGTCGACTATAGCAACGTCTCAAATTTCTACCGCGACGACTACAAAGAGCAGATCCAGCACACACTCAATTACTACGATGAAGGGGCGGACGGTACCGTCCCGAAAGCTGTGTCCTTCCAGACAACGGAGAACAGATCGGCGGCGGACATCGTCATCGACTTTCCGGATTCAGTGCAGTGCGGTGATTCCTCCGAAGGTTCGTGTGGTTCCTTCTGGGGAATCAGTCCTGATGCAGATGATGAATTGGAGTTCTACACTCAAGGGTACATCAACGTCGCTGGAATCGACGAGGACGCGATTGGCTGGCACGTTGGTTATTGGCTCGGCTACGCATTCGAAGGAGTTCCCGAGGATTTAGCGCCGCCGTTCCAGGATGCGGACTATGACGATCGGCGTGACGACTGGTGGGACTAGCGCGACTAAATCCCTGTCCTAAGCGAATGAACCAGTGGTACCGTATAAAACAAATCGAATATAGAATACACAACATATAAACACAGCATAACAAATTTTATAAATTTACAGTTAATTCAGACAGATATGACTGTCGGGATAGCAGTAATAGCCGATGCTGGTACGAATGACCCAAAAGTTATCGTGGCCGCCGACCGAATGCTCACTACTCAACAGCAGTCTAGGATTGAGCATGAGCATCCCGGAACGAAAATCAGTCCTCTCACTCCACAGATTTCTGATGCTGAACTCCTTACTGTGTTTGCTGGCTCTGTATCTCTTGCAGAAGAACTGAAAAAGAATATTGAAAGTGCCATTTTCAATATCAAAAACCAGAACAATCAGCAGCTCACCGTCCGAGATTTTGCTAAAATTTCTGCGAGCCAATATAGATATTTTGTCCAAGAGAAAATTGAGAACGTCGTTCTATCTACTTATGGGTTAGAGATGGATGATCTTAGTAAGCAACATCAGTTTAAAGATAGTTTTTTCAACAATGTATTAGCAGAAATAGAATCAATCGAGAATCAGATTACACAAAATTTGGTAATGTTGCTAGGAGGAGTAGACGATATGGGAGGTCACATATACCAGATTGGGAATAACGACGTAAATGGCCATAATGACATGGGATACGCAACAATCGGGAGCGGGACACAACCTGCTCAGTCGGAGTTTATTAAGAGTGGATATGGTAAAAACGAAACGTTTGATTCCGCTCTCGCCACTGTCGCTGCAGCCAACCATCGGGCTAAACAAGCTAGTGGTGTAGGCGGTAATGTGGATATTTCTGTTGTAAATAGACATATTACTAACGATGTTGGAGATGAAACAATCGATAATCTTATGGAGAGGCAAAAAGATATTGCGTATGAGCAGGAAGAGGTTAAGCAGAGCATACTAAAGGAAGAGACGATAGAATGGAGACTAGAGAATGATACTCAATAATAAGGATTCCAATCGGCTCTCAAAAGATGAGCCAAAAATCGGATCAGAACGTACGAAAAAGCGGCTCTCTGACGAGGAGAAGAATCAGCTTCTCGAGCGTTTGACCGGTGAACAGGATGTAAAGTTCGAAGAAGTTGACTCTCCCTTCGGGAAAGAAGACAAGCCGTCTTCAGGAGAGATCGAAGAGCTACTTGAGTAACCGTTCTCTATTCATTTGTGATTCCATTCCAGTCTGTCGCCATTAGTAAATTTAGCAGTTGTACTTTCCCCAGGGATTTTGCGTAGCAAGTCCAGCTCATACTATATATGAACACGAACCGGTCCCAACTCGTGTTCATAACTTTACATCCATCTTCACGATCTTTCTCTCGACCGCGCCGATCACACCACTCACCACACCCCTGTTAAAGACAATCTACGTTACAGTAACCAGAGAATCTTAGGAAAGACGAGTCGTGTTCACGAGCGTGAATCGATGATTTAGTTGCCCAAATCGGCCAGGACCCAAGTTCATAATGGAATTAAGCGAACTCCCCGACACCTTGATCTTCTAGAGATGGTTAATTAGAGCAACAGAATGGGCCAAGATACTCAAATATTCCTTGCAGCCGTTGCAAACGAGCATGCGCAGGACCATCTTCAGAAGACGGTACTCGAGGGAGTTCCGCAAGATCTCTACGAACAATACACAAACGGGGACTTCGGCAATCCCACTCCATTATGGGGGATATCCAGCGGCAACTGGAAGAAGTACGGTGACAAATTCCGCTCGGGCGATGTAATCCTCTTCTACTCTGGCGAAAATTCGGATACCGGTATTAGAGAGTATAGTTACATGGCGACGATCACCATGACTGAAACGAATCCAGAATTATCAGAGGCAATCTGGACAGCCTATAGCGGGACACTGAGACGTGACAATTCGTCACGTCCATGGCCATATATTCTCTACCTTGCCGATGTAGAGCGCGTCCACATTCGTAGTCGAGAGTTGCATGACGACCTTGGATACAAAGACGATTTCCTAATGGACTTCCGGCGAGCAAAGCCGAAAGACGTCGAACAACTCACCGCGGATTACGAGAACGTCCGAGAATATTTGGAAGAAAAATACTGGAGTTCGCAATCAGAGCCACATAGTGAGGAGACAGACGAATCGGACGCTCGCTCACGCCGCGCTCGAGTTGATCAAGAGGAAGGGGTTAGCGATCTACGTCCACCACGGCGAGTCGAATCAGCAGTTAGTCGCATTGTCCGTAACACGACCATCGTCAAGCGTCTGAAAAAGAAGTACGACTATCGATGCCAAGTCTGCAGTGAGCAGCGAAGACGAAAACTGGATGCAAAGTATGCCGAGGGTCATCATCTTCATCCATTGGGTAACTCGCCTGCTGGTCCAGATCACGAGCAAAACCTCTTGGTCCTGTGTCCAAACCATCACGCAGACTTCGACTATGGAATGATCAAAGTGGATCCAGAAACGCTCGAAATGACTCATGCATACGACGAGGGCATATCCGGTGGGAAACTCTGGATTCACGACGACCATCAAGTCAAGGACGAGTTCCTCGAGTACCACAACGAAAACATAGCCAACTTCTGACTCCACGTCTTTCTGTGGGGTTCGTACTGTTAACCAGATCTGCCCACGGACCAGCTCGTTTGCGCTTCGACAGGCAACTCCTCTGTATCCAGGAGATTTGCGATTTCTATAGCCGTCACACTCCCCTGCTGTTCAGCTTTCTCCATCAACTCGACGAACGCACCATTGGGAACAGCCGCAGTGTCACCTCGCATTTGGAGATAGAATTCGGCGGCACAGTCGAGTGCCTTACTTTTTGTCTTCTCGCCGGTCGCCTCGAGGAGGAATTCCATTCGCAGTTCCCGTGAATCGGTCATTCGCAGGCGCATATTTTTGCACACGTCCCCTGGAAACCTAGTTTTATCGGGTAACTGAAACAGCGATCATATATAAAGAACTTCGAGAATCGTTCGACCAGTCTCATCGAAGCAGTGTCCATTCACTCACGATTGACTCGATTTGCACACGGAACTCGCAATAGATGTGTGCAATTTCGGGGATTCGTTTTTCACGTTCTACAACCCCCACCCATTTCTGTAGCGAATTGTACTTCAGGACGTCGAGATTCCTCGTAGATCTATCCGACTATTCACGAGATTGGCTAGTTCGAGGATCACTAACGAACTCATAGCTTCCAGAGTCGTACTTATTTTTCAGATGAGAGGCCAGTGCTAGACGTTGGATCCGGTGCTGAACGGTTTGCCGGACCGGATTATCCAGTTGATCAAGAGTGCCACGTTCATCGAGAGCACGATAAATCTCCGAAGGAGTTGCTTTTCCCCAAGGATCGCCAGTCTCACGGCCTTCTAGAAAATAATCGAGAATGGCAATATCCAGGTCATCAATCTCATCAGTCGATAGCGGCATAGTGTGTGATTTTCTTTTGCTCATGGCGTTGCTAATAGCTATCGCCTTCTTGTTACTAAATGCTCCGCTATAATCCAAGCTAATAGTTTTGCTAATAGCAATAATTAAGTGAGAACAGAATAGACTACCAAGTGGAAGCGCGGAATGCCTTGCAGAAAGGCCGGTGCTGAGACACCGACCGCGCTTCTGAGGTCACAGAAGCATGACTGAAAACACGCCTATTATTGAAAAACGCATCGACTATCAACCACTTTGTATCGGAGGACAGGACTAATGGCGTCCTTCGACGAGAAACCCAACGGCGGGCTGCTCTCCCTCGAGGCCCAATTCGGCACAAAAACCTTCCACCCCGTCAAACGCCTCGAACCCACCCCCGACACCGCCGCTCAGGATCCAGACCAACCCACACCCACTACCGACGAGCCAATCACTCGCGCGTACCTCGTCGAACTCCGCGTGGGCTTTCAAACCCGAACTAAGACCACCGACCAAGCGCCCTACCTGTACTGCATCTACGCCACGCCGGACTGCCAGCACTTCTTCGAACGTCGCATCCCGATCGACTATGGCGTAGAGGGCTTCCAGATTCCCGAGGATACCGACACCTACCGCTCGGTTGCCACCACCAAAACGGGCAATCCGAACCTCCCCTCGACACCACCAGAAGAAACCCCACAGGAAACCCGCACACACTACCAGCGCATCCTCAAACGGTGCTACGACCTCGACGCCACTACCCACACCACTACAACCGAGGTGCACGCGTAGATGTCCCACACCGAACGCCCTTCCCGAAGAGCGCTAGCTGTCGGCAGGCTAGTAGATCACGACGGATGCACATTCAGGCGGCAGAATATGTTGTTTCAAATTAACGATGTTGTGTGCGTTAAATTAATTATCTCCCCCTCTCTGGGTGTGCCTGTATGGCATGACCTCCACGTAACCCACCGGGCCTCCTCGTCGATCCAAAGACGAGGCCCTGACCTGGTATCCTCCAGTACCGCATGCAAGCACCCACCCCAAACCACCTGGTTCCATCCTATGAAACACACAACCCGGAACCCTACCCCAAGACGTTACTACAGCTGCTGCGACCGCGCCACCGAACACAACACCGCCCGGACTACAATCCAGCACACCTGCCGGCACGATCGGAGGTGGTGCTGATGGGCGACCACAACTGCAACACGCCCCCCGCCACGTCCACCAAAAATGGATCGTGGTCGCCAGACGACGAGATTACCACCGACGAGATCGAAGCCACGTTCGAGCGGTGCCCCCATTGTGGCACGTATATCGTTCAGTGCAATGGGTCACACTCCTGTATCCCAGCCGACTACCAGCCCCATGCAGACGAGCCGGAAATCCGCCGTCGCATTGAAGCAAGCCCTTTCCCCGACGACGATCCGGTGCTCATCCGCGAACACAAACGGTACGACACGTACGCCTACCACGAACCCGATAGCGACGACACACCGCTCTGTTCGCTCGGTGCCGACCAGTCGTTTCTCACGCGTACTCGCACGCACGCCCACGAGCAATTCCTCGCCCCCTGCCAGCGCTGTGAACGCATTCGCGAAAAACAGGAGGCCGAGCAATGACCGACCAGGAGACGATCCTTGCCCTCGGGTGCACGGATCCAATCCAAATCCACACCCAACAACGCACACTCACGGGTATCGTCTATCAGTGTGAACACTCCGAGCCAGAACTCTCCTGTCGCGGGCCAGAGCCCGGTGAGCACGTTCTGTACGTCGCTACGCCGACCAACGACCTCTACCGAGTACAGTACCGCTACTACGACGAAATCGAGCATACCGAGGCCGACCTCGATCGGTACGGCCGTACACCCGCAGGCAAGTACGCCTGGTTACGCACGTATGCGATGGTTGAGGAAATCGTCGATCCGACGGGAGGTGAGCAGGCGTGACCGACGTGCCCAAGCCGTTGAATCCCCGTGATTCTGACGCGCTCGTCACACACCTCACACCGAGTGACTGCGTTCGGATTACGACAACTGAGCTCCCGCGAACGATCTGTACGGTCAAAGCAACGAGCCCGCCGTCACACGAGGGTCCACAGCTCGTCCTGACGACCCCACCAATCACAACGAACGCACAAAACGGCCTACAGCAAGCCACATTCCACTGCTTCAGTCAGTCCGACGCTGGTTCTGCCATGACTGTTCTCGAGTATCTCCACACACCGAACCAGACGACGTCTCGTTGTATCGGCACGCTCACTACCGTCGCCCACCTCCCGCGTCTCTCCATGCCACCGGAGGACACCGCAGTTCCAATGAAGCGCCACGCCACTGAAGACCCCACTATTTCCACTGAATTCACCGAGGAAACCGCCCTCAAACCACCAGAAACAGGCGATTCGATTTCAGGAGGTGACCGATAGATGGCAGCATCCACTAGATCAGTTACGCAGCCACAACAGTCCCAGCCCACCCCGAAAAACGTCCAGAAGACTTTCTGGACGGACAGTCCTGGTAACGCCCAACTCGATGCACTTGCTGCACTCAACGACTGTTCGCAGGGTGCACTCCTTCGGTCACTCATCGACGAAGCATTCACCGAGCAGTTCAGCGACCTCGATCCCCACCATATCGAACAAGGTCGAGTGTCCATCGAGGATCTCCAGGCACTCGCGAACGACGAACTCACCGTCGATGACCTGGACCTAACGACCGACACAGCCGAGACCGTCACAGAATACGAATCAGACTCGTACTATCTCACAGTCACTCCGGATGACCTCGCTGAACCTGGCCCTGTACTCGATTGGGAGACGCTCCGTGATGCCACGAAAAATCCAGAAGACGGCGGCTACTGGAACGACGAGCTCGAAATCCACGAAAGCCGAGTTGGCGAGGAGACGCTGAAAGCCAGTCACCGACCAGCCGCCCGCATCCTCACCGGCGTTGCTCGCTCACAAGCCTACAAGAATGGAGTCGTGCCCCACGCCATGATCGAGGATCTTGTTGAGAACTACTGTCTGCATCTCACGAATCGACTTACAGATACCGAACAAGAACGTGGAGAGGGGTACATTTACGAGACGTATACGGGTCTCATCACCGATCAGTTGTACGAGAACCCATCACCAGTTGCGAACTCCTACTACGCGACAAAACCCCATCTCCAGGCTAGACTGCAGGCAGAGATCGAAACGGCCGAAGATGTTACGGACCGCGCCGAGACGGTCACTGACTTCGAGGTGTGGCAACAGACACAGGATGGCACCACCAACGATGAGATCCTTCACGATCAGTGGTATTCAGACCTCATAACGTGGCTTGAGGACATCGCTCGGGCAAAACACGCTGGACGCACCTATGTCACAGAACTCCGCCGCGACACCGACAACAATGCGGATGGCGGGACTGAAACAGCTTTCGACAGTTTGCATGCGAATATTCACGATGCACTCGAGGCGTTCGATACTCTCCCGGCAGAGGTAAGGGTCGATATTAACGAGAGCCTCGACGATAGACTGCTCGCCGTTATTAGCGACTAACCACACACGAGCCTGAAACGCCGCAGAGGAAGTAGCGACAGCGCTCGAATTCAGATGGCAGCTAGGCGGTAGTGATCCAAACGTAGTCGAAGGATCGGTGGAAATACACGAGGTGGTGAGTATGAGAGTCAATGGAGAATTGCCATAGACTCATCTCAGACGAGTAATTAGAAGCGACACACTACTCGGAACGACACGTTCTCATCATAGACAGAGTGAGTGTAGATGTCTCTCTGAGACGTCACAACGACACTGCAGGAGCACGACAGTACGGATCTGATGGAGTAACGTCCGAGTAGAGACCGGTATGTCGATACGGTTCTCGCTACTCCAGTTCATAACTAAGCAAAAAGATAGCGTCGGAGTTGTGCGGACACGAGGAGAAGACTATTATGAGCACTACAACCGAAGAAAACGAGCATCTTACACAACGCCTCAACGAGGAGGTCTGGGAGCGACACAACTTCGATGTGATCGATGAGTTAGTGGCCGAAGACTACGTTTTACACGACCAATCCATGCCAGAACCGATGCGTGGGCGTGAGGTCTACCGAGAAATGGCCGAAATGGGTGCTGGTATCATAGATGGACCGCTTGTCACCGAACAACTCATCTCTACCGACGATTACGTGATCGGACGCTGGTCACAGACGGGTGAATTCGTTGGGGAGATGATGGGGATCGAACCAACACATGAAGAAGTGACCGTCACGGGAATCGACATTAACAGATTTGAGGATGGGAAACTCGCCGAAACGTGGCAGGAAGTCAACATCCTCGGCATGCTCATGCAGATCGGCGCGCTTCCGGATGAGCTCGTTGCCGCAATGGAAATGGACGACCAACCATAAAAGGGAGAACTGGCGTTGTAGTCCAATTTTTCGGGATTGTCGAATAGACGAGTACTGTCCCTTTCTATGAGAGAGAGCAGGTCAGGAACGCACTAGAAGCGATGTCACTTCGCGAGAAACCCGCTGATCAAGACACGTCATTCCCGATAAAACCCACTCTCGATGGTGAATCAGACCCCGGGTCGTCTCGGACGGCCTGAAATCCCCTGGTGGGATTCCCGCGTTGACGAGACGCGTTGTGTCTCGTTCGCACACCAGAACGCGAAGCGTTCTAGGGACGACTTGAGGCGCGGGAGGAGATCAATGTCGAGTCACCTTCTACAGCTGGATCAGGCCAAGCCCCGAGCCGATTCACACCCGTACTGCCGCTTCTTGTGAAAGATACAAGCACAGATTCTTGTATTTTCGTGAGAAAAAACAGACAGATGGATATCCCCGACCAACTGCGCTGTCTTTTCAGTGGTAAACTCGAAGCAGAGGATGGCTCATATACGTTCACAATTCCACATCGAGAGATCAGAGACGGCGATATCCAGCCAGATACCGCCTATCGTGTGGCAATACTGAACCAGCCGTCGCCAGCGGCCAGCACTAAACAAGAACCAGCATCACAGACGACACACGACGAACAGAACTCACAACACAACACAAGCAATCCAACACCGCCTGTCGAAGAGGGGGAGCACCGAACGGTCGAAATCGAGGATATCGGTGAACAAGGCGATGGGATTGCCCGTGTCGAACGGGGCTATGTAATCATTGTGCCAGACACAGAAAAACACGACCGTGTCACCATCGAGATCGACAGCGTCAGACCCACTGTCGCCTTCGCTGAGGTCGTCGAACAGAAAGGAGAGTAACGCATCCGCTTCTACGCCCAACTGAGATACCGACAGCGTTACACGAGTGATATCACTCGCTGAACCGTCGTTCAGACGTAACCACCAATTCTTCGGAAATCATCGGTTTCGAGACCGCTAGCTCGCCTTGAACAGAGTGATATCACAATCGTCGGTCTTCTTTTCGTTCACACGATTCCACCAAATCCGACCGGTCGATGAAACCAAAGACGTTCTCACGGTGGACAGCAACACGAAAACACCGAATCGCGAAGAAACACAACCCACCGACGAATCACGCCGTTCCGGACGACCACGAGTCGTCCGTCACCACAAAAGCTCTCCTACGGACTTTTAGAGTACATAGGTACTTAAAATTATCCCTAATTGTAAGCGATTTAATTTTGTTTAGTTGCTAGTTTTCGTGGTGTTTCTCCCGTGTTGTTGAACAAGTGCCGTCTCTTTTCGTCGATTTCGTTCCTACCCCGAGACGAGTGGAGGAGAAACTCGAACGACGAGAAATCGGCTGATTGTGATATCACCTGAATTGGGAACGTACAGCCGACGACTACAAACGTCACAGTGAACGCTCGGTGATCGTATTCTATCCATTTCTCCTCGCTATCACAGATATTTGTGAGTGCCAAACATATATTGCGATATAGCACGTAACACTATCAATGACCGAGTTCGATCCCACTCCCGACCCAGATGCTATTGATACCGTCCGACAGCGGTGGCAGGAAAATACCGACACATTCGGGCGTGTGTACGATACGATCCTTGGGATCACGACGCCGACACCCTATGCTGACATCGCAGAGACCGCAGAGTGTTCACCGAACGCTGCCAAAAAGCATCTCGACCGACTCGTCGAGATGGGTATCGCCCGTACTAACCGTGAAAGTCGCCCGGCTCGGTACGAGCGCAACGAGGGCTATCTCGAGTGGCAGGAAGCGAGCCGCATCGCAGCCGATCTCACAGTCGATGCTATCATCGAGCGAGTCCAGCGACTGGAAGCCCACCGTGAGGAGTTCGAAGACAGATTCGAAACAACAGATCCATCCTCGGTTGAGGTCTTTGCACAGAACGATCACGAATCGATTCACGAACAGATGGAGGCGGTAAGCGAGTGGCATGCTGTCGAGCGCGATATTCGTCTCTACGAGCTTGCCCGGCAGCTAGCACAGAATGACGGCCATCTCGTCCCAGCATGAGTCCACCACCGACTGATGACGGCGGTGAGACAACAGGGCCGCCAGATCGACAGACACTCCGGCTCCTCGAACGGATTCTGACTGACGAACCGACCGTCGCAGCAACAGAGTTCGCGCCAGATACCTACGAACCGCGATCACTTCGAGCACTACTTGATGCTGGTCGCTATCCATCGACGGTCAACGCTGCTCGGCTAGATATTCGGTGGTTTACGACTGGTGACTTCGCGATCCACTACATCGAATCACGAGAGAATGACCACCACTGGGAATGCCGGTGGGACCGTCACCCCAATTCGCATAATAACCGTCTCCACTTTCACCAGCCACCAGACGGGAACAACGTTGAGGACATTTCACTCGAATCAGTGCATCCGTTAGATGTGCTCTCGACGGTTCTTGCTGCCATTGAACAGCGAGTCACTGAGCAGTGGGAAGCACAATCACAAGGGTGACTACCGAGCAAAAAGCTACCAAATCGAAGATTTCGAAGCGTCTGCAATCCTGCCGATTCAACGTCCCTTTCTGCTCTATACAGATGGACGACGATATCTAGATTGTGGTGGAGAGAACAGGATAGCGTTCTTGTGTGCGTGACATCCAACGACTAACGTTGTGGGCTTCCCACGCCCACCAATGGGCGGTTCTGTGTTCTCTTCGGGTTCGTACCCTGACGAGGTGCTGGCTCTGCCACGGAGCCGGTACTCCGATTTCGTCTGTTTCCCGGACGAGACTCGGAGTTACGTGGTTGTTTTGCGTCGGTTCGCCGTCCGTGGGCTTACTTTTTGATGCGGCAAACACCGAGTCAACTGCTAGTTGTCGGACTGTCAAAGTCCGATGGGGCACCATCGAATCAACACCGAGAGATACACATGGAGAGCGCCTAAGACTTTCGTTAACAGCACTTGAACAGATGAAAACGGCGATTCATCCCACGACTAAAGCTCGTGGGTTTTCTCGCCTGCAATTCTATAACAAATGGGTACTCAGAAATACAAGCCAGAAAGCATACACAGGGAATAGAATCACTGTGTACAGAGCCTAGGACCAGTTCAGGTTCCAACACCGCCCTTCACATGCGAGTGTTAGTTCTCACCTTTGGCCGCTCTAGTTTGATTTAGGCTAGTTCTGGCCCACTGATCCCACTCTTACAAGAACGATGGGTATCGAGTGATGGAAGAGATGGTGGTACTAGCGTGATGTACGGTGGGGTGCGTCATTTTCTGCGAAAGTGAAGGGGTTGCGTTCGCGAGCCCCCTCTATCACCACGGTGAAAATCAGGAGAGCGAGTCGGCCGAAAGTCAAAGCGTCACTGATTCGTGAACCCGATTAGAGGTAGACGCAACATTATCTCGAACAGGAGGTTCCTTCGAAACGGTACCGAGTACCTTCAGTGGGCGAAGGCCCTGATCAATGAATCGAGGAAGGTGAACAGCAGTGCTAAAACCATCGTTCAATACTTACTCAGCAAGGAGTGGTAATTATTCTCCGATGACAGTGACGATACAGGGTTGCTAACCGGAAACAGCAGCAAGATAACAATGCCGAAGAAGAGCGATTAGGACATCAAATGGTGTTCTCCGTATTGTTGAACTCGATTGTTACCCATCAGGAATAGTGACATGAAGGCATTCACTGAACAGCTGAACGATTCAATGAATCAAACAAAACTATCACAGGATCAGGTGTTCGAAGTGTTGAAAAACATGCGGCGGCGATATGCAGTTCATTATCTGCGACGCGAAAATTGTACTGTCGACTTTTCCGATGTGACTGACCACGTCGCTGCGTGGGAATGCAATACCACTCCAGCAGATCTTCTCAGCGAACAGCGAAAACGCGTCTATGTTTCGCTGTATCAGACCCACATTCCGGCACTTGCCGATGCTGGGATCATCGACTATGACCCAGAGACCGGGGAAATCCAGCCGACAAGCCACATACGAGCATTTGACAACTATCTAAACGCGTTCACCAGACCAGTGCTCCCATGGGACCGCTATTACTGTGGACTCACACTAGGGAGTCTACTCCTCTTCGTGGGGATTTGGATTCACGTCTATCCGGTGGCTGTTCTACCCTGGTTTGTAGCGATGCTTGGTATCATGACTGCATTCGGAATGGTGGCAGCTGCCCAGTATTGGTATACACAGAAGACGATTCCAGAGAAGCCATTAGAACTCCACACTACCGACGAGTAAAATCGATCACAAAAACACCGGCTAAGGTTAAGATAGTTAGTAATTCTATCATATGAAGGATTGTAATTATATAATTGTAGTATTTATACACTATACACCACCATTTATAAACTCACCTAATAAAGTGAGAGGCACATGCGACTCGTCCGAACACTCATCAAGGACGAAGACAAGGAAGCCGTTCTTCAGGTCCTCAATGACGAAGATATCGACTACATTGTCTCAAACGAGGTGAGTGACCGTGGAGAGATGGTCATCGTGGAGTTTCCAGTTCCTGAGCAGGCCCTTGAGGTCGTACTTGATAAATTCCAGGGTGCTGGTCACAACGACCATCGCTACACGGTCGTCGCCGATGTGAAATCTGCTCTCTCATCAAATATAGGCGAGATGGAAGAGCGATTTATTGTTGGGGAGGAAGAAGATGATAGTATTGCAAGCGAAGAACTCCGATCACAAGCGCTCGAACTACTGCCGAATGCATTCACGTATGTCCTCTTAACCTTTCTGAGTGCTGTGGTTGCAACCGCTGGACTTCTCTTGGATTCTCCAGCACTCGTCGTAGGATCGATGGTCATCGCGCCGCTTGTGGGCTCTGCGCTAACTGCGAGTGTCGGAACGGTACTAAGTAACCGGAAGATGATCGTCGACGGGTTTACTACACAGATATATGGGCTCGGGATTGCGATTATCGGTGCAATCGTCTTTAGTCTCGCCCTCAAAAACGGGCATTTTCTTTCTCCATCACTCCATCCGGGAGCGATCAATCAAATCGCACAACGTATCTCACCAGGATTGCTATCGCTTATCATCGGTGTTTGTGCTGGTGCTGCAGGTGCAGCGGGTCTTGCAACTGGGATTTCGGCGGCACTCGTTGGTGTGATGATCGCTGCAGCACTCATTCCTGCTGCCGCCGCAGTCGGAATCGGTATTGCGTGGAATATTCCAGCAATTGCACTTGGATCACTCATCCTACTTATCGTGAACGCGGCATCGATTCACGTCACCGGCGTGCTTGTACTCTGGTATCTTGGATATAGACCAGATGGGTGGGAATCTGGTGCTATACGGCCGAATCTCTCGCTCAGTCGGATAGGCCCATCAGCCGTAGTTGCAATTGCTCTGGCAGTTCTATTTGCTACCGCTGGTGGAGCTGTGGCGACACATGTGACGTTTGAACAATCAGTTAATCAGGCTGTTGGTGAGACACTTGATCAACAACAATACCAGAGTTTAGCGCTTATGGATGTTCAAACGGAATTCGACAACAAAATGTTATCTGAGCAGCCACAGAAAGTGACTGTGGTTGTTAGTCGGCCACCCGATCAAAACTTTCCCACCGTGGGGAATCACCTCAAGAAACGCATATCAGAAAGAACAGATCACAAGATAACTGTTGAAGTCGAATTTATCGAACGCCAACAAGTGTGAGTAACAGCCTCCGGTAGGCGTTATTATTCGAAAACAACTACGAGAACGCCACAGGACGTGTCTCTGCATTGACCTCAACGTCTGGAACGACGACTGAGGATTCAACCTCTACCCAGTGACAATCAGTACGAAGGTTTGAATCCCTCAACGGATTCTTTCCCGATTTGGTGCGACGAGCAACCGTTCCGATTTCCCGGGAAGAAGGCGAACTCGTTCATCTGCTAAGTTGCACACGGCAGGTGGGTGGACTGGTTCACCACCCCCGTGTATCACACCGAATGGCACCGCAATGTGGTTTACTTCCGAGAGGTGTGTAATTGTTTGCACGTGGAAGTCAGAGACAACAATCGCAAGCAGTTGGACAGTCGTGGGTGAGCCACATGCTTTGGTGAACTGAGTATACCTGTATTTATGTGATTCGAATATTTTCCAGGGAAGATTTCATTATGCCGGAGAAAAATCATGAAGTATGGCTCAGCAGGAGACAAGCGTAGACACTGCAGCATCGATTCATCACTGGTATGATCCACACAGTACTCCAATGAGTATTACAGGGAGTGACGGCGTCACGGTTTGGGATGAGGACGGCAACGAGTACCTCGATTTCTGCTCACAATTGTACTGCACGAATCTCGGTCATAGCAACGAAGCAGTACTCGATGCAATGGATGAGCAGGCACGCACGATTCCGTATGTTTCGTCCGCAAAACGCACACCAGTTCGTGAGGAGCTTGCAACAAAACTTGCCCAAGTCGCACCAGAAGGGCTCTCAAATACGTTCTTTTCGATCTCCGGGAGCGAAGCAAATGAGATTGCAGTCCAATTCGCTCGCGAGTACCAAGATGCACCGACAGTGCTCACTCGATGGCGCTCTTATCACGGGGGGACGTATGGTGCTGGTGCCTTGACGGGTGATCCTGACACGAGAACAACGATCGAGCGGCATGCGGCGACTTCCGGTGCGACAAAGTTTCTCCCACCGATTCCCAAAGCGTTCGATACAAACGATCCGGCTGAGCTCGCTCATCGAGCCGGTGAGCACCTCGAATTCGTGATTCGAAACGAAGACCCCGATTCGATCGCTGCGATACTAATGGAACCGGTTGCTGGTACGAGTGGGGCCTTCCCCGCCCCACCAGGCTATTTCCAGCACGTTCGAGATCTCTGTGATGAGTACGATATCCTTCTGATCGCTGATGAGGTCATCACAGGCTTTGGGCGCTGTGGGGATTGGTTTGGAATACAAACGGAGAACGTTTCTCCAGACATGATTACCTTCGCGAAAGGAATCACAAGCGCCTATACACCGCTTGCTGGTGTCATGACGACTCCAGAGATAGCGTCATTCGTCCAAACGAACGGATTCGATATCGGACAAACCTTCGGTGGTCATCCAGTCGGCTGTGCTGCTGGGAGTGCTGCAATTGATGAATATGCAGATGGTGTCATTGAAAACGTGGCCGAGTTAGAAGCGACGATTCAATCCAAATTGCAAGCAATAGAAGCGAATCATCCGGTTGTCAACGATATTCGCGGCCGTGGATTCCTCTGGGCAGTCGAATTTGCAGACCCCGAAACAGGCGAGCCATTCAATGACCCACGCGTCAGTGATGAGGAGAATCCAGTCGCAAACCTCCTTCAAGCAACGAGTGAGCGAGGGGTCTTGTTTGGCAGTGGCCGGCCGGGATTTCAGATAATCATCGCGCCACCGCTTATTGCTGATCAGAATGAGTTAGAACAAGCTCTGGACGTTCTCGACGAATCGATCACCACCATCTTTGAGTAGTGACGATACCAGTAGCCTGCAGAACGGGGAACTTATCAGCGGTCGAGACGAATACCCCGAGGCGATTCACACGTCTGGCCAGCGTTCGATATAGACTGCCTTGTCGGTGTAGAAGTGAATCATATCCTCTCCCTGTGCGTGGAGATCGCCGAAGAATGAGTCTTTCCAGCCACCGAAATGGAAAAACGCCATTGGCGCCGCAGTGCCGGTATTCACGCCAAGGTTACCAGCCTCCACCGTATGACGGAATTTGCGAGCATCGCTCCCTCGATCCGTGAACAAGCTCGCAGCATTGCCGAAGCGGCTTTCGTTGACGATAGTAAGTGCGTCCTCGAATTCTTCAGCGCGGACCAGCGCCAACACTGGACCAAATATTTCTTCCTGAGCAATACTCATACTCGGATCGACATCCCCGAATATCGTTGGCCGGAGGAAGTTTCCAGCTTCAGGAGTCTCAAGTGTACGACCATCTAAGAGCGGCGTCGCACCGTCATCGATACCCTCTTGGATATATTGTTCAACACGGGTTTGGTGCTCGGCGGTGATCAGTGGTCCCATTTCTGCGTCCTCATCTAAGCCATTCGTTACAGTAAGATTAGAGGCGATGTCAGTGACTCGCTCGGCAAATTCATCATAAATCTCATCGACGACGACGGCGACTGGATTGGCGAGACATCGCTGGCCGGAATTCGCGAATGCCGAGCTAACGGTTTGCTTAGCCGCGAAATCGAGATCGGCGGATTCGGCAACGACGATGTGATTCTTCGCGCCTCCCTGTGCTTGGACACGCTTCCCGTTCGCTGCAGCCGTCTCATAGACGTGCTTGGCAACTGGTGTACTCCCAACGAACGAAATGCCGGCGATTCCCTCGTGTTCAAGGAGCGTATTGACCGTATCCGGACCACCGTTCACTAATTGAACGATTCCATCCGGAAATCCCGCCTCTTCGATGAGATCGAATATGTACTGAGCGGTTAGTGGATCTCGTTCGCTCGGTTTGAGGATAAATGCGTTGCCAGTCGCGACAGCATAGGGGAGAAACCACAGGGGAATCATTCCCGGGAAATTGAATGGAGTAATCGCTGCAAAGACACCCAGTGGTTTTCGGACAGCAGTTTCGTCGATGTCCGGGGCAGCATTGGGAAGATGCCCGGCTTGCATCATGGATGGGATACCACATGCGACTTCGACGTTTTCGATGCCACGTCGAAGTTCACCTTTGGCTTCTTTGAACGTCTTTCCATGCTCTTTAACGAGGAGTTTCGCTATCTCGTCTTGATGCTCATCGAGAAGCTGCTTCAAGCGAAACAGTGGCTGTATACGTTCTTCTACAGGAGTCTCGCGCCATTCCTCGAACGCTTGCTGACCCTGCTGTACTGCGTCGTCGATGTCGGACCGTGAACTAAACGTCACCTGGGAAAACGCATCGCCAGTTGCCGGATTGACGATCTCTTGGCCATCACTACCAGATGGAGAACACCAAGACCCACCGATGAAGTTTTGTACATCATTGTCCTCGATTGAAGTTCCGAGTGTCATGCTACGTGTGTTCATATATCTCACCCCGCATAATCCTTCCTCACCAGTTTCAATGAGGATGAAAGATACAAGAACAATATCTTGAATTGAGTCAGGAATCGGTATTTTGTCTCAGGATCTATCTAATTGGCCAAAGATTAATCAACTCAAAGTGAGTATCCATCGCGTGCCGATGGTCGGTCAAAAGATCGTTTCCAATACTGTCCTGTCGGGAGTGCAGTGTATAGGAAATTTTCCAAATTACTGCGAAGATGAAGAATATTTTTTAGTATCCCTCGTCAAGCGGTACTCATGAGTGAGAGGACTGAACAGTCAGTCAAATTAGATGAGATAGACCTCGCCCTCTTGGAACGAGTCGAAACCGATTTCGACGTCAGTTTAGAGGAGCTTGCCGGAGAACTCAGTCTTTCGAAATCAGCGGTTCACTACCGGCTGAATAAACTGAAAGACAGCGGTGTCATCGAAGGAGTGACCGCACAATTGAACCCGCTCGCTTTCGATCTCGAGATGGTGGCTATCACCGATGTGTCGGTTACTCACAAGCAAGGATACTCCGAAACGATTGGCGAGCAACTCGCGATGATCGACGGTGTCGAACAAGTCTACTATACAATGGGTGACACGGATTTCGTCGTCATTAGCCGGGTCCAAGATCGGGATCAAATGAACGATCTGATCGATAGGATGGTGGCGATCGAGGAGATCGATGAAACATCGTCCAAGTTTGTCATGCAGGAAATCGAAAACGGACGACAGATCGTCGGGAACATGTCCGCTGACGTTATGGACTCGATTATCGACTAAACGAGAGAGGATCAATCTCCCGCACTGATACTCTGGAATTCGAAATCTGGTGACAGGGATTCGAATCGATCGAGAGCGAATTCATCATGTGAAAACGGGCAGTGAATGCCCGTAACGAGCGTTTGAACTACCGTTGCCGCAACAGGCGCGCTCATCACACCCCGACCGTGGAATCCAGTCGCTACCACCAGCCCCGCGGGGCCGTCATCGGGTACATCGATTATCGGCCTCGTATCGGGCGTTGCTCCATCAATCCCAGCCCACCCGTTGACGAACCGGGCATGTTCGAACCCGTGCATGAATTTCGGGAGAAGACCGGCAACGTGATTTCGAAACGCCTCGTCATCTTTGGTACTTGCATCTTCGGGAGCGCTTTCGGCAAACGACCAGCCACCGACGAGTAAATCTCCGTTCTGCTCCGGACGGAAGTAGACGTGTTCACCTGGAACCCACCCCATTGGAACATCTGTCCCCAGATCATTTTCGGGCGTAAGGACGACACACTGCGTTCGATACGGTTGGAGAGGAAGTTGGAGATGGTCGCGAAGAAAACGCTCACTCCGCCAACCTGCAGCGACAACAACGTTTGGAGCAGAGTAGGCACCTAAGGTTGTTTCGACGCCCCGTACCTGTTCGCCAGTAGTTCGAATATCCGTCACCGTCGTTTCAGTCTCAAATGTCGCTCCTCTCGACTCTGCGTCCTCTTTGAGTGTCATCGCGAACGTATAGGGGTCGACAAAACCAGTGTCGCCGTACTTGATTGCACCGACGTACTCGGAAAGGTCGAACCGAGGAGAGGCCGCTTCAACCTGGTCTGCTTCGACAAACGAGACGTCAATTCCCTGGGAGGCAAGGCGTTTCACGCGTCTTCGAGACTCACCTTCACGACCTGGGGTGACGAGTTCGAGACTTGGACACTCGGTAAAGCTAAATTGTCCAGTTCCATCATATCGTCGGAAAAATTCGATAGCGTGGTCGGCGATCGCGGGGATATCGGAATATGATGGTGCCATCGTGATTTCACCTGCAGCGAGCGCCGATGCCTCCCCTGCGATTTGCCCCCGCTCCAGGACGACCACATCAAACTCACTCGCTAAGGTACGAGCGATAGCACACCCGATGACGCCACCACCGATAACGATGACATCATCAGACTCACCCGTCATCGTATCACCGATCGCTCCTCACCATGACGGACAGCGGATGGATCGCTGATTTCCAACCCGACCAGTAATCCCGTAAATACATGGTCTATTCGTATTTGTGGTCTACGGCACGAAACGCTTCTTCTGCGACTTCGAGTGCGTGGTCAATTTGCTCCTCCGTGTGAGAGTAAGTGGTGAAGAAACGCTCACCTTGCATTGGATTACCAAATAAGACGCCGCTGGCGGCGGCTTCGAGCCACCAATCGGCGAACTGGTCCTCATTGGCATGCCATGTATCACGATACCGATGGATGTCATGGTCAGTCATATACACCTGTCCCATTGAGCCGATGTGTTGAACGTTAGCATCAACACCGACGTCGTCGGCTACTTCTTGGAGACCGGAGAACAGACGATTGCCGAGGCGATCAATGTGCTCATACACATCTCGTTCGTCGAGGATTTCAAGCGTCTTGAGTCCGGCTGCGGCTGAAACCGGATGTCCGTTGTAGGTCCCACCGTGGAACGTCGAGGTGTTCCACTTCGATGCTTCCTTCTTTCGAGGAGGGATGATTTCGTCCATGATTTCGGATTTGCCACCGAACCCAGCAATCTGGTAGCCGCCACCGGCAGCTTTGGCAAATGTCGTCATGTCGGGCATAATGTCGAACCGTCCCTGTGCACTCTGTGGGCCGAGTCGGAAGCCCGTCATGACTTCATCCCAGATTAGCACGATTCCCAGTTCGTCAGTGAGATCTCGAAGGAATTCGTGGAAGCCGTCACGCGGCAGGAGACAGCCACAAGAGAACATGACTGGTTCGATGATGACCGCTGCAAGATCGTCGGCCTGTTCACGGAGGATACGCTCGGTCGCTTCCTTGTCATTGTAAGGGAATGCGACGACGGTATCACTGATGGCATCAGGAATACCTGTTCCATACGAAACGGTGTTGGGAGCATCAGCCGGTCCGAGTGCTTCTTCGCTGGCATAGACACTCTGGAGTGCATAGTCGTGTGCGCCGGCGTACCCGCCTTCGGGCTTGGCGATTTTATCTTTCCCCGTATACGAACGAGCGACTCGCATCGCATGCATGGTCGCTTCGCTCCCGCTGTTCGCCAGTCGGACTTTTTCGATGCTGGGTGTCATCTCCTCGACTTTTTCCATGAACTCGATTGCGACCGGTTGCGGCGTAGCGGTCAGGTCGCTCGTATCGACCTGCTCTTTGACCGCATCGCGCACTTCCGGATGGCCATGACCGAGGATAATCGGGCCAAGTGCGAGGAGGAAATCGAGGTACTCGTTCCCGTCAGTGTCGTATAAATACGATCCTTCGGATTCCTCAACGTAAAATGGATACGGGTCGAACGAGCGAACGTTCGACTCGACCCCGAGGGGCGTGATATCCGATGCTCGTTCGTGAAATCGTTCGCTAGAAGTCGTTATCTTGCGGTACCGTTCTGTGTGGTCGTCCTCTTGTTCTTTGTCACCAAGACTCATCGTACCAGACGACGGACGAATGGCCAATAAATCTTTGGCTAGACGTTCGATAAACCGAAAATGGTCTGGGGTGTGCCCCTCGAGAATAGAAATGGTACGGTTACAGGCGTCGGGAAAGAGGGAGAATCAGCCCTTTCAAACCGCCACCTGTTTTGCGGATCTCCCGAACGTCCAGTTCGACGACGTCGATACCGCGGTTGTGAAGCGTGTCACGAACGAATGGATTTCCGGACGGCAAGAATACTTCGCCGGGTTCGACTACGATGGTACTGGTCACCCGGTTTCGTTGTTCACGCATCGGCACCTCGATAATCTCGATACCGCGGTTATCTAGTAACTCAAGGAAGTCATTGGGGACAGCTTGTGGGTAAACGAGGGCAAGATCGGACGCGACCATACCGAACACAAGTGCAAGATGTGTTTGTCCAGTGCTTTCGGTACTTCCGAAGATGGGAACCTCTACAACGGTGATATCGTACGATTCGAATACATTTTGGACTTGCCGAATTCCCTCGTCGTTGGTCGTTCTCGAACGGCCGATAGCAACCGTTTCTGAATCGATCCACACCATGTTCCCAGCTTCGAATCCCCCTGTTCCATGGACCGAGTGATAGATTGGTATGCCAAGTTCGACAGCACGCTCGGTCATACGGCGTTCTTCGCCATGCCGAGTCTCTTCGACCATTTTGCCGAGGATAAAGCCACCTTCGATAGTGAATCCCACGTCACGAACGAACAGCGACTCAGCGAGACCATCACCAGGATCACCGAGATGGTGTATAGTTACATTCCGATTTTTCAGTTCCTCTATCAAGGCTTTGTGTTCACTCGCTGCACCCTCTTGTCGGGGCAACCCATTCCATTCCCACTCGTCAGGGTCGACCACGGTGTTGAATTCCGGCCCAGGTTCGTGAACGAGCACGCTCTCAAGGGAGCCAACTTCAGTTCGAACAGACGGTGAGAGATCCCAGTTAGCCATCGTTCGAGATGTTGAGCCGCTGTTCTTCTTTCACGTTTCGAAGTGCCACATCGGTCGCTGTCGAGCGCACTGCGTCGTATTTCCCGATACGACTCAACAGATCAGTCAACTCTGACCGATCACCGACTCGCACTTTCAAGAGTAAATCGGCATCGCCAGTGAGTTCGTGGATCTCCTGGATAGCGGTCTCTTCGGCGAGACGTTCCGCAACCTCAGAAAAGTGTCCAGCTTCGGTATTGACGCGGATGAATGCAACGTGATCCAATTTGAGCAGCTCCGGGTCGAGTACCGCTCGATAGTCTCGAATATATCCGTCCTCTTCGAGCGAATTCACTCGTTCGTGTATAGTCGCCGTTCCCATATCGAGTCGACGTGCGATTTCGGAAAGTGCCGTTCGCCCATCCGCTTGGAGGATCTTGAGGATTTTTATGTCAACATCGTCGAGGTTCATGCCAGTCATTTTTGATTGCTATCTCCTATTCGTTCTGTTTCGTCATTCGTAGTGTTACTCTTCCACCGATCCGAATCTGTATATGGTCTGACTTCAGCATCCGTACGTGATTCACGGAGGTCGGTGATATCGACCGAGCACGTTGCCGATGCACCCACGTCACGTGGCAGTGAGAGCCGTGTTCCGTGTGATCCAACGACGTCGTCACACGGGGCGTACACCGTCGAACGTCCAGTACCGGTTAGCTCACCGTCTGATCGTGTGCCGACAGTGCTGACGTGTGCGAGGTACGATTGATTCTCCACCGCACGGGCGGCTGCACAGCGACGAACGCGTTGATAGCCCGCTTCGTTAGCCGTCCACGACGGGACAGCGATGATTTCTGCGCCTCTATTTGCGAGATTTCGTACAAGGCTCGGAAACTCAACGTCGTAACAGACCACGATACCAATACCGACACCGTCGTGTTCGATGACCGGAGGATGTTTCTCACCAGCTTGTTTCCCACGCTGGCGTTCCTCTGGAATGAGATGGGTCTTCTCATAGGTGTGAATGGTCGAATCGGGTGTCACAATCGGACATCGGTTGTAGACGAACCCATCGTCGAGGACGTTGTACGATCCGCCCACGATCACTCCCTGATAACGATTTGCAGCAGTCGCCAAAAATTCGTGAAAGCGATCTTCGTCTTCGGAATCAAGATATGCGACCGAATCGCCCGATTCCGTCGCTTCGAGATAGTCACTCATAAACAATTCCGGAAGCACGTACAGATCGGCAGGCCCCGCTCGATCGAAGTATGACTCGATGTCCTCAAAAAGTACGCGTAACGACTTCACACCGCAAAGTTCGTACTGACATAATGCGATGTCAAACGTCTCGCTGATCTCCATTTGCTTACTGAGCTATGGAACAGAGAGACAAAAACTTTATCCGGAATTCGTCGATCGACACGAGAAATGATCGGTGAATACCACAATAGAACAAAACTTATTTTGTTTGACCGTGATGGTGTGACACGTAAGCGCATGGCAAGTGAAACACCAACACGGGATCAAGAAGTCAAGACACAGTCAGGGCTCCTCCGTCAGTTGCGGAAGAATCGATGGACTGGGTTGGTTGTGAACATTCTCCCAAGCACGTTCTGGCTAATCACATTCTTCCTCATTCCTTTGGCTGTGATGTTCTACTATAGCTTTGGCCAACGGGGGGCATTTGGTGAAGTGCTCATCGGACCGAACTATCTCGGCCTTCAACAATACACCCTATTCTTCATTCCTGATGGGGCTTCCATCGTTGACGCAGTCTGGTATACCATTGCGTGGGTAATTAACGCGATTATCCCATTCAGTATCCATCTCGCTTCAGGGGAACCGACACCGTACGTTCAATTGACGTTGAAGAGTATCGGTTTTGGAGTAATCGCAACGGTAATATCGTTCATCATTGGATACCCTGTCGCCTACTACGTCGGCCGTTTGGCACCTGAAAGGTATCAAGACCTGTTGTTAGTGTTGATTATCCTCCCGTTTTGGGCGTCATTCCTCGTTCGAATCTACGCGATTCAAATACTCTTATCGGGGAATAGTGTTCTGACGAATGCATTGGGGCTCCTTCCCTTCGTCGCCCCTGGACAGTCGCTAATGAACTCACGATTTGCGGTTATGGTAGGATTGGTGTACATTTGGATCCCATTCATGATCCTGCCAGTGTATGCGAGTCTCGAAGAAATTGATTTTACCCTTCGAGAGGCTGCTATGGATCTCGGGGCAAATCGATTCCAAGCATTTCGGCGGGTCGTCTTCCCACTATCGATGCCAGGTGTAATCGCCGGGAGCTTGTTAGTGTTCATTCCAAGTACGGGCGCGTACGTCATCCCTGACCTGCTCGGTGGGACAGATAGCCAAATGATCGGAAACTTCATCGCGGAACAATTCGGCGCAGCAGGTAACTGGCCGCTCGGAGCTGCCGGGTCGTTCACGCTAATGGGGATCATGCTGGTTGCGATAGCTATCTACCAGCGATACGGGAGCGCTGATCTCGTATGAGTACAGAAACACCACAGCGTTCGTGGTTCTCCCGAATTCGGACGCGGCTCTTTCGAAACGGTGGGACGATACTCGCCGTAGAAACGTTGCTGTTCTACCTCTTTCTCTACGTCCCGATCGCTGTGCTCATCTCCCTGTCGTTCAACAACTCGCGATATGCGTTGGTGTGGCAGGGATTCACGACAAAATGGTATAAGGCTCTGCTTGCAGGGCAGACCGTCGCTCGCGTTGATCCAAATGCTGCGTTCACAGCCCTCGTCCATTCGGTCGAGATCGCACTCGTCACAGTCGTCGTTAGCACCATATTTGGGACGATGCTAGCGTTCGCTCTCGATCGACACCAGTTCCCTGGAAAGAGGCTATTTACGGGTCTCGTCTATATGCCAATCATCATTCCCAGCATTGTGATGGGTATCTCACTGCTCCTATTCTTCAATATCATCGGGATTACACTTGGGCTTCACACGGCAATTATCGGACACGTAGCGTTCGATATCAGCTTCGTTGCTATCGTTGTGCTTGCTCGACTGCAGAGTTTCGACCACACGTTGGAAGAGGCGGCCAAGGATCTCGGAGCGAACGAGTTAGAGACGCTGCGGTATATCACCCTACCACTCCTGAAACCTGGTATCTTGGCTGGTTCGCTACTCGCGTTCGCCATGAGTTTCGACGACTTCGTGGTCACCTTCTTCATTATTGGTAATCAGAACACCCTCCCGATTTTCTTCTTCTCGATGGTTCGACAGGGGATAACGCCAGGGGTTAACGTCGTGGCAGCGCTCATCATTATCGTCACGATGGCAGTGGTGGCGGTTGCCCAATGGTTCGAGGGGCCGATTTGGTAGAAAAAGATTCGGTAGAACGCTCTTAATTCCCCAATCTTTATGTCATAGAGACCCATTTTACCAAAAAGAATCGGTGTGATACACATGGACAAGCATAGTAAACCGCGAAATGGCAGACGGCGATTTCTAAAAACGACGGGATCACTAGCAACAATTGGTGTCACCGGGCTCGCCGGATGTTCAGGTGGGAACAGCCAGAATAACAACCAGTCCAACAATACGACCACCACATCGTCGACGGGAACAAACGCTGGAAGCGCCAATCCTCGACAGAAATACGGGTTGAAGGAACTCGATTACAAAGTCGAAGATCAACTTAATATCTTCCAGTGGGGAGACTATTGGCCTGATGGCACTGTACAGGATTTCGAGAAGGCGTACGGTGTCAGCGTCAACGTCTCAAATTACGCCTCCAACGAGGAGATGTTCAATAAACTCAAGGCTGGTGGAACCAGTCAGTACGATCTCATTTTCCCGAGTGACTACATGATCAATGTCCTGGTAAAGCAGGGGATGATACAGAAATTGAACAAACAGAAGATTCCCAATTACAGCAACCTCGATAAGAAGTTCACAGACACACCGTACGATCCGAATCCCGGAACTTATTCTGCCCCCTATCAGTGGGGAACTTCAGGAATTGGATACAACAAACAGATGCTCGGTGGTGACGTGAAAATCACATCGTGGGATGCAATGTGGAACCAGAAATGGAAGGGACAAATGACGATGCTCAACGATATGCGCGAGACTATCGGCGCTGCCCTGAAACGTCTCGGCTACTCGTTGAACACAAAAGACGAGCAGAAAATCAACGAAGCAAAAGAGACCTTGATCAAGCAGAAGAGCTTGCTCAAAACATACGATTCGTCGAACTTCACGACCAATCTGATCAATAAGCAGGCGAGTCCAGTACACGGTTGGTCCGGTGGGGTATTCCAGGCATATTGGGAGACCTACAAGAATGGATCGTCGCCCATCGGGTACACGGTACCGGACGAGGGAGGAGTCATCTGGGTCGACAATGGAGCGGTCACCAAAGAGGCGAAACATCCGAACGCGGCGTATGCGTTCATGAATTACTACCTCAACGCGAAGGTCGGCGCACGAATCACGAACTACACCTACTATGGGAGCCCGAACAAAGCGGCTGTAGAGTACATCAACAAAGACATTTTGAATAACAAAAGCATCTATCCCGACACAAAAACGATGGATAAACTCGAATATATTCGAAATATCGGTCAGGCAACAACGATATACAACGAGGCCTGGACCGAAATCAAGAACGCATAACATGACGGACTACGATGTTCGTCTCGATGGGATCACCAAGCGTTTCGATGAGGTCGTCGCCGTCGACGACGTAAGTCTCGACATCGAATCAGGGAAGTTTCTTACCCTCCTTGGACCATCGGGATGTGGAAAGACGACGTTGTTACGATGTATCGATGGATTCGAGACTCCCACGGAGGGTGACGTGTATATTCGCGGGCAACGAGTCAACGACATTCCACCGTTTGAACGCGATACGAGTATGGTGTTCCAATCATACGCCTTATTCCCACATATGACGGTCGGGGAGAACGTCGCGTTCGGGCTCGAGATGCAGGGACTACCATCGAACGATACTCGAGCAACGGACGGCGGAACCACATCAAATAGCGGTCTCAGCGCGTCTTTCAAACGGCTTCTAAAACGAACCGGAAGCGAGGAGATCGACGCACGGGTTGCCGAAGCACTCGAACTGGTCGAACTCCCGGAATTTCAGGATCGGAAAATAAGTGAACTGTCCGGTGGGCAACAACAGCGTGTAGCCCTCGCTCGTGCATTAATTACCCGACCAACGGTCTTGCTTCTCGACGAACCGCTCGGTGCGCTCGATCTGAAGCTCCGAAAGAACATGCAAGTCGAGTTAAAGAACCTCCAGGAAGAGCTGGACACGACGTTCGTTTATGTGACACACGATCAAGAAGAAGCACTAACGATGAGCGATGAAATCGCAGTCATGAACGATGGGCGTCTCGAACAGTTGGGGTCTGCAACAGAGATCTACGAGGAACCGAAAACGGAGTTCGTCGCGGACTTCATCGGCGAGACGAACCTCATTAGGGGAACCTATGAAGAGACACCGGACGGCGCAGTAATCGAGCGGAACGGACTTTCATTCAAAGTGCCCCGTAATCCCGACGCCGAGGAGACTGTTTCATTCGCGATTCGGCCGGAAAAGATCCGTCTCGGGAAAGATGCTCAGGGGCTGGACAATTCCTTCGAAGGAGAAGTGAATGAAGAGATCTACAAAGGTAACCTCGGCAAATTCGTCGTAGAACTTTCGAACGGTCAAGAGTTCACCGTGGACATGCAAATAACCGACCGAAGTAGGTATCTCTCGACCGATCAGACCGTGACGATCGGGTGGTCGAGGGACAATGCCGTCGTGCTGACGAAGTAACACACCAATCGTCGAATAATCATCGGAGAGAGGAGGCCAATATCCAATGACAGAATACACCGACTCACTGAAAGCAAATCATGAATCGGCTATCGAAAATGCAACTGAAGACGTTACGTTCGGCATCGTTATCGACGGCGAGACGGACCAAGCAGCGGCCAAAGATGCCTTTCAGCCAACCGATCCCGCAATAGCGATGCCAATTACGGACGTGGCACGTGGTCGAGAGGCTGATGTCGATGCGGCGGTGGAGGCTGCCACTGCGGCATACGAGGGTGAATGGGGTGAGACAACACCGATGGAGCGTGGCGACATCATCCGAGAATGGACAGCAGTCCTTCGCGACCATCTTGATGACCTCGCACTCCTTGAAACGCTCGAGGTTGGGAAACCGCTTTCAGCCGCCCGTGCGGACATCGAGACCGGACTCGACTTCTTTGAGTACTATGCTGCTGCAGCCGTCGGAGAGGAAGGATCGGTGCCGCCTGTTGACGACGACTCATTCGCGTACGTCAATCGTGAGCCCTACGGCGTAACGGGACAAATCCTCCCCTGGAACTATCCCATACTATTGATGGGTTGGAAGGTTGGTGCCGCCCTCGCAGCAGGGAACACGTCGGTGACGAAACCCGCAGAGCAAGCACCGCTCGCAGTGATCCGAGCAGCTCAGCTTGCACAGGGTATTCTTCCGGATGGTGTATTAAACGTGGTCCCAGGATTCGGGGACGAAGCCGGAGCTTCGGTCGCCAGCCACGATGGCATTCAAAAAGTGTCGTTCACAGGTTCGGTGCCTGTCGGGCAAGAAATCATGCGGGCAGCCTCGGCCGACATCACACCCGTCACGCTCGAATTGGGCGGGAAAAATCCATTCGTCGTGTTCCCCGACGCCGATGTGGAAGCGGCTGCACGAACTGCAGCCGTTGCGGGGCTCTATAACAACGGCCAATCGTGTGACTCAGGGACCCGTCTCCTCGTCCATCAAGACTTAAAAGAGGAGTTCCTCGAACACTATCTCGATGCGGTTGAGGCTCGGACCATCGGCGATCCCCTCCAAGGTGCGAATCAAGGACCACTCTGCTATGCGGACCATCGAGAGAAGGTAGAAAAATACGTTGAACTTGGTCGAGAGGAGGGAGCGACGATCCTCACCGGAGGGAACCGCCCGGAAAACGATGAACTCAATGACGGCTATTACTTCGAACCGACCGTCTTTGGGGACGTCGACCCGGAGATGCGAATCGCACAAGAAGAGGTATTTGGACCGGTTCAATTCGTGATGGAGTTCTCGACATATGAGGAAGCCATCGAAGTCGCAAACGATGTGACCTATGGTCTCACCGCGGGAGTGTTTACGCAGAACGCCTCGCGTGCACATCGAGCAGCTGCAGACATCGCGGCGGGGAGCATCTGGGTGAATCAATACTTCGGTACCGTCCCCGGAACGCCATTCGGCGGCTTCAAACAATCCGGTATCGGTCGGGAGTGCGGAAAAGAGGCGCTCACAGAGTACTCACAAAGTAAATCCGTTCATTTTGCTCTCGAAGACCCGATACTGTAATCCTTTTAGCGATTTTTCCCGCGTCTTCGTGATCTCCCAAGGAACGGGATGGTCCTTCTACAAAGAAATGAATTCGAAAGTGTGTCCATCATTCCGAAATCTTTCTGTCTCGAGGACGAATAGTCGGAAAGATTTTTGGGGCACGTAGTCATTTGATAGAGTGACCCACACATGAAACAGTTATACATTGATGGAGAGTGGGTCGACGCCAATTCCAGCGATGGCATTGACGTCGATTCGCCAGTAACGGGGGAGGTCATCGATACCGTCCCCGATGCGTCCGCACGAGATGTGCGAACGGCAGTCGATGCCGCCCGCCGTGCACAACGCGAACTCGAAGAGATGACGGCGTTTGAACGCGCGGCAGTGCTCGACGAGGTAACCGATTACTTCGAGGAGCACGAAGACGAAATCGCCGAACTCATTACGCGCGAGGAAGGTAAACCGCTCCACGAATCCTACGAGGAAACTGAGTACGTCATTGAATCGAGTGACGATTACGGACATGATGCGATCCGGTTGTTCGGCGACGTCGTCCCGTCAGAATTCAGGGGGCGATTTGCATACACGCAACGTGAACCGTACGGTCCGTGTGCGGTCATCAGCCCGTGGAACTTCCCCCTCGAAGTCCCCGGTGGAAGCATCTATTCGGCCATCGCCACCGCGAATCCGGTCGTGTTTAAGCCCGCCGAGGAAACACCGCTGACCGCCTACCACATCGCAGAGGCGTTCGACCAGTCGAGCCTTCCCGATGGTGCGTTCAATCTCATCACGGGAGCAGGCGAAACCGGTGCAGAGCTGGTCAGTCACCAAGACATTCGACTCATTGCATTTACTGGTAGTACTGAAGTCGGACAACAAATCGCAAAGACGGCTGCAGAACGCAACGCCCAGTGTCTGCTGGAGATGGGTGGAAAGGATCCAATCCTTGTCCTCGACGACGCCGATGTGGATCACGCTGCCGAAAGTATCGTCATGGGGAGCAACTGGAATGCAGGGCAGGTGTGCTGTGGAACCGAGCGTGTCATCACGACCGAAGGCATTCACGATGCGTTGGTCGAAGCCGTCGTAGAGAAAACGGAGGCACTCTCGTTAGGCGACCCCTTCGAGGAGGGGACAGACGTGGGACCGATGGTGAGCGAGCGAATTCAACAGAAGGTCAAAGACCACGTCGATGGTGCGGTGAACCAAGGTGCCCAACTTCTAGCTGGTGGCGACACCGACGGGCTGTTCTACACTCCGACAGTGTTGGACGACGTTACCGAGGAGATGGATATCGCCACAGAGGAAACGTTCGGTCCTGTTTCACCCGTTATTCGCGTCGATGACTACGAGGAAGCTATCGCGGTCGCCAATCGTTCACCGTACGGTCTCCAAGCCGCGATCTTCACCGATTCGCTTGAACGCGCCCACGATGCCGCGAATCGGCTGAAAGCCGGGGGCGTGTTCATCAATGAAACCAATAATTATTGGGAGCGGTTGCTTCCGTTCGGCGGGTACGGAAATAGCGGCTCCGGTGGTCGATATGGGAGCAAGTGGCACCTCGAATCGATGACGCAAACGAAAGCAGTCATGATGAACTACAAGGATTATTAACATGAATATCATAACACTCGGCGGCTGCGGTGCGATGGGAAGGGCGACATCCTACGAGCTCGCAGGGAGAACAGACACCGAACTGACGATCGCAGACGCGGATATCGACACTGCAAGGGAACTCGCTGCAGATCTTCCTGGAGAAGTCGAAACCGAGAAAGTCGATGTGACTGATCACAACCACCTCGTTGATGTCCTGTCCGAGGCAAATGTCGTCGCGAATGCGCTTCCGTATGCATTCAATATTGATGTGATGGAAGCATGTTTAGAAGCGGACGCACATTATCTTGACCTCGGTGGACTCTATCACAAAACTCAAGAGCAACTCGAACTCGACGAGGCATTCGATGAAGCGGAGCTCACTGCAGTTCTCGGTATTGGCGCCAGCCCAGGATTAACGAACGTTGCTGCTGCAATGGGTGCAAGTCATCTCGATCAAGTCGATGAAGTTCATATCCGAACTGGTGCGAAGGGTGGTGGTGAAGGATTCGCATATTCCGCGAAGACGATCTTGGACGAGCTCACAATGAATCCAATCGTCTTCGAAGATGGCGACTTCGTGGAACTCGAACCGCTCTCAGGGCGAGAGACGTACACCATGCCAGACCCTGTCGGCGAAGTCGAAGGATTTCACAGTATACACTCGGAGTTAGCGACGATGCCCTACACTTTTGACGGGGTCGAAACCGTCGATTTCCGTGTCGCGTTTTCTCCTGATTTGGTGAACATTTGTGATGTGCTTATCGGGTTAAATCTCACGAGTGAGAAGGAAATCGAATTCAAGAATACGACGTTCACACCTCGGGAATTTCTCGACTGGCATCTTGACCAACAACCGAAACCCGGCGCAGTCGAAGAGTGGAAATCGTTCCGGGTAGATGTCACTGGCAAAGAAAACGGCGAAGATGCTCAATATCAGTATTCCGTGGTCGTAGAGTCACGTCTCGACGATTGGGGGCTGAAAGCCACCGCAGTGTGGACCGGTGTACCGATGGGTATCGCAGCAGAGCTAGTCGGCCGTGGCGAAGCACTCCAGACAGGAGCAAAACCACCTGAACAACTGCTAAATCCCGAACAGTTCATCGACGAGCTGCAAAAGCGTGATATTGTCATCAACGAAAACAAGATGACGTGAGCAATCAGACAGTCCACATCATAGTCCAAATCTGTTGGTCCTCATCGTAGGACTAAATTTTGAGAATAGAGTTTAACTACGCCGTCCGTGTGGCTTCTTGATATCGGAGCACCGCCAATTCTTTTTGCTTTGCTTCGATCATAACGTCAGCACCTGTACCGTACGTGCGAATTGGTCCTTCAACGTAATCGCTGTGATTCTGTGATCGAATCGATGGATCTGCCTCATGGAGTTGACGAGATTCACTATAGTGGATGATTGGCGTCGTCTCCCACGTGTCAGTGGCACAAGTGAACGCTTCACGGCGCGTCAATCCACGGCTCGTGAACTGATGATGGAGATCGTCGTACGTAATCGGAATTTCTATACAGTCATAAACTGCGTCAACCAGCTCGGGAACACTCCACAGGGATTCGGTATCGTCGTTTTCAACAGTTAGTCGCTTTCGAACTGCCGGGGAGAGTCGCCTGAAGTGTTCACAGAATCGTTTGCTGGTTCGTTCTTTGTCACCATAGTGAGCGCCAATATGGATGTTAATAGCATTGTAGGGGGTTTGTGGCAGTCCCATCGTATCAAGAATAGTACCGTGATTTTCTAAATCTGTTATCGATCGGTTGACGACAGCATCGTCATCGCTTGCTAACTTCACAAAATGATCTGGGTGGAACGTAAGACGGATATCTTGTTCAAGAGCACGGTTGCCGATCTCTGCAAGGAGCGAACGGACTGTTATGGCGTTGGGTAAGTCTTCAAGATCGTATTGGCTGAACCAGGGGAGAAGATCGGATGAGATTCGATAGAAGTAGATGTCGTGATCAATATTCCATTCAATGATGCGTTTAAGATCTCGGCAATTTTGCTCGGCGAGTTTGCCGGCATACGCGAGACCACGTTCTTCAAACGTCGCTTTTCGCATTCCACGGTTCGTCCGCACACCTTTTTCCCGAAGTGTGATGTTCATTGCTGCATAGCCGTAGCGTGTCATTAGAGGAGGCCGGTATCAATACTAAGTTGTCCGCTATACTGGCTTCTTTGGCCGGGTCACGATGGGCATTGCTGTCTCCGTGCTAAAAGAAAGCTCCAATCGAAACAGTATCTGTCGCCGGCGCCCTGGAATTCGTTATTGACAGGGTATTAATTACGAGACTAAAGAGGGTGTAGACGATTCGCCAAACCTCACCGCGGAAGCATCGAATGCAGGTCGCCAACTCTTCGAGACAGTCGAGCTTGAGCAAGAAATACTCACAAGAACTCGCCCGAGAGATCATTAACGCGATGCATGAACTCTCGAACAGACTCTTAGGAAGATCAAGCACCTGCAATCCAAGGACGGATTGAGCTATCAGGAGACACGTCTCGTCCTGAAAGCCGACGTCGAGCTACCTGGAGAAGTTACAAGCCAGAACACGAACGAAAACCCGACCACAGACGCGGTTACCGGAGAGTAGCGTGGCCGGGACCACATCACGCCCGAGAGGGACACGAATCTAACACGAACACCATCACGAACGCGGTCATGGACGTCCCGAATTGACACAGTTCGGGACAGACGCCGGACGGCTACTCGTAAGTACGGTAGTTGTATCGGCATCTATCGGCTACAAGCCAGCGGGAGGGGGAGAGGTGGTACCGGCCACCGCGTCTGTGGTCAGAACTGCATCTGAATCGTCCAAGATAGCTATCCTCAGTGGAACAGAATGGAAACAAACGACGATATTTGTGGATTCTATTCGTGAGGTAGTACGAGGGCGACTAACTGCCCTTAGACCCCGTCACCGATATGTGACAACGACTGCAACGGCACCCACGTGTTCAGATAACAGTGGTGGACCAACGTAAATATATTAGTCACAGCTCGAAAACGTCCAGCGAGCCGACCGCGAACCGCCGATATCGTCTGGGCAGAGATCGACGTCTCGTAGTGCTTCACATGTCGCCCACCTCTTCAGTTCTTCGTATCCGCAATCGAGTGATTCTCCGACGCTCGTTGATTTGCGCAAGTACAACTCTCTTGTAGGCTACTCTCAGAAGACGGATGTGTATTGAGATCTCTTCTCAATCACGAACGTTTGTTAGATTGTTTCTCAATGTCGCGCAAGTAATTTATATGCAACAGTCATACGTCGCAGTACTTCAGTGGAACTCAAATCATACAACCCCGTGAGAATTGCTCTCCTACAGGTTGGCCATCTGCTGGTCGCACTGAACCTGATCGATAAGCACCGGGTCTACCATACCACGCGACTTGCATGGCCGCGAATTATCACCGGGGTCGCCCGGATGTCGAAATCAGCAGCAGATATTGCCATGGTTGGGCTAGCTGTGGGTCCTGCGGCAATTGCAGGTATCGGCTTTGCATCCCCGTTCTGGGGGCTCGCATTTTCATTTGGTGGTGGGATCGCAGACGGCACGATCGGACTGATCTCACAGCGGTTTAGTACGGACCGATATGACGAACTCAACCGTATCGTCAAAACGAGCACGGTTTTAGCGGTTGCCGTAACGATACCGCTGGCACTCCTGCTTTGGTTCCTCCCGCATACCCTGATTTCACTTGTTGGCTCCGATAGCCTCGCAATCAGATACGGGGCTAACTATCTCCAAGTCGTCGCTATTGGGATTCCCTTCGCAGCAGTGAATTTGATTGGAAGCCGAACGCTCGTTGGAGCTGATAACGCACGAATACCAATGCTCCTCCGGGCTGGAGGTGCAGTGGTAAATATTAGTATTAATGCAGTTCTCATCTTTGGTCTTGGCTTCGGAGTTCTTGGTGCAGCGATTGGAACGGTGGTTAGCACGGTCCTCGTGACGATTCTCTTTGCTTGTGGATTCATAGCTGGAAGCCTTCCCCTGGTCGGAGCGTTCCCTGTGACGATTACTCTCAACGGTCCGCATGTCGATCAGCCGCTCATGCACCAAATTACGGAGATTGGAACACCACTCGTTCTGACGAACCTTGCTCGAACTGGAGGGCGGCTTCCCTTGATCGCCATTGTTGGGCTCTTCGGCCCGAACGTTGTTGCTGCATTCGTCATCGCGCTTCGGATTCGAGCGCTTATGGATACACCTAGCTGGGGGTTGAGTCTTGCCTCAAGCAGTCTCGTTGGACAAGCACTTGGAACAGGTGCCGAACAAAAAGCTGAGGGCTATGCGAGAGACGTATTCCGATTCACAGTGGCTGTGTACGTTCTCATTGCAATCGTTGTTGCTTTGTTCTCCCATCCTATCAGCCGAGTGTTTGTCAGTGATCCAGCCGTTCTCCCAATTGTGAAGAACTTGATCTATGCGACCTGTGTGAGCGTCGTTTTCTATGGAGTGATCGGAAGTGCGACTGGCCCACTCCGTGCCGGCGGCGACACCCGGTGGCCATTCTATGGACAGACAGTGGGGCTGTATCTCTTCGCCCTTCCTGTCGCGTACCTGGGGGCAACGACCTCCGTCGGGCTTATTGCCCTGTCACTCACGTTAATCGTGCAAACCGTCATTCCAGCGATTGTAACGTATTATCGCTTCGATGGGGGTCACTGGAAGCGAATTAGTCGTTCATATAGACCAACGACAGCAAACGACTAATGTGACAGTTGATCGCTGTATCAGCAAATTTTGCGAGTCAATCAACTCGAGGACTATCGCGAGGAGGCGACGAAAGAGCGTGCTCAAGACCGCCAGCAGCTCGGTAGTCTCGAAGACATGACCGAATCTATAGAATCAGGCATCGAAGATCTCACCAAAGCAGTTTTCAGATCGAGCCGAGAAACTCACTCAGGACTCGATTGAAACGTTCGGGTTCCTCAACGGTTATACAGTGCCCACTCTGTTCGAAAAGTTCGAATCGAGCATCCGGAATGAGTTCAGTTGTGTATTCAACATTGGCGACGCCCCGCCATTTCTCGTCCGCCCCGGCACAAACGAGGGTCGGGACATCGATCTCGGAAAGCACGTCTCGGTAATCGCACATCAGGTCGAGAAGCATTGCGCCCTGAACCGACGGTGGAGTTCGGGTTCCCTCGTCGAACATCATATTCCGAAGTTCCTTCGAAGGGGGCTCTTTGAGCAATGCCTCTATCGATTCTTCGGTCAGTTCCAGTGGGTTCGTTTGCATCCTCCCAAGGGTCTCTCGCATTCCGTCTAGAGTGTACGTCCCGAATTCGTAATCCTCCTGCTGGTATGTCGAAGGTTCCATATCGATATCGACCAGTGCACGTACCCATTCAGTGCCGAACTGATCGACATACTCCCATGAGACGAGGACGCCCATTGACCACCCGACGATCACGACATCCGTCAGATCAAGCTGTTTGAGAAAAACCCGAAGATCGCGGGCATGCTGCGATAGCGTGTGGCCAATCTCTGTCTTCTCCGATCTCCCGTGTCCTCGGAAATCGAGCGCCACCGTATGAAAATCCTCGCTGAGACCGGCCAACTGAGGTTCGAAATACCGGAGGCCAGCAAACGCCCCATGGAGAAACAGGATCGTCGGTCCCTCACCCCGCTCCTCGTAGTACAGATCAGCTCCATTGCACTGGACGACCGGCATGACCTGCTAGAGGCCTCTTACAGGTAAGTAGACACCGGATACTATCGGCTCGCGGAGATACATCATCGGTGACCGATTTGCGCCCTGTAACTAGCACGACCACCGAGTTCGAAATCAATTGAGGAGTGTTCCCAAATCGGGTTTTATTTTATTTATCACGAGAATGAAAATATTATCTTAAATTTGATCATTAGAGAAATGATTTGAGACTGATTTCGTGGCGATGGCGAACTGCACGACAAGCGTTTTGTGTGGTAGGTCGTAGCACGAGTATGAACGCGCCGATCGACGACATCGAGTTTCTCGCACGTTCGGACCATCGCGTCGGGGTGCTGGACGCGCTGGCCGAATGCCCCTGCGACCGAACCGACCTGCGCTCCGCGACGAGTGCGTCCTCGCCGACGATGGGGCGGATCCTCTCCGACTTCGAAGACCGACGATGGGTCGTCCGAACCGGCAGGACGTACGAGCTGACGCGACTCGGTGAGTTCGTCGCCGATCGATTCTCGAACCTCCGCGACGCGATGGCAACGGAGCGGAAACTGCGCGACGTTCTCCCGTGGCTTCCACGCGAGATGGAAGGGTTCTCCGTCGGTCTGTTTACCGATCCAGTGGTTTCCTATCCCGGACCGGGGTATCCATACGAACCCGTCGAACGGGTCACCCAACTCATCGAGGGAACCGACGAGATGCGCGGGTTCGGGACGACCATCGTGAAATCGAGCAATCTGGAAGCAGCGTGTCAGGCTATCATCGAAGGGATGGAGTTCGAGTTCATCTACACGCCGGGCGTCCTGGAGACGATCGTAGCTTGGAATCCCGCGAGAGTAACCGAGGCGGCGGCCTGCGATAACTGCACCTCGCTCGTGCACGGATCTCTCCCGGATAGCGAGTGGTGCGGGCTCGGCATTTACGACGACCGCGTGGGCATCTGTTGTCACGACGCCGAAACGGGGATGCTCCAAGCTGTCGTCGACACCGATTCGTCCGAGGCACTCAAATGGGCTGAATCGGTCTACGAGCAATATCGGAACGAAGCGCGACTACTCGATGAAACCGATCTCCTCGTCGCCTGACCTACTACGAGAAGCCGACGTCAGAACCGATGGCCGATTTCACGCCGTGAAATATTTTCACTAGGAATTTACATTCTTGTTCCCCTCGTAGCGATTTCTGCGGCAATACGGAACAGATCGGATCAACACCAAGAGTGAAAATCAATCCAACGGAAAATAGAGATGTCTATCAACGACGAACCGACCATCGATGAGGAACAGTTGAACGAACTAATCGGGACAGCCGTGAACGACCTTGGAGCGACGTTCCACACCGCGCTGGCCGACATCGGCGACAAATTCGGGCTCTATGCAACGCTGGCCGACGAAGGGCCGCTGAACGCAGCGGACCTGGCCGATCACACCGATACGCACGAACGCTACATCCACGAGTGGCTACGCACACAAGCCGCCGGTGGGTACGTGACGTACGATCCCGAGACGGACCGCTACAGTCTCTCACCCGAGCAGACACTCGTACTAGCCGACGAAAACAGTCCAGCGTTCATGCTCGGAGGTTTCCAGGGAACCAACACCATCATCGCGGACGTCAAAGACGAAATCGAGGCAGCCTTCCGCACCGGCGACGGGGTCGGGTGGCACGAGCATCATCCGGAGTTGTTCACTGCCACGGAACGCTTCTACAAACCCAGCTACGCGACCAGTCTGGTGAGCGAGTGGATCCCCGCTCTCGACGGTGTGGACGCGACGCTCCAAGACGGTGCGCGCGTCGCCGACGTCGGGTGTGGCCACGGGGCATCGACGATCATCATGGCTGAGGCGTATCCCGATTCGACGTTCGTTGGAATCGACTACCACGAAGACTCGATCGAAGTGGCGCACGAGCGAGCCACCGAGGCGGGCGTCGCCGATCGGGTCAGGTTTGAAGCGACGACGGCCAAGAAGTACGACGGAGGCGGATACGACCTGGTGACGACGTTCGACTGCTTCCACGACATGGGGGATCCAGTCGGCGTCGCCGCGCACGTCAACGAGACGCTCGCCGACAACGGCACGTGGATGCTGGTCGAACCGTTCGCCAACGATCGGGTCGAGGACAACCTGAACCCAGTGGGTCGGGTGTTTTACGGTTTCTCGACGATGTTCTGTACACCCAACTCGATTGACCAAGGAGCGGATCCGGCGTTGGGGGCACAGGCTGGCGAGGCGCGTCTGCGCGAAGTTATCACCGCGGGGGGCTTCGATCACTTCCGGCGAGCCACGGAGACGCCGTTCAACTTGATACTTGAAGCCAAGCCCTAACGATGACACGGAAAAAATGGCGGATAAATACGGGCAGTTCGATCGGTGAGGCCAACAGAAGCGGCTAAACGCGCCCGTTCATCCTCTGATCGGTTTGAACACGCGCCACAGTACAGTCGGGTGCAGTAGTGAGGTGGGTGGCTGTTGCATGGAGAGGACGCGATTGAATGCATCCGTCAGCCTGCCATCAGTGTGTGCGTTGCGAAACAGACGTGCCAGATACCAGTTGAAAAAGGTAGTACCGCGTGGCTTGGTACCGTCCGTTTCAGGATAGCTAAAATCGGCACCGGTCGCCATCATCCATGCCGTATCGACTATCGTTCCGGCACGGTTGAAAAATCGTGGCGCGATTCCCTCGCGGGCACCCTTCACAAGCGTATGGTGAAGTTCGAGGGACTCAAGCGCAGCTACCGACATCCCCTGTCCGTAGATCGGATTAAAGCTCGCAATCGCATCGCCAACGACGAGAAGGCCATTCGGAAACCGATCGAGATCCTCATATCGATATCGACGATTGGCGGAAAAAGGATAATGGCTGATATCTCCATCAACCAGTTGATATTCTTCTAGAAGCTGTTTTATTTCGGGAGTTGGGAGACTCGCCGCGAAGTCTACAAAGCCCCCCGTATCCGTCGGAGGATGATCTCCGTGAACACCATGCAAATTCATCAACCAGCGACCACCCTCGACGGGGGCTGCGAGACCACCACGGGTACGAGGTGCCTCTGCCAGTATACCGATCGTCCGGTGATCGCCGGCTGGTCGTTCAACGAAAGTAGTGCTGTATGCCACGTTGATACACAGCTCGTCGAGAGCAGGAGACCGGTACCCGTGCTTCTCTAACCAAACTGGTGTTCGACTCGTCCGGCCGGTGGCATCCACAACCAACTCCGCAGTGAGTTCTTCCCGCTTACCGCCACGGGTTCGAATCGATACGCCTTCTATTGTATTAGATGTGTCATCAACGAGATAATCTATGAACTGGCAGTTGTCCCGTATTTCGATATCGTTCAGGTTGGAAACCCTCCGTCGAACGAGGTGTTCGTACAGTGGCCGAGTGGCCGAGTATAGCGAAAAATCGTCCATGCCAGGGGCGAGAAACGCTCCCCGACTATAGTTTCGAAAATCACTACGGCCATCGATCAACACCCCACCCGCCGCCAGTAACTCATCGCTGTAGCCAGGGAATAAGTCCTCCAATGTGGAGCGCCCAGCCTCCCAGAGGATATGTGGTTGAGATCCCTGTGGTACACTCTGGCGCACGACTGGTTCGTCGGGCAGGGAATCTCGTTCGATAACTGTGACCTCTCCGAATCCATCCATAAGAACACGAGCAGCACAGAGACCGGCCATGCTCGCTCCGAGCACGATTGCCCGATCGGTCCGCGTCGAAACGGCGGCGCTGTCGTACTGTGAGACGGTTGCTAACGTCATGGAAATAGTACTCCCTGCAGGTACCGACGAATTCTCCTTGCAGTCGATTTGGTTCGATTTCGGATTGTCATCGTGATCCGTTTGCGTCTACCTCGTTGAAGGGAATAATTGTAATCAGTATGAAATTACTGTAACTTCATTGTCTGTACGTATATGCTGTAGGTATTCTAACAACTGACGGGGACCGAGCACGGCACCCATGATGGTCTATGGACATATAGGGAAAGTCCCGCGGACCGGGTGACCTGTGAGATTTCGTGAGTCACCGATAAGCACGGCTATTTGTACTATCAATGACCGTACCAGTCTCATCGAGCACAACGAGTAGTTCATCGTTCCCAGATGGTACGATGATTTGGAGTCGTACTGGATCAGTAGAGAGAAGTTCCTCACGCCATTCGAGACTCCGCTTGATCGCTTCCCAAGAACTCGGATCATGTTCGACACCGTGATCGTAATAGAACGAGACGAGGGCAGGACAGTGATGTACCGGTGCCCAACTCGGACTCCGCCAAGCAAATTTACAGGAATTGCAGATAAACTCGAGAATTCCTTGATAGTAGAACCCACACCCACCGCAGAATCCATCGCTCGCGTCGTGACCCTCACAGACCGTGAGTGATGCATCGACCCCACCGCTACATTCGGGACAGACACCGTCACTCATCGCTCCGAATCGGTGGATCGAATATGCGATAGTGGCACCAAATATCTGACCGGGGGTGCGGTTTCGGAGTCCTTCGGGGGGAATGCTGAATCCGAGGATTCCTCCTTCTTTCTGGGGCCAATACCCAGTGCATTCTGTGCATTGTGCCCAGATCGTTCCATCTTCGTAGACTATCTCGATTGAGCTATTACAACGCCCACAGGTTGCATCTATGACAGTCGGTTCTAATATCGGATTCCGAATGGTTACTCCGGCAATGACTGACTGTACGATATCGAATCCAGGTGCAGCAAGCTTGTAACCGCTGTCAGTTTGTTGAATGAAATTTCCTGTCAATTTTCCCAGATGGTAATTGAAATTTCCAGTATCGTTAATCCCGACTTGGTCATAGAGATCGGAGAATGGAACCGCATTATCTGCTGCGTATGGGGTGTAGTTCTCCCACAATGCCTGTAGAATACCGATTCGAGTTGCGTTTCCCAAAAGTGTAAACGCATCGTCTGGAGTTAGGGTAGTGTCATCTTCGCGGTCTCCATCACTTGTCATGATTTGACATAGCACGCCTAATGACGTAAGCTCAACTCTCCTGTCGCGATCCCGAATCGGGCAACACGTCCTATACGTCGCGACGCCTTCAAATGAACTGTACCGCTTGTATAAGCTACTACGATGAGTACGAGCACACCGAAACCGAACTATGTACTCACGGTATGACATCGCTGTCGACAGTACTAGGAGCCCTTCGGAGCAGTTGATGGCTTGATGTTTTGATTCAAATGGAATACGTTCTCAGGGTCCCATTCAGATTTGACTGTGGCTAACCGATCGTAGAAATCAGCACCGTAGGCCGCACGAACGCGATCATGGTTTTCGTCCCTGCTGATGAAATTGACATATACGCCACCGGTTGAGTATGGGGTCATGGCATCGAACAGGTCCCGTGTCCACTGAACGTGGCGATCTTCGTTCTCGGTATCGTGCCACCGGGATTGAATATTGAGTACCCACATCGCATCTCGATGCGGATACGCCGTCGCGTCGGGAGGGGTCCGTGCAACGGCACCACCGAGTGAGAGCATTCCGATAGCTGATTCGGGCGAGGTCATTCGCGATGCGTACTCACAGAGGGTATCGATAGCGTCACCATCTAAATCGGCCAAGTAATGCGACTTCCAATAGTTGCGCGCTCCCGGTCCGGATGTCGCATCGAACATGGACTGGAACGCGACGTACGGCTTCGGATCGACCGCGTCTGCGATGGGGCTGTTGATGCTACGCAAAGGGGCAAGTGCAGCTTCCCCCTCGTCGAGACTACCTGCATAGATCATCGCGACTACTAGCACCATCTCACCATGAACATCCTCCGGAAGAAACGGTGCAGGCGGTGCGTGTCTGAGCACCGGGAGACACGCCACTTCGTCAGGTGCGTTTCGAATGAATGATGCCACTTTACGCAAGACAGTTGGTGCATCGTCAAATGACCACACGACTGGGCCTGCCAGTACGGTCGGACCCAGTTCATGCAACTCGAATTCGAACGAAGTAACGACACCGAAGTTACCGCCACCACCGCGGAGTGCCCAAAATAATTCCGGATGCTCGTTCTCACTTGCCTGGACGAACTCCCCGTTCGCAGTCACGATGTCGATCGATCGAAGGTTGTCGACCGTCAATCCATGTTTCCGCGAGAGGTAGCCGATACCTCCTCCAAGCGTCAAGCCAGCTACGCCGGTAGTCGATACGAACCCGGCTGGTGTTGCAAGGCCGTGTGCTTGAGCTTCAACATCGAAATCGTGGAGGATGGCACCGGGTTCGACCCGTGCAGTCTTCTCGTCCGGATCGACGTGTACTGATTTCATCTGCGAGAGATCGAGCATCAGTCCTTGATCACAGACGGCGTTGCCTGCAACGTTATGTCCACCGCCTTTGATCGCGAGTTCGAGTTCGTGTTTTCGGGCAAAGTTGACCGCAGCCATCACATCCGCGGTGCCTAATGGTCGAACAATTATAGCAGGGTGACGGTCGATCATCGTATTCCAAATCTCGCGTGCTTCATCGTATCCGTCTTCTCCAGGGAGAAGTACGGTACCACGGATTTGCTGGCCAAGTTCGGTCCTTTCTTCTTCTGATACTGTGTTACCGGATGGGGGAGTTGTCACGCTGATTCACCTTCTCATTGATCTACTCAGGTGAAACAAATGTAAATACCTAGTGAAATATTTCATCTCGTGAAAGCAGCCACGTCGAAGGACGCCCGTTACAGTCGCCGACTGAACGTTTAAATCAAGGGGACGACAGTATGCGTGGAAAGATCCCTCAAACGGTAAGTTCCGGCGGAAAGAGTGTGGCTTCCTCTTCAGCACCGATCGATCGAGCATCAACGCGGTGTCGTTCAAAAACGGAGATGGCCCACTTGCGGGCTTCGGGGCTATCAGTGTCGACAACGGCTTCGAGCATACCTGTCTCAGCGTCGTGACAACAGATACCGATTCTATCGTCGAAAATACCGAGCCCACACCGGTTTTCATCCGGGAGATCGTCGTGTAGGAGAATACTGCAATTTTCACACGCAGCAGCTTCGGCGACCGCTTCTGGATTCCACCGAATCGTCGCTTCAAGAACCTCGGTTGAGTAGATGTACTCATAGTCCATCCCATTCACGACAGAATGACAGACAGTTTCGTTGTTGATCGACTTGAAGACGGTCGTCCCAAATCCACGCATCGCAGTGGTCTCTTCGATGAGTTGACTAACACGTTCTACCGGCTCGTATGGGTAACCGGAACCGGGATACGAGACGACTGCATCAGCAAACAGTTCGACGGAGAACTCCTCCATCTCACGCGGAAGCCACCGCCAGACGTCACGGAGTTTACGCTCCGTTGTCATCGCATCACAAAGGTCCGAGAACCGTATAGCCACAAACTCACCAAGCAAAGTCAGTTCGTACTCTTGGCTATTCCGGACGATCCACTGACGGTCTTCGAAATCGGATAGTATCCGGCCCATAGTTGGTGAGGAGGCACCTGTCGTCGAACGGAGCTCGTTCCGGTCACAGGGACACTCGGCTAGCGCATCAAGTACCGCTATGCGGTGTCCCGAACGAGCGAGAAATTCGATGTCATCGAGCGAAGAGTCCATGGTAGTGAAACACACACATCAATAATAGGTTATCCGGTTTGTAGTATATAATAGTGAATAAATGGCGACAATATTAATCCCGTTTGGAACAGTACAAACCTGAATTAAAGGACAGCTCGCCTCTTCGTGGACAACTCACCAGAGGCGACGGCAAGACATATTTCCGACTTCTCGGTGAGAGGATATGCTCGCTCGTGGTAGCGCATTCGCGCATTCGACAGGAGACCTCTTACCGATCCACCGGCTGGTCGGCCATGACGACGAAATATTCGCATCAGTGACCAATCGCAACATTGTGCGCCGGACGATGAAATTCGTGGCGAAACTCATGCTCGTCGCGAATCAAGACGAGTGGAAACCGTATATATGTCACGTCAGCGAGCATCTCGAGGATAAGAAGCGCCCTTGACAAGACTATCGGTTGAAATCGGTCACAGCCGAGGACGCCGCTCCAATGGCGCGAACACTGGACACCACGGTCGAGGTGCCGAAAGACATCACAGACACTGAAGGCGTCACGCTGTCGTAACGTCCTCCCACGGACGGGTGTGACACCATCGCTTCACACTGCCCGCTGAGATGAGGAACGGAGCAAATTGCGTCCGTTCTGATTCGAAATTATCACTCGGTTACTATGGGGTGTAACGAATCCGTCTTTCCTCCTCACGAATTACTCGCGGGTCTCCATGCGAACGCTCAGCCGATCCTCGGAATAACGTGTCTCGTATGCCGCTGACGAGATAGGTGAGACCGAAGAACAAGGCGGATTGAGTGGCTTGCTAGGCCACCTGACTGTTCCCATACCCGTGTATACTATCCCGTTGCCGGCAGAGAACATGATTTGCAAATCGTGTCCCGATTCGAATCACCGGCTGTGTCATAATACAGTTGAAATTTAATTTTCACCCACATCTATTGCCCTGTCCGACGTAGTACTTTCGTGGGAGAGGTGAAGTCAGATAGCTGAAAAACGGGTACTGTCATACCACATCAACCATATTACGATTCCCAAGGGCCACCCCTCCAATTCGCAGTGGCATCGACCTGGCCAAACGTCGCCTCACCCCAAGCAAAGAACGTGACGGAGATTCGGCGGTGATTAGGAAAACCGACGTTCGGCCGAAGCCGACATGGTCCACTCCTTTTCCCGTCGCATCTCCCGACCCGAGGAGTAAGACCCATGTCAACTGTAACAGAAATCGAACCGTTCAGCATCGACGTTCCCGAAGAGTCACTTGACGACCTCCGCCAACGTATCGCTGCTACGCGATGGCCCGACGTGGAAGTGGTCAGGGACCAATCTCAAGGCGTTCAGCTTGAGACGATGCAGGAACTCGCACGCTATTGGGAGACAGAGTACGATTGGCGCAAATGCGAGGATAAACTGAACGACCTCCCGCAATTCAAGACCGAGATCGACGGGCTCGATATTCATTTCATTCACGTTCGTTCAGAACACGAGGATGCGCTGCCGCTCGTCGTCACGCATGGATGGCCAGGCTCAATTATTGAGCAGCTAAAGATCATCGATCCACTTACCAATCCCACGGAACACGGCGCTAGTGCATCGGACGCGTTCGACGTCGTGATTCCATCGTTGCCGGGGTACGGGTTTTCAGACAAGCCGACCGAAACCGGCTGGGATCCTGGTCGCATCGCGCGTGCCTGGGTTGAGCTGATGAAACGACTGGGATACGAGCAGTTCGTGGCGCAAGGCGGCGATTGGGGGGCGGCTATCTGCGATGTGATGGCGATGCAGGAACCGCCGGAATTACTCGGCATTCACTCCAATATGCCGTCTACTGTTCCACCCGACGTGTCGAAGGCGCTTGTGCGCGGCGATCCGGCACCCTCCGACCTCTCAGATGACGAACGCCGGGCGTACGAGCGGCTGAACGAGTTCTTTACGAAGGACATAGGCTATGCAATCGAGATGGGGACGCGTCCACAGACGCTCTACGGACTGTCGGATTCGCCCGTCGACCTGGCAGCGTGGATGCTCGACCACGACATTCGCAGTTACGAGCGAATCGCAGGCCTCTTCAACGGCCAACCGTTCGGCGCCATCACTCGAGACGACATCCTCGACAACATCACGCTCTACTGGCTGACGAACACGGGAGTTTCTTCGGCTCGTCTCTATTGGGATACTCTGTACGAAGGAGAGGGACGCTTCTTTGATGCTGTCGACGTCTCCATCCCGGCTGCCGTGAGCATCTTCCCTGACGAAATTCATCCAGCCCCGCGGAGCTGGACGGAGCAGGCGTATCACGACCTCATCCATTACAATAGACTCGACGAAGGCGGGCATTTTGCGGCCTGGGAAGTGCCAGAGGTATTCGTGTCCGAGGTCCAAGCAGCATTCAGACCACTTCGCTAATTAGAGGGAACGGCGGGCACATGTTGTGCCCGTTTCCTTTGCCAAATACGACACCATCAATGCCACGAACGAGTGACTTCACCGAATATCGAGACAGACGAACACCGGTCGAGGAGGCGCTAAACTAGACAGGTACAAAACACGAGAAGTACCGTGCAAACGATGAGCTTCAGAGCACCGACTACAAGGTGCTCTTCCCAGTGGGTCTATAATATTCAGTTAGCCACATGGCTAAGCCATCCAGACCAGGAAAGAGCGTCCGGTCATTAATGTTTGCGCGGTCAAGTTTGTCACGGAACTCCTGTTTTCGTTCGGCAGGGATCACGATTCTCCTGAAGAATTCTGGATGAGTTTCGAGCCATTCATCCATGGGTTGTCGCGGATCAGTTGGAAACCATCCCGCGAGAACTCCGGACTGGTTCGCTATTCGTTGGTCGATTGGTGGCGGCTCGAAAAACCAAACGTATGGCTCGGAGTGGTGATCAGTCATCTCCATATACAGCTCGAAAAGTTCGAAGAGATCCAGCGATCCCGCCCGGATGCGACCGTTGTGTTCACTCTCGTGAGATTCCTGAAGAAGTTGGTTAGTCCCCGATTCAGCGAGGTCAACATCGAATATCTCGGTGCCTGCCTGCTCGAGCACTGTTCGGTAGACATTCGGAATTAGTTGGTGAGCTGCTGCGTAATCGACGACGAGTATTTCACCGTCAACATCGCGAGCACCGCCGGTCGCGAAGAACGTTGCCACCATCGGTGAATACGTCCAGTCGAGCAACTGTGTCGGCAGCCCGTGGTGCTGCGCGAGTGACCAAAGATGGTAGAAGGATTCTGGCTCATCGATGTACTGTTGGGCATATTTGTTGAAGTTGCGCAGAAGCCGAAGCTCGAGATCCCACTGACCAGAGTCGCCCACGAACCGCTGGAGCGACGTCGTGAGTGTGTACTCCCGGCTCGAGTGACCGCGGAACACGTTTGACGAGCGATGACGATTGATATCTTCGTCCCACGAATCTCGGTACAGAAGTCGTTGGAGTGTTTTCCAATCCTCGGCTCGTTCGACCGTCACGCTTTCTCGGGTCATAGTACTGAGACGGTCCCTATCAGGTTATACTGAAGGGAATTTCCGATTTCGTCGTAGATACTCTTCCACCCGATGTTCTGCAGTATCTGAATCCGACCGTATTCTCTTCCAAGCGGTTACCGCCATCAACCCCGTACGGCAACGGCTGTTGATTTCCACCACAACAAACGTAGTCAGCTGCTACTCGAGTTGATGATAGTCCAATTCGTAACCTGCATCGAGCGCTCGACGGACCGCTTCTGAAGGCTTTCCCGGAGTCACCGTGTCGATCATCATACCGTTCTCAGTCCGTCTGTAAGTGATGTTCTTGCACCAAGCCTCTTTTTTCTCCGGATAGTCCGCTCGGAAGTGAGCACCGCGCGATTCGGTGCGCTCACGGGCACCCCTGATAACCATCTCGGCAACAGTCAGCGAGAACCCAAGGTCGATCGCGTACTCAAACGAACGGCTGGTCCGCCCGCCGACGATGAGGTCGTTCACCATCTCGCTCAGCGCTTCGAGATACTCGAGACCCTCGGCCGTATCTTCTTCGGTTCGGATGATGCCCGCAGTCTCTTCCACGACATCACCGAGCGCCTGAAGAACCTCTCGGGGGTCCTCGCTCCCTTTGCCGCTGAGTGATTCGAGAGCTCGGAAGTGTTTGTCGGCTACGCGTTGCTGTGACTCCGGCAGTGTTGGGGTACCAATGTACGATTCACTCGCAAGATGATCTCCAACGACCGTTCCCAGTACAACGGTTTCCGCGAGCGAGTTGCCCCCAAGGCGGTTCGCTCCGTGGATCCCCGCAATGGTCTCGCCGACGGCATACAAATTCTCGACGGAGGTCGCGCCAGTCTCGAAGTCGACTTCGACCCCACCCATCGAGTAGTGAGCTGTTGGCGCGACTTCTACCGGTGTGTCTGCCATGTCGACGTCTAGCTCTGCAAAGCGCTCGTACATCCGGGGCAGTCGTTCCTGGAGAAATTCCCGGTCTTTGTGGGAAATATCGAGGTAGACGCCACCATTTTCGGTGCCTCTGCCTTCGCGGATCTCTTGAGCGATCGCTCGAGCCACCACGTCACGAGCGTCGAGTTCCATCTGGTCTGGCGAGTATTTTTCCATGAACCGTTCGCCCTCGCCGTTGAATAGCCGTCCGCCTTCGCCACGAACTGCTTCGGTGACGAGCCGACCGTCCCAATCTTCGCCGTAACGATCTCCGATCATACCGGTTGGATGGAACTGGACGAATTCGATATCCATCAAGCGCGCACCGGCATCGTACGCGAGCGCTGCGCCGTCGCCGTTGTTCTCGTCGGCACGCGAAGAGTGGCGGTTGTAGAGCCCCGAATAGCCACCTGCTGCAAGGACAACCGCGTGCGCCTCGAATCGGAGAAAGTGACCATCGTCCATGTCGTAGCCGACGGCACCATAGACGCGCTCACCATCCGAGAGGAGCTTCGTGATCATCACGTTCTCCCGGTAGGGGATTTCCAGTTCCTGGGCTTTCGAGACCAGTGTCTCAAGCATGGCCTCGCCAGTCCGGTCACCGACGAAACACGTCCGACGGAACGACTGGGCACCGAAATATCGTTGTTCGATCTCCCCGTCCTCAGTTCGGTTGAACGACATTCCCCACTCGTCGAGTTCTCGAATCCGATCGGGCATTGCGCTCGTGATTGTTTCGACGCCGTCTGGGTCGTTGATGAAATGACCTTCTTTCAGCGTATCCGCGGCATGTATCTGCCAATCGTCTTCGGGGTCACGGTTCCCGAGGGCAGCGTTGATTCCACCGGCAGCCAACGTCGTGTGAGCATCGCCATGGTCCCGCTTTCCAACTACTAACGGTACCACGTTGTGCTTGGCCAATTCGATGGCAGTCCTAGCACCTGCCGCCCCAGCTCCGATAATCAGCACCGGAGTAGAGACGCATTCGTAGTCGAGAGCAGTGCTTGTCTGTGAGCGAGCTTCACTCGGTTGATGGTTCAGAACAGTTGAATCCGTGGGATGAGACGGACTCGACTGTTGGTCGGTAGATTCCATCGTTATCTGTTAGTAGATGATGTAGAATCATGAGGTAGTTACCTCACTATGACGGGCCTATTCTGAGACCAACACCAGCTGACGTAAGTTGAAACCGACGGTGATTTCTCCTGAGATCACTGGAACTCGATTCCGGTAAGGAGTTCACGTTCCGCCTTGCGAAGGTGTTCGAGAAACGTAGTTCGTGAAACTCCAAACTCATCCGCAAGCTCTTGTGCGGTAATGCCTCGTGGATATTCGTAGTAACCACGCGCCCGTGCTAGTTGAAAGGCTTCTCGCTGCCGAGGTGACAGTCCGTCGCTTGGGAGGTCTTGTAGCCCACTTGGAGTGTGAGTAGTGGTGAATCGTTCAATATTGAGATCAGCGTCGTAAGATTCCTCTATATCTTCAAGTGCTTGATATACCGTGTTTCGGTCGGAGATCGTGAGAAGAGATCGACGCTCTCGACCATCTTCATGCTGTGATGGACCATAGTGCATGAATCCTCGGTCGGTGAAGGCATCCCGCATACCAGGAACTGGATCAAATTCAACTAAAATATCCTGCGTGATAGGGCCGAAGGCCCTAGAATCAGGGGAAGTCGACGGCGATAAAACAATCACGTCCTTGGTCAGGTCCGTTTTGTCGATCGCTTCAATGAGTTGCTCCACGGCGTCCCGTGAGTCGCCATACGCACGATACAGCCTAAATCGGTCGGCAAATTCACCGTTCTGTAGTGTCATCTCATATCCCAGTAAACCTGCATCGACCCCCTTCGTGGCATGAAGGGTCCAGCAGTCTGGGTGCCATATATCAACAGACAAATATATGAGCTCTGTACCTGCCGGCGTCATATGATGAGTATCGAGTCATAGAGACTAACTCTTATCGCATGGTCCAGAACGGTACGCTGGACGCCGATGCTTGAGTAAGCAACTAGCTTGCCCCCTCGTATCGAAAACAACTGTCTAAGCCCGAGTATTCGGCTTGTGCGCTGTTCTGTGCTGTCTCGGCAGCAGCACGAGTTGCGGATAAGTTGTTTACATTTATATCTCTGTGTGAGAAAACAGTGGATTGGTGACTGCGTAGTAACACCGAAATCGTAAATTCGAGTATGGCGTGTCGTATCGGTGAAATGCAAACGAAGAGCAGTTTTGCCATCGTCGAAGAGAGCCGCCAACCCGAGAGGGGTGAAGGATGACAACCTTTGTTCTCATCCATGGTGCATGGCTGACTCCCCTCTGTTGGGAACGTTTTGAAGAATACCTCACCGACCGCAACCACACCATCTTAGCGCCGGCATGGCCAAGTCACGACCGCTCTGTCGAGAAAATACGAGACGACCCTGCACCGATCGACGGCCTCAGTCTCAGGCAAATCGTTGACCACTACGCTCGTCTCCATGGCAACGAGTAACATCCTAGATTTCTATAAAGATTTCTTTGGCAGCGAAGTGACTGGGACGGAGTCACAATTGAATGACTGATGGCGAGTTGTTTATAAGGGAACCCCATACGTGTGAACTTCGATGCCTAGAGTGGTATAGACCGGATGACGAAGTGAGTAACGTCCACTGATACTCATTGTTTGATCCCATGGCACAGTGTAGACGCACCCAGAGAGCGTTTTTCAGTCGTTTGTTATGAATGGTGAGTTGAAGAGAGAACATATTCAACAGACTACTCTCGTATGCTGCAACCCGTCTATGATGAAACAGTCGTTCCTGTTTTAGAGTGAGCAATAGCCGAACTGCCGTCTGCTCTGGAAGATAGGTGTTCAACTACGTGTTTCGCGTCCCGACCAACTCCACAGAGGATTTCGGACGATGCAGCGTATAGGAACAACAGCCCGACAAAATACAATCCCGGTTCGTCTGCCACGACGCCCCGATAGTGGTTCGGCTCCATCGGATCGTCGCCCTCGAAGATCGGGAGGTCAATCCAGGAGTGTTGATCCGCGAGGATCGTAAACAATGCGTCGAATGATGGTTCCGACGTCGGTGAGTGTGTAGCATCGGTTGGCATCGAATTCACCTAAGGGGAGGGGAATGGGATCGCAGTATCTCCAGTGTTATTTATGGGACTGTTTGGTCGGGGAATACTGGCATCCGATAAGCCTCGATAAAATAAAAACAGTCGCCGATTTTTATTCTTATGCCTCATATATAGATATAATTGCGAATGCAGCTATTCGCCACAGACGGTTTCAACACTTGACTGAACAGACACGTTAGGGGACGATCTTGCAATCAACCGAACGACTGCAAACTCGACTCGATATACTGCCCTAGCTCTTGCTCAATATCCGATTCACGCCACCCAAGCGGTGACAACACACTTGCTGCCGCTCGAACCAACAACTCTCGATAGAACCCAACATCATACTCGTTCAAGTCCTCACTTGCCAGCAGCACCCGCTCTCGCGACTGCTTTGCATCGTCGACCACCACATACGATACACTCTGTCCAGGTGCACGCGCCAGTCCCAACTCAGCCGCCCGCTCCAGTGCCGCGACACTCCGCGTCGATTGCGTGTAGTCCTCCTTCTTCTTCGAAACCCGATTCGTGATCACCAACTCATTCGAATCGACCGCTCTTCGCTCTAGTCGATCAACCCACGATCGCAGTTCCTCACAAACCATTTCCGGATCGCGATACGCATCGACCGCTCGAATCAATGCTTTCTGCGCCTCATCGATATACGGGGGCGTGCTTCGCTGCCGACACTCGATGCCCCCGTACTTGTACTCATCTTTGCCAGCGACCTTCCCGAAGTACTTCGTCAAGGCACCAGCGTCCGAATCACGCAACGGCACAAACGCTATCCAGTCGTAGTGGGCTTCGTGTTCAAGCCGGTATACAGCCCTTCAAAATATTGGCAACACCTCCACAATCATGTACTCTGAAAAGCGATCCCAAAACCTCTACTCCGTGATCGTCTCAACCACGTCTCCAACAGTATAAAGACGAAGATCATCACGTTCATCACGGGTCTCCTCCAGGGACGATGCAAATCCACTCCGGCTGAAGAGCGCATACTCATAGTCTGGCTCTTCACCACCGTTTGGTACCCAATCAATATGCGGTGCCTCTTGCCGGAGTTGGGCAAAGACATCGTATCCCAGTCGCTGTTGAGTGAATTTCACTTCGCCCACAACCAACGTGTCACTATTCGTTGGTGCAACGATGTCGATTTCACGCCCATTGGTGTCCCACCATGTGTCTGGTTCTTCTGTGAACGTATACTCATCACCGTATTCGAAGAGAATTGCCCGTTGACACAGCTGCTCGAATGTGCCACTGACAAAGTCCGAAAGGTACGGTTCGACGAGTTCATCGTACGCATCTGGCCCAAAGACTTCGTACCGAGATGATCGTCCATGGACGAACCGGAACCAGAACGCGAAGAGCTGATCCAAAATTCGGTAGCGACTGTTTCGACTTCGTGATGGGTCAACCGTGACCGGATACTCTTGCTCGATTATCTGGAGCTCTCGCAAACGGGAGAGGTAATAGCCAGCACTGTTGGCGTTGATGCTTGCGGCCTGCACAATCTCGTTTCGCTGGCGGTTCCCTTCGGCCATCGCCTTCAGCACGGCAAAGTATCGATCCACCTCGTCCAATTCCCGGTACAGAACATTTTCAGGTTCTTCATGGAGACCACCATCTCGAAGGAGCAACGTTTCTGTGATGTTCTCCTTGAGTGATTGACTGTCATCAACAGCGCGAAGATAGTCCGGTGTCCCTCCAAAAACGCCGTACGCCACGACCTGTTCTGCAGGATCGTAGTCGGGAAAGAAGGTCATCGCCGCTCCAAATGGGAGCGGGCCGATGTTGAGCTTCCCATTCGGTCGCTTCGAGATGCGGCCGTACAATGGTGAACTACCATCAAGGGCGATGTTGTGGATCATCCCAATAGCAGAGCCAGTCAAGACAAAGGTTGCTGCTGTCTCTTCAACTTCGTGATCCCAGAGACGCTGAATAATTGATGGAAGAGCTTCGTTTTCGTCGACAAGATAGGGAAATTCATCGAGAATGACGATTGCGTCTTGTTCAGCAAGGTATGTGAGAACATTTTCCCAATCCTTTCGAATCCGATTGATCCCAGGAAAGGCTGTCGTCGCATCGGCAATGAACGAATCGAGCTGTTGCTCGGGAGTCCCATGTGCTGCTTGGTGATAGACGGCGTCCTCGCGGTTTTCGATAGACTTTACGACAAGCGCTGTTTTTCCCATTCGCCGACGACCGTATATCACACTCAAATTTGGAGAGTTGCTAGTGTAGAGCTTCGTGAGTCGATCGAGCTCGTTTGTTCTGTTAACAAATGGTGGCATTGTTCGCCTGTAGATTCGATGGCAACATAAAGGGCACGATTGTGTAGATAGGACTACGTTAGTTCAAGCTACGTTAGTTCAAGCTACGTTAGTTCAAGCTACGTTATTCGACGTTATCGAATTCGGTTGTTGGACCCATGTGAACAGTCATATCTATTATAGTAGCTTGAATTGGAAAACCGGCCTATCTCATCCTATCACATTGAGCACTTACTTTATCGCCTGTGTTTCGGCCTAGCTGTATTAGCCGGTTTGCAAATACGAGAGAGTTATTCTGTGCAACGAATTCAGACGTCTAAGCCGATTTTCGCCGTCTATTTTCATATAGCACATCCAACCATTTTCATATAGCATGAGTAACAAGATTCAGTCGATTAGCAGTAAATGCGATATTCGGCAGCAAGAGGGGTTAACTCGGTGCATATATCTCTCGGAGAGTCCGAAAGCATTTGCATATAACAAATAGCCTCCAGAGAATAGCCCTACGTTATTATATGCAAATCTAACGCCGTCATTTTGCCACCTGCACCTCCAAAATCGTCCAAAGTAAAGGGTAGGTGCGAGGTGCAGAGAGATACGGGTAACAGAGTAGCTTGTCACAGAAGACAAAAACCCACAAAAATCACAAACTATCAATGTTAGAGGATAGGGGTGAAACGCTGATAACGATGTGTTTGTGAGTGTCAGAGATGTGGCCAAACACGAGAGCGAGGCGAACGGCAATCGCTCGCGAAACACAGACCTGCGACGAGTGGGTCAATGAGCTCGAAGACTATCGCGAGGAGGCGACGAAAGAGCGTGCTCAGGACCGACAAAAGCTCGGTAGTCTCGAAGAGACGGCCGAGAGCATGCAAGCGGACATCGACGATCTCACTGACGCAGAAGAGAAGAACAGTCGGGTGCGAGCATCGGTGTCGCGGTTGATCAATCTCGTTCGGGATTACGAGACCGAAGAGAGCGTTGATGATGACTCGCCGAACCTCGCCGCGGAAGCCTCTCTCTCCGGATAGTGTTTTGTAACAGTTCGACTGCCATAAATCGTGAATCTCACATAGCAAACGATCGTCAACATGTGATCCGAGAAGTATACTCCCTTGCAAATTCATGCAATCGTCTTAGCTAACCATCTTACATAGGTTCTATCGTTGAAGGTGGATGCACACTACTGGCATTTCCCTATCTACACCTTCGACAAATCCCGTTCAGTCGCGTGCCAGCACTAAACGGACGATTTTCGCCTCATTCCGATTCTGATCGTCTCCGAAACGTCCACTCCGTGTGAGTCACCACCTGAACCAATCCAGGTACCACCGCGACAAGCGCAAACCCATCCGTTTCGAACAGTCGTTGAAAGATCACCGTCAGCTCTTCACACACGATAACTCCGTTGTACGAGACAAACACCTCTATTGGACTAGTTACTTCAGTCCCGGAGAGAGAATAACTGGGTAACCTTCTCACTCGAAATGGACTCTGAGAGTACAGCCCGAGTATAGTAGTGGCCCGCCGTAAGGATGGAGAAAACGAACAAAATGATTGGGATGATTAGTTGAGACGCCACTTGTGACACAAGTGGAAGCTGAAGCAATTTAGCACCCAACAGACTCGTGCTGAAAAGCGTCCCGCCGAGATAATATCGTTCCCATCGGTGATTCAACGCATTGTCCGTCGAAGATTCGGATGAGTCCTGTGGAACCGCGTCGAACAGGTATGGATCAAATTGGTCAGCACGAGGCGTTCGTTTGATTGTTCCGCGATCCTTGTTGTACTCGATGATACCCTCCGTATCGAGTGTCGGAAGGTGAGTTTGGTACAGTGAAATATAGGCGCGTTGGCGTTCTTTCGACGTTAGCTCCACGACCGACATCTCGTTCTCCCAGGCTGCTACCTGCTCGGCAAGATCGCGTAACGAAACGGAGCCTGTTCGCCCGTGGAGGTACTGCAAGGTCAAACGACGGCGTTGTACCTGCAAGATATGAAAAATCGTATCCTTCGACAGTGGTTGGGACGGCGCCGTGTCTTGGGGGGACGAGGTAGCGTCACCAGCGGAGTCAGCCAGCTTGGGGGATGTGCTCATGAGTTCGATGAGTTCAAACACGATGAAGATATGAATGTATCGGCCGATCACAGTGCAGCGTTAAACGTCGAATAATGGCGTAAAATCACCAACGACAGCAAATATCGAGCTAGAATAAGATAAAATAAATAAATTTTGTGTTTATCCTATATTACTAAACATAATAATTTCGAATTATCTACGGCCGTTTAATTACATATGCCAAAATTGGCAACTCAATTGTACAACCCAATAGAGTCGGATTTGTCTGGTGATTTGAATCGAACATTACTAGATATTTGGTCAATAAATTTTTAGATCGAGAATCATCATAGTCTGCTTCGGGCCCAATGCGCAGGCATATTCCTGTTTGGAACGACGGAGCGATATAAACCAACAGAGACGAGTGTAAATGATGGACCCATCCAGGGCGGCGACAGGGAGGTGGGTATAGATCATTCAACCGGGAGACGGGAACGTTGATGATGAGTCACTCAATCTCGTCACGGGTACATCCAATGCAGGTCGTCAGCTCTTCGAGAGTGTGCAGCGTTCGGAACAGAATACTGAGCTCGTGAACTTCCGCGAGAAACGTGCCGAGAGCCAGCAGGTTGAAGACAAGTACCTCGATGTGCTTGAGCACGCGAAGAACGTCGCCAAGACAAACGATGTGATGGTTGCACGATTGGGTTATCGAGAAGTCGCGACTCACTACGGTTGTGCGTACAAGAACGATGGCTATCGCGTCATGGAGGAGATGGCCGAACGTGTGCCCGGTGTGACCTACAAAGAGTCACGAACGCTGTCGATCGACGACGCCATGGGTGTCGGTGGTCATCACATTGAGGTCACGTTCGCCCATCCCAACCTCGCCGGGTGGATGCGAGCACACGAAGCGAACGCGGGAGGGAACGGAGGACGCTGATTAGAGCGTTGTAATCACGGGGGTTCTGCGAACCCCCGCTCGAACCACGCCACCACACGAGATTCACACCGCATTGCCGGTGAAAACATGGTGGTAGTAGTGTGTTGGCTACGGTGGAGTGCGTCTATTTCTGCGAAACGAGGGAGGTTGACTCGGCCAACCCCCCTTATTACAACGGTGTAATCGACGACTCCCGCTAGCGACAGTCGAGGACGGCTTGGTTGAGAACGTGGCAAAGTGTTTCGAACTGACGAGCCAGCGGTTGAACATTACCCACCAATGATCTGTTCGGGATGGTGTGCCAGATAGAGAGGATGATGCAGCAATCTGCTATCGTTTCATCCAATTTCTTTGCAGTGAACTTTCCGTTGAGTAGATAGGCAAACCTCCCAACTCGATCGTGTTCTCTCCATAGTTAATCAGAAGGATAGGGAACAGGTCTGTTGATGACCGATCGAACCCCTGGATATGATTGTTCACTCGTCAAGGTGAGCCCGAATTACTTCGGGATCCTTCCAGCGCCTGAGATCGCCCGACCGTGGGTCATACTCGATATACTGTTTATCGTCAAGTCGGGGAAGATGATTGTGGTGAAGAACGATCTCAAGATGATGGGTATCACATGTCGGTATGTCTGAATCAGTTGCGAGCCGTTCAGCGAGCTCCGACCGAGTGTGTTCACTGTTCTCAGAGAGGATGGAGAGGATCCGTTGACGGATAGGATGGTCTATGCTGGTCATAGCGTATCGCGAGGGGGGGGAAACCTCTCCAGCCCTACCTCCTCTGTAATCAGTCTCGTACACTGTGACGGTCCCGTGACTGCTTACATGAACCTCGTAGTTTTCGATCTGGAATGCTATCTGCCACTCCGTTTCGGTTTCCTCGGTCAATTTCGCAAGCACGTCCGGATCGATATATTCCGAGATAGGAGTTATTGACAGAGGGTCAGCATCGTTGAGGTCCGCGATCTGTGTGACAATCTCAGCGAGGATAGGATTCGGGTGAGGCTGGTGTGTCCATGTCGATTCGGTCACCATCTGTTCGTGTCTTGGTTCGAAGACTTCTACAGACCCAGCCCGTTGAATAGTCTGGAGAGAGTACCAGCCGACGAGAATTCCCCCTGCGGTTCCAATGCTGATGCCGGTCATCATCTCATCATTCAGGCTGATAATGGGCAGCTGCCGAGAGAGGTTGAGAATCACCCACACAGTCCCTGTACTCGCCGCTCCGAGTGCCCCAATCCAGCCGAATCGGATAATCTGCTTGAGCTGGCTCTCGTCGTACCCATTGCGTGAGGCTCGATACATGAACCCAAGGAGGATAGTTGAAATCCCTAGAGGAATGATGACTTCGGGGATATCGGCGAGGACCGAATCAGGACTGATAAAAAAGTGCGCAACCGAACCGGCGAGTAATAGGAGAAGGAACGGGAGGAAGCTCTCCTCTTCTGGGAAGCGCACGGTACGGTATTTCATTGTGAGAGGGGAGGTTTCGCCACGGAAAAAGATAATCGACTTCTATTGACACATGATGCCCGATATGAACCGTTATACCAGCTACTGGTGAGTATTCCCCTGTATGAGCGATTTGAGTGAGATGGTGTTAACCACATTTGAGATTAGCTATATGCCCTGTATTTAGCACGGCAATAAGAGTCCGTCACTGATTGAGAAGTTCAATATAGTCCCGATTTTTGGTTCTATGGAGGAACGGATGTGCAACAAATTCATCCCCCCATAGAGTAAGCGTTAGAGAAACGATTTGAGGCTGATTTCGTCATGACTCGAGAGAAATTGCTCAACGCGTTTCTCACGCCACCCCAGCGGTGACAATACACTCGCCGCAGCACGAACCAACAACTCCCGATAAAACCCGACATCGTACTCGTCCACCTCCTCACTTGCCAACACCACCCGCTCCCGTGAGTCCTTCTCATCGTCGACCACAACATACGACACACTCTGTCCAGGCGCACGCGCCAATCCCAAATCCGCCGCCCGCTTTAGTGCCGCCACACTCCGTGTCGACTGCGTGTAGTCCTCCCGCTTCTTCGATACTCGATTTGTGATCACTAGCTCACCCGGATCGACCGCCCCTCGCTCAAGCCGATCAACCTACGACCGCAGTTCCTCACACACCGCCTCTGGATCACGGTACTCATCGACCGCTTGAATCAACGCTTTCTGCGCATCGTCGATATACGATGGTATCAGGATGGAGGTGGTAAAGAACGGGATAACATCTTCGTGTGCATAGCTTGCACACAGAACGAAATCGTTATCTGTCTATGTGCAGAACATGCACATATAATGAGCGCGAGGGATGACCCCCGACGTGTCCACTTTCAATCCCCAGAGTATCTGGTCGATCGACTGGATGCAATCGCCAACCTCTTCGATAAGGAACGAACTGACCTCCTCGTGGATGCAATTCGCGAGTATATCGAAAAGACTGCAGAAAGTGAAACGTTCCAAGAATTGGTTGCGACGAAGTACTATGATGACCAACTGGAATTCGAGACGGCAAAGCAACTGGTCGGTGCCGAAACCGCCCAGCGACTCCGACTGCTCAAAGCAGATTTAGAAAGAGAGCCATTCGACCTCGCTGCACCTGACGATACCGACATCTACGATGGAGATGCGGAGACTATCGATTCGGAACGCACACTAAATGACACCGACGAACGATGAGCGGCCAGCCACGATTGCGGAGGGTCATTGCGGACACAAGCGCACTGGTGAGCCTCAGGGTCCCGCGTGCTGCCAGCGATTACGATACAGGTTCGGCACCCGATCCACTTCAATATCTGCTCACCTCATGTGACGTCGCTGTTCCTCCTGAAGTCGTCTCGGAACTCAATGATATCGCACAATAACACGATATCCATGGTGCGGCAGCTCACAACGTCCTGGCGGCACAAGGTCATTACACCGTCACAGATCCATGCCAACGAGATGAAACATCGGATTCACGACCGACGTTTGGGCTTGATGATGGCGAAACAGATGGTATACTGCTCGCGAATGCACTCTCCGTCGACGGCTTTCTCACTGACGAGTTCAGTGGCACGAATTTCGCACTCGTTCATGCGGCATTGAGGGGACCTCGCATCGTTCCGACACCACGTCTCATCTGTGATTACGCTCGTGGAGGCCACATGACACAAGATGAAGCACAAGACCTCATCTGTGCAATTAGCTCGCATCGAAGCTGGGAGAATAGTCCGTATGTCACCCAACTCCCCAAACAATTAGAGTAACAAACTCGAGCGCATCACGAAAGACGACGGTAACACCTACTCCGACTCCCCGGTGAAGAAGACACGCTCGGCCGCGGTAGCGCCGTCGCCCATTCGACGGCGGATCTCCTCCCAATCCAGCGATTCGCCATTTATGACGATGAGATGCTTGCATCCACGACCAACCGGAAGCCCGACGAACTCGCAAGCAAGGCGTGGCGCGAGCGCGATGAGGCCAGTCGTTATTCACTCTGGTCGAGGGGCAGTGGGGAGATCCGCGCCTACCTCGATGCGTCAGAGCTAGCTGATTGGATTCGCCTGAAAGAGTCTGGTGTGAGCAAGAAAGACTCACAAGAACTCACTTCGCCAAAGTACAAATCTAATTGGATATTTGGTTCACATCTCCTATGATATTCTTCTAACTATTGGCCTGAAGATTAACAAGCTCCTCCCAGAGTGATCTACTTGTCGAGTATTCATGTTCCGAACAATCCTTACGGCACTCTTCATGCTCTGCGTCATCAGTACGGCAGTCACACCTGCTGTTGGTACGCCCAGTAGTCAGGCATCCCTTCAGACAGAACAGCCGATGAGTTTGCAAGGGTGGCTTGATACCATTGCGGATCTACTGCACCAACTTGACCGTGTGCTTGACAATCTGGCACAAGTCTTGGAGCATTTCGGCGAGAGTGGCGAATCTGAAGCCGGCGATTAATGTATCTTGTATAAATGGACCGAGTGTAGATTTTGAGTCGTCTAAGCAATCATACTCAGAGAATCCTACTCAACAGAATGGCTGTAACCCGAATTTAAGATACTATCTCGATTCCGCTCGATTTTCGATTTACGACAGCCTAACGGCGACGGTATCCTCGTCATAACCGATCATCAGATGATTTACGAAGGCAACCGACTGTGTCTCGGCCGGGGGCGGTAAAGAGTCTTGAACGGAGCTAGTAAACACGCAGTACTCAGCTGCGCCGACTCTTGCTCTAGTTATGCAGAGAGTTCGAGAGACAATAAGAGAGTGGCAGGCAGCTCCGGTTTGGCAGGCATATTTGAAAAGGGTGAGAAGAGGCACGACGGGACATGGAGAGAGTATACTCACGTTAACAGTGCTAAGGAAGACGGAACAAAACACCTAGACGAAGTATGGAGACTATGGCTGAGTCACTTGTAGATCACGTCCACAAAATAAAGGATTCCGACTGCAAATGAAGGTCTTGCAATTAGTGACTGGTGCAAACGATAGTTTTTACAGCCATCAGATTCGTGCCCTTGAGGCCAACGGGATCCAATGTACAACGCTCACGCCACCTGGCAATCATACACATGAAAACACAGGAGGGAGCCGCTCAGTAGCAAATTATCTCCGGTATTTGCCCCAAGTCCTCAGGGAATCGTCTGGATCATACGACCTCCTCCATGCCAACTATGGATTGACAGCCCCGTTCGCCCTCGCCCAATCACACCTTCCAGTCGTTCTTTCCCTGTGGGGGTCGGATCTATTCGGTCCCTATGGCTGGCTGAGTAAGCTCTGTGCACGCCGGTGCGACGCAGTTATCGTCATGTCCACCGCAATGGCAGACGAACTCGACCAGGATTGCTATGTTGTTCCCCATGGTGTTGATACCGAGCAGTTTCGACCGATACCACAACCCGATGCTCAAGCGGCTGTCGGCTGGGATCCAACCCATTTGCACGTCTTTTTTCCCTATTCACCCTCGCACACAGTGAAAAATTATCCGCGTGCCAAGCAAGTCGTGGACGCTGCACGTAACCGTCTCAACCAACCGATTACTCTTCATACGGTTTCTGGAGAACCTCACGCCCGGATGCCGTTGTACATGAATGCAGCGGATGTCCTCCTCGTCACCTCACGGTGGGAAGGGTCTCCAAATTCAGTGAAAGAAGCCCTTGCCTGCAATCTGCCGATCGTCGCGGCAGATGTTGGTGACATACGTGACCGTATAACTGGCGTATCACCCTCATACGTCGGTCAAACAGACACTGAGCTCGTAAATGGGCTCGTCAATGTGTTGGCTACCTCTCAAGAATCAAACGGGCGCCACGCTGCCCGCGCCGTGAGTCGCTCACAGATGGGCGACCGTCTCCAGCAAGTCTACGAAACCGTACTTTCGGCATCTCGTGTCAATTCGTCAGGATTCTATCAGGTCCCTCCCCCTCCGCGATAAATCATCACAGTCAGAATTGGTTACCGGTTCGCGATGTAGCGGGCAATGATTGCAATCGGAATAATAGGGATTGCAGCAGCCGTCACTATCAGAATCACTAATACAATGAGTTTCATGAATACCCCCGACTCATCCCAGACCGCGTTGGTAATGCTGTCGATTCCCCGTGCAATGCGTTTGATTCGTCCAGCCATCTTGATCACTTCCCTCGCCTACTAGGTTCCTGATTGCCAGTATAATCTCGTACGTTTTTTGGCTCATGGTCCAACAGGAAGTACAATCCGCAATAAAATGACGTTGGTAAATCCCTCTCACCTAAGCAAAAGTAGGTCCATTTCAATTTGTGGGATGGATGCGAGTACATATAGCCCACGTGGAGATAGCCAAGGGAGGGCACTGATTATAGCATTGTAATCACGGGAGCTCGAAGAACCCCCGCTCGGACAAGTCGCCACAGGAGATTCACACCGCACTGCCAGTGGCACATGGTGGTAGTAATAGGTTGGTTACGGTGGGGTGCGTCTATTTCTGCGAAAGGTGGAGATCGCTGTCGCGATCCCTTTCTATTACAACGGTATAATGGACTATCTTCACCAGTGACAACCCAAGACGACAGAAATGAGAACCTCTTGAAGTGATGTGCCTCACTCGGTCTAAATGGGGTTGAGATTTCACCCGGCCTCACACTCAGATATTTATTATAATAAAGAAGGGAGAAAACTTATGCCATCAGTCCTATAAATACACGTGAATGTCGCCCTCACGACGAACGTTTCTCAAGACGACAAGTCTCACACTCAGCAGCGGGATGCTCGCGTCGATTGCTGGGTGCCTCAGCGACTCATCGGCCAGTGGCAATAGTAGTCCAACTGAACCAACCACATCGAACCAGTCAGACGAAGCTTCACCGCCGGATTTCACACAGTGGCTCCCGGATCCAACGACAACCCCGCTGCGAGATGGCTACGGGTTCCAGTATTTCAACATCGCAGACATCCGTGCTCACCAAGACGCCATCCACGAAAACGCCTACTCCCGACTCGAAAATCAGATACGGCTTCCTGTTCCCAGCGAGTACATCGACGTAACAGCCATCGATGCCACAGTAGAGATTGATTTTGCCATACAGTTGGCCCTCGGATCGTTCGATCCAGGGGCAGTCGGCGAGCAACTCATCAATGACAGGCAGTCGTCCACAACAGCGTCGACGCAGACACCTACAACAGCAACGCGGACAACCTGGTCAGAGCCAGAACGCTACAAGGGGTTCGACCTCTACGGCACGGACCTTGTCTACGCTGTTTCGGAGAATGCCCTGATGGCGGTATCTCCGATGCACGAGGGGGACGCAGTCGAGAACACGAAAGCTATCATCGACACGCGAGCGACAGAGACGAGCCAGTACGTTGACGGTAACGAGTACGTGGCGGCGATGCTCGGAGTCGTTGACGACCCCCATGCACTCTGGTGCTACCCGGAGGCGATGGACGGGTCGACGTCGCGTGGCTTCCGAAAAGACATCATCACGGGACAGCTCAAATCGTGGCAATTCGGAACCAAGACAACCCACCTTACATGGGCAAACACTTACCCAGACACCGAGACGGCTGAGAGCGGCGAACTGTCAGAGTACATCGAATCAGAATCCGATCGATTCGGTGCGTACGAAGGGCTCGATATCAAAACTGAAGGCCGGATGGCCTGGACTGACGGCACTATTCCGACAAAGGAATTCGATCATCTGTCACCACGTGGCCCAGGTGATGGTATCACCACCTCCCACGAGTCCTACCGCAATCCCTTCTAAAAACTATCAGAATCATCTGCACTGACGGTAACCCATACAGTCGCAGTATTCCCATGCCGAGTACGCTTCCTTGAGAATGAGTTTCAGAGCGTGCTAACTCCACGACCGATACTCAACACAACCGTTGAGATCCATCACCGAGTGAATCTTAACAAGACAAAAATTTTTGCGTCAATAATATTCTTGTGTGCGACAAAACGATCTTCGGAACTTGTAGTCATCAGAAAAACGAATGCAGGCGCATCGCATCGTGATCCGCTAGAATTGCTCAATACGTTTCTCACGCCACCCAAACGGCGACAACACACTCGCTGCCACACCAATCAACAACACTCGATAATACCAGACGTCATACCCATTTACCTGCTCACTTGCCAACCGCACTCGCTCCCCCCGAGCGCTTTGCATCGTCGACCGAAAACACCAGACTTCGCTCTCCACCACGGAGGTTATTCACCATCCCGCCGTAGATAGGGGATGGTCTCACGTGTCCTGGTTGCGATGGATGACTCCGAGATGGCAGAGAAAGCGCTTCGATATACGCTCGACGTCCATGCAGACGCGGAGATTACTATATTGGCTGTAGTCGGTGAACCATCGGTCTTCATGGGACGAGCGACAACGATTGCAATGGCAGATGATCCCGAAAAGACTGCAGAGGAGCATGCACAGCCGGTCATCGATCGTGCTCATGAAATCGCCGCAGAATACGGTGTCGAACTCGACACCATCGTCAAAACTGGTCACCCTGTACGACAAATTCTCAACCAAGCTGAAGACTTTGATACAGTAGTCATTGGAAGCCATAGTGGGACACTTGCCGATCATCTGTTTGTTGGAAATGTTGCCCAGAAGGTCTTCCGCCGGTCGCCAGTCCCGGTAACAGTCGTCCGATAACAGGTTTCAAAATCTCGTATTCACAGCAAAGGAAACGCTCTCCACCGACTCAGAAAGAGATCAATCCAGTCATCACTGCGACCTTAAAGCAAACAAAGGAAAGAACCGATGCAACAAGCGGTGAGAGAAACCACGTCGCCACGACGTGTCGGGTCATCTCTTCGCTGAAGAGATCACCGGGATGTTCATATTTCGAGCTACCGCCACCGTCCGATTGGGTCTGATTCGTGACTCGAAGGTGCCGAGAAATCTCAACGTGTCGAGAGGCGCGACCCCAACCAAGTCCAATCACACATGTAATCGCCGTAATCGCCAGACTAGCTGGAATACCAACCCAACTGAGGAGTGTAATGATCGTGGCAGCGATGATCTCGACGATTAGTGCACCCTCCAACGAGAGAACAGTCAGTTCGTTTCCGATGGTCTCCATCGTTCGAGGGCCGATGAGAAACGCCCCGACAGCCATCGTCCCCGCACCCAAGATGATACCGGGAGTCATCTCAAGAACGCCTGCACCGACGAGTGGCGCAATCGCATTTGCAACGTTTGAGGCACCTGCCGAGAATCCCATATAACAGGCAATCCCGATGACGAGTACCTTTCCGATAACAGACCGACCGCCTTCGCCCTCAAGGTTGAGCTGTTCCTCTATCTGGCGGTAAAAGTATCGTCCGATCACGGCAGCAACCCAGAAGGCGACGACTGGGGAGATGAGCCACCACGTCACGACGCTCGAAACGGTATGCCAATTGAGAACCCCAAATGCTGCACCCATACCAGCAACTGCACCAACGGCTGTCTCGCTCGTACTCACGGATACTTCTCTCAGATTTCCAAGCAAGATACCGAAGCCTGTGAACAAGAGAACACCAATCGCTGCAGGAAGTGTGAAGTACTGACTTGGGACGAACCCGTGTCCGAGTGTATCGACGACGTGCCGTCCGACGAGGAATCCACCGAGAACGACGAAGATCGACATGAGTGTCGCTGCCTTTCGCGGAGAGAGGACACCGCTCCCAACCGACGGGCCAAAGGATTCACCGATAGATGATCCACCCGTGTTGATTCCCGCAAACGCAGAAACGAGCAGTCCAATACCAAGTAAAGCACTAATCATTGGATTTTCTCCTCTATATTGTATGCTGGTTCTGTGATCATTGCGTCTCTATGTGGTCTTTCTATTATTTAAGAATTTTTTCTAGAGGCTAACTAGATAATCTGGGTAGCTATTTTGAAGCCATTGTAACACCATTGTATAACTTATGAATAGAATATAGTGAAGCCGAAGGTGAGATTCACTATAAACCACGATTTCTACTCGTCGACGCAGAAGAGAATAACAGTCGTATGCGAGCATCAGTGTCCCAACTGATCAATTTCGTGCGGGATTACGAGACCGAAGAGAGTGTAGACGACGAGTCGCCGAATCTCGCCGCGGAAACAGCCAATGCAGGGCGACCGCTCTTCGAGACGGTCAGCGCACGCGCCAACCCTAGATTCGCCGCCCGTTCCAGTGCTGCCACACTCCACGTCGATTGCGTGTAGTCCTCGTGTTGCTTCGAAACCCGATCCATGAGTACGGAAGTGACAGGTGCAAAACCTCGCCCTGAAGGGGGGCAGATGTCAAGTCTATCCAGTAGTGGACTGTTCCCTTGACGGGCGTACTATTCAAGAAACCTAATATTAGAATAGAGTAGAATCTTTAGAAAGACGTCTACGAATCTTGTGCGGCAAATCCGTTTTTCAAATCATTCGATTCGAGTTCGTTGAGTTCGACAGCGCCTTCCGGAATTTCGTACTTCCGGAGGACTTCACGAGCTGCATCCGTTTTATTAACCGTATCATCAACTGCATACGTCGTCCACATACACGCATCAGGCGTAAATTCGGCAACTGAATAGCCGTTGTACTTCGCGTTGAAGAACTCAACCCATGGGTTCTCCTCAAGTACCGTCTCGACCATTTCTTCGTTAGTAAGCGACTTCGAAGCTGACTCCTCTGTCACTTCTTCGCCTGGATTCCAGAAGTCTGAGGTTCCCGAATTGCTTGAAATTCCTGGCGTGAGAAGTTCAACACCAACTAGTTCCTCTTTCGGTGGAACCGGTGTCCGGCTCTCGGTTCGTTCCCAATCGTTCATCAGATACGACACCATGTATGTGTGCATATCACCCGTGAACGCGACGAAATTATCGACGTCGTAGTGAGTGAGTTGGCCCATGATTTCGTTTCGTTCATGCTGGTAGCCGTCCCACGCATCATAGTTCTTCGAAATCTGCATATTGTCACTAAATGAGAGCCACAGTGGTGAGATGGCGAGTTCATTCGTCCACGCCTTCCAGGTTGCGTTGGTCTCCTTGAGTGTATCAAGCAGCCATTCACGCTGTTCGAAACCGAGGCGTGTCCGATCAGCATCATCAGCTTCGGGTGCGTTCGGTGGAATCCCCCACTGTCGTTGTCCAGCTGCGTCGCCACCTGGTGGAAGCGAACTGAACAGCCGTTCGTCGGTGACCGGCATTTCCAGCAAATCACCGAACCGAATGCTGCGCCACATCTGGAACTGCTCAAGCAGTGACTCCGCATCAGGATTGTACGTCACTCGTGCAGGGTTGTACTCCCACCACGCTTGGATACCGTCTGCGAACAGCTTGGTAATCGCCTCAGGGTCGTCGTTGAGTGGATGATCCTTCGACCATGGACGATCGTTTTCATAGTCCCAATACCGATTATTGACGATCTCGTGGTCGTCCCACGTCGGAATGAATGTATGTTGTTCCAGTGCATCTTGGAAGAACCGGTCACCGCGGTAAGTCTCCCAGAGATGTCGGAAATCCTCAACCGTCCAAGCGACATCATGGCCACTCGGCAGCGATACTGAACGCCCCTCGAGATCAGACTTACCTGCGTATTCGTAGATTTGATCGCCAAGATGAACAATATAGTCGAGATCTTCCTGAGCGATGTGACTGTAGGCGGGATAATACCCTTGTTGATACGATTGACACGTGACGACCGCAAGGCGAACTGCTTCGGGGCTCGCATCTTCTTTCGGGAGTGTGCGAGCCCGTCCAATCTGGCTCGTCACACCAGCATGGTGGAATCGATAGAAGAGATGACTATTAGCGGGAAGTTTTCCATCAAGATCTATCTTGACGATGTTATTATGGTCGGGAGAAACTTTCTCTGCTGTGACCTTCCCTTCGTATACAGGATCCGAGAACGAGTCATCGGTTGCTACTTGTACATGAACCGGTGACGAAGACTGGCAGCTATCCGCAGAGAGTTGCGTCCAGAGAATAACTCCTGATGACGTGGGACCGCCACTCATCACGGAGAGCGGGAACATCGTTTTACTCTTCTTGCCGCCTTCCCAGTCGACAGCTTTGCCATCAGTTGATTGCGGTGTAATTCCTGTTACGATTTCGGGATTGAGCGTCGCAAATGAGACGCCACCAATGGCAGCCGCTCCGAGTGATTTTATGGCTATTCGTCGATTAATGCTACTTTTCTTTTGATCACTATTGTTCGACATCAGCACCAAAATAGCAGTAGTCCGGGGTATTTTTTCTTTATAATAGGTCACCTTAATGTATGGTTCCCGAACCATGACACCAGTACTGATACTGAGAAAGTGACTCAATCATAGGCCTTGGATGCTGGTCGCCAGCTCTCCGAGACGATTCAGCGTTCGGAACAGAACACTGAACTCGTGAACTTCCGCGAAAAGCGCACTGAGAGTCAGCAGGTCGAAGATAAGTACCTCGACGTCCTCGAGCATGCAAAGAACGTCGCAAAGACGAACGACGTGATGGTCGCACGGTTGGGCTATCGGGAGGTGGCGACGCATTACGGCTGTGTGTATACAAGAACGATGGCTATCGGGTGATGGAAGAAATGGCCGAGCGTGTGCCCGGCGTGACCTACAAAGAATCACGAACGCTGTGTGTGGACGACGCAATGGGCGTTGGTGGCCATCATATCGAAATCACGTTCGCCCACCCCGACCTCGCCGGGTGGATGCGAGCACACGAAGCTAACGCGACGAACAGAAGACGCTGATTAGAGCGTTGTAATCACGGGGTTCAACGAACCCCCACTCGGGCGGCACCACCACCCGAGATTCACACCGCGTTGCCGGTGACACATGGTGGTACTAGTCGGTTGGTTACGGTGGAGTGCGTCTTTTTCTGCGTCTTTTTCTGCGAAATGGAGGGGGTCGCTCTCGCGATCCCCCTCTATTACAACATTGTAATGGACCACCCTCAATTGCGGCAGTTAAACAACGAAAGAATCCCGCCGTTTACGGCAGGGAGGATGTCACTTGCCATTCAGACGTATCTTCTTCGTATGTTCGGCATCGAGGACATGACGAGAAAGAAAAATTCTCTTGGCGTATTCCTTCGGAGATGTCAACTACCGTTCCTTACCGTCCGCTGACGCTCACGTTCGAGGACGGGACCTCCACCTCGGTTCTTCGGTGACTGCACGCCGTCAGGGGTCGCTTGTACTCGTGACGACGGTCACTCGGTCACCGATATCACAGCGGTGTAAAGAGGAAGCCCACGGCTAGAGCTGTGGGAGGAATCCGACGACAACCTACTTAGACTCATATATGGTATAGTAAAATAATCCAAAATATAGACTAGCTTTTTATTCTACGTTATAATATTAATTCATGGAGGAGAGGTAGAACAGTTGCCGATGCTGTCGGTACTGACTGTAAACCACTATCCCCCTAAGAAAACCCATGACAGACCACGATCCTACGGAAGAGGCAGAATCGTCGACAATGCTGTCTGAGACGCGCCGGACGATACTGAAAGGCATTGGTGCATTCGGCGCCGTTAGCGTCATAACAAACGAGTTCGACCAGGTTAGCGCATACGAAACTAACGACCATCTCGCCCAGACGCCGCCGATGGGCTGGAACAGTTGGAATCAGTTCGCCTGTGACATCAGTGCCGAACTGATCAAGGAGACTGCCGATGCGATGGTCGAGTCGGGGATGCGGGAAGCTGGATACGAGTATATCAATATTGACGACTGCTGGATGGCGTCCGAGCGTGACGACGATGGAAACCTCCAGCCACATCCAGAACGGTTCCCGAATGGTATCGAAGGGGTCGCTGAGTACGTTCACGACAAAGGACTCAAGCTCGGCATCTACTCGTCAGCTGGCACTCGAACGTGTCAGGGACTCCCAGCGAGTCTGGGCTACGAGGAGCAGGACGCTCGAAGCTACGCTGAGTGGGGCGTCGACTACCTCAAGTACGACAACTGTTACAATCAGGGTGTCGATCCAAGAGATCGCTACGCGGCAATGGGCAAGGCACTCCGCAAGACCGATCGCGATATCGTCTACAGCATCTGTTGCTGGGGAAAGTACGACATCTACAAATGGGGCGCTGACGTTGGCGGTAATCTCTGGCGCACCACTGGCGATATCAAACCCGTCTGGAATGCGAACGACAGCGCATGGTACGAAGGGATCGTCGACATCATCGACCTAAATGAACCGCTTGCACAGTATGCGGGGCCAGGACACTGGAACGACCCCGACATGCTCGAGGTCGGTGTCGAGGTAGAGGGGTATCCAGGGTTGTCCGACCGAGAGGCCAGAGCCCACTTTAGCATGTGGGCGTTCATGGCGGCGCCGCTACTGGCAGGCAACGACATACGGGACATGGACGAGACAACGCAGAAAATCCTGACGAACGAGGACGTCATCGCACTCAATCAGGATCCTGCAGGCGTCCAAGGGTACCGACTTACGGTCGATGGCAAGCAGGAAGTCTGGAAGAAACCCCTTGCAAACGGCGACGTCGCAGTCGCCCTGTTCAACCGCGGCGACTCAACTAAGACCTTTGGCACCACCGCCGAAGCGCTGGACCTCGAAGATAGCGCGGGCAATAGCTCCGGGTTCGTCGTTGACGACCTCTGGACGAAGGAGACGCGATTTACACGCGGCCCGATCAAGGATTCGGTACCCTCCCACGGCGTCACCCTCTTCCGCGTTCGCCAGGGAACGCCTGACGATGCACCGTCTGCAGTTACCTTCGATGTCGACGGTGGAAGCGACAGTATTGAGCGTGGCGAAACGCGGTCGGTGACCGTCTCGTTGACGAACGATGGACGGACGGCGGTCGAGGATATCGAATTGAACCTCGACGCACCGGACGGCTGGAACGTGTCACCACAGTCAGCCGTGACGTTTGACAACGCTGCACCGGGGAAATCCATCGAGACGAGCTGGGAGGTGACTGCTCCGGAACAGATCGATCAGGGGGAGTACGAGTTCACTCTCCATGCCTCCTACACGTGGGACGACGGCGCAAAGACTGCGTCAACGTCGACAGTGTGGGAACTCGAAACGCTACCGGCACCACCGACGGGCGAGACGTATCTTAGCGACCACGAGTGGGTCGATGCGACGATCGGCTGGGGATCGATAGGCCTCGACGAAAGTGTCAATGGCAATGTGCTGACGATCGGTGAGGCTACCTACGAGAAGGGGATTGGCACCCACGCCGAATCCGAGATCACCTACTGGCTCGACGGAACCATGTCCCAGTTCGTAGCAGACGTCGGTGTGGATGACGAGGTCACCGGAAAAGGGACAGTCCGCTTCAGCATCGTCGGCGATGGGGAGACGCTCACCGAGACGGATGTTCTAACCAACGGTGATGACCCTGTCTCACTGTCCGTTGACGTATCGAGCGTCGACAAGCTTACGCTCGTCGTGACCGACGGCGGCGACAACATCAACTATGACCACGCCGATTGGGCCGACGCACAAGTACTGGAGTGACGTGACTATTCGTCTTCGATAGCATTCTCTCTTCTTGCCTCTTTCTCTGAAGCCACGAAATCAAGGCAGGCCTGGGGGAAGTGGTTGCAATCGGTTCAAAAGGAAATCACGATCCGTTCGGTCGCCCAGAGCGACCACTCCGCAGGGAGGACGATGGAGCTGTCGTTTCCGGGTGCAAGCGGCGGACTCTTCCGGCATGCAGTAAAGAGCGATATCCTCGATCTGCTCGCCGCCAATACACATACCGAATTCAGTATTCGTGACCTCCGCTGCGTAACCTGTCACAGCGAAAACAATGTCACTAGTGGCGTGGATCCAGGCCACTCTGGTTAAGACAGTGACAATCTATCTATACTGCGGAAATCGAGGTGACACGGATGAGTGAGAACGAGACGATAACTGACGACATCAACCGGACTGTTGATAGGCAGAGAAAGGTAATCGTAAGCGAGTTTCTGTCGGTTGATGGTGTGATGCAGGCACCAGGTGGTCCTGACGAGGACCGCAACGGTGGGTTCGAGCATGGCGGTTGGCAGATGCAATACTTCGATGGGGTCTCTGTAGACACAGTCTCCGACGGGATCTCCACATCGGACGCCCTCTTACTTGGACGGAAGACCTACGAGATTTTCGCCGCGTACTGGCCGACAGCGACGGATGAAGAGGTCAGCACCGACTTCGCCGACGTGATGAACAGCATCGACAAATAGGTCGCCTCGAGAACTTTGGACGCGGTGGAATGGCAGAATTCGACGCTGCTCGAGGGAGACGTTGCCGAGGCGGTCGCCGAACTGAAACAACAGTCCGGCCAGGACATTCGGGTCATCGGCAGTGGCGAGTTCGTTCAGACACTCGTGGAGCACGATCTCGTCGACGAATATCAGCTCATGATTCACCCGCTCGTTCTCGGCGGGGGCAAGCGGTTCTTCAGAGATGGGAGCAAGAAAACCAATCTACAACTCGTGGACACGAAGACAACTGGGACCGGGATCGTGATACTTCACTACGAGACGGATAGGAGAAAATAATTCGAGACGCCCAACGGACCTGATGTGCCAACTCGCTCAGAGTAACATACTGCTCCTGCAACGTTCTGACTTCGGATGTGTATTCGAGTGAAAAATTCACCAACTAGTGGTGACACAGGAAGGGATGGCGGTATCGTCGAGGCAATAATTAACCTCCTGCCGATCGTAGTTAGTGTGTCTTAGTCAACTGAGAGGAGGGGGTGGAACGATGCCAATATCCATCTGCCTGTTCGAATATACTGAGCAAGGAATCCAGAACATCGAGGAGAGTCCGGCACGACTCGACTCATTCAAAGAAGTTGTCAATGAACAGGGTGGCGAACTCAAGGGATTTCATCTCACGATGGGTTGACATGACCTGGGAACAGTCGTTGAATTTCTAGTGGATTCGACTCAAGGAGTCCGGCGTGAGCAAGAAGTACAGTCAAGAACTCGCTCGCCGGACAATGGACGCGATGCATGAGCTCTCGAACGGACGTCTCGGGAAAATCAAACGCCAGCAATCCAAAGACGGATTGAGCTACAAAGAAACACGTCTCGTCCTGAAAGCCGATGTGGAGCTACCTGGTGAAGTTTCGAGCCCGAACACAAACGATAGTCCGACCATAGACGGGGTTGCCGGAGAGTAGCGTGGCTGGGACGAAAACACGCCCGAGAGGGACACAAATCTAACGCAAACACCCACACAAACGCGGTTGTGGACGTCCCGAATTGACACAGTTCGGGACAGACGCCGTACGGCTACTCGTAAGTACGGTAGTTGTATCGGCGTCTATCGGCTCGAAGCCAGCAGGAGGGGGAGAGGTTGTACCGGCCACCGTGTCTGTGGTCGGGATGCGTGATCAAATCAATGCATGGGTTCGAACTTCTCGTGCCGAAACGCATGCTACGAGGTGACCCCGTCCCGCCGATATGCGTTCAGTAGCTGATCCCAGAGAATGTTCTTGACTGACGATCGCGACAATCCAAACACTCTTTACTGATTATCTGTAAGCTGTAAATAGCACCAATACCAATGTCACACACTGCATCCCACGCTAATGGCGATGTCATCCGAGATTTCCTCTCAATTGCAGACCTCCTCGAAGAGCCACGATTAGCTCAACTTTACGCATATTTCTCTCGCCAAGGTCCAGCAACCGTTCAAGAACTCATGGATGCCCTTGATCTCCCGCAAGGAACGGCCTATACGTACGTGAAGCGGCTGGCTGATGCGGGCGTTATCGAAGCAACGGGCGACGAGCAACCGCGAACATATGTTGCTCACCCGATCGACCTCACGGTCTCGGCTGGAGATGGAACACGTGAGTATACGATCACCCCAATGCTGGTTGACGCGGTGAGCCGCCAATCGACTAACGACGATATCGAGACATACATCGCTCGCCACGGCATTGCGGGTCTTGCAACAGCACTCACATATACGGTTGCACGTGAGCGCGGTGAGGTAACCCACCGGCTGATGGCCCGCGACTTAGATATCTCGCCCCTCGCTGCAGAGATCATTCTCCAGGCACTCCGACCAGTCGTTCACGATTACATCGACATCGAAGAATCCGGTGCAGTAGGACCTGATCTTGGGCTGGACGACGAGCAAACTGCGGAGACATCCGACGAGACGTGAGCAACATCCATATCGCCGATTCGGGGATGTTCATTGCTCTCGGTCAACCGACAAACAGTCGCTATCAGCATGTGAGAGCATTTGTCCGCAAGAATGATATCGTGTTTCTTCTCCCGGAACGAGTCTATGAGGAGATTGCAGGAACGACCGGCGAAACCAAGAGACCACTAATTGAGACGGCAATCGAAGAGGGATGGGCACAGATTGCCGATCCACTCGATTATACGATTTCAGTCGTATCGCAAGCAATGGATGGCGTCCAGCGGTACATTGCAAATGCTGATGATCGACCCGCTGATGAAGTTGAACGAGCAGATGCTGCGCTTGCCGCACTCGCAGCACAGCATCTCAGTACAGGAGCGGCTTCACAGGCATACATTTACACGACCGACATCGCTGCAGGGGAAGGTGCCGAAACTGTACTTGCATCGTATGGCTATGGTGATGCAGTAACCTTCGTGAATGCCTTCCGCTTCATCGAGAGTCTTCTCAACTGATAAGCGGCTTGAGGATACCTGCTTACGATTGGAATTACGGGACCGAGGAGAGCGTTGACGATGACTCGCCGCACCTCGCCGCGGAAGCAACCAATGCAAGCCGTCAGCTCTTCGAGACCGTGCAGCGCTCGGAACAGAATACCGAGTTAGTCACCTTCCGCAAGAAACGTGCCGAGAGTCAGCAGGTCGAAGACAAGTACCTCGACGTCCTCGAGCACGCGAAGAACGTTGCCAAGACGAACGACGTGATGGTTGCTCGACTGGGTTATCGGGAAGTTGCGACCCACTACGGCTGTGCGTACAAGAACGATGGCTATCGGGTGATGGAAGAGATGGCCGAGCGCGTTCCTGGTGTGACCTACAAGGAATCTCGAACGCTGTGCGTAGACGACGCCATGGGTGTCGGTGGCCATCACATCGAAATCACGTTCGCTCACCCCGACCTCGCCGGGTGGATGCGCGCCCACGAAGCTAACACGGAACGAAACGGAGGGCGCTGATTATAGCGTTGTAATCACGGGGGTTCTGTGAACCCCCTCTGTGGCGGCACCACCACAAGAGATTCACACCGCGTTGCCGGTGACACATGGTGGTACTAGTCGGTTGGTTACGGTGGAGTGCGTCTTTTTCTGCGTCTATTTCTGCGAAACGGAGGGGGTCGCTCTCGCGATCCCCCTCTATTACAACGTTGTAATTGACGAGTTCGAAGAGCCAGCACGGAAAGTTATTGTACGGTGATTGAGTTATTGACAACATGAACACAGCCACCACAACAGGGCGTCTTCCCTCAAGCGTAGCATGGACGGTGGCAACCGTATCTGTTGTTATCGGAATTGCCGTGTCAGAATATCTTGGGGCCGGTCTTGTTGGAAACGTACTTGCTACGCTTGTTCTGATGGCTGTTTTGGCACTCGCGTACGAAGCCGTAACGTCTTAAGTGACTGTCCGTCCCTGTTAGACGCACGCTTTCTATCTTACAACACCAGCAAACGATGCGGCAGCTTATTCTACCCGCTCATGCTCATATGCATTGAGCGCGCCAGTCACAACTTCTGTCGAAGTACTTCGTCAATGCACCAGCATCCGAACCACGCAATGGCACGAATGCAATTTAGTCGTAGTGGGCTTCATGCTCAAGCCGAATCTCCACTTGAAAACGCGTAGACGTTAGTATTCAATACTAACCAACAATGTTTCCAGAAATGAGAGTGCGCAACCAGAGTCAGCTCTCGATGGAATCTCGATTTGTTCGCCATGACGACAAAACTTTCGTGTCCGTAATCAATCGTGATCCAGACGAACGCGCGGGTAGGGTTTGGCGTGAACGGGACGAGGGTGGTCGGTATTCACTCTAGTCCAAAAGGACCGGTGATATCTGTGCCCATTTCGATGGCTCTGGATGGCCGTTGAATCGTCTAAAGATCGCTGATGGGGTGAGCTCTCATTTTCACACATCCTGGGTCGAGCACTCCCTTTGCTGCTGGGCTGATGGTGTCAGTGATGCGGTCAAATTCCATCTGCTGAGCAAGTGTTGCAAGCGCCAGTTTCAACTCGATCATCGCAAATCGCATGCCGATACAGTGCCGTGGACCACCACCAAATGGGAGATAGGCATATTCAGGACGAGACGCATTCTCTTTTTCCCACCGTTCGGGAGCAAAAGCGTCGGGATTATCCCACCACCGTGGATCGCGGTGAATGTTATACGTGGCAAGCTGAAGCGTTGTGTCGCTAGAAATTTGATAGTTTCCAAGCATGAGATCCTGCCGTGGTTGGCGGTAGAACGAGGAGATAGGAGGATAGAGCCGGAGCGCTTCTTTGATGATGCATTCAGTCGTTTCGAGCGCAGGAAGGTCAGCAAATGTGAGACCGGATCCGTCACTAACGGCCTCTAATTCTGCATTGAGACGGGAATGAACGCTCGGATTTCCCGAAAGCAACCAAATCGCATAGGTGAGTGCAACGGAAGTTGTTTCATGACCAGCAAAGAAAAATGTAATAAGCTGATCGCGTACTGTGGATTCATCCATCCGTGAACCATCAGCAAATTCAACGTCTAATAACATTGTGAGGAGATCGTCATACTCACTAACTGCTTCGCGTCTCTCGGCTATGAGATCGCTAATGAGGTCATCAAACTGTGCCATTACACGATCGTATCGCCGTTCAGTTGGAGTGCGAGGAGCCCATTCAGGAAGAAGCATTGCCGGACCACTCGCATCAACGAGGTCTCCAACAGCAGAAGCCGCATTGCGAATGACTGCACCACGATTGCTATCTAGATCGATATCAAACAGAGAGTCTACCAGAATCGAAAGCGTGAGCTTTGAACAAGCATTACGAAGATCAATCTCACGATGTGTACTCCAGTGAGTAGCACTGATCGAGGTCTTCTCTACGATTGAATCAGCGTGTGTTTGGATTTGTTGCGGTGTAAATGCAGGTTGGAGAGCAGATCGTTGACGACGCCATTGTTCCCCCTCCGTGAACGCAAGACCATTGGGCGCAAATAAATCACCAAATGCCATCTCAAAATCACCCTTCCAAAACTCATCATTGCGGGAGACGAGTATTGATTCGATTAACTCGGGATCATAGATGGCAACAAAATCCTCACCAAAGGCAGTGTATGCGACCACGTCACCATATTCGTGAAGTTGTTCCGAAAACGTCAACCCATGGCGAGCAAGCGTAAGTGTGCTTCCTACCAATGGAAGCCCACAAGGGCCGGGTGGGATTTCACCACTCTGTTGAGATTTGCCTAATTCTCCTTCGACACCGTTCGAAATCCGCGTCGACTCTTCATCCGCATGGGCTTCATTAGCGTTCAGGTCTGACATCATGTGTTTATTGCTGATAGTCAGATGTTGCGATTGCCGCGAAGCACTGAACCTTTTTAATACAGGGTTGGTGTTTTCGTACTATGCAGTCGATCGATCTCACTGTCGACATTCCTGAATCGATGCAGCTGCCAATTCCGGAGTCACTTTCGACGGACGCTTTCGTTCGGGAAGAATTACTCTCATGGCAGGTTCGTGAGGAAACGAACGTTGTTTGTTTTCTCTCATTAGTGGTTGGAGAGATTGAGACGATTCGCACAACAGTCGCCAGTCTCAAAGTCGTTCAGCAGGTAGATTTTACGATGGTAGATGAGAATACGTTCTACCTCTATGCTGAGATAGATCTTCGTCCATCTGATTATGCACTGTGGGCTGCGTTGGATCATCATGGAATTGTTCCTGTTCCGCCGATCGTATATACTGACACGGGGACGATTCAGATAACGATTTTAGGAGAAGAAGATGCCCTCAGCCGGGCAGTCAGTAGCTTCCCCAACGAAGTTGATATCGACGTTACACGGGTTGGTGAACATCAACACTTGACTGGATCACTCGCGGGTCGGCTTACCCACCGTCAATTCGAAGCCATAGCAGTTGCGCAAAATCTCGGCTATTATACGGTGCCACGCAAGACTTCCCTTGCAGATGTCGCTGCAGCTCTCGATTGCTCGGAAAGTAGTGCTTCGACCTTGCTTCGAAAAGGAGAACAGTCACTAGTAAATGCTGCACTCGGTTACTAAGGATATCTGTTGTTGTTCAGCCTCTTAAATCTCAAGCGGCCAATTTGCTGTGGAGAGTAGCGCTATCACCGTGGTTCGAGAACTCGTTTTAGAAGAGTATGCTATCGTATGAAGCCGTCGCAACGCCACCCAGTACCCGTTCGCAATGAGGACAAACAACCAGTCCCGAAGATCCTCGCTTACTTTCACTCGTCTGAAGAAACCCCACATCGTCATCAGTTGTTATCGTCTGATCACACTCGGGGCACCGTGCGCTGTCAACTGAAGATAGCGGCATAGATGTACACAAAGAAAGTACGCCAAATCAGTGTTTCTCTTGGCACAATATAGAAATTCGTTCGGTACGACACTCCTCTCTGCGGTTCAGACTATTCTCGAGATAGAAAGCAGCAGGGCATCCTAATCTCAATCGGTTCAATCAACATCGCCTAACTACTGTAGTAAAGTGCGAACTGCCACACCGAACCATTATATCAATTCGACTGGATTTAGTACATATGTCTGCATGGGAGGACACCCGCGGCAATCACCTGCAGTGGCAGCTCACTCTCGAGCAGCTCAGATACCTTCCACTCCGATGCTGGTGCACGATTGTCAGTATGAAGTCGTGGCACTGGGTACTGTTGATCGGTGCCCCGTCTGGTCTCGCTCTCGCAGCATACCCGTTCGTCGGTAAACCAGCCCTGTATGCCTTCCTTTTCCTCGCATTTATTTACTTCCTCATGGTCTGGTTTCGAGCAGGTGGGGAAAGCGCGACGCACTATTCACTGAACCACGACCAGGAGCGCATTGCAATCACCCTCCCAAATGTCGACTACGAGCAGAATGCAGTAGCCGCCGCGATTGTCGGCGACAATCCGGGAATTGAACTCGGAGAAGTGGAGCGACTTCGTCCGTATCCGATCCCCGGCCATGTAGTCGTGGACGTGGTATACCACAACACGAATTATACCGACCCAGATAGCTTTGTTATACCATATGAGGACTATGAGCGGGTCCGCTCGGAACTCACACAATATGGTTTGTCTCTCCCAGCAGTCACTGCATTGTATGACGCCTCTCATCGTCGCACTCGATGGATTCGTCACTTCATGGTCGGATGGACAGCTATCGTTGTGATCGGGATTCCGCTTGTATTTCCAGTGTTGGTACCAATTGATCCATCACTATATGGTGGAGCATTTCTGATGGTATCCGGAATCGCAGCGAACTTTTTTGTTAAACGATTCGGCTATGTGCCTGATGGACAGGATCTGAATGCCCGGATTAAACGAGGAGCGATTCGAATGGCAGCAAGTGCAACCGGCATCACGCTTGCAATAGTGGCAGTGAGACTCTTTGAGCAAGTTATTTGATCTTCGCTATCGACCTCTTGGATCAGGATTGATGGCAGTATACAAATGTTACCTAAACGATGCCAAACTCGACTCGGTATACTGCCCCAATTCCTGCTCAATCTCTGATTCTCGCCACCCAAGCGGCGATAACACGCTCGCTGCCGCACGAACCAACAATTCCCGATAAAATCCAATATCATATCCGTTTAACTCTTCACTCGCCAACATCACCCGCTCTCGCGAGTCCTTCGCATCATCAACCACCACATACGACACACTCTGACCAGGTGCACGCGTCAACCCCAACTCAGCCGCCCGCTCTAATGCCGCCACACTCCGCGTCGATTGCGTGTAGTCCTCCCGTTGTTTCGAAATCCGATTCGTAATCACTAACGCACTCGGATCGACCGCCCCACGTTCGAGCCGATCAACCCATGACCGCAATTCCTCACAAACCATTTCTGGATCGCGGTACTCATCGACCGCTCGAATCAACTCCTTCTGCGCATCGTCGATATACGACGGCGTACTTCGTTGCCGACACTCGATGCCCCGGTACTTGTACTCATCTTTGCCAGCGACCTTCCCGAAGTACTTCGTCAAGGCACCAGCGTCCGAATCACGCAACGGCACAAACGATATCCAGTCGTAATGGGCTTCGTGTTCAAGCCGAATCTCCACCTGCTCGGAAATCTCCGATGCAAGCGCAGATAACGACGTCTGTTCCTCCCCGTCGATCGGTGTCACCCATACACTATCAACGATGCCATGCACAATGCGCCACCCATGCTCCTCGAGCACCGTTTTCGTTTCCAACAGAATCTCCCGTGCATACGCGTTGATCGCTTCGTGGCACTCAATGCGTCCGAATTTTGCGTTCGAAAAGCCCTGATAGCCGAAACACGAGACTAGAATCCACTTGATCGCGCTCGATTGCCCTTCCAACTCCTCGCGACGCTCTTCGTCCTCAGTCTCACGAATCTCGGCTTTGATCGCATCCCGATCCTCGAGCAACGGCTCAAGCACGTCCGGGAGATAGCCTCGCTCATCACAAATCGAGTAGCCAATGCCCGGTACGTCCTCCCGCCCAGCATGGCACTCACAGCGGATCTTTTCCGGACTCACGTTCCGCGTGACAATGATATTCGGATACAACGAGGAGAAATCGAGTTCGTGAACGTCTTCGTGCAGGCCGACGTCCGGCGCAAAGGTGAACCCACCCCGGTCGGCATCGTGCAGCTGGCGCATTGTTTTGAACTTCTCATGTCGCCACGAACGCCACGGCACAAGCACGTCTCGCTCCCGTGCCTCCTGTATCTGAATCCCGGTCAGAATGGTCCCGATTGATGACCACGCCAACTCCTGCAGTGGTTTTCCTGATTTCTCCACGAGATACAGACAGCCATCGAGATTCGTCTGATTCCACATGAACGTATTCGAACCGTCGATAATCACCCGACCGGGCAAATTATACCGTGCCGGGGAGTGCCCGACTTGTCCGTAGCTTTCGTAGGTCGATTCGCTCGCCAACTGCTGCCATCCGGGCTGTCGTCCGAGGTGAAACTCCACATCGAGCCGATCGGCCTGCTGGAACAGAACGGGAATGAGGTCACTGGTATTTAAGAACAGAACGTCGGGGTCAACACGCTCAACACGAGCCGACAGTGTGGTTAGCACGTCCTCCCCACTCCCAGTCACCGTCTCATCGTCAATCGTGAGTTCTGTAACCCGCTCACTCACGAGTTCCGTCTCCGAGACGGCAATCTGCATCTGCGAGAGTTCATGGTTCGGCAGTGGGTCAATCCCTTCTTCGAGACAGTAGCGGAACTCCCGCGAGAAATCGATGTTGTAACACCGATACTCACCAGGGGAGCCCCACTTACTTACCATTCGTGCCACTGAATTCACTGCCTTGAGGTCGATCACATCCACTTGGAGTACTTGCTCGGGGTCGTGCCGAAAGCTTACGCGTTCATCGACGACAGTAACCTGCACAACGGCAGGATGGTCACGGAGTGCCGCACGTGCCGTCGAAAAATCGCCGTCACCATGCACCGACACGTAGATCGTCGGCGTATACGATTCATCGACTTCGCAATTCACCCCCGTCTCGGTCACCGACCAGGTGTGCACGTCGCCGTCGACGTAGTCGATTTTGTACACCATCGTCTCATCCCTAATCGTTCAAATCGTCCTCGACGTGATCGAGTCGATCCGCCAAGTCGTCGAGTTGTTGCTGCTGTTCGATCAGAATCGAGATGAGGATCGGCGTCTCGACGAACAGGGGTTTGTGAACCGTGCTGGGATCGGTATGTAGCTGGGCATACTCGAAGAGTCGATCAAAGACTGCTTGATCAGTCGGTCGAAGCGCTCGTCGATACGCGTCCCATCCTGCTTCAATATGGCTGGTTTGGCTCATTGCAGGTAAACACGACTACCAAGATCCCCTTAGGCAAGCCAGGGTCGCTTCCGAATATTCCAATACAGAACGTATCAACATCGACCAGTCCGAGTGACTACCGTGCTGGGCAGCGCAGCAAAGGGTGGAACACTCGCTCTCCATTGGTGGTGGAGACGGAGTCATATCACCCATAGAAACCCAACCGGAAACTCACGCTGTCTCTGACCATTCGGCCACGCAGAGTCCCACATTTTGTGCACCAAATCTCGATGAGGACGCGCTGATGTCGAACGAATTGGCCGATACATTTGTGATGAGTTCCACACCGGTCCGACGGACTGCTGGAACCAAGGTGTCGATAGCTCGATTCCGCTTCGGCTGTCGCAGTTGGACGCGACTCTACCGTGGTCGATCAGGATCAGAACGTTCGGCAAGGGCGGTGGAATCCGACACCGCTCCATCCGTTTCCGATTTGGATTTCCGAAAGTCCGGTTCTCGACGGGCAAGGCATCGAACGGGACTGAGTTAGTATAATATACTAACCACAGAAACAAGATATCGGCAGTGAATCGTGTCAAGCGTGCTTGTTAATTGACAGTGTGACCTGACCGCAGGCGTTTTTTCGCCCCCGGAGGGGTGCGGGGCGTTCCACTACGAGCGTCTCCACAAAGAGTGATTTCGATGAGACTCAGCGGCAGCTACGCAACGGGCTTCGATGAAGACGTACCGAACGAATCAACTACCCAATGTCCTGAATGCGGCGGCTTGGTCACCACCAACGTGATTGAAACGGTCTGTGAGGACTGTGGCTTCAACATCTGCGACCAACGGACCAACCACGGGACAGAGTTGGCATGAAAGACCTCCTGATGCAGCTCACTAGTCGGTCGCGCAGCACTGTCATCGCTGAGTGCCGACAGTGTGGAACCACGGTCAAGGTCGAAACGAGCGAGTGTCCAGACTGTGGCCATGACGGGATCGCGATTTACCGATTCGATTGACCGACCTAATTTCCTTTCAACCATTACTACGAGAGATTCGGTTCTGCACACGTCGAAAACGTGTTTTTGTTGCCCCCGAGGGGTGCGGGGCACACTGCGTGCCTCGTGGAGCGAGTATGTCCAGTACAAACGTCCTATCTCAACTGACGTTCACGAAGCGAGTTGCAAAGCGCGCCCAGTACGAAGCCCTCGAATTTTCACTCACAACGAAGGGTGTCCTCGTTCGCAATACGAGTCACGCGAATCCGGCCGACCATGAATATCTCGTCACAGTTCGCAATGGGATCCCCATCGTCTGTGAGTGTCCAGCGGATGCACGGTACGACGGTGCATGCAAACATCGGGTTGGCGTCGCAATTCGAACGCCACTCCTGCAAGCGGCGACTGATCATTCTCTCGTCGCAGACGGCGGGACACAAATTGAGACTGAATCTGAAACCCATGTAAACGACAGTGACACGGATCAGCCAGCGGACTGTGACTGTGATGGATTGGGTGGCTTTCCGTGTTGACCCTGTGTGCGATCCGGGCGTCGCGATCTCCCGGAAGAGTAGTGCAAATCTCGTGTGAATCGGCGCTTTTCGCAGGAGGATTTTATTGGCGCCGGCGATGGGTGCCGGTGCACAAACGAGGTGTTGTGTGATAGAGTCGTGTCGAACCAATGCGTCGGCGAGGTGACTAAAATGCACCAGGTAATTTACGCACTCGTGGAAGCATCGACTGAAGAGACGGCACTTGCATGCGCAAAAGCAGCGTTCGATCGGCTGGTCGGAGCTGGCCCCGACAATGCTGCCATCTTTGATTACTATGTGATGTTCGATGACGAGCGGTCGTCCGTCGCAGGGAAGGCCCGATGGGGCGAACTCCCAGTCATCGCACCAGTCGACTCCGACGACGGCGAAAAACTCCTCGAGCGTGGCTGGGAAGCAACCAGACAGGAGTTCGAACGAAATCTCGAGCGGGTAAGAACTGCGGTCACCGAGTTCAGTGATGACGAACTCATGCACGACAAAGACCTTGCCCGCCACGCTTGTTACAATCTGGGCGCGTATCGTGGCCCGTCGCTCTACTTATACACCGAGTTCGGCGACGCGATTCGTAATCGTGAACATCTCGATCATGTACTCGAGACCGACGAGCAGCTGTGGATCATTCCGGCGGATGTCCACTATTAAGAAAACATCTACTGGTGAATTTCCCTTGTTCAGTAATTAACCAACATAGTGCCTGTAGTGCAAGCCGTGTTGGTTAAGCTGGGCACCATACCAAGCCTGAACTCAAGCAACGAAAAAAGATTTTTTCAGCCCCCAGGGGGTGCGGGGCGCTCGATAGAAGCGTCCGTGTCCAAAATCAATGGGTCAGAGTACTACCCCTGCGGTGTCGTTCGACGAGTATGACACCCGACGTGACGAAATGCACAACACGATCGAACACTGGATCGACGACCTCACTGCCTTGACTGACGAGGCGAGAGTGAGTCAGCAGTTCCAAGAGTGGCTAGATGTCCAGTCGAAATTCCACGATTACTCCCATCGGAACACGCTCTTGATCACGCTTCAATGTCCAAATGCGACGAAGGTTGCAGGATACAACACCTGGCGAAGCGAGTTCGATCGTCACGTCCAGGAAGGTGAGAACGGAATCTGGATCTGGGCGCCGATCATCACGAAGCAATGTCCGGAGTGCGAGAACTCACCCAGCTACCACGAGCAAAGTGAGTGTGAATACGACGAGACACCACCAGAAGCGTGGTCGAAAGGACTGGTCGGATTCAAACCCACGGCTGTGTTCGATGTGTCTCAGACCGAGGGTGAACCACTTCCCGAATTGGAGACCGAAGCAACGGGCAATGCTGAAAATCTCGTTCCTACTCTTCAAGATGCAGCCGATGAGCTCGGTGTGACGGTTCGTATCGTCGATGCTAACGACTGGGAACACGGCAAGGCGAAGGGCGTCTGCAAACAGCGGAGTCTGTACGATCTCCAGCCAATCGTGGAGGTGAAAGCACGGGCAAATCAGGCGGATCTCGCTGTGACGCTGATCCACGAATACGCTCACGCACTGCTGCACTTCGATGTTGATGATGCGTGTGAGCGATCGAAGCGTGAAGTCGAAGCAGAAGCCGTCGCGTACATCGTTGGTCGATACGTTGGATTGGACACGAGTGGCTCAGCATTCTACCTCGCAGCATGGCAGAACGATGATTCGGACGCGATTCAAGATCGGCTTGGACGAATCCGTAGGACGGCGGCGACAATTATCGAGGTAATTGAATAGAGATGTGAGTGAGGTTGGAGCCGTCAAATCCGAGGGCCGACTGTGGCTGTATCACCGAGGCCGTCTTGCTATTCAGGTCGATAATCCGTCAGCCGAATCTTTCCTTCGACTTCGTAGATGTGGCCTCGCATGTAGAGTCGTTCGATGATATCTTCGGCAGCAGGCTGCTCGAGCTCCTCACGATCTTTAAGGGTTGCATACGCTTGCTCGTACGTGAGTTCTCCCTCACTCGGCAGTGCGTTTGCGAGTGTCTCGAGCGATTCTTGCGCAAGTGGTGTGAGTGGTGATCGCCGATTCGAAATCATCGATATAATCAAAGACAGGAACTACCGACGTAAAGCCTTGGGACAAAATGACACTCGCCTCGTTGGTGATTGAATACAAGGGAAGTACACGGCGTGGAAGGATGGGTAGGGGCACAGGAGCCACGCCGTTGACTGGGTTACGCTGACTGCAGATTCCTCTTCGAAGGTGATTGATAAAGAAGTCAGCCAACCGGTGCGGAAGTGAAACGAAACGTAGCCTCACAGAGTGGGTACCTCCGGTAAGCGTTCGTGTACGGTGTATCGCAAAAAGATAGTATATTATACTAACCAGTAGATTCGATTCGGATCGATACAAGACAGTGATCGGATAATTACTTCCATCAGTAAGTAGTCAATAATTATCATGGACTTCGTCCCGAACCCCCTTGCCTGAGGAACAAAAAATATCCCTACTCGACACACTCACCAAACGATATCGCACGTCGGAGGTAGGAGATCTGCTGTATGAATGCGTCCGCTGTGGTAAAATAGCCTCCGCGGCAACGACATACATCGTTTGTCATGAATGTGACGGGAAACTCAAGCGCAATCCACTCATAGATAACTCTCACCCGGTGTTTATCATTCCAAGTCTCGTTTGAGTCGACTGGTCTGAAAGCATGCTCCCATTGTAAGCGCTTGCCGTAGCGTGCGCTTGGCACCTGTAGTACTACCAATCGGTCGAGAAAGAGTAGTTCGTTGTACTCACTGTTACACAGTGCACAGATCGACTATGTAGAAGATGAATTAAACAGTGACCACTGTCACATCAATTGATTCATGTTAGGCGAACATGTATGAATTAGCGTCCTGCAAAGGACAGATACGTTTGTCAATGTGGCCTCATGGCCATTTAGTCGAGGTGTGGGCAATCGATCTCCCACTACTCTCCTCAGGATGCTATCAAATTACATTATAGTCTTGGGGGTACTGTCTAGTTAGGCCAGTTTAAGAAGCGAGCAGTTCCGTGGTTTTAGTGTCTATGCTCACCCAAGAACTGCTCAGTGAAACGTTAGAGACGGCAAATCTTGAATATTGGGAGAATGAGCGGATGGCGACGTTGACGAGACGCGGAGCGTCTCGTTCGCCAACCAGAACGCGACGCGTTCTGGTGACGCCCGTCAGGGCGTTCGCCGTCCGCCTCCATGCGACCGGTTGTTCATTCAGAAAACAAAAGCAATTCTTCGACGATTCGGCGTAAAGCGCTCACAACAGGCAATTTTCAGTGCGTACATTGTCTCGATGACAGCTTTTCCGACCCGCTGTCGGCGCAGCCGACGCGGGTCGCGGTGGACGAAACCGCTGTCAAAATTAACGGCGAGTGGTTGTGGGTGTACGCTGCAATAGACACCGAAACAAAACTGCTACTCGGTATCGAAGTGTTTGATTAGCATGGGACCGATCAAGCGGCTTCATTTCTGTCTGGATTGGTCGAGAAACACGATCTCTCGGACGTCACCAGAAATCAAAGATTTCTGGTTGGCGGACGAGACGCTCCACGTCTCGTCAACGCTGTGTTTCTCGTTGATGGCTACGGGTATCGGACTGCCCTCTTTCGAATTGGGTTGAGCGGTCAGCTCAACTACACCGAGCGAAACCTGATCGAAAGTGGTTTCACACGCTCAATCAGCGCATCGACCGCTTTCATAAGTCGTAGGTGGGCAGTCGGCCGAGCGTCCAGCAGTGTCTTGAACAGTTTGTGCATTACTATAACAATCAAGGACCGCACCAATTGCTCGACAATCGAACACCTGTCGAAGAGGAACTAAACTAGACAGTGCCCGACTATGAAACTCATCGGATTCGCTATTTACTTTGTATCCTTGAAGATCACGAATTGAGTGAACCGGTACTATTTGGTACACAACCAAGCAAAGAACCGGAGGATGTCGTTTCGGAACTCGATATGTTGCTTGGTGAATTTGAAATTCCTCTCGAGACTCTATTTTGTATCAATACGTCGGACGGACGATTAAATTCTCTCCTGCGACTCGTTCTCTTAGATAGATATTTGAAAAGAGAGTTTGTGAGTCATTTACTGTCCCAAAATTATTTACACTGTTCGCTCGTCTTCATCTGTAATGCCACACCTAGTGAACGTCTCGACTTCTGAACTTCAGAAAGCACTCGAGGATGTGGACGACGTCTACGCGACGAAACGTCTCATGGTTGCGATCGCCTACAAACAGGGCGTTTCGCAGACGGACTTAGCCGAGTGGTATGGGCTCTCACGGAAGACGATTTATAACTGGCTTCAACGATTCGAGGAAGAACCGGCTCGTGAAGCAGCTCGGAATAAGGCTCGACCGGGACGCCCACCGAAACTGGATCGCGAAGAACAGAGGGAACTCTCCCAACTTCTGTGTGAGTCACCTGCAAATGCTGGCTACGATGCTGCAGAATGGAACATTCCACTTGTGCAACGCCTGTTGAACGAGGAGTTCGATGTCACGTATTCGCGCGCGAGTACCTAAAGATTACTTGCTCAGATCGAGTAACGTATTTTGAGACAAACTCGCTATTTTTCGAACAAACTCTACTAAGCTACTTGACAATAAATCCATAATCGGAAGTGATCTGTCCCCGATACCCCCCGCTTCATCCATGCGCGAACGGTACTGAAACCGATTTTGCCGCACGAAGTACGACGCTACCGAGTACGGCGCGAATGGAAAGCGCTCCACCTCGCGCGGTGGTTCTACGGACAAACTTCCGAGTCGGTTCGCCGCTGGAACGCCGCGATCCCGACGGTGCACGAACATCGAAGTTTGCGTTTTGAACGCGCTCCACGGCTTCCATTACAGAACTAAAATTGTAACATCAATCCGAAGCGCTCGATTTTGCGACCACGACGTCCGCATCCCATCCGGCGAACCGTCGTTTTCATTCGCCCCGTATCGACGCATTACCGTTGAAACTCGTCATGAATGGAATAACGATGCTGCACTGCTCGAAGGATATGCATTACAGTACTACTGCTGTCATGGGTTCTGACTTCGTTTCTCCACCGTCGCGTGCACCATCCCACTCAGGACTCCATCTCCTACCTCTTATGCGTGCTAAACGCCTTTCTCGAAGTAACGCTGTCCGACACGACCCCGTTTTATCCAGCTGAACGCTCCACACGACTAACACAAGGAAACCGTTCAAAGCAACGGTTGACGGGAGAAAGGGTAAAATCGTGTGGAACCGACGCGATCAGATCGATGTCATATTGATTTCAATGATATTGACGCTTCGTTGTATCTGGTCGGGTAACTCTTCTTGTAATCGGTCCCCCTTCATTCTACTCCGCGGTCCGATGATGCTGATGGCTCCCACGACGGCACGGTTCTGGTCGATGATCGGTGCGCCGACCCCGATCAATCCCTGTATCGTCTCCTCGCTACTCGTAGCGATACCCGTTTCGCGGATGCCGTCCAGTTCCTCGAGGAGCTCCTCCCGATCCGTTATCGTGTTGCTCGTGACTTCGTCCAAGGCCTGCTGGTCGAGGATTTCCCGCCGTCGCTCTTCGGGCAAATGGGCGAGTATCGCCTTACCGACCGCCGTGTGATGAAGACCCGACTGATGTCCGACGTACAGCGGTGTTCGAATCGCCTGCTCCCCGTAGGCTCGGTAGAGGCAGATTCCGACGCCGTGTTCCTCGACGGTGAAAAGCACCATTTCCCCGGTTTCCTCGGCCAGCGCATCGACCTCCTGTCGGACGAGGTCGAAAATCCGAACGCGGTTTCGGGCGTGGTGTGCGATGTCGAGGAACCGAAGTCCGAGACGGTAGGTGTCGTCGTCCTCCTTGACGACGTATCGGCTTCCCTTGAGCGTCGAGAGGTGATTGTAAACCGTCGCCTTCGTGGCACCGATGTGCTCCGCGAGTTCGGTGACGCCCGCTCCATCCAACTCCCCGAGCGCTTCGAGTATCGTCAGCGACGTCTGCACCGCATTCACGGTGTTTTTTGGCGTGTTGTTTTCCATAGGATGTGTACGAACACTATCTACTTAACTGTTCAGCCCTGCTTAACAGAGGTGTTCCTCGTGTTACCACGTGTTATGACACCGTGTTCCGCTCTTTCAGTGAGTCACTCTCGTGATTTCGCCCGTTTTCCCATTCGTTTCATCGGCTAACGCGTCTACTTTCAGTGTCACCGTTCGGGGTTTTCCCCTCTCGCCGTTCGGCACAGATAGACAGCATTCGAAGTCGACGATATGCTCACCGAGATTTCGGAACGACCTGCCAAACGTTCATATGGTGTAAGACGAAGTGAGAGCTATGAACTGTCGAACTCCAGCGGTGGTCACGAAATGAGCGCGGTACGAATCGGAATTCTCTCCACGGCGCACGTCCACACCGCCGCGTACGCTGCTATCGCGAGCGAGGCGGACGACGTCGAATTCGTCGGCGTCGCCGACGACGATGCCGACCGCGGACGGACGTTCGCCGAAGAACACGACGCCGAGTTCCGCAAAACTGACGAACTGCTCGCCTCCACCGACGGGGCCATCGTTTGCTCGGAGAACACAGCTCACTCCGAGTGGGTCGAACGGGCCGCGGCGGCGGACGTCGACGTGCTCTGTGAAAAGCCGCTCGCGACGACCGTCGACGACGCCGTCGGGATTCGGGACGTGTGTCTCGATGCGAGCGTCCACATCGGCGTGGCGATGCCGCTCCGATTCTCGGAACCGGCGAGACGGGCCAAAAAACAGCTCGAAAACGGACGAATCGGGTCCCTTCGGTTGCTCGCGGGCACGAATCGCGGGCAGCGCCCCGGCAGCTGGTTCGCCGACCCGGCGAAGAGCGGCGGCGGCGCGGCGATGGATCATACCGTCCACATCGTCGACCTCGTCCGTTGGCTGACCGGCGAACGCGTCGCCGAAGTGTACGCCCAGCACGACACCCGCTTCGAACCCCTCGGCGTGGAGGACGTGAACGTCCTTTCGATGGAACTCACCGACGGGTCGGCGTTCACCCTCGACGGTTCGTGGAGCCGTCCGGACGAGTGGGACTTCTGGGGGGACGCCACGCTCGAACTGGTCGGCACGAAAGGAAGTATCGACGTGGACTGTTTCGACCAGACGTTCAAACTCACCCGCGATGGCGGCCCTAAACCGGGTATCGCGTCCGTCTACTGGGGATCCGACCCGAACGTGGGCCTCATCCGCGATTTCGTCGACGCCGTGGGAACCGACCGCCGGCCCGAGATATCGCCCGACGACGCGGTGGACGCGGTCGCCGTCGTCGAAGCGGCCTACGAATCCGCCGAGTCGGGCGACCCCGTTTCGGTATCGTATCCGACGTCCGGCTAACGACCTGACGGTCGCGTTCGGGACAGTACTTTTATGCCCCATCGAGTCCCCGCCGTTGGTATGGAGGAAATCAGTACTGACGACGCACCGGCGAGTATCGGCCCGTATTCACAGGGAATCAAGGACGGCGACCGGATCTACGTCTCGGGCCAAGGTCCGGTCGACCCCGAATCCGGCGACATCGTTGGCAACGACATCCGAACCCAAACTGAACGGACGCTGGAGAACGTCGCCGCCGTCCTCGAAGCGGCGGGATCGTCGCTCGACGACGTGGTCAAGGCGACCGTCTTCGTTCGGGAGATGGACGACTACGCGGACATCAACGAGGTGTACGGCGACTACATGACCGAACCGTTTCCGGCGCGAAGCGCCGTCGAAGTAGCCGACCTGCCGATAGACATCGGCGTCGAAATAGAGGTTATCGCGTCGGCGTAATCGCCTCGACGCTGACTTCCCGTCCCGTTTCTGCGCTCTCGTAAATCGATTCGACGAGTCGCTGCACGGCGAGTCCTTCTTCGAGCGTGTTGCGCGTGTGCTCCCGAGCGCCGCGTACCACGTCGGTGAAGTACGCCCACTCCTTCACGAACCCGTCGTCATCGGGAAAACCGAGGTCGACGTCGGAGAGCGCGTCCCTGTCCGTCGAGTACAGTCGTACGTCGGTTTCCCCGCCGTCGATGGTGGTTACGAGGCCGGCGTCGTCACCCCGGAACGCGAGTCGCTGCTCGGATTCGTCGTTGCAGGCCCACGCTGCGTGCAGGTCGATGGTCGTCCCGTCCGCCGTTCGGATGAACGCTCGGGCGTGGTCTTCGACGTCAAACACCCCGTCGTCGCGGAGGCTCCCTCCCCACATGCTCAGATACGTGTACTCGTCCTTCGTGCCGAATTTCGAATCGGTCGATGCGCTCACCGTCTCGATTTCCGGAAAGCCGAGGATGGAAAGTGCGAGGTGAAGGACGTGGACGCCGGTGTCGATGAGGACGCCGCCGCCCGCGATTTCCTTCCGGGTGAACCACCCGCCCAACTGCGGGATTCCCCGCCGGCGGACGTATTTCGCCTCCACGTCGTACACCGTTCCGAGTTCGCCGTCGGCGACCCGCTCCTTTGCGTCCTCGAACTCCGCGCTGAACGCCTTGACGAACCCGACCATGACCCGTCCGTTGCTCCGGTTTGCCGCTGTGGCGACCTCCTCCGCGGCGGCGTACGTGTCAGCGAGCGGTTTTTCGACGAACACGTCGAGGTCCGCTTCGAGTGCGGCAATCGCACAGTCCGCGTGCAACGCGTTCGGAACGGCGACGACCACGACGTCGAGGTCGGATTCGTCCATCATTCGGTGGTAGCTTTCGTACGTTTCCGTCGCCCCGAACGCGTCGGCGAACGCTTCCCCAGCGACGGCGTCGATGTCGGCGACCGCTCTGACGTTCTCTCCCAGTTCCACCAGTCGCTTGGCGTGGAAACGGGCGATGTTTCCGCCGCCGACGAACCCGATGTCTAACATGGTTCTGCTACCGCCGAAGTACCCGGTTGTATTAAATCGTTGCACGGGAACCGTCTTCCCGTTCTGATTATCGAGTAGCACGATTTTGATAGAATACATTCACGAACTGTTAAGTCCGAAAGCTTCGACATATCGTACCATGATGCCCGAGAACACACGACGTATCCATCGAATGGTGTACGTGGTTCGGCGACCGGAGGAGGCAGAGGGATGAGCGATCACGAACGGTATGAAGGGGGCGAGACGGCGACGGCGGCCGACGATCGAGGCCACGGTTGGACCCATCCCGATTCGATGTGTGTTCAGGTCATCGACGCGGTGGTCGAAACGATGGGAACCGATACGGCGGAGATCACCCCTCTCTACGACTACATCGATCCCGACGCCCTCAACGACCTGTTCAAACCCAGTGAAAACGGTCGGTGTCGACGAGGAGGACGCGTCGAGTTCCGAATGGAAAGCCACGTGATACGCATTTCGAGCGACGGCGACATAGAGGTCCGACCGGTAGCGGACTAGTTTCGGTTCACGGACACGGGAATTCCTCGCTCCGCGGATTCGATAGCCGAAAGCGAGATGCACATCGCCTCGATGCCGTCCTCGACCGAGACGCATGGCGTCTCCTCGCCTCGGACGCACGCGAGGAAATGTTCCAGTTCGAGCCGGTACGGGTCCTTCGTCAGGGGGACGTCGACGGGGTCGCTCGCCGGGGGTTCGTTCGTTTCCGCGTGCACTCGAAGCGGATCCACCGTCTCGCTGTCGAACTCGATCAGTCCGTCGTCGCCCGCGATTTCCAACTCGGTGACGAACGGAACCTCGTCGGTCGTCGGCCAGCGGGCGTCCACCGTTCCTATCGTTCCGTCCTCGAAGCGAAGCATCGTCGTGGTGTACTCGTTTTCGTCCCACGTTCGTCGGCGGGTGAACACGCTTTCGACCGCTCCGATCGTCCAGCGCAGGAAATCGAAGTCGTGAATCGCGAGATCGAGCAACACGCCGCCGCTCGCGTCGAAGTCGTGAAACCACGGATGGGTCGCGGCAACGGGCGATTGACGGAGCGCGCTGACCGTCCCCGGCGTGCCGATGGCACCGGCGTCCACCTGCTCTTTCGCCGCGACGTACTCCGGGAAGAATCGGAGGACGTGACCGGGCAGGAACGTGATTCCCGCGTCCGATACCGCCTCCTCGATGGCGACCGCGTCCTCCATCGTTCGCTCGACGGGTTTCTCGCAGAGGACGTCGAGTCCGCGCTCGGCGGCCGCTTCCACGAGCGGTCGGTGCGTCGCCGTCGGGGTACAGATGTCGACGGCGTCGAGTTCCTCGTCGAACAGGTCTTCCGGGTCGTCGTGGACGGCGGCGTCGGGTGCGAACTCGGCCGCGAACGCTTCCGGATAACTGGGTGAGCAGACGCCGACGACGTTCGCGCCGTTGATGTCGTCGTACCGAATCGCGTGCACCTGTGCCATGAAGCCGCTCCCGAGGATGCCTATCCGTGTCATGGTTCGTAACTCGCGGCATCCAGTATAAACGTTGTTTCCTCACCGTTCGCGGACAGTATCGGAGTAACAATTAAGACCTACCGCTGTACATGCTGTGTATCGATGTTAGATATCGGACTCGTAGGCTTAGACACGAGTCATCCCGAGGCGTTCGCACGGTTGATCGATCAACGCGACGACGCGACGGTCGCCGCCGTCTGGGACGGCGGCGCGGTTCGGGACGACGAGTATGTGAAGCAGTTCTGCGCACAGTACGACGCGACACGCTACCGAAACCCCACGGGTATGCTCGGAACGGTCGATGCCGTGATGATTCTCACGGTGAACTGGAACACGCACCGTCCGCTCGCCGTTCCCTTTCTCGAAGCGGACGTGCCGACGTTCATCGACAAACCCATCGCGGGCCGACACGAGGACATCGACGCCATCGCCGCCGCGGCCGGTGACACTCCCCTCTTCGGCGGGTCCGCCATTCCCTTCCATCCGCGTCTCACGGCGTTTCCAACGGCACAGCCGAACCGGACGGTGTACTGCACGGGGTACAACGATCCCTTCTACTACGGCGTTCACCTGACGGACACGGTCGGCATGCTCGTGCGGGATACGTGGACGCGAGTGACGCCGAAGAACCGCCCCGGGTCGGTCGTCGATATCGAGTTCGAGAACGACTCGCACGTGACGCTGCAACTGGAAGGACCGAACGAAAACCCCGCGTTCGGGATTCTAGACGTTCACGATCGGACGCGAACCGCCCGTATCGGTTCGGGGGCTGACGAGTATCAACAGATGTACGGCGACTTCCTCGCGGCGTTCCTCGACTCGGTTCGCGGCGAGCGCCACGCCAACACCAGAATCCTGAACTCCGCCTCCCTCCTCCTCGCGGTCCAGACCGCGCTCCGAACGAATCAGGTGATCACCCCGTCCCACGCGCAACTCGCGGAGATGCACGTGGAAAGCGACGAGTTCCTCGCGGACTACGCACCCTACGCGTGAGAACGGGGACGGAGACGGACGAGAAACCGAGACACCGAATCGGCCCCCGCTTGGAACGTCTCGTTTCGTACCGAGGTCGTCGGGAGAAAATAGTGGTATGTCCCCACACACCAAAAGATATAACACGGTGCCACTACCCTTCTACCTATATCATGGTTCTCGACCCCCAGTCCAACCACCTATTTCCCCCGTTCGACGCGCGATGCAGTGACCACGACCCGGCGGCGGCCTCGACCGCGACCGATTCGTGTCCCGTCCGCTCGGCGGGGGTGGGTGGTCGGCCATGACCACGCGGTTCGACGATGGAGACCAATCGATGACAGTGAGCGAAACCGAAAGCAGGGTGTACAGGAGTTCGGACCCGATTCTGGAAGTGCGCGACGCGACCGTCAGGTTCGACATGGAGCGGGGCGAATCCCGCGTCCTCGACGACGTGAGCTTCGACATCGAGCGCGAGGAGATACTGGGCGTCGTCGGCGAAAGCGGGTCGGGCAAATCGATGTTCGCCTCGGCGCTCCTCGACGCCGTCGTCTCTCCCGGAGAACTTAGCGGCGAGATAACGTACTATCCCACGCCCGACAATCCGATAGACCTGCTGAACCTCAGCAAACGCGAACTCCGGAAGGTTCGGTGGGAGGAGATTTCGATGGTGTTCCAAGGTGCGATGAGTTCGTTCAACCCGACGATGGACATTCGGACGCACTTCGTCGAGACGCTGAAAGCACACAGCACGGACGTCGACGTGGGGTTGGACCGCGCCCGCGAACTGCTGTCGGACCTCTATCTCGATTCCGAACGCGTCCTCGATTCGTACCCGCACGAACTCTCCGGCGGGATGCAACAGCGGACACTCATCGCGCTGAGCATGGTGTTGGAACCGAAGGTGCTCGTGATGGACGAACCGACCGCCGCGCTCGACCTCCTCATGCAGCGGTCGATTCTTCGGCTCCTGAAGGAGGTACAGCAAAAGTACGAGATCGCGATGGTGTTCATCACCCACGACCTGCCGCTGGTCGCCGAACTCGCCGACCGACTCGCCGTCATGTACGCCTTCGAGTTCATCGAGTTCGGCCCGACCGACGCGATACTCCGGGACGCCGCCCATCCGTACACGCGGTCACTGCTGAACGCGACGCCGAACCTGGCGACGCCGCTCGACAACATGAACCCGATTTCGGGGTCGGCTCCCGACCCGGTCGATACCCCCGTCGGCTGTTCGTACAACCCGCGCTGTCCCCTCGCGGATGGGTTGTGCGAAGAGGCGTCTCCCGACTTCCATCACGTCGATGACGACCACCACGCGGCATGTTTCCACTGGCAGGAAGCGGCCGACGAGATTCCCTTTTCGCTCGAGGACGTGGAGGGCGGACGATGAGCCCCGACCCCGTGATTTCGCTCGAAAACGTGCAGGTCGATTTCGAGAGCGACAACGGCCTGCTTGGGGCCTTCTCGAAACCCGACGTGGTCAACGCCGTCAACGGCGTCTCGCTCGAAATTCCCGAAAAGAAAGTCGTCGCCCTCGTCGGCGAGTCCGGGTGCGGGAAGACGACGCTCGGCAAGACGGCGATCGGCCTCCAGCGCCCGACGAGCGGGAGCGTCAAGTTTCGCGGGCAGGACATCTGGGAAGCACGCGACGGTGGGAGCGACGTCGAGGTTCCGTACCGGGACATCCGGCGGTCGCTCCAGATAATCCATCAGGACCCCGGCAGTTCGCTCAACCCGAACCAAAAAATCGTCAAATCGCTCGCCGCGCCGCTGAAGAAGTGGCAACCGGGACTCACCCGCGAGGATCGGCAGGCGCGCATCTACGGCATGCTCAACAGGGTCGGCATGTCGCCGCCGGAGGACTACGCGAACCGCTACCCGCACCAACTGTCCGGCGGCGAGAAACAACGCGTCGTGTTGATTCGCGCACTCCTGATGAACCCGGACCTCATCCTCGCCGACGAGGCCATCAGCGCGCTGGACGTGTCGCTGCGCATCGAGATGATGGAACTGCTGCTCGAACTGCAGGACGTGTTCGACACCTCGTTCGTCTTCATCTCCCACGACCTCTCGAACGCCCGCTACCTGACCGAGAAGTCGGACGGACTCATCGGCGTCATGTACCTCGGCGAACTCGTGGAAATCGGTCCCGCTGAACAGATACTCAAGGACCCACGCCACCCCTACACGAAGGCGCTGCGGTGGGCGACGCCCGACCTGTTGCCCGGCGACGACGGCGAGGTTCCGCTCCGTAACATCGACATCCCGGACCCGGTGAATCCCCCGTCCGGCTGTCGGTTCCATACGCGTTGTCCCGAGGCCCGCGAGGCCTGCAAGCAGTCGTCGCCCGAGTCGAAGGTCGTCAACGGCGAACACCGGGCCGCCTGCTTCCGCGAGGAGACGACCCACGAATACTGGAACAGCCCGTCGCTCGACGACGTAGAGCCGTCGAGCGACGCGAAAACGGCGGACGACTGAACTCGTCCCCCCGATTATCCCACTTCTCTTTCCCGGTTCGGTTCCGTTCGGTTACGGCTCCCACTCGACCTCGGGGAACTCCTCCATCCCGAGTCGCGCTTCGGGCGCTTCGTCCATACACGCGCGGCCGGTCCAGTCGAGGTAGTCCCGGTACGTGACCATCCCGAACTCCGATTCAAGGTTGGCGACCGTCACGTCCTCCGAGCGGGATTCGAGGGCGAACGTCTCGTTTCCCCGCGAGTCGTGGTAGATCACGTCGGGATAGCGCGCCTGAATCTCCTCGACCGCCCGGCGATTCGTGGGAATCCGCGTGAACGTCTTCCAGTCGGTGTTGAGTTCGGCGAACGCGAAGCGGGCCGTTCCGCCGTTCTCCAACTCCGCGAGCGGTTCCTGTCCCTCCCAAAGCCCGACGTTTCGGGCGGCGACCGCTCCGGTCGGACGAACGACTTCCGCCGCGCTCGGAAACGCCTTCACGATGTGGTAGCCGTAATCGCGTCCCCAGTGGCGGAGGCGCTCCTCGCCGCGGAGGTGGCTACAGAAAAAGAGGAGGTCCGTGCGGTTTCGGGCGTATTCGATACCCACTTCCGGGTACATGAGGTCGAAACAGACCGCCGCGCCGACGCGCCCGAACTCCGTCTCCCAGACCGCCGCCTCCCGTCCGGGGCGCAGTCCGTATCCCATCTCGCCGACGGTCGGTCGGAGTTTTCGGTAGCGGCCACCGACCTTCCCGTCCGGGGTGATGAGCGCCACTGAGTTGTAGTAGTCGTCGCCGTCCCGCTCCGTCATCGGCAGCAGGACGTAGCTCCCGAGATCCGCGGCTTTCGCCGCGACGGCGTCTGTGGCGGGACCCGGAATCGTCTGTGCCGCCTCGATTCGCCCCTCGCCGACGGTTCGTCGGTGGAGCATCTGTTCCGGGAAGCTGACGAAGTCCGGGTCCCAGCGTGCGGCCTTATCGAGACTTTCCAAAACGTTGTTCAAATTGTATTCGACCCTGTCTTCCGGCGGTTCCCCGAGTTCATCGTCGGTCGGCACTTCGAGCGCGACCGAAAGGATGCGTGCGGTTCGCATGGTTTCCGATCCCGCGAAAACGAGTTATAGCTTCCGACGGGACGCCGTTCAGTCGGAGGGCTCCGGTGGCGACGCTACCGATTCCGGGAGCGGCGTCTCGTACCCGCCCCCGCCGTTCTCCTCGAACTCCTCGCGCACCGCGCGGAGCGTTTCGGGGTCCGAGAGGAGTTCCGCGGCCGTTCCCGCGAGGACCTTCGCGGCGTAGACCATCCCTTTGGACGCGAAACTCCCGTTGGCGGCGACCGCCTGCCACGAGTGAGCGTTCGTTCCGACGGGCCACGTCGCCCCCCAGAACTGCCCCAGCGGAACGATTCGGCTGACGTCGCCGACGTCCGTGGATCCCGAGCGCGTCGTCCCGGCGTCGTACGCGGGGAGGGGTTCGGTGTATAACGCGTGTGAATCCACCTCCTCGAACACGTCCGAGGGGAGGTCAGCGAGTTGGCCGTCTATCGTCTCCCGCGAGAGCGACTCCTTGAGGTCGGCGGCGAACGCGCGGTCGTCGTCCGTGTACGGAATCGCGTCGAGTCCCTCCATCCGCTCGGACATGACCTCGCCGATGGTCTCGTTCGGGAGGACGCCGTGACATCCGGTGAGGAACTCGCGCTCCACGTCGGTTCGCGTCATCGTCGCCGCGGACTCCGCGATGTCGTCCAGCCACGTCTGGATGTCCTCGACCGTCTCCCGCTCCGGAGCGCGGACGAAGTACCAGACCGTCGCGTTCGCGGGAACGACGTTCGGCGCGTCCCCGCCATCGACTATCGAATAGTGTATCCGCGCGTCGTCCGGGACGTGTTCGCGCATGTACTCCACGCCGGTGTTACACAACTGGACCGCGTCGAGGGCGCTCCGACCCGATTCGGGGGACGCCGCGGCGTGTGCCGATTCGCCGCTGAACTCGTATCGGACCGAGTTGAGCGAGAGCGTGCTCGACATGAAGGGGGAGTTGTATCGACCCGGATGCCACGTCAGGGCCGCATCGAGGTCATCGAAGACGCCCTCGCGGGCCATGAACACCTTTCCGACGAGCGTCTCCTCCGCCGGACAGCCGTAGTACGCGACGGACCCGTCGAGTTCGCCGTCGTCGATGGCGTCTTTAAGCGCGATCGCCGCGCCGACGCCCGCGACGCCTAGCAGGTTGTGACCGCATCCGTGTCCCGGTTTCCCTTCTTCTATCGGTTTCTGCTCCGCGGCCACCTCCTGTGACAGTCCGGGGAGGGCGTCGAACTCCCCGAGGATTCCCACCGTCGGTCCACCGTCACCGTAGCGAGCGACGAAGGCCGTCGGCATCCCGCCGATGTCGGTGGTGACTTCGAATCCTTCGGCCCGAAGCGCCTCGCGGAGTCGGTCGGACGATTCGTGTTCCGCCAACCCGAGTTCAGGTCGGTTCCACAGGTCCATCGAAAGGTCGGTCAGAAAGCCGCGTTGCTGTTCCACTCGTCGAACGACTGCGTCCGATTCCATGGGGTGCAATGACACGACCGGCGAATAAGCCTTCTCCTACCTCCCTTGCGGCCGACAGAAGGTTTAATCCGATCGGGTGTGGGTATTCGTTCGTCGATGATAGACAGCCACTTTCACCTGTGGACGCAGGACGAGTCTACGCCCGAGAAACGGGCGGAACGGGCGGAACAGATACGCGGCGAGATGGACGCCCTCGGCGTGGACAAGATCTGTTTGATAGGGAACGTCGGAACGACCATCGAGGAGTGTTACGAGTCCAACCGAATCGTCGCGAAGTACGTCGAGGAGTACCCGGACCTGTTCTACGGATGGGCGCGGGTGGACCCGGAACTCGGCGAGGAGGCGGTACGGGAGTTTCGTCGGGCAGTCGAGGAGGACGGCCTCCTCGGCCTGAAACATCACTTCATGCCGACGACCACCTCGATTTCCGACCCGGCGTTCTTCCCGCTCGCCGAGGCCGCGGTGGACATGGACGTCCCCATCATCGCCCACGTGATGCAACGCCTCGACGTGGACAAGGAGAACTGGGACGAGAGCGAGGCGCACACCGAGGACGTGATGGCGCTCGCACGGCGGTATCCCGACCTGAAACTCATCTCCGCCCACATCGTCGCCGGCGGCGACGCGGAGTACCGGATCAAGAACGTCGAACATCAGGACAACGTCATCCTCGATATCTCGGGCAGCAACTGCGAGACGGACATGATAGAGATGGCCGCCGAGTACGTCGGCGTCGACCGCCTCGTCCACGGGACCGACACGTGGCTCCTCCCCGGCGTCGGGAAACTCGACGGTATCGACCTGACCCCCGAGGAGAAGACGACCATCGCGTACAACATGGAGGACCTGCTTCCCGACACGGTTCCGAACAAATACGACGAGGCCGAACTGGAAGAGCGACGTGAACAGGCACGAATCCGGTTCGAGGAGCGCGCCCAACCACGCGAGGAGACCATCGTCACGGTGAACTCCGGCGTCGGCCACTGGCCGTTCCGCTCCCTCGATTCCTCGCCCGACGACCTCGTCTCGCTGATGGACCGAAAAGGGGTGGATCAGTCGCTCGTTTCCTCGTTCGAAAGCGTCCTCTACCGCAACTGCCACGAGGGGAACCGCGAACTCGCGGAGTCGCTTCGTGGCTACGAGGACCGACTGATTCCCGTCGCGACCATCAACCCCGACTACACCGCTTGGCGACAGGACTTGGCCGAGTGCGTCAACGACTTCGGGATGCGCGCCGTGAAACTGCTGCCGAACTACCACGACTACGACCTCGACGACCCGGAGGCGAAGGCACTGTTGGACCGCTGTGCCGAACTGGACGTCCCCGTCATCATCACCGCCGTCCTCGAAGACCAGCGCGGCCGCCATCCGCGAGTCCTGTTGCGCGGGTACGAGGACGGCGGATCGAGGTACTTCACGGACGACCACATCGATTCCCTCATCGACTTGCTCATGTCGTGTCCCGAGACGGACGTCATCGTGGCAGACCTCTGGGCGAACGTCGAACGGGTTCACCGCGAGACCTGCACGAAGCAAAAGGAGGGCGTTCGACTGAAGAACTCGGTTCGAACCGGTCGGACGCTGTTTACCATCGACGACCTCTTCCTCTACTTCACCCATCAGGTGGCCGAAATCGCGGAGACGGTCGGCCCGGACCACCTCGTCGTGGGGCCGAAACTCCCGCTCCGGATTTTCGACTCCTACTACAACTACGTCGAACACCTGCCCTTGAGCGAGGCGGAAACCGACTTGGTTCGGAGCGAAAACGTCCGGTCGCTGCTCGAATGACGGTCTGTCGTCCAGCCAATATTCGAACGACGCTCAGCCGTCCGTCCTGATCTCGTCCAATCGCGGCCCTAACACCGACCGCACCGCGGAAACCTCGTCGCCGATCCGAAGTATACGATAGCCGTCTTCGATGGCATTCCGCGCCTCTTCGATCCCGTTTCTGATGCCGCCCAGTGGGACGTTTTCGGCGACAGCGGCCGCCCGAACCGTCTCTATCGCGTCGAGTACGGTCGGGTGGGTCGTCTCGAACGGGTGGCCGAGCGAGATGGACAGGTCGCTCGGCCCGACGAAGACGAAGCCGAGGTCCGGCACCGCGAGGATGTCGTCCACGTTCCCGACGGCCGTCTCGTTCTCCAGCATGACGCCGATACGGACGGTTTCGTCCTCCCGCGCCGGATATCCGTCCGGCGGGTTCCCCCACCGGGACGAATACCCGGCTGCCGCGCCGCGGTCCCCCGATCCGCCGTCGTACGCGAACCGTCCCGCTCGGACGACGGTGCGGACCTCCGCTGCCGTTTCGACCCGCGGGACGAGGACGGTTCGAACGCCCGCGTCGAGGACCTTGCGGACGGTGTGTGGCTCCCGTCCCGGAATCCGGACGAGCAACTCGGTTCCGGCGAGGTCGGCGGCGCGCACGAGGTGTTCGAGCGCCGTCGCGTCGTCCGCGCTCGGGCCGGTGTGTTCGAGGTCGACCCACACGAAGTCGAACCCCAACCGTCCATACACTTCGGCCAACGTCGGCGAGATTGCAGTCGCGCGCGCGCCGAGGGCGGCGTCGTTCGATTCCAAACGGTCGTGAATTCGGGTGCAGGTACCCATGGCATTTCCACGCACGGACCGGTCCTAAAGATTGGTTTCCCGTTCGTGTCATCAGAAGAGTACGAAGTGCTAAATGATGCGGTTTCCCACGTACTCCAATGACAGAATCACCGGAAATTCGCTCGGCGAGTGACTGGGACGAGGTGGGGGAAACCGCCGCCCGTGCCGGACGCGCGTTCCCCGACGAAACGTTCGAACTCTTCCGACGGCGCACGATGGACGCGCCGTCGTTACCCCTCGAAAACACCCTGCTGTTGCTGATCGACGGCGAAATAGCCAGTTCGCTCCAAATCTACCAGCGCCAGTGTTTCCTCGGCGGACGGCTCGAACACGTGGGGGCCATCGGCAACGTGATGACGCTCCCGGAGCATCGCGGGGAAGGACACGCCAGCACGCTTCTGCGGTCGGCCGTCTCCTTCCTCGTCGAACGCGGTGTCTCAGTCTCGTTCCTCATCGGCGACCCGGGATTCTACTCGCGCCTCGGGTGGCGACGGCTTCCGTCCACGAAGCGCGTCGTCGCCGACCCGCCGACCCTTCCGTCTCGCTCCGGCAATGGCTCGAAATGGATTCCGTTCGACGCCGACCGGCACCTCGACGAGCTCGTCGACCTGTACCGACGGTCGTTCGGCCGACGGGACGGGACGTTCGCCCGTCCGTCCGCGCTCTGGAGCGGATGGATACTCCGCGAACTGGTGGATCGAGACGACGTTCTCCTGTACGAGGAAGGTGGCGAGGTCCGCGGCTACCTCGCCTACTCCGTGACCGAAGAGACCGCCGTCTGTCACGAAACCGGATATCTCGGCGGGGAAGAAGAGCGGTTCCGTATCGACTGCTGGAACGCGCTTTCGGAGCGCGATCGGGAACGCATCGTTTTGGAACCCCCGCTCGGCACGCTCGCGGACTCGCTTGCCGACGCCGATGTGTCGCTCTCCGAGGAAACGATGCTCGATGCCACCGGCGAGGCCCCCATGGTCCGCCTCCACAACGGGTGTTCGCTCGACGGTGGGCGAGTCGATTCGACGGATGAACTGGCGGGTCGGATCGCCCGCCCGGACTGGTTCTGGTCGACGCTGGATAAGTTCTGATCCTTCCTCGTGACGCCGTTCGACCCCCTCGCCTACATCTATTTATCCGCGCCGTGCACAGTGTCCACATGGCCAACCGACCGAACATCCTGTTCATCATGACCGACCAGCACCGAGGCGACTCCATCGGTGCCGACCCCGCGAGTCCGGTCGACGGCGATGGCAGACCGCTCATTCACACCCCGAACCTCGACAGTTTCGTCGGCGACGGCGCGATGTTCACGCGCAACTACTCCCCGTCGCCGTCGTCCATCCCGGCGCGTCGAAGCCTTCTGACCGGGCAAACGGCGTACGGAAACGGCTGTCCCGGGTGGAAGACGACCCCATGGACGTTCGAGACAACGCTGCCCGGCGAACTGTCGAAGGCGGGGTATCAGACGAAACTCACCGGCAAACTCCACTCCATCCCGAACCGCAACCACTGTGGCTTTCAGGACATCGAGCAACACGAGGGGTTGTTTGACTTCCCCGACGACGATTACACGAAGTGGATGGAACGCGAGAGCGACGGGAAGTTCGACGAGACGTCCCACGGATTGGGGCGAAACTCATGGGACCCCCGCCCGTGGCACCTTCCCGAACACTATCACCCGACGAACTGGACGACGAACCGCGCCCTCGATTTCTTAGACGAGCGCGACCCGACCCGTCCGTTCTTCCTCAACCTCTCCTACGTCCGTCCGCACACGCCGTTCGACCCGCCGCAACCGTACTGGGACATGTACGTCGATCGCGACATTCCCGGTCCGTACCGGGGCGACTGGGCCGACGAGTTCTACGGCGAGAAAATCCCGACGTATCCGATGGCCCAAGCGTGGGTCGCCGACCTCTCCCCCACCATCGAACACCGGGCGCGAGCGGGGTACTACGGCCTCATCACCCACATCGACCAGCAGATAAAACGTGTCCTCGACAAACTGCGGATTCGGGATGAACTCGATAACACGTTCATCCTCATGTGCGCAGACCACGGTGAGATGCTGGGCGACCACTACCTCTGGCGGAAATCGTACGGCTACGAGGGGTCGGCCCGCGTGCCGATGCTGATGAAGTTCCACGAGTCGATGGAGGCCGACCGCGAGCAGGTCATCGACCGGCCGACCGGATTGGAGGACATCATGCCCACGCTGTTGTCAGTGGCGGGCGCGGACGTCCCCGATTCGATCGAGGGCCGCAACCTGCTCGAACTCGTGGAAAATCCGGACCGAACCGACTGGCGGGAGTGGTACCACGGCGAACACACGCCCGGAACCTACGACGTGGAGAACGCGAACCAGTTCATCGTGGACGAGGGGATGAAGTACATTTACTATCCCGTGACGGGCGACGAACTGCTCTTCGACCTCACGACGGACCCCGGCGAGACGGTCGATTTGAGCGCTGACCCGGACGACGAGTCGCTGGTCGAGGAGTGGCGTGAACGGATGGTCGAACAGCTTCGGGGGCGTCCCGAAGGGTTCGTGAAAAACGACGAACTGCAGACCGTCGCACCGGAGACGATGGAAGACGAGTGGATAAACTGATCAGGAGACTAAATCGAATCCCGCGTCGCGGAATTCGAGTATCGCTTCCGGGGCGATTTTCGCCATCCGAACCTCGTACCCGATGTTTTCCAACTCGGCGAGCGTCGGCACGTAGCCGACGTAGCCGTCCGCGTATCCGGCCAACACGAGCGTTTCGGCGGTCGCACGCGAAGCGAAGCGACGGCCGTGTTCGAGGAGAATCTCCCCCGGCATTCCCAAGATTCCGACCGGACCAATTTCGACGTATCCCACACTGGCCGGAAGCCGTTTCGCGTCCCAGTCCGCGATGCCGAGCAGGGACTGTACGTATCGGAGGTTCCACCGTCGACTCGCGATGGCGTCGTCGTTCCCGTCTGCTTCGAGCCGCTCGATTTCCGATTCGAGGTCGGCGAGTCGGGCAACGATTTCCTCGCGCGGCGGGACCGACTTCAGTGGGAGGCGGAGTTCCCGACGGTCGGCGAGGAGTTGCGGGGTGGCGATGGCATCCGACTTCCTTGCTTGCGCGCGTGCGCGCAAGAGGGTTTCCCCGACCGAGGTACCGACCTCCTCCATGTAGGAGTACACCTCCTCCCCCTCTCGCGGTTCGGACGAGTCTCGCGGGTTGATGTCGCCCGCTGCGCCGTTGACGAACAGCACCCGAGCCCCCGTCTCCGCGGCGACGTGGGCGCAGGCGTAGCCCGGCCAATCCGCCGAGAGCAGCGTCTCTCCCGGCGTCGTGCAGACGGGATGGCAGGCGAAGTTGAACAGTACCGTTTCGATTCCCGATTCGGTCGTCACCGCGAGCGCCGTGACCGTCGGGTCGACGGGTCCGTGCGGCATCCGAACGTTCCCACTGACGCCACCGGTGGCGCGGCGGTTTATCGGCACGTCCGCGTTTTCTGCTCGCCCGACGGACATGGTGGCGGGTTCCAGCGCACCGTGGGCGTCCGTCACGCTCCCGACGATGCCGTTCTCGATTTCCCGGACGGTTTCCGAAACGTCCGCTTCGACCGCGAGCAGCGGGTCACGGTCGATGACCGGCGCTGGAACGTACGGTCCGGCGTGGGTGTGGGTCGCGGTCAAAACGAGTTCGTCGAGGTGGATTCCGGCGACGGACAGTCGTCGCCGAACGCGAACCGAGAGTTCGCGGGAGACGTTGAGGAGGTCGGCGGCGACGATACAGACCGTCGTCGCGCCGTCGGACAGGACCAACGCTTTCGCCGACAGCGGGTCGTGAACTCCCGTCGAGAGACCGTCTCTGGCCCCGTAGCCGCTCATCGGGACCGGTGAATCCGGCGTGGTATCGCGCGTCGCGCTTCCGGCACGAAACGTCATCGAAAGATCAGTTCCGCGACCGCAGTTCGTCGGCGTTCGCCTGGATCTTGCGAATCGCGTCCGCGATGGAGCGAATACCCGTCTCGTCGGCGAGGAGGACTTTGTGCGAGAAGGCGACGTTCTCCCGGCAGAGTCGCTCCGCGCCGGGAAGGTGAAGCGTTCGGTAGTTCGGAAGCGTGGTATCTGAGGGCAACAGCGCCCGAACCTGTTCGCGGTAGAACGCCGGTTGTCGATAAATCGGCATCTCGTAGCCGTCGCCAACGGGGACGCCTTCCGCGTTCATCGCCTCGATGAACGCGTCGCGGCTCAGCCCGCCGAAGGCGTCCTCGTCGTATCGGAAGTTGAACAGACAGTATCCTCGGGCCGTGATTCGCTCGTCCCGCGGCTTGGTAGTGATGCCGCCGATGCCGTCGAGTTCCTCACGCAGTACGGATTCGTTTCGCTCCCGAATCTCGTTCTCCTCGGGGAGCGTTTCGAGTTGGGCGAGCGCGAGCGCCGCCGCCAACTCCGAGAGACGACCGTTCGAGGAGAGCGTTCGGTGGTGATATCGCGTCTCGCCCTGCAAGCGGCCGATGTTGTGCATCAGGCGAATGCGGTCGGCGATGACGTCGTCGTCGGTGACGACGATACCGCCCTCGCCGCTCGGCAAGGATTTGCTCTCCTGGAAGGAGAAGGTGCCTACATCGCCGATGGCACCGACTTTCCGCCCCTTCCACTCGCTCCCCTGTGCGTGTGCAGCGTCCTCGATCAGGAAGAGGTCGTTGTCCTCGATTATCGGGAGGATTTCGTCGAAATCCATGGGATAGCCGGCGAAGTGGACGCCGACGACGCCCACCGTTTCCTCGGTAATGACGTCCGCCAGCGACTCGGGGTCGATGTTGTACGTCTCCGGATCGGTATCGACGAACCGCGGGACGGCACCGACGTAGGGCACCGCGCTCGCGCTGGCGATGAACGAGTAGGACGGGACGATGACTTCGTCGCCGGGTTGGACGCCGCACGCGCGGAGGGCCAATTCGATGGCGATGGTTCCGTTGCTCACCGCGATGGCGTGTTCGGCGTCGTGATAGTCCGCGAACTCGGCTTCCAACCGGTCGCAGTACGTCCCGCCGCCGTTTCGGCACCAGTTCCCGCTTTCGAGCGCGTCGTTGACGTACTCCCTGCACGCGTCGGTTATCTGTGGCCACTCCGGAATCTGCAACGGTTCGGCCGCTCTCGGCCCACCGTTACGCGCTAGCTCTGACATCGGACAGATGGACCTCAAAGGGCAAGACGATAAAGATTTCCTCGGAAACGGTTTTGTACCCCTCCGCGAGAGGTAGATTCGATGCCCGAATTCGACGTATCAGTTCCGACGTTCGACGTTTCGGTCCCCGAGGACCGACTCCGTATTCTGATTATCGGCGCGCACATGGACGACCCCGACCTGCGCGCCGGCGGCACGGCGGCGAAGTACAGCGCACTCGGCCACGACGTGTTGTTCGTCTCGCTCACCAACGGCGAGGCGGGCCACCACGAAATCGGCGGCATCGAACTCACCCGACGCCGACGGGCCGAGGCGCAGCAGTCAGCCGACGTCATCGGCGTCGAGTACGTCACCTACGACATCCACGAGGGCGAACTAACGCCGTCCATCGAGAACCGAAACAAGGTGATTCGACTGATTCGGGAGTACGAACCCGATTTGGTCGTCACCCACCGCCCAAACGACTACCACCCGGACCATCGCTACACCGCGGATTTGGTGCAGGACGCGGCCTACATGGTCACCGTCCCGAACATCTGCACCGGGACGCCGCACCTCACGTACAACCCCGTCATCGCTCACCTTCCCGACGATTTCCAGAAACCGACGCCGTTCGACCCGGACGTCGTCGTCCCCATCGACGACGTCATCGACGAGAAAATGGAAATGCTCCACTGCCACGAGTCACAGATGTACGAGTGGCTCCCGTACAACATCGGAAAGGCGGACGAGGTGCCGAACGACGAGGACAGACGCCGCGAGTGGTTGCGGAACCGCTACCTGCCCGAGTTCGCCGCAGTCGCGGACCGCTACCGCGACCTGCTCGTCGAACAGTACGGAGAGGAGCGAGGACGGGAGGTTCAGTACGCGGAGGCGTTCGAACACTGCGAGTACGGCGGCCAGTTGACGGACGAAAACAAACCGGTGCTGTTTCCGTTCGGGCTCTAAGCGGTCAGTTACGGTGTGAAAACTGCTCTAGGACGGGTATCCTCATCGACGCCACGAGTTGGCTCGTCTCGGTCGGTCACGTCTCGAAGCACGCGGTTCCCTCGTTGCTCGTGAAGATGGCGAGAGTCCCGTTCGATTCTATCCAGATTTGGACGTTCGAGCATCCGTTTCCCGTTTCGTCGGCAAGGTCTACCGCTGCCCGTTCGGTACCCATTTCCGCACGAATCGCGACGTCGCCGGGTTCGGTCGGGAAGTCGGCCTCGATAACTTGACCCCCGAGAACGTCACCGCGTCGCGGACCGGCCTCGTATTCACTCGATAGAATTGTCGTATCGTCGTGAATCACTTTTACAGCCACTGTACGTGAAACCCTGCTATCGTTCTCGATGGACAACTTCGTCAGCACGACGCCGCGGTTCTTCGATTTCCGACCCAGATTCGAGACACAGCCCGTGATAGCAACGGATGTTCCGGCGGCCGATGCGAGTAGGGTCCGTCGTTTCATACCGTCGCGTTCGAAGACACCTTAAAAATACGTTCCGTCGCTGTATCGCGAATATCTCGTCACTCGACGGCGACCCATTCGTTCGTCTCGGCGGACTCGTAGGCGGCGTCGAGGATTTTCAGGACGTCCAGTGCGGCGTCGAGGCCGACGGGCGGTTCGTCGCCCGACTCGCAGGCGTCGAAGAACGCCTCCATGAACTCCCGTCCGGGGCGGCCGCCGTATCCGGGTGCCGGGTCGTAATCGTGGACGATGGTTCGGTGGGGCGTGCTTCCCCACTCGTCGCCGAACGAGTCGAGTTCGACCGTCGTCTCGCCGTCGAAGCCGAACTCGCGGCCCATCGGGTCCCAGATGCTCCGCCCGCGGGTTCCGTAGAGGTTCAGTTGCGTGTCGTACAGTTCCTCGCCGAGGTAGTAGCCACACTGGAGCGTGCCGAGCGCGCCGGACGCGGATTCGAGTTGGACGACCGCGCCGTCCTCCACCGAGACGTTGGGCGTCCCGTGTGACGTTCGCGCGTCCACCCGGACGATCGGCTCTTCGAGGAGCCACGTGAGAAGCTGTATCCAGTGGATTCCGAGCCACTGGAGGATTCCGCCGCGACTCGCGTCAACGTCGAAGATGAAGTGCGACGTGTCGCGGTAGTCCAGTTTCGACGCCATGAAACGCGCCTCGAACGCCCTGAGGTCCCCGTAGAACCCGGTTTCGAGGAGTTCGTTCAATTGCTCCGTGATGGGGTGTCCCTGCCACGTGTAGGAGACGCCGACCGTCACGTCCGCGTCCGCGACGTACCCGACGAGCGGTTCGAGTTCGGCGGCGGTGCGCGCGACCGGTTTCTCGGTATAGACGTGCACCCCTGCCTCGACGGCCAATTCGATGACCCTCGGTGTCTTCCGGTTCGAGAGGCTAATGACGACGGCGTCAACGTCCTCCTCGGCGAGCAGCGTCTCGGGGTCGTCGTAGACGGGGACATTCTCCAGTCCGACCACGCTCGCCGGGTCGAACGTCGAGTCCGATTCGCACGCGCACGTCACGTCGACGGGAAGGGTTTCGAGCGTCGCGAGGTAGGGTTCGCAGTGGTGGTGGTTCAACCCGATGTAACCGACGGTTTCGACGCTCATGCGAACGGCGGGATGACCTCCTCGCCGAACCGTTCGAGGCAGTCGAGGGTGAGGTCCTGTGGCTGGCCGGGGAACTGACATCGGATGTACACCTGGTCCACGCCGAGGTCCTCGTACGTTCGGAGCTTCTCGACGCAGTCGTCGGGCGTTCCGATGACGAACTTCTCCTCCAGTTCGTCGTAATCGACCTCGACTTCGTGTTCGTCCATGTACGTCTGGCCCCAGCGGGCGTACATCCGGTAGAGCGTCAGCAGGTACGGTTCGATGGTGTCGCGCGCTTCCCCGACGGAGTCGCCAATGAAGCAGTCCCGCATGAGTATCACGTCGTTCTCCGAGCGGTCCATCCCGAACTCGTCCAACGCGTCCTCGTACACGCCGATCTGGTGTTTCAGATCCTCGGTCGTAGAGGAGGCGCTTGCGATCCACCCGTCGCCGCGGTAGGCGGCGCGTTTGATGGCGATGTCGGCGTGCCCGCCGATCCAGAGCGGGATGCCGTTCTCGGGTCGGGGGCTGATGAACACGTCGTCGAACGACCAGTGTGTCCCGTCGTGAGTGACGCTCCCCTCCGACCAGAGGCGTTTCAGCAGATGGAGCGCCTCGATGAAGACCTTGCTCCGCCCCTTCGTCGGAACGCCGAACGGTTCGAGTTCGCGCTCGCGGTAGCCGATGGCGGCACCGAAGCGCATCCGACCGCCGGACAGTTCGTCGATCATGGCGACGTACTCCGCGAGGTGAATCGGGTTGTAGAGCGCGGGCAACATCGCCATCGTGGACAGTTCGAGCGACTCGGTGCGCGCCGCGAGCGCCGACAGCGCCGTGATGGGTTCCACGAACCCCTCCTGGTGGATGTGTCGCTCCCCGAGCGACGCGCCGTCGAACCCGACGTCCTCCATCAGTTCGGCCTGTTCGTAGAGGTCTGCCGCCTCGAAATCGCTATCCGGCGTGTAGTACTGGTTGAGGAAGACGCCGAACTTCATGGCGACTCCACCGTATTCGTGAGGGTACCGACGCCCTCGACTTCGACTTCCACCGTGTCGCCCGGAACCATCTCGCCGACCCCGGCGGGCGTGCCGGTGAGAACCACGTCTCCTGGCGCGAGCGTCACGAAGTGCGAGACGTACGACAGGGCCTCGCCCACGTCGAACACGAGGTCGTCGGTGTTCGACGACTGGACGACGCTTCCGTTCAGCCGCGTCTCGATGCTCGCGTTGTCGGGGTCCACACCCTCGCCGACCGGCGTCACCCGCGGACCGAGCGGCGTGAACGTCGCCATGCTCTTCGACCGATACCACGGGTTCGCGGCGTCGAGGTCGTCGTACTGAACGTCCCGCGCCGTCACGTCATTTCCGGCCGTGAATCCGAAGATTCCGTCTCGGGCTTCCTCGGGACTCGCGCGGGAGAGGGCGTCGCCGACGACGACGCCGAACTCGCCCTCGTAGTGGAGGTTTTCGACCGCCGGGTGTTTGACCACGGTCGATTCGGGGGCGGTGATGCTGGTGGGCGACTTGGCGAAGAAGACCGGTTCCTCCGGCACGTCGAACCCGCCCTCCTCGGCGTGGCCGACGTAGTTCAAGCCGATGCCCACGAGGTTCGTCGGCCGTTCGACGGGCGATTCGAGCGTGATTTCGTCCACCGAGAACTCCGCTCCGGTCGCCCGTTCGAGGAGCGAATCCCAATTGTCGCCGTCTGCGAGGGCCGCGTCGAGCGACGTCGATTCGGTTTCTATCGTGCTGACGATTCCGTCGTCTACCACACCCAACTGCGTAGCCGACGCAGCTGTGTGCCGGAAGCTACAGATGTGCATGCCGTTCGACTCCCCCGAGGAACCCATCGCTAATGTACCTTGTGATGGGTTCGAATACCACGGCCGAAAGAAAGAATCAGTCTCTGACCGGACGGTCGTCAGCGTCGTAGATGGCCGTCTGGAACGTCGAATCCAATCCGGCGGTCAGTCCGCCGTCGACCACGAGGTTCGTCCCGGAGACGAACCCCCCACGGTCCGACGCCAGAAACAGCGTGGCTTCCGCAATCTCCCTCGGTCGCCCGAACCGCCCGAGCGGGTACTGGTCTATCCACTCCTCGCGCGCCGTCTTTCCCCCTCCCTGTCTCTCCTCCGTCTCGGTCATCTCGTCCTCCCGGTTTTGTGTCTCGATGGTGCCCGGCGAAACGATGTTCGACCGAATCCCGTACCGCCCGTATTGCGTCGCGATGTTCCGCGACAGCGACAGAATCCCGCTCTTGGCCGCGGAGTACGCTGTGAGGCCGATGCCGAAGATACCATTCACCGACCCCATGTGGACCATCGACCCGCCGCCGTTCTCGACCATCACCGGAAGGAGTTCGCTCGCGACGAGGTACTGTCCCTTCAGGTTCACCTCGATGTTTCGGTCGAAAACGTCCTCGTCGATTCGGTGGAGGTTGTCGTCCCGGATCATGCCCCCCGCGTTGTTCACGAGAACGTCGACGGTGCCGAACTCGTCCAGAGCGGCGTCGACCATCGCCTCGACCGCCGCCGAATCCGTCACGTCGCATTCGATGCCGAGGGCGTCGCCGCCGCCTCCGTCGGAGATTTCCGCCGCCACCTCGTCGATGTCCCCCTGTTCGCGCGAGCAGATGACGACGTCCGCGCCCGCCACGGCGAAGTGTTCCGCTATCTCCCGTCCGATACCTTTCGACGCCCCCGTGATCACTGCGGTTTCACCCGCAAGCTCGTTGTCGCTCATGATTACCATCTGATACAGACAGGAGCGGCGTAATAACCGTTTCGCACCCCCGGACGAAAAACGAACCGTGCCTCAGATACGGTACGCGTCGAGTTTGTCGGGGTCGATTTCGACGCCGAGTCCCGGCGCGTCGGGGACTGTCATCGAACCATCCTCGATGACGAACGGGTCCTCGATGACGTCGTCCTCCCACCCGTAGTAAACCGTGTCCGGCGGGAGCGAAAACCCGGGAATGCCGTACACCGCGTGGAGAATCGCCGCGGTGCGGACCCCGAGGTCGAACGCGCAGTGGTGGGTGTACGGCAGTCCGGCGTCCTCCGCGATACTCGCGGCCTGTCGCAGTCCCGCGATTCCGCCCAACGGCGTCATGTCGAGGACGGCCACGTCCACCGCACCGGCCTCTATCAACCCGCGGAGGTTGTGCGGGATGTATGTGTCCTCGTTCGGGCCGATTGGCTGGTCGATGCGTTCGCGCAGTCGCGCGAGTGAGGTGTGCGAATCGACGCGAATCGGCTGTTCCATGTACTGGAGGTAGATTCCGGCGTCCGACAGCGCCGCGCCGACGCGCACCGCTTGGTCGAGCGTCCACCCCTGATTGGGGTCGAGTCGGAACTCCAGTTCGCCGTCCACCTCGTCGTGCATCGCCTCGATTCGCGCCACGTCCTGATTCCAGTCCCGTCCGGCCTTCGTCTTCAGGACGCTGTATCCCTCGTCCAGCACTTGGGCCGCTTTCACCCTCGACTCCTCCGGAGAGAGGATGCCGAGACAGTAGGCGAACTCGACTTTTCCGGCGCTCTCGTACTCACTCACGTGGTTTCGATGCTTCCGCGAGGCCGAGTCGGGGGCCGTCCATCCGCCGAGCAGTTCGTAGACCGGCTTTCCGAGCGATTTTCCGACGATGTCCCAGCAAGCGAGTTCGATGGGAGTGAAAAACAGGTCGACGTTCGTGTACTCGATGAACAGGAGACGGCGGAGCGATTCGGTTTCGAACGGCGAGTGACCTTCGACCATGGGCGCGATGCCGTCTTCGAGGACGGAGATGGTCGCCTCCGGGGAGAGGAACACGCGCATCTCGCCCCACCCCGAGATTCCCTCGTCCGTATCGACGCGGACGAGGATGCGGTCCATGTCGGTCAGTTCGTTGTGGTTCGTCACGTATGGGGCGATGCCACCGTCTTCGAGGTCCACGAGCGGAACGTTCACGGCGAACGCCTCCACACCGGTGATTTCCATGGTTCCGAATGAGTGATGAAGGTCTTAAAACCCGTGGTCGCCGCGACCGAGAGCTTCTTTTAGCCCCGGCTGAGTACCCCGTACTGACGATGTTTGACTGTCACATACACACGGGGTTGAGCCCCGTTACGCTGACGCCGACCAGTCCGCGGGAGGACCGCGACCGGTTCGCCGACTGGCTTCGGGAACTCGCGCCGACGCTCGGAATCGACCGGTTCTGCGCCATCATGCAGACCATGGGAACCGACGTCGAAACCTGCCGGAAATCGAACCGGACGATGGCGGCGCTCGTCCGCGAAAACCCGGATTTGCTACACGGGTGGGCGCGGGTGAATCCGGAATGGGAAGACGCCACGAGGGAGTTTCGCCGCGCTATCGAGGAGGACGGCCTCCTCGGACTGAAACTCACCTACGAGGTGAAATGCGACGACCCGCGGGTGTTCCCGCTGGCCGAGGCGGCCATCGATATGGACGTCCCCGTCAAGATTCACACGATGCAGCGCGTCGAACGGCGCGAGGAACTGCCGAACGAATCGTTCAGCGACGAGGTGTTGGCGCTGGCAGAGGAGTACCCGGACCTGAAGATACTCGCCAGCCACATCGGCGGGGGCGGCGACTGGGAGTACCGAATAAAGAACATCCAGCATCAGGAGAACGTCTTCCTCGACATCAGCGGGAGCGTCTGTGACGCCGGAATGGTCGAGATGGCCGCCGAGTACCTCGGAACCGACCGCCTCGTATTCGGCACGGACAACTCGCTCTACAGTTGCGTGGGGAAACTCCACGGCAGCGACCTGACCCCCGAAGAAAGAGGGACAATCGCGTACAACATGGCGTCGCTCCTCCGCGGCGACGACCCGTACGGCTATTCCGACGAGGAACTGGCCGACCTGCGGGAGAAGGCGGTCGAACGGTTCCGCGAGTCGGACCGCAAACGGGCGAGTGGCGACGTCGTGGACGCGAACGCGTATCTCGGCCACTGGCCGTTCCGCGAACTCGACGCTTCGGCCGACGGCGTGCTCGAAACGATGGACGAGACGGGAATCGACACGGCGGTCGTTTCGTCGTTGGAGAGCGTCTGTTACCGCGACGTTCACCCCGGAAACCGGACGTTGGCGGCGGCGATAGACGGCCACGAGGACAGATTCGTCCCATTCGCGACGGTCAACCCGCGGTACGCTGCGTGGGAGGAGGATTTGGAGGAGTGTGTGGAGGAACTGGGAATGCAGGGGGTGAAACTGCTGCCGAACTACCACGACTACGACCTCGACGACCCGGCGGCCGTCGAACTCGGCCGTCGCTGTGCGGACCTCGGCGTGCCGGTGATGCTCGTGGCGACGCTCGAAGACCAGCGGGGTCGCCATCCTCGATTCGAACTCCGGGGATTCGAGGACTTCCGCGGCAAACCCGCACGGTGGCGCGACGAACAGGTGGACGCCGTCGTGTCGTTCCTCCTCGCGTGTCCCCGAACCGACGTCGTCGTCACGGACGCGTGGCAGGATGCCTATCGAATCAAGACCGAGACGCTCCACGAGCGGCGCGCGATGGTCGCGGACGGCAAGTCCGGCGACCTGCTGTTCGTTCTCGGCGACCTGTTCATCGACCATCCCGGCCAGTTGGAGAAGGTCGTGAACGAAATCGGGACCGACCACCTCGTCAGCGGACCGGGTGTTCCGTTGACCGTCTTCGAATCCGGTTACGTCGTCCCGTATTTGCCCGTGGACGACGATGCCGCCGACGCCGTTCGGAGTGGCAACCTCCGCTCGTTGCTGGACTGAGTTTCCGGACGCGCCGAGTTCCGGGACGCACGTTTATTATCCATGCCCGTCACGGTACGCTGACGAGCATGACTCATGCAGACAGCGGTGCGGCGAGCGAGACGAACAGTCACCCGTGGCGGGTCGGAACCGCGACGGCGACCATCACGCCCGACGACGAATCGTTGCCGCTTGCGGGGTTCGCCGCCCGCGACGGCCCGATGGAGGGAATCGACCAGGACGTCCACGCGAAGGCCGTCGCCATCGAGGATGCGGCGGGAACGCGACAACTGATGGTGAGCGTGGAGATACTCTCGGTGCGGCCGTCGCTCCGTCGTTGGTTGGCCGAGCGATGTGCCGAGGAGTTCGACCTCCCGCCGGAATCGCTGCTCCTGACCGTGACCCACACGCACTACGCACCCGCGTACGGCGTTCGGGAGGACGAGTTGGTCGAGGACGCGGGCAACGAATCGCTCGAAGACGTTGACGAGGAGTCGCGACGAATCGCCGCGTATCGTGCCGAACTCGAAACGGCGCTCTTTTCCGCGGTGGAACGAGCGCTCTCGGATCTCGAACCGGCCGAACTCTCCCACACCCGCGGTCGGTGTTCCATCGCCATGAGTCGCCGTCGGCCGACGGAGGACGGCATCGCCTTCTCGCCCTATCCCGACGGCCCGACGAACCACGAAGTCCCCGTTCTCGCCGCCGAAACGGACGACGGCTTGAAGGCCATCGTCTTTGGCTACGCCTGCCATCCGACGTCCGTGAACGTCCACAACCGCGTCACCGGCGACTGGCCGGGGTACGCGATGGAGTTCCTCGAATCGGACCATCCCGACGCGACGGCCGTCTTCCTCATCGGGTGTGCTGGCGACCAAAAGGCGTACCCGCAGGGGTCGCTCACCCTCACGAAACAGCACGGCCGAACGATGGCGAACGCCGTAAGCGCGGTCCTCGACGCGCCGCGGAAACCGGTCGGCGGACCGCTCGAACGCTGTTTGGAGGAGACCACGCTGTCGTTCATCTCTCCGTCGGGAGGGGGGAACGGCGGGGATGAAACGGTGGCGACGAAACCCTATCCGGTTCAGGCCGTCGGATTCGGGTCGGATCTGACGTTGGTGGCGCTCGCCGGGGAGGCGGTCGTCGGCTACTCCCACCTCGTCGCGGACGAACTGTCGGGGGACGTCTGGGTCTCGGCGTACGCGAACGACGGCTTCGGGTACGTGCCGACGGTCCGCGTCCTGCACGAAGGCGGGTACGAGGCAAATCGAGCGTGGGGCAACCCGGGCGATTTCGACCCGTCCGTCGAGGAGCGCGTCGTGGAACACGCCTGCGCGCTGGCCCAACGCGTCGGCGCACGTCGGGAATAGAATTCGGCGTGCGGATTCAGCGTTTCTAGCGAGCAGGTTCTGTGTTCAATGTGAACGAAGCACTTATCATCACGGAACCGGCAACCCACCTACTAATGTCCGGAGATCCCTCGGTAGCGCCGGGTACTCGGTCGATAGAACGGTCGCGGGAACTGCAGGAGCGGGCCAATCGGGTCGTTCCCGGTGGTTCACAAACCGGGAGTAAGAGTCCGACACAGTTCGTCCACGGCGTCTCGCCGACCCATCTCGAACGCGGGAAGGGCTGTCGCGTCTGGGACGTGGACGGAAACGAGTACATCGACCACACGATGTCGCTCGGGCCGGTGACGCTCGGCCACGATTACCCCGAAGTGACGCGCGCCGTCGAGCGTCAGTTGACCGACGGGACGATGTTCACGCTCGAACATCCCCTCCACGTGGAAGTCGCGGAGTTGTTCACCGAAGTCGTCCCGTGTGCCGAGATGGTTCAGTTCGCGAAGAACGGGAACGACGTGACCACCCTCGCTGCGAAACTTGCTCGGGCGCACACGGGGCGGAACGTCGTCGCGACGTTCGGCTACCACGGTTGGCCGGACGTCTGGATGTCGAGCCATTCGAACCTCGACAGGGGAATTCCCGACGCCGTCGGCGAGTACACGGAGCGGTTCGAGTACAACGATATCGCCAGTTTAGAGCGGATTTTCGACGCGCACCCCGGCGACGTGGCGGCCGTCGTGATGGTCGCGGCGCACCTCGAAGCGCCGCGCGATGACTTTCTGAAACGGGTTCGGGAACTGTGTGACGAACACGATACGATACTCGTCTACGACGAGGTTCTGACGGGGTTCCGGTTCTCGCTCGGCGGCGCACAGGAGTACTTCGGCGTCACCCCGGACCTCGCCTGCTTCGCCAAGGGAATGGCGAACGGCTATCCCGTCGCCGCGCTCGCGGGGCGGGAGGACGTGATGACGACGCTGGGCGACGACGACTTCATGTTCTCGACGACGTACGCCGGGGAAGCCCTCTCTCTCGCCGCGGCGAAGGCGGCTATCACGGTTCAACGGTCGGAACCCGTCCACGAACACCTCTGGAAGCAGGGCGAGAAGATACGGAACGGAATCGACGAAATGGTGGCGTCGCTCGGCCTCGACTCGCGCGTTTCGGTCCCCGGATTCGCGCCCCACTCGACTATCGCGTTCGCCGACGAGAACGGCGACCCGGACACGATGGGAAAGAGCCTCTTCATGCAGGAGTGTCACGAACGCGGCGTTCTCTTCGCGGGCAGCCACCTTCCCTGCTACAGCCACGCCGATGAGGACATCGAGGAGACGCTGTCGGTGTACGAGGCGGCGTTGACGACGCTGGCCGACGCCATCGATGCGAACGACGTGGCGTCGCGCCTAAACGGGTCGCCGGTGGGGGCGACGCTCCGCCAACGAACCGGCGAAGAGGACTGAGTCGGTTCGACCCTCTGACCACCGAGGGTTACACATCGGTGGGTTCGTTTGACGATTTATGTCGGATAAGCGCACAAAAAACATATTAATGCGTTTGTGAGTATCTCTCACCGGATTCATGAACTATTACGCTCGTCGTATCGGACAAGCGCTTCTCACCCTCATCACCGTGATAACCGTCACGTTCGTGATGTACCGGATCCTCCCCGGAGGGCCGGTGGACGTGATGCAGGCAAAACTCATGTCCGGTGGGGGTCTCGGTTTGGAGAAATCTTCCCGCAGTATCGAAGAAGTGAATCGACTCGTCCAGATTTACACGAACGTCGAACCGGACGTCCCGATTTACGTGGCATACGTGCAATACCTGGAATCGATACTCTTCCACTTGGACTTCGGGCGTTCCATCTTCCTCAACGAACCCGTCTTCGACGTCCTCTTTCGGGCGATGCCGTGGTCCGTGTTCGTCAGCGTGTACGGGTTGCTGTCGGGTATCACGATGACCATCATCATCGGCGCGCTGATGGCGTACAAGGAGGGCGGGCGCTTCGACAAGACGATGACCACGGTCATCATCGTCATGCACTCGATTCCGTACTACGTCGGTGCCATCCTCATGCTGTCGTTTTTGGCGTACGACCTCGGGTGGTTCCCGACCGGCGGGCGGATGAACCCGGCGACGACGCCCGGGATGAACGTCCCGTTCATGCTCGGCGTCGTCCATCACGGCGCGCTCCCGATACTCACGGGGTTCATCCTCGGGTTCGGGGGCGGTGCGCTCGGCATGCGCGGCAACAGCATCCGCATCATCGGCGAGGACTTCGTCCGCGTCGCACAGCTCCGCGGCATCAGTAACAGCCGAATCGCGACGCGCTACGTCGGTCGGAACGCGCTCTTGCCCATGTACACCGGGTTCATGATGAGTATCGCGAGCATCTTCGGGAGCTCCATCATCATGGAGACCATCTTCCGATACCCCGGCGTCGGGTGGTACACGTTCGATGCGCTGATGAACCGGGATTACCCGCTGTTGATGGGGGCGTTTATCTTCTTCACCACCATCACCATCATCGGGATTCTCATGGCCGACTTCACCTACGGGTACGTGGACCCCCGTGCGACCGAAAAAGGAAAGGAGAGTTACTGAACGATGACCGAGAAACCGGAGATTCGATGCGACGGCGGCGAGGCGAGCGACAACGCGATATTCGAACTGATGGCCGAGAAGAAAACGGAACCGCCGACGGTCAAGGAACGCGCCTCTCGCATGTTCTACGACTACGTCGTCGTCACCGGGAAGATCGTCCTCAGCGACGTCCGAACGGTCATCGGACTGACGCTCATCCTCGCCATCATCCTGATGGGGACCATCGGCCCGCTGTTGGTGACCAAGCCCGCGATCGGCATGTATCCCCGAGATATCGGGCCGTTCCAAAGTACGAAATTCATACTCGGGACGGACGGTCTCGGTCAACCTATCGGCGCTCAAATCGTTTACGCGACGCCCGCGATGTTGAAGATGGCGTTGAGTGGAGCGGTGATCGCCACCGGAATCGGCGTCCTCATCGGTACCACGGCGGGCTACAAGGGTGGGAAGGTCGATACCGTCCTGATGACGTTCACCGACATCGTGTTGACGATGCCGGGTCTTCCGCTGATAATCATCATCGCGGCCATCTACCAGCCGAAAAACCCGTTCACGGTCGGGTTCATCCTCGCCATCGACAACTGGCCGGGACTCGCACGGAAACTCCGCTCCCAAGTGCTGACCATCCGCGAGGAGTCCTATGTCGAGGCGTCACGGACGATGGGGTTCTCCTCGAAGGACATCCTCCGGGGCGACATCGTCCCCCAACTGATGCCGTACATCACCATCAACAGCGCGAACGCGTCCCGCGCCGTCATCTTCGAGTCAGTCGGGTTGTACTACCTCGGCGTCCTCCCGTTCACGACGATAAACTGGGGCGTCATGATGAACATGGCGTACGAGAACTACGCGGTGACCAACTGGCACCTCCGCGGCCACTGGTTGTGGTTCCCGATGCTCACGCTCCTGGTGCTCTCGATAGGGCTCATCCTGTTCTCGCAGGGGATGGATCGGGTGTTCAACCCGCGTCTCCGGGCACGTCACTCGTCCAAATCGTCGGCGGAGGATGAGGGGGACGAACCGCGTAGCATCGCGCCCTAGCGGTTCCCCCTTCGAACCGACCCGTTCTCCTCACCAAACCGACGGATTTTCGGTACGTGACCGGGTATCCGTTGGTATGTTCGCCGCAGTCACCTTCCGACCCGCCGCCATCTCCGGCCCTTCGTCACGCCGCGTGACCAGCGGGAGGCGACGAACGTGACGACGGACGATAGCGCCGACGAGTTCTTCGATGGCGAGGAGGACGACAGCTTTCTCTTCCATCTCTGTGAGTATCGACCGCAGTTCGTCATGCTGTTGGGAATCTGTCTCGTCTTCCTCGCCCTGTCCGCCGTCTCTCTGCTGGTCGTCCGGCCGGGAACCGCGACGTACGCCGTCACCTTGTTGAACATCGCGGCGCTGCTCGTATTCTCGGCGCTGTTCGGCGGGATGGCTCTCCTCTGTAAGCGAATGTAGCAGTGGGGCTCACAGTCTTTCGCGGCGCGGTCGGAACGAAAATCGAAAACGGGTGAAATCGAACCGGCTACGACTGACTGATGCACGGCGCTTCCCAGTCGGATTCCGCGCCGCCGACCAGGACCACGCCGCACATGGCGTACTGCCCCGCATTGAGGTCGTAATACTGGTACACGCCCCGCTTGTCGAACGTCTTCGAGACGGTTTCGCCGCTCGGCACCTCCTCGCTGAACGACCAGTCCTTCGCGTCTTCGGTGTACGTGGTGCTCTCGATTTGGTGTGCGGAATCGCTCGTGTTCTTCCAGTGAACCGTCCCCTCGACGTTCACCTCGATTCTTCCGGGGGAGAACGCTTCGGCTTGAATTTCGACCGTCTCCTCGCCGCCCCTCTGCTGTGGCACGTCCTCGTCTACCGTCTCCGTCGTCGTCCCGACTTCGTCGAGGCTTCGGCCGACGCAACCGGAGAGCGGGAACGCGAGCGCTGTCGCAGCGAGTAACCTCCGTCGATTCATACGGGTATCGTGGTATGATAGCACATTAACTTTGTGTTCCGCTGGATGCCGATCGAACCGCGATCGACCGGATCACACACAGTCTTGCGGTCCTCACGGGAGGTGCACGCTCGGTGGAAGTGTTTCCACGGGGTGAGAAACGTTTATAAGTACTAACTCGGTTGATTCGGTGTAGCATGAACAACTTGGTCATCGTATCGGCGTTCGGCGTCTTCTTGCTGCTCATCGGCGTGGCAGTAGAGCAACTATTCCACAACGGTATCCTCGCGGGTATGTTCGGGATTTGGGGTGCCACGGCTATCGCGGCGAGCATCCTCGTCTTCGCCGGGTTTTGGCTCGCCCAACTGTACGAGGATCGCTCCACACTCGATTTTCAGTGATCGAACCGTTGATACATATTTTCCGGAAATTACATTTCTCGATCGGGATCTCGGTGAGACATGGTGGATGGATTGGGAAAACCTTATTAATGAGGAACATTATCCATGACTGAGGATGTCAAACAAACCCGATGGTTCGGGGAAGAGTCTGTCTCTCTCCCGACGACAAATCTTAGCAGCTAGCTCCGGTATCGCGGTCGGCCTCGCCGGATGCTCGGGCAACGACTCGAAGGGTACGTCGACGAACGACGCCACCAGTACGAGCGAAACGAACGGGGAGACGACGAACGGTACGACGTCGGGTTCGGGTGCGCTGGTGGACGCGTCGCCGACGCACACTGTCACTAAACTCCCCGACGAAATCAACTTCAACCGCTACGCACAGAACATCGAGTTCTCGAACTGGCAGTGGGACTACCTGCAGTCGAACTACTACACCAACGAGACCTACAACTGGTTGCTCGAGGATTTCAGTTACGACCCGAACTCCTTGGAGATGACGTACAAGTTCAAGGAGGACTTCTACTGGCAGGACGGCACGCAGGTCACGGCGGAGGACTACTACAACCAGCAGGAGATCGCCCGCCTCATGGATCCCGGGGCGAGCGACATCGAGAAGCACGTACTCGAAGACGACTTCACGATGGTGTCGAAGCGGAAGAAGGCGCTCAATCCGGTCCTCGTCAACGTCGAGGAGGGGCGACTCTGGACGCGACGCGACCAGAACCGGGAGTGGCTCGAAAAGTTTCAGGACGCATCCAGCGACGACAAACGAAAGAGCGTCACCAGCGAACTCATCGAATCCAAAATCGGTATCAAAGAGTTCGCCGATAAGGGGCTCTCGAACTCCGTGTGGAAGCTAAAGGACTGGAACGAACAGGAGTACGTCTTCGAGAAGTTCGACAAACACCCGCATGCCAAAGACGTCGAGTTCGACGAACTCAACTTCATCGTCTCGAAGGGCGGTTCGACCAATCAGTTGTTGAAGAACGACAAAATCGATTTCGGCGCGGGCATCTTCCCGCCGGATCTGAAGGGCGTCGCCCCGGACTACCTGAAGACCGTCATCAACTCGCGGGCGATTCAGTCGCGAACCATGGTCTTCAACTACAAGAACAAGCACGTCGGTCGTCGGGGCGTTCGCCGCGCCATCACCGCGGCGCTCGACTTCCCCGCGATGGGCAAGCGTCACCTCGACGCGAAGTTCGTCAAGAAACACCAGTCCGGTCTCCCCCAAGGTCTGGAGAACAAGTGGCTCGGCAACGATTACGTCGATTCACTCATCCCGTACTCGATGAAAGCCGACACGGACCAAGCGGCGGAGTTCATGCGGGAAGAAGGCTACAAGAAAGAAGGCGGAAAGTGGAAGGACGAGGACGGCGACACGGTGAAGTTCACGTACACCACGCAAACCGCCTCGGCGTTCGCGGCGTTCGGAAAGGAAATCCAGCAACAGTTGAACGGGTTCGGCTTCGACATGGAGATGCAGACCATGGACAACGTCACCTGGTACAAGGACTTCCTCAACGTGGACAAGTGGGACGTGACCACGTTCGGTCACGGATGGGAGTCGAACGAACCGCTCAACTTCTTCAACTACGACAACCACTACAAGATGCGCATCGGTACCAGTGGGCAGATAAAAGGCTGGTTGGACGACGGGGAGACGAACTCGCAGCTCAACGGTCGGCCCATCATCGCCACGGTCCCCAACTCGGTGGGGGCGACGACGGTCAGCGGGAGCGGGAAGGAGGTCAACCTCTACGAGATCATCAACGAGTTGAAAACGGCCCAGTCGGAGGACCGGACGGAGGAGATCGTGAAGACGCTGTCGTGGTACTTCAACTACGACCTCCCGCTCATCGACACGTACCCGTACACGCTGTCGTTCTGGGCCGACACGAAGGACTTCAAGATGCCCGAGAAGAGCGAGTCCGCGTACTACCAGAAGTTCGGCGGCTACTACAAGATGCTCCGCCGCGGACTCATCAAAGGCGTGCGCGAGTAATTTCCCGACCGTAGACGACGGATATCCTCCCGAAAACGGGAGTCGATAGCCTACCGTTTCGAGTTTTGCCACCCGTATCGATCGAGGAGTGGAATCGCCGGATTCGGAACCTGTGCTCGCTTTCACGGCCCTCGTTCTCCCGACATCCTTCGAGATGGCCACTGTAACTGCTGTCGGGAGACGCCCCACTCCCTTCGACACGACCGATTACGACTGAGGATGGTTTCGAATCTCAAATTAAAAAATGTTGTAACGATATCGTAAAACGATCGCAAGAAAGAGTTAAATACTGTGCGTTAGTTCGAAAATACGTACGTCAATGAGGTATACGTTAGCAAGCAACAGTACAGAAACAGCCGACGGCTCGGACGAGTCGTCGAGAACGACCACGCGGGACGGGACACCGATGGAACGTCGCAGGTTCCTACAGGCGGCAGGTGTGACGACGACGGGCCTCGCGCTGGCAAGCGGAGGGGCGAGCGCGAGCGAACACGACGTCGACGTGGTGAACATCGTCACCGATTACGGTGCCGACCCCACCGGCGAGGAGCCGATAAACGACGCGATGGACGCGGCGCTCGGTGACGGTGCGTCGAACGTCAGGGTGATTTTCCCGTCAGGAACGTACTGGGTCGACGGGACGCTCGCCTACGGCGACCTCGATTCGGTATCGCTGGTGGGCCACGGGGACGTAAGCATCGTCCCGACCGAGGGATACGTCGGCCACACGTTCATCCTCACCGGGACGGACGTCACCGTTCGCGGGTTCGTGTTCGACTATCGCAAGCCGGAGACCAAAGCGAGCCTCCTCCTCACCTGCGACGACGGATTGCTCCTCAGGGACGTGCTGTTCCGCGGAGTCAGGGACGTTCGCGCGGGAATGAATCACTGTTTCTACACCACGGTAACCGATCCGGACGGCAGCGGCCTCGTCGAAAACGTCCACTGTCCCGACGGCGTGAAGAACCTGGTTCGACAGGGCGGAACGTGGGTTCCGAACGCACACGCGGGCGAACTCCTGTTCCGACACTGCTCGTTCGAGCGGTTCTCGGACAACGCCATCTACGCGTCGGGCGTCTCCAACGACGACCACGGCGGCCAACACGGCGCGGTCAAGGTCGAACACTGCTACTTCCACAACAACAACATCTCCTCGATACGCCTCGGGTCGCCGGGAAGTTACGCGAAGAACTGTACGGTCGTCATCGACGACGCGGACGGCGGGCCGCCGGCGCTCTATCCGGACCTCGCCCCGGGTGGCATCGTCAACGCCCGCGCTGTCTGGCTCTGGTACGACTTCGACGGGAGCATCGAGAACTGCGACATCGTCATCGACCATCCGAAGGGGAGCGGCATCCTCTGGTACGAAAAGGACAACGCGGGCGAGTCGGCGACGGTGAAGAACACCCGAATCAAGATCGACGCGGACGCGCCGAGCAGCGACGAGTACACCGGCGAACCCGTCTTCCTCTGGGGTATCTGGGCGCGCGCCGAGGGCGAACCGCTGGAGTTCAAAAACGTCTCCATTACGGGGAGCGCCCCCGGTAACACGACGGTGAAGGTGGCCGACCGCGAAGCCACCTTCAGAAACTGCTGTATTCACCAGACCGGCGAGGACCGGGACGGGATCACGTTCGAGGACGCGAGCGGTTGGGTCCGCAACACGACGGTGAACGTCACCGGCGACCCCCTCGTCGCCGAAAACAGCGACGTGGAGACCCGACACCTCCGAACGCACGGTGCCTGTCCGCGGCCGACTGAACGCCATCGCCGTCATAGCAACCGCCGTAATCGTCAGCGACGTCGTCGCCATCGCTGAACGATACTGCCCCGCTGACAAACCCTCTCCAGATCACCGACATCCCCCACCGAGATACCCAACCCGAATCACTCGACGAACGCGGCGAACCGCTTCGTGCTGTAGTCGAGCGATTCGACGGGCGTCTCGGTCCTCCCGTTTTCGTAGATGAGCCACTCGGCACCGTTCTGCTTTGCGAGGTCCACGCACGCTTCGAGGTCGACGATACCCCTACCCGGGTCCACGTGAAGCGTCTCGTCCCCGTCCAACCTCGTATCGGTGAGATGGACGAGCGGCGCACGCTCCCCCACCCGTTCGAGCAGGGTGAGCGGGTCGTAGCCCGCGTGTCGCGCGAGGCCGGTATCCGGTTCGAACCGGAACGAATCGCCCGCCTCTTCCGCGAACGACTCGATCGCCGGTCGCCCGTCCACCGCGTCGAACTCGAAGGTGTGGTTGTGGTACAGCAGTTCGACGTTCTCCGTCGCCAGTTCGTCCGAGAGCGTCGCCAGCCGTGTCGCGGCCTCCTCGATGCCTTCTTTCGAGGCGAACGCGGTTTGCGCGTATGTCGGAATCACGAGACGGCCGACATCGAGCGTTCGACACGTCGATAGCGTCTCCCCCAACTCGGTTTCGAGGCGTTCGATACGAACGTGTCCGCCGACCGCCTCGATTCCCGTCTCGTCGAGGGCGTTCCGACACTGTTCCGCGTCGTCCACGAGGGTATCGAACTGCGGGTCGTACAGTTCGACCCCCCGGAATGCGGTGTCCCCGACGCGCCGAACGAGTTCGCTCGGTCGTTCGTGGAGGTCCCTGAGCGTGAACAGCTGAATGCCGATTTCGGCCATGTCGAGCGTCATCACTGCAACTGTATAGCCGTTTCTCTCGGGGCAACCGCACCGCTCGCCTTCGGAGAGGTTTATCGTGGCTCGGCCAAGAGGGTGAACGATGCGTGAAACACGAGTGCTTTCGTTCGCGTTCGACCCGCCGATGGAGGCGACCGACCGGGTGGAAACCAATCTTCGATACCTCCTCGAACTGCTCGACGAAGCGGAGGCGTACGACCCGGACTTCGTCTGCTTTCCCGAGTTCGCCCTCCAGTTGCGGTACGCGGGCGACGGCGAATCGCGGGACTCGGTCGCGCGACCGGTTCCGTCACCGGAGACCGACGCCGTCACCGAGAAGGCGGCCGCCCTCGATAGCCACGTCTGGTTGCCGATGCTGGAACGCGACGGCGAGACGTGCGCCAACTCGGTCGTTCTCATCGGCCCGGACGGTGAGATACGAGGGAAGACCCGAAAGTTCGTTCCCACGCTCGGCGAGTTGGATGACGGCGTCCGACCGGGAACCGCGATCGACGTCTGGGACACGTCGTTCGGACGCGTCGGGGCGCTCGTCTGCTGGGACGAGCGCTATCCGGAACTCGGCGTTCAGTTCGCACGACGGGGCGTCGATCTGCTGTTTCATCCCACGACGTCGCGGGCAACCCGTCGGTTCGAGACGTGGGCGGCCTACTACGGCTACCACGTCGTCGTCTGTGACAAACACCGTGCGACGACCATCACGCCGTCCAGTGGAAAAGTGGCGGCGACGTCTCCGAACGCTGGGAACCCGTCCATGGACCTCGGCGACGGAGCCACCGCTCGCGTCTCGTTCGCTTCGGTGAACACCGACTGCGGGTCGTACGGGAGTTTCCAGAATCGAACGCGGATGGACGAAATCCGGGCGCACCACGGCGGGTCGGTGGTGTTTCACGAACTCCCCGACGTCGCTACCATCGTGGTCGAATGTATCGACGATTCGGTGACGGTGGCCGACCTCGAACGCGAGTTCGGCCTCGAACCCATGTTCTCCCTCGAAGACCGCATTCGAACGCGGGCGTACGAGGCCGTCGACGGCAGTCCACTCCTTCCACCGCGTGACTGTGAATGATGTCAAAAAAAGCGGGATTGTTTCCGACGACTACGCCAAATCGCGTTCCTCGATGAGGTCGTTCGCGCCGGACTGGTCGGCCAACGACTCGCCGGATTTCATCCGTTCGATACGCTCCGCCTCCCGGTCCTTTTTGTCCCCACAGAGGTCGATTGCCTCGTCGATTCGGTCCTGCGGTAACACGAGGACGCCGTCCTCGTTACCGACGAGGGCGTCGCCCGGATTCACGACGGCGCTCCCGATCTGAACGCGGCCGTTTATCTCGCCGCCCAGCCCGAGGATTCGACACGTTCGCGTACTTCGCTCCCGTGCGTACACCGGAAAGTCGAGCGCCGCGATGTCGCGCGTGTCCGTCACGCTCCCGTCGATGACCACGCCCGCGACGCCGCTCGCGATGGCGGCGTGGGTCGTCAGTTCGCCCCAGCACGCGTTCGTTCCGTGCCCCTGCATGTCGATGACCAGTACGTCGCCCGGTTTCGCGATTTCCGTCGCCTTGTGAACCATCGTGGCGTCCTCCGGCGGGATGCGAACGGTCAGCGCGGACCCGACGAGCGTCACCTCGTCCGACATTCCCATGTAATCCAAACCGAAGGCGTGGCCGAAATCGACGTAGTGACCGAGGTCGTTCGGCGAGATGTTCGACAGCGTCGAGAGTTGGTCGTCGCTGGGACGCACGATGTCTCTGCGTATCATGGTCCCCCCTCACAGCCATCCGTAATAACTGCACCGAGGATTTGTCGAGGTCAGCGGGAGAACGCGGCTTCGACCCACTCCAGTTGCGCCTCGGTCATGAGACCGTGGTGGTAGACGAACACCTCGCCGTCGGGTTCGTCCCGAATCGCGCTCACGAGGTCGTGCAGTTGCGCTTGGCTCTCGATGAGCGACGGGTCGAGCGTGACGCCCACATCGACGGGAAGGCCCACGGTTCGCTGGAAGGCTCGGATCCGCTCCCGCGCGACGGACGGATCGGCGACGTAACAGATGGCGGTGATACGGTCGAGCGAGGGTTCGAGACGGGAGAGTTCGACCCCCGCGGGCCATCCGCTCCCCGGTTCGACGCCGGTGTGGGCCTCCATCGCGTAGTAGTTGAGCGGCACTTCGGACGCCGCGGCTAGTCCTCCGACGAACTCGGTGACGACCTCGGCGCGGAAGTCGAACAGTTCGCGGAGCGTTTCGGTTTCGTCCACGAGCGAATCGAGCGAGGGCGGTTCCTCGTCGGGACGGTCGAACGAGTGCTGCACCATTCCCTGGACGCGCTCGCGTGCCGCTTCCATGTCGACCGGATGGTCGCGTGCGGCATTTCGACAGCCGTCGCAGAAACACTGGGAGAGCAACACTTCCTCCGTCGTGGTCGTGATGGTCTGGCGTTTGTCGTGGCCGAACTCCGCCCCGTGTTCGTGGAACGCGCTCTGGAACCCGACCGACTCCAGTTGGATTTCGGCGACGCCGCGGTTCGATATCGCGGCAACGACGTCGGCGAAGTAGTTCCGTACCTCGGGATTCGACGGACAGAACGCGTGATCGTGGGCGTCGCCGAACGCGCTCTCGATGCGGTACTCGGGGTGTGCCGCGCCGAGCGCGGTGTTGTGGAGACACACCGTCCACGCGTTCACGTCGAGGCCGTGTTCGGCCGCCGTTCCGACCAGTTCCGCAAGCGGGTCGTCCATTCCGTCCACTGCAATCGGTCGGGGGTCGATCGGAGTGTCGTCGAACGCCGATTCGTCGGGGTCGAAGTAACAACCGCCGGAATGCCGTTCGAACAGGTTTTCGGGAGTGCGGGGGTTCATCGACCGAACCGAGTGGTAGTGGCTCGCGAGGTTTATCGCGTCGATACCGCGCGCGACGATGGCTTCGCACGTCTCGTCGGGTCCCTCCGCGGCGAGGTTCCACGGATACGTCCAGAGTGCGGGCATACTCCGAGCGAGGGAGACCGGTAGTAAATAGGTTTCCCGGCACGGCCGCGACCGCACCCATCGCCACGGAAACAACTAAACCCGCGCCCTTCGGTTTGTGTGCTATGGTATACGAAACCATCGGCTCATCACCGTGGTCGTGGGCGGGACGGACGGCACCCGAGATTCGGGACATCGCTGACCGAGATGGCTCCATCCTCGTCGTCCCCGTCGGTAGCATCGAACAGCACGGCGACCATCTCCCGGTTTCGACCGACACGGTTCTCGTGGACGCGGTCACGCAACTCGGGGCGGAGCGCGTCCACGACGATGTTCCGCTCCTGGTCACGCCGCCCGTCTGGTCGGGCTACTCGCCACACCACCTCCCGTTCGGCGGCACCATCACGCTGGAGTACGACGACCTCCTCCACACGCTGGAGGACATCGCCGATTCGGCGCTCGAAAACGGCTTCGACGCCCTCCTGCTCGTCAACGGCCACGGCGGCAACGCCTCGCTCATCAGCAGCGCCGTGAGTACCATCGGCGTGGACCATCCCGACCGGTCCCTCCTCGGCGTCACCTACTTCCAACTCGCCGCGCCGTTCATCGACGACGTTCGGGAGAGCGACGTGGGCGGCATGTCCCACGGCGGCGAGTTCGAGACGTCACTCATGCTCCACCTCCGCCCGGACCTCGTTCACGAGGAGCGGTTCGCGGGGACTCCCCACGAGGAACCATACGACCGGAGTTTGGACGACATGTTCCAAGGGGGTCCGCTTTCGGTGTACCGCTCGTTCGACGAGTATTCTGATTCGGGAGCCATCGGGGACCCGACCCTCGCAAGCGCCGAGAAGGGCGAGGAAATCTACGGCCTGTTGGGCGATGAACTCGAAGCGATACTGCGCCAGATTCACGACGAGTCCGCCTGACGCGTCGATACAGCTATTACCCGTTCCATTCGACTACGCCCATGCGAATCCTTATCGTAGATATCGACTCCCTCCGCCCCGACCACCTCGGCTGTTACGGCTACGAGCGCGACACTTCCCCGACCATCGACGCCGTCGCGGACGCGGGCGTTCGCTTCGAGGAGTGTTATGCCTCCGATACGCCCTGCCTCCCCAGTCGGACGGCACTCGCGACGTGCCGGTTCGGGGCGAAAACGGGCGTCGTCACGCACTTCGGGGACGGGCAGCACTACGACGACCCCGGCGACGGTCACGACCCGGACCCGGAGCGAAATCTCGCCTTCCGGCAGTTGTTGGAACACGGAATTCACACGGCCACCATCACGAGTTTCGCTCAGCGCCACCTCGCGTATCACTTCACCGGGTCGTTTCAGGAACACGTCCAACCGTCCGCGATGAGCGGCCTCGTCGCGGACGAGGACGCCGACGACGTGACTCCCGTCGCGGTCGATTGGCTCGAACGGCACGCGGACGAGGACGATTGGCTGTTGCACGTCAACTACTGGGACGCCCACCACCCGTATTCGGGAATCGGACCGTTCGTCGACGCGGTACGGGAGTCCGGTCCACCGGCATCGTGGCCCGACCAAGACGCCATCGACGCACAGCGGGGAGTCACCGGTCCTCGAACCGCCGACCTGTGGCCGACACCCGAGGCGTACGACAACCCGACGTTCGACCCGCTCTACGAGGACTGGTGGTTTCCCGACGACATCCCGGACCGGGAGACGGTCCAACACCTCCTCGACGGCTACGATGCGGGTATCCGGAAGGTCGACGCCGAAGTCGCGAAACTGCTCGCCGTCCTCGAACGGGAGGGAATCCGCGAGGAGACGGCGATCATCGTCACGGGCGACCACGGCGAGGCGTTCGGCGAACACGGAATCTACGTCGAACACGCGATGGCGCACACGGCGTGTCAGCGCGTTCCGCTCGTCGTTTCGTGGCCGGGCGTGACGGACGGGAACGCAGGTGTCGTGGACGAGTTCGTCCACCAGTTCGACCTCGTGCCGACGATATGCGAACTCCGTGACGTGCCCGTTCCGGAACGCTGGGACGCGGAGGCGTTCACCCCGGCGCTCCTCGGCGAGGCGTTCGAGGGTCGCGAGTACGTCGTCTGCGGACACGGAATCTACACGTTCGGTCGGGCGCTGTACACCGACGACTGGGTCTACATCCGCCTCCTTCACCCCGGCGCGTTCTCCCACCCCGGACTCTACAACGACCCCGAGATGCCCGAAGGGGGACTCGAACTGCTTCACGACCGGAACCGGGAGGCTCCGACCGAGACCAACCTCGCGGAAGAGCGTCCGGACGTCGTCAGCGACCTCCGCGCGAAGATGGCGGCGTGGCAGGCGCGGATGGTCGACACCGACGCGGCGGACGGCGGCGGAACCGACCCCCTCGCCGAGATGGTCGCAACTGCCGACCCGTTCCTCTACTACGACCCGGACGCACTGTACGACCTGTACCGCGAACTCGGCCGGTCAGACGAGCAACTCGCGGCCGTCGAACGCTGTCGCTCCTTCCCGCGGGAGTGACGATTATGTGAGATGCGAGCGACGCGAAAAATATGACTGGCGTGAAAAGGAGGCGAACGAGGCGAAAATCGGTCGGCGGTAATTACTCCTCGCCGAGGACGCTCTCGAAGTGACTCGTCACGATTCCCACGTCGGAACCGTACACGACGAACGCGGCGCGGTCCCGATACCGTTCGATGTCCTCCGCCGACCCGACGAAGATGCCGACGGCACAGTCGTTCTCCGCCGCGACGTCGAACACGTGGTCGATGGCGTCCTGGTGTGCCTCGCTCCCGAAGGGTACGTCGAGCGACCACGCGAGGTCGCCCGGCCCGATGGCGATGGCGGTGACCGCGTCCAGTCGCGCGATTTCGTCCACCGACTCCAACCCCGCCACCGTCTCTATCATGGGGAGCAACGCGAGTTCGTCGTTCACGTACTCCGCGTACTCCCCTTTGGGAACGTTGCCGAACTTCGCCGCCCGAGTGGTCGACCCGAGGCTTCGTCCGTCCTCGTAGCGAACGTGCGTACTCGCCTCCCGGACGGTCGCCGCGTTCTCGACCTGCGGGAGCATCACTCCACGGACGCCGAAATCGAACAGATACGTTATCATGTCCGTCCCGTTCCGTGGGACGCGAACGATGATCGGCGTGTCGCTCAAGTCGGCGCTTCGAACGAGGGTCTCCAATCCCTCCGTGGTTGGCGATCCGTGTTGGCGGTCCACGAACAGGAAATCGAGCGGCGTGTACCCCAGCGCTTCGGCGACGTTCGGGGACACGCTACTCAGGACGGTTCCGACGGCTAACTCCTCCTCTAAGAGGCGGTTTGCTAACGATGAACGCGGCTGCATAGGAGGAGTCAGACAACCATCCGTAATAAATCGATAGGTCGCGCGGTTTCACGCTCGTGTCGGTGTTTCCCCGCCGTGAACACCCCGGCAACTCTTTCATCGAGACGTAGCCTTATATCGAATGACGTTGAATGAACAACATGACTAGAGATACTTCTTTAGACTTGTCAGAAGAAGAGGCCCGTGCCGCCGGGCGACTGCACGCGGATGCAACCGTTATCGACGGACTCGTCCCGACTACCGCGTACATCGCCGACCCGGAGTACCGAACCCACCTCGAACGAGGTGGCGTCACCGCCGGGAACGTCACCGTCGCCAGTCGGTCGCGCTTCGCGGACGCGACCGAACGGGTCCAGCGATGTCGAAGCCTCGTCGCGGCCAACGAAGACGCGTTCACGGTGGTCGAAACCGCCGACGATATTCGCGATGCGAACGATTCCGGAAAAATCGGCGTGATCCTCGGGTTTCAGGACACGATGCCCATCGAACCGAGCGAGCGAATGCAGGTCGACGGCGGGTTCGAGTTCCTCCACGCGTTTCACGACATGGGGGTTCGCGTCGTCCAACTCACCTACAACTCGATGAACTACGTCGGTGCGGGGTGTTGTGAACGAACCGATCCGGGCCTGTCGAACTTCGGACGAGCGGTCGTGGCGGAGATGAACCGACTCGGCGTCTGTATCGACCTGTCCCACTGCGGCGACCGGACGACGATGGAGGCCATCGAACGCTCGGAGAAACCGGTCGCCATCTCGCACGCCGGTGCGAGAGCGCTCAGCAACGTCACGCGGAACAAGACGGACGAACAGTTGCGGGCGATCGCCGACAACGGCGGCGTCGTCGGCGTGAGCGTCTTTCCGCCCACGGTGAAAACGGACCCGGAAACGCACGGGGTGCAGGCGGCGACCATCCACGACGTTCTCGACCACATCGACCACGTCGTCGACGTCGCGGGTATCGACCACGTCGGGTTCGGCAGCGACATGAACGATAAGGCGCTCGACGACGGTGTCACCCCACCGTACGCGGCATATCGGAACTTCCGCCCGGAGTTCTCCGACGTCTACGGTCGCGGTCCCATCGAGGAGTACGAACCGTTTCCGCGGGGCCTTCACCGACACACCGAACTTCCGAACTTGACCGGCGGCCTCGTTGCCCGCGGCTATTCGGAACCGGAGATTCGGAAAATCCTCGGCGAAAACTTCCTCCGGGTGTTCGAAGCCAACTGGGACCGGTAACGGGGATATCGGGGCTTCCCGCGCGCCTTACCGGTCTTCCGTGGTGATTACCGAGACGATTCCCGAGAAGTTCAGGATTACCGACTGTGTCACGTCGCCGAAGACGGCTTTTCCGGTCGGCGAGCGCTTCTTGCCCGACATGAACACGTGGTCGCACGCTTCCTGTTCCGCCGTCTTCAAAATCTGATCCTTCCGGTCGCCGATGGCACCGACGGTAGAAACGTCGACGTTCATCCCGTCGAGTACGTCGTGTCCGACGTTCTCGGCGAACTGACGTGCTCCTTGGCGGGTCTGCTCGATTCCGTACTGGTTCTCGAAATCGGTGATGTTCGAGAGCTGTTCCCGATTGGACTCCCACTCCTCCACGGTCGTGACGTGGAGAAGGACGAGTTCGGCCCCGACGCCCGAAGCGAGTTTTCCGGCCTCTTCGACGAGCGTTTTCGAGCCATCCGTCGGCTCCACGACGACGAGTGCGCGTTGCATAGCGAAACCCTCGAAAACGGCCCACAAATACGTTTCTACTGCCGTGTGGGTATGGATAACGAAGGACGGTAGCCCCCGCGATAGGGGGAGTGTTACTCGCCTTTCGAGAGTTTGTAGATTTCGAGAACGTCGGCGAGGTGACGTCGCCGTCGATGTCGAATCGACCGGTATCGAGCATTAATTAATATTCACCGTCATACAAACATATTATGAATCAAGGATAAAAAGTATTTCTAGTATCACTCTCAACGATTACCGAGTCCCGTTTATGCGTTCTCCAAGTAAACAAATCACCGACCACGACACTCGATCCGTGGAAACAATAACGTCTCCTGACACCATATATGAGTGTATGGATGGGTTACTGGAGGATAAAACGGCAGTCGTGACGGGGGCCGCAAGCGGAATCGGTCGGGCGATAGCACACCGATTCGCCGAACAGGGGGCGAACGTCGTCATCGCGGACGTTCGCGAAGACCCTCGCGAGGACGGGGCGACGACGCACGAACGAATCAACGAGGAAACCGACGCACGCGCGGTGTTCGCGCCGTGTGACGTTTCCGATCCGGCGGCGGTGGAAGCGATCGTCGAGACGGCCGCGGACGAGTTCGGGAGCATCGACGTGATGGTGAACAACGCGGGTATCGTCGGCCCGAACGGTCCGGTGACGGACATCGACCCGGCGGAGTATCAACGACTCCTCGATATCAACCTCAACGGCGTTTTCTTCGGGTCGCAAACGGCGGCGCGACGCATGCAGGAGAACGACGGGGGAAGCATCGTGAACGTCTCCAGTATCGCGGGTATCAGAGGATACAGCGACCTCGCGCCGTACTGCGTCTCGAAGGGAGGGATCCGACTGCTCACGTACTCGCTCGCAGCGGAACTCGGCGGAGACGGAATTCGAGTCAACGCCATCCATCCGGGCGTCATCGAGACGGCGATGACCACCGGCGACGTTCCGATAGTCGGCACGGAGTCGGGAGAGCAGATGCGTCAATCGATACCGCTCGGGCGGTTCGGAACGCCCGAGGACGTCGCCAAGACGGCGCTGTATCTGGCGAGCGACCTCGCGAGTTACGTGACCGCGGAATCGGTCATCGTTGACGGCGGGTTGGTAAACACGGCGTGAGCTATCGGGAACCGTCACCGAGGGCGGCGCAAAATCAGGTCGGTACTGCCGCCCCAGTTGATCTCCGCTTGGTCGAGTTCCCAGCCGTCTTGTGCGAGATAGTTGAGACGGCGTTCCATCTCCCGTCTATCCGTCGCCATTCCGAGCCACTTGGTCGGTGCTTTGATGACCTTGTATTCGTAGCGAGTCGTCATGGTAATCCCACCCTTGGGAGGCACCCGCCTTGACCGTATCCTTTCGTCCCTCCGATACAGCCACCCGGTTCGACCGGGAAGGACTGGTGGCTTTTCGACAACGCCTCACGGCGAACCTCGTCTACGCCGAAATTTATCTTCTTCGAGCCGATACTTCCAACCAATGACGGTCTACGAAACCGACGTTCCGGGCGTCGGAAAGAAGTACGAGGTCGATACCGGCGATGGAATCCGATTAGTGATTCTACTCCACCACGACGGACGTCGGGAAGTGTATCGCCGTCCGAGCGACGATGCGGACAGCGAAAAACTGTTTTCGCTCACCGGAAAACAGGCACGTCAGGTCGGGTCGATTCTGGAGGGGGCGTACTTCCAACCCGTCGATTTGGACGACGTGACCGTTCCGCTCGGCGACGCGTTGATAGAATGGCTTGACGTTCCGGCAACGTCGGAAATCGTCGGTCGAACGCTACGGTCGCTCGAACTCCGAAATCGGACGGGTGTCTCCATCATCGCCATTCAGCGGGGGGAGGAGACCGTTCCGAACCCGGACCCGGAGGAGACGATTCGGGCGGACGATATTCTGGTGACCATCGGAACGCGGGACGAACAGTCGTCCCTCTCCGACCTCATCGGAGCCGAACGGTTCGACGGCGAGGAGAGCGACCGGGACGGCACCTAATGGCCGACGTACTCCTCGTCGAAATCGGAATCGCCCTCACTGCCATCGCCGTGGCGGGTGCGCTCGCGAACCGAATCAGCTTGTCCGTGATTCCGGCGTACATCATCGTCGGAATCCTCATCGGGCCGCACGAACCCACGTCGATAGCCGGCGTTTCGTTGCAACTCGTCGACAACGGAGAGGTCATCGACCTGCTCGCGGAACTTGGTATCGTCTTTCTGCTGTTCTTCCTGGGACTGGAGTTCAGTATCGACCAGCTTCTGGACGCACGAACCCAAATTGGGAAGGTCGGACTCGTGGACTTCGCCGTCAACTTCGGACTTGGAGTCGTTCTCGGAACGCTGTTCGGGTGGTCGCTGCTCGAAACCCTGTTCCTCGCCGGAATCATCTACATCTCGTCGAGTGCAGTCATCACGAAATCGTTGCTCGAAAACGGGTGGATCGCGAACCCGGAGAGCAGCCCTATCCTGGGAACGCTCGTCTTCGAGGACATCCTGATCGCCATCTATCTCGCGATACTCTCGGCGGTGACCCTCGGCGGAGGAGACCTCTCTAGTGCCGCGGTTTCGGTCGGAACCGCCTTCGTCTTCCTCGGCGCACTGACCGCCCTTGCGTGGTACGGTACCGGAGTCGTGGAGCGGTTGTTCAGGACGGAGTCGGATGAACAGTTCCTCCTCCGCGTGCTCGGCGTGACGGTTCTCATCGCCGGTGCCGCGCTGGCGAGCGGCGTGAGCGAGGCCGTCGCCGCGTTCTTCGTCGGAACGGCGTTCAGCCAGACGGACCACTTGGAGCGCGTCGAGCGGGTCGTCTCGCCCGCGCGCGACCTCTTCGCGGCGGTCTTCTTCCTCTCCATCGGATTGACGACGGACGTCACCGTCCTCGCGGACGTCGTCGGGCTGCTCGTCGTCGCCATCGTGCTGTCCGTCGTCGGCAAACTGTTCAGCGGCGCGGTTTCCGGTCGTATCTACGGTCTCGGCCCGAAACGGTCCCTTCGAGTCGGGTTGGGAATGGTTCCGAGGGGCGAGTTCTCGCTCGTCATCGCGGCGCTCGCCGGGGGTGTGAGCGGCGTCGCGTTCCAGTCCGTGATACCCGCGTTCACCGTCGGCTACGTGCTGTTGATGAGCATCATCGGGACGGTGTTGATCCAGCACGCCGACCGCATCACCGAGGTGTTGGTACCGTTCGTCGCGCGTCTTTCCGGCTCGAACGGCTCCTAATCAGGCGACTCGCTTCGCGGTCAGCACCGCGAGAACGCTGCCGCCGATAACGGTCGGGACCCAGTAGATGAGGCCGCGGAAGATGATGACCGCGGCCACGATGAGGGCGGACTCGACGCTCGTCGTGGACGTGAGGAGCGCGACGAGGACGGTTTCGATTCCCCCCGCACCGCCGGGCAGCGGAGTGACGCCGGCGATCGCGCTGATCGGAATCGCGAACAACACGACCGAGAAGGGTACCGTCGTCCCTATCGCGTAGAAGGCGAGCCACAGTGCGCCCGCTTGGAACAACCACCCGGCACCCGAAAACCCGAGCGCGACGGCGAGTCGCGCCGGGTTCGTGGCGATGCGCTCTATCGTCCGAACGAAGTGCGCGATGCGATCACGAATCGCCGCCTGACTCGGCGCGGAGAAGCGAGGGATGACGCTGGCCATCCGGCTCAGAACGGCAGCGACCCCGGACGAGAGGCGTCGCTGTGCGGCCGTGCGGGACCGCCAGAGGTAGTACCCGCCGCCGAAGATGATCACGCCGAGTCCGCCGAGAACCACGGCCGCATACTTCATGCGCGAGGTGAACGTCAGCACGACGGCGTAGTACCCGATTCCGATGACGGCGAACAGGAACGACGGGACGAAGTTGAGCGTATCGACGCTCGCGATCGCCGCCAAGCCGGTCTCGTATTTCGTGTTCGACGTTCGGGAAATCAGATACGCGGTGATGGGTTCGCCGCCCGCCTGCCCGAACGGCGTGACGTTGTTCGAGAAGGTGGCACCTGAAAACAGGAAAAACGACCGCGGAACGGACACCGAGACGTCGAGCGTTCGAAGGACGGTCCGAAGCGATTGACTCCACGCGAACAACCAGCAAATCGTCGTCAGGAGGACGAGCGCGAGAATCGTTCGCTGTGCCTGCTGGAGCGCGGCGAGAACCGGTCCGATATCGACGAACCAGAACAGGAGCCCGAACACGGGAAGGGTCAGAAGAAACCCAAAGAGGACTCTCCGGACGAGTGAACGGTCCATACAACAGGTAGAGCGAACCGTTCATATCATCTTTTCGGCTCACGGTTCGGTGATTTCTACGAGAGGGAAGTCCGTTACCGTTTCTCACACACCCGCCATCAGGCGTCGTTTGCCGTCGGTCGTCTCTGCGCAGTCCGCCTGCAACACCGTGACGAGTCCGTCGAACTTGCGAGCGATCGTGGGACCGAGGTTTCGAACGAGGACTCGACGAAGCAGTGAGCGTCGTCGTTCGACCAGAAAAAGATGTCCGCAGTCGTGTCTCCGCGCGGCGGTGAGCAAACTATCCGTTTCGTCGCCGACCATTCCGACTGCGGTGTAGTCGATTCCGAGCGATTCGAGCGCGCGGCGACCGGTTCGGTGTGCCCGCTGACGACGCGATTCCTTGGCTTGGTTCAACGTGTAGGTCGGAAGAGCGGAGAGGGAAGCGTACGATCGCTGTCGATCCACGAACTCGCTCGAAGACAGAACACTCACTAGAACGAGTTTGCCGCCCGATCCCGTCGCGTATCGCCCCGCTTCGCGGACGAGTCGCTGGTCGGCGTCGGTTCCGGTGAGATGGACCAATACGTTTCGCGAACTGTCATCGATGGTACCCGTGTTCGAAAGCGATTCGACGGCGACCGTCGGGGGGGACTGAGCCATATACTTCGAATCGACTTCACGCGGCATAATCGAGAGCCTTACCCGGAGTGAAAGTGATCTCATCGTGCCTCAAGGCTCGCGATTTCAGGCTGTAGAACGGTAGTCGAGACACTTTCACGCGGAGGTCTCAGCTCACGTACTAGCTCGGTTCGATGTCCTTATCGAGGCTTAGCTTGCGGCGCGAAAGGGAGGGCCGGTTCGAAAGCGAAGGTCGGTGTTTCGACGTTTTACCACCGGATAATATATACTTGGAAAGCAGAACGTACCGTGATGAGTGAAACGATAGATGAGTGTTCGGTCGACGGTCGTATGTTCAAATCGACGGCGAACGATGCCGACGGAGACGTCGGCGGTGACACGTACTTTCGGTTCGAACAGACCGACGATCTGATTCACGCCCGGTACGAGGGTGGGGCGGTGAGATTGGGCTATCTCGTCGGCCTCCATCTCGGAGACACCCTCGACTTTCGCTACACCCACGTGACCGTCGATGGCGAGACTGCAACCGGCCGCTCCGTGGACCGAATCGAGCAGTTGGACGACGATCGTTTGCGCCTTCACGAAGAGTGGGAGTGGGACTCGAAACCTGGTTCCGGTTCGAGCGTGCTGGAAGAACTCACCGAACGGGAGTACGAAACCGACTCGGTACCGTTTCGATGACGGTGTCGTTTTGAGGGACGGCGACCCAGTCCGACCGTGAATCGAGTATTCAGTACGCACTCGCCGCGTTCGGACTGCTGACGTTCCTCCTCGGAGTACAAGGGTTCATCATCGTGGCCAATCTCTGACTACCTGCGACCGACGTTTATAGCGGAAACGGACACCAGTGTACCAATCCTCGTCGTTTTCGGCGGTAGCTTTATGCCAGTTACAGACACAGTATCTGTGGACGGCATCAACGAAATAATGACTATGAACGTCATAAATCCCGCAACCGGAGACCAGATAGACACGTACGAAGACGAGGACATCACCGAGGCTAAGGAAGCGCTCGACACCGCGACGGACGCGTTCGATTCGTGGCGCGCCCGTCCGCTTCGGGAACGCGAGGAACTCCTCTCGGACGTCGCGGACATCCTCGGCGAGCGAAAACAGAAGTACGCGGAGCTGATGACGCGGGAGATGGGGAAACCCGTCTCGCAGGCGAAAGGGGAGATCGAAAAGTGCGAGTGGCTCTGTAATCACTACGCGGAACACGCGGACGCGTACCTCGCGGACGAGTTCCACCCGAGTCCCGCCGGTTCCGCCGTGAAAACGTCGTACGAGCCGTTGGGAACGGTTCTCGCGGTGATGCCGTGGAATTTCCCGTTCTGGCAGGTGTTCCGCTTCGCGGCCCCGTACCTCACCGCGGGAAACGTCGGGATTCTCAAGCACGCCTCGAACGTGCCGGGATGCGCGCTGGCCATCGAGGAGATATTCCGCGACGCCGGGTATCCCGAAGGAGTCTTCCAGTCCCTGCTCCTCCCGTCGTCGTCCGTCGAGGACCTGCTCGCCGACGACCGGGTTAAGGCGGCGACCCTCACCGGGAGCGGCCCCGCGGGCCGAGCCATCGCGTCGACGGCCGGGGAACGCCTCAAGAAGACCGTCCTCGAACTCGGGGGCAGCGACCCCTTCGTCGTCCTCGACGACGCGGATCTGGACGCGGCGGCCGAAACCGGCGCGTGGGCGCGAAACCAGAACAGCGGCCAGTCGTGCATCGCGGCCAAGCGGTTCATCGTCCACGACGAGATATACGACGAGTTCGTGGACCGCCTCGTCGACGAGTTCGACTCGCTGACCGTCGGCGACCCGATGGACGAGGACACCGACATCGGCCCGCAGGCCCGCGAGGACCTCATGGAAGAGCTCCACGAGCAGGTCTCCGAAAGCGTCGACGCGGGTGCGACCGTCGAAATCGGCGGCGAACCCCTCGACCGCGAAGGCGCGTTCTATCCGCCGACGATGCTCACGGACGTTCCCGAGGGCTGTCCCGCCGACACGGAAGAACTGTTCGGACCCGTGGCATCGGTGTACCGCGCCGCCGACGAGGAGGACGCGATCGCGAAGGCGAACGACACCGAGTTCGGTCTCGGCGCGAGCATCTGGACCGAAGACCGGGAACGCGGCGAGCGGCTCACCCACGAGATCGATGCGGGCTGCGTGTACGTCAACCAACTCGTGAAATCCGACCCGCGGGTTCCGTTCGGCGGCGTCGAGGAGTCCGGCTACGGGCGCGAACTCTCCGAAATCGGCATTCAGGAGTTCGTCAACCGGAAGACCATCTGGGTCGAATAGGCGGTCCTTCTTTCCCGACGAATCGTCGCTCGAACGGTCGTTTCCGCTTTCGGGATGAACGGACGAAGGGAGCCGTTTCTTCGGCTCGTGCACCTTCTACGGTGGATGTTTCCGTTCGTAATTGACAATGCCTCGTTACTATCGGCTCGCCATGCGGAAATCGTGTACGACTATCCGGGTTCGAATTTCGTTTATGCCGCATATAGAAATCGTGGACAACTTATTTATAATTCTTTCACATGGTATCCCATATGACGGCGAGTCCACCGATAGACGAACTCCACTTCGAGGACGCACCGGACGTCGGCACCGTTCCGGGACCGAACACGCGGGAACTGCTGGACAAACAGCGCGACATCGACAGCAGCGCGGTTTCGTATCCGGAGGACATTCCGATAGCCTTCGAGTCGGGGAAGGGGGCGACGGTGCGCGACGCGGACGGGAACACGTACATCGACATGTTCGCCGGAATCGGCGTGTTGAACGTCGGGCACGCCAACCCGTACGTTCTCGACGCGGTACACGAACAGGCGGACAAACTCGTCCACACGGTCGATTTCCCGACCGAAGCGCGTCTGGAACTCATCGAGAAACTCGACGAAATCGCTCCCGGAGACTTGCAGGGCAACAACAAGTTCGTCTTCGGCGGCCCGACCGGGAGCGACGCCATCGAGGCCGCGATAAAGCTCGCCAAGTACAACACGGGCGGCGACGGCCTCATCGCGTTTCGGGGGGCGTATCACGGCGCGACCAGCGGCGCGATGAGTCTCACCGGAAACAAGGGGTTCAAGGATCACTACACGCCGCTCCTCTCGGACGTCGTCCACGCGCCGTATCCACACCCGTTCGGGCAGGACAAGACGTCGGAGGAAGCGGTCGACCATGCGCTCGAAGAGGTCCGAGCTATCCTCGAAGACCCGTACGGCGGACTGGCGAACCCGGCGGGTATCTTCGTGGAACCGATTCAGGGCGAAGGCGGCATCATCACGCCACCGGAAGGGTTCCTCACCGGCCTTCGGGAGATCGCCGACGACAACGACGTCGTCCTCGTCTTCGACGAGATTCAGAGCGGCCTCGGCCGCACCGGTCAGTGGTGGGCGAGCGAGTGGTACGACGTCACGCCGGACGTAATGACGACGGCCAAGGCGCTCGGCGGCGTCGGATTCCCGCTCTCCGGGACGATGTACCACGAGGACCTCGATACGTGGGGGTCGGGCGACCACGCGGGAACCTACCGCGGGCACGTCGTCGCGATGCGCGCCGGAACGCGGGCCATCGAGTACATCCAGGATCACGACCTGCTGGCTCACGGGCGCGAACTCGGCGAGTACATCCGAAGTCGGCTCCGCGAGGCGGCGACTGAAACCGGCAGTATCGGCGAAGTCCGCGGAAAAGGGCTGTTCGTCGGGGCCGAGTTCGTAGACGAAAACGGGAACCCGGACGGTGACACCGTCGACGCGATTCAACAGTACTGCTACGAACACGGCGTTCTCGTTTGGAAGGCGGGACGCCACGGAAACGTCCTCCGTCTCCTCCCGCCGTTAGTTCTCACGGAGGAACTGGCCGAAGTCGCGATGGACGTCATCGGCGAAGCCATTCGGGAAGTGACCTCGGAGCGGCAGGCGACCGCGTAGAACGAACTTTCAAATTTTCAAGCGATTTCGAAACAGCATGAGTGATACCGACCGAATCATCACGGACGACGCACCGCGCAACGACAACCCGTACTCGCAGGGGGTTCACGCCGGCGACACGCTGTACGTGTCGGGCTACGGCCCCGTCGACCCGGAAACGGGCGACGACGTCGAGGGCGACATCCGGACACAAACCGAGCGCGTGTTGGACAACATCGCCGCCGTCGTGGACGAAGCGGGCGGCGACGGCCTCGACGACGTCGTGAAAGTGACCGTCTATTTGACCGACCTCGACGAGTACGACGCGGTCAACGACACCTACGGCGCGACGGTCGGCGACACGCCACCGGCGCGGGTCTGCGTCGAAGTGGCGCGGCTTCCGGGGGACGTGCGGGTCGAGATGGACGCCATCGCGTATCTGGGGTAATTCCCGTCAGTCGTTCAGTTCCCTGACGCGCTGGTCGCGCTGTTCCGCCGCGGCGTTCACCTTCTCGATGTACGTGTGCATCTGCTCTTTCATCTCGGAGCGCATCGACGTGGCGGAGAACTCCTCGGATTCGGTGAGGAGGCGGATGAACGCGCGCAGTTCCTCGTCGGTAATCTCCTCGAAGTCGCCGAATTCGAGTTTGTCGATGACCTCGTCCACGTCGATTTGTCCGACCGGTTCGACGTTGAAATCGACCGTTACCATGCGGTAATCCGACCCTGCCAGTTCCTGTTCGGCCTCGTTGACGCCCTGTGCGAGCATGTCCTTGAACGGGGTGTAGTAGCCCATCGTCCCGAGGTGGAGGAACGCGAGCATGTCGGTGATTCCCTGCGTGTAGGCGTCCCTCGCGTCGTCGTCGGGGTTGAACACCGTCTCGCGGTCACGGTCTTCGAGGTGTTCGAAGATGAGGGTGAAATCGAGAATGGCGTTTCGAAGGCGGCGGCGAATCCGGTTTCGCTTCTGCTTTTTCGAGTGTTCGGTGTAGTCGGACTTTCGCCCGATGAGGAACTCCCTGTCGCTCGGCGTGAGGATGCCCCGTTCCCGATCTGCGGAGTAGGCGAGGTCGTATCTCGGTTCGCGCTCGCCTGATTCGTCACTCATAAACGGAAATTGTGTACGACAATGATTAAGGGTTACGAACGGACGGATTTTCGAGTCTTCGATTCTAATTAGGGAGTAGGGGAGCTCTACCCGTCGATTAGTACGAAAGTAACCGGCATAGAGCCTTCACCGCGAGATACTGCCATAGGGAATGAAACCATTGTGGAATTCCATCACGCAGAACGGTCGACAACCATATATCATGTGGTGTGTTATACTATGTCGTTGTTAGCGACCGTTGTAGTCGTACACAGATTACGTTCTCCCGACGAACTTATAAACACATACTGTAGCCTATAACAACAATATCCGTAATATTTATCAGCATCATTCACGATGCATGCTATGTATGCCACCATACACCATGGCTAATGCCATCACTTATCAGTCATGAGACAGAAATCACACGCCCGTTACGGACAGGAGGAATCGACAACAGACTACCGAGCCATTCGATTTTCATTGACGGGGGATAGATGGTCGGGGGCGCAGTCTCCCACCCGAGGGATGGGGGGTGGGTCCGTATGAGCAACTCCGACGACCAGGGTGCAATCGCCGAGTTCCGCGAGGAAATCGAACCGACGATTTTCGGGGCGGGGGCGGCGGTAACGCTCGTCTTCGTCGCCGCTTTCGTGCTGAATCCGAACGGCTCGTACAAGTACGTCGAAGGCATACAGTACTGGATTTTGGAACGCTTCAACTGGTTCTTCCTCATCGTGATGTTGGCCTTCGTCCTCTTTCTCGCGTTTCTCATCTTCGGGCCGTGGGGAAAACTCCGGTTGGGCGACGAAGACCCGGAGTACAGCTATCTCTCGTACTTCGCCATGATGTATTCGGCCGGACTCGCGGCGGGAATCGTCTTCTGGGGACCGGCCGAGGCGCTCACTCACTTCGGGAGCGTTCCGCCGCTTTACAACGCTCCCGACCAGTCGGCGGCCGCGATGCCCGTTGCGGTGCAGTACGCGATCTTCCACTGGAGTCTCACCCAGTGGTCGTGTTTCACCGTGATGGGACTCGGCATCGGTTACTTCGTCTACAATTACGATGCCCCGCTCAGGGTGTCGGCAGTGTTGACGCCGATACTCGGTGCCGACAGCGTCGACGGACCGATAGGGAAAGCAATCGACATCCTCGCGGTGTTCGCGACGTTGGGTGGCGTCGCCACGTCGTTGGGGTTCGTCGGAAGCCAGTTCATCACGGGCCTTAGCTTCCAGTGGGGCATCGAACTCGGCGACATCGGGACCGTCCTCGTCATCACCAGCATGACGGTCATCTTCACCGCCTCGCTCGTCCTCGGAGTCAACAAGGGCATCAGGTGGCTCTCGAACTTCAACATGGTCCTGTTCTTCCTCGTGATGGTCGCCACCCTCGTCTTCGGCCCGACGGTTCGCATCCTTGAACTCGGGACACAGGCATTCGGCCGGTTCATCACCGATTTCTTCAAGATGAGTCTGTACACCCAATCGACAAACCACGCCGCGGACAAGTGGGTGAACAACTGGACCGTCTTCTACTGGTTGTGGCCCCTCGCGTGGTCGCCATTCGCAGGGTTGTTCATCGCCCGTATCTCGCGCGGCCGGAGCGTCCGCGAAGTCGCGTTCGCCGGAATCGGGGCGACGTCGATGGCCACCGTCCCGTGGTTCGTCATCGTCGGTGGAACGGCCGTCACGATGCAGAACACGGGTGTCGCACAAATCCTCGGCCCCATCGCCCAGTACGACGAGTCGGTCGCTGGGTTCGTCCTGTTCAACGCAGTTCCAATCATCGGGCCGCTTCTCCTCGCCGCGTTCCTCATCCTCGTGACGACGTTCTTCGTCACGTCCGCCGACTCCTCGACGCTGGCGGTGTCGATGATAACGACCGGCGGGAAGGAACACCCCTCGTCCATCAACCGCATCTTCTGGGCGGTGCTTCAGGGAACCGTCGCGTCCATCCTCATGGTGGTCGGCGGCGTGGATGCGCTCCAATCCGCCTCCATCATCACGGGGGCACCCTTCGCCGTGGTCTGTCTCCTCGCCATGCTCGGACTCGTGAAAACGTTTCAGGAGGAATCCGGTGGCATCCTCCTCCAGGACCGCACGAGACTCATCGGTGCGCCGACAGTACGGGAGGAATCGACGGACGGGGCGAAGGTGGCCGGGCAAGACGACGACTGACCGGCCACCTACCAGCGACGGTCGTCCGTTCCGTAACGACAACAAGTTTTAATAACGGGATATACGAACATTGTGTATGGATAGGGACACGGCGAATCCCGACGTGGTCACGCTGCCCGGTCCGAACGCACAGAAGTGGATCGATTTTCATCACGAACACTCCGCGCCGAGCGAGTTCTCACACGAGTTCGTCTGGGACGTGACGGGCGAGGCGGACGGCCCGTTCGTCACCGACGTCGACGGCAACGTGTTGCTCGATTTTACCTGCCACATCGGCGCGGCACCGCTCGGGTACAACAACGAGAAGATACTCGGCAAACTGCGCGAGTTCTCGCTGGTCGAACCGATGAAAATCGCCGGACAGGACATGTACTTCGGCGCGGGTCCGGACCCGGAGACGGCGGAGTTCCCCGCGTCGAGCCACCTCGTCGAAAAACTCGTCGACGTCTCCAGCCAGTACGGCATGGACACCGTCTTCCTCTCGAACTCCGGGGCCGAGGCAATGGAGAACGCCATGAAGATAACCCACGACCACAAACCCGCCGCCAAGTACGCCTTCACGTTCGACGGGAGCTTTCACGGACGAACGCTCGGGACCCTCTCGTTGACCCGTTCGAACGAGGTGTACACGCGTCACTACCCGGAAATCGCGGGAATCCGTACGGTCCCGTTCTGCGATGCGACGGGCGACACTGACGACAGCGACGGCGCTTGTGACTGCGGCTTTTTCACCGGAAACGGCTCACAGTTACGGAACGCGCTCCAACCGGAAGGCGGTCACGTCAACCCCGACGAAGTCGCGTTCGTCACCATCGAACCGGTTCAGGGCGTCGGCGGCTATCGGTTTCCGAACCCCGAGTTCATGGCCGAAGTCGGCGATGTCTGTGAAACCTACGACATCCCGCTCGTCGTCGACGAAATCCAGTCCGGCGTGGGTCGCACGGGAGAGATGTGGGCGTCGGACCACTACCCCATCGAACCCGACGTCATCGCCAGCGCGAAGGCGCTTCGGACCGGTGCGACCATCTCACGGTCCGACCTCTTCCCGTCCGAGAAGAACCGGTTGGGGTCGACGTTCGGCGGCGGCGACCTCCTCGCGTCGATGCAGGGCGCGCTCACGCTCGACGCCATCGAGGAGTACGACCTGCTCGGAAACGCGACGGAACGCGGACGGCAAGCAAAGGAACTGCTCCGCGACGCCGCGCCGGGACACGTCGTCGACGTGCGTGGCAAAGGACTCATGCTCGCCGTGGAGTTCGACACCGCGGACCGCCGGGACGAAGTCGTTCACGAGGCGCTGAAACGCGGCCTCCTCACCCTCGGATGCGGGAAGAAGACCATCCGCCTCCTTCCGCCGCTCGATTCGACGGAACGCGAAATCGAGATGGGCGTCGGCATCCTGAACGAGGCCATCGAGGCGGCGGGGACGCCGTCGGCGAAACCGGCCTGAGAAACGCGTGAACGAAACCCGGTGACGACGGTTTCGGTTCGCGTCACCCGTCCAGCGTGCTGTTTTCTACCTCGATTCCGTCCCGGTCGTTCAACGCGTCCAACACCGATGAGAGGTGCTCCCGTCCGCCTCCTGCCACGCCGACCGTCACCGGCGTTCGGTTCGGGTCGTCCGCGTCGATTCGTCGTGCCCGCTCTACTTCCTCAAGTTCCGCGCCGTGGCGGTCGAGGGTTTCGGTCAGTGCGCCGAGTCCGGTCGGCCAGTCGGCGACGGAGAGACGGGCCTCCGCGTATCGGCCGAGTCGCATCAGACCGGTTCGGGTGCAATCGGCGTGTTCCGAGAGGTTCACGTTGCCGCCGGAGACGACGACCGCGACGTGTTCGTCCTCCACGTCCACCGCGCCGGAGAGCAGCGCCGCGAGCGGCGCTGCCCCCGCCGTTTCGGCCACGGTTTTGGCACGCTCCGCAAGGAGCGTGACGGCGACACGCATCTCGCGGTCGCTGACGCTCACCACGTCGTCCACCCGTTCGCGAATGACGGCGAACGTCTTGCCGAGCAGCCGGGTGTCGGCGATGCCTTCCGCCACGGTGTCTACGTCCGGCAGTTCGTGAATTTCGCCGCGTTCGAGCGACGGTTTGGCGTGGAACGCCCCCTCGGGTTGGACGCCGACGACGCGAATATCCGGGTCGTGCGCTTTGAGAACCGTCCCGATGCCCGAAATCAACCCGCCGCCGCCGATGGAGACGAGGACGGTATCTATCTCGGGATACTGGTCGAGGAGTTCGAGGCCGACGGTTCCCTGTCCCGCGATTATCTCCTCGTCGTTGAACGGGTGGACGAACTGCAACCCCTCCTCGTCCGCGAGTTCGAGGGCGTGCTCGTAGGAGCGTTCGTAGATGTCGCCTTCGACGACGACGTCCGCACCGTACCCGCGCGTCGCTTCTATCTTCGCCGAGGGGGTCACTTCGGGAACGACGATGGTCGTGTCGATGTCGAGCAGTCCACCCGCGAACGCGACGCCCTGTGCGTGATTCCCCGCGCTCGACGCGACGACGCCGCGTTCGCGTTCCGCCGGGGACAACCCCGCCATCGTGTTGTACGCGCCGCGACTCTTGAACGACCCCGTCCGCTGCATGTTCTCCAGTTTAAGGCCGACGGAGGCCGCCCCGCTTCGCTCCGCGAACGTCGTGGACCGGTCCAGCGGCGTCCGGTGAACCACGCCGTCGAGGCGATCCCGCGCTGCGTTCACGTCGGTGACAGTGACGATATCGTCGGCGGTGCGTTTCCCGCCGTCCGTCCGTTCGGAGTTCACGCTTCGGTCCCCGAGACGGAACGGATGGATTCGACCAGCACGTCCACGCCGATTTCGAGGCTTCGCTCGTCCACGTCGAACGTCGGCGTGTGATGGCTGGTCGGGTGGTCGGTGCCGACGATGAGGTACGTCGCGAGGCCACCGTTTTCCTGTACCCGCCGCATCAAAAACGTCGCGTCCTCGCTCGCGCCGAAGTCCGCGGCCGGGAGGACCGATTCGACGCCCGCCGTCTCGCGGGCGACGCCCGCCACGACGTCGGCGAGTTCGGGGTCGCTGTCGGCGCGAGGGGATTTGCTCCGCACGTCGATGTCCACGTCACAGCCGTGCATCTCGGCGGCGGTTTCGAGCGTCCTGTCCAATCGCGATTGCATGTACTCCATGAGTTCGGTCGTCTCGCCGCGCGCCTCCGCTTCGACGTGTGCGAAGTCGGCGATGACGTTGCTCGACGTCCCCGCCTCCGCCCACCCGAGGTTGACGCGGGTCATCCCGTCCTCGTGCCGCGGAATCCCGTAGGCGTTCTGGATGGCAGTACCGAGCGCCTGCATCGCGTTGTCGCCGTCCTGCGGCGCTTTCCCGGCGTGTGCGGAGGTTCCCTCGAACGTCACGTCGACGTGGCACATGGCGAGCGGTCGCTCGATTCCGGCGACCACCTCGCCGGTCGGGTGGTCCAGACCGACGTGGACGGCGAAGAGGTAATCGAGGTCGTCGGCGAATCGGCTTTCCGCCATCGGGTGGCCGCCGCCGGACACCTCCTCTGCGGGTTGGAAGAAGACGACGAGCGTTCCGTCGAAGTCGCTCTCCGCGATGGCTTCGAGCGTCGCCAACCCCCACGTCATGTGTGAATCGTGACCGCAGGCGTGCATCGTCCCGTCCCCTTCGGACCTGAATCCCTCGGCGACGGGCACGTGGTCGTCGTCCGTCGATTCCTCGATGAAGAGGCCGTCGATGTCCACCCGAAGGCCGACCGTGGGTCCCGAACCTCGGTTCAGGACCGCGACGATCCCGGTGTTTCCCCCTTCCATGCTGTCGAGGAGGTCCGGGTCGGCACCGCGTTCGCGGGCGCGTTCGGACCACTCCTCGATGTCCTCGGCGTCGGGGACGGCCATCCTGTCGTCGCTGTCGTACACCTCGGTGCCGACGGCGAGTTCGTCGACGCCGATCCCCCGAATCTCCTCGACGAGTCGGTGTGTCGTGTAGAACTCGCGCCACGCCGGTTCCGGGTACCGATGGAACTCGCGTCGCACGTCGACGAGTCGGTCACGTATTGACTCTGCCATGTGTGGTACTGACACGCCCCAATCACTTAATTGTAAACGCAATCCGTTGACAGCGACTACACAAAAGGACTAAGTTGGACCCCCACAATCGTTCGGCCATCGATTCGCGTCAATCGACGCGGCGGTGCATCATGAGTGAAAACCCGGATATCGTCGTCCTCCGCGAGGGGACCGAAGGACTGTCGATGGAATCGTACGCAGAGGCGTTGTGCGACCGCCTCCCCGACCGAACCGTCGTCCACGCCCGAACGCCGAAAGAGGAACGCGAACTCGTCGCCGACGCGCGGGTCGTCACCGGCATCACCGTGGACGAATCCCTGCTCGCCCGCGCCGACAAACTCGAACTGTTCGCGTGTACCTTCGCGGGCACCGATCACGTCCCCATGGACGCCCTCGCGGAGCGCGGCGTCGCGGTGACGAACGCGGGCGGCATCCACGCACCCGGCATCGCCGAGCAGGCTGTCGGAAACATGCTCGTCTTCGCCCGCCGCCTCCACGAGGGATGGCGACGCAAGCAGCGCTCCGAGTGGCGGCACTTCCAGTCCGGCGAACTCACCGGCAGCACCGTGACGGTCATCGGTCTCGGGTCCATCGGACAGGCCGTCACACAGCGCCTTCAGGGGTTCGACGTCGAAACCGTCGGCGTCCGATACACCCCGGAAAAGGGCGGACCGACGGACGAGGTGGTCGGCTTCGACGAGGACGCCATCCACGATGCGCTTTCGCGCAGTCGCTACGTCGTCGTCGCCTGCCCGCTCACTGAGGCGACGCGCGGCCTCATCGGAACGTCGGAGTTCGCGACGATGCCGACGGACGCCGTCCTCGTCAACACCGCTCGCGGTCCGATCGTCGATACCGACGCGCTCGTCGCCGCGCTCCAATCGAACAAGATTCGGGGGGCGGCACTGGACGTGACCGACCCCGAACCCCTCCCGGCCGACCACCCGCTCTGGGATTTGGAGAACTGCCTCATCACACCGCACACCGGCGGCCACACGCCGCTGCACTGGGACAGACTCGCCGACATCGTGGCGGAGAACCTGGAACGCCTCGAATCGGGCGAGACGCTGGACAATCAGGTTCGCGCGCCGGAGACTAACTGAGGGTTCTTTTCCCCCGCTAACGGCCCTCTCACCCGATTCTTCGATGGGTTTCATTGGCCTCCGTGATTCCTCCCCTACGCCGTGAAGAGGCGACGCGGGAAGTCCGCCAGCACTTCGGCACCGTTCGACGTGACGCGGAACGTCTCGCTCAACTCGACGCCGAAATCGTCGAACCAGAGGCCCGGAATCATGTGGAACGTCATGTCCTCTTCCAATCTCGTTTCGTCACCGGGCCGCATGCTGGCGGTGTGTTCGCCCCAGTCCGGGGGATAGCCCAGTCCCATCGCGTAGGCGATGCGGTCCTCCTTTTCGAGGTCGTACTGGGCAATGGTGTCCCGCCAGACCTTCTCGACCGATTCGCAGGTGACGCCGGGTCCGACGGCGTCGATCGCGGCCTCCAGTCCCTCCACGACCACGTCGGCCGTCCGCTGAATCGCGTCCGGCGGGTCGCCGACGAACGTCGTGCGGGCGAGCGGCGAGTGATAGCGGTGCCGACAGCCGGAGAGTTCGATGATGACCGGGTCGCCGTCCTCGAACTCCCGGTCGGTCCACGTGAGGTGCGGCGTCCCCGTGTGGTCCCCCGAGGGCATCAGTGGAACGATGGACGGGTAGTCGCCGCCGAAGTCGTCGGTACCGCGGATGAGGCCGTCGTAGATTGCCGCCGCCGCCTCGTACTCGGGAACGCCTTCCTCGATGGCGTCGAGTCCGGCCAGCATCGCTTCCTCCGAGATACGGGCCGCCTCGCGCATATAATCGAGTTCCCGCTCGCTCTTCTTGATTCTGAGCCAGTTGACGAGGAGCGTGGCGTCCTCGAAACCGGCTTCCGGAAGGTTCTTCTGGAGGCGCGTGTAGGATTTCGCGCTGAAGTAGTAAGCGTCCATCTCCAAGCCGATGTCGCCGTCCTCCACGTCGAGGTCCTCCAACACTTCGCTCAGGTAGTCCATCGGATGGAGGTCGTACGGCGAGTGGACGTAGTCGTCGCTGTACGCGCGGATGCTCTCCTCGCCGAGCCACGTGGTGGCGCGTGCGCCGTTGGCGTCCATACCGCGACCCACCCACACCGGTTCGTCGCGTTCCTGCGTGACTACGACAGCCTGATGGACGTAAAACGACCAGCCGTCGTACCCCGAGAGGTAGTTCATGTTCGCGGGGTCGGCGACGACGAGCGCGTCGAGTTCCTCCTCGCGCAGTCGCTCTTTCGTCCGCTCTAAACGCCGCTCGTACTCGCTATCGTCGAAGATTGCTCGTGGCATGGTAGCGATACACATCTACACAGTCGGGGAATAGCTGTTTAAGTTTTTTGTGTACGTAGAATACGAAACTTGTGTATAAATCGGCTGTCGAGTCACCGGACTGGCCGAATATTTTGGTACATGTTACCTCGTCGCCCAGTAAACCTAATAGCACGACATGCCTCAGCGCAGGGCATGCACGACTCGCCGCCATCGAAAGCAGAGCCATCGATACGTGTCGAATCCGAGACTACCGAATCGCTCACTGCTACCGTGGTGAGGGCGGTGACCGAAGCGAAAGATAGGAAGCCTGCAACCCCCCTTTACGAAGCTATCAACCCGGATGCACTCGAGGACCTCTATCGGCGTGGGTCGCCGGAAATCCGCTTCGAGTACGTAGGATACTCCGTTACGATTCATTCTGACCGATCCGTCACAGTGTCCGAACTCGGTGCGTAGGACCTTTTCAACGGACGAATCACTGGTTTCGCGGACGCGTTTTCCTGCCATCTAGACGGTCTCGCGATTCGTTGTACGTCCACGTTCGACGGAGTTGGAATTCTTTAGCCACTCGGGAGATACCATACGTACGGATGGAAGAACCCAAATCGAACGAACACTCGCTCGATTCTCTGTCGGGGTACTGGCGTCGCGTCAAGGATACGCTCTGGATGCGGCACGCGAATCCACGTAGTGGCTGGTCACGCGTGCTCGTCCTCCCCCTTCTCATGTGCGGAATTTACTTTCGGCGACCGCGCGTCGTCGCGGGGGCAATCGGTTTCAGCGTCATCAATCCCGTTCTCTTCTCCCCGCCAACGAACGACGACGCGTGGATGACGCGGGTCGTCCTCGGCGAACGGATGTACTATCGACATCGCGGAAAGCGACGACCCATCGAGCTTCTCAACTACGCGAACGGACTCGTAACGGCATACGCCGTCCATTCGGCGTACCGGAAACGGCCCCTCAAAACCGTTTTCTTTACTGCGGCGGCGATGGCGATGAAGTTCCTGTTCGTCGGTTACGTGGCCACATACTATCGGGAGAATCGTGACCGGTATCCGGAGGACGTCCCGGACTCCATCGCTGGGTGACACGGACCGAACTCTCGTCGAACGACCCTTCGGTCTACGGCGATTCGATGCCGACTTCGACGAGTTCTATCAGTGACGGCGAAAAGAGAGGGCCGACGACGACAGTTCCACCGAGCGGTAGTTATCCCCGCACGTTCAATTCACTCGTATGGGGGAACGGGAAGACGAGGAGTTCGATCCGGAGCAGCGGAGCGCCCGCGACGTGGCAACGAAGGCTGCGGAGGAGGATTCCGAATTCCTCTCGCTGATGCCGCATTACTATCGCGGCGAAGTCTCACAGATGGCCACGCGGTTGGACCGGTTGGACCTCACGATAGACTGGGCGATAGCCGTCATCGTGGCGATGCTCGCGCTGTCGTTCGAAAGCGTGGACAGTCCGCCGTACTTCCTGCTTATCGGGATGTTCGCGATGGTCATGTTCCTGCTGTTCGATGTTCGGCGGTATCGCACCTACGATGCGACACGTTCGCGGGTGCGGATGATAGAGGAGAACGTCTTCGCGAACGTGTTCAACCCGGAGGGCGCGATTCATCGCGACTGGCGTGAAAAGATCGGTTCGGATCTGCGCAAACCGACGGTGAAAGTGTCGCTTCGAGAGGCCCTCTCTCGCCGACTGAAACGGATATATTTTCCCCTGCTCACGGTTCTCCTCGTGGCGTGGCTCTTCCGCATCTCCGTCTTCGTTCCGAACGAGAGTCCGCTTGCAACCGCCGAAGTTCCGGGAATACCCGGTGCCGTCGTCATCGGTGGCGTACTGCTGTTCTACCTGTCGATGGCGATCGTGACTTTTTGGCCGACCCGGCGCGAAGCGAAAGGGGCGTTCCACGGCGAAGAGGCCGGTGAGTGGAAAGTCGAAGAGTAGGGAAAACGGTCCGGTGAAGACCGCGACACCGACGAGTCCCAGTCGGACCGTCCCGTGCGGCGTTAGTGTCGATCAGTCCGAACGAACGGGGCTGGCCGAATCCGGTCGCTGGTCTCGTCCGAACACCCGTCGAGTGAGCCGACCGAGAGGGGTCAACGCCTCACCGAGACGGCCGGCGATGCCGGTCGGTGTCGCGTAGACGACGACCGGAACGCCGACGGCGTCGGCCTTTCGGATGACTTGATCGGGCGTCGACCCGAGGATCCATCGTTTGAGCAATCGCGTTCGGGATGCGCCGATGAACAACGGTCCCCCGTTCTCGGCGGCGACGTCGACCAATCCGTCGGCGACGCTTTCGGCCGTGACCTCGTGGCGCTCGATGGCGATATCCGACGGCAGTTCGTCGAGGGTGTCCTGCATATCCTCCGTCGTCCCGTTGTCGCTGGTCGGGGTGACGTTGATGACGTGGACCGTCGCGCCCGTTTTACCGAGGGTACCGGCGAGCGAGAGCATGGATTCGTGGTGCGGACCGCCGCCCACGCCGACGTTGATGGCGTCGAGTTCCTCCGAATCCCCCGTTTCGAAGTTCTGCGCGAACAGCACGTCGCAGGGGGCGTTGTATTCGACCGACTCCGCGATTTCGTAGTGTTCTTCGGGGTACCCCATCAGGATGAGGTCCACTCCCGTATCGCGGGCGGTTTCGTTGATGTCGAACCCGACGTCCCGCGAGATGTGCCCGCCGACGGTATACTCGGCGCCGACGTCCACGGTGTCGAGACGCTCCATGAGTCGGTCGGCGCGTTTTTCGGCGGTGTCCTGTACCATCTCGTACGGCGTCTGGTCGGGAATGTGAGTGACGTTGAGGACGTGAATGATGGGGTTTTCGGCGCGGGCGTTCGCCAGCGCCGCGGCCAGTTTCACGTACTCGGGTGCGCGGTTGATGCGCGCCATCGGCACCAGTACGCGGTAGCGGTCTTCGGTCCCCCCTTCTTCCGCCCCCACGTCGGTATCCGGTTCCGATAGCGTCTCCGCTCCGGCTTGCCCATCCCCGGTCGTTCCGAGCGGTTGCGTCTGCTGTTCGACGGCGTGTCTGACCAGTTCGTCCACGTTGGGCGCGCCGCCCCATACGAGGTACCCGCTGACGAACAGTAGTTCGACGGCGACGCCGACGACGATTCCCGTTGGCGGCAACTTGGCGATGAGCGCGAGGTTGGCGACGATTCCCAACACGGGCAACCACGGCGAGAACGGAACCCTGATGGGGCGTTCGAGGTCGGGGAACCGACGACGGGAGGCGATGAGCGCGACGTTGACGACCGCCAACGGCGCGAGCAGGTTCAGGTTCGCGAAACCGGTCAACGCGTTGAGACCGAGGTGAAGCGGGACGATCCCACCTTCGGCGGGGAACAGCGCGATGAAGCCGACGATGAGGGCTGAAATGACCCCCGTCGTCGCGATGACGCTCCAGAACGGGGTGGCGTACGTCGGATGAATCCGGCTGAACCGTCGTGGCGCTTGCCCCTGTTTTCCCATCAGGGAACCGATACCCGACGCCGCCAGAATGGAGGCGTTCGACGCCGACACCATGCTGAAGATGGCACCGGCGACGATGAGCCACTTTCCAAACGAACCCAAGAACGCCGCGGCGACCTTCCCCATTGCGGTTTCGCCCTGCTTCGCGACGACCTCCGCCGGAATCGGCGAGTTGACCATGGCGACGATGACGAAGATGTAGAGCACCGTTACCGTGAGGATGCTCGCGGCGATGGCCTTGGGAACCGTCTTCCGTGGCTCGATTATCTCGCCCGCACTGGCGGCGATGGCGGAGAACCCGAAGAACGTGATGAACGCCACTGCGGCGACGGAGACGATGCCGCCAGCGTCGGTCTGGAAATTGGTCGCGAACTTCCCGACCGCGTGCGTCGGCCCGGCGAATGCGAAGGCACCGCCGATGAACACTACCAGAACGGCCACCTTCGCGCTCGTTACGAGTACCTGAAAGGTGCCGCTCTCCTCGGTTCCCTTCGAATTGAGGTAGCCGAGGAGAACTGTGGTGAGAACGGCGATAGCGCCGTGTGGAATCGGAATGCCGTGGGGAATGATGAACTGGTGGAACCATTCGCCCATGGTTGCGAGGTAGAACGCCGTGGTCGCACAGTAGCCGAGGAACAGCGACGACCCGATGGCGAACAGCAATCGGTCCTCCTCGAACGTGCGCGAGGAAAAGAGGTACCCGCCGCCGTTTTCGCTGTAGATGGAGGCGAACTCCGAGTACGTGTAAGCCGTGATGCTCGCGATAACCGCTGCGATAACGAACGAGATGATCGCGCTGCTTCCCACCGCCGCCACCGCCGTTCCGGAGAGCGAGAAGATACCGGCGGCGATCATCGTCCCGAGGCCGAGCGCGAACGCGACCTTGAATCCGAGTGTCCGGGTGTGCTCGACCATTTCTATGGGGAGATGACGCTACCCGTGCCGGAGTCGGCCGAAGCAGATGGGCACTCGTTATCGGAATTCGATTCGATCGTACAATCGAGAGAGAGGAGTCGCAACGATACGGGCGTTTCACCGAAATCGACATCGTCCTGCGAGCAGTGGCGTCTCATAGTAGTACCTTCTAACCGGATGTGGTAGTTGAGCATTATACTCGGTGTGGTTGCATATTCAAGCGGTAATTTGGGCGACCAGTTTTCGGCCGCTCCTCTCCCCTACGACCGAACTCGTTACACCCCGCCAGACAACACGGACTACCCGTGAAACGAATCGTTTCGTCCGCCAATTCATCGAATCGAGGTGAGCGATGTGAGTCGTTATCTACGTTCGGAGCGAAATGGGTAGCATGGCCCACGTCACGGATCTCTTCATCGCGGAGGGCGGGTCCGAACCGATGCAGTCGGTCACGGAAGTGCACGCAGTCGCCGACGGGGGACTGCGAGGCGACCGATACTTCAACGGAACGGGCTACTACTCGCCGTTCGACGTCTGTCAGGTCACGCTGCTGGCCCGGGAAGCCATCGAGGAGATAAATCGGGAGTTCGGACTCGACCTGACGGCCGGCGAGCATCGGCGCAACATCGTCACCGAAGGTATCGACGTGCACGACCTACTGGACCATCGATTCAGGGTCGGCGACGCGCTGTTGGAGGGGACGAGACCGCGGCCTCCCTGTGCGCACGTCGAACAACTCAACGAGCAGGACGGCGTCGCGCGAGCGCTCAAAAACGGCCGCGGCGGAATCTGTGCGGACGTGGTCGAATCCGGACGGATCGGTGTCGGCGATTCGATTACCGATATCGAATCGCTCGACAAGACCGCCGGCATCATCGAGCGACTGCGGTCGAAGTAGTCGTCGTCTCCGCCGCGCCACGTCGTCGACCAACGACGAAACCGGGCGGTACCACTTACCGTTGTGAAGTAGTGGAATCCGTATGACCGACAGCCCGTTCGACGCGAGCATTCGCGTCGCCGAGGTGCGAGACGCGGAACCGTTTCCCGAAGCCGAGAAGCCCGAAATGGTCAAACTCCGATTGGACCTCGGTGACGAGTCGCTCCGGTCGGCGGCGCAGGTGGGATACCATCATGACGCCGACGACCTCGTCGGAATGCAAGTGCTCTGTGCGACGAATTTGGGGTCGGTTCGAATCGCCGGATTCGAATCGGAGGCGCTGACCGTTGGCGTCCCGGGCGACGACGGAAATCCGGTCCTCGTCACCCCCGAGGAATCGGTTCCCCTCGGCGGAACGCTTTATTAAACCGATCGTCGATATGTGCCCCAATCCTATTTCAACTACCGTAACTCAGTCACCTATCCCACCTATTCCAACGATTTACGTCGTCTCAGGATGGTACAGTAGGGGGATTTCGATGACACACGGTCGGACAGATGCGACGTGAACTCGACAGCGCCGAAGAATACCGGTGAAGGCGGACAGGGAGCCGAACGTTGATGGTCGCGGCATACGAGCCGAGAGTCATGACGAGAGCGAACGTGTTCGAGGAAATCGAAAGCGAGCGGGAACGATTGGTGACGATGGCCCAACGCATCTGGGAGACGCCGGAACTCGGTCTCCACGAGGAGGAATCCGCACAGGTCCTTATCGACCGGTTGGACGAGGAAGGGTTCGACGTCGAGGTCGGAATCGGCGGAATGCCGACGGCGTTCACGGCCTCGTACGGAAGCGGCGACCCGACGGTCGGTATTCTCGGGGAGTACGACGCGCTTCCGGACCTCTCACAGACGGTGACGGCGGATCACGACCCGGTCGAACCGGGCGCGCCGGGACACGGCTGCGGGCACAACCTCTTCGGCGTCGCCGGGGTCGGCGGAGCCATCGGGGTCAAGCGCGCCATCGAACGCGGCGACATCGACGGAACGGTCGAATTCTACGGCTGTCCGGCGGAGGAGACGCTCGTCGGGAAGGTGTTCATGGCCCGCGACGGTGCCTTCGACGACCTCGATGCGGCCATCACGTGGCATCCCTCGACCCTCAGTACGCCCACGCTGGGCCGCTCGCTAGCGATGGACTCGATTCAGTTCACGTTCGAAGGCGTCTCCGCCCACGCCGCCGCGTCACCGGAATCAGGTCGCAGCGCGCTCGACGCCGTCGAACTTCTCAACACCGGCGTCGAATACATGCGGGAACACATCCCCGAGAAGGCCCGCGTCCACTACGTCATCACGGACGGTGGGGACGCGCCGAACGTGGTTCCCGCGACGGCGACTGTGTGGTACTACGTCCGCGCACCGACGCGGTCCGAAGTCGAACGGATCAGCGACTGGTTGACGGACATCGCCGACGGTGCGGCCACGATGACGCAAACGGACGTGGAACGCCGATTCGTCACCGGCTGCTGGGACTACCTTCCCAACCGAACCGTCTCCGACGTCATCTGGGAGACCATGCGGGAGCTCGGGAAGGTCGGATATTCCGACGAGGACCGGGCGTTCGCAGGCGAACTCAAGGGGACCATCCCCGACGACCGAATCGAGGCGAGTCTCGAAGACGTCCCCGAGGAGTACGCCGAGGAGATACGCGACGCGGCCCTCTACGACGAACCGGTTCCACCGCACGCGGAAGGAAAAGTCGGCGGAGGTTCGACCGACGTGGGGGACGTGAGTTGGATAACGCCGACCGGTCAGTTCCGCGCGGCGACGTGGGCGGTCGGGACGCCCGGCCACACGTGGCAGGCAACCGCGGCGAACGGCGACTTCGGGAAGAAAGGGGCCGTCTACGCCGCGAAAGTTCTCGGCGGAACCGCGTACGCGCTCATCGAAAATCCCGCCGTCGTCGCGGAAGCGAACGAGGAGTTCGAGGACGAAACCGGAGAACGGGGCTACGAGACTCCGCTCCCGCCGGAAACCGAACCGCCGTTCGATATGACCTCACCGTGAGATGAGAGGGCGGTGTTCGGTGCGAAAATACGCCGAGCGCATTTCCGTCCATATCGCATAGCAGACCACATGCGAGTTACGGTGTACGGTCCGCTTCGAAGTGCGACAGGCGAGAAAACGGTATCGGTGCGATTCGATGGCGGGTCCGTGAAGGAGGCGCTTGCCGCCTTCGTCGAACAATATCCAAGAGCGAAGACCCAGTTGTACGGCGACGACGGTCGCCTACAGGGCAGTGCGCGCATCTCCGTGAACGGCGAACGGGTCGGCGAGAACGATGCGTGCCCGAGCGATGCGGAACTGACGGTGTTTCCGCCGGTTCGGGGCGGTTGCGAAGACGGACGATAACCGAAATCGAACGAGCGGCCGACCTACAGGTCGTACTGTTCGCGAACGAGGTCTGCGATTCCGCGTTCTTCGAGGCGCTCCATCGGCGCGAGCATCGTGAGTTGCACGACGCCGGGGAGGCGTCCGATTTCGACGCCGCCGGTGAACGTACACCGGGCGCGCACCTCCCCTTCGGACATATCGAGGAGGGTTCCCGCGCGTTCGAAGGCGTTGTCCGTCGCGTCGTTTATCGTCGCGCCGCTCCCGACGACCTGTAGCGGTCCCATCTCGGCGACGTCGTCGACGTCGTACTCGGCCGCGAGCTGTCGGCCGCGCTCGCGTTCCTGCGCCGAGTAGGGTTTGCCGATGTACGGGAGGTCCTCCTCGTTCGGGAGGAGCAGCGGACCGTCGATGTCGAGCCCCTTGATCACCGTAACGTCGAACGTCGCACGGCCGCTCACGTCGGTGGTGTGGAGCGAGAGTTCTCCGTCGCCTTGGTTGGCGTGCATGTCGCCGACGTAAACGCCGCCGCCGTCGATTTTGACGGGACAGACGAGGACCGCCCCTTCGCGGACGGCGTTGATATCCATGTGGCCGTCGGTTCGTCGTGCGAGCGCGTCCTCGTCCGGAAGCCCCCAGTCGTGGTCCGCGCCGATCAGGAACTGGCCGAAGTCCCCGGCGTTGTGGGAGTCGGGGATTTCGATTGGCGGGGTCGTCCCGACGTTTCCGATAAACGGCCTGAGATGACCCAGCGTGCCCGGCATCTCCGACGGTTTGTAGAGGAGAATCGGATGCTGACGCGAATTCTCGGGGAGCGCCATCGCCTCGTCCGCCCGGTTCGCCAACTCGTCGGCACCCGCTTCGTTGACGGTCAATCCGACCGTGCGCTCGTCGTCGAACGCGACCGTGTATCCGTATTCGAAGCCGAACGAAGAGGCGTTCGCACCGCACTCCGCGCATTTGATCGCCTCCTCACCGGTCCCCTCGACGAGGCTCTCCGGCCACTTCGTCCCACAGTTCGGGCACTTGTGGTCGACGAACGGGTCGTCACCGAACGCGCCGTCGCGCTCCCGCATGCTTCCGGTGCTCGTCGCGATGCTCGTCACGTCGATGGAATTGATTGTGAGCGCGATCGCATCGCCCACCTCGGCGTTCTCGACCCGAATCGGACGGGTCACTTCGTGTCCACCCCGGAATTCGGGCGTTATCATCGGTCCCCAGCACGCCGGCGGTGTGTGCGTCTCGATGGTGCCGCCATCGGCGACGGTACCGGCCCACTCCTGTTCCGGACCGACCAGACCGAGGGTAAATCGGTCGACCGTGAGTTCCTGTTGGACTTCTTGCTGTGCCATACTACGGAGGTACGGTATGAGCTACCAAATAACTAGGATGGAACGGTCATCGTTCTTCCATCTCGATACCGCGTCGCATCGCTATGAGGAGAGTGACGCATCGAAAGCAGACGTCGTGTGACGCCTACCCTGTGGCGTGGACGACAGGCAATCATTCCTGAACTACCTTGGTTGTAGAGCTGTACGACGACAATATCATGTTAGAGAGTATCACACATAACTGTTGCTATTAGACAGGTGCGGAGCGTACCAAGCGAACGCGGGTCCGTTGGGTCGCCACGTGGACACCTTCCCCGCTCTCGTCAGGTACGCAGTCGATGGAAAAAGACGGAGTGCGAACCGTGCGCTCACAGGCAGTCGGCGAAAGTGGCTGTGTCCGAGTGATGGCGCTGGACCGTGTCTCTGTTATGCCGTGTGAGTGCGATCGAATCATGGACCGAGGAGGAAAAGTAACTACCTGAAGCACAAAATTTGATTGTAGTATCCATTATTGGAACTATATCGGTGACTAGTGATCGGTGATTCGCCGGGATCGGACGGGTACTGAACGAGACTCGATGGAAGAGCGCATCCCGAATAAGCGTAATCGTCGAGTTCATACCCGATTATTTCACCGAAGTTTTATCAAATTCCCGAGTAAGGGGCGATTACTGAAGTGGATAGCGGAAAAATAGAAGGTATGCCGAGCAAGGCAAGTGCCACTGAGGCGACTTGGTTCGAAGACAATCGTCCGGGTCCGAGCGTCCCACCCCAGTACGTCTTGCAACGGACACGTTCCGTTGACGCCGATGAATCCCTGACAGTGAGTCTCGTCGAAGCACTCGTCGATACGCTGGAACCGCCGGAAAGACAAGCCTCACTCAGCTTGTACGAGTACGTCAATCCGGAGGCACTGGAGGACCTCATCGAGGCGAGCGAGGAGAAAGAGAGCGGCATCGAAGTGCGGTTCACGATCGACGACCATCTCGTCACCGTTCGTAGTAACGGTACCATCCTCATCCACGAGCGGATACAGTGGGACTGAAACGGAGGACATGGGAGGATAGCGACGGCTCGGTCCTCGGATCGAACGTCCGAGCGGTCGAATCGTCCCGTTCACCTCCGTCGCGAACCATCCGGTAGGAAAGAATTTCCCCAGTTCACCGGTCAGGACTCCCCGTAGTCTCCACCGTATCGCAGGAGGAAGTACCCGATCCCCAAGACGAACGCGAGCGCACCGGTAGCGGCCAATCCCAACGTCTTTGCCTTGCTCGGAATCGCCGGTTGGGACGAGCCACTCGAAGCGCCGACGGTGACGGTTCCAGTCATACCGGCGCTTCGGTGAGGGACACAGTAGTACTCGTACTCACCGTTGGTGTTGAACGTGTGCGAGTAAGTGTAGCCGGTGTCGTACAACTTGCTCTGGCCGCCCGGCGTTCCGTCCCAGTTCCCGCCGTCGGGCTGATTTTCGACGAAGATGTTGTGACCGTCCGAGTCCCAAACAAACTCCAACGTCGTTCCGGGCGTTATCGTCACCGAGTCCGGGTCGAATATGAGGTCGCCACCGGGACCGACTTGTACCGTCTGTGTCGTGCCACCACCGCCGCCCGAACTCCCGTTTCCGGAGCTATCGTTCCCTCCCGACCCGCCTTCCTGCGCCGCCGTCGGTTCGGACGCAGCGGTCGCTACCACGCCACCGGCCCCGAGGAGAAAGCCCCTCCGAGTGATCGATTTCTCTCCTGACCCCCCAGCCATGAACCCTCTATCGGTACGGTGAACAGTGAGTGTTGTGGTACATTCCCCGAGCCGATAGCGCGTGGAACGATACGCCACTGTCGGTGCGTGATTTCCATAAAAATCCGCTTCGTGTGGCCGACTTACGGGTCGTCAATCATCGGCCACAGCGGGCTTCGGACTCCGTTCGAGGAGTCGGTTGAACGCGTCGAGCATGACCGTAACGCTGGCGCGAGTGATGTCCGAATCGCTCGCGTTCACCGTCACCGAATGGTCGCCGAGCGACACCTCGACTTCGACGGTGACGAGCGCGTCCGTCCCGCCGGTAATCGCATCCACGTGATACGATTCGAGCGTCGCGTCGATATCGAGCGCCCGTCGGGTCGCGGTGATGGCGGCATCGACGGGACCGCTCCCGACGCCGCTCGCCACCTGCTCTTCGCCGTCGACGGATAGCCGAACGCTCGCGGTCGGTGTCGCACCGCCGCTCGTCGCGGTGAGGTCCAGTAGTTCCACGCGCTGGTCGCGTTGGCGGCCCTGTACTTCGTCCGCGATGGCGAGCAGGTCGGTGTCGGTGATGCGTTTTCCGCGTTCGCCGATCTCCTTCACCTGCTCGACTATCGCGTTCAGTTCCTCCCCGGTTACGTCGACGTCGTGTTCGTCGAGTGCCGCACGGACGCCCGCACGTCCGGCGTGCTTTCCGAGGACGAGTCGTCTCTCGCGGCCGACGGTGCTCGGGGAGTACGGCTCGTACATCGCATCGTCCTTGAGCGTCCCGTCGGTGTGGATTCCCGACTCGTGTGTGAACGCGTTCTCGCCGATGACGGCTTTGTTCGGCGCGAGCGGAACGTCCGTCGCCGTCGCGACCGTCTGTGCGAGGTCGTACAACTTTTCGGACGAGACCGTCTCGACGTCGTAGCCGTGGTCGAGCGCGACCGCGACCTCTTCCAGCGCGACGTTGCCAGCGCGTTCGCCGATGCCGTTCACGGTGGCGTGAACGAGGTCGGCCCCGGCCGCGATGCTCACCAGCGCGTTCGTCAACGCCAACCCGAGGTCGTCGTGGGTGTGAGTACCCGTGGGACCGAGCGGTGCCAATCGGGAGATGACGTCCGCCGTGTGGTCCGGCGTCGCGTGGCCGACCGTATCGCAGTAGCAGATGCGGTCGGCACCGGCGTCGAGGCCCGCACGCATCAGTCGTTCGAGGAAGTCGAGGTCCGCGCGCGACCCGTCCTCACCGAGGACTTCGACCCACAGGCCGTGGTCCTTGGCGTATTCGGTGAGCCGAACGGTCGTCTCGACCACCTCGTCATGCGTCGTCCCGACCTTTCCCTCGATGTGGCGGTCGCTCGCCGGGACCACGAGGTTGACGCCGTTGACCCCGCAGTCGAGCGCCAAGTCGATGTCGCCCTTGATGCCGCGGGCGAAACTCGTCACCGTCGCGTCGAGGCCGAGGTCGGCGACGCGCGAAATCGTCTCTCTCTCGCCCGCTCCCGTGCAAGCGCTGCCCGCTTCGATGAAACTAACGCCGGTCGCATCGAGTTTTCGTGCGATGTCGGCCTTGTCGGTCGGCGTGAGCGAGATGCCGGGCGCTTGTTCGCCATCGCGGAGCGTGGTATCGAGGAACTGTACGTCAGAATCTGAAGGTGGAGTTTGTTCGGGGAGGTCCCCGAATAAATCGATCCCTGGTCATGATATCCAGTCGTGTGTGGTACCCACAACCATATAAGGTGAGTGAGTCTGGCAGATATTGTTGTTTGAACGCAACAATAATAAGGCCGACAGCCCACCTCGTGGATCGAATGCGACGGTACCGGCGGCTATCGTCCGTACGATGGTGCGTATCGAACGTCGAAACCGGGAGGGAGAACGATTAGAATAGTCACCGATTGTAAAATAGGTACGATAGGTAGCTATGAAAGCTATCGTGGATATTCCCCGTTCGCTCCCGTCTCCGTGGTTTCGGACCTCGAACCGGAACCGTTCGATAAACGAGACGGATCGATGCTACGCCGGTCGGATGTGAGGAGTAGGCTTCGAAATTGTAACAGCGGGAACCTTTATCCATATTCGTGAAGAGTAGAGAATATGGAAGACGTTCTGGTGGGACGGCTCATGTCTACCACGCTTCAGACGGTCACGCCCGACACGCTCGTCGAGGAGGCGGCACAGAAGATGCTTGCCAACGAGGTGGGGTCGGTAATCGTCATCGACGACCAAAACCACCTCGAAGGGATCCTGACGACGACGGACTTCGTCAGGATAGTCGCCGAACGCCAACCCAAGGACGAAACGCCCGTCTCCACATACATGAGTACCGATGTGGCCACCGCGACGGCACAAGATTCGATTCGGGACGTCTCCGACCACATGGTCGAACGCGGATTTCACCACATGCCGGTCGTCGACGAGACCGAAGGCGTCATCGGGATGATCACGACGACGGACCTCACGGGATATATCTCACACGTCCAAACGCCGAGTCCGTCGTAAACGAACTCGGCGGGGTATCCAACATCGACCGAAGCGTAACGACCGACGCCTGAGAGGGGCGCGACTTTTTTCGATCGAATGGCAGTCCCTGCCGTTACCAACGTTATTTAGTCTCCGTCCCTACGACGGACCAGTATACGATGGTACAGGCTAGCGTTATCGGGTGTGGAAACATGGGAGGTGCCCTCGTAAAGGGGCTCTCCAGAACGGGAAACCACACCGTAGTTGCATACGACGTGGACCCGGAGGCCCTCGATGCGGTTTCGGAGTATTGCTCGGAGACGACGATGGACGTCGACGCCGCGACCGAACCGGAAATCGTGTTCGTCGCGGTCAAGCCCGACTTGGTCGGGGACGTCGTCGCGGAACTCGAACTCGGCCCGGAGCAGACGCTGATCACCATCGCCGCGGGCGTCCCGACGGCGATGCTCGAAGCGAGGACCGACGCGGCGGTCGTTCGGGTGATGCCGAACCTCGCGGCGGAATCGGGGACGATGGCGGCGGCGGTCGCCGGGGCGGAAGTCACGGACGACGTCGAGTCGCTCCTCGAAGACGTGGGCATCTTCGTCGAAATAGACGAAGCGCAGATGGACGTCGCAACCGCCGTCAACGGCAGCGGACCCGCGTTCGTCTTCTACCTACTCAACGCGGTACAGCAGGCCGGTGTAAGGGGCGGTTTGAGTCCGGAGGATGCGAGGATGCTCGCCGCACAGACGTTCAAAGGTGCCGCCGAGACGGTACTCCGGTCCGACGAGAGCATCGACGACCTGATAGAGGCGGTGTGTTCCCCGAAGGGGACGACGATAGCGGGAATGGAAGTCCTTCGCGACAGTTCCGTGGAGGAGACCATCGGGGGAGCAGTGAAAGCGGCGGAGGATCGCTCCAAGGAGTTGGCACCCGACTATGACGATGAATGAGGCGAGCGAAACGCGGGCGCTGAAACGGGCGCGGAAGAAGGCGGCGACGGCCGACAGAGTCGTCATCAAGGCGGGAACGAACTCGCTGACGGACGAGACGTCGAAGCTCGACGACGAAAAACTCGACAAACTCGTGGACGACGTGATGAAACTGCGAGAGCGCGGGCGGGACGTCCTCTTCGTCTCGTCCGGGGCCATCGGTGCCGGGAAGGGCCGGATCGGGTACCCGAACGGGACCATCGAGGAAGCACAGGCCCTCTCGACGGTCGGTCAGTCCCACCTCATGCGACGGTACACGGAGAGCTTCGAGCGCTACGACCAGAAGATCGCACAGATACTGGTCACGCAAAACGACCTCGACAGCGCCGAACGATTCACCAACTTCAAGAACACCATCGAAACGCTGCTGGAGTGGGGAATCGTCCCGATAATCAACGAGAACGACGCGGTGGCGACCGAGGAGATTCAGATCGGCGACAACGACATGCTCTCGTCGTCGGTGGCGGTCGGCGTGGACGCAGGACTGCTCGTCACGCTCACGGACGTCGGCGGCGTCTACACCAGCAACCCGAAGGAAAATCCCGACGCGGAACGTATCGAAGCGGTAGGGTACAACTACGGGGACGTACAGGAGATCGTCGACGAGAGCGCTACCGCGAAGTTCGGCGGCATCCAGACGAAGGTGGCCGGTGCCCATTCGGTGAGCGAGCGGGGAATCCCGGCCATCATCGCGCGATCCACGAAGGAGGACGTCGTCGAGCGAATCGTCGACGAGGAGGCGGTCGGAACGATATTCGTCCCGGAGGACACCACCGATGACTGAGAAACCCACGGAAACGAAAGTCGAAGAGGCAGAGAGCGCCGCGCTGGAACTCGCCAAGCGATCCGACGACGAGCGGTCGGCGGCGTTGAACGCGATTGCGGACGCGATCATCGAGCGAAGCGACGAGATACTCGACGCCAACGAGCGGGACGTTGGCGACGCGGAAGAACTCCTCGCGGCGGGGGAGTACAGTCAGGCCCTCGTGGACCGACTCGAACTCTCGCCGTCGAAACTCGACGGCATCGCAGAGATGGTTCGGAGCGTCGCCGACCAGGACGACCCGTTGGGGAAGACCCAAACGGCGCGCGAACTCGACGAGAATCTCGAACTGTACAAGTGTACCGTTCCCATCGGCGTTATCGGAACCATCTTCGAATCGCGGCCCGACGCGCTCGTCCAAATCGCCGCCCTGGGACTCAAGTCGGGGAACGCGGTGATACTGAAGGGCGGGAGCGAGGCGAGCAATTCGAACAGGGTACTCTTCGAAATCATTCGGGAAGCGACGTCCGAGATGCCCGACGGGTGGTCGCAACTCATCGAGGCGCGGGCGGACGTGGATGCGCTGCTCGGAATGGACGACGCAATCGACCTCCTCATGCCGCGGGGCAGTTCGGAGTTCGTCAGCTACATACAGGACAACACGAGCATCGCCGTCCTCGGACACACCGAGGGGATCTGTCACGTCTACGTCGACGACGCGGCGGACCTCTCGATGGCGACGGACATCGCGTACGACGCGAAAGTGCAGTATCCCGCCGTCTGTAACGCGGTGGAAACGCTGCTCGTCCACGAGAGCGTGGCCGAGGAGTTCCTCCCGGAGATAGCCGAGCGCTACGAGGACGCGAACGTCGAGATGCGAGGGGACGAAGCGTCCCGCGAAATAGTCGCGATGGAAGCGGCAGGGGAAGACGACTGGTCGACCGAGTACGGCGATTTGATTATCGCCGTCAAAGTCGTGGACTCGCTCGTCGATGCCATCGACCACATCAGCGCGTACAGTTCGAAGCACACGGAGTCCATCGTGACCGAGGACGCCGAGCGCGCGCGTCGCTTCATGCGCGGCCTCGATTCGGCGAGCGTGTTCCACAACGCCTCGACCCGGTTCAGCGACGGCTATCGGTTCGGCTTGGGGGCCGAGGTCGGAATCAGCACGGGAAAGATACACGCGAGGGGACCGGTCGGCCTCGAAGGTCTGACGACCTACCAGTACTACCTCGAAGGCGACGGACAGGTCGTCGGAACCTACGCCGGGGCGGACGCGAAGCCGTTCACCCACGAGGACTTCGACGGGTCGTGGAACCCGGGGTCGCTGTCCGACCGGTAGGGGTTCAAGCGGCGGTCACTGAAGTTGCATTTGATCCGCGTGTTCGGCCGCGAGGTCGGCGATTTCGTCGGCGGTGGCGTCGGATCGATCCGCGAGGACGCGAAGCAACATTGCCAATTGGGAGACGGTCATCTCCTGTAGCTCTTCGTTTTCCTCGACGTCGTTTCCGAAGTAGTACTCCTGTTCGCCGCCGTGGTGAACGAGTCCGACGTACACGGATTCGAGTCCCTCTCCGGCAACGGCATCGGCCGCTCGTTCTTGCAGTTCCTCGAATTCGGGGTTTTCCATCGTCCGGTAAACGGAACGAAGCCCCGTCAATCCACGGGTAGAACGGCCGCGTGCACACCGGTTCCCGAGTCGACGGGTCGTTCTATCCCGTTCGAACGCTACCGTATTGGTACAAATCCTTATGTTGTTGTATATCCTATATGTAGTCGGAGAAGGACGAGGGGGGACTTCTATCGGAGTACAGCAGTAGTACAGTCGGGGACCGTCGGTGAGAGCCGAAAATCGGTGAACGACCCGCCGGACATCCGACGTCCGAGGTTTCCCATCGACTTTCGTATTCCGTCTCGCAGTTCTGCGGCGGATTCCACGCATTCCTACTCGATAGAGGGGGTGGCGGAGATGACGAACAAGAAACAAGAAGTACAGTCCGAATACGACCGCGGCTACGACGAGGGGTACGAACGGGCACAGCATCGAACCCGACGGTCGAATCGGCGAGGAGCCTTGGGCATCGTTCTCGGGACCATCGCGGTCGCCTTGATGGCGATACTGGTGATACTGGCCGTCCTTTTGGGAGGGATTTGGCTCGGCTCGCTCGTCGCCGACCAACCAGCGAACGCGCCGGTTACACCCGTCGTTCCGGCGGGCACTGGAGTCACCGGCGACGTGACGGTCGTAGAGGGAGACACGACGGTGACGGTTGCGGGGACGGGCGTGGCGAGCGTCCCGAATTTCGGTGGCGGTCACGTCGTCATCACGGTCGAACCGACGACCGTCACTGTCCCGACGAACGGAGACCTATCGGCGATTTCGATTCGAACGGGTGGCATCACCGTTCGCGGATGACGTCGTTTCGACCGGCGAGCGACGGTGAGACGGTGGGTACCTTGACATCCTCCT